>OZ246962.1:0-835000 GCA_965232255.1 Endozoicomonas sp.
ACTTCAATTAGGCCAACACCTTTTTGTCGGAAAATAAATGCTGATAACCGTCGGCCTGATTGCAAGGCAGCTGCCACGTTGTCAGTCATATGCAGTGGGCCCCCTCGCGCTTGCGAATCAATCCTGAGCCAGAGACAGTGACTTGTCGCTCTGGCACCGACCGGGCGGTTGCAGGGCATAGTGTGAAGGCTCCTTGAGTGACCGGACTTCCCCTGGAAATAAATGTCAGCAGCTGCCCGTTATCCCAACTAAACGTCACTGGGCTGCGAATCGGCGAGAACACACGAATAACATCTTCGCCAACGTCGATGGAGTTGTTGCCATTGGGATTGACAAAAACTACCCAGCCATCAGACCAGTCGGGGCCGACTTCGCAGGCTGTGCCATTGGTAGAACGACAGAGACTTACCGTGGATGAGCGCTTGATGGCCTCACTTTTGGCCAACACCGCACTGGAATAGATTCGCTGATTGACGTAATCGAGCTTGAAACCCTCGACAAGCTGCCCCAAGGGCATGACCATATTGACCATGATGGCCAGCAAGACAACCGTGGTCATTAACTCAATTAGCGTAAAGCCGCAGTTCAACCGTTGCAGTCCAGTACGCTGGCCCTTGTATGAATGGGCTGCCCGAAAGAAAAACAAACCGTTGACGTCCTTGTCGATGACTCCCTTATGTTTAATCTAGGCTTGTGACTGCGCCAGCGTTTAGAAGTCGATGGGCGGTATTAAGACACGGATAAAAAGCCATAGGCAGATAATTCAGTTATTTATTGCCAACAAGCCGCCGGGCTCTGGATAGCAAACTGATCCAGAGTCAGGATCGTGCAGCCAGAATCAGCAATCTGAACCCCGGAACTGACGGCGGTAGCGGTCACGGTAAAGGAGGTACCGTCCGTCACTACACTAATGGTGTAAAAGCCTTCTGGAGAGCTGTCCCCACCCAGATTACTGATGTCGTCTGTGTAGCTGTAGTTTATGGAATACCAACGCTCCTGGGCTGCGGCAGCTGCGCTCAAGGCTGCCCAGGCATCACTGCGACGGGTTTCGTACAGGTACTGACTGTATGAGGGGTACACAATACCAGCAAGAATGCCAATAATGAGCACCACGATCATCAGCTCTACCAGCGAAAAGCCCATTATTTTAGGTTCCGGATTTTTTATTATCACGCTCAGTCAATCCATGGAATTCTGAAAATCTGCCGCCAGCTCTGCCGCCCTTGCGCAGTAAAGCTGTACTCAATATTGGTGGAGTTAATGCTGCCTCCAGCACCTTGAGTGACAGCAGTCAGTCTGCCGGTGTTGCCCTGATGCACCACCGGTGACGATGCGTAGCCAACCCCGAGGCCAACGCTTTTCAGGGATTGTTCAATATCCAGCTCATTCACGTACACTCGGCTGAGAACGCCATTCGGGGCAGCAGTGCCGGTCTGATAGTGAATGGCATGCAAAGAGCTGGTGCCATCAATAGAGCAGCTGTCGGCAGGTGGACTATAGCTAGTGAACAGAATTTGTGTGAATAATTGGCTGGCCCGGTTAATACTGCGACTGGTCGGATCGATGCCGTTGTGAGTCAGAGGCAGTTTCCAGCCGCCTTTTGTTGCGATGACATCCTGCAAAACAGCAAAGCTGTCAATGGTTTGTGAATCCACCGTAAACGACTCGTAACTGCTGTCACTTTGCTGACGCACACTACCATCGGCAAATACTTCTACGGCTCCCACATCAACCAGGCGGCTTTGACTGACTTCACCGTAAATGAGATCGCCGGTGTCGTTCAAAGGCTCCTGCACCCCATAAAAATAGTTGGCCGATGTATCGCGATTGTCACTACCGGTCAGCAGGCGCCCTGTGCCTGAATAAACCCAGTGGCCACGTTGGTCGCTCAGCGTCAGGGGTGCTGCCATAATGGGCTGCCCCGCCTTGAGAAAAACGTCCAAAGAGGAATTTTCTAACAGTGTCGTCAATCTAAGTCGCAACAGTTTGCCGCCCAGTTGATTCGATCCAGTTTCCACTGTACCAAAATAGACGACATCATCCTGATAATTACGATTCCAATCCTCTGCCACCATATCGCCAGCGTAAGCCGCAGAATGGGATGTAATCAATGGATCAAAACCGGAAACAAACCCCTTGTTGCTCAGATCATAAACAAATACGCGCAGATTCTGAGCAGAAGTTCCCTCCTCCAGGGCTGACCTGCGTGCAGTGGCGTCACTGTCGGCTGGCCCGGAGCCAAAGACCAGATACCACTGATTTTGTGTTGGGTTGTCCCAGTCAGTTTCACCACTGGCATCGACCCCCGCTTCACGTCGTTTAACGAGTGCCGGGCGAGAAGTGGTAAACCCCAGCTCAGGATGAGTAATCTCAGCCAACAGTTGCGGCGGTTTCTCCGGATTGGTGATATCGAGCACCACCCAGGCAGAACGCATGGTGCGACTGACACCGCTTATATTTGCTTCAATATTGCCACCGCCAAGGCGCATCCCCATCACCAGCACCGTGCCCCAACCTCCCGGATGATCACTGTCGTCCGGAAAAATATTGACGTCAAAAACCGCCGGCTCTGAGTCCATGTAGTAAACATGAGGATAATCGGTTTCGGGCAACCAGCGCAGGTGCGGCAGTAAATTCATCGGTGCATAACTCCACAGTTCAGCACCAAGCGGGTGCTGTACTTCGTTATCATTACCGCTGCGCTGGTAGCTGTAGGAGCTTTCCTGCCAAAAGCCGCCATTAAAGGCGTGGATTAAACCGGCGTTGGCTCCAACGTAGAGCACATGTCGCCGATTCAGATATTGATTGCGAAACGTCTGGTAACTATCGTCACGATAGCGCGCGTCATAACGGCTGTCAGGCGCTGCTACCAGTCTGGGTGTGGAGTGGACAATATCACCAAGGCGCCACACCTCATCATGGCCGTCGCCATCAAAGTCGATGGTGCGCGAACGAGTACCAGGCTGTTCCGCACCACGAATGTAATTGACCAGCGTTGTCACTTCACCGGCACTGACCCCGAGATATCCTTCATTACTGCTAAACGTCTCCGGTATAAACGGCAACTGCTCACCACTATCTACCCGTTGGTTGTTGTTGCTATCGAGCCAGGTCAGCATGTGCCTGCCACCAGAGGCAACGCCCTGATAAGTACGTTGTGTGGTCAGGTTATCCAACAATGCCAGTTGTTCTCTAGCGTCCCATATAGTTGCCAGCGAAGAGAGGGAGTTTAACGATCCCCGGGTGATCTTTGTGGTGCCACCATCGGTAGAGGTATAACGCTGAACCATGGTTTGTCCGGCGTTTGGATCAAAGAACAGCTCTACGATGTTATCTGTACTGTAGTCATCGAGCTGAGCATTGCCATTGCCGTCTTCGCGAATATGGCCGTTGCTGTCAATAAACAGCGCATGCAGAAGGCCGCCCCAGGTGATGGTCTTCCCGTTAACGTCCAGACTGGGCTGGAACAGAGCCTGATAGACCGCACCGGTACCGGTAGAGCTGTTAGCAAACAAAGCAGCATTAGTGGCTGACGACACTCGACTGGCAATATCTGCCAGCACCTGGCCAAGTTGCGTGGCCAGCAGCGCTGGGTTACGGGCAAAAAAGTAGTTATCGGGCAAACCATCTGAACCAAGGGCACCCGTGGTGTTGTTGCGGTTATCCCACTCCCGGTTATCACCAGCATTAATGTAGCCATCGGCGTTAAAATTTGGGCTGCCATCACCGTCCAGATCAATAAACCCACCGTATTTGGCGGCCAGAAACAGCGGTCTTGGCAACACCCCAGCAGCGATGCCCGAAGCGGTAAAATCACTTACCACAAATGCGTCAGTTCCCTTGTATGCATAATCACTTTGCAAGCCGTCCTTGCCGACACTTCCGGTCACGGTGTAGGAAAAACGCATGTTCAGACCGGCAAACACCCCGTCAGCCTGCACCGCCACACGAACTTTATCCATACTGAAACCTGAACTGAGCAACGTACTGTCGGTAGTCTGGTTACACTGTTCGGCAACGCAGAATTTAATTCTCGACGAAGCGTCGTAGTCATAGTCATTGCCCCACAAGGAGTCCTCCCAGGTAAACAGCAAAGACCCCTGAACCACCTGACCGGCCGCGTCAAGGATCAATTCTTCCACCACGACATCGGTCAGGGAACAGTCGCTGCCACTGCCAGAAAAATTGCCACTGCCGCTGCCAAAGTTGGAGCTGGTCTGGCAAACCGGCTGGAAGGTAAATGGCTTGCCATTGACGTTTAAGGTAAAGCCCGGAATGGTTTCTGCCAGTTCAATGGCGTAAGTCTTAACCTTCTGGGTACCTTCCAGATCAGGGCGCAGGTCTGAGGTGTTGCCGTAAAAAGCCAGACCAGAAATCTGGTAGCCGCCTTCAAGCTGGGGAATTTCCGGGCACAACCCCACTGCCTGGGAAAGACCGGACAAGTATTTGGCAGTACACTGGCGAGTGCTGCCAGAGCCACCCACCAGATACTCGCCAGCAAAACGACCACCGTATTCATGGTTACCCACGTCATCGGTTTTCTGATTGACCGAGGCCGTGCCGACCATCTCCGGCAAATCAGCACTGCTGGCCAGCTCATCCGCATCAAACGAGTTCAAACCAGTGGATAACACGACAATGGAGCAGTTAGCGCAGGCGTTTTCAGCAGACATGGGGCTTACCCAGCTTTCTGTTGATAAATCGCTGACAAAAGCACTGTCGTTGGTAGTGTTAAAACTGCTGGTTGCCGTCGTTTTGCCGGCAAAGTAACGCAGCGCTTCAAGGTACAGCTCTGCCAGCGGATTGCCCCACATGCTGCAATGGCGCGACGAGTAAGTACCGCGGCTGGACTTAAACGACGCCACTGAGATGCCATAGGTATTGCAGTCGATGTAGCGGTTTTGGGCAAAGCTGTATTTTGCCAGCCGGAAACGGTTGATATTGTGAATAATGCCTTTCACGCCGGTAAAACGCCCGGTCGAAAGCTCAATTTCATCATCTGCACTTTGGCTGTTGCCGGCGATTTTGCTGATATTACGCCGCAACAAGCCGCCGGAAATATTTTTATCGTAAGAGCCACTGATCAGGCCAAAGCGGATCTCGCCAGACTCGCCGTACTTTTGCAGCAGGCCAGTAGGTTTGCTGTAGCCACTGGCATACAGCTTGCACCGATCCAGGTTAGCAGCGTCTTTATCGCGGACACACGTTTCAATATAAACGTCATTGGTTGTCAGCTTGTAACTGGTTTCGGGGCCATTCTCAGCACTCCACTGGCACTGTTTTACTTCGGTGGAAGCCCAGCGCGGCCACGCGCCTCGAGCAACTCGCATTTCCGGCGCGCCATTTTCGCTGGCAGCCACATTACATATGCTGATCTCATCATCACCGTAGGGCGTGAAATAGTTGGCTGGAATGCCAGTAACGCTGGCCCGATACACTTTGACAAAAGCGTGCACATCTCTGGGAATATAGGCTCTTTCGAGCACTGTACGGCTAGTGTCGTCGGTAATGCGTTTGCCACCGAACAGCACCGTGCGCAGAACATCCATGCGGGTCATCGTGGCCCAATTCAGAAAATTACCACTCCAGGGGGCCTGCGACGTGGGACAAAAATGACGGTTGTCGCCAGTGGCTTCAGCGATGGGCGTGTAGCGGCCAGAGGAGTACTGGTAGCACCAGTTACTGTCGAAATAACCCAGATAATCAAAACTGTCCACATAGGTTGTATCAAGCTGACCATCGGCATCAAGGTCGGTGTAGTCGCTGTAGGCTTTCTTAAACAGCTCATGATCGACAGACATCACCAGCATGACCAAAGGTGCCGAGGTATTACTGATCAAGGGTGGAGTTGCGGCGTAATCACTGGAAACGGCCAAGGCGAGCAGACGCTGAGGCAAAAGCACCAATAGTCCGAAAAATACAATCTGCTTGATGGTCAATTTTTGTAAGGTATATCCGTCCATGAATATTACCACTTACTCATTGTTGGTCATTGATCAGACCCGTTAATGGAGCGCCCATTAATTATTCACTTTTGGCGTAACTGGATTGCAACATCACTCTGGAATCCCTTGAACCGCCAGTGGCCAGCGCTGTTATGCGATAAAACTCAGCCCAGTCCCAGGAATTGGCCGGATCAGGCAATGGTCCGGAGGGTTCTTTTGGGATATAGCAACGAAACTCAATAATGTATTTCGCCTGTGCTGATATACCGCTGATCGATACTGAGGTGGTTCTGTGCTGGCCGCTGGTGCTCCAGAGCGTGCCGGTTTGCCAGGGTTTGGCACTTCCCGGATCACAGCTCCCCACATCACCGACATCGCTACCGGAAAAACAGTAGCCATCAGTGCAACTGGCAGTGAAGTCAGCCAAAGTGAATTGGTTGTCGGCGATAAATTGTTCTACCTCTTTCAGCGCTGCCTCGGCTGCGTAAAAAGCCATCTGTTGATCCTGGTAATTACCACTCACTTTTTCATCCAGAGTAGCCATCTTAACCCCAGTCAAACCGGCTACCGTCATCACCAACAACAGCACCAGAGAGACCAGCAGCACGCTGCCGTTGACGCAAACACGCGATGCCATCACAGCCCGCGGTTCCTCAGCTTAATGGTGCGCATAAAACTGCGGCGCACGTACAAGTCGTCTGGCACCACTTTCTGACCGGCAAAAAAATACGCTTGAGGTTGGGGCGCTACTTCACTGAAGCTCCGTACTACCAGTTCCAGCCTGACCGAGACAACGCTTTGCCACTCGCTGCTATAAGGCGATAACTCGCTCACACCAAGATACTGGTTCACCACCCCGTCACCATCGCTGTCCACACCGTAGCGAGCACTTAAATGCTCGATGCCTTCAATCAAGGCTTCCGCACTGATGCTGTTGCCACTGCGGTACTCTCCGGCCAGTTTGCGATAGAGCGTTGGTACATTGTTACTTTCTCTAAGGTAAAAGGCGTAGGATTCGATGGGTGTCAGGGTCGAACCGGCGTGGTCGATTGCTTCAGCATCAAGAGCACTGGTATGGCAGTTGAAATGTCCTTGTAACTGGCTGGTGCAGTTGGCAAGAGTGCCATTGCTGGCCGGATGAAAGACATTAGAGCCACTCGTCCCGCTACCAGCACTAAATACTGATAACTGACTGCAATCGGCTGTGGTCAGCGCCAGCAAGTCGCCCTGGTCGTAACCGTGGCTGGTGGTGGTAGCGAGAGTTGCAGTAGCACTATCATGACTGGCGACCACTATCGTTTGATCACGGTCAATGCGATGGGTAACAATAGCCTCAGAGTCGGCATTGTTATCGAGCTGCTGCCTGACGCTGCTGCCGCCAGGAATGCCCAGAATGCCCTTGTCAAAATGCACCATCCACTGTCGGTTATCGGTGCTGCTGTGCAGCGTATTGGCCAGATTTGTCTGAGCTGGACAGCCAGTGTAGGCAGCAGTGCTAATACTCTGCCCAAGGATGTCCAATGCCAGTCGGCCATTTTCGCGTAGCCGACGTAGCTCATCCTGCAATGCCCAGGAGCGACTCGATGCCAACACCAGATGACCGACGCCGGTAAATAGTACTAACCCGAGAACCAGGGCAATCATCAATTCCACCAGCGAAAACCCTCGCTGTACCATACTCATAGCATCCCTCTCAATACCACATCTCCAAGAGGTGCTCGATTGCCCACCGAGGGAAAGCTGAGACGAATGGTATAGATGCGCGTATCACTGCTGTCCTGAAATGCGATCGATCCCTGACTGCCCGGAAGCTGACAGGCCAGCTGAAATTTCCACTGCAAAATATCGTAGGCTGCCAGTGCCTGCGGATCACAACTGCCTGTTTCACAATTATTGGGGTAATCACTTTGCAGGCATTGGCTGAACTGTTGTTCTGTCAAACCTACCTGATAACTACTGCCGTTTTTGGCCAGGGCACGATTGGCCTCAATCCGGTCGAGCATATCACTGGCCAGGAAGGTTGCCTGAGACTGCACGTAGGATGACTGGTTGTATTGTAGAGTCTGGCTATGCACGCCAGCCATGCCGAGAATACCAATAGCAATGACCAACAAGCTGACCAAAACCTCCACCAGCCCGCTACCGGCCTGCCTAATGAGCATTAACTGCACGCCTCTTGTGTCTCAGTACGCACACGCCCGGCCATACTGATGATAATAGCTTTGGCACGACTGCCACTCTCGTTGGCACAAACCTGAAAGGTGCCGGCTCGGGCACTCTGGCCACGACTGTTGAATTGCACACCGTCGCCATTGTTCCAGTGGATTGAAACCGTATCCGACTGGGCTGACACTCGCCGGATCAGCTGGTCGCTACCGTTGAGCAAGCCGTCATCACCGGCATCGGTAAAAACCAGCCAACCGTGATGCCAGCCAGAGCGTGCTGCATCACAGCTTGATTGATCAATCGTACTGCAAAGCGAAACAGTGCGCTGACGTTTAACGGCTTCTGATCGGGCAAACATCAGGCTGCCAAACAGATCACTGGTGACATTATCAACACGGTTATTGACAATCAGTGTCCGCATATCGGGCGCAGACAATGTGATTAAAATGGCCAGTACTGACAGAGAAACCAGCAGCTCAACCAGAGAGATTCCGGAAACTTTCGTTGCGTCCATGGAAGAATTAAAGCATTGAGAATTGGGAGAACGATGTGCAGGAAAACCAGCGTTTCCGGATAATACCCTGGAATAAAAACGCTTGTTGCAATAGTTATCCGGTTTGTAATTCATCGCCAGTCCCTGGCCTTGCATTTCGCTGCATTTGGCAAATTCAAACTTTAAAACAGTATTAATCCTGCTGAGTGTTGCGGTGCCGTTTTTTCCATCAGCTGTTCAGTTCGAGTGACCAACGGTAATCAGATTGGCCAATCTCCCCATTCTCCAACCAGAGAGCGGAGAATGCCGAAAGAATTATCACTATTTCAGTAAAAATCTAAACTTTTGCCGCTCAACCGCTGTCAAAGCGCCAGTTACTTTCTGGCCTTTACCATTAATGTGAGTACTCATGACTACACTTCATCCTTTGCTGGAACCATTCACTCATCTTGCACCGGACTACTTTCCAGAAAGAGAGCTGCAAGCCGTTATTGTCGGGCAGCGAGAGATGCAGCCGCTGTTAATGAACGTATTGCTGGAATATACCCAAACCCCCGAAAACTATAACGAAGCCGATGGCAACTTGCTGCCCCTGGTGGCACTGGTGCTACTGGCCCAGTTTCGGGACACCAGTGTCTTTCCTGTATTGCAGGAAATGGCTAATAACTATTTCCAGGATCCGGAAGATTATGCAGACCTGATGTTCAATATTCCCGAAGAGGACTTTGCCCGCATACTCGCCTCCGTGTGCGGCGATAACACAAAGGCACTGCAAACCATGGTGATGAACGACGCGCTTGATGAAGAGATGCGCGTCCAGGCGCTGCACGCCCTGAAAAGCTGCTATTTTGAGGGCGATGTCTCACGAGCTGATCTCATTGAAGTTCTCTCTGCGCTATTTACCCAACTCAGTACGCCCTGTCCAAACACCGATAACCATTCAACGCTCTGGATTGATTGGTACGGGATCTGCATTGACGTCCACCCTGGAGAGATGCTACCGCTGATTCGCAAGGTATGTGCACAAGATGACGTTTTTGGTAGTGCCAGTGAGTTTCATATTGAGGAGGCTGAATTTTATGCCACAGGCAGTGTTCAGCAGTGGTGGCAAGAAGTGGGGGAGGAGATGCAACAGCACTATGGTTATATCAAAGACGCAGTACATGAACTCAGAAGCTGGGAAATGAACACAAAATCAACAGCTGACCTCTTCGATCCGGAGGATGATGGTCCCATCAGCAAAGCCATTGCAGAAATCATCGGCAACGTGCTTGATAAAAGTGTGGCCGCCACACCCCAGCAGTCATCACTAGCGGAAACCACTTTGCCGAGTGAGCAAGAAACCGTCTACAAACACAGCAATAACAAACTGCCCCGTATTAAAAACCAACAGCAATAAAGACAAGCAAGAAAGACAAGCGAGCCGCTCTTGAAGCCAGTTGGTCAGTTTTCATCAGGCGCTAAGTGGCGTTTTCGGTGGTTTCGTATTATCCAATGCATTGCCCAATTTATAGAAAATACCCAGCAGAAGCACCTGCTTTTTCTCTCTTTACCAAGTGAATTCCCCCATACTGACTTCTGAAGAAAAATAAACCTTGCCACCAAAATATTACCGAAGTGATGATTAGCGCCATTCACTGCGGATGATCGCTTGATGCTCCCAACACCCACATAATTACGAGTACTACTTGAGCAGCTGACTACCAGATAAATATTGTTCGTACATGTCAATGCCTGCCCTTCGATACTTCTCTACCGCTGTATCAAGGAACGCTAAAATCAACCAGGGCTGGCGTCTCGATGGCTTTGCTCACAGCAGCAATTTATAGCGATACGATGAGGTAACGATGAATCTTGGAATGATTGTTTCGATTGCAGGAGTCGTTCTGTTAGCAGGTTGCGACAGCGACAAACGACCTGAAACTGCCACCAGTGCCCAGGCTACAAGCGGTGCAATGAATCAGCAGATGGCATCAGACCCCCTGATGGATAAGCAAATGACATCGGACGGTGTGGTGAATCAGCAGCACCAGGTGATGGTTTCAGACAGCGTCATTGAGCAACAGCGCCAGATGCTGGCACAAAGCGCCCACGGTAAAAACGCTGGGCCGCAATCTCCACGGGATATAGACTCATTCGTCGGCAAAAATACAGTAGCTTTTCCCGTTGCTCCGCCCTACACCAGTATGAATTTGTGCAACATTCATTTCCATAAAGGTGCTGAACATAAAGGCGGACAGTTCACCAAATACGCTGGTAACGGCGATGGCAACGGATACCACACCGGCTTTTTGTACTCCGGCAATTTGACTGAGGCAGAGTTGGCTCCGGTGGCCGGTCAGGAATTCTGTCCAGGCGAACATGGTAGTCTGCACCCCGGCGATACCATCGAAGCCCACTACGTCTTCTCATCTGCCCAGGTAGCACCAGGTGCCACGCTGTATGCCTGTCTCGATGAATTCACCGAAGACCTGTTAGTCCGCGTAGAAGCCCAAGTATATGTGCTGGTTAATGATGCAAATGCCAGTGATTTTATCGAGCTGACCAAACATGACCAGGTAAACGGACTTTACCAGGCATTGAATATTCCCAACAACACAGGCACTCCTATTCAATACGCAGGCTCAAGCACAGGTCCGCAATATAATGATGAAGTCTCACCTTTTCAGTTGACCTGGAATGTTCGTCCTGAAGTGATCAAGGTCAACATTGCCTCAGTGGGCAAATGGTGTGAAGGTAATGCGTACAATGAAGATCACGCGCACGGGGTAAGAAATCTGATTATTAATCCAGAACTGCTGTCGCCCATTGTGCCATAGTGAGCTAGCTGGCAGAGCTAGCCGGAATTCAGGTCTCCGCCAGCATAATCGTCGCCTCAATGCATCCCGTTCGGCAGTGAAGCGACGACCAGGTGAGATGAAACCATAAACTCCAGGCGTTGGGTGATATGGCTGTTCAGGTGAGTCGGCATTCAGTATCAATGCCTTTCAGCCCACAATAACCATTGGGATTTTTGCCCAAGTATTGCTGGTGGTAGGCTTCGGCATAATAAAAAGGTGGAGCCATGCGAATCTCAGTGGTGATCTCGGGGTAGCCGTGTTGCTGTAATACTCGGTTATAGGCCGTTCGAGTGCTTAACGCTTCCCGGAACTGATCCTCAGTTGTCGTATAAATTACCGAGCGGTACTGGGTGCCAATGTCATTTCCCTGTCGCATGCCTTGGGTGGGATTGTGAGACTCCCAAAACTGCTTTAATAGCTCATGCAGGGTTATTTTTTCCGGATCATAAACCACCATCACGACTTCGGAGTGGCCGGTCTGACCACTGCAAACTTCTTCATAGGTAGGATTGGGCGTATAACCCCCGGCATACCCGACAGCGGTTACATAAACACCCGGCAGTTGCCAGAACAATCGCTCAGCACCCCAGAAGCAGCCAAGCCCCAGATAAATCGTCTGTAAATGCTCAGGAAATGGCAGTTTTAACGGCCGTCCATTGACCCAATGTTTGGCAGGCACGGCCAATGGTTCTGTCCTGCCAGGCAACGCCTCTTCCCTGAGAGGCAATGACTGTGAATGGAAATGTCTCATGACCGTAACTCCGAGGTTGCTAGTGTCAGGTTGGCCAGATGCTCCTCCTGCGTTATGACACTGGCAGTAACAGCCGTCAAGTCCCTATTAGTACCAACGAACAAATGGCCCCGAATCCGATGACACTGCCTTGCGGCTCAGACATCCGTCAAGAGCATTAGCAGAAGTCTACGGCAGAAGATGAAAAACCTGACTATCTTTGCTGAGGTCGGCTTGGGCCGAAAGCCATGACAGGCGATGCCGCCAGGTTTCACTGGTCCTGAGCCGGTATCTTGATTCCAGATGATCCGGAGGTTGAAGTGGCCAAAATCGCCCAGTCATGTCTTGCCGTCATGGTTGCCGTTATTGTTTCTATGCAGTCTTGCCCTACCCGCGCTGAGACGCCAGAGAGTACTCCCCCGCTCTTGCCGGAAACCGCATCGGCGGCAGATGCATCGCTGTCTTCTGCGGATAAAGAAGCGCTGCAAGACCGGGTTATGGAGATGATTCGGGCACTGAATACCTTTGACTACGACCAGTTCAGTCACTTTTTTTCTGAAGACTCATTGAAGCTGCTAAAACATCAGGTACAAGGCTACGGCTCGAGCTATCTATTTGAGTTGGTCTTTCCTGAGGGTCGCGCCAAGGCCAGTGAGCTGAGCGCTCAGCAGTTTTTTATCCGTATTGTGGCCAGGTCAAGATTCAATGTGGGCATCTCACGCCCCTACGAAACCCAAACTCCGCCGAGGTTTCACATCCGGGCCGATGATGGCGACATCGCCACTGTCATGGCTACGTTTCCGGACGTTTATGCCAGTCACCAGTCCCGTAGTGAATCTTTTACCTTTAAAAAGGTCGATAACCAGTGGCTCAGCGAGGCACCGGATTTTATTCTGAGTGATTTCAAGTATGACTTGATCCGCAATTTTGCCAGTGAGCGGCGCTTCTATCCCCTCTACCCGCTGACGGACACTTTCAGAATCATGCTCCGATCCTGGCAACCGCTGGGCTGATGACCTAAGCGACCGTGGCTGGATGCATCGTTTGATAGACGACACAGTGTTTTAAATATTCAAGCCGTTTTGCAGTGGCAGCCGAATGATGACCAGCAACCCTGGGTGAGCGTTTTGGGCAACAATGGTTCCGCTGTGCTGCTTTACCGCAGTGCTGGCGATGGCCATGCCCAATCCGGTGCCATCGTTCTCTTTGCCCCGGGTCTCATCCACCCGGAAAAACGGCTCAAACAGATCAGTCAGTGCTGCCTCTGGTACTCCAGGTCCGTAATCACGAATGCGAATCACGGCGACGTCGTCTTCCTGACTCAGGCTGACCTCTATGGCCGAACCCTCCGGCGTAAAGCGGATACCGTTGCGGATAATGTTTTCCACCGCGCTCTCCAGCAGTTCCCGCACCGCCACCAGCTCGATTTTCTCCGATGCAGCTGTTTTGAATACCACTGCCTTGCCACGTGCCCTGGCTTCAAAGTTGCCATCGTCCACCAGCTTTTGCAGCATAGAATCCAGTGCTACTTTCTCCCTGGGCATATTGGTCACGGTATGCTGAATACGAGAGAAGTTGATAATTTGCCCAATAAGCTGATCAAGGCGGCCAATTTCCCGTTCGATGCGATCGTGCTCTGCCAGAGCATCGGGTGTTTTGCACCGGGCCAGTGCCAGGGAGATCTGTAACCGGGTTAACGGTGAACGCAATTCGTGGGAGACATCACGCAACAGGCGCTCTTTGGCCAACACCAGTGTTCCCACCTGTTCGGCCATATGGTCAAAATCCCGCGCCAATTCCCCCAGCTCATCACGGCGCTGAGTAACATTGCTGGCCACGCGTGCGTCCAAGTGCCCACTGGCCAGTTTGCGTGATGCCCTTTGCAGGTTACGCACCGGCCCTACCAGATATTGCGCTAACAGCACACAAAGAAAGAAGCTCACGGCCAGAGCCAGGATTACCAGGGGCCACTGCCTGGCGATCACATGTCGAACCCGCCAATGCACCAGCACCGGCATCTCCTTGGTCAAGTAGAGTTCGTAAGGCGCATCATCCAGAGTGATATGCAACGGCCCAACCACCACCACGCCATGCTGGAAAGAGATGGTCGGATCAGTGCGGTTACGAGTGGCCTTGTAGGCGGTAATCAACTCTTCGGTGATGCTGGCGCTGCCGAGAATGTTGCCTTCCGTGTCGAACAGGTAATAGCCACTGCCGGGAAAACGGGGAATGGGCAGATGCACCGAATGCGCGGTGATAAACTCCATTTTGCGCGCCGCCACCTCCAGTTCACGGAACAGGGCCCGGCGCTCAGAGAGAAATTCTGATGGATCCACAGTGACGGCAAAGGCCAGAAACAAGGTCACCAACATGGCGATCATGGTCAGCCAGAACCAGAAAAAAATCTTCCAGAAAATGCTATGCCAGGGCCAGAGCACCCCACGAGGAATTTTTAGCCGCACACCCATCAACCCGGCAAAATGTAAAAATAACCAGAACCACGCACCGTTTTGATACGCTGACTGCCGTCAGGGCGAGCACCGATCTTCTTGCGCACATTGCTCACATGCATATCAATGGCGCGGTCATAAAGTGTCAGCTTGCGATTCAGGGCGATCTGAGTCAGGTCATCGCGGGAGATCAGTTCGCCGGCCCGTTCAATCAGGGTTTTCAGCACCAGGAACTCAGTGGCTGTCAGCTCCAGTGGCTCACCGGCAATGGCTGCCTCCCGATTGGCCAGGTTCAGGGCAATATCGTCAATCTGTAACGTGCGATTGTTCCCTTCAATGGGTGCCGGCGTTCTGCCGCGACGCAAAATGGCCTTGATCCGGGCCACCAGCTCACGGTGGTTATAGGGCTTGGGCAGATAATCGTCAGCACCGATTTCCAGACCAATAATCCGATCCACATCATCGCCACGGGCAGTGAGCATCAGCACCGGTACATCCGAACGTTGACGTATTTGTTTCAGGACATCAAAACCATTGAGCTTCGGAAGTGTCACATCCAGCAGTATCAGGTCGTAGTCACCAGACAAGGCAGCTGCAACCCCGGCCTCACCATCGTGCACGGCAACCACACTAAAGCCTTCCGTCGCCAGGTACTCCACCAACAATTCACAGAGCTCAATATCATCGTCAATCAGCAACAGCTTGGCGTTATTCTTGCCGGTTGTGGCCATAGTAAGTTCGCTCCATAAAATAGTATCTGCATTAGCCCGACTGCCTCTGCATAAAACGTTACAAGCCTGCGGGATAGCAGATGACCGAACCCGCCCATGGTTAAATACCATACCAGAGCGCCCGGACGCCCCCACATTCACGGCGTAGATATGTGGTGCGCAGATAAATAAGTGATGCGCAGATATGCGGTCTTCCCCCCTCAGGAAGCAACACAAGACGCAAGTAGCTCCATTACCTATCAAACAGCGGCGCTCTGGCTATAATCAGTTTTACGGTTTTTTTCGGGGTAAATGGCGTTGCCGGAAAAGTAAACGACACTCGGTCTTACTGGTTAACTGCCTGTTGTGCCCCACTGCTGACAGCACATCCCGTTCAACACGCCGCCGGGCATGATACCATTCATTCGTCCAACAAAGATGTTTTTTAGCGACGACACGGCAGGATCATCCGTGAAAAGTCTTATTTCAGTTTATTGACTCGCGTATAAACTGGGCAAACAGGATTGGTAAATGCCGCGTAAAATTCCGCTTGCTTTTCGCTTTGGACAGTAGAATATCTGACCCATTCGATTTCCTTATGTGGCTTTGCACAAACTTAAACCATATTATCAGTGGGAATCGCTAACTTGTTCGTATCCGCCGCACCCGACGCTGATATTCACCGTCTGGGGTTGCTGTCGTTGGCGCCAATACCAGCAAGTTAGCCAGATAAGACAACAATTTTTTATGCTTTTTGAGTATCGCTGTCGGTCGTTACTCATAACGGAGCTTTCAATGATTTCGACTCTATTTCGTCGCAGGCCAGGTAGCTGGTGGCCGATCGGTGTGTTGGCCACTTCGGCACTAATATTGGCCGGTTGCTCAGAGCAAAAAAGCCAACAACCGCAGATGCCACCACCGGCAGTCTCCGTGTTCAACGTCACTGACCAGCTAGTGGGCGATTATTACGAGTACATCGGTCGCTCAGAAGCCGTTAATACCGTGGATATTCGCGCCCGGGTAGAAGGTGTGCTGGTGAAGATGAATTTCACCGAAGGCGGCACCGTCAACAAGGGCCAGTTACTGTACGAAATTGACCGGGCACCGTTTGTTGCCGCTCTGCAAGGCGCGCAAGCACAACTTGCTAGCAGTCAGGCGACACTGGTCAATGCTCAGAAAACCCTGGCGCGTGGTCGTGACCTGCTCAGACGCGGCGCCCTCAGCCAGTCTGATTTTGATAACCAGGTCAGCAGTGAAGCTCAAGCCAAAGCCGCTGTTGATGCCGCCAAGGCCAACGTGGAAACCGCTACGCTGAACCTGGGATACACCCGCATCCACGCCCCATTTGCCGGCGAAATTGGCAGATCCAACTACAGTGTTGGTAATCTGATCAACGCCGCAAGTGGCACTCTGGCAACGATAACCAGCGTTAACCCGATATACGTCAACTTTCAGGTAGATGAACGCCAGTTGATTAGCCACCTACTGAGCAGCCCGGACGCCAAAGGCTCAGTCAGACAACCGCTCGAAGCGCCCATCGAGGAGCGCGGCAAATATACCCTGTCACTGCAACTGCCCAACGGCCAGCAATACAACCAGCCAGGCACCTTCAGCTTTGCCGACACCCAGGTGAACGAAACCACTGGCACCCTGAGTATGCGCGCCACTTTCCCCAATCCTGAAGGCATTATCCTGCCGGGCCTCTACGTCACGGTACAGGCAGAAAGTCTGGCCAGGACGGAGCTGCCGCTGATTCCCCAGGCATCGGTACAACAAGACCTGGCCGGGCACTTCGTACTGGTAGTGACGCCGGAAAATACAGTTGAATCCCGGCACATCAAGCTGGGGCGTCGGATCAATGCCATGTGGGTGGTGGAGTCTGGTCTTAAGCCTGGTGAGCACATTATTGTCCAGGGACTGCAAAAGGTTCGCGCCGGCGGCAAAGTGGTGCCGACAGTGGTTGATGTGAACCCGCAGACTGGTGCTATTGCCAGCGTATCTACCACTCAAAAATAGGGCCACGTAGATGATCAGCCAGTTTTTCATTAACCGGCCCAAGTTCGCGTTCGTCATCTCGATCGTGATCACTTTGGTGGGCCTGATCGCAGTGGCCACGTTGCCGGTAAGCCAGTTTCCGGAAATTACCCCGCCGCAGATCTCCATCAGCGCCAGCTATCCCGGAGCCGATGCCGAGACGCTGGAGATTGCGGTCATGCGCCCCATTGAGGAGCAGGTGAACGGGGTTGAAGGCATGCTGTATATGGACTCGACCGCCTCTAACAACGGCACGGTGTCCATCAACGTTACTTTTGAGTCGGGCATTGACCAGGATATCGCCATGGTTAACGTCCAGAACCGGGTAGCAGCAGCCGAGCCAAGCTTGCCAGAGATAGTGCGCCGTGCCGGTATTTCGGTACGCAAGCAATCCTCGAATATGCTGCTCGGGGTCAACCTGATCTCGCCAGATAACACCTTTGACGAGGTGTTCCTGAGCAACTACGCCAGCAACTACCTGACCGACCCAATGACCCGGATCAACGGTGTCGCCAATGCGGAGGTTCTGGGCCCATTGACCTATAGCATGCGGATATGGCTGAACCCTACCCGCATGGCGGCCCTGGGCGTGACTACCACGGATATCAGTAACGCCATCAACCAGCAAAACGCCATCGTGGCTGCGGGTCAGCTTGGTCAAACGCCCAATTTGCCCGATCAGCAATTTACCTACACCATCCGTACCCAGGGCCAGCTGGCCACACCCGAGGCGTTTGGCGATATTGTTATTCGGGCCAACTCCGACGGCTCGTTTATTCGCATCAAGGATATTGCCCGGGTTGAGCTTGGCTCGCAAAGCTATGGCGGCAGCTCTAACCTCAACAACAAACCGACAGCCTTTCTCGTTATTTACCAACAGCCTGACGCCAACGCCATGGATGTGGCCAAAGAGGTCAAGGCAATGATGGTGGAGCTGGAAAAGAACTTTCCGCAGGGCATGGAATACGCCATCAAGTTCGATACCACCGAGTTTATAGCCGAGTCCATCGACGAAGTGGTGAAAACCCTGTTTGAAGCGGTGCTACTGGTTATCCTGGTGGTGTTCCTGTTCTTGCAGAACTGGCGGGCAACACTGATCCCGACCATTGCCATTCCAGTCTCTCTGATCGGTACTTTTGCCGTGATGAAAGCCATGGGCTTTTCCATCAATACCATCAGCTTGTTTGGTCTGGTGCTGGCCATCGGTGTGGTGGTGGATGATGCCATCGTGGTTATTGAGAACGTCGAACGTCTTATTACCGAAGATGGAATGCCCCCCAAAGAAGCCACCAGCAAGGCTATGAAGCAGGTGACCGGCCCCATTATCGCCACCACGCTGGTACTGCTGGCGGTGTTTATTCCTGTGGCCTTTATGCCCGGTATTACCGGTGGGCTCTATACCCAGTTTGCCGTCACCATTTCTGTGGCCGTACTGATCTCCTCCATCAACGCGCTGACTCTGAGTCCTGCGCTGTGCGTGGTGTTGCTAAAGCCGGGTACTCTTGGCCAGATCGCCTGGCTACGACCGGTGGAGCTGTTTATCAAGAAACTGACTGGTGGCTACGAGGACTGGGTCAGAGTCTTGCTGCGCCGTTCGGCGCTGGCCGTGGGTCTGCTGGTGGTGATGATCGGCAGTACCGGTTATATGTTCGTCACCACTCCTGGCGGTTTTGTGCCTAACGAAGACCAGGGCTTCTTTGCTGTCAATATCCAGCTTCCCGATGCCGCGTCCTTGAACCGTACCCAGGCACTGATGGCACAGGTCAACGATATCATCCTCTCAGAAGAAGGGGTTGACAGCGTGATCACGGTGTCCGGCTTCAGTATTTTCAGTGGTGCTGGCAGCAACGCTGCAATGGCCATTGCCGTGCTGCATCCCTGGGCAGAGCGCAACACGCCTGCCCTGCACCAGGACGCAATCATGCAGCGGACCCAGGCCAAACTGTGGGGCGTGCAGGAAGCCCAGGTCATGACCTTCGCCTTCCCGCCGATTCCGGGTCTGGGCAACTCGGGTGGTTTTGACTTTCGTCTGCAAGACACGCTGGGGCGCTCCCCGCAGGATCTGGCCCAGGTACTGAACGGTCTGATCTTCCAGGCCAATCAGCAGCCTGAGCTGGCTGGTGTATTCTCCACCTGGCAGGCCAACGTGCCACAGTACTTCCTGAATGTGGATCGCAACAAGGCCATGGCTCAGGACGTTGCTCTTAACGACATCTTTGCCACCTTGCAAACCCAGTTGGGTTCCTTGTACGTCAACGACTTCTCCTTGCTGGGTAAAAACTATCAGGTCAACCTGCAAGCCGAGAGTAAGGATCGTGCCAACCCAAGCGATTTGAGCAAGTTCTTCGTGCGCAATAGCCAGCACCAGATGGTGCCGCTGAACACCTTTGCCTCGCTGACGCCGACGCTTGGCCCAAGCAGTATCAACCACTACAACCTGTATCAGTCGGCCAATGTCAGTGGGCAGGCTGCCCTGGGCTTCAGCTCTGGTGACGCCATCGCTGCCATGGAGAAGCTGGGCAACAATCTGCCTTCTGGTTACACCTACGCCTGGTCCGGTCAGTCGTTGCAGGAGATTCAGGCTGGTAACCTGGCACCCCTGCTGTTCGCCATGTGTTTCCTGTTTGCCTACCTGTTCCTGGTGGCGCAATACGAAAGTTGGACGATGCCACTGGCCATTATTAGTGCCGTGCCTATCGCGGCTTTTGGTGCGATGTCAGGCATTAATATCATGCGTCACTGGAATCCCAACCTGACCAACGACATTTATGCCCAGATCGGGATGGTACTGTTGATTGGTATGGCGGCGAAAACGGCGATCCTGATCGTCGAGTTCGCCATGGAACAGCGCCGCGCCGGCCACAGCATTTTCGACTCAGCCCTTACCGCTGCTGGCTTGCGCTTCCGGGCAGTACTGATGACAGCGCTGTCGTTTGTCCTCGGTGTTATGCCTCTGGTACTGGCCAGCGGTGCCGGCGCTGCCAGCCGTCAGATCATCGGTATTACCGTGGCTTCGGGCATGATAGCCGCCACGGTCTTTGGCACATTGCTGATTCCGGTGTTCTACTACCTGCTGCAACGGTTGCGTGAGTACCTCGACCCGGCTAAAGCTAATAGCTGATCATTCGACCCACACTAACCAGGCCTCCTTATACGGAGGCCTTTTTTTCTCACGGCAAAATGTTTTGCGGGGAACCAATAAATTGTCCGGAAGTCCAAATTATTGAATGTCTGACGTGGAGAGCCTTTCTGTGTGAGAGCACCTCATCGTTGCCAGACCACTAACCAGCAATCACCGGATGATTAACACCATGCACTTACAGTTTCCTTCAGTTCCCTCAGCCAGCCTGACTAACGCTGGCTCCGGAGTGACTGGCTCCCTTCCTGATGCCCGAGCACCATCCGCCAATACCAGAACGCTGGTACTTTACCCGCCAAGGAATCCGGTGCTTCGCCTGCAACGACCAGCAGAAGCGTCGGGCACAGCTCAATCATTGCCAGCTCAATCATTGCCAGCCACCCTGGGCACCATGCGTATATCGGAGCGCCCCACCCCTGAAGCACTGCTGCAACAGACTCAAGCCTTAAAAACAGAGCGCCATCAGGTTGCTGATGCGCTTGATAAGCTGAATCCGGATACGCCCAACCCAGATACAAGCAACCCGGAACATGCCGCGCTGACAGCAAAGCACCAGCTGTTGGATAGACAGATCGCTCAGATAGTTCAGACTTATCACAAACATTACGGCACGCAGATGCTGAGCCAGTTAGTGAACTGGCGCGAAAACGTCGATCGTCTGTTGGTCAACGAAGGTGCAACCACCAACCAGCGCCTTGCTGCCATTCAAGGACAACTCGAAGCCTTTGTGCCGGAGCTGGAGGCATTTTTTAATGAACACACCCAACAGACGCACAGCCGTATCTGGAACCAGCTGACGCAAGCGCGGCAGCGCATCCACTCGCGGGAAAAATTTGCTCGGATCCAGGCAATGATCGACTCAGATCGCCCTGTTATTGCTAACCAGCTACAAAAGGACGACGACCAGGTATTGTATGGGCTGTTCAATCGGCTAAGTCTGGAGCTGGATAACCTGATTCCTGTTCTTACCATGCCGGGTGTCAGTGACCAGCAGCGTGAACAGGCGCGCGCAGAAATCAGTACCATAAACAACAAGGTGGATAAAATCAGCCGACTGTTCGAGACCGTTATTCACCGCTATAAGCGACTCGAGTCAAATCAGCTATACCCGCACCAACTACCAAAAATGAAAGAGACCTTACGCAAAGGGCGCCGTGCCCTTGACCCCACTCTGGCAGATCAGGACCGGCGCAAGCTGATCGACTCACTGGAAAATCCCGACATCAATTCCGATCACCTGCTGGATATGAGTGAAGAAGATTTCCAGATGGTTTTTGCCCTGCTAGCGAAAAAACCACTGAGCGAAGCGCACAAAAACACCATGAAGAAAAACAGCTGGCAACTGAGCGACGCACAAAACCTGATCACCCAGCGCGGTCATGACCTGGTAATGGTGGTGAGCCATGGTGATAGTAATCGCCTGGTGGACAGTGCCACCGGTGCTTCCATCGGTACTCTTGATCGTGTGCGCTGGGATCGCATCCAGCACGAGTTGGCAAAAAAAGGTCTGCGCGGGGCTTCCCATATTTCCCGACAGATGATCCTTGACGACTTCAAGAAGTACCCCACCACTGAAGCGCAGTACCAAGCTCGCCTTGGTGAATTTCGTGGTACTTTGCGCAAATACGGTGGCAGCACTGGCTCTCTGAATTGTCGCAGGCCGTCGAGTCAGCCAGCTTTATCGGAGACGCTCCGCTACCACAGACGGTCCTTCCAGCCTTGACTCGCGCTTGCCAAAAAGTGCGAAGCGATCGCTCCGACTACTCGGGTAATTGCAAGACAGGCACTGCAAGACGGTAATGAGATTAACCGCAGTTTTTCCCGGCAGATATTGATCAGCGCAATCAGCACCTGTTTCGCGCCCCCAGCAAAAGAACCGGGATAAATAGCAATTTTATCAATAGCACTATCGTTTTAACTGTGTTGAAATCAGCCAGTTGAGCACTCTGCTTCTTTATAACGCATTTATTCAATGTTGAGGTTCACCTGATGTGGGGCACTCAAACGACGCATGTCCGTCACGTTTTCCAGGGACTGGCAGCACTGATCATCATAATAACGGGCATCAAGCTCGGTAGTACGCTGGTCATTCCCTTGCTGCTCTCGATCCTGCTGGCCCTGGTGGCCAACCCCCTGGTCAGCCTGTTGGCACGCCTGCACATTCCGCGCCTTATCGGGATTGCCCTGACATTAACGGCATTTGTCTTTTTTGCCCTGTTCTTCCTTGGCAATGTGGCCGGAACGGTGCAAGAGTTTACCACTGCCCTGCCCGGCTACCTGCACCAGCTGATGGTGACGTTTCAAGAAGCTCAGATCTATCTGGCCGAAAAAAATATCCAGGTTGACTTTAATACCGTCTTTGAGTCCTTTGATCCGTCAGCCATGGTCGGACTGCTGACCAATATGATTGGCAAGCTGGGCAGCACCATGAGCTTTACCTTGCTGATTCTGATCACTACAGTTTTTATGCTGCTCGAAGCCCCTGTGCTCCCTCGTAAACTGCGGGTCGCCCTTGCTTCCCCGGATCACGAATTACAAAGTCTGTATCGCTTTTTAAAGTCATTTAACCGCTACGTCGCCCTGAAAACACTGATCAGCATGATCACGGGCATGCTGGTGGGTGCCATGCTCTGGCTCAAGGGGGTCAACTTCTATGTGCTGTGGGGGCTGGTGGCTTTTCTGTTTAACTTTATTCCCAATGTCGGCTCTATTGTGGCAGCCATTCCCGGTGTGTTGATGACTCTGTTGCAGTTTGGTTATCCTGATGCCACGCTGATCATGTTCGGCTATATGGCCATCAACATCAGCATTGGCAATATTATTGAACCTAATGTTATGGGCCAAGGGCTGGGATTGTCCCCTCTGGTGGTGTTTTTATCGCTGATTTTCTGGGGCTGGCTATTGGGACCCGTGGGTATGATTCTGTCTGTGCCACTGACCATGTTTATCAAGATAATGATGGAATCCTCCAAGCGCTGGAAAAATATGGCCATTTTGTTGGGACCCAACAATGATCCTCGACTGCAATAGCCGCTACCAGCGCAGCAACAAAACCGCACTTGTGCCAGAAGGAGCCTGCAATGCTTGATGGATCGGACGAATCCAATCCCTGGATTGGCTGGGTTGAGCAGATACGGGCTATTGCCCAAAACGGGCTGACCTTTTCTCGCTGTGAGTTTGACCTTGAACGGTATCACCAACTGCAAACCATCGCCCACCAGATGACCGCATTGCTCAGTGAGGCACCCCTGGCCAAAGTTGAAGACTTTTTTCTGCCAGAACGCGGCTACGCAACGCCCAAAGTTGACCTGCGCGCCGGCGTCTTTAAAGACGACAAAATACTGCTGGTCAAAGAACGTGCCGACGGCTGCTGGGCGTTGCCTGGCGGCTGGGGTGATGTTGGGGAGCCACCGGCATTCGGGGTAGAGCGGGAAGTTCGCGAGGAATCAGGCTATACGGCCAGGGCAATCAAACTGGTGGCTCTCAGGGATATCCGCCAGCACCCGTATAAGCAGGTCGGCCCGCATCATATTTACAAACTGTTGTTTCTGTGCGAGCTGACCGGTGGCACCGCACAGGAAAATATCGAGGTTTCCGATATCGGCTTTTTTGCCCCGGACGATTTACCCGAACTCTCGTTGAGTCGAACCTTGCCTGAAGATATTCAACTGCTGCTGGCCCACAAACAGCAACCCGAACTGGCAACCAGTTTCGACTGATGCTGCCAGCCGTACCATTCGTACTGTGCCTGGCAGCACCAGGCACAAGAAAAATCAGGCTGTGCCGCCGACCGTAATCCCGTCAATCTTCAGCGTTGGCTGCCCAACACCCACAGGCACTGACTGACCGTCCTTGCCACAGACGCCCACACCCGGATCAAGGGCCAAGTCATTGCCCACCATGGAGATACGGTTCATCACGTCGGGACCGTTGCCAATCAGTGTCGCTCCTTTGACCGGCGTCGTTTTTTTGCCATTTTCAATCAACCATGCTTCGCTGGTGGAGAAAACAAATTTGCCTGAGGTGATGTCCACCTGGCCACCGCCCATGTTCTCCACGTAGAGACCTTTTTCCACACTACTGATGATCTCTTCCGGGTCATGCTTGCCCGCTAGCATATAGGTATTGGTCATGCGCGGCATGGGCAGGTGAGCATAAGACTCTCGTCGTCCATTGCCGGTGGGCGCTACGCCCATCAGCCGGGCATTGAGTTTGTCCTGCATATAGCCCTTGAGAATGCCGTTTTCGATCAGGACGGTGTTTTGCGTGGTCACCCCTTCGTCGTCCATATTCAAAGAACCCCGGCGACCGCCAAGCGTACCATCATCGACCACCGTACACAGAGGTGACGCCACTCGCTCGCCAATACGCCCGGCGTAGGAGGATGAGCCCTTGCGGTTAAAGTCGCCCTCAAGCCCGTGCCCCACCGCCTCATGGAGCAACACACCAGACCACCCGGAGCTGAGTACCACAGGCATGGTGCCGGCTGGTGCTGCCACCGCTTCAAGATTTGTCATGGCCTGGCGCACCGCCTTGCGGGCGTAGTCCAAACCAGTGTCGTGCAATAGAAACTGCTGGTAATCGCCCCGACCACCGCCACCAGCAGAGCCTCGCTCAATACGCCCGTCTTTCTCAGCAATCACACTGACATTCAGCCGCACCAATGGTCGGATATCAGCGCCCAGCGTACCGTCAGAGGCTGCCACTAGCACTACCTCATGCACACCAGAGAGGCTGACGGTCACCTGTTTGATGCAAGGGTCAGCTTTACGAGCCTCCTGATCCAGCTTTTTCAGCAGCTCTACCTTGTCTTCACTGCTCAGCGAGTCGAGCGGACTGGCAGTGCTGTATAGCGCCAGCGGCTGGCTACGCTGCCAGGCCTGCACCTGCTGGTTCTGCCCTAGCCGGGCAATACTGCGAGCAGCACCAGCAGCCTGCTCCAGGGCTGGCAGAATAATTTCGTTGGAGTAGGCAAAACCGGTCTTTTCACCGCTGATCGCCCGCACGCCTACACCACCGTCCACGTTAAAGCTGCCTTCCTTGACAATGCCGTCCTCAAGCACCCAGGACTCATGGCGAATGGACTGAAAATACAGGTCAGCGGCATCCACCGTATGCCCCAAAACAGTATCTAGAATTCTGCCCAGCTCACGGTCGCCAATATTGGCCGGGGTCAGCAGCTGGTCGCGGGCGGTGGTAATGATGTCGGTCATAAGCAGGCTTCATCTGGCTCTATTTAGTGCAAGCCTACTCCGCTATCAGCGGTGAACTCAAGGGAAGTTTGCTATTTCTGTGCTGTTAGTTTTTTCCGCACACCTGACAAAAAAGTGCCGGGCATTGGCACATCAGCAGTGACGCAAATTCAGCCTATAGTTCCGGGCGCACGGTCATATCGAAGTCAGCAAACGCGTTGCCCAATGTCTTCTCGCGTCGCTCTCTTTACTTAACAGTCACAGAATATGTGCTATTCATACTGCATTTGCAGGCGAAATCTTCACCACTGCGGAGTTTACTTTTAACGGCAGCAAAGGATAATAGCTGTTCAATTATTATCAGGGTCAATCCTTCCCCGCAAAACTGACCACCATAACCCGCTTTTGTGTGATCCGCTGTATCAGACCAACAATGTTGTTGTGGCAGCCCGAGACGGAGAAAGAAGTCAATTATGTTGCTATCTATGAAAATCACCAGACTGGCTGCTGGGGTCGCGCTGACGTCGCTGCTGCTCGGAGGCTGCTCAAAAGAGACTGAGCAACAAACGACAGAAGTCGTAATACAGCCGGCATTGACCGAAGTCGTGGCCAGCAGCGCGGGTGATGAACTGAACTTTAACGGTGTTGTCCGTTCTGCACAAAGGGCTGACCTGGCCTTTCGGATTGGCGGCATGATTACCGATATCCGCGTCAAAGAGGGTGATCAGGTGCACAAGGGCGACCTGCTGGCCCAGCTGGATGCCCGCGATGCCCGAACCAACCTGGAGTCGGCCAAACTGGAACTGCAAAACGCCAAAGACGATTACCAGCGTGCCAGCGCCATCTTTGAAAAGAGTCAGGCCATCTCCAGAAGTGACCTGGACACCATCACCACCAAGTACAACTTGGCTCGCAACCGCGTTGCTGAAGCGAACAGAAAGCTGGAGTACACCGAACTCAGAGCACCCTTTGACGGCATCATTGGTCGTAAACTGGTGGACAATCACAGTCAGATTCAGGCCAACATGCCAGCCGTTGTCCTGCACGATCTGAGCGACCTGGAAGTAGTGATTAACCTGCCGGATAAAGTCATGATCTCCGGCCTGCGCGAAACCACGGCCAATGCTGAACTGGCAGCCATTCCCGACGAGGTGTTCCCACTGACCCTGCGCACCTGGGCTACCCAGGCCGACCCCATCTCCCAGACTTATCCGGTGGTGCTGGGTTTCAGTGATCTCAAAGGTATGCGCGTACTGCCGGGCATGGTGGTCAAAGTGGTTGCCGTCCCCCCCGAGGAAGCTCGCAGTGGCGCCAATATTACCGTACCACTGACTGCGGTTGTCCCGGACAACCAGGGCGGCCAATACGTCTGGATAGTTGGCAGCGACAACAAAGTCACCAAGCGTGCAGTGGAGGTGGGCAGTCTGCGTAACAATCGCATCGTGGTGGAGAAAAACCTGGAGCCGGGCGAGCGAGTTATTGCCGCCGGAGTTTCCAGCCTGAAAGAAGGTATGGAAGTGCACCCATACAGCGCGGGAGAGTAAGGCATGGATCTCGCCCGTTATACCATTGCCAAGCGCACCAGCGTCTGGGTCATCATTGCGCTGATACTGATCGGCGGCTACATCAGCTATCAAAAGCTGGGCCGCTTTGAAGACCCGGAATTCATCATACGACAGGCGGTTATTAATACGCCCTACAGCGGTGCCACCGCCCAGGAGGTTTCCGATGAGGTGACTGACCTGATCGAGGGTGCGGTGCAATCCATGCAGGAGCTAAAGGAGGTCAAGTCTGTCTCCAAGCAGGGGATGTCCGAGGTGACTGTGGATATCCAGCTGGATTTTGCCAAAAACGCCAATGAGCTACAGCAAGTGTGGGACAAGCTGCGGCGCAAAATCAGCGACGTTCAGCGACAACTACCGCCTGGCGCCGGGCCGTCCATTGTTAACGACGACTTTGCCGATGTGTACGCCCTGTTCTTTGCCGTTACTGGTGAAGGGTTTACTGATCAACAGTTACAGGATTACGTAGACACCCTGCGTCGTGAGCTGGTGCTGGTGCCCGGTGTGGCCAAAACCGCTACCCTGGCCGAACAGCAGGAAACCATCTTTGTGGAGATTTCCAGCGAAAGGATGGCTCAGTTTGGCCTTTCCCTGGAGAACGTCCTGCAGGTGCTGCAAAAGCAAAACCTTGTGGCCGTGGCCGGCAGCATCGAAACCGATTCCATGCGCATTCCGGTAATTCCTGATGCCACTGTGCAGTCGTTTGACGACCTGAAAAACCTGCAAGTGGGCGTGGGCCCGAATAACACTATCCTGCGTCTTGGCAATATCGCCAAACTGACCCGTGGCTGCCAGGAACCGGCCTCCATGCTTATGCGCTACAACGGCGAGCGTGCTGTTGGCTTTGGTATCTCCAACATCTCTGGCGGCAACGTGGTCGATATGGGCGATGCGGTCAAGGCTCGTATTGCCGAACTGGAAAGCCAGCGTCCACTGGGCATGGAGTTGCACGTTATCTCCATGCAGTCGGACTCCGTGCGAGCGTCGGTGGCCAACTTTATTGATAACCTGATCGCCGCCATCGCCATCGTTTTTGTGGTGTTGCTGGTGTTTATGGGTGTGCGCTCCGGCATCATCATTGGTTTTGTACTGCTGCTGACCGTGGCTGGTACGCTGTGCATCATGCTGATTGATAACATCGCCATGCAGCGTATCTCCCTTGGCGCACTGATCATCGCCTTGGGCATGTTGGTGGATAACGCCATCGTGGTGACTGACGCGATCCTGGTGCGTTTGCAGAAAAACCCGAACGAAGACCGCGAAGCGCTGGCCTCCGAGATTGTCAAGTCGACTCAATGGCCTCTGCTGGGCGGTACGGTGGTGGGTATCTTTGCGTTCAGCGCCATCGGCCTGTCGCCATCGGATATGGGTGAATATGCCGGCTCGCTGTTCTGGGTAATTCTCTACTCCATGCTCTTGAGCTGGGTGTTTGCCGTTACTGTGACGCCGATGTTGTGTCACGACTTCCTGAAAGTCAAACCACTAAAGCCTGATCAGAAACCGGGACGCACCGTCACTGCTTACAAACGCTTGTTGGTGTGGGTCCTTAACCATCGTCTGCTCAGCTCTGGCCTGTTGGCAGCAACCCTGGCAGCGGCCATCTGGGGTGTACAGTTTGTACCGCCAGGCTTTATGCCCGACTCCCAGCGACCGCAGTTTGTGGTGGACGTGTTCTTGCCTCAAGGGTCGGACATCAAGCGCACTGAAAGCGTGTTGGCTGCTGTGGAAAAAGACGTCAAGAGCAAAGACGGCATCACCAACGTCACCAGCTTTATCGGTGGCGGTGGCCTGCGTTTCATGCTGACCTACGCGCCCGAAGCCAGGAACCCAAGCTACGGGCAGTTGCTGATCGATATTGATGACTACACCAAAATCGCGCCGCTGGTCAGTGAGTTGCAAGATGAGCTGACGGCCAAGTATCCGGATGCCTCGATCAAGGTCTGGAAGTTCATGCTGGGGCGTGGCGGTGGCAAGAAGATCGAAGCTGGCTTCCGGGGTCCGGACAGTAACGTATTGCGTCAGTTGGCTGAGCAAGCCAAGACAATCATGCTGAACGACAGCAACCTGATTGCCGTGCAAGACGACTGGCGTCAACAAGTGCCTGTACTGCGACCAGTGTACAACGCCGAAGAGGTACAGCGTTTTGGTCTGACTACTCCAGTCATCAATCAGGCCATTGCTCAGACGCTGTCTGGACGTAACGTAGGGGTTTACCGTGAAGGTGACAAACTGATTCCCATGATTGTGCGCTCACCGGAAGGTGAACGAACCCATCAGCGGGCCATTGAAAATACCGAGGTATTCAGTCCAACCACCAACAGTTACATTCCGGTCAGCCAGCTGGTGGACTCGGTAGATGTCGTCTATCAGGATGCCATTTTGCGCCGTATCGACCGCGTACCAACCATTCTGGTACAAGCCGACCCGGCACCAGGCGTACTGACCGCCGATGCGTTTAACGCTCTGCGTGGCAAGATCGAAGCTATTGAGCTGCCCCCCGGTTATGAGCTGACCTGGTACGGCGAGTACAAGGCATCGAAAGACGCTAACGAGGGCTTGGCGATTTCAGCGCCTTATGGCTTTGCCGCCATGATCCTGGCAGTGATCTTTATGTTCAACGCCTTGCGCCAGCCGTTGGTGATCTGGGCAACTGTGCCACTGGCTCTGGTGGGTGTCACCATTGGTCTGGTGGCGTTCCAGACACCATTTGAGTTTATGGCAATCCTGGGCTTCCTGAGTCTGATTGGCATGATGGTGAAAAACGCCATTGTGTTGGTGGACCAGGCGGACGTGGAAATCAAAGGTGGCAAGTTGGCTTTTGACGCTATTATCGAAGCCTCTCTGAGCCGTGCTCGCCCGGTACTGCTCGGCGCGCTTACCACCATTTTGGGGGTAGCACCGCTACTGATTGACCCGTTCTTCAAGAGTATGGCGGTGACCATTATGTTTGGTCTGCTGTTTGCCACCATCCTGACGCTGGTGGTTATTCCGCTGTTCTATGCCATCTCAATACGGGCAAAGGTATAGGCAACCTCGGAGTGATCTGACCATTTATCCCCTACGGCTGTCACAGCGTAGGGGATTGTTGGTCATCTTTATAAACTACTTTTGACGTATATGTGATAGAGCGTAGCTCTTCTTAACTTCTCTTCTCTCACCTTTCTCTTTCCACCCCTCGCCTTTCACTTCAACTGTTGTTCCTCACACAGTCGCCGACTAGCGCAACATGTCGTGTCAGGAAAAACCCAGAAATCCGAACCAGCCAGCCGACGCTTTTTGCTTGACGTCCTTAGCCTGCAAATCATCGACCAAGGCCGAAAGTGTGAGGCCATTTCTTGCCAGATCGTTACAAAAAGCGTTGGCAGCCTGCTTTGACAGATTCACACTGACCGATTTGTTATCATCACTTTTTTTGATCCGGATTTTTTTGCCCAAGTAGTTGATGTCAACCTCCCGACCTTCCTTAACGCCAAGCACTGAAATGCCCAGCATATCAAGCTTTTCTGCCGTTGTTGGCGCAGCATCTGATGATGCCTTACTTGCCTTATTAGCCTCACCGTCCTGATTGGTCGCAGAAGCCGCTACGCTGTTCCTGGCAGAGGTACCGTATGACGCCGCTCTTTGAGTCGAATCAGTACTGGACAGAGCGGACAGGTAAGATGCACGTTCGGGGGGAGTTGCTGTTGGAGTTCTGTCAGCCAGGGCTTGAGTAGGGGGAGGAGGTAATACCGCTTGTTGAGATGACTTAACATCAACTCGCCTATCCCGCTTATCCACAAAGCCTTCATTAGGGGCTAATACGATTCTGCCAAAACGACTGACTACGGCCTGATGATCAGGGCGCCCCGCAATTTGTCGGACTGGTCTGGATGCAGTGTCTAAATATGTCTGTGTGCCACCTTCGGCACGACTTAACAGGCCCATAAATTACTCCTTTTTATTAGACTACGATGGATCATCATTCATTGTTATTTTTTAATACCTTCGGAAATCATATGCAAATTCCCTCACTCAATGACCAATATAAAACCTGATAATTCAACTCCTCCTTGTATTTTGTTGTCTTGGTTGCACAAGATCGGATTCACTTTGCTCAGCAATCAGCTGACTTACTGTTTCTTTTATTTCTTCCAACTGTTCATTATGCGAGCCGCCGTAGCAGCAGTCCAAAACATAGTGGATTATTTCTGGTGACAGAATATTGTGCTTGTCAGCAAGACTCAGCGTACTGTCTGCCACATACCGAACAAACAAAAGAGCCATATCGATATTTCTCGCATCCAATATCCAGCATATTACCCGACGATCGGTACCGTTAAACTGGCATAGTAGCTCTGTTTTTTGGCTGTCAGACAGGTCACTGGTCATAATTTTTGCTAGATAAAGAGAAAATACCTCAATATTTCTGGCAACCAGTTTATTTCCCACATGGGACGAACTATCCAATCTCAACATCGTTATTTTTTCTTCTTCAGACCGATCAGCATCATTCAGAATGGCATCCATAACATCGTTAGCAAGTTTTGCGTCATTGAGGTAAATGGCAAGCTTCAGTCCAGCAGCTGGTTCCGGCAAACTGCCTCCCTGACTAATTAATTCAGAAATGACCTTAGCATGATTCTCAAAATCATGTCGATAATCATGAAAACAATCGGCAAAAAAAAGCAGCTTATAGGCAAGTGATAGATTGCTCCTGATGATAAGCGAGCATACTTTATTCGAAAACTCGCTGTCTCCTGGGGTTCTATCAAAGAAATAATGGTTAAATACGACCATTTTATCTTCCTCTGTCCGACAACCATCACTCAATACTGCCTGGACTATGCGCTCTGCGGAACTAAAATTTTTGTGCTTCACTGCCAGGTTAAAAGCTATTGCCAGCTCACGCGAACTGAGCGTGGCTAAGGCTTCATGGTCTGGAGGATAACTCGAAAAAATATCCTGAAAGTTAATAAAAGGATTATCTTTAAGCTGTCTTAATTTGAATCCGACTGAAAAATCACTTTTCGCAATCATTGCCAATATATTTTCCCTGAGTGAGACACTATCGATTTCACGGAGAAAAAACTCAAGAATGGCCTCTTTTTCACCCACCGTCTTATCGCTGGTGCTGACAACCTCAGTAACAAGCCCAGCAATGTTGTTTTCCAGGCATTGAATCTGTTCAGCAATGCCCTTCTCTGGCTGCTCACCTATACCAGTCAGTCGACGTCTTTCATACCACAAGCCATTTTCGGCAGATAGCTGCCCTTGATGGCTATACCAGTAAAAATCGGCTTCATGGCTATCTTCAGTTGTTGCCAATGAAGATAATTTTGCCACACCGTTTTGGAAAAAATATTGATAATCTTTTGGTCGGTACAAATCTTGCAGCTCAAGATAAGCAGCGTGATCCGGATGATTCAGGATGATTTTTTGACAACTATTCGTCCAGTTAGGATCGTAGTGACGCAACACCATAACACCCGCTATTTTTTTTTCCAGGGTGATCACCATAGCGTGAGTTTCGTAATCCTTAGTCTGCTCAGTATGAAGAATAAACACCATTTTTTCGCCACAGGGCATTTCCCAGTGGCGATGGACCAGCGTTTTCAGCGCAATGGAAAAGTCATTAGCATGAAAAGCATGAGTCTCTTTTGGCTTGTCCGTCCTGTTTTGCAGCCAGCTCCAGGTATCTATGTCAAGCTTGCTCATTAAATCAGCTAAATCAGCCGGGGACTCACACTGCGCAAACCCTTTTTTACCCGGATTATAAAGACCTTTTGCGTATAACACAGCCAGATCACCGCACTTGGGCGTTTGACCCTTAACAACTATTTTATTGTTGGCATTAAATGTTTCATTAGTGGTTGAATAAATCAACATTCCGGGAAAATATTGCCGCCCGATCACGGTATTTTTCAGCCAGTGATTATCGCCTTCGGTAGGGCATCCGATGATTTTAATCTTTCGCCCAGAGTCTCTAACGCTGATACGCTTTTGTTGGCAATAACGATTGGCAGGTGATTGACCCATGAATGGGCAATATTGGTCAATAAATTCAGCACTTTTGCTAATTACTTTATTGGTCGCAGCAAAATATTCGCTAACCCTTGACCAGAGAGCATCTTTAAACAAATCGATTTTGCGGTATCTGGGTTTAGGATGATTGACTGTTACATCTTCGTCAGGAATCCAGGTCGTTACGTTGCACCTTTGGACGTAATACGATTGCTCTACCTGTACCGATTTGCCATCATACCAACCAATATCTGATCCATTTACTGCTGGTGATTTCGCTACATCGACACGACTGGGAATAACTGGGCTTGCCCCGTAAGAATTAACCATATCGAAAACTCCCTTTCGAAAGTACCCCTCAGATAGCCACCACGTCACAGGTCACTGGAATATCACGGTACTGACTGCATGATTTACTGATCAGCAACGCTATCATGCCAGTGAGCGCCATACACTAACCGGCATGTTATGCGTTTTAACGTCCTCGCAAGTCATTGCTCCGCTTTTTGTCGTCGACTTCTCCTTGGCTGGTTGGTAAACAATGTATCCAGTGTCATTTTCGGATCAGCAAACGAACCTTGAATCTGGTAACGGATACTGGTCAGCTGATTTACCTGTTTGCCCACCAGTTTGTCGGCGATATAAATCATGCCAGCCACTTGCGGCGCGGTACCAAGCAACACACTGAGAATGGGTAGATTAGACGTTAGTGGCAGGGTAAACACCAGACTGAGGTCAAGTTGTTCACGGTTCATATCAATAGTGCCATCAAGCTTGAAGTGCGACGAAGGTCCTTCCATGATCATCGGCTCATCGAAGGTGATCACTCCCCGGTTAAAGGCCAGACTGGCCTTTACCTGGTCAAAGCTAACGCCGGACGCGTAAAGATCCGAAAAGTCCAGGGTTATTCTGCGAATCAATGACTCCACATTGAAAATGCCAAACAGCTTTAGCGCGCCTGCTGAGCCATCGTCCACCAGTTTCAACGAGCCTTTTTCCAGTGCCAGGTCAACACGTCCCTTGAGATTGGCCATGGTGACAGCGTAGGGCGCCCCAACCCAGTTGAGACTCGAGGTAATATTGCTTTCCCGCGCCTCCAAAGCCCCTTCCAAATTGAAAAATCGCAGTATTTCATGCAGATGGGCGCCATTGAGTCTGCTTTGGAACCAGCTGTGCTGCTCACCGTCTATCTGCACCCAATCTGCCAGACCGGTTAATGCCATACCTGCCACATTACCAATAATATTGTCAATCTGTGCTCCGTCGGCACCCTGGCGCAGCTTAAAGGCAACGCTAACCGGTGGGTGTGCACCTATCTGGAGCTTTTTAACCTGTACATCGATATCGGGCAGGGATTTTGGGTCAATGCTGGCCAAACGGCCAGTCGTGCCCCTGGCTGTCTCTTTTGTTTCTTTTGTCTCTGTTAATTCCGGCAAACGGGCATGATCCACGGTCAACAACCAGGGAGCGCCTTGTTTTACCGGACGCCAGAGATTTCCTTGCAGTGTCTCACTCCTGATCCGCAGCGTTGTTCCCCTCTGGTACGCTTCATTACGGCGCAACCGCAAGGCCGGCAGCAGAGAGACCGACACATCGGGCCAACGGTATTGCCCCCAACGCAGCGAGCCAATTTGCAACTGATCAATTTCCAGCCGACGGACTAGCGCTTGCTGGTCAACAGAGGAACTGGATGCACCTTTTTGCAAAAAGGTCTGCCACGGGTCTATGTTCAGGTCAGCCAGAGCACCGTCCACCACAATACTCCCATTGTCGGGCAGCCTTTGGCTATTGCCGGGAGCCGCCCCAAGGGTAATGCGGGCCGCTGTCGGGACAAGCTCTGGAGTCAGTCCCAACGCCAGCTGTCCCAAACCCGCCAACCTGACATTAAGCAAGCCATCTTGTTTAGTCTGACGTAAAGTGAGGTCAAGCTTCTGTGCGCGACTGGCTGTCTTATTCAGCGGTGCTGGCAAGTCAGTGCTGATTCCCAGCAAGCGACTGTTAACCCTGAGAATGGTGGTGTGATCCTTCAGTCCAATGGATAACCGGGCGTGGTAGTCAGTAGTACCGCGCAAAAAGGTCAGCCAGTCCTGCCTGAGCCAGCGTTGCAGCGACGGCACCGCAATCCGGCCAGACCAGTCAATATCAGTACCGACCGGCTTGTTGTTAACCACAGCGGTGCGGATATCAAAGCGGGACGAATAACCAAACATTGTGCCAGACAGCTGACGTCCAACCAGTCCCTGGTCACTACTAAACGACAAGTCACCATTAATGTTGTTGATATCAATTCCCTGGTGCGGTATGGCAAACCCGAACGATTGCACATTACTGCGAATATCTACCCTGGTGCGTTCCAAGTCATCCAGAGGCAAAGACAGATTTAAAGATCCACGCAAGCTGCCCGGCTTGCCCGTCAGCTGCCACGACTGGGCAGCGCCGCCCAGCCAGTCGTCGATCGGCGTTTGCGTCAGAAAATGTTGCAAGGTAGCGCCATCGGCTCGCAGCTGTGTATCAACATCGAGTACGGAATCACCACGTAAAGGCGTGCGGGCGACAAAGTTGGTCAGGTTAGCACCGGCCGACCGAGCGCTTTTCCCCAACACTTCCACCCGGTCGTTATTGACCAATACCCGCGCGTTCACGTCGGTAAGCCCAGGCCAGTCCGACGAATAATCCAGCTGGCCGTTGCGGACATCAAAGAATAGTCCCCAGCGGGAATCGTTGGGCTTGACCGGACCTGAGTCGTTCACCAGTGCGCCGTTATAGATAAAGCCACCAGAAATATCTGCCTGACGGATGGCGGTGTCCAGCCAGTGCGTTAAGCGTGGGCTCATGGGCAATAAAGTGGGCAGGTACTTGCTGGTGAAACGGGCATCACCATTGCTTAGCCCTACAGTCAGCGCCATATCCAGCGAGTCATCGGGATCCCAGCGCAGCGGGACATCAAGACGCAATTTGCCTTTAAGATCCCCTTCCGGCCCGGTTAGCGCCAAGTCGTCGGAGCGCAAGATGTAATAGTCATCCACCACATCCCAATAGAGTCGGGCTTTGGCGGTATTAAATGTCCAGGTTTCCCGAAATAGCTTGGGAAAGCCCAGCTGAAAATTATCAGTGTCCAAGTCCAGGTAGCCTTGCAACAGGCTCATCCGCAATGGCCCGCTGACATTTCCACCGGATGGTGCTCCATGCCAGGCATCCACTGAGACCTTATCCAGCTCGGCGCTGAGGTCAAAGTCAAAGGGCTTGCGCGATGGGTAAAGGCGCAGGGCCAGATCATTGAGTTGTCCCACCGGGTTGAGAATACCCACGAGCCGGGCAGCCGCTTCAGGCAATATCCCAGCATCCAGCACCCACTGTTTCATGGGATCCAGATCGAGCGTTTGGCTGGCGACGGTGACCACATCTTTATCACCATCATGATGACTACCGGCCAGATACCAACTGTTTTGCCAACGAGAGACCGTACCATCCGGCAGCTTACTGGCCAGTACCAGATCGTTCAGCCAGACTTGCCAGTCCGGATCATCATCCAGGGTCCCCTGCATGAACAGGTTTGTCTGAGCAAAGAGATTATTTTCCTCGTCGGCGCGGTCAAGGTAGATCACCTTGGGCAAAGCCATCTGTCCGGCCAGTTGCCATCGGCTGCGATCGTAACGCCACTGGCTATCAAGTTGTATTTGCACTGCCGTGATGTTGTCGTGACAACCGCTCCACAAGGCGCACAGTTGCTCGGCATCAAGGTCATCGGCCTGCATACTGCCTTGCCAACCGAAAAACGTCCCCCCACTGATAACACCGCGTCCTTCCAACACAACAAAACCGCTGCCCACTTCCAGCCGGGCAGACAACGTTTTATGTTCGCCACCAGTACGCACCGTTAAATAGCGGCTATTAATATCACTACTGCTCCCATCCACCTTTCGAAGATGAAGGCGAATGTCGTGTATATCCACCATCTGTTGCAGGGCGAGCCAGTTCAACAGGGCGCCTTTTTGTCGTTCCCGGTTCGGCAACGATGAGCCGGCAATCTGATCAATACCCGCCAGTGTCCAACTGGCACCATCACCCTGCACCAGCTCAATATTGACGCCATTAATGGTCAGTGAGGTAAATACCGGCGTCCAGTTAAGCAGTGACTCCTTCAGGTTCAGAGCCATATTCAACTGGTCAATACTAAAACCGGTGACACTGGCGTCTTTGCCTTTAAGGCTCAGATCCAGCAAAGACAACAGTGGTTCGCCACCGTTCCATTGCACCGACATGGACTCAATGCGGAAATCTGCGTGTAAGCGATCACTAAGCAACCGCGCCAGCTCAGGCTGCAACACCGGCAACGAACTGAACAGCAGACGCCCAAGACCAAGCAACACCACCAGCAAGGCCAGTGCGGCAATCAATGCTCGCCAGCTCCACGCCATCAGACGCAGACCAACGGACGTTAACGGCGCGACCTTTTTGTTGGCGGAGTGCATCTTTTTTTTTCGCTTAAACATTTTTTACCATCAACACTGCATCTGCCCACAATCAGGTCAGCTGATAACAAACATCATTGCCATTACCCGGAACCGAAAAGACGATTTCACTGGCTGCCAATGGGACATTTTTTTAACAGGCTGATAACCAAGAAAACTCTCATCCCGAATTCAGCGACAAGTAAAGTAAAGGAGACCTGAAGGCCTGATCGACTGTCGGCTATCAAAGCATCTCATTAAACAGGAGGAATACAATAAAACAAAATACGGCTTATCCGGTAGCGTTGATAAACCAGGAGGACAAAAAATGTGTCACCAGGAAACGGCCTGAAGACAAGGGAAAGACAGGCTATGTTTCCCCGGCTGTGTTTCCCGACCAGTATATTTCCCGGCGATTAAACGACAATTTACTTATACCAAAACTACATCAAACTGTTCCTGGCTATAGATCGGCTCTACCTGGAAACGGATGGGCTTACAGATAAACTCCTCCAGGTCAGCAACATTGCTGGACTCTTCATCCAACAACCGATCAATCACCGACTCCGAAGCCAGTACAGTGTAGCTGTCCCCATCGTAGGCACGCACAGCACGGAGAATTTCCCGGAAAATCTCATAACAGACCGTTTCAGCAGTTTTCAATGTGCCCCGGCCCTCACAAGTGGGACAAGGCTCACACAGCACATTCTCCAGCGACTCCCGGGTACGTTTACGGGTCATCTCCACCAATCCCAGTTCGCTGACCCCGGTAAAATTGGTTTTGGCGTGATCCTGCTCCATGGCTTTTTCAAACGCACGCTGCACCTGGCGCTGATGTTCGACATCGTCCATATCGATAAAGTCGATAATAATAATCCCGCCCAGATTACGTAGGCGTAACTGGCGAGCGATGGCTACGGCGGCTTCCAGGTTAGTCTTGAAGATAGTCTCTTCCAGGTTGCGATGACCAACAAACGCTCCGGTATTGACATCAATGGTCGTCATGGCCTCGGTCTGGTCGATGATCAGGTAACCGCCGGATTTGAGTTGCACCTTGCGGCTCAACGCTTTGTTAATCTCATCTTCCACACCAAACAGGTCGAAAATGGGCCGCTCGCCAGAATAATACTCAACCCGGCCATCAATCTCCGGCACCAGCTTGGCAACAAACCGGGAGACTTTTTCAAATGTTTCCCGCGAGTCGATACGAATCTTCTCAATATCCGGGTTGACCAGGTCACGTACCGTGCGCAGGTGCAAGGGCAAGTCTTCGTAAACGTTGGCCGGTGCCTTACTACTGCGGATATTCTCCTCAATGGTTTCCCACAGTCGGTAAAGAAAGAGAATATCCGCGCAGATCTCATCGGCACCGATACCTTCAGCCGCCGTTCGCAGAATAAAACCGCCGGTTTTGGCGCGGTTCTCTTCTTTATTGAGGCACGATTCCACCAGTTGTCGCAGACGTTCACGCTCTTGTGGGTCTTCGATCCGCAAGGAAATGCCGAGATGGTTGTTTTTCGGCATGTGCACCAGGTAACGGGCTGGAATGGAAATATGGGTGGTCAGACGAGCACCCTTGCTACCCAGAGGATCCTTGGTCACCTGGACTACGAGGGACTGCCCTTCATAAACCAACTCATAAATAGGTCGTTCCTGGACTTCGTCGCCATTTTTGTCAGACCGGGCGACGATCTCACTGGCATGGATAAAAGCCGCCCTTTCCAGGCCAATATCCACAAACGCGGCCTGCATACCCGGCAGCACGCGCACCACTTTGCCTTTATAAATGTTACCTACTATCCCGCGACTGCGGGCTCGCTCCACGTATATCTCTTGCAGTACCCCATTTTCGACCAGAGCCACCCGTGATTCCATGGGCGTGATATTCATAAGAATTTCTTCACTCATCCCAGTCCCTCAATTCCTAATGCATTGACCTGTGGTGCTGGTCGGTGAACACGTCGCGAGGCGGTTTCAGACAAAAGCCCGGCAACACAGGTCAATACACTGATGCAATCATCGAGAGCGCTGATAAATGCCTTAAAATCATACCAGTCGCAGAACAACTGATCGTTGCTTCCTGACAAACTTTACACCAAAAACCGTTTCAGGCGACCCGACGCTGCCCAAGGGAAGTCATTGCCAGCATGGGACACCAAAATCGGCCAACAGCTGTGCAGTCTCCATCAACGGTAGCCCAACAACTCCCGAGTAACTGCCAGTGATACCAGCCACCAACACCGCACCGTACCCTTGAATGCCATAAGCACCGGCTTTGTCAGCGGGCTCACCGGAGGCGATGTAATCTTTAATCAACTGATCAGACAGTTCTCTAAAGACCACATCGGTCACGGAAAGTTCGGTACGGCATTGCTGGCCATCGGTGACGGCTACGGCGGTCAAGACCTGGTGCGTATTGCCACTGAGCAGGCTTAACATATGCCGGGCGTCTTCCTGATCCGCGGGCTTGCCAAGAATCGCGCTCTGGTAGACGACAGTGGTATCAGAAGCTAACAGTGGCCGCACTTGCAGACCCAAGGCAAACATCTTTTGCCAACCGGCACGAGCCTTTTCCCGGGCCATGCGCAGCACATAGTCAGAGGGCTGCTCACCGGGATAAGGCGTTTCATCAATCTCACTGACCAGCTGCTCAAATGGGACGCCAATCTGACGCAGCAGCTGTGCTCGCCGTGGTGACTGGGAAGCCAGGTAAATCATCAATAGCTCCTTGAATAGCTCCTTGGGATTCTTACTTGGTACTTTTGTCGCGCCCATAAACGGCCAAAAGCACTTGGTTCATAACAGTGCCAGCATTATAAAAAAAGAGGGAAGACCCGACCGGCAGACCAGATCACACAACAGAATGCTTCGCAAGGAGCATACAGAGACTCGCCGACAGCGAATTTACACAAAAAAACCTATGCTTTCACCCAAAAACGACAAAACCATTCCTACGGCTTGTACGGTTGCGGATAAACTCACCAATACTGGTTATTTACCAGCAACCGCCTGAAAAACACCACAAGCGACAAAACTATTTTGTAGCTGATCCCGACAGAGTTTCGGGAACAGCTGCGAACGTAGTCGTCCGCAGTCGTAAACGCTCGGCCGGACTTGCACTGTGCAGCCATCAATTCCTGGAAAAACTCAACTTAAAGCGGTTATTCTCCACCAGCTCAGTTTTCACCAGGGCATCGAACCCCTGCGCCGTCACACCAAAAGTCACCTGCGCCAGTCGCTGGATGCTGTCAGCCTTCTGTACCTGCTGCGCTTTCAGGGCGTTCAAATACAGCGCCTTGTAGAACCGATAGATCTCCTTGGGCTCGCTGAACGTGCCGGCAGCTCGCAGTTTTTTATCACCACGCTGACGATCAATGGCGGCAGTAATGGTAACGCCCGTTTTGGCACCCACTTTGGCACCGGCTTTTATTGCCCGTCCCGCCGGCCCCATCACGATGGAAAATGGATCAGCCACAAACGCTGCGGTATGAATACCGCTGTTAATGGTGGCCTTGCTGGTTTTTATATCCATATGGCCACTTTTCACCTTTCTGGCATTTTCCAGCATGGTGGCCAGCTGATCCAACTCGCCTTGTTGCCAACCATACTGTTTCAGTGTGCCATCCGCGTTCATCGGCTCGACCACGGTGGTGAGTTCTTTTTTGCGCAAGGCCCTGGTGAGTTTTTCCACTTTGATCCGGACCATGTGATCAGCAATGTTGATACCCAGTGAGTCCAGCTGTTTTTGCAGTTTTTTATACTCTTTTCCGTCGAGTTCCAAGTCTCTGCCCGAGGTCAACCGGCTGTTGATACCGGCCAGTGTTTTCAGCACAGTTTGCTGTTTTTTAGCACCGTCCCGTTGCAGGATACTGGTCAGTGATTGACTAATAGTCCCTAAACTTTCCGCGGTCAACTGTTGTCCATCCACTGCCAGCAGCCCCTTAAGCCCACGACTTTTGTCGTTTTCTCCTTTAAGGTGAACGAGTGTGTCGTCAATCCGGTCGTTCATGGCGGCCCGATTTTTGTCCCGGTATTTTGCTTCTCTGCCGTAGGCTACCGCTTTAAGTACTTCGTCCACGCCTAAAGACAGTGGCAAAAATCCGGTGATGGCGGAAGCCAGCTTCAGGTCACGGTCTCTTTTGTGCTGATGGATTTTCCACTGATCGTAATTTTTCAGGGAATGCAGTGCGTCAATATTGTCGCTGTGCTGGCTCAGTACCCGGTCAAGGTCTTGTACCATGGGTAGCTGGCCCATACTTTTCACTTGGGTAAAGAATTTGTCAGGTTTTATTCGCACCTGCTGGTAGATGGCTTTAGACCCCTTACGCAAGGAACCCAAAAACTTATCCCGGCGAAAATCGATGTGGATACCCAGCTTATCAAGAACCTTATTGGCTGCTTTAATACGCGCGATATTCTGCATCGTCTCTTGCGGACTTGTTTGCAGTGCCTGGCGGAAGTTATTCAACACGCCCATATCGTCACTGGTTAATGGCGAACCCATCAAAGTGATGGCATCCTCCGTCTGCCCACTGCTGGAATTAAGCCGGAGCACACCGTCAAGCAGTTGCGTCAGGTTCTTGTGCTCCACATAGCAGTCTTTTTGTTTGAGAATGTTGCCAAGCGCGGCGTTTGGATTGCCGACTTTCTGATCACCGTGACTATCGTTGATAAAACACAGGTCGGCATATTGCCTGAACTGCTTTTTATTCACGACCTTTCTGTTTTGGCTGAAATTGAACAGGTTGGGGAAATTAAGGCTGTTGGTTTTCAGATAGCGGTATAGCTTATCGTTATTGATGCTCAGCTGGTAAACGCCCTGCACCACTTTCTTGGTGGTAACGCCCATGGCTTTTAACCGTTTTTGGCTAAGCTCACCGGCATCGAGGGGCGCCTGAAACTGATTGTGCAGCTCGCTAATCAAGTCGTGTAATTCTTGGGCAGAGACCGTTCGGCCATCTTTCTTTAGCAGATGTTGCACATCCCAGGCGCTTTTGCCTGGGCTAATGATACCTATACTGCCCGGCTTGATCAGTTGATCAAAAAGCTCCTTTTCCCGCTCTGTCCGGATTTTATGCGCTCCCTCAATGGCTGCCTGACGTTTTTTCAGTCTGTAAAGCTTGCGTTGGGCAAAGGCTGCAACAAAAGCGCTTTCGACAACACCTGCGGCAATTTCGGTGCCCAGCTGCGCGGCATCGGTGTATAGCTCCGGATTAAAACCCAGTAACGCCAGGTGATCGGTATGGGTCGCCGGTGAGTTCTGAGCTATACCGCCCGAATCAGATGCTAACGTCTCGGCGTGGTTAACGGCAGTGGGGTCGTGCATCCCTGTCGGGATGGATTTTTCTGAGCCTGCGTAATCCGGTGTCACGCCCTCGACAACAGCATCGTACTCAACAAGATCCGGGTGAGAAAGGTCATACGGTGGCGGAATCAACTCGACTGCCTCCACCGGCGATTCAAGCTCCGGCGTCTCTGGCCCCGGGGTTTCAGAGTGCAGATCCAGATCCTCAGCGGTAAACGGTCGGCGGTAATGCTCCGAATACTGGCCAATCAGTGCCGTTCGCTGCTCTGTACTCAGTTCCAGATCATCGGCACTAATGGTGCCACCACCCATTTCTTGTTTACCGAGCAGCTGCTGGGCTGCAATCAAGTCAATCTGATGCTCCAGCTCCTGAATGTTCTCCTGAAAATCTCCGGGGAGCTCCAATGAGTTGCCTTGCTCCAGCCACTGCGCTTGTCGGGCAATCAGATCACGGTGGCTAACACTGGCGCCGATGTTATTACTGCTGCTCCCCTCAGACAGCCACTGCTCAGAGACAACATAATCAGAGAACGACCAGCTACCCGGCCTGTTCGGGTCATAGGAAATGTCCAACTCCGAAATAAGCTGATAATTGGTATTGGCAAAATACTCATCAAAACTGACCACGTCGTCACCGTTGCTGTCGAGGTCGTTATCGAACCACTCTGCTGCATTGGTGTTGCGCTGTTCGTCAGCAATGGAAAAAGTGTCAATCACGTAGCGTTCGGGGGGTGTATCGCCAGACTCGTAAACGAAAATGGCGTGGGTAGATCTGTCGTCACTGCCAGGTTCATCAACAATCAGCACATAGGTATTTGACTCCTGCGGCAATAGTCCTTCAGCCTTGGCGTAGCCACACCAGCGCTCGCACATGATGGCATAGTCTTCGCAATCAATGCCCTGGCCATTATCAGCAAGAATCTCTGCGGGAGAGGAATCGTATTCTCGCACGCCCTCGGTATCAATGTCAGACCCATAGGTGATATGTTCCCGAATCCGGTCTTGCATCAGGACCAGCACGGCCTTTTGTTTCTGGTCATCCGGGAAGTCTTTATAGGGTGCCATTAAATTTTTAAAGATGGCGTACTCTTCTGCCTCGGTAGTACCTAGGGGCGGCTGCACTGTAGAGTCATAATCGTGCCGGCTGTACATAGCACCGGCAATGGCGCCCCCTGCCACCGCACCACCGGTTGCACCACTGGCCACTTGTTTTTTATGCAAAAAAGGCCGCGTCCGCTTGCTAGCCTTGATACTTTTATCTTTGATGGCGTCATCGCGTGGCTCTGAGTGTACCTGGGCACTTTTTTGGCCTCTACGGGATTTGACATCACGCCCCTTGAAGGTACTGCTACTGACCTGGTCATTCTCACTGTCTGACGCAGGTTTGGTTTCTGCCGTACGATTGGGGGAGATGGACTGATTATTGATATTTCCGGAGACAGGCATAAGCATCTCATTCCTTGAGTCAGAGCAAGGCCTATCGGCTGAAACCTGGGGAGAATAAGAAGTCAGGATTTCCTGTGTGTTAAGAAAAGGTATGGATGCGGTTTTACTGCTGCGATCTGTGCGCGACCGCTGCCAACATTATTGGATCAGACGTAGTGCCATTTAAACGACAAATGTCTTTTAAGTATCCCTCGAACACCCGTAAGTAGTCACGGCTACAAGATGATAATTACATCACCAATATATACTAAATCTGTCGTTTAATTACAATATAAACAGGTATTTCTCTTGAGTCACCAAGTTCGGCAAAATCGGTATAGTATCAGCCAGATCATGCCATGGAGGACCTACCCCTCCATTGACTCTGCAGGACGTTCCCTTGCTGGCTGCATACGCTGGATTTCTGTGATACTCGTCCCTCTATCGCCCTCGTGGGTATAAGGGCGACCGTTTACGGTTATTTGGGTAACTGCTCAGAATTTGTGGATAAACGTTGTTTATTGCCAGCTGCCTTGTGTCCAGCGAAACAAGAACGGCATACTGATAATGAACATATTTAGCCACAAAGATGAGCAGTTACCCTTTCCCGGTTATTCAGCAGAACGATCCAGCAGAACAATCCAGCAAAACGTCTATCAGAACAGTCTGGATTTCAGGACGGCTACCCAAGAGTCAGGTTATGTTCCTGTTCAAAATCAAACAGGTGGCAAACTTCTGTATTCAGGTTAAAGCGCATAACCTGGCCAATATGGGCTGTGGTAATCGTCTGGTCGTTAACCCTGGCGATCAGCTCGTTGTTACCCACCTTGAAATAGAGATATTTCTCATTACCCATGTTTTCCACCATACTGAGCACACCATCGACGGTATTAAACACGTCACCGTCAACAGCCAATGAGATATGCTCTGGGCGAATACCAAAGTAGACGGGCTTGTTCACATGGTTTTGCAACCGACTCTGTTTGGCTTCAGGGATAAAACACTTCACACCAGGCGCCAGCTCGATAAACAAGCCAGATTTCGATGAGCGAATAACAGTTTCGATCAGGTTCATTGATGGCGAGCCAATAAAACCCGCGACAAATTTGTTGGCCGGGTAATTATACAGATTGGCCGGTGTATCAACCTGCATGATACGACCCTGGTTCAGCACACAAATACGATCACCCAGCGTTAACGCTTCAGTTTGGTCGTGGGTGACGTAGATCATCGTGGCCGGATTGCCCTCTTCTTTCAGACTTTGGTGCAACTGGGCAATCTTGACCCGCATGGAAACCCGCAGCTTGGCATCCAGGTTGGACAGAGGCTCATCAAACAAAAAGACATCCGGCTTGCGGACAATGGCTCGGCCAACAGCCACCCGCTGTCGTTGACCACCGGACATCTCCTTGGGCTTACGATCCAGAAGCTCGGTGATTTCCAGCTTTTCTGCCGCCTCTGCTACCGCTCGGCGAATCTCCTCTTTGGACTTTTTCTGCATTTTCAGGCCAAAAGCCATGTTGTCGAACACTGTTTTGTGGGGATACAGCGCATAGTTCTGGAATACCATGGCAATGCCCCGATCCTTCGGCGGCAGATCGTTGACCATTCGCTCACCGATGCGGATTTCACCGCTGCTAATGGCTTCCAGTCCGGCAATCATGCGTAACGTAGTGGATTTTGCACAACCGGACGGCCCCACGAATACCATGAATTCGCCATCCTGAATATCCAGGTCAATACCGTGAACGGCCTTGAAACCGTTATCGTACTCTTTTTCAACTTTTCGCAGGCTAACAGTGGCCATCTACGAACTCCGCCGCACGGCTTTTACAAGCTATCTGTTTACAGGTTTTTTTATTGGGTTACAGCCGGACCATCACAGTCCGACTGCCAGGAAATGCATTATTGGCACTTGGCAACTACCGCGTGGAGCGGCTGTTTATCGGCAGAAAACTGCACGGTCCACACATAGCGGCCAGCTTCAGGCAGGCTGGCAATGGTATCTTTGGCAAAACCACCACGTTTCAGCTCCCGCACTTCGCCAGCAGGTAACTTCAGACCACCCACGGTAAACTGCGGGTTCCAGCTCATGGTGGCAAATTGCAGGCTGACATTACCTGCTTGCTCTTCGCTGACGACTTGATAAATGCCATCTCCCTTATAAGACATTTTGTGTCGTTCATTATGAATCCACTGAGACTCCGGGAAAGAGCCAACCACATACAGCGACGGTCTGATGGGGCCGCGGTCGTCGGTGATGGTGGGCAGGTCACAGCTGGTGAAGCGAGTGTCCACCGGTGCCGCAGGCGTCGTGGGTGATGAGGTAGTGGTACAACCGACCAGCAGGCTGGCAGTCAGGGCAGTAACGAGTAGTTGGGTTTTCATTTTTACGTCCTGTTATTCAGATCGCCTTGAGAATACGTTGCAGGATGCCAGCCCGCTCCGGGGTGGCACCTTTGTTCTTTTTTATCTGGTCATACTGGTTTGTCAGGGTATTCAATACGGCCAGGTTCTTGTAATAAGCCCTGGACTCCTTAGCCGGGTAACCGAACAAGTCGCTCTTTTCCCCAAAGGAGTGGCTGACGCCGGATTTGGCCTTAATCACAGAGTAACTGCCAATAGTAATGTGACCAGCGGTACCCACCTGACCGTGGGCAATAACGTGGTCACCCAGCACCGTATGACCGGCAAAACCGCACTGGGAAACAATCAGACAGTGTTTACCTAATATGCAGTCGTGGCCTATCTGTACCAGATTATCAATTTTGGTGCCTTGACCGATGACAGTATCTCCGAGTGTGCCTCGGTCAATGGTATTATTGCAGCCAATTTCCACATCGTCTTCAATGACTACACGACCAACGCTTTCTACCCGCAGGTAATGGTTTTTGGCGTCCGCCATGTATTCGAAACTGAAATTACCAATGGAATTGTTGGAGTCGATGGTGACGTTATTGCCAATAACTGTCCCTTCCTTGATGACGGTATTGGCATGAATCGCCACATTGTCGCCAATGGTGACATGATTCATAATGCGTACTCCGGGCATAAAGTGGCAGCCTTGGCCAATATTGCAGTGTTTGCCAATATAAACACCCGGAATCTCAGACGTATTGCCCTGATCCATCAATTGATAACGTCGGATTTTATAGAGTCGCAACACCTGGTTGATGGTGTTTGCTTTTAACTGCTCAATAACAATTTTGCACGGGACAGGACTGTGCAGAACATCTTGCGGGCCGATAATGACATCCGCTGTGGTTGCAGCAATATCTTTCAGCTCTGACTTGGCAAAAACAATGGCCAAGCCACCGGTCCTGACGCTAGAGACCGGCCGAATATGGCTGATCTCCCCATCATAATGACCTTCAATACGACCAGAGACTGTTTTCGCTATTTCTGCAACGGTGATCATAACTACTGCACATCCTGTTTACTGGCTGTTATTAGAAACGATAGAGAGCCTGCAATTGGAACGTTTGCTCTGTCAACTCACTTTCGTTTTTCTTATCCCATGAGAACATCCTGCTTTTCTCTTCCACTTCGTTAGCAAACTCGTACTCTGCCTTCAACAACCAGTTATCGCCCACCGCCTGCTCGTAACCAATGGTGGCTTTACGGATGTCTTTGTAGTAGTTGGTATCTTCGTTACCGCCCGTGCTCTGATCACTGTTGATGGTTTCGTTATCCCCCACCCGGACCCGCACATAAAGACTACCGGCGTCTTCAAAGCTGTAAGTGACGATCGGCTCAATGTATTTCTCGGTAAATTCACTGACCTCGTTTATGCTACCGTCGCCGTTCAGACCTTCGTTGTCTTTCATCTGATAGAAGAATTCAACGCCAACCTCCCACTGCCCAAAGCGCTTGTACGGCTTGACCAGAATGCTGTAGCCCTCTTCTGTGCGCTCACCCCAGGAAGACTTGTCTTCGTCGCTACGCAGATACTCCAGGTTACTGTATACCCCCCAGTTGTGCTCATTATTCCAATAGGTCAGATACGGACGAAAACTTTGTTCGGTTATGGTCTGGCGATGATTATTGACAGTAGCGCTGTGCAGCTTGGTAGGCGTGAACTCAATTTCATAGATAACCCCTGTCGCCCAACCATTACCCAGATTAAAGCCTTTATTGGCAGAGAACAGATGCTTAAAACCGCTCTCGTTTTCGTAATAACCCGGCTCATCCTGCTCACGGTCTTCTGTTTTCAGGGCATAAAGGAATGCAGCGTCCCAGGCAGTATTTCTGTAGTAAACGTTAAAAATCTCTTTAATCAACGTTTTCTCTTTTTTGAGTTTGCCGTTGAACCCATCGGTTTCCTTGTATTCATATTCAACAGCAGTACCAATATGGCCGCCACCAAAACTCAGGGAGTTTTCCATGTATTCTTCTTGAAACAGATCATCCAGATCGGATGCGTACACTCCGGTGCTGGCTGCCAGAGCCTGGGCAATCAAAACGGAAAGCAGTGTTTTTTTTGTGTTCACGATAAATCCAGACATTACATTAGTATTATTAGTCGAGGTGTCATCACTGACGGCAACGCACTAGTAGTCTATCATGAACTCCTACACTGTTGTCCTGCAAAAATTTCATTGTTGCTCAAAGAGATTGACTTACGTCACTTGTTGCGTAAACGACAATGGCGTGATTACGTGGAAAATGTGTGCCAGAGTTTTCAGTTGTCTTTTTTTAACATCCTCTCGCAGCTAAGCCGTGAAGTGGTCTAATAACTTTGGACACCTCGTTAAACACAATAGTGCAGTTGATGACGAGGTAGAAAGACAGTCGGCAGCAGAGTGAATATGTCGGAACTTTCCGCTGCTGATTTTTGTCCTACCGGTCACGTCATCTCAAAACAGGTGAAAAAGATGGACAGTTTGGAAAACAACGCCAGAGAGGGACTGCTTTATTGCATTGTCTGCCAGGAGCAGGAAAGCAGTATCAGCGGGCAGCTTGGCGACCGCACACTGGTGAAAACGTCCTGCAACCCGATACCCCACGTTTATCACATGAAATGCATCACCGACTGGCTTGACAAACAGGCGGACGAGCGGGCGCTTGACGAGCGACAATGTGCTCTTTGCAAGCAACCGGCACTGCCGGTGATTAAACTGGGCGGCAGCACTATCCTTGATGATGAATCACCATATTGTGAGTCCCTGATGCTTAATGCATGCCGTACTGGCGATCAGAAAACGATCAGAATGCTGATGGCCCAGGATGAGAGTTTAGGCAATCGGATGTACCGGTCGGCACTGACCGGTCATCCTGTTCAGCCTTTAACTGTGGCCATCGAACATGGTTATATCGATTGCGCCCGTTACCTGATCAACAGCACTACGGATTTCAATGGATTACTTCACATAGCTGCCAGAACAGGAGCTGTCGAATCCCTAAAGTTTCTGGTGAATTATGCAGACATCAATGCTGTCGATGAGTCAGGCAAAACGCCGCTGCGCATCGCTGCTGAGAACGGCCATACCACATTCCTGAAGGCTCTGGTCGCTATCAGTGGAGTCAATCTTGATGCTGGCGACAAGGATGGCAATACTCTCTTGCACTTTGCTGCTTTAAGGGGCCAGACAGAATGCCTGAAGTGGCTGATCCACACCGGAGCAGATATCAACGCCGCCAATCAGTATGGCAATACGCCCCTGCACTACGCCGGCCAAAGACGTAATAGGATAGGTACCCTTAAAGCGTTATTGAATACTCCCGGCATTTTGGTCAATGCGAAGAATAACCATGGCTTGGTGCCCCTACACTTTGCTGCTGCAAGTTGTTCAGACTCTGTCACAGCGTTGCTGACCGTTCCCGGTATTCTGGTTAATGAGAAAGATAAGATTGGTAATGTGCCCCTGCACTTCGCTGCCTTGAGCGAAAGCGCACTGCCTATTAAGGCGTTGCTGACCGCTCCGGACATCCTGGTTAATGAGAAGAATAACCAGGGCCGTCTGCCCCTGCACGAAGCTGCCAACAGTGGTGAGGCAGACTGCGTCAAGGCGTTATTGACCGCTCCCGACATTCTGGTCAATGAGAAAGATAACGATGGCTGTTTGCCCCTGCACCATGCGGTTATTAATGGCAGCCCAGAATGCGTTACGGCGTCATTGACCGCTCAGGGCGTTCTGGTCAATGAAAAGGATAACGATGGCTATCTGCCCCTGCACTACGCTGCCCAAAAAGGCGACGTTGACTTTGTCAGGGCATTACTGCGCGCTCCGGGTATTCTGGTCAATGAGAAGAGTGACGATGGCAACGTACCACTGCACTTCGCGGCCAAGAATGGCGACGAAGAAACCATCAGGGCATTACTGACCATTCCCGCCATTCTGGTCAATGAGAAAGATAACGATGGCAAGGTACCACTGCATTTCGCTGCCGAGAGTGGCGAGGCAGAGGCTGTCGAAGCATTATTGGACACTCCCGGCATTCTGGTCAATGGGAAGGATTGCCATGGACTGGAACCTCTGGACTATGCTTCCAACGAAAAGTGCAGAGATCTCCTGATTAAGAGCAGGACAACGAACAACAGGGATACAATTTTCATTGAGCAATAGCAATGGCTAGGAGCTGTTGATCTCAAATCCTATGGGTAAACCTATAGCATCAACAGCCATATGAATTTTACTGGTCAGACCACCTCTACTTTTACCAATACCTTCTACCTTCGGAGTCTGCTGAGGCTGCACCACTACTGTTACTGTGTTGGTGAGCCTTAGTGTAGCTGCCATCTATGAATACCCATTCCAGGTCAGGATCTTGCACCAGAGCTTGGAATATCCGGTGTTTGTCAACAAAGTTGTCGCCTCAACTCAGCCAGTTTTATCTAGTTGTCCAGTTGCCTGTCGATCAGGGTTTAGGCTGTTCCCACTCATCACAACTCACCTCCCAATTCCTGCTCAATTTCTTCCACACTGGGCACACTGGGCAGTTGCGATTGCAGGTTCTCCGGCAACGATTGCGTCAGTTGATATTCCGAGGCTCTCACTACGTCATTCCCGCGAAGGCGGGAATCCATGGTGAACGATGAACGTCTTAACCCGCCTGTTTCTCGTTTGTGGGAGGGATAGATTCCCGCCTTCGCGGGAATGACGGCAGAGTAGGCGGCAATGACGGTTGAGTACGAGGGAGTGGCGGTTGAGTACGAGGGATTGACGACCGAGTACGCAGAAACGACAGTAGTTACATATAAAGCAGTACAGCCAATCATTGAATGCTCTCCCATAGATCATTCCAATGAAGGTTTTTTTCTTCAATCAAATTAATTTTCCATTGCCGATTCCACTTTTTAATCTGCTTTTCACGGGTGATAGCAGACTCCATCGTTTCATGAAGTTCAAAGTAAACCAGTGTATGAACCTGATACTGCTGAGTGAAACCGGGGGTCTGGTCATTTTTGTGTTGCCAGATTCGTTGAACCAGATTGCTGGTTACTCCGACATAGAGAGTGCCATTTTTCTTGCTTGCCAGTATGTAGACGCAGGGCTGTTTAGGCATTATTGGATACCCTGTGGATTCCCGCCTTCGCGGGAATGACGGCAGAATGTGCGGGAATGTCGGCGGTGTGTGTGGGGATGATCTGTAAATTGTGTCCCCAGGGCACTTGAGCTAATTGGGCAACAGCCTGTTGCCCAATTGCCTGATCCCATGAGTAAAAAAGGAACCACTGCCGAATGCATTTCAGGTTTCGTTCAGAAAAGCCTTTGATGTCAGGGAATGCTTTCATCAGGTCTTTGCTGAGCTGTTTTAAAAAACCATCGCCCCAGTTAGCCGTGGACTGGCGCTGAACAATATCGATCCCCAGCTCCCAGTAGAAAATCAGCAGGGTGGTGTTTACCTGAACAGCGGCCTTGATCTGGGTTTGCTGCACCTTTTGTTTGAGGTCTTTTAACCACTGCTTGTAGTCACTGTTGTGATTAAGGCCGAGGCTGGTGCTGTTGTTCGCCTTGCTCATGAATGCACCTCCGCCAGCAGGCCCATAATCCGCTTACTGACCGCATCCAGATCGGCATCAATGGCTTCCAGAGAGCGTGGTGGCTGGTACTGATAGAAGTGCCGGTTAAAGGGGATTTCATAACCGACAATGCCGATCTCGCCGTCTTTGTCGTCGCACTTGTCGGCGTTGATCCAAGCATCGGGCACATGGGGCGCTACTTCCCGGTTGAAGTAGGTTTCGATCAGTGTGGTGGTGCTGACTGTTGGATCAAGAGGGACATTTTCATTATCCCGCAGGTCGCCATCGGACTGGAACTCGACCACTTTGCCCTTGTACATGAATGCGCCGCACAGTGGTTGTGCTTCTTTATGTTCAGGATGAACGGTATGCGGCGGAGTCAGGGATGACTTGGAGCCGCCCTTCAGTACCTTTTTAACAACGGGTTCGGCCTCTGGATTTTTGCTTGGGCGCATAGCGGAGACCTTCGATCGCGTCATCGGTGATCTGGGCTGACAGTCGCAGCGGACGCTCAATGATAATACGTCGGTAACCGAATTCGTGACTATCAAAGATTTTGCTGGCAAAGGTTTTGGGTGCTTCAACCTTGGCGTTGGCCGACTGCCTGCCCCGGTTACTTTTCGGTTCAGCCGGTTTGCTCAGTACCTGCGGTTCAATGACCTCAAGGGCTCCAAAGCTGCGGGTGATGGTTTTAATGTCGTCATCGCTCATCAGGTTGCGCTTGGAACCCAGGGACTTACGCATTTTGCCGCACAGGTTTACCCCGTTAATGAGCTGCACCTTACCTTTACGGGTTGAATCCTTCTTGTTAGACAGCACCCAGACATAGGTGACAATGCCGGTGTTGTAGAACATATCAGTAGGCAGGGCGACGATGGCTTCGAGCAGGTCGGCTTCAAGGATGTAACGGCGAATTTCACTTTCACCGCTGCCTGCACCACCGGTAAATAAAGGCGAGCCGTTGAGAATGATACCGATACGGCCACCGTTGTCGGTGTTATCCCTGAGTTTGCTGATCAGGTGCATCAGAAACAGCAGAGAACCGTCAGACATCCGAGGCAGCCCAGGGCCGAAACGACCGTCAACGCCCTTGAAGGTGTGTTCGTCTTTGATCTCGCCTTCGATCTTCTTCCAGTCCACACCGAATGGGGGATTGGAGAGCATGTAATCGAACTGGTCGGCCACCAGTTGATCGTTAGACAGGGTGTTGCCCAATTTAATACGGCTGACATCCTGTCCTTTGATCAGCATATCCGCTTTACAGATGGTGTAGGACTCCGGGTTCAGCTCCTGACCAAAGGCACGCATCACCGCTTTCGGATTCAGGCTGTGCACATACTCCATACCGGAAGACAGGAAGCCGCCGGTACCCGCTGTCGGGTCATAGATGGTGCGGATAATGCCTTCTTTGGTCAGGGCATCGTCGTCTTCCATAAACACCAGCGAGGTGGTGAGGCGCACGATGTCCCGTGGGGTAAAGTGTTCACCGGCAGTCTCGTTAGAGCCTTCCGCAAACCGGCGGATCAGTTCTTCAAAGACTAGCCCCATATCGTGATTGGAGATTTTGGCCGGACTGAGATCGGTACTGGCGAATTTGCCTACCACCTTGTACAACAGGTCAGCTTCGTTCAGGGTGCCAATGAATTCATCAAACCGGAAATGCTCAAAGATCTCCCGCGCATCTTTGGAGAAACACTGGATATAGGTTTCCAGGTTAGATTTGATATCCCCGTGACCCAGCTTCGACAGGTTCATGGGCGAGGCATTGTAGAACGATAACCCGCCCGTTGCCCGCAACAGCAGTTTCTCCATACCGTCTTCCGGCAGGTTCATCACTTTCACTTTTTCATACTGTGCCAGCACATCGTTCTTACTGGATTCCAGCACGCACTCCAGGCGACGTAAAAGAGTAAAAGGAAGAATGATGCGACCGTACTGGGACTGTTTGAAGTCACCGCGCAGTAGATCGGCGACAGACCAGATAAAGGCAGCAAGGTTGTTGTGAGACTGGGTACTGGGCATGGGCAGTACTTGGAATCAAAAAGAAATAATGCCAGGGGTACAACGACTGGGCAGCCTCATTGCCATGGATAGGTTGGCAGTCCCTAAAACCCGGCTACAGGAATTCATAGTCCGGGAAAGTGTACCGCTAATCGGGAGTTGGATGTAGTCGGGTCGATGGATAAGCTGAGACTAAAGCACACCTTGATGGCTACAGCTCAAATGCGGGACATTAATCCATTTAGCAAAATCAGCGTTATCAAAAATGAAGACATCAATTTGTTAGAACAGAATGATTGGGAAAAAGTGTTAGAACCGTGTTAGAACGGGATTTTAGAGAAGGTTTTGAGAGGAGGAAAAATAACATAACTTGTTGATTCTTATGGCGCACCCGAGAGGATTCGAACCTCTGACCTCTGCCTCCGGAGGGCAGCGCTCTATCCAGCTGAGCTACGGGTGCACTGCTGAAGCGGCTGCCCCAGCGGTTGCCAATAATACTGATCTGCCCTTGGGCTGTCTATGATTTTTTGTTGTCGCCGTAGAAACCAGTAGCTGGGCTTTATATTGCTATATTACCCGCCATACTACCCACCAGCAGGCACTGACATTCCCCAGGCACTATAACCGTATTCACCACACCAACCAGCGTATAAACCGCTACCTCAGCAAAAGTGATTGATCTATAATCCGAGGGATAAAAATAAGGGCAATGGTCGGCATTTATTGGCTGTTATCTGCCTGTGCGAAGTCTGGCATGGGTCGGCCATTGATCAAGGGGACAAGCGAGGGGGTTGGTATGCGTGCGTTGGTACTGTTTTTCGGAGGGCTGTTTGCATCGCTGGTGTTTGCCAAAGCAGCCATTGAGCTTGATCCGACGACTCGTGGTGAGATCAGCGAACGTATTGCGCCCATCGGTTCGGTATGCCTGACCGGTGAAGAGTGCGCCAGTGCAGTCAAGGCAGTCGTCAGTACCAGCAGCAGCCCAAGAACTGGAGATGCTATTTATGGTCAGTACTGCATAGCCTGTCATGCAACAGGTCTGCTGGGTGCCCCGATAAAAGACGACAATGCCGCGTGGCTGGCGGCCGAGAAAAAAGCAGGCGGATTCAACCAACTGCTGGCCAATGCAATAAACGGCATCCGTAGCATGCCTGCCAAGGGTACTTGCATGGATTGTTCTGATGAAGAGATCAGCATCAGCATCCAGTACATGAGCGGCCTTAAACCCTGAGCATCAGTTGTTGGCGGTTTCTGCCAGTGGGCTGATAAACCCTTCCGGCTTCACCGCCAAAATAGAACAGTAGATGCTGTTTATGACGGTCTCGGCGGTGTTGCCCACCAGAATGCCTTCCTTGCGCCGCCCCAGCGTCCCCATAACCATCACATCCGCATTCAACTCATTGACCAGCTGTTGAATCTCAGTGGCAGGATTACCTCGTAACAAGTGGGTTACCACCGACAAACGCTCATCATTTTCTTTCACGCCCACTTCCTGCATCATCTCCTGCAACTTGTTGTGGTAGCGTCGCTGGGTAATTTCCTGAAGTTCGTACAGCTCTTCATCAGAAAGGGTTTTCAACGAACGTCGGGTTAGCGGCACATTCCAGACAGAAACCAAATGCAGCTCAGCACGCTCCTGGCTGGCCAGATAAACGCCATACTGCAACAGGGTACGATTCAGGTCGTGGGCGTCTGAGTCAGGGTCGCCTACGTCCATCGCCACGATAATTTTGCCGTGCGAGTCCGGCTGCTGGTCGCGGTCTGCCATCATCAAAATGGGTACCGGACACTTTCGCAGTAACGCCAGGTCATTGCCGGTTAACTGCTTACGCATCAGGGTCCCACCGGCATCGGCCAATTTGATCACCAGATCAATATTGTGCTCCTTAATCACCCGGTAAACCGCCTGACGCGGGCGCCCCAGAACAATCAGGGTTTTCGCTTCAATACCCTGCTCCCAGGCTAGGGCTTTAAGGTGTTCCAGTTCATCTGCCAACTGTTGGCGCAAGTGATCTTCCAGCCTTTTTTCCAGCGGGATGAACTGCAAGTGGTGCAAAGCTTCCAGACTCTGGTCAAACAGGGCGATCAACAACGTGGCCCGATTATCCAGTGCCAGTCGAAAAGCCTGATACAGTTCCAGCTCTGATGTGTGTTGCCGGGTAACGGCCAGAAGAATTGAGCGAAAGGCGTGCATTGATGTCATCCCAAACCGAAAACAACCCTACTGAGTATCGCAGGAATTGGCTGCGCTGCCCGGCAACACTTGTATAAAAATTCACCTGTCTTATAATTTCGCTCCCACTTCTTCCCCACGACTAAAGGTTCACGGCACGGTTATGCAATTGATCACCAGAACATTCGTCGCCGCTGCGCTGCTTTGTGCAGGCCACGCCCTGGCCGCAGAAGATAACGCGGAAAAGCTCTACTTTTATAACTGGAGCGATTACATCGCCGAAGACACGATCAAAAACTTTAGCGAAAAAACCGGTATTGAAGTTGTTTACGACGTGTACGACAGCAACGAGGTACTTGAAGGCAAACTGCTTTCCGGGCGCAGTGGTTTTGACCTGGTCTCTCCCTCCCATGATTTTTACAAAACGCAGATTCGTGCCGGGGTTTATGCTCCGCTGGACAAGTCCAAACTGCCTAATCTGAAAAACCTTGACCCGGTGATCATGAAGGCCATCTCGGATAACTTCGACACCGACAACACCTACGGCATTCCCTATCTCTGGGGCACTACCGGCATCGGCTACAACAAGGCGGCTGTGGAAAAGGCTCTGGGCAAAGATGCGCCAGTGGACAGCTGGGCCCTGGTGCTTGAGCCGGAGAACATGAAGAAGTTGCAAAGCTGTGGCGTTGCCTTTCTTGATGCGCCGAGCGAGGTGTTGCCTTCCGTTATGGCCTACCTGGGCATTCCGGGTGACAGCTTGGACATGGCGGATTATAAAAAAGCCGCTGAGCGCATGAAGGAAGTCGCCCCCTATATACAGTACTTCCACTCTTCCCGTTCACTATCTGACCTGGCCAATGGCGATATCTGTGTGGCACTTGGCTGGTCCGGGGACATGATGATCGCCCGTGACCGCGCCAAAGAGGCCGGTAATGGCATCGACATCCGTTATGTGGTGCCCAAAGAGGGCGCGGCCATGTGGTTTGATATGCTGGGTATTCCCAAAGACGCCCCGCACAAGGATGCCGCGCACCAAATGCTCAACTACCTGCTGGAACCCGAGGTAATGGCAGATATCACTAACTACGTTACCTACACCAATCCGGTGCCGGCCTCCAAAGCCTTTGTCGAGCCTGAGATTGCCCAGGACCCCGGCGTGTTCCCCCCACCGCAAACTATGGAAAAACTGTTTGTATTCAAAGAGCTGCCCAGCAAACTCAAGCGCTATATCACGCGTGAGTGGTCGCGCATTAAATCCGGCAACTGATGCCTGACTGAAGGTTGCCAGCAGCGCTCTGGCAACCGTCCTGTCCTTTTGTCTTCCTGACAATCGTTTAAATACTGCTTCCCGGTGCACGATAGGTCATACTCTACGGAACAGGACTTATTGCACTCGGCCAGCACATGGATAGCAGAATCACCTCTCTCAGTTTTCTGATCCTGGAAGACAACCTTTTTCAACGCATGGTTGCTGAGCAGACTGTCTCCAGCTTTAACGTTGGCAGCATTATCAATGCCCAAAACAGTGAACAAGCATTGCAGATGCTCGACAACACCGGAGCCGTGGACATTGTGGTCTGTGACCTGGACATCCCCGGCATGGATGGCATTCGGTTTATCCGTTGTCTGGCCGAACAACAACTGGCCAGAGCCGTCATCATCCTGAGCGATATGGAAGCCGCACTGATTCGCACTGTGCAGGATATGGCTCAGGCCGACGGTCTGCGGGTGCTCGGCCACACGCCCAAGCCCATGACCCGACCCCGACTCAGAGAGCTGCTGGAATACTTCTTTGTCAGCCTTGACAACCACCAACCCAGCGCCACCAGCGAGCGGATTTTCACCGAAGCGGAACTGGAACACGCCATCAACGAGAATCAGTTTGTCCTTTATTACCAGCCAAAAGTGTTGCTGAAAAGTGGGCGGATGATTTCGGTTGAAGCACTGAGCCGCTGGCATCACCCCGAAGTCGGCCTGGTAATGCCAATCCATTTTATCCCGACCATGGAAAGCTCCGGTTTGATCGCTCCCATGACCGATAACATGATTGACCTTGCCCTGGATCAGATCCAGCAATGGCAAGAACAAGGCCGGAACATCTCGGTGGGCGTTAACCTCTCCCCTGTCATTTTGAGCGATACTGACCTGCCGGACAGACTGGTACACAAAACCCGGGCGCGTCACATTCCCCCCGAATTATTGAACCTGGAAATTACCGAAAACAGCCTGATGCAAAATGCTGCGCTCTGTCTGGAAACGCTTGCCCGACTCAAGCTGTACGGCTTTGCCTTGGCCATTGACGACTTTGGCACTGGCTATTCCAGCATGCAGCAATTGAACCGGATACCTTTTAGTGAGCTGAAAATTGACCGCTCTTTCGTGGCCAATGCTTGCCGCGATCAAGCTCACCGTGCCATTGTGGAAGCCAATATCAACCTGGCCCATAACCTGAATATGCAAACTGTTGCCGAAGGCGTTGAAACCCTTGAAGACTGGCAATTACTGCATGAACTGAACTGTGATCAGGCTCAGGGTTTTTTCATCAGCAAAGCTTTGCCGACAGAACAGTTTGCCGATTGGGAACAGCAATGGCTGGCCAGACAACCGCTCACGGTTCCCAAACCCAACATCTGATAAACCCACTGAACGTCCCTGCTAACAAAGTCATTTTTCATTGACCTGCTTCAGTATGTTGACTGTGTTAGTCATGCATTATTGGCCCTACAAATAATTCATAACCAGCTCGTTATTTCTTAAAGGTTCAATAACGTCTATGTCGCAGATTACGCGTGGCGAGCCCCTGGGGGTCATTCGGGAAAGTTCAATAACGTCGGTGTCGCAGATTACCAAGCTGCTGCTTATTGCTGTCGTCTATTTTGTTGTTTTCCTGTTACCCATTGACGTTATTCCCATTACCAATATCACTGTGGAGCAAAAACGGGTGCTGGCCGTTTTCCTGGTGGCGACTTTGCTCTGGGTCTCTGAGATAGTGCCGGCTTACGCCACTTCGCTGCTTATTCTCGGCCTACTCTCTATCACAGCTTCTGATACCAGCCCGCATTTTCTCAGGGCAGCACTCGACGCAGAAACCATGCTCAGCTATCGAAATATTCTTAGTAGCCTGGCGGCACCGGTTATCGTCCTGTTTCTGGGTGGGTTCTTTATTGCCATCGCCGCAACCAAGTACAAAATGGATATTAACCTGGCTAGGGTATTACTAAAGCCCATGGGCAGTGATTACCACAAAGTCATGCTCGGACTGATGGGAATTACTGCTTTTTTTTCCATGTTTATGAGCAATACCGCCACTACTTCAATGATGCTGACCCTGCTCACGCCGCTGCTGGCTCATGTGGACTCCAGGGACAATAGTGTCAAGGCATTGGTGCTTGCTGTGCCCATCGCCGCCAATATCGGCGGTATTGGTACACCTATCGGTACACCGCCCAATGCCATTGCCTTTCTTTATCTGACGGGTGAATACGCCATCACGTTTGGCCAATGGATGCTGTTTGCCATTCCTATGGCAGTACTCTTGGTGCTTATAGCGTGGTCAGTGTTACGTAAACTCTATCCAGGTGATACCCGGGAGTTGACGATGAAAATTGATGGCACCTTTGAGCGTTCCCCGAAAGCTTTTATCGTCTATGGCACCACAGCAGCCACGGTGCTTTTGTGGACTACCTCCAGTTTGCATGGTGTGAACTCGTACACCATTGCTTTATTGCCCATTATTGTTTTCTCGCTGTCAGGAATCATTAACTCTAACGACATTCGTCAAATAAATTGGGAAGTTCTATGGTTGATTTCCGGCGGTATTGCTCTGGGTTATGCCCTGGAAAAAAGTGGCCTGGCGCGCACAGTTGTTGAAACCATTCCATTCAGTGCCATGGGAGCCTTCACAGTACTGTTCCTGATGACCACCATTTCCATGGTAATGGCCACTTTTATGTCAAATACGGCCACTGCTAACCTGCTGATACCCATTGCCGTTTCTGTTGCTACCGTATTACCGGGCCTGGAAAACTACGGTGGCGTCAGCCTGATGGTCATTTGCGTTGCCCTGGCAGCGTCCATGGGTATGTCACTGCCCATCAGCACGCCCCCCAATGCTCTGGCTCACGCGACGGGAAGAGTTGGTACTCAGGATTTTATCAAAACGGGCAAGTTCATCAGCCCTATTGGCGTCCTGGTTATTTTCTCTGTGATTGTCCTGCTGGGGATACTTGGCTATTTTTGAATCGTGACATGTACTCCCAGCCGTGTGGTTGGGAGTTCTTGTCTGGCGCCTACGCTCTCAACAGTTCACCGAAATTCCTGCGGCATAACAAGTTCTAACGCACTCACCCCACAAGCTAAAACGCCGTCGCGGAAACCTTGACTGGCCGGTTTCCGCCATAAACGACAAAGGTCAGAAGAAACCTATCGACGCCATCAAGACCAATACTGCAAAGATCAGCAACACGCCAAACGGACTTAACACTCGCGCCGTTCTGATAAAATCTTTGGTGGTGACAAGACCCGTAGCGTGAGCAAGCGCGTTAGGCGGAGTACTGATGGGCAAGCCCATGCCCAAAGAAGAAGCCAGTGCAACTGCCGTTCCAATAACAACCAGACCACCCATGTTCTCAATACTGGCGACTGAAGTAGACATGGAAACAGCAATCGGCATCAGCAAGTTGGCGGTGGCAGTGTGGGACATAAACGTCGCCATCACCATAGACAGCACACTGATTCCCAAAATAATAGTGACCGCCCCAAACTGCTCAAACGGTACCATGCTGACGAGCAGACTGGCCAACCCGGAAGACGCCAGCGCCTTACCAATGGCAATACCGCCGGCCAGCAGCCAGAGCACATCCCAGCTGATCAGCTTCAGGTCGTTCTTGTCAACGATACCGCAAAGACTGAATATCGCCACGGGAATCATGGCAACCGCATAGGCATTAACGCCGTGTACGCTGGAAAATACCCATAGCAGAATGGTCAGTATCATAACGGCATAAACAATGTACGGCTTTGGTCCTCTTTCAAAACGTCCATCTATCTGCACATCCAGATCGCCGCCGCTGGATGGATACATCTTTTGCAGCAACCACCAGCTGAGGGCGATCATAATAACGGTAATTGGTACGGCAAACAGCATCCAGTCGCCAAAAGAGAGTGCGTACTCACCGACAAAATAGCGAAAAGCAATGGCATTGGGCGGCGTGCCAATGGGCGTACCCATGCCCCCCAGATTAGCCGCAATGGGAATGCTCAATACCATGGCCCGACAACCCGGATCTTCACTATCCATTCGGGCAACCAGAGGTGTCATGATGGTCAGCATCATAACGCTGGTTGCCGTGTTGCTCATGAACATGGAAAAAACAGCGGTAATGATCATCACCCCCAGCATGACGATCTCGTATTTTTGCCCAAACGGTTTCAGCAACACCCGGGCCAGGTTGATGTCCACCTTGTACTTGGCAGAGGCCAGGGCAATGAAGAACCCACCCAGAAAAAGCACAATGACCGGTGAGGCCAGACTATTGAAAACTGTCGTGTAATTCAGCATATCTTCCCCCAGCCCGGCTCTAAGGGGATAGGGTGCGCTGTTTGATGCCGTCAGCACCAACAGCATAATGATCAACAAAGAAGTAGCGAATGCCGGTACTACATCACTGACCCACAACAGGGTCGCCAGAATAAATATGGCCATTACCCGTTGTTGCAATACCGTGAACATACTTTCGGGAAAAATCAGGTCCCCAAAGCAGAACAGCCCCAGGAAAACAAGCGTTATAAGGATAATTTTTCTAAGCGGATTCATTAGGACACCGTACAAAAGGCGGGAAAGCTGAACATCATTATCAAATACTGGAACGCTGCTTGATCGTTTAAAGCTGACATTGCCGTTCTGTTACTGACAAGACCCTATGGGCAACGCCACAACCCAACAAAAAAACGCTGGAGCCGAGGTGCGCCCGTATTACAGATTAGTCTTGCACAATGCGATTTCTGCCTGCCCTGCGCCAGATCATAAAGGCGATTACTTTTCGTTTGTCCACTTAAAATAGTGCTTTGCACAAGCTTTGCTTTCGGTTCACTTTTCCTGTTGGCAATGAGTTTTTGGCCTCTCTCTTTTTGCTGCTTCCTGGGCCCTGAGAGTGATTCTTAGTAACTGGTAACCTGGACCAGCGCCTTATCAATGGATTTTTTAAAGTCAGCCACTTTTTGCGATATCAGCCGCTCACCATTAGCGCAAGAAACTGGCTGCCCCAGGATAAAGGCCGTTTTTTCATCACTCAAACGATGCTTTTTACACTGCCTGTACAGCTCTCCCGCCTCTTGTTGCAGGCTGGCTGCCCGCTGTTGCAAGGCAACCAGTTTTTCCATACGCTGTGTGCTGTCGGCTCCAGCAAGAAAATTAACTTGGTTAACATCCCGCTCAAGCGTGCTATAGCGAGCATTGAAAGCTTGCAACTGCAACAACAGCTCAAATGTGTAAAAAGGGCCCTTTTTTCGCTGGTTTCGGCCGCAGGAGGCGGCTGTGTGCTGCTTCGCTGCGGCGGCAAAAAAGTTCTCGCAGTAATGGGCGGTCACTGGCCAGAGGGCATCCTTGACACGCTGGCCTTTAAACGACACAGTCGGCTCATTGCCTAACTCACCACCAATGCCAATCTTGACCAGCAACCCGTTAATCACTTTGGGCTCCCGAATGTTCAGCACATGGGTATTGACCTGATTGACCAGGTTCTGAAATTCAGCGCCAGCACCAAAAGCCGCGTCGAACAGCATATTTTTCAAGTAGCGTGGCTTAAAGGTGGTAGCCGACTTGGGCACGGATGAGTGGTAAGGATGAATTTTATGCCACGGAGTATCTAGCGAACGGTTACTCAGGCGCAGACACATGGCAATGATCTGATCGTAGACCTCCTTGATCTCTTGTTCACTGCTTATTTCAGGTAGCGAATCGGTAGCAGCAGTGGGCACAACCGGCGTTGGCTGCGGATCGCTTGCTGAAGCGCTAACCGGAGTACAAAACCAGGCAGCAAAATGGAGCGCCCACTGCATGGTCTTAACGGCGTTGTAGCGTAAAATGGCCGACGTGTTGTGCAATGAACGGCTTATTTCCGCAATGCCCTGGTCGCTCTTGTTGTGCGTCCACTTGTACCAATACACCGGCGCCAGATTGGTGTCGTCGGTAAAATACTTCTTGGTATGACGATCAATTCGACTGGCTTCATTGGCAGGATAGACCTGTAACACCGAAACATCGGCGGTGGCAAAGGGCAAGCCAGCACCAATATGGCAGTCGCCAGTCGCCTGAACCACATCACCAGCCACCTTCAGGTGAAATATTTTTAGCCTGACACCCCCGTGCTCCTGAAGACATTGCAATGCTGAACAAACCCGCTCATGGGCCAGTTTAGGCACACCGGCAGAGCACTTGGTAAATAGCGAAATGTGAGTAATGTTGGCCAGTGGAGCACTCGACTTGTCTTCAGATGCCTCTGTCACCATGGCTCCAAGCAGATGACCAAGGAAGTTTTGTGCATCGGCCCCCCCAAGGCTATGGCCACCAATGGTTAAATTAATTTCACGACCTGAGTCGTTCATGGAAGACAAGATAACGTGCAACTGTCGGGTAATCGTTGCTGCTGCTACCTCCATGGTTTCAAAGCCTGCCCCGGACGATTCCAGGTCACGAATAACAGAAGCCCGGTCTTTGGTGCCGCGAAATAGTAATCGTATCTCGGTGGTGCCGTTGGCAGGTGCAGTTTCAGGCACAAGAATATAGGCATTGAGCCCGGCAGGAACACCGGTGATTTTTTCAACCAGACAACGCTGATCGTTAGGCAAGGTAACGCAGCGCTTGCCGCGCAGGTTATAGGCCAACTGATGCACCAGATGCTCATGCAGCTCCAGCTCTCGGTTTTCCTGTTTTAAGCGCTGCTCAAAAGGTTCGAGAAATTCCCAGCCTGCGTCCAATTCCTGATCCGGCGTCAACGATGCCAACGAAGATACAGAATGCAAACTGTCAAAACGCCCTGAACCATCAGCGCCTGGCAATCGTGGCGTTATCAGTAGTAGTCGGTCAACACCAGGATTTTGACTTAAGCCGGAAATGTCTGACTCTGAGGCAAAGCGTTTAAAGCCGGTGTAATTCCGTTGTGCCGCGGAGGATTTAACAGTTTCCTTTATCCCTGGGCAGCTGTGAGAAGCACCGCATGGTTGCGAAATTGCTGGGAGTGGCATTTGTGGTGGAATGAATTCAACAGCACTGCCGTTATCACTATTTGCAGGCAGTAATGCCTGTTTGCTGCCCTCACTGGTCGGCGACGTGGAGGGTGTTGATTCGCTACTGCCCCTGTCTGCCTCAAAATAACCGGACTCCGATAAGTGCAAAGACAGTAACTCAGGAGCAGTATCGGAGAAACGTCCGCGAACTGGGATAGTCCATGTTCTGTATGGGCTGCGCTCCGAGCCAGTCGAAGAGCCGAAGCGCTTTGGCATACTCGCGCGCATTTGGCACAACACTGAAGAAAGCGCAGAGTACAGAGTGTCTCTGCAAGGGAGTGTCATAATACCTGCTCGACTGACTTCCGGTCTGCCGGGCAGCAGTCCGATTGCAGTGTCTGGCATATCGCTCTGGTGAGCCGCGCAAAGAGATGGATACTTACTTCCCGCAAGAACTGGCAAGTTCTTACCAGCAATAATCAGACGACCAGTGCCGGATTTCAGCTGGCTAGCAAATGCAGCCAGGTGTTCGGAACCCAGCGTTATGGTAAATCTGGATGCGGGCGCGTTCCTCTCCTCTCCCAGAAAACTTAATTGCCACTGGTGAGCGCTGCTGCTGCCATTGGTCAAAGCCCGGGGAGCCGCCAACTCTTCAACTTTCAATATTCGCGATGCAGCACTGTGCAGTGCCTGACGACCAAACAACAAGTGAATATCACTACCCCTGCGTTCGAATGCAACATTCATCAACAGACAACGCTGGGAGCGGAAATTGTCTGTGGTCTCCATAAGAGCGTTTGATGTTGGCATTGTCAGGGCAGTACTTACAGAAGCGGAGGTGGACTCAATCAGGTTCGGAAGTTGCCTGTTATGTATTTCTCCGCTTTCGTGCACTCTGATTGGCGTCGAAAGCTGTCTGAAATTGCCCATTACCGTAGTTCCGGCTACAGATGTGCATCGCTCTCTAAATGGAACTATGGTTGGCTCAATAAGGTTCAGACATTCCCTTTTATTTATTTCCTGGCTTCCATGCACCCGGCGCGGTACCGAAAGATGGGGTCGCCGGGCTTTAACAAGCTCAGTTCGCACAGAATCCGGTGGCGTAACCGTTATTTCCGGACAACGTCTAATGTGCTTCAAGACAGGGTCAGCGCTGTGTGGTGTTGGCAACCAGCTGGTTATCGCGGGTGAAAAAACAGGTTTTATTGAGCGATCCGCTAAACCTGCCGCCAAGCGCCTTGAATTTACCAGCAACGGTAGTGTCGTTGACAGACGTGCCGGGCAGCGCTTTGCTGAGCGATCCACATCAGCCGCTACCGGCAACGACAAACAGTTGCTACCAACGGCCAATGACTCACTCTCACTGGCAGGTGACGCAATCACCTCCTCAGAATGCAATGGACGCGCCAAACGACAATGACCCAGCACTTCTGACGATGCGGGCATTTTCCGCAGGTTGGCTTTGGCTGGAAGCTCATCAACCCGCACCGGGACAGCAGGCATCGCTGAACTTTCGGGCCGCGATACGACTACCGGAGCAAGAGGAGTTGTTGGCACCGGAAAACGTTTGCGGAGTGCTCTGTGGAGCGGAACCGGTTTGGTCATGCAAGGAATGTATTCGGGCGTCAGCAAATAACGCCTGACATCCGCCAAAAAGGCAACTTTTCGCTTGGATAACTTCTTATAAACCACTACCGAAGAAAACGTACCGAGGGCAAAATAACCTGCTGCAGCCGCACCCAGACCAATGCCCACAGGAATCATCAACGCGGTTAGCAGCGCTAATAATCCCGCCAGCACAAATGGCAGACCAGATAGAATATACACCTTAGCCTTCCTGCGCCCGGAAAAGCAGGTCCGACTCAAATGCAAGGCATCGGCCAACTCACGGCTTACTGGCTGATGCCCTTGATACACGGCTGCTACCGGCAACTGGCCATTCATCACACACTGTCCTTAGGTTGTTGTTTTGCCTACTCCTTTCACAAGGTAAAAGTACCAAGTCCTTATGGTTTCATTATTTTTGACATGATGGTTCCATATTGGTTCCAACAAGCGATGAAATATTGCCGTGGAACGTGCCAACCAGAGAACCACCGCAAATCCTTCAGCCATTGCAGCCCAACATCGTGACGCTCGCTATGTAGCGACGTCGAGCGTTCTGTTAGAATCCTCAGCTTTTCTCGCTCACCAGGTTCAAAACGCATAATGTCGGATGTTCGTTCCAACGCAGGTGACTATCGTCACTTGTTTCTTGAAGATATTCCCTTTCTGGACGTACGGGCTCCTATTGAATTCCACAAGGGAGCATTTCCAAACAGTACTAACATACCCCTCATGAATGATGATGAGCGCGCACAGGTTGGTACGTGCTATAAGCAAGCTGGCCATGATGCTGCCGTCGCCCTCGGTCATCAGTTAGTCCGCGGCGATATCCGTGTCGCTCGTACTCATGCGTGGCTCGATTTTTGTCAACGCCATCCTCACGGCTATCTCTACTGTTTTCGCGGTGGCGAGCGCTCACACTTAACCCAGGCATGGCTCAAAGAAGCAGGCATCCATTATCCGTTGGTGCCAGGTGGTTATAAGGCCCTGCGCACATGGCTGCTGGAGCACCTGGAAGAATCTATTCAGGATTGCCACTTTGTGATTCTAAGTGGCAAAACCGGTACCGGAAAAACACGCTTACTGACTCAGTTTCCTGAGCACATCGACCTCGAAGGGCTTGCCAATCACCGGGGTTCCAGCTTTGGACGACGTGTTGGCGGTCAGCCCAGTCAGATTGACTTTGAAAACCGACTCGCTATCAATCTGCTCAAACAACAGGCGCGCGGCGCTAAAACCTTTTTGCTGGAAGATGAAAGTAAACTGATTGGCCGTTGCAGCTTGCCTGCCAGTTTGAAAGCGAAAATGGAAAAAGCGCCGATCTTGCTGTTAGAAGAAGATTTAGAAACCCGTGTACAAATCATTTATGAAGAATATATCGAGCAGAACCTCGATGAAAATCAGACGGCCTATGGCACTCAACAAGGATTTGCTATCTTTGCCGAGGAACTGATCGCCAGCCTTTCCCGCATTCGTAAACGCCTGGGCGGAGTTCGCTATCAAGAGTTGCGGGCCATCGTTGAAAGTGCGCTTACACATCAGCACCAATACGGCGACGGCAGTTATCATCGTGAATGGATTCGTATTTTGCTGGCTGAGTACTACGACCCTATGTATGAATACCAGCTCGGTAATAAACAGGGGCGCATTATCGATAAGGGCAGTCAAAAATGGCTAGCGGAACAGTACGCCAAACCTGCTCTGCTCGAGCAACTCATCTGTCTGTGAGCGTTTTTGCGTGACACTCCCTGTTCTATCGCATCCGAGGACATAAAGGCGAGACTTCTTTTTTCAGATTTCATAGGCTGCGACCGACATAAAGCGGGCTTTACGCGAAAACCGGTAAAATAAGCCGAAAAAGGAAATATGTAGGTCGTCAAACCACTTCTGTGCGAAGTGGCTTGACGACTTAGGATATCTTGTCAAACATAATGGTATGGATGAAAAACTCAAGATAACGCCGAAATAGTAGACATAGATGCCAGTTGCAGAAAACCTCCCACAACTGTCTTTTTTATGAATAGAGTCCGAAAGGTACTAAAGATTCTTCGGTATCTTGAATTAGTTTATTAAACGCAGTTTGTAAGTCAGACTCACTGAGCTCTTGTAAACTTGTTTTATCAATATTCTCATTATTAGTTAGAAGATCGGTGCCAGTATTGTCAGATATTTCCTCTGCTAGCCTTTCAGCTTGTGCCAGAATAGCCTTTTCAAAAAAATTCCTTATTGTACGACCATTAGCGAATGATTTTCCCTGCTTTACTTTTATCTGGGAAAATATTTCCTGAGCACTACTACGAACACAATCTGATAGAGTGTAGCCATTTTCAGAACAAAAATAGTCAAATATTTCCACCAATTGTTTATTATTGTAATCCTCAAACTGAATTGTAAATGGTATTCTGGATGCCAGTCCTGGATTGGATGATTTAAATTTCTTCATTGCGTCAGGATAGCCGGCAAAAATGACCACCACATCGTCTTTTCGTTCTTCTAATAGCGTAAGAAGTTTTTCAATGACATCACTTCCAACTTGCTCTCCATTCATATTCACTTCCTGTTTGTTAAGTGCATAGGCTTCATCTACAAACAGAACCCCACCAGAAGCTCTATTTAATACATCTGTAGTCCGTCCACCAGCTGATCCAATTAAATTTGAATAGAATGAACTTTTATCAGCAACCTCACATTTATCCTCTCTGATTATCCCCATTTTGGACAGGATTGTTGCCAGAGATTTTGCGGCCATCGTTTTTCCCGTTCCTGAATTACCTTCAAAAATCATATGGTAACAGTTTTTGTGAACAGGCAGACAGATGCTGGCTCGCTGTTGGTCAATTTTTACTTTGGCGGCCATGGAACTTAGTTGATCCTTGATTTTTTCAAGACCTGGTAACTTCTCAAAAGCGTCTAATCCATCCTGTTTAAATGATGTTCTATTTGTATTTTGTTGGTTTAAGTGAGTTTGAAATCTTTCGATCTGTTCTATTTTAGGAGTGACAATCCATTTATGATGTAATTTATTTGTTAATACACGAGAACCTCCGACAAGCAATGCGCCACCAATATAGGAATAAGGACCTAGAATTGGAGTTGTGAGCACTACCCCCAATGAATAAGTGGTGTAATAGAAGAGTCCATACGTGCATATTTCTGGAATCCGGGTTACGGATCTTCCATTCCATTTGATTGACAAAAATGAATCGGAACTTTTAAGAGAGCTAATGGCTAACTTAGCAGATTGTTCTGGTGACTGTTCCCTAATTCCCAAAAAATCACTCACCAAGTTCATTTGATCTTTATTTACTTCACTTGAACCAATATTCATTTATTATTCCTGTTCGACTACTAAATACCTTAAACATATACGGCACGTTCGTGTTTCGCTGATTAGAATTGATGAACAGGAAAAAGTTCAATTCGCATACCGGAAATACACTTTGGCTCTTGGTATGCACGCAGGAGAGTGGAATTGTTTTCACGAAATTCATGGCGAGGTTCAGGCGACTACTACATTTTTGGTTACGCCCTCAGCGAAGTATGTCGCAAGATAAGCTGCCACTATATTTGATTTGGATTTGAGATTTTTCGAATGTTTGCATAACATCAGACGGCGCAGAAAAGCTGCGCTATTCGGTCAGCTGGATGTGTCGTTTCGGTGGCGGCCAGGACTCCATTCAGAGTCACAAATGTTTATTAAACCACCGAACCCAACTGGAATATGGGCAGATACATAGCCACGATCAAACCACCAACCAAAATCCCCAGAACCGACATAATAATGGGTTCCATCAAACTGGTCAGGCCATCAACCATATTGTCCACCTCGCTCTCATAAAAGGCGGCGACTTTTTCCAACATCTCATCCAACGTGCCGGACTCCTCACCGATGGACACCATCTGAATCGCCATACTGGGAAAAACGCCCGAACCTTTCATGGCAAACTGCAACTGCTGCCCGGTGGACACATCTTCCTTGATCTTCTTGACTGCATCAGCATAGACAACATTACCCGCTGCACCGGCCACTGAGTCCAGGGCTTCCACTAGGGGTACTCCAGCAGCAAATGTGGTGGCCAGGGTTCGGCCAAAGCGAGCAACGGCGGATTTATGAAGAATTTCACCAACCACAGGCAGTTTCAGGGATAAGCGATCGGCAGTGTTTCTGGCATTTTTCGATGATTTCAGCGTGCGTTTCAGTAAAAAACCGGCCAGTACCATAGAACCTATTACCAAGTGCCAATAGTTCTGCACCACATCAGATACGTTGATCACCATCTGGGTAAAGGCAGGTAGGTCGGCACCAAAACCCTGAAATACCTCCTCAAATTGGGGAACAACTTTGACCAGCAAAATGACCGTAACAACAATGGCAACACAGACGACAGCAATTGGGTAGTTCAGCGCTTTTTTGATCTTGGCTTTCAGTGCCTCAGTTTTTTCTTTATAGGTGGCGATACGGTCAAGCAGAGTATCCAGGGCACCAGACTGCTCTCCGGAGGCGACCAGGTTGCAGTAGAGTTCGTCAAAGTGTTCCGGTTGCTTGCGTAACGCGTCGGCGTAGGTACTACCAGAGGCCACTTCGTTTTTGATCTTGCCCACTAGCTCACGCATGGGCTTTTTTTCCAGCCCGTCGGCAGTGATGTCAAACGCTTGCAGCAAAGGTACGCCGGCTTTCATCATGGTGGCCATTTGCCGGGTGAACAGCGCAATGTCCATGGGCTTTATCTTGCCGCTGCCCAAGCTAAAAGAGAGGCTTTTTTTCGTTACCCTGGTAACCAGAATGCCCTGTTTTCTCAGCTCCAGCTTAACCTGCGCTGTGCTGGAGCCTGACATCTCCCCTTTTGTCTTGCGACCGTTTTTATCTTTGCCTCGCCAGACATAGGTGACTGTTTTGGTTGGTTTAGCAGCCATGTTATGCGCAATCCGTAGCTGTTTCTTGTATGAATGGTTTCAGGATGACGCCCTGAAACTGCAAACGGGTTACAGTTTGTTTCGGTCAAATACAGGCTGCCATTAATGGCGTGACAAGAAGTGATGGTCAGGCATTGACGTCGGTGCGCTGCCAGCTATCCACATTGATGGCCGTCAGGCTTTTGCCCCAGACGCAGCCAGTATCGATGGCGTGGATATTATCCATGCCGGTGTAGCCGGCCAGTGCGGCCCAATGGCCAAAGATAATCTGTTCGCGGTAACAGGGGCTATTCTCGAAGCTGAACCACGGAGCAAAGCCAGCGTTCGAAGTGGTATCTTTGCTGTCCATATCCAGTATGCCCTGAGCATTACAAAAACGCATTTGGGTAAGATAGGCAGCAGTAAGCCGAAGTCGTTTTTTCAGTTTCAGCTCATCATCCCAAAGGCACGGTTTAACCCGTTTGAAAATCTTTTTCAGCCAATAGGCATAATCGGGCGAACGCAGTGCCTGCTCCAACTCATGGGCTTGCTCTAAAGCCTTGGCAATTGTCCACATGGGGGGAATACCGGCATGAACCATGGTGACCTGTCGCTGTTCATCGTGGTGCAACATGGGCCGAAAGCGTAACCACTGAATCAACTCATCGGCATCGGGAGCCGCCAGCAGTTCAGCAAGTGTGTCTTTATCTTTTGTCTGGCGCACACCAGCGGCCACGGCCAGCAGGTGCAGGTCGTGGTTACCCAGCACCGCTGTACAACGATCATTGAGTCCCTTGAGGAAGCGCACTGTAGCCAAAGACTGAGGACCACGGTTAACCATATCGCCGACCACCCAAAGCTCATCGTGCTGTGGGTCAAAGTTGAGTTTGTCTAACAGACGGCGCAACGGATCGTAGCACCCCTGAATATCCCCAACTGCATATGTGGCCATGGTTTAATAGTTCCTGAAGTTTGTCTTAATGGTCGGTGAGATAATCGGCTATCCGCACAAAATCGGCAATAGTCAGCACTTCAGGACGCGCTGCCGGATCGATGGCCAGCGTCTCCAACTCACCCGCCTTCAGATGCTGTTTGAGGGTATTGCGTATGGTTTTGCGTCGCTGGCTAAAGGCATCGCGCACCACCACCTCCAGTTTGTGAACATCCTGGCATGGGTGCGGCAGTTCCCGGTAAGGCGTCAGGCGCACAATGGCCGAGTCTACCTTGGGTGCTGGTCGAAATGACTCTGGCCCGACAGTAAACAGATAATCCACTTGACAATAGTACTGGGCCATAATGCCCATGCGCCCGTAGTGATTGTCGCCAGCACCAGCGGCCAGACGCTGCACCACCTCTTTTTGCAGCATAAAGTGCATATCCTGAACCAGACCAGCGTAGCTTAACAGGTGAAAAATCAGCGGCGTAGAGATGTTGTAAGGCAAGTTGCCAATAACGCGCAGTGGTCGTCCATCAGTTTGCAAGCTGGCGAAGTCAAACTTCAGCGCGTCGGCTTCGTGGATGCGAAAGTTCGGGTTCAGACCAAAGCGCAACAACAACGTCGGAATCAAATCCCGATCCAGCTCCACTACATCCAGAGCACCGGCACGCTCCAGAACATCGGCGGTCAGAGCACCTTGACCAGGGCCGATTTCTACCAGGTGCTCTCCTTGTTTTGGATTGATTGACGCGACAATCTCACGGATAACACCATGGTCGTGCAGAAAGTTCTGGCCAAAACGCTTACGGGCCTTGTGGTAAGGGAGTTCTGTTTGGGACATGGAGAGTGATAACTCAAGGTGGCAATCAGCCAGGGCACGTAAAGCCGCAGATGGCTGTTAATCGGGCGATGATAACGTTATAGAGGAGTTTTGGCTAGTGAGAATGTCTACAGCACTTGCCGGGCAAACGACAACAGCAAAGGCCGGCTTATGGTCACCCAGCCAAATTCTGCTCGATGGTGATCAGGCGATTGAGAGCTTCTGCCGCCGTAATCCGTTTGGCGGGATTATTTATTGTCATATCTCTGAGCAGTGCGGCCAGTTGCTCAGCCGTGCGTCTGGACAAGCCGACCTGGCAGACCAGTTTATCGCCCAACGCATCAATATATCGGTTCATCAATATCTGTTGCTCTTTGCGGCATTTGCGGGACAAGTGGGCCAACTTGACCTGCCGAGGCAGCTGTCGGGTAATTTTGCCACCCACGCCTTGTGAGTCGAGAGCGAGAAACTGGCAGTGTTCAACCACGTATTTTTCAATTCCTCGTCCTTTGCTGGTGACACCAGGTTCGCGCTCTTTGGCCGGGATAGACAACAATTGCCCACTGCTATCGAGGATACCGGGAGTCTCTTCCAACACCCGGATTATCAGTAACGCACTGCCGTATATGTCACCTTTGATGCTCAACGCGCCCTCCGGTGGACAGAACCTCAAATTCCCTTTATACATTTTGTTTGTGTTGCCAGAAACGATATCTGTTTTACCAAAGTCGGCAATTTTTACTAAACCATCGTCGTACACAAGACAATTCTCAGGCTTGATATCACCATGCGCCATATTCAGTTGGTGCAAATTCATCAAACCATCAAGATACTGTCGGCAGTAACCCAGGCGCGTGGCAAAGGTGGGATCCCGGGCGCGAATCTCTTTTTCCAGATTGCCACGAGCTTCCGTCACGACAAGCGAGAAGCGGTTATCGATGCGATCGCGGCCATTGAGTGGCGTCATGTCCAGAGCCAGGTGAGTGGCATCGTGTACCGAGTGCTTGATGGTCTGAATTTTCTGATACTCTTGCCTGAGAGCCGATTCCCTTGAATAGATTCCGCCCCACTTGCGTACCGGTGCGTAGGCCACCTTGCGCGCCTCCAAGTGAGCGGCCTTGATCACCAGTTTGTCAGAACCCTGATCCAATAGTATGTATGCCTGTTTGACCGTCGTCACTTGGTAACACCGGCTGATCAGCGTGCCGTGCCGCAAGCTCTGCCTGAGTACCATTTCGACTTTTTCTGGTTGCCCCGGCATCGGTATGGATAACTGCATCGAGGAGTTAGTAGCCATAAATGCACCTGATTCCAATGTTCTTTGGGCTGCCCATGGATGATATTCGCGACGGTGGCGCTCACCACCGACCGACAGCAACGCTCGATATATGAGAGTCCGCTCAGGATTGAGGGTTCAAGGTAGGGTGTGAAAAATGCGGGGTCCAGGCCCCCGGTTCAGGCAGAACCAGGGGAAGTTGAACAGAAAATTATCCAGCGTAGACCGGCAGACGAGCACAGATTGCCAACACTTTGGCTTTTACCTCTGCCTCAGCGTTTCGGACTTCTGCACAATCGTCAGCGCCTTTGCCCAAGGCATCGAGCACGTCACAAATCCAACCGGCAAGAGCTGCCGAGTCGTCTTCATTAAAGCCACGGCGGGTAATGGCCGGCGTACCGATGCGCAAACCACTGGTGACGAACGGTGAACGTGGGTCGTTAGGGACAGCGTTTTTATTCACGGTGATGTTGGCTCGGCCCAGGGCAGCTTCGGCATCTTTACCGGTAAACGCCCGACCGATCAGATCTACCAGGAACAGGTGATCGTCGGTGCCACCAGAGACAATATTAATGCCTCGCTCCATCATCACGCGCGTCATTGCCCGGGCATTTTTGACCACCTGAGCCTGATAGCTTTTGAACTGGTCAGACATCGCCTCTTTAAAGCATACTGCCTTGGCCGCAATCACATGGCACAGCGGGCCACCCTGAGATTCCGGGAATACGGCGAAGTTCAGCTTTTTGTTCAACTCTTCATCATCGTTGGCCAGAATCAGGCCACCACGGGGACCACCCAGCGTCTTGTGGGTTGTGGTGGTGACTACATCGGCGATACCCACTGGCGAAGGATAAACACCAGCAGCCACCAAACCGGCGATGTGCGCCATATCCACCAGCAAGTAAGCCCCCACCTGATCGGCAATATCACGAAAACGCTGCCAATCCACAATGCGCGAATAAGCGGAAAAGCCGGCAACAATCAGTTTGGGTTTGTGCTCATGGGCTAAACGTTCTACTTCCTGGTAGTCGATCTCGCCGGTTTGCGGGTCAAGACCGTACTGCACAGCGTCGTAAATGCGGCCGGAAAAACTCACCTGGGCACCGTGGGTCAGATGACCACCGTGGGCCAGGCTCATGCCCAACACCACATCGCCCGGCTTGACCAGAGCCATATAAACAGCGGCGTTAGCCTGGGAGCCGGAGTGCGGCTGTACGTTGGCAAAACCGGCACCAAATAGTGCCTTGGCACGATCAATAGCCAACTGCTCAGCCACATCAACGTGCTCGCAACCACCGTAGTAACGCTTACCCGGATAGCCCTCTGCGTATTTATTGGTCAGCACGCTGCCCTGAGCTTCCATCACCCGTGGGCTGGCGTAGTTTTCAGAGGCGATCAGCTCGATGTGTTCTTCCTGGCGCCGACTTTCGGCGTCCATGGCCGCTTGCAACTCTGGGTCAAATTCAGCGATGGTCATGTCCTTTGTGAACATTCATTACCTCGGATGTTGCCTGATTTTGCCTGAAAACAGGCGGGAAATGCTCGAATGTCGGAGGGTGTCGGGGCATTCTAATACAGTCAGAACAAATCGGCACTGCCTATCTGATCTTCTACGGGCTGATAAGTTGATCAGATTGACACCGGCTGATGGACACAACAGTGCTTAAAGTGCCGAAGTGCGTTCGCTCTGAATGTTGGTGATTGACGATTATAGTGGGCAAGCGCAATGGCCTGTTTTTGATAATTATTTAAGATAAAAAATGTTATCGAAAGGGATTTTTGAACTATTGACCGTACGTACGGTCGAAATTCAAGGTTCTATTACAGGGCAGTGATACAACATGCACACAACTCAACTGCATACAACCGAATGTAACAAACGTTTCGCCCCACCTCAGCTCACCCTTTACGACCTTCCCTGGGGAAGCAAAAGGCAATGTTTTGGTCGCGACATAAAGAAGTCGCAGTCCAACAGTCGATTGCCTGGTGATCTATTCAAAAACGCCAGAACCCTGAAGATGCTCGATATCATTGACAACGCCACCAACTCGAATGAGTTGAGCAACCTGCCGCTGAATGCCGAAAAACATTTGCGACAGCTAAGCATCAGGCTTAACGATGCGGCTAACCGGTTGTCCCAACTGGTGGCAACCTCTGCCATCAGCGACTCCTCCTCCCTGTCTCCTCCCACCTCTCCGCTCGGCCAAAAGGAGAAATGTAGCTATAAGGCCACTGATCAGGGCGTGGTGGCCGGCATCGGGGTAGTGGCTCAGTGTCAATTCCGCGCAGGTGACAGCATTGCCCACTACACTGGCCCCATTGTTTTTCGCACCAGAAATCCTAATGGTCGCTACCATGTCTTCTCCGTCAGTACTGTCGGTTCGGCGCCACAAGTGCGGTTCCATGAGCACGACACCTATACCGCTTGGTCAGGCAACTATCTTCTGCACTCAGGCAAGCCCAGCATTGAGATAGGACGCGACGGAGACGGCGACATACGCTTTTTGAATCACTCCAAAAAGGCCAATGTGCAGATTGTATCCACTGGCATGGATCGGATAAATATTTACGAGTGCAACGAACAACTTCTTCTGACCGTGGTAGCCCTGAAAGACATCAAGCCCGGCGATGAGCTGGTGTTTGACTACGATAAGAGCAAGCCCGACTCAGAAATTGACTTTTCACTGAGCACGGTGGAGCAGCCAGATGCCAACAAAGTCAGAAAAATTCACGCATCAATCGCACGGATTTGCCAAGAGAGCGACCCGCTCCTGCGCTCGTTACGCACCAGTCCTGAAAGGTGCATGAATCAGCAAGTGAAAATTCCCGTTTCAGTGGACAAAGTTATCGGTCAGATAATGATCCTTTGTGAAGAAATCCAGGTAGAAAACAGCTGCCCGGCGCAGATTGACGAGCTGATGAGCAGGCTCTCTACTGACCAGAAAAAACTGTTGAGATTGATTTTTGCCGATGGCGAACCCGTTCCCGGCAGGATAGAAAGTCTTGCCAACAGCATGCTCAAAAATAATAACCCGAACGACAGCGACCGACTCACCCTGAAGGGTGCTCAAGACTTGAAAAAGTATCTGACGGAATCTTTTTTTAACAGCAAACAGACGTGGATAACCGTAGAAGAACTAAAACAACAGTTGCACGACAAGCAGCAACTGTCAGCACTCAGGAATCGACGTAAAAGGTAGCGCTCATGTTGCACTAACAAACCTTCATTTTCGGCTTTTTTTGCCAGGATTTTTTATTGGCTATAGCGGAAATCATTGTGACTAAGAGACAGCCCGATTGGGCGACGGTTCACAGCGATTTTGCTGAATCTGCCAGTGCATTTCGGACAACTACCGCAACACGCGAGCACCAACAGAATATTCACCACTACCATTTGCGACATTGTTTTACCTATTTTTGTTGTATTGTATTATTCGGCTCATTTATCACGAGTAATTTCAATGTCACAGTACGTCTATACCATGAATCGGGTGAGCAAGACCGTGCCCCCGAAGCGTCAGATTCTCAAAAACATCTCCCTTTCTTTTTTTCCTGGTGCCAAGATCGGTGTACTCGGCCTGAACGGTGCTGGTAAGTCAACACTGTTACGGATTATGGCCGGTGTCGATCAGGAGCACGATGGCGAAGCTCGTCCACAACCAAATTTGAACGTGGGCTACCTGCCTCAGGAACCCGAGCTGGACCCAAACAAAACCGTACGCGAAGTGGTTGAAGAAGCCCTTGGTGAGGTCAAAGCCGCCCAGCAGCGACTTGATGAAGTCTATGCCGCCTACGCCGACCCGGATGCCGATTTTGATGCCCTGGCCACTGAGCAGGCTCGCCTGGAAAACATCATTCAGGCTGCCGATGCCCACAACCTGGAGCGCAAGCTGGAGGTAGCTGCCGACGCCCTGCGCCTGCCCGAGTGGGATGCCCTGATCCAAAACCTGTCTGGCGGCGAGCGTCGTCGTGTAGCCCTGTGTCGCCTGTTGCTATCAAGCCCGGAGATGCTGCTACTGGACGAGCCCACCAACCATCTGGACGCCGAGTCCGTAGCGTGGCTGGAACGCTTCCTGGTGGAATACCCCGGCACGGTGGTAGCCATCACTCACGACCGCTACTTCCTCGATAATGCCGCTGGCTGGATTCTGGAGCTGGACCGTGGCGAAGGCATTCCTTACCAGGGCAACTACAGCGCGTGGCTGGAGCAGAAAGAGCAGCGTCTGGAGCAAGAACAGAAACAACAAGACGCTCGTCGTAAAGCTATGGAGCACGAACTGGAGTGGGTACGTTCCAATGCCAAAGGTCGTCAGTCCAAGTCCAAGGCGCGTCTGGCCCGTTTCGAGGAGATGCAATCCCAGGACTTCCAGGCTCGCAACGAAACCAACGAGATCTACATTCCACCGGGCCCACGTCTTGGCGATAAAGTCATTGAAGTGAAAAACCTGCGCAAAGGATTTGGCGACCGATTGCTGATCGACGACCTGAGCTTCAGCATCCCTAAAGGTGCCATCGTTGGCATCATCGGCGGTAACGGTGCCGGTAAATCCACCCTGTTCAAAATGATCACCGGTCAGGAGCAGCCAGACGCAGGCACGGTGGAACTCGGCGATACCGTTAAAATCTCCAATGTACAGCAATTGCGTGATGAACTGGACGACAGCAAAACGGTATGGGAAGCCATTTCCGACGGTCAGGATATTCTGCGCATCAACAACTACGAAGTACCTTCACGGGCCTATATCGGCCGCTTTAACTTCAAAGGTGGCGATCAGCAAAAACGGGTGGGCGAACTCTCTGGTGGTGAGCGCGGGCGACTGCAACTGGCTGCTACATTAAAAGACGGTGGTAATGTACTGCTGTTGGACGAGCCCTCCAACGACCTGGACGTTGAAACGCTACGAGCCCTGGAAGAAGCGCTGTTGGCCTTCCCCGGCTGTGCCATGGTGATCTCCCACGATCGCTGGTTCCTGGATCGGGTAGCCACACACATTCTGGCCTATGAAGGCGACTCCAAAGTAACCTTCTTCGAAGGCAACTATACCGAGTACGAAGCATCACTGCCTGACGAGCAGAAGCTACAGCCGCATCGCATGAAATATAAACGTATTGACGGGTAATTCGTTTGCCGGGTCGCGCCGTTCAGGCGAGACCTTGCCAGCGTGTAAAAACGCCGGTGCCCTTATGGGATGACCGGCGCATAGTGCAGTTACGCAATCATACAAACAAAAATTGTCGTTTACGGGTACTGCGAAACCGCGACAAACACTTCATTGTCACCAAAGCCAACCAGATCTGCTCGTCCATTGCCGTTTACGTCACCAAACATGCGCGGATTATTCTCCATGGTCCAGCCCCGGTAATTGGTAAACTGCTGGAAACGCTGATCGTTTTCATCATTATGACGCCACTTTGATTCATAGACCCAAACACTGTTCAGATTTTCGAAATGGTCACCGCTGCCGTCCCGATTGATATCTGCTGACCAGGCAACATAAACACCGTGTTCACCAATGGCCCAGATATCTGCTCGACCATCGCCGTTTACATCAGCGACCCCACGCGGGTACTCGGCCCCCCAATATTTGTCACCCCAGCCAATGCCCAGTACCAGCTCCGCATGGTTTGAGCCAGTCACAAAGTTAAACCCATTGCCTTCTTCATCGTTAGCTAACCATATTTGCCGTTTTGAAAAGGTGTTGTCGCCATTATTGACACTGGCAAAAATATCTTTATGACCATAGGCAACAAGATCGGCCAGCCCGTCGCCGGTGATGTCGGCGACAAAACGTGGATAATCGGAGGTGCTGTTGCCAAAGGTTTGGTCACCAGCGGTATCAACCGGCGTATCGGTGCCAAAGTCGTTTATCGCCAGAGTTGCGTCGGCAAATCCTGTGCCGGTACTGGTTGCGTAATAGGTGCCATGATCGGCAAAAATAACCAGGTCTGCCCCTGGCGTGGCATCCAGTTGGCCGAAACCGATATTGAAGCCACCAATAGTTGTGTCTGCACTTAACAGCGTTGGAACAGTGCCCCACACTGTATCCACGGCAAAGCGATTATCGCCAGTGTTCAGGGCGACGTGAATGCTACCACTGTCGTCCAGCCCGATTAGCTCGGCTTTGCCGTCTCCGGTCAGATCGGCCAACTGCACCTGCTTTTTGCCGGCAAATGTGTTGTCCAACTCAACGGGTGTCAGAAATGCCTTGCCATCAGACAGCGCCAGGTAAACCTTGCCAGAAGCGTAATCAACCTTGACCACATCCTCGCGGCCATCACCTGAGACATCACCGATAATGCGGGCACTGCTGGCAACCGTATTTCCGACTGAGGAGATCAACTGGTCACTGGTGCTCCATACCGCTTCTTCAGCCAGGGCACTGGCATCGTAAACATTCACCCCATCAACAAAAGAACCTGCGCCAAAGTCGCGATTGAAATAATAGACCGATGAGTTATCACTGCCATCACGCCAGCTCTGGCGATGGTTATGATAAGCCGATGTGACCAGGGATTTTGTGGCAATTTCAATATTTCGCTCAATACTGAGCTGCTCAAGAATCGGGATCAGGTTCCTGGCATTTTCATCGGTTGAAATAGACTGCTCTTCAAGAATGATTCGCTCTTCAGCAACACCGTATTTTTGCATCAGATAATCTTTCATGGCCTGGGCTTCAGTCAGGCCGTGGCCATTGGTAAAGCAGCTTTTCAAGGAATCCGGATTGCCCTTGCCAGCAAAAGCAAATAATGGATTATCCTTTTCCAGGGACACCTGATAGGCGCGATCAACCCGCTGCTCCAGCAAAAGACGGGCATTGCAGGTTTTGTAATTGACCTGCAAACCCAAACCGATAATCAGGTCAACCTGCTCTTTTGATTGACGATAATTGTCATCATCAAAGTCACAACCTGTGACAACAGTGCAGGCAATCAGCACTGAAAGTAATTTCAACTTCATGGAAAGTCCTTACGGGAGAATTTAGCTAGCTCGGTTAACTCATTGAGCAGTTTTGTATCTTAACAAGGATGCATAATCGCTACGATTGTTGACCAGGCAATCAGCAGAATAAGTCAGAAAAAAAGCAACGTATCTTGCCGATTTTTTCACTACTTATCTGTCTACAAAACACCCACTTTTTACTGTAAAAAGTGCTAAAAAATAGGCATTTTTTATGATGTTGACAGCTATAACAAAAAAGACATAATGGGGCTGTTTCACCTCTATATCTGCGACCTCTTTCAAGCATTAAGGAGCATGGTCATGGAGACTCCACAAACTTGCGTAGCTGTCTATAAAACCCATCAGGCCGCGGACGATGCGGTCAAGCGTCTGCAAAGAGCTGGCTTCGAGATGACGAAGATTTCCGTCATCGGCAACGACTACCACACTGACGAGCAAGTTGTCGGTTATTACAATACCGGCGATCGGATGAAGGCGTGGGGCAAAATCGGCGCTTTCTGGGGCGGTCTGTGGGGCATTCTTTTGGGTGCGGCATTTTTTATGATTCCGGGCATTGGCCCGCTCGCTGTTGCCGGTCCACTGGTTTCCGCTATTGTTGGCGGCCTTGAGGGTGCAATAGTAGTCGGTGGCTTGTCAGCACTGGGCGCTGCCCTGGTCAGCATAGGCATCCCTAAAGATAGCGTTGTCAATTACGAAAAATCACTGGCTGCCGGTAACTATCTCGTACTGTACAACGGCAATGCCCAAGATGTTGCTGCCGCTGCCAAACTGCTGCAGGAAACTACTGACCATGACGGGGTAGAGATACACTAATCTCACCACTGTATCTGAAATACGCAGGTTCCGACCGATTTTTTGCCCTGATCGGCGCAACAATACCAACCAAATCGGAACCTGCGGTTATTGATAAAAATCCCCATTACCTTTTCAAGCAGCGGTCTCTACAGCCGGTTGAGCTGATTGACTGTGCCTGGTAGCATTTTTCAAAAACCAGATAACCGTCGTAATTGCTGCAACTACGCCCACTGGATATGCCACGGTAGAGGACAGTTTTAATCCTTCCGGCGCCATCAGAATATAAGTAGTGCACACCGCCGTCATAAACGTTGCTGGCAGTGAGGCCAACCAGTGGCTTTTTCCCTGATGAACCATATACATGGCTGAAGCCCAAAGCACGATCGTTGCCAGTGCCTGGTTGGAGAAGGCGAAATAACGCCAGATGATATTGAAATCAATAAAAGTCAGGGCAAAGCCCACGGCAAACACTGGCACGGCTAGCATTAAACGACTTTTGACGCTTACTTGGTTGATGCCCAGAGCATCAGCAAAAATCAGGCGGACACTGCGAAACGCGGTATCGCCAGAAGTAATTGGACAGGCAATAACTCCCAAAATTGCCATCATACCGCCAATACTACCCATCAAACCGACAGAAACCTCATTAACTACCAGACCAGCGCCGCCTTTAGCCAGCACGTCATTTAATCCCTCCAGCCCGTTGGGGAAGAAAGCCATTGCCGCTGCTGCCCAAATGAGAGCCACCACACCTTCAGCAACCATGGCGCCGAAAAATACCTGGCGACCGTAACGCTCGTTTGGCAGACAACGGGACATCATGGGTGACTGAGTAGCATGAAAACCACTGATGGCACCACAGGCGATGGTAATAAACAACATTGGCCAGATGGGCAACCCGTCTGGATGAGACTGTGGACTGGTAATTTCCGGAATAGGCAGACCTTTAATCAGCATCATCCCACCGACGCCTATGGCCATCACCAACAGAGTCAGGCCAAACAGTGGATAAATCTTTGAGATGACTTTATCCACCGGCAGCACGGTTGCTAAAAAATAGTAGGTCAAAATAATCGCCAGCCAGAAACTGGTCTTGGCAAACATTCCTTCCATTCCCAGATTGGCCAACAAACCGGCAGGACCCATCATAAAGACGACACCAACCAGAATCAGCAAAACAACCGAGAAGGCGCGCATGACTTTGCGCGAGCCTTCACCAAGATAGTGCCCGACAATTTCTGGAATGGACTGTCCCTGGTGGCGCACTGAGAGCATGCCAGAGAAGTAATCATGAACAGCGCCACCGAAAACACAGCCAAAAGCGATCCACAAAAAAGCAGCTGGACCGTACAGCGCGCCCATGATAGCACCAAAAATCGGCCCAAGGCCGGCAATATTGAGAAACTGGATCAGAAAGATTCGCTGCCAGGTCAGGGGCACAAAATCGACACCATCCTCAAGGGTATGTGCCGGTGTTGCCCGATCCGGGTCAGCCCCGAAATGCCGATCCACCCATTTGCCATAGACCAGATAGCCTATGATCAGAATTGCTAATGCGCCAAGAAAGCTAAACACGTGTATTGCTCCGCCAAAAGTAGTCGAATCAAGGCAGTCTTTACACCAACGAAAACCTACCCGTCAGAGTTAAGGTTACGTCGGTATTTTTAGTAAAAAGAAAGCCGGTAGAAGTGTGTTGGGGGCGCAATATAACAACTTATTGGTAGATTTTCCTGACGCAGGGCAAAAAAACAAATAACCAGTGAACTACTCGCCCTATCGCACGCGGAGACATGCGGAGACATAAAGACGAGAGCTCTGGACAGAGTTTGCTGGCAGTTCAGACAATACACCAGACAATATAAACGCAGTAATTTTACCACCATCTTCTTTGCTACCCTGCGCCATTGCGAAGCGGAGAATACGTAGCACGAAGCATTTCTGAGCAAGCTGTCATAAAACTGTCACAAAGTGTCGATATTTTACCAAGTTCTTTGATAAGCACCAGGGTGCACTTTTTATGTCTGAAACGACATCATCCCCTGCGAAGGGTGTTGACTTTGAAACGATGACCACACGACATTACGGGCGTATCTGGCTGCGCGTAGTGTTGTGGATCTATGCCTTGCTGGTAGCAGTCAGTGTCATCGGTTCTGGTTTCAAACTGGCGGTGGGCGGTACAGAAGCGGCAGCACAATTGTTCAGTTTTGCCAACAACGCCATCATGGGGCTGCTGGCTGGTACTCTGGCGACAGCTCTGGTTCAGTCCTCCAGTACAGTCACATCGGTCATCGTTGGTCTGGTCGCTGGCGGATTACCGGTACAAATGGCCATCCCGATGATTATGGGTGCCAACATCGGTACCACCATCACCAACACCATTGTCAGTCTTGGTCACATTCGCTGCCATAAAGAGTTTAAACAGGCTTTTGCCGCGTCCACAGTTCACGACTTTTTCAACTGGCTAGCGGTACTGATTCTTCTGCCTCTGGAGCTATTCACCGGATTCTTGAGCAAAACCTCTGAATACGTGGCAGGAATGCTGGTCGGTGGACAGAACCTGTCCATGAAAGGTCTTGATTTTGTCGGGCCGCTGACTGAACCTGCTGAAGACATTATCAAGGGTTTTGTTTCCGTCTTGCCAGACAGCACACTTTCAGGCATCGCCATGATTGTGATCGGTATTGTCCTGATTTTCTTCTCAGTGGTGCGCCTGGGCAAACTGCTGAAAAAAGTCATGGTGGGCAAAGCCAAGGATGCATTGCACAAATCCATTGGTCGCGGTCCTATCAGTGGCATCCTGTCTGGTATGACCATGACGGTCATGGTGCAGTCTTCTTCTACCACCACCAGCTTGATGGTGCCGATGGTCGCCAATGGTCTGTTCACCGTACGTCAGATGTACCCGTTCACTCTGGGTGCCAATATCGGCACTACCATTACTGCTCTGCTGGCAGCAACGGCTATCAGCGGCCCGGCAGCCCTGCCAGCACTGACTATTGCTCTGGTGCATTTCTTCTTTAACTTCATAGCCGTGGTACTGATTTACGGCATTAAATGGTTGCGGGAAATTCCGTTGTTTATGGCGGACAAACTGTCCGATCTGGCAATAAAAAACCGGATGTACGCGTTTGGTTATCTGTTTATCGCCTTCTTTGTTCTGCCTGGCATCATCATCTTTATGACGGCCTGATGACTGGTATAGCCACCGTTATTTAGCGGTGGCACTCTCCAACTCCTGCTGTGTATGTCGGACGATGAGCACTCTTACGACTCATGTCTCACGACGCAGTATATGTCTTAACCCCTTCTTTAGTGCCTAGCAATAATACGTCAGCCGGTCGGCTGGCAAACAGGCCATTCGTTACTACGCCGACAATGTTATTAATCTGCTGCTCAAGGGCCACCGGATCGAGAATCTGTAAATTCCAGACATCCAGAATCAGATTGCCATTGTCGGTTACTACGCCTTCACGATAGGCAGGATCACCCCCGAGCTTGACTAGCTCGCGCCCCACATAGCTACGCGCCATGGGAATCACCTCCACTGGCAGCGGGAATGCGCCTAGCACGTTTACGGCCTTGCTCTCATCGGCAATACAGATAAACTCTGTGGCTACAGCAGCAACGATTTTCTCGCGGGTTAATGCCGCCCCACCACCCTTGATCAGCTGCAGATGCTTATTGACCTCATCGGCCCCATCGATATAAAAGCGTAAATCTGCGATGGCATTCAGATCATAAACTGGGATACCGTATCCCTGCAGCTGTTTGGAGGACGCTTCCGAACTGGAAACGCAGCCATCAAACTCGTCTTTATACGGAGCCAGTGCATCAATAAAAAACCGAGCCGTAGAGCCAGTGCCGATGCCGACCACCATATCTTTGGTTAAATGGGGTAGGATGTAACGCAACGCCGCTTCGGCCGTGGCTTTTTTCAGTTGATCCTGGTTCATGGATTTACCTGTTGGGCAGCTGATGGCAAGTCGGATGACGCAACGGTATTGCTCAAACAGACTTGGTTGAAAACAGGCGGTATGTTACACCATTTTCGTGACCCACAGGTATGAGCCCATGGGGATACTCTGACAAGATAGCCAGAGAGAATGGACTCTCCTGGCAAGGATTTGCTCCGTCACGTTCTACCCTGTAAGAAGTTATGGGTATCCTGGTACTTTATTCGTGTGTGTTGAATCAAATTTCTGGTAGGTTCCTGAAAATGGTTCGTGCCAAGGCGTTTCATGCAACTGTAGGCCCCAACTGTTGAAACAGCGGCTACTGTGCCAGCTATACCAAGTACCAGAGGAACCATAACCTTGCTGTTGATAAAAAAAGTAGCAGCAAAAGCAAAAACACCACACCCACCGATAAACTTGCCAGGCAGTTCACCGAGTCGAGCACCTTGGTGGAATCCCTGAATCGAATAATCCCGCAAAGACTTGGAACTCTCCAGGCCAAAAAACTTCCGCGCTTTTGCTCCTATGCATTTGCGTGCCAGGATAGCCGTTATCCCAACCACTCCGCCAACAACCGCACCCGCAATGCCAGTGAGACATTCTGTACAAATGCTCGGAACTTCAAAGCTGTATAGGGCCAGCAAGTAGGGAAATTTATAGGCAACGCGCCCAAAGACCTTTGCCGCTTCGCCCAGCGCTTGCCCGGTAGTGAGTGGCGTTTCTCGCGAATACTCGCGAGGTTCCAAAGGAACGGATGCTGCTCCAGTAACACTTATCATGACCAAACTCCTTTTAACTTAACGTTTGTCGTTATCAAATACGCTTTGTGCAAGCTAAAGGCCGGAATAGATAAACTGAATGACAAGACCGTTAGTATTACTGGCAAATTCCATAATCTCCGGTAATCCACCGATTTTACCTTATCCCCAATGGCGTAATTTTGTCTTCCAGAACCTCGCCAGTGGTGGCATTAACCAACATTTTGTGCCGGATGCGCTGATCATCCAGAAAAACTATTTCTCTTATCAGCGTATTGTCTTTCACCCGGCTCTGCGTTCGCAGAACAACCATGCCATGGTATTTTTCCCGGGCATTTTTAATAATTTGCTCAAGGGCTACTTGCTTCCCCTCCGGCTTGAGATCATAGCTTTCCACTTTAAGCAGTCGTCCAGTATAAGCGTCCATAGTCAACTGTCGACGCTTGCTCATGATCTGCTGATGGGCCAGTTCAACAACATAGACCAGATTACCGTCCTGGCGTTGCAACTCGGTTTTAATACGCCGCGATTTTGGATACTGACTGCTTACCCGACCCAGAATATCTTCTAGAGGAATTGGCATCTGCATGGGAACGTGCTCAACTCTCTGCCCACTAAAAGCGTCATATACGACACGCAACCATTTATTACCGCCATCGGTAAAATCAATGACATAAACTTTGCGACCGTCCTCCTGCGTCAGGCGAGCCGAGCGAATCACAATTGTGCTGGCAAACCGGTCACGAGTTGCTGCAACCAGTTGATCCAGTGGCACTATGGAGCGCGGTCTGAGAGTTTTTTCCGGTAAGGGCGTGGCTGACCAGGAAAGCGGCAGTACAGCCAGTAAAGCAAGGACAGACAGCTTCGATATGACCATATACGGCTCCTGTCGATTGAATAAGTGAATAAAGGGAATGCCTACCAGTGAAAGGAAACCGTGCCGCCACCAAAAATCCGACATAATCGGCAATTATGTCGACTTATCCAAGCAGTCAACACAACAAGTCTTACGACACTCTTGCGTAGGGTTTAAGGTCGAGTTGCCACGTGTCGCGACCATAATCATCGAAAACCTCGCGAGAAACCCAGTACTTTTAGTACTGGGAGGGATAGCGACCAGCCTGATAAGGCTGGAAAACTAACTTCTTTTGATATCAGCACTTTCGGCATCTTCCAGTATTGCGGTTAAAATAGTCACTGCTATTATTCACCTGTCTTTGCAGACCTACCTCCGCACCCGAGGGCATAAAGGCTGGAGGAATGTTAAGCCTGCGGAGTTCGTGTGAGACTTGGGGAGCATGGGTTGATTCGCCATCGTACTTGTGCCCTTTGGGTAAAAGCTCCCAACGTGGAACTTTTGCGCGAAAACCAAGCCTGTTCCCTGAGCAACGAACGATGAAACAGGAAGCCTGTTGGGTGACTAACAGGAATCCCGCTCCTTCAGGGGCGGGAGGATGTCAACAAGATGCAAACTTGCGTTGAAGTCCCTGTCGCACAGTGTTCCACACCAAGAATACTCTCATTGTCTGTCTACCACCGTTAATTTACCGTGCAAATACCCACAGTCCAGTCTAGCGGTAAAGCCTGAACATTTCTTCCGCCAAAATAGACAGCCCTTTTTCCACAATCTCCTGATCGCGGGTGAAGGTTAACCGCAGACACTCGTGCTTGTGATGCCAGTCGTCGTTCATGCCCGGGAAGAAATAGTGACCGGAAACCATCAACACATTACGCGCCTTCAGTCGTTCATACAGTTCCAGGCTGGAAATCGGCAACCCCGCAAACCACAGCCATAAAAACATGGCCCCCTCGGTCTTGTGTACGCGCCAGGGGATATTGCCCATTTTTCTCTTCAGGCAGTCAAGGGCAAAACGGGCACGGTTTTCGTAGTAAGGACGAATTACCTGCTCACACAACGAATTGATGCTGTCATCACGGATCATCTCCAGTGCCAACAAGCTACCAATACTGTTGGGCGCCAGGTTCATAATGGCATTAATACCCGACAATGCCTGAATAACTGACTCACAGGCCACCACGATACCCGTACGTACTGCCGGTAACCCAAGCTTCGACAGACTCAGGCAGAGAATCGTATGTTCATTCCAGTGTGGCGTGACCCTGGTAAAAGTCAGTTTGGGAAAAGGTATACCGTAAGCGCCATCAACAATCAGCGGGATATCGTGTTCGCAAGCCAGACTATCTAGCCGTGCCATCTCCTGATCGGTCAGCACATTGCCGGTGGGATTAGTGGGCCGTGACACACACAACGCAGCAACACTGTCGTCAACCACCAAATCCTGAAAGTTAACCCGGTATTTGAATGTGTGCTGATCCAGATGCTCAATATCTGGCTTGTTGGCGGTGAAGAAATCCTGACTCAAGCCGCAGTCCACATAACCGATGTACTCAGGCGCCATAGGTAACTGAATACGTTTGTGACTGCCATCCTGCTGGCTGCCGGCAAACATATTGAACAGCATAAAAAATGCCGCCTGACTGCCATTGGTCAGAGCAATATTGCGCTCGGTCAGGGGCCAGCCAAACTGTCGTTTAAGATAAGCAGCCACTTCGCGAACAAAATTTTTCTCACCTTGGGGTGGGTCGTAGGTACCCACCAGCCGGGTAAACTCAGTCTGACTATCAGTAATATCGCGCAATCGCTGGCGAAAAACGGCATCCACCTCCGGGATATGGGCAGGATTGCCGCCGCCCATCATGATTTTATCCTGACCGTCGGCAAGTGCATTACCCAAGTCGTCCATCAGCGACAGGATACCGGAGTGGCTGGTAAATTTTTCGCCAAAGGCGGAGAGCTTCATGGGCGTCCCTGAATGGTCACGGGTTAATACTGATGAATTAATAAAAGCGCTGTTATATCAATGGTCAGATTGGCTGTCCACACCACTTTTGGTACTTACTGATACCAGCGCCCCACTATCAGCAGCCAGCAGCAAACAAAGCTCACACCATTCAAGAGGACGGATCCATGCAATTGACTTTTGCCATTAAACGTTGGGATGCCTGGATTCCCGGTGTTCGTGGCTACCAGAAATGGCAGCAGTTTCTACGCTCAAAAAAACAATCAGACACCAATGAACCGTTTGCCAACGTAGAATACCAGTGCCTGAAACCAGCCCAAGCTCGAAGGTTGAGCGACATCAGCAAAATAACTCTGGACGTGACCCTTAACACGGGTAAAGACGAACAAATATCTTCAATCTTTGCTTCACGCCGCGGTGAAGTAAGCCGAATAGCACAGCTACTCAGTGATATTTGCGTGGGTGAGGAACTGTCCCCAACAGCCTTTAGCATGTCGGTTCATAACACGACATCTGGCTTGTACTCAATTCAAAGTGCCAACCGATCGCCCTCAACAACCATTGCCGCCGGACATGACACCGTTATGTCTGGTTTGGTGACAGTGGCCACATTATTGGCATCGGGGCAGCCAGAGGTTTTATTGGTAATCACCGAAGACCGGATGCCAGATATCTATCATCCCTTTACGATACCCGGCGAGCAACCGGTAGCCGCCGCCTTGTTACTGACGCCTGGCGACGACATATCCTTTGAGAAATTGAGCGCTGATCAACCTGACAACATTGCCGGTACCAGTGATCAAGTTATCGAGATCATCAAAACCATAATCACTGGCGACCCTGGCTTGATTTGTGGCGAAAGAATGCACTACCAGATCCATCGCACTGGTAAACATTGAAATGGCATCTGTTCTGGTTAAATGCGACAAATGTCGATTTACTGGATGCTGCTTTCCACTTCGCACTGTTGATTCTTTGAACCTTACCCTTGTCGTATTACTGCTGATTTCACTACCTTCAGCAGAAAAGTCACTGCGCTAAAGACGGATTCAGCAGACGATAAGCTGGCACTTCCGCGTATTTCTGAAATAAATACGGACAGTTAGACTGATGCGCATGGAAGTAAACGAATTGGAGTAGCAGAGATCATTGAGGTAAGAGTCAGCTTGCGATTTTCAGCCAATCCATTACCACGACTCGATGGAGCGCTCTCTGGTGTTAAAACAAAACAATTAACTCACAATCTTGAGCAGAATTTTCGAACGAAGCTGGTAGAAATCTATGGAAAAACTCAAGCAAGAACTCAAAGAACTGATTATTTCCTCTCTGGACCTTGAAGACGTCACTGTGGCAGATATTAAAGACGACGAACCATTATTCGTTGATGGGCTTGGGCTGGACTCTATTGACGCCCTGGAACTGGGGATTGCCATTAAGAAAAAATACCAGGTCAAACTGGGTACCGATTCCGCTGACAATAAAAAGCATTTTGCCTCCATTAACGCTTTGGCGGCATTTGTTTCACAATTTGTCTGATTTTTAGCCTCACCCATAGATAATTCCATGAGCAATGATGAACAACGCAGGTGATTACCATCAAAAAAGTCTGGTACGTCATACTCGGCATTGTATTGGCCTGCTATCCCCTGGTTGTTTATCTGGGGCTGAAAACTCATTCGCTCAAGCGTATGACTGTGCTGATCATAGGGGCATTCCTGCTGCGACTTCTGGTGTTGCGTGGCGCCAAATCCGGCAGTTTTAACCATCTGGCCATACCAGCCACACTAGCCGGCATTGTTCTGGCGGCCATAACATTGTGGCAAAACAGTGGTCAGGCGTTGTTGTTTTATCCAGTGGTAGCCAGTATCTGCGGTCTGTGTGTGTTTGCCTGGAGTCTGGTAAAACCACCCAGTGTCATCGAGATTCTGGCCAGGCTACGCGAAGATACGTTGCCACCGGAGGTCGTAGCTTATACCCGTAAAGTCACCATGATCTGGTGTCTATTTTTTGTCATCAATGCCGGTATTGCCGGGCTAAGTGTGGCCAGCGGCGATATGGCGTTCTGGACTTTGTACAACGGGCTGATTTCCTATGTGCTGATGGGAGTCCTCATGGGGGGAGAGTGGTTGTACCGCAAATGGCTATTAAAAGTATGATAACGGCGCAAACCAGACTGTCATTGCAGTCTTTTTTTTCCCGCTCATTGGATTCATACGTTGCCCTTATTGACCATGGGCAAGCATTGACTTGCCGTGCCCTGCGTCACCGCTCACTGGAGTTGGCCGGCATTATTGCTGACTACGACGAGCAGAACTGGGGCCTTTTCTGCCACGACGCTGGTCGTTTTATTATCAGCCTGCTAGCGCTGCTGGCTGCGGGCAAAACCATCTACCTGCCTGCCAACAACCAACCCGGTACATTGACCGATTTGTCTGAACACGCCGACATTTTCCTGACCGATGGCGATGGCCACGGTTTCAACGGTCATTGTCTTTTATTTCAGCAGGCCGGTATTTCTACTGAAGCAATCACTGAGCTGGCGTTGGGCAGCGCCAGTCTGGTCTTTTTTACCTCTGGCTCCAGCGGCAAACCCAAGGCGATCCGCAAGCAGCTTTGGCAACTGGAAAATGAAGTCACAGTACTTGAGCAACAATGGGGTGAGCAACTAAAAGACGCTGCCATCCTTGCCGGTGTCGCCCACCAGCATATTTACGGCGTTCTGTTTCGTGTGCTGTGGCCCCTGCTGGCTGGTAGACCTATCGATACTCGGCAGTATTACTATCCTGAAACGCTGCTGGCAGCTATTGCCAGCTATAAAAATGTAGCCGTTGTCCTTTCTCCCGCTCAGTTAGAACGACTGCCAGAAGAGTTGGACTGGTCACAATGCCGACATAAAGTGGCTGCCGTCTTTTCTTCCGGTGCTCCGTTGCAGCGACATTCTGCCATGGTGGCGGCACGCTGTTTTTCAGTACTGCCACTGGAAATACTAGGAAGCACAGAAACCGGCGGCGTGGCCTGGCGACAGCAGTGGGCTGCAGCTACTCCCTGGCAGCCGCTTCCGGGTGTGCAAGTGCGTCTTGACCAGGACGGTTTACTGATTGCTTTCTCACCGTGGATCGATTCACCACAAGTCGGCTGCGTTATGGGCGATCGTGCCGAAATTCGCGCTGACCAAAGCTTTATCCTCAAGGGTCGGGCTGACCAGATCATTAAAATAGCAGGCATTCGTCTTTCATTAACCAAAATGACCGAGCGATTAAATGCCCAGCCACTGGTTGCCTGGGCAACCGTACTGGTACTCAACAATAGACGACAACATATTGGTGCCATTTTGGTGCTGAGCACAAGCGGTTGGACCGTGCTACAACAACATGGACGGCTGCATACAATTCGTTTGCTGAAACAAGGTCTCGCCCGGCACTTTGACGCCGTGACACTACCAAAAAAATGGCGCTTTGTGCCCGAGAAACCCGTCAATACTCAGGGCAAGCTGATTCATAAGGAACTGACCGAACTGTTCAATAGCACCAAAGGGGTTTGTCATGAACTGGTTGGATAAACCCCTGGTCCGCAGTGTCGATCAGCAGGAAACTGCCGTCATTCTTAACCTGTACATACCGGATCAGTTGCACTGGTTTCGTGGTCACTTTCCCGGCCATCCTGTGCTGCCCGGCGTCGTGCAAATCCACTGGGTCATTGGTTACGGTGCACAGTATCTGCATCTCCCAACAGGCATCAAAAAACTGGAAGCAGTCAAATTCAAGCAGCTAATCCTGCCGAATACGGCGCTGACCTTGCAACTTGCACACAAAGTCAACGGCAAACTTACCTTTTCTTACCAACATAATGCCCAAGAGATGTCGTCTGGGCGTGTCGTTTATCCTGGCAGCCAGTAATAAAGCGGAGTCATTCATAATGGCAGAAGTCTTCCGCCCATGTGCGGTTATCCCGGTTTTTAACCATCACCAGAAGCTCGCCGGAGTGATCAGCGCCCTGCGCTTGCACGGGCTGCACTGCATTTTGGTCGATGATGGCAGTAACAGTGAAACCAAAGCGGCGCTGCACCAGTTGGCCAAAGAGCCATACATCACCGCATGGCAATTAAGCTGGAACCAGGGCAAAGGTACCGCCGTTATGGAAGGGCTGATGCGGGCACAACAGGCAGGATTCAGCCACGCCATACAGATTGATGCGGATGGCCAGCACGATACCACGGTCTTGCCCGAGCTGCTTGCCACTGCCAGAACGCACCCAGGGGCACTGATTACCGGCCAACCGGTATACGACGATAGCATACCAAAATCACGTCTTTACGGGCGTAAATTCAGTCATGTCTGTGTCTGCATTGAAACGCTATGGGCTCACGCCCCGGATGCAATGATCGGTTTCCGGGTTTACCCGCTGACCGCTACTTGCCGACTGATCCAGAACACCGACATCACCCGGCGTATGGATTTTGATACGGATATCATGGTGCGACTTCGTTGGGCCGGCGTAGCCATCAAGGCCGTGCCGGTACGAATTACTTACCCTGAAGATGGACTCTCCCACTTCGATGCGCTGCATGACACTCTGCGCATCATCTACCTGCACACCCGCCTGCTCTTTGCCATGCCCGGTCACCTGCCGCAGCTGCTGCGAGGTCACACTGACCAGCAGGACTGGCACCAGCTACAGGAAAGAGGATCAACTCTCGGCATCAATATCCTGCTGAGCGCTTATCGCGTGTTGGGACAGCGAGCGTTCAGGACATTATTACTGCCAGTAACGACCTATTTTTTCCTGACCGGAAAAACCGCACGCCAGGCCTCAAGAGATTATCTGCACCGGTTATACCAGGTAGCTCCGCAATCATTACCGCGCAAACCAGACCGTTGGTTGTCGTTCCAGCACTTTATGTCGTTCGCAGATGCCCTGACCGACCGTTTTGTCGCCTGTCTCGGGCAAATCTCCCTAAACCGTCTTGATATAGTTGGCAATGACCTGGTACTGGAGAAGCTAAAACGAAACAACAAAGGTGTCGTATTTCTTACGTCCCATCTGGGCAATATTGACCTGTGCCGAGCACTAGTCAGCCTCGGTGACATACAACGACCGACACCTGTCAATGTTCTGGTACACACTCATCACGCCGGAGCTTTTCACCGGGTGCTGGCCAAGGCGCACCCTGACACTCAGTTGCGACTGATCCCGGTGGATACCATTGGGCCCGACACGGCCATAGCACTGAGTGAAATGATTGCCCGGGGCGAGATTGTCGCCATTGCTGCCGATCGCATCCCAATCAATAGCAAGCAAAGCAACATCACATCGGCACAATTTCTCGGTGCCAGCGCGCGCTTTCCCAAAGGTCCCCTGGTGTTGGCCAGCATTCTGGAGTGCCCGGTGTTTACGGTATTTTGCACCCGCCAGAGGAAAAACCGTTTTTTGCTGACCATAGAACTCTTTGCCGACCCACTGGTACTGCCAGAGAAACAGCGACAGGAACAGATTGCCACTTATGCACAAAACTACGCCGATCGGCTCGAAGCAGTATGCAAACAAGCTCCCCTGGAGTGGTTCAACTTTTTCGACTACTGGTCAAAGTCCGGAGCACAGCACTGAATGGCTCATATTGTCCATCCCATGGAGCCCGCACCCTCCCCATTGCAAGACCAACCCGTTATCTTCGGTGCAGGTCGGCTGACCATTGAAGATATCAACCGGGTCGCCCAGGGAGCCAGCTCAGTCGCACTGACCAAGGCGCCAGCGTTCTGGGAAAAAATCCGCAAAGGCACGGAATTTCTCGACCGCCTGTTGGCCGAGGATGGCGTCATCTACGGGGTCACCACTGGTTACGGTGACTCATGTACTCGTGCCGTACCGCACTCGCTGGTCAATGAGTTACCGCTGCGACTGACTCGTTTTCACGGTTGTGGCCTGGGTCGCTACCTGGATCCGGCACAAGCTCGTGCGGTGATGGCCACCCGCTTGGCCTCACTGTCACAAGGTGTCTCCGGTGTCAGCAAAGAGCTATTGATCAGAATGGTCTATCTGCTGCAATTGGATATCTTGCCGGTAATTCCCGAAGAAGGCTCTGTCGGCGCCAGCGGCGACCTTACACCACTGTCGTACGTTGGCGCGATGTTGGTGGGTGAACGGTTGGTTTACCATCGGGGAGAAATTCGTCAGACAAAAGACGTCTATAAAAAACTGGGTATCGAGCCGCTGACGCTGCGCCCAAAAGAGGGTCTTGCGCTGATGAACGGCACTGCCGTCATGACAGCACTGGCTTGTGAAGCGTTTGGTCGAGCGGAATACCTGACCCGATTGAGCGCCAGAATTACCGCCAGCGCAACGCTGGCCCTGCGCGGTAATGCCCACCATTTTGACGAGCACCTGTTTGCTGTCAAGCCACACCCAGGGCAAATTGAAATTGCCGCTATGATTCGCCGGGATCTTGGCCACCACAGCGTACCGCGCAACTCTGCCCGTCTGCAGGATCGCTACTCAATACGTTGTGCACCACATATTATTGGCGTGCTGCAAGATAGTCTGCCATGGATGCGAAGTTTTATTGAAAATGAGCTAAACAGTGCCAACGACAATCCGATTATCGATGGCGAAAGAGAGCTTGTACTGCACGGTGGCCACTTCTATGGTGGTCATATTGCCATGGCGATGGACAGCATGAAAAACGCCGTCGCCAACCTGGCCGATCTGATGGATCGTCAGATGGCCCAGTTGATGGACACGAGGTTCAATAATGGGCTGCCGCCCAATCTTTCCGGGACTGTCGGTGAACAGGCCGCAATCAATCATGGCTTTAAGGCGGTGCAGATCGGCATCTCGGCCTGGACTGCAGAAGCATTGAAAAACACGATGCCCGCCAGCGTCTTCTCCCGCTCCACCGAATGCCATAACCAGGACAAAGTGAGCATGGGCACCATTGCCGCCCGAGACTGCCTGCGGGTACTGGAATTAACCGAGCAGGTCGCTGCCGCCTCATTGTTAGCCGTTCACCAGGCGCTGGCCCTGAGGTTACGCTGTGGGGAATTATGCATTGACGAACTTGGCAGTGATATTGGGCGACAGCACGCCATGATCATGTCTGGTTTTACCCTGGTTGATGCCGACCGTTCCCTGGAAATGGATCTGCGCCAACATGTCAACCTGATTCGCCGACAACACTGGCCTCTTTATTAAGACGACGGATTCTATCTCCCATAATTTGACGAAAACCGCAATGGACACTTTGACGATAACAACACGCTGGCTCGCGCTACTGCTCGTTCTGGGCTACGGCGCACCGTTGCTGGCAAACCAGGACGTTACCCGCAATATTCTCAAGGCGTTTGAACACATTCAGGTGCTTCAGGGAAAATTTGTCCAGCAGAAAAAACTCTCGGGGTTTACTAATCCATTGGTTTCCACCGGCACGTTTCTCTCGGTCAGAAACCATGGGCTAATCTGGCGAACCCAGACTCCGGTGCCGTCAACCCTGGTTATGACCCCCGGTAAAATTACCCAGAAAACCCAGGGGAGGGAGCAGACCTTCCAGGCCTCGGGAACAGGCTATGACGGGCTGGGTATTTTGCTACCAGCGCTACTGGATGGCGATCTTCCCCTGCTGGAATCGTACTTTTTTTTGCGTGCGAAACAACAAGCAACGGGCTGGGAATTATCTCTGATCCCCAGGGACAAAAAGCTGGCTGCGGTTATCGCCCAGGTCGTGATTCTCGGACAAGACAATCAATTGGACAACATAACCACAACTGGCCCCAACGGTGATGTGACTCGCATTGAGTTCACCTCCCTCACCTTAAGCCAAAAGGCTCCGGATGCAGCGACCCTGGCAGCGTTTAACTAGTCCCACTGTACGACTGGGTATCTGGTGTTTGCTGATTGGCCTGTTACTGAGCAGCGTTTTGCTTAAAACCGGACTGCACATACCGGGGGTAGCCACAGAACTGACCAGCTTGCTGCCCGCAACCGAACAGGATGCCAGTTCAGCAGCGGCAACCAGTCAGTTTGCCCGCAGTTTCAACCATCGTGTTCTATTTCTGGTGTCGTCCAGTGAGCGTGCCGATGCCCGGGCAGCTGCCACAGAGCTTGATATCAAACTGAACGACAGCAAGAGCTTTGAACAACTTTTGACGTATATCCAGCCAGAGCGTTGGCAACAGATTACCAGCTTCTATTACCCGTGGCGTTACGCGCTGTTAAACAGTCGTTTGCAAGGATTATCCACTGATAAGCTGGGTGATCAACTGGTGCAACAAACCCTGAGTCGGCTAATCAGCCCGGTCAATGTCCTGACGCCGCAACAGCTAATCAGTGACCCACTGCAACAACTGCCGCAATGGTTTGCCCAACTGGCACACGACACAGGTAATATAAAAAACGACGATGGGCTATTAGTGGTAGATAACGGTCAGTATCACGTCATGATTTCAGGGCTGTTAGCCGGTGAAACTCTCTCTCTTCAGGATCAGACGCGACTGGTAAATCAGATCAATAGCAGCATCGCCCAAATTCAGCAGCAATTTCCCGACGTCAGCATCATCAGCAATGGCATGATTTTTTACGCCAAGGCTGGTGCCGACCTGGCCCAAAACGAAGTGAGCACTATTAGTATTGGCTCTCTGGTGGGCATTATTGCCTTACTCTGGCTGGCCTTCAGAACCTGGTCACCGTTATTGCTCTGTCTGATTTCGCTGGGCACTGGAATTATCACCGGTTATATCGTGACATGGCTGGTATTTGGCGAAGTCCATGTGATCACGCTAGTGTTTGGCGCCAGCCTGACCGGCGTATCCATCGATTACACCTTTCATTACATGACGAACTGGCTGCATCAAGGCAATCGCTGGTCGCCCCGGACAGGGCTGAAACATATATTGCCAGGCATTTCTCTCGGTTTGATCACCAGCCTGCTTGGTTATCTGCCCATGCTGGCCACACCGTTTCCTGGTTTACAACAGATGGCCACCTTCTCTTCAGTCGGCTTGCTGGCCGCATGGCTGACAGTGGTTCTTGCCTATCCTGCGCTACTGCGGCGTCCACCAAAGCCCCAACAAGGCAATCGCCTTCTGCCGTTCATTGATCGTTTTCTAACTATATGGAATATGTCGTCTGTACGCTGTCGTTCAGCAATTGCAATATTCCCGGTTGTTTTTGCCATTATTTTCCTTCCTCGGCTAAAAACAAACGACGATATACACCAGTTACAGAGTCGCCCTGCAACACTGGTGGCAGCAGAAGAGCAAGCCCGCGCTATTATTGGCCACCTACCGGATAACCGCTTTTTCCTGGTGCGCGGCTCATCACCGGAGCAATTATTGCAACGTGACGAGCAGTTAGCCAAGTGGCTTAATCACCAGGTGGACGCTGGCAAACTGCAAGGTTATCGCGCCATATCCGACCTGCTACCGTCGGAACAGACCCAGCGTTGCAACCAGAAAAAAGTGGCACATATTTTTTCTCACCAACTGCCGGGACTTTGGCAACAACTGGGGTTTGCTGGCGGTCAGCAGGCACAAGCACAGTTTGATCAGCGCAATAAAAAACCATTGACGCCTGCAGCGTGGCTCAATAGCCCTGTCGCTTCCGTTTATGGTCATCTCTGGCTAGGTCAGATCGGTGGTGAGTATTTTTCTGCCGTGATACCCAGCGGCGTCCATAACGACTGGCAGCCACAACAGGCCGAAACGTTGTCCGGTGTTGAGTTTATTGACAAGACCACGGACACCTCGCAACTGTTTGGCCGTTATCGTGCATTAATGGGTTGGCTGCTGCTGGGGGCTTACGTCGTGATCTGGGCTGTTCTGGCCAGCCGTTATGGCGTGCCGGGCGCGGTGCAAGTGGTATTGCCTCCGTTGCTGGCGGTCCTGACCACTCTTTCCTGGCTGGCACTCACCGGTCAGGCCATTAATCTGTTCCATGTTCTGGCATTGATCATAGTGCTTGGCATCGGCATCGACTACACGCTGTTTTTCCATGAAGCGGGCTGTGAACAGCGTTATACCTTTATGGCCATTACGCTCTCAGCACTCACCACCCTGCTCTCGTTTGGCTTACTGACTCTTTCTTCCACCGCAGCTATTGCCGGTTTTGGTCAAACCGTGCTGATCGGCATAACGGTGTGTTATCTACTCTCACCCATGGCCAGCAAAAAAGGTAGCCGTAAGTATGTGTAAAACCGTTGTCATGGGCAGATATTTGCCTATCGTCGCTATTCTGGTATGGCTCTCAGGCTGTGCCATGATGAATAAAAAAATTACTCCCCCCGCCAGCGTCTATTTGACCAAAACCGTGCAATGGCAATTACCCGGTACTGACATTCTGCCACCTGGCAATTATGTGCTCACCCAAACCGTTCAGGCCAGCTACGGTAAACAGACAGCAGACTTGCTATTTCAGGTAGAAAAGCAGCAACAACGCCTGATTATGGCAGCGTTGATGCCCAGTGGTGAGCCGCTGGTACAGCTTATTTACGACAATGGTCAAATTTCTGGCCAGGTTAGTCCGCTGGTTCCAGCTGTTCTGTCGCTACCTCACCTGGTTGCTGACTTTTTGCTGGTTTACGGTGAAGAGCAACTACTTGAGCAGCCGCTGGCGAGCGGTGGAATTTCACTGGATCAGGGCAGCCGTGAGCGAATCTTGCGTTACCGGGGAGAACCCATTATCAGCATACAGTACAGTGGTAACACGACAGATATTTCAAGCACTGCATGGCCAACGGAAGCAACCTTGCAAAACTGGACATTGGACTACCAGCTAACCATCCGAACTCTGAGTCACACAGCATTATGACGCTCCCCTACTCCCCCTTTCCGGTCTATCTCTCGGCCATGGGTATGGTCTGCGCGCTGGGCAATGACCATCAGCAAATTCTTGCCAAACTGTTGTTGGGTAATCGCGATGGCATGGTTCTGGATCAACAGCTGCTCCCCGGCAAAGCGCTCAGACTGGGCCGAGTATGCATTGAGGAAGCTAGTGACCCTGCAGCGCACAGTCACAGCAATCAACTGCTGCTAAAGGCATTGACGTCCATTGCGAGTGAAATCCAGCGGTTAATTAAGCGATTCGGCCCCGACCGGATAGGCATTGTGCTCGGTACCAGTACCTCTGGCACCCTTACGGGAGAAGCGGCCATGGAGGAGCATCTGACCAGCGGCCATTTTCCTGCAGGATACGACTTTCGCATTCAGGAAATGGGCGACCCTGCTCGCTTTCTGGCTAATCTCCTGGCAATCAATGGACCTGCCTATAGCATTTCCACTGCTTGCTCATCCGGCGGTAAAGTGTTTTTCTCAGCTCGTAATCTTATTCGCGCGGGGCTTTGTGATGCGATTATTGTTGGTGGTGTAGACACTTTGTGCCGTTTAACCGTGCGGGGATTTTCCGCCCTGGAATCACTGGCAGACGGCTATTGCCAGCCATTTAGTGCCAACCGCAACGGCATCAACCTTGGCGAAGGGGCCGCTTTGTTCACCATGACCTGTGAAACAGCGCCTATTGAATTGCTGGGCGTGGGTGAATCATCCGACGCCTGGCATATATCGGCACCCCAACCTGAAGGTATTGGTGCCGAGGCGGCCATGCGCGCAGCGTTGGCTGATGCCAAACTGAGTTGTGAAGCTATTGACTATCTTAATCTGCACGGCACTGCCACAGCGTTAAACGATGCCATGGAAAGCCAGGCGGTCATGCGTCTGTTTGGTCAGCGTATCCCTTGCAGTTCCAGCAAAACCATGACCGGGCACACCCTCGGTGCTGCCGGCGCGGTAGAGGCAGCGCTGGTCTGGTTGCTGCTCTCAAAGCTGAACAAAGATCGGCAGGTTCCACCCCATATTGCCGACCAGCCCAGGGATCCAACCTTGCCAGCAATCAGTCTGGCCAGCGACCAGACCAAATTGCCGGACGGTCGAACCTGCATCATGAGCAACTCGTTTGCTTTTGGGGGCAGCAATGTGTCAGTCATTCTCGGAACACAGTGATGCGCCTGAATTCCCTTGAGTTAACACCGGAAAAACTGCTACCTCATGCTCACCCCATGATTCTGCTTGACGCGGTGGACAGCTATGGCGAGGATTTTGCCCAGGCACTGGTAACGCCTGGTCCTGACAGCCCCTTTGCCGATTCCACAGGGAATGTGCCGTGCTGGGTTGGCATGGAGTATATGGCCCAAACCATCGCTATTTTTGCTGGTATCCGGGCGCGTCAGCAAGGCTTGCCCATCAAGCTGGGCCTGTTGCTCGGTACTCGTTCCTACAACATTGAAGTAGAACAGTTTTGCTGCGACCAACTTTACAGCGTTCATGTGCGGCAAATAATTACAGATGGTTCCCTGAGCGCCTTTGACTGCACCATTAGCTCCGCGGGTAATCCAACAGTGCTGGCTCAAGCAGTGATCAATGCTTATCAGCCTGAAAATATCGACGACTTTTTTATGCAAGGGCACACAGCATGAGCAGAACTGTACTGGTTACCGGCTCCAGCCGGGGAATTGGTCGAGCCATTGCCCTGCGCCTGGCCGCTGATGGCTACCGTATTGCGCTTCATTGCCGGACGGGTCTGGCTCAGGCACAAAAGACGCTATCCCTGGTGCAAGAGGCTGACAGCGATGGTCGTATATTACAGTTTGATCTTGCTGACCGTCAGCAGTGCCGCCGTGTTCTGGAGCAAGATATTAACGATCACGGTGCCTATTACGGTGTCGTTTGTAATGCCGGCATGATTCGCGATAATGCCTTTGTGGCCATGAAGGCTGATGATTGGGATGGTGTCGTTCATACCAATCTGGATGGTTTTTATAATGTTCTGCATCCGGTGGTGATGCCCATGGTGCGTCGACGCAAGCCAGGCAGAATTATCACCCTGGCATCGGTTTCTGGGATGATTGGTAACCACGGGCAGGTCAACTACAGCGCTGCCAAAGCGGGCATCATTGGCGCTACCAAAGCATTAGCCCTGGAGCTGGCCAAACGACAGATTACCGTTAACTGCGTCGCTCCCGGACTCATCGAGACGGACATGATTGCCGATGCTCCGGTTGAAGAAATCATCAAAATGATCCCGACAGGACGCCCTGGTAAGCCTGAAGAGGTTGCTTCGCTGGTCAGCTATCTGATGTCGGAAAGTGCTGCTTATATTACCAGACAGGTTATTTCTGTTAATGGCGGCGTGGCCTGATGCTACGTACCAATACCACCTGCCCCCTATGTAAAATTATTTGAACCTCGTCTTTGGTTCGTGCTCATATCGAGTATGAGTCGATACAGGGCAGGCTCATATTGCTGCCGTGTGTAAATGACGATGAGATGAACCTGTGGGATAAAAAGCAACCAGCACTTCAGCAAGTTTTTTAATCCGACCGTAATAAAATGCCACCAATTCAGCCCATAAAGCCAACCACTTCTGCCAGCGCGCTAAAAAACCAGCAAGCGTCGCCAAGTGCTCCCCCGGTAAATATTCAAAATGCCAGGGGGGTGCCAACGTATACGCCGCCAATGCCTGATTCCGGTGCCGATCCGATATCATTGAACGACATAACCCAGAGATGGGGCAGGCAGAATCAAGGAGCTACCAGCGCGCAAACGTCAAGAAGAACAACAAGGAAACCAGCCCATACCACGCGCCGACAAAGACAAAAAAACGCAGAGGAAGAGGAAAATGCGGCAAAGGGTCTGGATATTAAACCAACGACGCCTTATGAGGAGTTTGTCAAAAAGATTTCTGCCCGGAGTAATCGGGTTGAGTCTGAGCCACCGAATAATCCGGACAGGCCACTATACACCACTGCAGATGCTATTCAGGCAGGTGCAGCCCTGTTGGCGGGCGGCCTACAAACGACAGCTGCCGTAGCGGCAACCCGCTGGGATCTGAACATTAAGCCAACGGTCAATCCCGAGGCCAGGTCTTTTGTTGAGCGTGTTTATGATGTAGTGGCGGGATTTACCGGACGGTTCTTCGGGAGCGACAGTAACAGCACAACGGGCGCTGATGCTCCAGGTGGCAGCAATGACACTCTGGCTGACCGCGCAGCACATACTGAGCCGCCCGAGGATCCTACCGTGCCTGACAGGGAGCAGGCCTTTCCTGTTATGTTCGATGAAGCACCACAAGAAACGACAAGACCAACGAGTGGAGTAAATCCGGACGCCCTCTATGAGGAGGTAGTAAAAGTACTACGCAGCTTGAATGTCGAGGCATTGGAGCAAGCAGAACATACGCCAGACTCAGCACGTCATTCTGGTGAGCATCATCACCGGCACAAGCACCATCGTCATCATGATCATGATCAGCACGGGCATCAACATCATGATGAACGCCATCACCGCCAACCAAGGTATACCAAACCCTGGGATGCGGAAAACGCCTTTCCGGATAAAGTGCTGCAACAAAATCCCGAACATTCACATGTTTGTGTGCAGTCCCGAGGCGCAGGTTCCGGCACCAGAGAACTCTTTCAGGATCAAGATGAAACCAGCGTTAAAATCGAAAACAACTGTCGTTATCCGGTAGACGTGAAGTTATTTGTAGCAGATGGACGACAGTCAAAAGATGCACAAATGATCACGATTCCGTCTGGCGCTGACCAGAGCGTGCAACTGGAAAGAGATTTGCCCTGGTTATATCGGGCCACAGTGAAGACGGATCAACCAGCCGGGCCAATACCGACAGGCTACAACCTGCAGTGCTTGCGCACAGTGCATAACCGCAATCTGGATGCATCCTATTCCAAAGAAGAAATGCTGATGTTTTCCCGACTGACCTCCTATGCCTATGTGCGTGATCCCGCGCTACTGACCGGCGGTTGGGCACCTGATCCAGCTTTGGGAGCGACTCTGGCAGCGCGGGCCGAAGTGGGTTTCGATCAAGACCAAGGCTTGCTCAGTGACCAGGTTTCCGGGCTTGTGGCAGTACCAATCAAAAGACATATTGACGGCCGCACGCAATACGCCATAGTTTTCGGTGGCACGACTGCCAGTTTATCAAGCACTGGGGGTGTAAGCGAGCGAATCTGGCAACCCGAGACGCATAGACAACTTGGTGCTAACGTGGCTACCTGGAGTGGTAGTATTCCCAAAATATATGATCAGGCCAGAAAGCTTGTTGTTGTTTTGGCCAGAGAGGCGCAAGAAAATAACGCCAGCGCCTACGCCATTGGCCACTCATTGGGTGGAGGTCTGTCTTCATACGGTGTTGGTGTTGCGCGGGCAATGGGCTATGGCGTGCAGGCCCGGGCCTTTGCGTCAACACCGAGCAACTCTGCCATGAGGGACATGATCGCTAGCCATATGGCCGAAGGCGTCAAGGTAGAAAATATCGTTGAAGGGATAAAGGAAGTTCATGTACGGGGCGACGTTATTCCGGGTTCCCAGAATTTACAGAGAGATCTGAACCTCCTTGGGGAAGTATTTGAAATCGTCCCGGAAGGTGAACCCGCATCAGCGCGGGGCGCCCATGCTGATTATCGGGACTATATAGACAGGCACTCCCAGGACAAATGGCTCAGGCAAGGCAGTGGCAATAATAAAGGTGGTAAGAAGAAAGCAAAAAAACGCACTTAAGTTTGCTAACGCCTAGGCTGGAAATGTCGCACCGCGCTCAGCAGGCAGGAGAGATTGCCTCGTGCAGCAACCCACCCAAGCCACGCCCTGGTTATGCAAACACAAACCCGAGCAGCACCACACCCAGTATCATCCGGTAAATGACAAAGGGCATTAAGCCAATTCGGTTAATAAAAGCCAGGAAAAAGTACACACAGAGCCACGCACTGATAGCGGACACCAAAGTTCCCAACGACAAGGTCTGCCAGTCAATCGGCGTGGTGCTTTTGGCCAGGTCCACCAGCAACAGGCTGCCAGCCCCGACAATTACCGGAATGGAGAGCAGAAAAGAGAAGCGCGCGGCAGCTTCACGGGTAAAACCCATCATCAGCGCAGCAGTCATGGTAATGCCAGAACGGGAAGTGCCCGGAATCAGGGCCAGCGCCTGGGCAAAACCGATCAGCATCGCCTGGCGAAAGGTTATTTTCTCCAGCGGCAGCACTCGTGCCCCGGTATAATCCGCCCAGCCCAGCACCGCTCCAAAAATCATAGTAGTGGCAGCAATCACTGCTACAGAGCGCATGGCTGTGTCCATTCCCGTTTGCTTCAGGATCAGACCAAAAACCACTGCTGGCAAGGTGGCAAAAATCAGGTACCAACCTAAACGACTGTTAACAGTAGTTCCTTTGCCGGCCAATGATCTCAGCCAATCCTGGGCAATGGTCAGCAGGTCTTTCCAGAAATAGATGATCACTGCCGTCAGTGTGCCAAGGTGGACGGCCACGTCAAAAGCCAATCCCTGATCGGTCCAGCCAAACAGCTGGGCAGGCAGAATCAGGTGTCCGGAACTGGAGATTGGCAAAAATTCAGTAATGCCCTGAAGCAGGGCGAGAATAACGGTTTGCAAAGTGTCCATAGCAATGCTTCCACATTCATTTATTTATTGACGTTCTGATTTTTTCAGGGCCACCTTGTCACGCAGATAAACCGGCATGGCCTGCTCGGCTGGCAGTCCGCCGCCCCGTTTAAAGTCGGCAACGGCCAGTGTGGCTATATCCCGGGCATGAGGCCACGCATCCACTTGGCTATCAGTAACTTGGGCAGCGATTTGCTCCCTGAAGGCCCACCCTGTTCCCATGCCGAACCAGCTGCCAACTGTGGCCGTAGCATTGGCCGGTGGCACGACCACTTCATCGGCCACCGGCACCATCAGACCGTCAGACTCAGCAAACGCGCCCCAATAGACTTCATCCATCCGGGCGTCAATGGCACTCAAGACCTGTTTTGCCTGATGTATGCGCCAACCCTGCTGGGCCAGTGCGGCGAGGGTTGATACTGGCACCACCGGCAGATCAACAGCAAAGGCCAACCCTTGCACCATGGCAGTAGCCACCCGCAGACCGGTAAAGGCACCGGGACCGCGACCAAAAGCCAAAGCATCAAGCTGGGCCAGCCGTAGTCCCGCCTCCGCCAATACTGCTTCAACCATGGGTAGCAGGTCACGACTGTGGCGACGGGGAGTCAGCTCGAAGCGGTCGATCACTTCGTCATCAATAGCAAGCGCCACGGAGCAGGCTTCCGTGGCGGTATCAAGGGCCAGCAGTTTCATCAAACAGCGACCAGACTGGCAAGCACTTGCCGACGAATGTCATCAACGGAACCAACACCGACAACACAGCTGTAGCGGGTTCTGCCATCGAGTTGGCGATAAAATGCCACCAGTGGTGCCGTCTGATCGTGGTATACACCCAACCGTTTGCGGACTGTCTCTTCTTCGTCATCCGCGCGCTGCACCAATGGTTCGCCGGTGATGTCGTCCTTATCTTCTTCTTTGGGGGGATTGAACACCACATGGTAGGTGCGGCCACTTTCCGGATGAACGCGGCGCCCGCTCATGCGTTTGACGATTTCTTCGTCAGCAACGGCAATTTCTACCACATGATCAATGGCGATGCCGGCATCGCGCAGCGCTTCTGCCTGGGGAATGGTGCGTGGGAAACCATCGAACAAAAAGCCTTTGGCACAATCTTCCTGGGCAATACGCTCTTTGACCAGGGCGATAATGATCTCATCGGACACCAGGGCACCGGAGTCCATAACGGCCTTGACCTTCTTGCCCAGTTCGGTGCCATTTTTGATTGCCGCCCGCAGCATGTCGCCGGTGGAAATCTGAGGGATACCGTAGTGCTCCATGATAAATTGGGCTTGAGTCCCCTTACCTGCGCCCGGTGCGCCCAGCAGAATAACGCGCATGAAATGCTCCTGTTGCCAGCCATCCGTGCCTTGCCCCACACATCGGTTGGCGGCACTGTCTGTGCTGGAATTATTGACAAACGTGTTGGAAAAGCGCTCAAGAATATATCCCGACAACGCCGGTGGCAAGCCTCGCTTGGGTCTGCTTCTGTCGTGCATTGAGAATAAAATAACGACAATTTTGGCTGCTCAGAATGAAAACGACCTTAATTGACAATGGTCGGGCGCGTGGCGGCTTGGGTAGTCAGTTCAATATGCTGGCCATCCCTGAGCACCTGCATGGTCATGGGCTGGCCGGGTGGAATCCGCGCGACCATATTCATCACCTTACGACCGTCACGAGTACCCTGGCCATTAACCCCGGTAAGAATATCGCCCCGGCGCAAACCAGCCCTGTCAGCCGGACCATCTGCATAAATGCCGGTAATAACAATACCAATATTAGGGTTGACACCGTAGGCATGCGCCAGGGCGGAACTCAGTGGCTGGGACTCAATACCCAACCAGCCACGAATCACCCGACCGTGTTTAATGATGGAATCCATCACAAAGCGCGCCATGCTGGACGGGATAACAAAACCAACGCCTTCACTCCCACCCCCACGGGTGAACAACAAAGTACTGATGCCAACCAGATCGCCATAGGCATTGACCAGAGCTCCCCCGGAGTTGCCGATATTAATGGCGGCATCGGTTTGGATAAAATCTTCGTAGGTGTTCAGTTGCAGGTCGTTACGCCCGGTGGCACTGATAATCCCCATGGTAACGGTCTGACCCAGACCAAAAGGATTACCGATGGCCAGCACCACATCACCGATTTCAGTTTCAGAATTTTGCAGATCAAGGTAGGGCAGCCCCGGTAAATCGGTCTTGAGGACTGCCAGGTCGCTTTCCGGATCAGTACCAACGACCCAGGCCACGCCCTCACGCCCATCACGCAAGGTGATCAACAATCGACCGGCATCTTTAATGACATGGTGATTAGTGAGGATGTAACCCTCGGGATCGACAATAACGCCAGAGCCTTCCAACAGGCTGCGGGTTCGCTGGGGCAAAGGCAAATTGGCGTTGCTTTGTTGAGACAAACTGCTGGTGGCAATGCTGACCACCGCCGGAGCGGCTTTTTCAACGGCATCACGGTAAGACACCGGACCGGTAAAACTGATGGCACGCATCGACTGGGTGAGCAGGCGGTCGCGGGATAACTCCGATATGCCTCCAAGCTCCGGCCTAATCAGTAACACGGTGACAGCGCTCGCAAGTCCAAGAAGAACCGACAGGCCGACCGACTTAAGCAGTTTTTTCATTCCTAGTCCGATGAGATTGCGAGGTTATAATGTTCAGCCTTGTCATTGAATGATTTATGGCTGGTAATATAACAGCCGGTGGCCATTGGAGAGAACCCATGGAATCAAAAGAGCCGTCAAAAGGGCTGTCAAAAGAGCCAGCAAAGGAAATGACGTTAACAGAAATGGTGGCGTTGCTGGACCAGGAACTGCAACCAGAACTGTTCAAGGATTACTGCCCTAATGGCATTCAGGTGGATGCCTCTCGCTCGCCGGATGCTCCGGTAAAAAAAATCATTACCGGTGTTACTGCCTGCCAGGCGTTGATTGACCGGGCGGTGGGGGTGCAGGCTGACGTTATTCTGGTTCATCATGGTTACTTCTGGCGCGGCGAAGATGCCGTAATCACCGGCAGTAAACGCCGACGGATTGAAACCCTACTGGCTAACCATATCAGCCTGGTAGCCTACCACTTGCCGCTGGATGGACACCCCACTCTGGGCAATAACGCTGAGCTGGCGCGGCTGATGGGCTGGCAGGTACTCGGTGGCATGGAAGCTGGCGCCAAACCCATTGGCAATTGGGGTACGACCGGGCAGCCGCTGTCCCTGACGGAACTGGGTCAAGACCTGGCTACCACTCTACAACGGGAACCGCTGCTGATCGCCGGTGGTGATCACCCAATTAAAACCATCGCCTGGTGCACCGGCGCGGCCCAAAGCATGATCGACAAAGCGCTGGGCCTTGGGGTTGACGCTTTTATCAGCGGTGAAATCTCTGAGTCAACCGTACACTTTGCCAGGGAAAACGGCATTCATTACATCAGCGCCGGTCATCACGCCACTGAACGTTACGGCGTACAGGCACTGGCTCGCTGGCTGCATGACCAGACCGGTATTGAGCATCAGTTTGTGGATATTGATTCTCCGGTTTGATCTTTTTGTATGCGTATTGGCTTCCTCTCTCCGCTCATCTGTGAGAGAGGAGAGATATCAAGTCCGTTATCCTGTAATTGGCTATCTTGCTGGTGGATTTGGGAGGTTTTCCGGCTGCCTTGTTATAGTTCGACTTAACATTCGTGCCTGCAGTTCTTCGTCAGCCATATCCAGCGGTGACAGCCCACAATATGTAGGACAACATGATTGGGTGTACCTCCGGACGTAGCGCTCATGAATGGGTTTATCACGCCAAAACTCATCACATGCACCCGACAAGCACATCCCCTGCACAGAGAAAGGGCAGCATAGCAAAGAGCAAAACAGATACATGGTAATCTTGCAGGTTTTGGCCCGCGAGTAAGCAGTAACAGGCGCTTTGGTGGATATGTCCGCACCGTGATCCAGTAGGGCATAGATCGTCGGTTCGTATTTTCCTATCATGGCCAGATGCAAGGGCGTAACCCCTTGGTTTGTTTTTGCGTTGGCATTTGCCCCTTTGTCCACCAGCGCATTAATTGCGGTTTCATGGCCCAACTGAGCGGCGTAGTGGATTGCCTGCCAGCCCTGATAATCCGCCATAGTAACGTCAATACAATCATTCATAAGCAGCCGGTCGGTCATCTGAGTATTATTCTGACTGCCAAGCATCAAGGGTGTGACGCCCTTTGATGTGACGGCGTTGACGTCGGCCCCTCCTGCTAATAAAGCATGTAATGCCTGCTCATTACATTGCTCGCTGCTGCACAGGACATGCAAGGCAGTTGACTCCTGGTAACGGGCGTTAATGTTGGCTTTCGCCTCAAGCAGACTATTGATTACGTCACCGTCAACACTATTGGCGCCGCAGACCAGGTGCAGAGGTGGGATACTCCAGTGCTGTGCCGTCAGGTTTGGGTCAGCGTGGTTGGCCAACAGAGTCTTTATGGCCGGAACATTTTGCGAACGACAGGCCAACTGAAGGAGCGTAAAGTCCGCTGGATAATCTGGTGATTTAACACAGTGGCTGGCATTGATGTCCAGCCGGTGCGGAAACAGATACCGTGCCAGTAGCGAAACTATCTCTGGATGTCCTTGCTCATCAGCACAGGCTATCTCAATAGGAGTCAGGCCTGATTTGGGCAACTTGATGTTTGGGTTCGCGCCCCATTCAAGCAACAGTTTCACAACCGGCGGGTTGTTTTCGTAACAGGCAATGTGCAGGAGACTGGTGGACTTTTCTAATTGGCAATCTTTTTCTTTATTCTCGTAGAGGTAGTCGATACCTTTGGGCAGCTTTTCAGAGGTAGTTAGAAAATTCAGGTCATTATTGCGACAGGCTGTTACTAAATGGTCTTCGCCGTGATCAATACGAGAAGCAATACGAGAAGCAATACGGGAATCAATGCGGGAATCAGAAACGGAATCTGGTCCAGAGTTGGTAATCGGTTTTTTTTCCTTGGTCAGTACCGCTTCCTGGTAAGGGGGTGGCGCTGGTGCTGATAACAACGGGCTGTACATATTCATATTCAAATTCAAATCCAAATACCTCTGAAAAGTGAACTACTCATCTGTGACTAGCAGTAAAAATAGCTGCGATTTCAGATCTTATGAGTGCAAACCACTACTGACCAGCGAATTAACTTTATTCCTCTTCGATGGGCTTTCAGGCAAAAAGTTCCACATAGATCCTGTACTACCAAACATCTGCCTGACTTTGACTGGAAGCTGTCTCTTGCCATCTCTAAGCTTTGCCGACAATGCTGTGGTCGGTGGTATTATTTCCGAGTTGTCTCAGGTTCAAGGAGTTCGCTGGGCGCTAACGTTAATAACAGTTACGCTCATCCTTTGGCTTGAATAGATAAAAAAGCGCAAAAAAGAAAAGAAAAGTACTTCTTCGTATTTTTCATGTTCACCGTAGTTACTTTTCCCCTGTATCCCCTTTTCACCAACAAGCATCAACAGAAAAAAACATGGATAAATGCCAAAAAGACAAAATATATTTATTTTTTTTATAGATAAGTATAAAAAAACACCACAAAAAGGATCAGCAATAGCTTTCTATCGCGATTGCCAGATAGAGCCGTAAATTATTGCTGTAAATCAATCAGCCACAAAAATTACTCCCGTAAACTGCCTTGGTTTTTTTCTGTCGCTTCCACATTAAGCACCACGCATAACAACGAGGCGGTTTTGTTTTGTCGTTTTGAGCAGCGTACAAACGCTGCCAGAGGAAATTCATTATGATCTGGGTACAATTTGCCATCGTGATTCTGTGCATCATGGTTGGTGCACGAATCGGGGGCATCGGTCTTGGTTTGACGGGAGGTGTCGGCCTGGCCATTCTTGCCTTTCTGTTTGAGGTCAAACCCACGTCTCCACCTATTGATGTAATGTTGATGATTCTGGCGGTGGTTTCTGCTGCTGCCTGTATGCAGGCCGCTGGCGGTATGGACTATCTGGTACAGTTGGCTGAGCGAATCCTGAGAAAAAATCCCAAACGGATCACCTTTATTGCTCCGGCGGTAACCTATTTCTTCACCATGTTTGCCGGTACTGGCCACGTAGCTTATGCAGTGCTGCCAGTTATTGCCGAGGTGGCACGTCGTACCGGTATTCGTCCTGAGCGTCCGCTGTCTATAGCGGTTATTGCCTCTCAAGTGGGTATTGTGGCCAGTCCTATCGCTGCAGCCACCGTAGCCATGCTGACCATTTTGTCCACTCGTTATGAAATTACGCTTGGACAGATTCTTGGCATCACCATTCCAGCAACCATAATTGGCCTGTCCATAGCAGCTGCGGTGACCAATAAACTGGGTAAGGAACTCAAAGACGATCCAGTATTCCAGCATCGTATGCAGGACCCTGAGTTCCGTCGCGAGATGGACCAAGGTATTGGTGACAGGATTACCGAACTGAAGCCTGGGGCGAAAATATCCGTACTTTTATTCTTGTTTGGTGCGATCATCGTCGTCTTTATGGGTGCTGTGCCAATTCTGCGGCCACAGTTTAATGGCGTTCCCATGTCCATGGCCCATACCATTGAAATCGTCATGTTGAGTGTGGCTGCACTGATTGTCTGGTGGGCCAAGGCAGATGTTACTGAAGCCAGTGCGAGTGAAGTATTTCTTGCCGGTATGCGGGCTATCATTGCCATCTTTGGTATTGCCTGGCTGGGCGACAGCTTCTTTGCTGCTCACGATGTCCTGTTCAAAGGCAGCATCTCTGACCTGGTTCACGCTGCCCCATGGGCGTTTGCCATCGCACTGTTTATTCTGTCAGTAATGGTCAACAGCCAGGGAGCGACAGTTGCTACCCTGATGCCTCTGGGCGTAGCCCTCGGTCTGCCAGTGGCATCGCTGATAGCGATGTTTCCGGCGGTTAATGGTTACTTCTTTGTGCCTAACTACGGCCCAATCCTTGCGGCCATCGACTTTGACGTTACTGGCACCACACGCATCGGCAAGTACGTGTTTAACCACAGCTTCATGCTGCCAGGCCTGATGTCCGTCACCTTTTCGGTAGCTGCCGGTTTTGCCATCAGCAACTTCGTCGTTTGACATCCTCCCGCCCCTAAAGGAGCGGGATTCCCGTTAGCCACCTAACAGGCTTCCTGTTTCAACACGCCTTCCCTGGATGGCAAAGTCTAAGACCCTGCCATCCCCGTTCCGGTCGCTCCACAGGCTAACACCGCCAGCCCGGCGGCTTTGATATTGATGGCTGCATTGATGTCCCTGTCGTGTTTAACGCTGCACTCGGGGCAACGCCAGTGACGGATAGACAACGGCAGACGTTCATGAACAAATCCACAGTTGGAGCACCGTTTGGAACTGGGGAAGAACCGGTCGATCTTAACGAGAGTACGACCAGTCTTTATGCCCTCGGGTGCAATCGGACTTGTACTCAAGTTGTCTGACAAATTCACCCCAGTTGGCATCCGCAATGTGTTTTGCCAGCTTTGGATTTCTGATCATTCCTTTCACGGTTAACGACTCGACACACACAACTTGGTTCTCGTTAATCAGTGTGCGGGATGCCTTGTGGGTGGCATCCATTCGGCAATCGGCTATTTTGGCATGAATACGAGCGACCTTGAGTCTGGCTTTGGCTCGGTTCTTGCTTCCGTTCTTCTTTTTGGCCAACTGTTTCTGATAGTAAGCCAGTTTGGATTGATAGCGCAGGGTATGACGGGGATTGCCTGATTTCTTGCCGTCGGACGTGATGAATAGATCGGTTAAACCTAAATCAATGCCGACCGTTTTGTTACTGATCGGCATTGGTTTAGCTTCAAACTCGCAAAGCAGGGAGACAAAGTATCTACCAGCACAGTCTTTGCTGATAGTGATACTGGATGGTTCAGAAGATAGTGGCTGACTCCAACTGATGTTCAGAGGCTCTTTGCTTTTGGCAATGAACAGTTGGCCATCTTTGAATTTGAAAGCAGCTTTGGTTAGACGAATGCTCTGTCTGGCATTTCTCTTTTTGAATGTTGGATACTTTGCCCTACCAGCCTTTATGCCCTGCGGGTGCAGAAGTTTTTGAAGGCTTCTTGTTGGTGACGCAGAGTTTGCTGAAGAATGACACTGGAAACCTCAGCCAAAAATGGAAATTCTGTTTTGAGAGAGACAAGTCGCTTCTCGACGTCAGAGTGAGAGAATGAAGTGCCATCCTTATAGTATGCGTCGGTGCGAAAGCGCAGAGTATCGTTATACACAAAACGAGCACAGCCGAATGACTGGGCAAGAAGTTTCTCCTGCTCAGTCGTTGGGTAGAATCTGTATTTGTAGGCACGTTTTGTATTCATTTTTACAAAGTATCACATTGTCTATAAAAATCCTGTTAGGGATTGCAGAATGTACGGATGGCAAAAGAAGTTAGTTTGCCAGCCTTATCAGGCTGGTCGCTATCCATCCCAGCACTAGAAGTACTGGGCTTTCCGCGCTTCTTCGGTAATCACCGATTCACGCTCCTTCTTTTCGGGAGGAGCGCTCGCCACAGCTTCTATGTACCAAAGCCTGCAAGCATTACCAAAAAATTCGTTTGCACAAATTCGTTTACATAAGCTGTCAGATTTTCAGAATTTCGCACGCCCAATATTCGGGATAACCTGATATTCGGGATAAAAAGAGCGACCTTTTATGCGGAAAGTAGTGACATACTCCCACCACCAAACCTGACGGTTATGGATGGGGGCTTCGTTCGACCCATGTTGAATATTACCAACACCTCTCGCTACAGAACCTGCGCTTACAGGACTTTCTGTAGGGGAACCCTTTACGAATCTGCTGTGTCCCAGCAAGTCAGCTTTGGCATAGTAGCAAAGATTAGCAGAGCAGGAGAGGAAAAGACGCAACCCTTCACAGGTTGCCCCCTATCCATCTTCACCCAAACCGGCAAAGGTCGCTTTGCTCACAATGCGTCAGTTATGGATGGAGAATTACGTGGGATTCGTTAAAAGGGATTCATCGCAGTCAACAGCATATTGCCACCGAAAATATAAACCGCGCAGATAACATTTTCCCCGATAGAGACACCCGCAAGACATTTCCATAAGCGCACACGCAAAACAGAACAGACATAACAAATCAGGTCAGTGGGAACCAGCGGAAAAAAACTCCAGAGGGTTGCTACCAGCAGTTCTTTTTTCTTTAGTGACTGGGAGAGCTTGTCAACCTGATCCGGGTAGCGCTCAGCAAAATACTGATCAAATCCCAGGTAACGACCCCAGTGGTAAACAATGGCCGATGAGGTGACAACCGCAACAGCATTGATGATAAAGAGCATGACCGGCGGAAAAACAAGTACTCCTGCCAGCAGCAATGGTGTTAGCGGTATCAGGGTCAGTCCACGTAAGGTACCTAACACCAGATAAAGCACGGCAGCCGAATACAGGTTATCAGAAAAGAGCTGTCGCATATTCGCCGGTTGGAACAGTTCCGGACTAACGAAATAGCTAACCATGCAAACACAAACAAGGCAGAGCCATAAACTCAGGATGTACTTTTTAGTCATTACCATTTTCAAAATAATTGTTTGGTGCAGGTGTAAACAAAAGCAGGAGGAAAGTTCATCAACACAAAATCAGTCTTTACATCGTCAAAATGACGCTGAACGGTTTTCTTATCAAAAATGGAATATTGATATTGAATAAATTGACCACCAACTTTCAGATTTTTCTTACAGGCACGCAGTATGCGCATCTTCATCTGGATGGGTATGTTATACAACGGCAGTGACGAAACAATGTAGTCCGCTTGCAGGCAACCATGATCTTGCAGATGCTGCGACAAATCCTCAGCGCTGCCTTGCACTACGCTGGCCTGCGTGCCACGGAGCTCTGTGCTGAGTTGTGCGGAAAATGCCGGGTTTAGCTCAATGCAAACCAGACGACTTTGTTCAGACATTTTCGAAAGCATCCAGCGCGTCATTACGCCCGTTCCCGGACCGAGCTCAACCACTAATGATGCAGACCTGAAATCAATCTGCTCACACATTGAAGAAACAAGGAATCGAGAGCTTGGAATGATTGAACCAATTTCACGAAACTTGCTGATGGATTGCATAAAAAAGGGATATGACATGCCGCTAAACAAAAACCGAATCATGGAAAAACACCTTATTTAAGGTGTAGAATATTACCCGTCATGCGTTAATGCCACTCACACACTTATTTCCAGACGGCCGGTCAGTCTAGGTTAATGCGCGCAATGTAGGCATAAGGAATAGCCCTTATAAAATTTCTTTTCCAATTTTGACAATACTAAATCGCTACTCTGTCATCGTCTGGTACCTACCAGGTCAGATGCCTGCTCAGATGCCAGACCAGATGGCTTATTTTGGCGTACCCTAGGACCAGAAGGATTGTCAGTTTTAAACGACAGTAGCGGAATATGACCATAGCCAGCAAAATAGCAGCGCGTTAGCTTAGCTGAAATGCACCCATAGGGAACTTGATGTGAGCAAGCGCGAAATCTTCGGCTGGGCAATGTTCGATGTTGCCAACAGTGCTTACACCACGGTAGTGATCACGGTAGTGTACAGTGCTTTTTTTATTGGCCATATTGTTGCTGGCAGTCAGTGGGGAAACACTTGGTGGGCCCTCGCCATGTCCCTATCCAGCGTGGCCGCCATGGTGCTGGCGCCACTAATAGGCAGCTGGATCGATCTTTACGGCGGCAAAAAACGCTGGCTCATGATCCTGATGTTCGCGTGTGCTCTGGCGACCATGGGGTTGTACTTTGTTGCTCCAGGCATGGTGCTTGCAGCGGTACTGCTGTTGATGTTGAGCAACACTGTCTGGATACTGTGTGAGAGCGTCAGCAGCAGCTTTCTGACTGATATCACCACCGAAAAGTACATGGGGCTGGTCTCGGGTTTTGGCTGGGGTCTGGGGTATCTGGGTGGTCTGCTAAGCCTTATTATTGTGCTGTTTGGCGTGATCACCGCACCTGTCGACAGTGCTCAATACCTGCTGCAAAATCGGCTAGCGATGGTGGTCGTGGGAGGCTATTTTATCCTGGCTGCAATCCCGACAATGATCTGGCTAAAAGAACGACGACCGCTAAAACCCGGCAGTATTCATTGGCTGACGCTGCTTAGGTATAGCTGGCAAGGCTTCAGGGAGAGCCACACACTCACACAACGACTACCGATTCTTTATCGCTTTTTTATAATTTTTACCTTGTACAGCGCCGGCATCGTCACTGTTATCAAATTTTTTGGCATCTATGTCGCCACCGAACTGAATTTGACCAATGGAGAAAAAACCTCAGTATTCCTGGCGTTACAGGTGTCGGCATTTATTGGTTCATTGTCGTTTGGTTGGTTGGAGTCGAAAATTGGTGCGCGTTATACCATCAGTTTAACGCTGCTGTGGTGGCTACTTGGATTAGGCTGCATTCATCAATTAACGACATTGAGCACTTGGTTGCAGATCGAGACAAACACACTATTCATCATCTGCACCTTGATTGCCGGCGCCGGGCTTGGGTCAACGCAAAGCGCCAGCCGAGCTTTGGTGGGCATGCTTAGCCCAACCAGACACAGCGGTAAACTCTTTGGTTACTGGGGGATGTTCTCGCAACTGGCAGCCATTATCGGTACCAGTAGCTTTGCCCTAGTTTCAGATATGTTCTCGGCACAACAGGCGCTGTTGTTGCTTATGGCTTTTTTTGCTGCCGGAGCCATCCTGATGTTGCGACTGCCCGTGGACGCAGGCATAGCGCAGGCAAACTCATACGATCAGGCACAAAATTAAACTCTTGCTCGCCTTCGGCAATTTATTTGACTACTGACGTTAATCAAGAGCAGCGAGCAACAGCTCTTTTTTACCTTGCAGATTGTGCACTGTCCAGTGTTGCACGCCCCACGCAAGGATATCAGCAATTGTGCAGGTCTGAAGATCTGGTTCAGGTCCAAGACCCAAGGCTCTAATCGCTTTAACCAATATCGGTCGGGGATTGTTCAAGGGAATGGCCGGAGCGTGGTTCTGCTTGCTCAGTTTATTGCCATCGTTCAAGGTGATCACCGGAATATGGGCATATACCGGATGAGTCACGGATAGCTGGCTTTGCAGATAGAGCTGACGCGGGGTCGAATCCAGCAGATCCACTCCCCGGACAATATGGGTAACGCCCTGAAAGGCATCGTCCACACAGACTGCTAACTGATAAGCGTAAAGGCCGTCCTTGCGTTTAAGCAGGAAATCACCAAGCGCTGCCAGATTATACGACTGTTCTCCCTGAATACGGTCCTGAAAATGAATGGTCGTGTCCTGGCACAGCAATCTGAGCCCGTGAGGTTCGCTGGGAACCGTATCTTGCCATACATTGCGACAGTAACCCGGATAAACACCATTAAGGCCGGCCAGTTTCTTGCGTGTGCAAGTGCAGGGATAGAGTTTCTGTTCTTGTCGCAACTTGGCCAGCGCCTCATCGTAAGCTGTCTGACGACGACTTTGCCACAAGACGTCTTGATCCCAGTGCAGTCCGTAAGCTTCCAGCGCTTGCAGAATCAGGTCAGCAGCGCCCGGCGGTTCCCTTGGCGGATCGATGTCTTCCATACGCACCAGCCACCTGCCACCGTGGGCCCGGGCATCAAGATAGCTAGCAAGTGCGGCCACCAGAGAGCCAAAGTGCAAGGGACCCGATGGTGACGGTGCAAAACGTCCGATATAAGGTGTGTTTGTCTTGCTCATAGGGGGTGATTATAAGGCCCATAACAGAAAACACCGCTCAGTCAGCATTAACCGGGCGGTGTCCAATAGCACGCTGAAAGCTGGGATACAGGCGTGAAAGTCGGGTCAGAACCAGCACCAGGCCGGTTCCGGGATAATCAGTTACCCAGCTGTCTTTCCTTAATCTCAGCCAGTGTCTTACAGTCGATGCACAACGTGGCAGTTGGTCTGGCTTCCAGACGACGGATGCCGATTTCTACACCACAACTGTCGCAAAAACCGTAATCGTCCTCTTCGATGCGAGCCAGTGTGTCGTTAATTTTCTTGATCAGTTTGCGCTCCCGGTCACGGGTTCTCAGCTCAAGACTGAACTCTTCTTCCTGACTGGCGCGATCGGCAGGATCGGGGAAGTTGGCGGCCTCATCCTGCATATGGTTAACGGTGCGATCCACCTCTTCCATCAATTCCTGCTTCCAGTTTTGCAGGATCTGGGTGAAGTGAGCGACCTGTTGCTCGTTCATATACGTTTCCCCTTCCATTTCCTGGTAGGGATGAAACGATTTGAGCAGATTGCCTGTATCCGCGTTTTTTTGTGCTGACATGATTACAGCCTCACCACCTTCTATTCATGAGCCGGAAAAAGTACACGCTTTTCCGGTTCTCCATTAAAAGGCACTCGCATCGCGCTTTTCAGAAGCGACCTCTGCGATCCCTCTGTTACTTCCGGCACGCCGGCTCCCTGAAAGCCAAGGTCCATACCACGAGCCCCCATCTGCTGAGAGCAAAAGCTACTGGCACTTGCCTTTTGCCTTCCTTAAAGACCCAGGATCAAAAATTCACCTCCGGGTCTGGATGGAAACAAACCACTGCCGTGTTTCCAAAAGAAGCTGAGAAACTACCAAAACACATGGCAAGACGCCATAAAAAAATGTCGTCCAATTTCCGACATTGACCAAAATGTCGGCACAGGTCAACAGTTATTATTGCCTCGATCCGTGGCATGGATGATTCTGCAAGCCTACCCGGTCTTACCATTAACGGCATGATTGGATTTCATCTTAAAATTCTATTTTTGAATATCAAAAATACTTTAATGAGGGTAAGTAATGAATTACACCGAACCTCTTCGGGAGGCTCGTTTTTTGCGGCGCTATAAACGCTTTATGGCCGACGTAAAGTTGGACGATGGGTCGCAAATTACTCTGCACTGCCCTAACACCGGCTCCATGAAAAACTGTCTCCATCCGGGTTACCGGATATGGTATTCCGATTCGCACAACCCCAAGCGCAAATACCCCTACACCTGGGAGCAAGCGGAAATTCCTGTGGTATTTAACGGCACTGAACGTATGACTCGGGCAGGGTTAAATACGACATTGGCAAACAATCTGGTAGCAGAGCTGATTCAGGCCGGTAAAGTGCCAGGGCTGAGTGGCTACCAGACCATCCGCCGGGAAGTGCGTTATGGCAGTCAAAACAGCCGCATCGACCTGCTGCTTGCAGGCGATGCGTTGCCCGACTGTTATGTGGAAGTCAAAAGCGTCACCCTGGCCATGAGCGACGGTCTGGGTCTGTTTCCCGATGCCGTCACCAGCCGGGGAATCAGGCACTTGCAGGAACTGACGGAGATGGTGAACTCCGGCAACAGAGCGGTACTGTTTTTCTGCGTACAGCACACCGGTATTGATCACGTATCTGTTGCCAGGGAGATTGATCCAGCCTACGCTGCCGAACTGCAAACAGCGCTTAACGCTGGCGTAGAGGTTATAGCCTGGGGCGCCGAGATGTCAGCAGAGGCCATTACTTTAACCAAACCTCTGCCTTTTCGCTGACCCATCACATGGAGTTGCGAGCAATGGCATTGAGCAGCCTGATTTCCTGGGCTGGTATATCAGAATGCCCCAGCAGCCAGCTGATCACAGCGTAATCCCGGCTCTGCTTTTGTCGGGTTTTGCTGGTGCTGTAGTGGGCCCATAAAGCCATCCGCCCGATGCGCTCGCTCCACTTTATTCGCGTGGGTTCAATGACATTTTTAAAGAAGCTGTCAGCCTCTCCAAGCGCTTCCCGGGATTGCGGAATCTCGATCCAGGATTGCCCTACCACCGTCTGGGTCCACTTTTCTGAATGCTTCTGGGCACAGCGAATATCTTCGGCAGAAGGTGTGCCCGGAAACAGCGCATCGTACAATCGGTTCAGGTGGCTACTGTCCGGATTCCAGTCGTTGATGCCGAGCAGCTCCATCACCTGGATCAGTTCATGGTCAATGCTGATGCCGCTTTTCAGGTTCAGTGCCAGGAAAAACGGCAATTGTCTGTGGATAAGATCGGGTGAAACCTTTTCCACGGAGGTCTCTTGCTGCTTCATCAGGGCAACATACTGGTTTATCTGTTTTCGCCCAAGCGCTGGTGTCACCATCACATCAACAATGCCCACCGACTCTTTCAGGACAAAAGAGATCAACCGGTAGCGCTGGTCATCGCGCACGATCAGCATGGCACCCTGGGAACCGATGCCATCCACTGCCGTCATGTAGGTTTCCAGAATATCGCTCTCGGTCAGGCCAACCGGCGTCACTGGCACTACGCCCTGTTTACGGGCTGCCTGGATCAGTTTATCCACCCGGGTCTGCACCGGTTTGGCCAGCCAGTTGCGGATGCGAATCAATCGGGCCAGCGTGACCGGCGTCAGTGCCCTGGGGTTTTGACCCAGGACGCTAACGATGCTTTCCGCCCGCTCCGGGTTGTCATCAAGAATCATCAGTGCCGTGCCGTTGAGACCTTTCTCCGACGACACCAGGGCACTGGTAATCAGCTCCAGCCCTTCAGCGGGCAGAAACGCCAGCTGTTCACTCAAGGCCGCCACCAGGGCAAACTCGTCAGGAATTTCCTCAAGCATACTCAGTAGTGACTGCTCCACTGCTTCTGAGGTCAGCTCTTCGGGCGCCATCTCTTCCACGTGGTCCATATGCCACTGATGGATAAAGTCGAGAAACTGGCCAGAGAGGAACTGCTTATGGCTGGAAAGCACTGAGAAAATCACCATCATGCCATCGGCGTCCAGAGTGTTTTTCTCCCGCGCCGAGGCAATAATCCGCTGCTCTATGCCTTGCCAAAAGGCCAGTGCCTTGCTGTCGCCCTGGCGAATTTGCATGAACACATCCTGACAAGCACAGCTGACCAGCTCAAATACTGCATCAGCGCTGTTGGGCTGGTTGTGGTCATACCCTTGGTGGCAGACATGCTCAAGCAGTTGGGCAACACAGGGCAGTTGTCGTAGCGGTAGCCAATGATCTGGTGGTGCGGGGTGGCGTTTGTAATCCGCCAAATGGTGCGCGGCATCGGCAATCAGATCGCTGACCCAATTGTCCTCGTGGGGTACCGGATCCAGGGCGGCACGCATCATGGCGTTGAAATCACTCAGGGGATGGTTACCGCCATCGCCCTTATAGATATTCAGATAGTCCTTGCGAATGCTTTCCAGGAAACTGATTATATCCGGCGCATGCTCAAGCCGATGGCGTTTGCGCGTGTTAAACGTGCGGTGCAAAAATCGCCAGTAGGCAATCAGTTCCGGTACAATGGTCTTGGCTTGGGTATCGGAGCAGATCAACTTGCGCGGATACAGGTCAAGCATAATCTCTTCGGCCACTTCCACATCAAGATCTTCCAGATCCTCGCCAATGTGATTGAGGTAGAGGCTCATGAACATGGCAAACCAGCAACCTTCTCCTTTCTTGTTGGCTTTGGACAATTTGGCGCACTCGGGTGAAGCCAAAAAAGCCGGACGAATGGCATCAAGCCACTGATCCAGTTGCTCATTGGCGGCATCCGGGTCTGCAAACTGATCAATGTTGCCGAGGCGAAATGGTTCGATAGCCATAGCCGGGTACTCTGAATCCGTGTAAACCAAGCATCATAGAGGTTAGTTGCCGTTTTGCAATCGGCTAGCCGAACAAAGCTGGCACAATCACCGTGCCAGCAAATCAACCAACCGCGCTGCCAGTCGCGCCGTGTGGCCATCAATATCATATTCCGGGCAAGTTTCGGCAATATCAAACAGGCGCAGTTTATTGCTGTCGCGGATGGTCTCCAGCAGTGGCTCCACCACTTCCAGGGTAATGCCACGGGCGGCCGGGGCGCTAACGCCGGGAGCGAGGGCGACACAGAATGCGTCAATATCAATGGTCAGATAGATATGGTCCACCCGAGCCATAAATTGTTGCACCCGTTGTTGCAGTAACGGCAGATTCGTTATGACCATCTCCCGATCGAGACAGTAATCGACGCCCAGTTCATCGGCGCGCTTGAACAGGGCCACGGTGTTGCTGCTTTCGCTGATCCCGAGGCAGAGGTAATGAAAAGGAATCTCGTGTTCCAGTGCGTACTGCGCCGCTTGCCAGAATGGCGTACCGGAACTGGCGCCCACCTCTGGCAGACGCAGGTCAAAATGGGCATCGAAATTGATAATGCCCACCTTGGGTGCTGGCTGGTCTTGCAGGTGTTGCATCAACCCCAGATAGGAGCCCCAGCCTATTTCGTGCCCCCCGCCAAGGCCAGCGACCATCTGCCCCTGGTCCAGCAACCGACAGACCTGTTGCGCGTAGTCCTGCTGCGCCTGTTCCAGCTCTTTGCCGTAGCAGGCAATATTGCCGTCATCCCACACTGGGGTCTGTCGGCGCCAGGGTAAGTTGACCAGTGCCTGACGAATATGGTCGGGGCCTTTGGCAGCGCCCGGTCGACCGTGATTACGCCGGACGCCTTCGTCTGAAGCCAAGCCGAGCAAGGTCAGACCAGGCGCACAGCCAGCCGACCAGCGCTCCACCTGCTGGTGCCAACGCTGAGCGGCAGCGCTGTCAGTTTCCCGATCGATGCGACCGGTCCAGGAAAATGATCGCGAGCCGACCAGGGCAGACTTCACAACACGACCGCCTTTGATCACCACTGATGGGGCGATGCCAGTCAGCCCTGCTGCCAACGCCGCCGGGTGATCGAGGGGCCAGAGTAGCAAGTCAGCATCCATGCCGGTTTTGATTATGCCGATGCGCTCTTGCAGTCCCAGTGCCTGGGCAGCATGGCGAGTACAGCCGGCCAGAGCTTCTGCGGGCGTCATGCGAAACAAGGTACAGGCCATATTCATCATCAGCCGGATGGAAGCAAAGGGTGAAGTGCCGGGATTCAGGTCACTGGCAATGGCCATGGGCACGCCCGCGGCTCTCAGGGCAGCTACCGGCGGCAGTTGGGTTTCTCGCAGGTAATAAAAAGCACCGGGCAGTAATGTCGCCACGGTATTGCTGTTTTTCAGCGCTGCAATACTGGACGAGCTGAGGTATTCCAAATGATCCACAGAAAGTGCCTGATGCGCGGTTGCCAGCACTGTGCCACCGCTGTCAGACAGCTGCTCGGCGTGGAGCTTAACTGGTAAACCGTGCGCTTTGGCCGCCAGAAATACCTGTTCGGTCTGAGCGGGCGTAAAAGCAATATTTTCGCAGAACACATCCACCGCATCAGCCAACTGCTCTCGGGCAACCATCGGTATCATCACCTGGCAAACGTGCTCTATGTAGGCATCTGCCTGATTCTCAAACTCGGGGGGTACAGCGTGGGCACCTAAAAAAGTGCGCTGTATAGTGACCGGGTATTCGCTGGCCAACATGGTGGCCGCCCTGAGCATTTTCAGCTCGGTATCGGTATTCAGGCCATAGCCAGATTTGATTTCCAGCGTGGTCACGCCTTCGTTGAGCAGTGCTTCCAGGCGGAGACGGGCACTGGCTACCAGCTCAGCCAGGGTTGCCGTCCGGGTAGCTCGGACGGTGGCCATAATTCCGCCACCTTCCCTGGCGATGGTTTCATAGCCCAGGCCTGCCAGACGTTGCTCGAACTCGCGGGAACGATCTCCGGCGTAAATCAGATGCGTATGGCAATCGATCAAACTGGGCGTCACCCACTGTCCTTGCCCATCAATGGTCTCAGTAGCGCTCAAGTCGGTGGGCAGGTCTGCCTCGGCACCCAACCAGACAATCTTGCCCGCAAACACCGCCACCGCTGCGTGAGGAATGCTGCCGTAGGGGCACGCAGACCGATCCATGGTGGCAAGGTGGATATTACGGATTAACAGGTCACAACAGACGAGCGATGTTTCAGCGTTATTCATGGTAAACGGCCACAGGTGATATCCACGCAACAAAGTACGTGAAATGTAATGTTTTTATTCGTAAAACAACAATTAACATCATCATATAGTTGTATATACAACTATATACATTTATATTTTCATCACAATTGATGTATTCGTGCAGTCAGCGAAGGCGCAAAAACAAGCTTGGAAACAATCTTGAAAACAATATTAAAAACAACAACAAATGCCTTTCCCCACGGCGGATAGAACCCATGGCTGAACCCCTGCTACCACGCTATCAGCAGATCAAGCACTTTATTCTCGACAAGATTGAGTGCGGCGACTGGCCGGAGTCTCATCAGGTGCCTTCGGAAAATGCCCTGTGTCAACAGTTCGGTGTCAGTCGCATGACCGCCCGTAAGGCGTTGCAGGAGCTAACCACCTCAGGTGTGCTGATGCGCCAACAAGGACTGGGGACGTTTGTCGCTCCGCTGCGGCCTCAGTCGTCCATGCTCACCATTCGCAATATTGCCGATGAAATCCGCGAACGCGGCAGCGGCTACCACAACCGGCTGGTACACCTGAGCGAAGTGCCGGCAGCACCGGCCATCGCCATCTCTCTGGAACTGCCTGAGTCGGCCTGCATATTCCACTCCATCCTGGTGCATTACGAAAATAACTTGCCATTGCAGTGGGAAGAACGCCATATAAACCCCCGTTTTGCCCCAGACTATCTACAGCAGGACTTTGCCCACCAGCCACCCAATGTCTACCTGAACCAGGTGGCAGCACTGACCGCTGCCACACACATGGTAGAGGCCATTTTGCCCACGCAAACCGTTGCCACCGCTCTGGCCATGGAGCCGGGGATGCCGTGCCTGAAAATCACCCGGCGCAGCTGGTGTCGCAGCGGCGTGGTCAGCCTGACCCGTCTGCTCCATCCGGGCAACCGCTATCGCCTGGGCGACCATTTGCAATTTACCTGATCATTAACGCTGAAGAAGAGGTCGGTAACATGACGAACGAACCCGGAACCAGACGATTTGACCCACAGCGCACCATTCGTGCGCCCAGGGGCAGTGAGCTGAACACCTGTAGCTGGCAGGTGGAAGCACCGCTGCGCATGTTGATGAATAATCTGGACCCGGAGGTGGCTGAACATCCGGAACAGTTAGTGGTCTACGGCGGCATTGGTCGGGCAGCGCGGGACTGGGCGTGCTATGACCAGATCGTTGCCACGCTCAAGCGGCTACGGGACGATGAAAGCTTGCTGATTCAGTCCGGTAAACCAGTTGCAGTGTTCAAAACCCACCGTGGTGCGCCGCGGGTACTGATTGCCAATTCCAATATTGTCCCCTACTGGGCCAACTGGGAGCACTTTCATGAGCTGGATAAACAGGGGCTGATGATGTACGGCCAGATGACGGCCGGTTCATGGATTTACATTGGCTCCCAGGGGATTGTGCAAGGCACTTACGAAACCTTTGTCGCCATGGCAAAAACCCATTTCAACGGCGATGCTTCAGGCAAATGGATTCTTACCGGTGGCTTGGGTGGCATGGGAGGTGCCCAGCCGCTGGCGGCAACCATGGCCGGCTTTTCCATGCTGGCCTGTGAGGTGGATGAATCGCGGATCGACTTCCGCCTGAAGACCCGCTATCTGGACAAAAAAGCCACGTCGCTGGACGAAGCACTGGCTCTGATCGGCTTGGCTGCGGCCCAGGGCAAGGCTATTTCCGTAGGTCTGCTGGCCAATGCTGCCGACATCTTCGCGGAACTGGTGATCCGCAATATCACGCCCGATGTGGTCACCGACCAGACCTCTGCCCACGACCCACTGAACGGCTACCTGCCAGGTGGCTGGACACTGGAGCAGGCCAAGGCACAACGCCAGAGCGATCCGGGCGCGGTCATCAAAGCAGCCAAAGAGTCTATGGCGGTGCAAGTGCGCGCCATGCTGGCACTGCAACAACGGGGAGCCGCCACCGTGGATTATGGCAACAATATCCGCCAGATGGCCAGGGAGGTGGGGGTAGAAAACGCCTTTGACTTCCCTGGCTTTGTCCCGGCTTATATTCGTCCGCTGTTTTGTCAGGGCATCGGGCCGTTTCGTTGGGCCGCGCTCTCGGGTGATCCGGAAGATATCTACAAGACCGACCAGAAAGTCAAAGAGCTGATTCCCGACGACCCACACCTGCATAACTGGCTGGATATGGCTCGTGAGCGCATTGCCTTTCAAGGCTTGCCGGCGCGCATCTGCTGGGTAGGGCTGAAAGACCGGGCACGACTTGGGCAGGCCTTTAACGATATGGTCGCCAGCGGCGAGTTGCGTGCACCGGTGGTGATCGGCCGGGATCATCTGGACTCCGGCTCGGTAGCCAGCCCAAATCGGGAGACCGAAGCCATGCTGGATGGCAGCGATGCTGTCTCCGACTGGCCACTGCTCAACGCCCTGCTCAATACCGCGTCAGGGGCCACTTGGGTAAGCATCCACCACGGCGGTGGGGTCGGCATTGGTTACAGCCAGCACGCGGGAGTGGTTATTGTGGCGGACGGCACCAGCGAAGCCAGGGAAAAACTTGGCCGCGTACTCTGGAACGATCCCGGAACAGGAGTCATGCGCCATGCCGATGCCGGCTATGACGTCGCCCGTGAATGCGCCAGAGAGAACGGCCTGGATCTGCCCATGTTGGCGGGAGGGCAAAACTATGAATGAGCTGGTTATCACTCCCGGCAAGTTATCGCTGCACGACCTGCGTCGGGTAAGCGGGAGCGCAGTGCATATCAAACTGGACGCGACCTGCTATCCGGCCATCCACAGCAGCGTTGCCTGTGTGAACCAGGCGCTGGCAGAAAACCGGGTAGTCTATGGCATCAACACCGGCTTTGGTCTGTTGGCCAACACCCGTATTCCCGATGAACAACTCGAAGCTCTGCAAACCAGCATCGTCCTCTCCCACGCCACTGGAGTCGGCCAGTTTATGGAGGAGAGCACCATACGCCTGATGATGGTGCTGAAAATCAACAGTCTGGCACGCGGGCTCTCTGGCGTGCGACTGGAGTTGATTGAAGCGCTGATCCAGCTGGTCAATCTGGGCATCTACCCTTGTGTCCCGGAAAAAGGCTCGGTAGGTGCCAGCGGCGACCTGGCACCATTGGCTCACATGAGTTGCCTGCTGCTGGGCGAAGGCCATGCCATGATCGGGCAGCAACAGGTATCGGCCATGGAAGCGTTGAGTCAGGCTGGTATGGAACCGATGAAGCTGGCGCCGAAAGAAGGTCTGGCTCTGCTGAACGGTACCCAGGCCAGCACCGCCTTCGCTCTTCAGGGTTTGTTTGGTGCTGAAGATGTGCTGGCCTCGGCCATGATCAGCGGCAGCCTGGCTATTGAGGCAGCCATGGGCAGCCGCGCCCCGTTTGATGCTCGCATCCATCAGGCACGAGGTCTGGCTGGGCAAATTGATGTGGCTGCGGCCTATCGCCATATTCTTGATCACAGTGAGATTGAACAAGCTCATGTCGATTGCAACAAAGTGCAGGACCCTTACTCCCTGCGCTGCCAGCCCCAGGTGATGGGCGCTTGCCTGGAGCAGATTCGCCATGCAGCCCGGCTATTGGCAGTGGAAGCCAATGGTGTTACCGATAACCCACTGGTATTTGCCGAGGACAACGACATTCTCTCCGGCGGTAACTTCCATGCCGAACCCACCGGCATGGCTGCTGAAGCACTGGCACTGGCCATTGCCGAGATTGGTGCCATCAGCGAACGGCGTATTGCCTTGCTGGTGGATCAGCATCTGAGTGGTCTGCCACCGTTTTTGGTGCAAAACAGCGGTGTCAACTCTGGTTTTATGATCGCCCACAATACGGCTGCGGCACTGGCCAGTGAGAACCGCTGCCTGTGTCATCCGTCGGTGACTGACAGTTTGCCCACGTCGGCCAACCAGGAGGACCATGTCTCCATGGCAACCTACGGGGCCCGTCGTTTGCGCGAGATGAACAGCAACACCGCTGCCATTATCGGCATTGAGCTGCTGGCTGCCGCGCAAGGGATAGATATGAGAAAGCCCCATAAGCCTTCTGAGCGATTGCAACAGGCAATGGCGACAGTGCGAAAAGAGGTAGCCTTTTATGATCAGGATCGCTACTTCTTCCCTGATATCCAAAAAGCGTCGGAACTGGCAGGCAGCGGGCAGTTTAACCAGTATATGCCTGCGGAGCTGTTGACAAGTTTATAAGAGGTTATGTGCGGGAGTGACCAAGGTCACTCCCTTTTGGTGGGATTGGTGGAGTTGATAGAGTTGGTAAGTGTGGCAAGGTTTGCGACGCGTCAGTCAGCCCGCGCTAATGGAGAGCCTTTGGCAACAACCAGAGAGTAATGGCCGTTGTGCCAGCGCAGACCGGGTTTTCGGCCATCGGATTCAGGGATTCTGAACTCTGCCAACAACCCCTTATACAGCATTTTGACCAATATCCTGAGTTCCAACACGAACGGATCATCAGCTTCGTCGGTTAACATCTCCTCAATGTCAAGTGCCGTGGCCAGATCATCCACCGAATAGTGTGAGAACTCGCCGTGAGTAAAGACATCGGCGTAAATTGCCGTCACGACCGACTCCATCCCTGCGCGTAGTCGCTCGGCGATGATGCGCTGGACATCCGACTGCGGCGCAAATTCTCGATAGGTATTAATGATCTCAGCAATAACAAATTTGATCGATTGAGCAAAATCCGCCCGACCAATCTCCTCAATAAATTCCTCTCTACTGGTGGTACCGTCGATCCAGCGCCTATCCATGTTGGCGAGTGCCAATATTCCCCGGAACAAGCTGTCTGCCTCATCCGGCAGGCGTTCCTCAACAAGCGATTCCTTTGTCTCAACAGTATCTGCTGTTGGTGCAACCCGAGCAATACGCTGCAATTTTTGCAACTCCAGAGCCAGCGCCTTCTGTTTTTTAACATATCCCTCAGGATCATCCAGCTGAGAATGTTGCTGATAAAGCTTCACGGCCTCATCCATCATCCGATCTTCTTTGGCGGGAGGATTTTGCTCTGGCGCTTCTACCGGTACAGGCGATGCCGTGTGCTCTGGGGCATTTTCAATAGTCATTTTCTGCTCAGGTCCGCACAGAATTTGAATCCTGGGGAATTGCAGTACATCAATCCGTTTTCTGAATAGCTCTTTATTATCTGGATGGATACTGGTTAGCAGGTTATCAATCTGCGGACTGTATTGCGCGATGCGTTGAATGTATTTTTCTCTGAGTGCCGGATAGCCCGATTGAGCACGCCATTTCTCTACCGCATCGTTGGTCAAATCTCTGGCAATATTCAATAACTCCGTCAACTGCTCATGGTTTATGGACTCAAGACTGAAGGGAATCAGTTGTACTTTCCCATACTGTGGCGTGTCGATGGTTATGTGCAAATCAGCAGCATTAACGCCACCTACGTCTTTCAACTGGCTCTGCACGACTTTTAATGCTCTTTTAAATTCTTTGGCCATTTTTGCCGAGTCGAGCGCCGGACTTTTTTCAGCTACAACGTGCTGCAAGGTTTTAAGCGCGTGTAAGGAAGCCTCAAAATACACATCTTTCGCCCTTAACTTGTAACACTCGGCCAACTCCTTGTCGCAGATCAACTGATCCAGCTGCTCTTCCGCACTGGCTCCCACAAGCCGTCTACCCGTCGTCGGCTGCGCTCCTGCAAGCACATCTTCTGGCGTGTCCTGGTTCTCTTGTCTGGGAATTGTCGGGGTGGGATGTGAGTGGGAATTCACCTTGCGCGTTCCAGTGCTGCTATTATCCTCTGGCTGCGCGGATTTGCCTCTGTGATCTGACTGCGCTGAGCCAACCGAACCGCCGCTGTGAATTGATGGCATAATAAACTCCTTTTGAAAAAGCCTGACCGTTGCATTAAAACTGGCTATTTATTAATAAAAGCACATGGCCGGCCGCCCCTGACGATCAAGAAAAAATACCAGTATCTCAACGTGTTGAATGGTTTTTTGTTTTTGACTCGGCCAGGGAAAGCCACCTGACTCGAAGGAGAACGACAGAATTGACGGGGTATCCGGATTTGCATGAGATGAGAAGAGCAGGCAACTGACCGTCCACGGAAACAGAGATGATCCGAAACCTCCTTGCCGGGTAGCTACACAACGCACACAAACAAAAAAGCCCACTATGAAAAGTGGGCTCTCCTATCAGCAGTTCAAACAGCAGTTCAAACAGCAGTTCAGATCACTCGGTTGTGAAGTTAACATTCAGCTGGATGCGGACCTCATACTCCGAATCGTGCCAACCTTTGCCATTCACAAATATCTTAGTGCGATATTCCTGTCCTTTTGGCAGTGCGCGATAGTTGTCGGACTTGGTATCTACAGAAAATTTAACCTGGCCAAATCCGCTCTGTACACCGTCTTCCATCTTGATGGGCATATCGTAAAAAAAGTTCTTGGAGCCCAGCAGATCTAACGGATAAGTCTGGCCATCTTCGCCAACCACATTGACGACAATCCGGGTATAGCCTTCCTGACCGGACCATAAGTTCCTGCCTTCTTCACGAGGCCCTGTAGAGGAGATAACACTTTTTTGCTCAGGAACATAGAAATAAACCGAAGATTTACCAGATGGCGTCATATGGCTGTAGTTGTCCGAGTACGTATCAAGCTCCAGACGATCCGAGGCCTTGTCGAACTTATCAAACTCCAGTTGAACGCTGAATGGCATGCGATAGTCGTCGGTATGCCAGCCGGCAGCTACCATATCAAAGGCGCCGGAATAGGAACCTTCTGGTATCTGAGCCAACTTTTCCTCATCGAGCGTTACCTTCAACGCCACCGCGCCGACACCATCATCCAGTTGATAGCCGTCAGTCTTTCCAGCCAGGAAGTCGACAGGATAGTACTTGCCAGTAACGCTATTGCGCATCTGCACTGTCACTCTATTTGATTTTTTCTCTGCTAGCCATTTCTGCCGGGCATAGGTGCGCTGGACATCAGTATCCACAACACTTGGTTGTTCCGGGATGTAGTAAAAAATATTCCCGCGGACGCCGTGCGCGTACTCAGACACTTCATTCAGGTTGAGATAGTACGGATTTCGCTCAGCCTGTGGTGCTATAGGGTAAATGTCGTCGGTAATGTGCATGGTTTTCTGATTACCGTATTGCACACTCAGCACCACTGGCTCTTTTGATATGGAAGCCATATCCAGATAATAGGAATAGCCAGCAGCCCCGGAATGGCGCAAAGAATCCATATGCCCTATGACTTCAACGTTATCTATCGTGACGCCTGGTTTGGCAAAGAAGGTGTAAGCCATGCGAGCTTTGTTGTAGTGAATATAAACATCCGACTCCTCTTGAATGATTGCTCCGGGTACGACATTCCCGGAGCTGAACAGATAGTCCATGCCCATTTGCACATAATCATCCCAGCCATAAGCCAGACCACTGCTGTGGTCATACCCTTGTGTATGGGCATTTTCGTGGCTGTATACGACGTAAATGTAAGTGTAACTTTTATCGCTATCAAAATTGTCCATGGGCCAACCGATGGTGAGCCAATCTATGGCTGCCTGACCTGGTGTCGGTGAAGTTCGTGCCCGATACTCTTTTGGTACGTTGTATGTCAGGGTTGTATGCCACTTCTGCAAAGCCTCCAGGTTGGGAGTTCCTTTGCTGGCAAAGAATTGGAAAAACTGCTCCTGAGTTTTTGGCTGGGCATAAAACGCTTTTATATGATTACCAAGCAAATGGTAGTTTGTTACCGCGCTGACCGGCGTTCCTTCTTTAAAATACCCGGGTGTAGAGCGAAACTGTGGATTAGGGTCGATGATATAAACCGGGTTGTGCGTCATCTGCTGGTTGAAGCTGACTTCCTGAAAAGCCCCCAACTCTATATCCAGCAGATAAGCCTCAACACCGTCAGTGACCACCAGCTCCTTAAACGCTCGTGGGCTGTTGTTTCTGACGGTTACCATATTGTCTTTCTGGCTCAGCGTTAGCCCGTTAATGTCATAACCTTCTGTCGGTCCACGCTCAATGGTGTAATAGGAAACAGAGTCAACCTTCGCTTCAGTCAATGGCTTGGGTTTTATTGTTGATTGGGAATCGATGGTATAAGCATTAAGACCAGAGGTTATCTCGGGGAATTTTACTTCTGCCAGCTTCAAGGTTGTTTCTTTAGAGCCAGAGACTTCTTCTTTATCCTTATCTTCATCTTCTTTTTCTTTTTTCAAGATCTGCACCGAGCTGATCTGATGCTTTTCCGGTAGCTCATGTTTGCCACCGCTGCGCGTCCAGTGTCGGCCGGAGAAACCACCGTGCTCAAAAAAACGTACCTCCCAGCCCTGGGGGATGCTGACAGACACTGCCTGGTCATTAAAATGCATATCCCCCAAAAAGGTTTGATCGCTATCGACCAAGATATACGAGCCGCTCTGCTGGCTGTCAGCATATAGAGCCACACTGTGAGATATATCCATATCATTGGGTTTTGCCACTGCTATTTGGGATAGCAACACGGTTCCCAGGCATACGCTAACCGCTTGGGCAAGCCTGCTATGGCTACACCAGTGAGGTGCGAGAATTTGTTTTTGTAACGCCGACATAATTGTATTCCTGATATTTCTGGATAATACCCATCCAAAAACGCTGCACCCCAGTCATGGTCATAGGCAACAAGCAAAAACTGTGTTTTTGTTTCGACACCATCTTCCCCGTAAATTTGAAGTACATGAAACTTCTGCACTCCATCTTTGCGCGAAAGGTGGAGTACCTGGATGGAAACCAAATTGTTATTGCCTGAAAAAAATAATGATAATTTTCAGATAGGGCGTTTATTTTGCCGAAGCGCTAACAAAAATTGAGTTCGTATCCATACTGAAAATAAGTTACCAAGCCAGTTAAATAGCCGTCCAGGATTAACCGTATTGGCAATTAATGAACTGATGCGAAATGGCCATGCCTGAATTTACCGTACCCAAACAAAAATTTGATGCATTGACGCGCTTTATTTTTTCTCGATAAATAAATCAACAAATCATGTACGCAATTTCAGAAATCATATTTATTATTTATTTCATTATTTTGAGTAGCTATACAAAATGAGAAATCATTGTTCGGCTCACTCAATACCACACCGCCTGAATCCGCCGGTTTTTCCCCGGTAAGTTCGTTTTTCTCGCCTTTGATTCTGGTATGGTCTGGGTAATACACCGTAAAACGGTGCATTATGACCGTGCCCTTAAACTGTCAAATACATTGTCAAAGGATTATCAGCAATATCCGGATCAGTGTCGCCACAATAGCCTGAGATGCAATGCGTCTTGTTTTGCGTAGTTCGTAGTTCAGAGTTCAGAGTTCAAAGCTCAGAGTTCAGCACGCTAGCTGCCTGTTCCCTCAAAAACTTCGGGCCACAGCAAAGTTAGCCAAATCCACCATAGCCTCACGATATTCGCTGGCTGGTAACAACTTCAGGCAGCGCTCTGCCTTGATTGCATATTCTTTGGCTTTTGCCGTGGTATACTCCAGCGCCCCACAACTTTGTACCGCCGCAATCACCGCTGTGATGTTATCGCGCCCACCTTGTTCAATGGCGGTACGAATCAACGCTTTCTGTTTATCAGTGCCATTTTGCAGGGTGTAAATCAGCGGCAGCGTGGGTTTGCCTTCGGCCAGGTCATCGCCCGGATTCTTGCCCATGGCGAGCGGGTCGCCGTCGTAGTCCAACAGGTCATCCATCAACTGAAAGGCGATGCCGAGGTTGTTGCCAAAGCTGGCCATGGCACTTTCCAGTTCTGGGCTTGCCTTGCTCAGCACTGCCGCGCAGTGACTGGAAGCCTGAAACAACATAGCGGTTTTGCAGCGAATCACCTCCATATAGTCAGCTTCAGTGACATCGGCATCATGGATATTCATCAGCTGCATCACCTCACCTTCGGCGATGACATTGGTGGCATTGGCCAGGATATGCAACAGCTGGAAGTTCTCCAGGCCAATCATCATCTGAAAAGCTCTGGAGTAGAGAAAATCTCCCACCAGCACACTGGGCGCGTTGCCCCAAAGGGCATTGGCGGTATCGCGGCCACGGCGCAGGTCGGACTGGTCCACCACATCGTCATGGAGCAATGTGGCCGTGTGCAGAAATTCAATAATGGCAGCCAGAGGAACGTGGTGATAATCCTGATAACCACAGGCACGGGCAGTCAGCAACACCAGCAGCGGGCGCAACCGTTTGCCACCGGACTTGATGATGTATTCGCCGATTTTGCTGACCAGGGCAACGTCGGAGTGCAACTGCTCATGAATGCACTCATTTACCCTGCAAAAATCGTCGTGAACGGCGAGCTGAAAAGAAGCTTGTTGTCTGTCCGGCATCTGGCTAATTTGGTGGGCGAAATGGGGCATCGTATTTAGTGCACTGGCAACTGTCAATAGTGGGGTTGCCAAGCCGCTGGGCCGCAGCACAGGCCATTATCTGGACAAAATTGGCAACATCCTTTGCCCCTCACAAATTGTCACCAACTCTTGCCAGCGGAGCCAGACTTCCCTAAAATTTCGCCCCTGTCTGAGAATCCGGTGCGGTGTGCCATTTTGTCATGAATCGCAAAGGCTTGCTGTTTTGCCCATGAGGTGCCGCCCATCCCTGAATATCAGGTATTCCCGCCCGTCGGGATGCGGTTTTTAGATAGATACAAATTCCGCCCGCCTCTCCATGGCCGGCGGATGCCTTTGACAAAGAGGCTCTTAAGGATTTTCGGAGATTTAATATGTACGCAGTTATCAAAACTGGTGGCAAGCAGTACCGCGTAACCGAAGGAGAAGTCCTGAAGGTTGAGAAGCTGGATGTTGCTGCTGGTGAGAGCCTGGACATCAGCGACGTTCTGTTGATTGCCAATGGTGAAGAGCTGAAAGTCGGTGCGCCCATGATCGCAGGCGCCAAGGTTACCGCTGAAGTTGTCAGCCATGGCCGTGGTCCTAAAATCCGCATCATCAAGTTCAAGCGTCGTAAGCACCACCGCAAGCAAATGGGCCATCGTCAGTGGTTCACTGAGCTGAAGATCACCGGCATCGCTGGTTAATACATTGCTGACGGGCTCTTTGCGAGCCCGTTAAATACTTCTAAGGACAGTCCCTGGTGTGGTAGCCGGTGACAGGTCCGGACTAAAAGGAGAGCAAGATGGCTCACAAAAAAGCTGGCGGTAGTACCCGCAACGGTCGCGATTCAGAAAGTAAACGCCTTGGCGTCAAGATCTTTGGTGGCCAGGCCATCCAGGCCGGCGCCATCATCGTTCGTCAGCGTGGCACCAAGTTCCACGCTGGTGCTAACGTAGGCATCGGCAGGGACCATACTCTGTTCGCCAAAGCCGACGGTAAAGTCGTGTTTGAAGTGAAAGGCCCTAAAAAGCGCAAATACGTCAGCGTTTCTGCTGCGTAATCGTGCTTTAGATCGTCAACGCTAACCGCTGACGATTCGCCAAAAAAGCCCCGAATTCTCGGGGCTTTTTTTGTTACCCTCCCCCACAGTGACCAACAGGGAATGAATCATTCTTTTCGTTGTCAGAACCAAGCCACGCGAATATCTGGCTTCGCGCATTGTCACCAACGCACGGCAGTTCGTAACCTCGACAGTTAGTAATGACAATTCGTAACCGTGCAGCGACCAGACGATGACTTGCGGACCCATAGCAATGGCCAGTGAAGGCCCATGCTATTAACGCAGCTGACAGTACAGTTAGCCCGATGGCATCCTCAGGCCCCACGACAACGGCGGTGATGCATGACTTATCCCGTCAATCAGGCATATCTCGCACCATCTGTTGATCAACCGACTGCCCCTGATCCGATTAAAGCCCAACCCCACCCAGGGCAACTCAGCTTCACCTATTTCCCCCACAACAGCGCACCGATCAACGCCATAAAACTGACCGAAAGGCATATTGAGCAGCGCGATGTGTTGACGATGTACTATCCTCCCGAGTCGATCACCTTTACTGGCAACACCTGTCAGGAAGCACTCGGCTACACGCGCAACGATATGATTTTCAACGGCGGTCCGGAACATGAGCCACGACTGCACAAGCCTGAATGCCCGACCACGCAAACCCACACGGAAAAAGGCTGGCACTGTCACATCAAGGTGGCCAGAGAGCAGATACCGGGCTTTATCAGACAACTGTTTTTACGCCACACCCCAGACTCCGAACAGAGCAAAATTCACCAACGGCAGTTTATGCGCTGCGTATATATTTTAAGGAATCAATCGGAAACCAGAGGACTGAAGTTTGCCGATGGCAGCACTGCCGAAAATACCGAATGTTGTGATATGACGCAAAGCATCGCTGTGGATGACCGTGACTTTCTCCAGCTCTGTTGAGCACTCAATTAAGTTGACATCCTCCACGCCCTAAAGGACGTGCATTCCTACAGCTAGACGGCGATCCCCCGCCGCAAGAATGGACTTTTCTGCGTTATCCGCAGGTGTTCAGCTCCGTACTCTGAACAAGTCCATTCTCTTATTCGCAAACTTGTTCTACCTCTCGGATTGCTGTCGGAGGTGACTCCGAAACACGAACAAATCTGGGTGGAGTAGGTTTCGTTGACTATATCGAACTCTACTGACCGCCCAATGGCTTTACATTTCAGTTGAGTTTTGAGCATTGCTCACATCGCCAACGAAGATTGCCGCATGGTTGTTTGTCAATGCGGACGTAAATTTGCAGAGAATAGAGAATAGTAGCAGTGACCCTTTTAACCGCCATATCAGGAGATACTGAAAATGCGGACGGCAAAAGAAGTTAGTTTGCCAGCCTTCTTGGTCGCTATCCCTCCCAGCACTAAAAGTACTGGGCTTCTCGCGAGGTGTTCGGTGAAAATACGAAAATTACTTACCACCTATACGACAATGTACAAAAAATAATCACAGCAATTATAATTGGACGCACATCTTTTTTTGCAAAACTTCCCAGGTAAATTTATGAGTATTTCAGCTTGGTTCGATATCAGTAACACCCTGGTCAATATTCCCATTGGCGGTGGTTATGCCATGTCATGGGTAGAAGGCATTGGTACAATAGCCGGATTACTGTGCATCTGGTTTGCCAGTCAGGAAAAAACCATCAACTATTTGTTTGGGCTGATCAACGTCACCCTGTTCGGGATCATCTTTTACCAGATCCAGCTCTATGGGCTGCTGATGTTGCAGCTATTTTTCTTCTGTGCCAACGTCTACGGCTGGTTCGCCTGGACACGGCCACAACAGGAGACCGGCGAATTGCTCAAAGTACGCTGGCTGTCCAGGAACAAACTGATCGCCACTGCGATTATTGCCGTTGCCGCCATTGCCCTGCTGACCCCCAATCTCGATGAAGCTTTTGCCCTGCTGGCCAGTTCAGCGGTTGGGCTGCTGAATCTGTTTGGCGCTAGCCTGGAAATGCCGGTACTGGAGCCGGGCGCACATCCATTCTGGGATGCATCCGTGACAGTCCTTTCGGTAATTGCACAAATACTGATGACGCGCAAATACGTCGAGAACTGGCTCCTGTGGGTGATTATTAACGTGATCAGCGTCGGCATCTACACGGCTCAGGGCGTTTATGCCATGGCGATTCAGTACGTTATTTTGCTGTTTATCGCCGCCAACGGTGCCCGTGAGTGGATGAATACTGCCAAAGAAAACCATAGCCATCCAGCCGAAGCGGTAACCCCATGAGCCAGTCGCAACCGCATATTTGTCTCATCCCTGACCAAGTTGAGGAGCGTGTCATACTCTGCGGTGAGCCCGCCCGGGTTGATCGCATTGCCGCCCTTAGCGATGATGCACAACTACTGTCGGATAATCGGGAATTTCGTTCCATGCGGGTTATCTGGCAGGGGCTCCCCATCACGGTTTGCAGCACCGGCATTGGTGCTCCTTCAGCCATTATCGCCATGGAAGAGTTACGCCTGTGTGGTGCCCGGCAGTTCATTCGCGTTGGCTCTGCCGGAGCGCTTCAGCCCCATATCGACCTTGGTGATCTGATCGTGGCCGAAGGTGCGGTGCGCGACGATGGCGGTTCAACCAGTTATGCACCCATCGCCTACCCGGCTATTGCCGATCGTCACTTAACACAGGCAATGTCGTCTTTTCTGGCTAGTCAGAACAAAACTACTTTTACCGGGCTGGTGCGCTCTCACGACAGTTTCTACCGGGACGATGAAGCCGAAGTATGTGCATTCTGGCACCGGCTCGGCGTGCTGGGTGCCGACATGGAAACCTCAGCCCTGCTCACACTCGGTCGGCTGCGAGGGCTGCAGGTGGGTGCAGTGCTGAATGTTGTTGTGCGTTATGGCGCTGATGTTCAAGATGGCGTGAGCGAGTACGTCAATGCCGACGATACCATGATGGCAGGAGAGCGATGGGCAATAACCAGTGCATTTACCGCACTAAGCGCAACCAAACGACTTTAGTGAGATAATCTGACAGCGTTATTCTGCCCATGGAGGGGCAGGATTCCTTCGACCAAAGAGCACGCCTTAACCTCATCCTCTCCAAAATTCCTGGAAAACTCTGACTTTTCTTCCCCCTGAAGCGCGTTCTATTGGTATTGTATATTGTAGTAACCAAGATCTGATCTAACACTTTCCAGTCCATCGTCGTCTGTACCGTCAGATCAGATCGTTACTTACTCACGCAATGGGTGCACATTACTGCTGTTTGTATAACCGATAAGCATCAGCCAAAGGACCGGTTACTTTGTCGCCCTGAGCGTTCAGCACAAACAGTTGGTTTTCACCGACCAGATACTGGCTACCGTTACTCAGGGTAATTTTGTCACGCGCCTCATTCCATTCAAACGTGCCCTGCTCATCAAATTTACCGTCTTTTTCCCCCAAATAATCACTTGTTAGCGAATATTGATCATTTTTTGCCAGGGTAAGTGTAATGGCTATTGCCGAGCAACTGGCGCAAGGTAGCTCACCGGTGTAGACGCCGACCCAATCAGTGGCTGCACTACTGCTGTTACTGGTACTGTTGCTACTGTTTGTGTCGGCATTGGCAGCGTTTGCGGTTGCCGGGCTGCTTTGTTGCGCTTCCTGTTGAGTACACGCTGCCAAACCTATGCAGCACAGAGCAGCAATTAATATAGTTCGAGTTGCTTTCATGAGATGCTCCAGAGTTACGGACAAGAAACAAAAAAATGGTGCCAGCCCAAAATAAGATAAAAATGAACAATCCAAAATAAGGAAAATACCGTTGAGTGGACTACTTGCCCGTGAAAGCGAGTGTAATTTTGTCTCAGTTTCGTTCCAACCCACTCAGCCAATACACCTATTATTTACCGAAGAAGTGCGGAAAGCCCAGTACTTCCAGTGCTGGGATGGATAGCGACCAGCCTGATAAGGCTGGCAAACTAACTTCTTTTGCCATCCATACATTCGACAACCCCTAACAGGATTTTTACAGACAATGTGATACTCTGTGAAAATGAATACAAAACGTGCCTACAAATACAGATTCTACCCCACGACTGAGCAGGCGAAACTTCTTGCCCAGTCATTCGGTTGTGCTCGTTTTGTTTATAACGATACTCTGCGCTTTCGCACCGACGCATACTACAAGGATGGAACTTCAATTTCTCACTCTGACGTCGAGAAGCGACTTGTCTCTCTCAAAACAGAATTTCCATTTTTGGCTGAGGTTTCCAGTGTCATTCTTCAGCAAACCCTGCGTCACCAGCAGGAAGCTTTCAAAAACTTCTGGTCTGGCAGGGCAAAGTATCCGAAATTCAAAAAGCGCAATGCCAGACAGAGCATTCGTCTAACCAAAGCTGCTTTCAAATTCAAAGATGGCCAACTGTTCATTGCCAAAAGCAAAGAGCCTCTGAACATCCGTTGGAGTCAGCCACTATCTTCTGAACCATCCAGTATCACTATCAGCAAGGACTGTGCTGGCAGATACTTTGTCTCCATGCTCTGCGAGTTTGAAGCTAAACCAATGCCGATCAGCAATAAAACGGTTGGCATTGATTTAGGTTTAACCGATCTGTTCATCACGTCCGATGGCAAGAAATCAAGCAATCCCCGTCATACTCTGCGCTATCAATCCAAACTGGCTTACTACCAAAAACAGTTGGCCAGAAAGAAGAAAGGAAGTAGGAACAGATCTAAAGCCAGACTCAAGGTGGCTCGTATCCATGCCAAGATAGCCGATTGCAGAATGGATGCTACTCACAAAGCATCCCGCACACTGATTAACGAGAACCAAGTTGTGTGTGTCGAGTCGTTAACCGTGAAAGGAATGATCAGAAATCCAAAGCTGGCAAAACACATTGCGGATGCCAACTGGGGTGAATTTGTCAGACAACTGGAGTACAAGTCCGATTGGACTGGTCGTACTCTGGTTAAAATCGACCGATTCTTCCCCAGTTCCAAACGGTGCTCCGGCTGTGGGTTTGTTCATGAAAGTCTGTCGTTGTCTATCCGTCATTGGCGTTGCCCTGAGTGCGGCGTTAAACACGACAGGGACATCAATGCAGCCATCAATATCAAAGCCGCCGGGCTGGCGGTGTTAGCCTGTGGAGCGACCGGAACGGGGGTGGCAGGGTCTTAGACTTTGCCACCTAGGGAAGGCGTGTTGAAACAGGAAGCCTGTTAGGTGACTAACGGGAATCCCGCTCCTTTAGGGGCGGGAGGATGTCAATGGTACAGCGGCGTGCATTCAGGCATATTCCCTGCATTAGTATCAACCTCGGATAACAACTCGCAAGTGTTATCCGGACAGCCAGGAAATTGAACAAAACTGAGGCGCATTCTCGCTCCCTTTAGGGGCGAGTAGTTCACAACGATCGTTATTTTCAGCAAATATTTCAGTTTCAGGTTCATTTCGAACTAAAATCCTGCAAAATTTCCCGACCATTCTGATTATTCCTCCGCACAGGGTTACACACGGACAGCCAAGGCTGTCGGTCAGCGAAGGAACCAGGGGTGTTCCAGAGAGTCATAAGTGATGAAATTTGTCGATGAAGCAACAATTACCGTACAGGCAGGCAAAGGCGGCAATGGCTGCCTGAGCTTTCGCCGGGAAAAGTTTATTGAAAAAGGTGGTCCGGACGGCGGCGACGGCGGCGATGGCGGCAGCGTCTATGTGATTGCGGATAACGACCTCAATACCCTGGTGGATTACCGTTACCAGAAACATTATCAGGCTCAAAACGGTGAGCCGGGCCGCGGGCGTAACTGCACGGGTGCCAAGGGAGACGATATTGAGCTGAAGGTGCCGGTGGGCACCACGGTGGTGGACAACGACACCGAAGAGGTAATTTGCGACCTGACCCACATTGGCCAGCGAGTCAAAGTGGCTCAGGGCGGCTTTCACGGCTTGGGCAACACGCGCTACAAATCCAGTGTGAACCGTGCGCCCCGACAAACCAGTCCGGGTTCTGAAGGCGAGCGTAAAAATCTGCGTCTGGAACTGAAGGTGATTGCCGACGTTGGTCTGTTGGGTATGCCCAATGCCGGCAAGTCCACCTTTATCCGCGCGGTTTCCCAGGCACGCCCGAAGGTAGCCGACTATCCGTTCACCACATTGGTGCCCAATCTGGGCGTGGTGGCGGTGGATCGTCATCGTGGTTTTGTGATTGCTGATATTCCCGGTCTGATCGAAGGCGCGGCCGAAGGAGCTGGCCTGGGTATTCGCTTCCTGAAGCACCTGGCTCGCTGCCGTATCCTGTTACACCTTGTGGATGTGGCGCCCTTTGACGAGAGTGATCCGGCAGAATCGGCCAAGGCTATCGTTCGCGAGCTGGAGCAGTTCAGTGAAACTCTGGCAACACGTACTCGCTGGCTGGTGCTGAACAAGGTTGACTTGTTGCCAGAAGACGAGCGCGAGGCGGTGTGTCAGCGCATTATCAGCGCGCTGAACTGGACTGGGCCGGTGTATCAGATTTCTGCCATCACCGGCCAGGGTACGGAGGTGCTCTGCCAGAATATCATGACCTTTATCGAAGAGCGCACGCAGGAACAAAGCGAAGACGAGGCACTGGCCAAACAAGAACAAGAGCAGTTGAGCAAGATGGAGGCCGAGGCCCGTCTGCGAATGCGCCAGCTGGCCGAAGAGCGCCGGGCTCGTCGGGCTGCACAAAAGGCTGCTGACAGCGACGATGATGATGATGATGACGATCACGATGTTGAGGTGTTTTACGCGCCATGAGTGAACGCAACCGTTTACGAGCCACACGACGTTGGGTGGTCAAAATCGGCAGTGCCTTGCTGACCAATGAAGGCCAGGGACTGGATCTTGAGCGCATGGACAGCTGGGTCACTCAAATGTGCCAGCTGCGCCAAGAGGGCATCGAGATAGTGCTGGTTTCCTCCGGTGCCGTAGCTGCCGGCATGGAGAAGCTGGGCTGGCTGGAACGCCCTGCTGCCCTGCACCAGTTGCAGGCCGCGGCAGCAGTTGGTCAGGCCCGACTGGTACAGGCCTGGGAAACCGGCTTTCAAAAATACGGCGTACAGCCAGCACAAGTACTGCTGACCCACGATGACCACAGCAACCGCAAACGCTACCTGAACGCTCGCAGCACGCTCAGGACGCTGCTGGAAATGGGTGTAGTTCCAGTTATCAACGAAAACGACACGGTAGTGACCGACGAGCTACGTTTCGGCGATAACGACACGCTGGCGGCATTGGTGGTCAACCAGGTAGAAGCCGATGTGTTGGTGATCCTCACCGATCAGGACGGTCTGTTTACCGCCGACCCACGCAGCAACCCTGATGCCCGACTGATCCATGAAGTGCGTGCCCGGGATGAATCTCTCGACGCCATGGCCGGTGGCGGCAGCGGTCGTCTCGGTCGTGGTGGTATGCAAACCAAACTGCGCGCTTCGCGCCAGGCGGCCGCTTCCGGTGCTGCCACGGTGATCGTGGGTGGGCGCACTGACCGTGTTCTCACCCGACTTTTTGCCGGCGAAGAACTCGGTACGTTGCTGACACCGGACCAGGAGCCAATGGCAGCACGCAAACAGTGGTTACAAGGCCACCTGAAAACCGCCGGCCAGCTGGTACTCGATGCCGGTGCGGTGCGAGTGCTTAAAGATCAGGGTAAAAGCCTGCTGCCAGTGGGCGTCAAAGCGGTGCAGGGCCAGTTCCAGCGCGGTGAGATGGTGGCCTGTGTAGACGAAGACGGCAATGAAGTAGCCCGCGGACTGATCAACTATGGAGCCAGTGAAGCAGCACGCATTATTGGTAAACCGAGCCATCAGATTGTGGTACTGCTGGGTTATCAGGGCGAGCCGGAATTGTTACATCGGGACAACATGGTGTTGTGGTGAACAAATGGACTGGAGTTCAGCGCTCCAACCTTGACGGATTGAAAGAATATTGGAGACCACTGTAGTCATCGATTACGCCAGATAGTCTATCCCTGGCTATCTGGCGCTCTGCGATAAGTTTTGAAAACTGACATCGATGATATTAATCTCACTATCGGTGCCAAATCGATAGGGCATTTCCCAAGGGCCAATAATTTTCCACGATCCTACGCCAACACCGGCGCTCACAATTGTATGAAGCCCATCAATAACTTCATAGCCAACAACGTTAGGATACATAGTGCGTAACAGCACATTATAAGGGAAGAATTGCCCAGCGTGAGTATGGCCAGACAGTTGTATATCAGCCTTGTTTTTCACGCTTTCAGGAATAGAGTTTGGATTATGATCAAAAATAATAACCGGCATATCGCTATTGATTTCATGCTTGTTATAAAGCTCATCAAGAGCAATCCTGTTGGTGACAGCAAATCGATTGCCTATATCATCGCGACCAATCAGATTCACTCCATCAATTTTTAATACTTCATCCCTAAGAACCTTCATGCCCAGCTTTTCAATATGGGCAATATTTTCATTTATATTTCCGCCGTAATACTCATGGTTCCCAAGGATGGCATAGACGCCGTACTTGGCCTTAAGCTTGGCAAACACCTCATCATAACCGTCTTCCAAACTGGCATAAGTATCCTGAAAAATATCACCACCAAAGACAATAACATCCGGATTTTCACTATTTATTTTAGCCACCATATCCACAAATAAATTTTTGTTCGATGTGGAAGTCAAGTGCAGATCACTGACGAAGGCGATACGCAAATTCTCTCGATCAGCATGTTTATTTAAAGCGATTTTCGTATGAATGATATCTGAATGTCGGTAATTGATGTAACCTGCAACACCAACAAAAACCAGAAAAATAGCAACTATCAAATTTCGTGTATTGGCAGGGATCTTAATAATAAACCTGTTAATAATTAACAGCAGAAATGCTACTAGCAAAAAATAATGAGAAAAATAGACATAGTTACCTAAGAACATGCCGTAAATTTCATCTTCAACAATATAATGCCTTCTGATATAGATGAGTGGTAAGTTCCCAAGAAAGAAAGCAACGCTGAGCAAAAATAACTTCATCACCACAAACCCTTATTCACACCAGAAAAAACGCATTGGAGACAATCTCTCACACTCTCACAAGGGCGAGCATTCAGGACATTCGTGGCTGTCCGAAAATGCCCCTTCCGAAAATGCCCATCCGAAAATGCTCAAACCGGATTCCGACTACTGCGAATCCGGTTACAGGTGCAAATTTAGCTGTTTAATCGTTGCAAAAAATACAATTACACAAACACCTGCTGAAGAATCTGACGGGATACCTCTGGAGTAATACTCTGCTTCTCGCCAATAGCTACCATACCGTGCGCCTGTAGCTGGTTGATCACAGTATCGATAGCATCAGACGTGCTCATACCATGATCGGCAAATGTTGTGGGCATGCCAAGCTGATGGTAGAACTCTTCAATAGCATCAATAGTCTTCTCAGCCAGATCGGGAGTCGAAGGCAGCCCAAAGACATTCCGCCCCATCTGCTCCAGTTTGGCACGCTTGCTATCAATCTGGTTGCGTAGCAAAGACGGTTGTACCAAAGCGAGGGTATGAGCGTGATCCAAATGCCATTGGGCTGTTAATTCATGGCCGATCAAATGGGTGGCCCAATCCTGGGGAACGCCGGAACCAATCAAGCCATTCAGCGCCTGATTTGCCGTCCACATCAGGTTGGCTCGCCAGCGGTCACTATCGCGATTGGCGAAATTATGGCCCAGTTCCAGCAGGTTTTTCAACAGTGCTTCTGCGTAACCATCCTGTACCATAGCCTGATTGGCTTCGGTGAGATACTGCTCACACACATGCACCCAAGCGTCAACAAGGCCATTAATCAACTGACGCTCTGGCAGGCTTTTCATGGTGTCAGGATCCAGCACAGCAAACCGCGGATAGACGTGTGGCGACATGAAGGCCAGCTTCTCTTTGGTTTTCGCCTGGGTAATCACAGCACCACCGTTGGACTCGGAACCCGTGGCAGGCAGCGTTAGAATAGCGGCCAGCGGCGTGGCCTCGGTCACTTGATGTTTGCCCGCTAAAATATCCCAACCATCGCCGGCATATCGGGAGGCAGCAGCAACATATTTGGAGCCATCAACAACGGAGCCACCACCAACGGCAAGAATGAAATCAATGTCCTGCTCCTTGACCATAGCGACAGCTTTGTCCAGGGTTTCTTTGGTTGGATTGGCTTCCACCCCGGAAAACTCCAGCCAATTGTGCTGTGCCAGGGCAGCAGCAACCTGATCATAAACACCATTTTGCTTGATAGAGCCGCCGCCGTAGATCACCAATACCTTGGCATCGTCGGGAATGGCGTTTTGCACGGTGGCAATCTGCCCTTTGCCAAAATGAATAACCGTCGGATTTGTGTAACTGAATTGCATATCTACATCCTATGTGGTTTTACTGTTCCCTAAATGGAGGCGACTGTCGTTTATTTCAAGGCAACCAACGCCACCTGAAGTAGTTACCGTTTTCTGGATTCACAGACTTGCGTAATATCAAAGCCTCTTAAGGTGTATCCAAATATCACCAAACGCAAAACGGAGCCATACAGCTCCGTTTTGGGTAAATCAGACCAACCAATAATCAGGCAGTGGCTAGTGCCTTCACTTGGGCATTCAGGCGACTCTTGTGACGAGCGGCCTTGTTCTTGTGGATAATGCCTTTGTCGGCCATGCGGTCGATCACAGGTACGGCGGCGGTGTAAGCAGCCTGGGCAGCTTGTACGTCTTTGGCGTCGATTGCTTTAACGACTTTCTTGATGGAAGTACGGACCATGGAACGCAGGCTGGCGTTGTGCTGACGACGTTTTTCGGACTGACGGGCACGCTTGCGTGCAGAAGGAGTGTTAGCCATTTTGGTGCTCCTGGAAAATCAATTTCGTTCGGGTTGTCTCAGGGCGGCGTGGGGCACCCTGCATGGAATAGGTTGTTTGCCGCAGTTACTGTCAACGTCCCGGGTTAGACATTGACAGCCCATATCCCACTTTGGCAGCTCAGGGCTATCGATCAGCTCAGGCTGTTTAGCCGCCGAACTATGCCCACTTAGGCTGCGCTTGTCAATATACTCCACGATACCCCACGAGTGCGCGCGGCTTTATCCGTGGCGGATTGCGACTTTTTGCGTCATCGGGCCAATCTGGCATTGACAATAGCAATCTAACGCTTTACGCAATTAATAAGGTGGCAATCGCTATTACTCTGGATATGATTGAACGCCTGTTCTTATGCTTTTTAATCAATTGTGTCATGAGTGATTCGACTAACGGGCCGGCGCCAAAAAAGCCCGGACTGCTGAAATCCAGTCTGGTGGTGGGCATGATGACCATGCTCTCACGGGTACTGGGCTTAACCAGGGATGTGGTAGTGGCCGGCTATTTTGGCTCAACGGCCAGTGCCGATGCATTTTTTGTTGCCTTCAAGATTCCTAATTTTCTCCGCCGATTGTTTGCCGAAGGGGCATTTTCCCAGGCGTTTGTGCCAGTATTGTCCGAATACCGTTCCCAGCGCAGCTTTGACGAGGTGCGCGAGCTGGTCAGCCGGGTCAGCGGCACGCTGATTGGTACTTTGTTTATGGTCACGGTAGCAGGGGTACTGGCAGCCCCGCTGCTGATCCGACTGTTTGCTCCGGGCTTTATGGACGATCCACCAAAGCTGGCTCTGGCCGGTGAGATGCTACGCATTACTTTTCCTTATTTACTGCTGATCTCCCTGACCGCCCTCTCCGGCTCCATTCTCAACACCTATGGCCGCTTTGCTGTGCCCGCCTTTACACCAGTGCTGCTCAACCTGAGTTTGATTGGTGCCACTGTGCTGTTAACGCCCTATTTCAATCAGCCAGTCATGGCACTCGCCTGGGGTGTGACCATCGCCGGTGTTGCCCAACTGCTGCTGCAAATGCCTTTTCTGTTGCAGATTCACCTGCTACCACTGCCCAAATGGGGACCACACAATGAGGGCACCCGGCGCATTATAAAGTTGATGATACCGGCACTGTTTGGGGTTTCGGTCAGTCAGATCAACCTGTTGCTTGATACCGTACTGGCGTCATTTCTGCCCACCGGCAGTGTTTCCTGGCTCTACTACTCCGATCGTCTGTCTGAGCTACCCCTGGGCATTTTTGGTATTGCCATTGCCACAGTGATTCTGCCCAGTCTGTCCACCAAATACTCTCAGGCAGACAACCAGCACTTCTCCCGCACTCTGGACTGGGCCATTCGCCTGGTGCTGCTGATTGGGGTGCCGGCAGCGGTAGCCCTGTTTATCCTGGCCGGCCCGTTGATCGCCACGTTATTCGACTACGGCAAAATGACCGACCGGGATGTGCTGATGTCCGCCATGAGTCTGAAAGCCTACGCCTTTGGTTTAATGGCATTTATGCTAATCAAGGTGCTGGCGCCTGGCTATTTCGCCCGACAGGACACCAAAACACCGGTGAAAATCGCCATTAAGGCAATGGTGGCCAACATGGTATTTAACCTGATTCTGGTCTTTCCCCTGCAACATGCGGGGCTGGCACTCGCCACAGCGCTGTCAGCATTTTTGAACGCAGGTTTGCTGTATCGCGGGCTGCATCGTGCCGGAGTGTATCAACCGGGCAAAGGCTGGCTGGCTTATTTGCTACGGCTGGTGATTGCCAATCTGGCCATGGTCTTGGCACTGCTGTGGCTGGCGGCGGATATTGACCAGTGGCTGGCCTGGTCGCTGTGGCAGCGCGTATCCCAGACGAGCCTACTGGTGCTCGCCGGCATTGGCGTCTACGTTGGTACTTTGCTGATCAGCGGGGTTCGCCCCCGGGACTTCCGGCACTGATGCCTGCGTCTGCCAGGCACGGTCTTCAATGGGGGTCTCGAGCAACAAGTGATACCAATACTTGAGCAGACCAGTATGTACGGCACTGTAACCATTAAGTAGTTCTCGCACATCAATCTTGTCGAAAGGCTGCTGGTTGTATTGGCGATACGCATCACTTGCCAACCCCTTGAGCGTCTGCCACGACTCGCTATCTGCCGACGAGTGGTGAGCATGGGCAAAGCTGTTGGCCCCGTACAGGTGCAGCTGCTCGAACAGTTGGGTTTTCATTGCGGGAATTTCGTGACTGATCACTTCACATTCGAGCGGCCTTTTAAACCGGCCCACCAGCAGCCGCATAGCCTCGTAGCACATATCAAAGTGAATCATCAGCTCATGCGGTCGCAGATCACCAGTCGGTGGTTTGTTTTTGCTCACCTCCGCCAACAGCGCTTGCCCTGGCTTAATGGCCAGTTTAAACAGTGCCAGCACACTTCCCATCACCCGACGCGCACGGATTAGTTTTTCCGGTTCGGTCTGCCTGAGCAACTGGGCCAGCCGTTTAGGAGACAATTCACTGGGCGTGAAGCGCTTGTTCAGCCAGCGTGAGGACTGCCATTTGTTAGCGAACTCCTCCTTGGCTTCGCCCAGCGCTGCGGCGAGTTTTTTTTGTGTGCGTCTGGCCTCGCTCATAGCTTTGGCGGAACGAATGAGCAATTCACGGTGTTGATGGAACCCCTGAAAGGCCATTTCGGTGTAGAGCCAGAGCTGATGACCAGGGCAATCCAGCTTTTCCTCAATGCTCCGGGGAATGGCGGCCTTGAGAGTGGCCAGCTCCTGTGAATAGTCCTGCTGGCGACAAAACTCGGTCACTGTACTGATAAACACCGGCGGTGATGGTGCCGCTGGCAGTGGCCGTTGCTCTGCGGGCTGCTCATTATGTTGATGGTGGGCGCAAGCCATAAAACCACCCTGGTGCGCCGTCAGCTTTGGTGATTTGCGAGCAATTTTCTGAGTTTTACGGGCGTTGAGCTCATCCATCTTCTTGGCCAGGGCGTTGGCTTCGGCTTCAAACTCGCGACTCATTTTGTCCTCTTCGATCATCGTGCGCAGCGATTCTTGTTCTAACTGGTACAGCCCTCTGACCAGCATCACCAAATCGGGCATGTGCTTGAGTCTGCCACCAGTAGGCGCTTTGAGCTGATTGAACAGCCGCTGCTTGTGGGACGTGTGCGTGGGTAAACTGGGCTGCCAGCCAGCCAGCGTTGCTACCAGAGCGCTCAATCCGGGAATCCAGGTGGTGCTCAGGATGTCGTTGATCTTGCGTAACAGGGCATAATCGGTATAACAGCGGCTATCTTGTTGCAGCCCCTGAGTCATCCAGGCAATCACATCGCCCAGATGGCTGATCAGCGCCCGGTAATTGGGACTCTCTTGGCTAATCAACGTTGGGCAGAACAAAGGCAAATCAGATAGCGTGGTTAACGTGGCAAGATAGTAAGACACCGCATTCGACTTAAGGCAGCGATTAAGAGTGACAATAACCAGCATTTGTAAGCTATGTGCCAGCACTTGGCCTCGCTTGACCAGAGAATCTTCCAGCTTGGTCGCCGGTGACAAATCATTTTTGTTGCGGAATTTCTGTTGCAACCGCTGACGGATGTCCTGGTCATCCACCGGTAGCGCTGACTCGGTTTTGGGCACCGTACCGTGCATCAAGGCCAGTAGTTCTGTTTTGCCAGTGTCGTGGCTGAGCAGCGTCAACATCGCCCTGGTTAGTTCCAGGCTGGCCTCATCGCATAAACCAGGGTAGCGATTGATGATGATCAGATGTTTGAGAAAATAGCCAGTAATGGAGAGAAACCGGGAAATATTTTGTGTAGATCCATCATGCTGACAATACAACAGCGCGGTGAGCATCATGTGGGCAACAAACTTACTGTGGATAATCACCTCTTTGGCGTGCTGACCATCGGTTTCAAGCTGGCAGAGCTTGGTAGCAAATGTTTTCACCATCATGGCCATCACCTGGAGAATAATACTCAGCTGGTTGGTGCTGTTGTCACCTTGCAGCAGCTCATCCCCAAGAGCGTCGCGCAGTTGCTGACTGTTAGCACTAGCGCTCATCAGCGACTCGATGGAAGAAAAAGGAATTTTATACGGATGCAGGTGCGGGGCACGCAGCGAGATAGTGTGGTTTGGGGTGCAGGGCAAAAACGGGACAACGCACAATAAAATACAGTGCTCCGGTGTAATGCCATCGCTGAGAAAAACTCGCTGCTTATGCATTTTTTTTAACATGGTGGTGCAGCAACTTTTGTTTGTGCGAATGCTCTCAAACTCTTCGGTGTCTTCAAAGTGCCTGGCAAGACTGGCGATCATCTGCTGGCGTTCCTCAAAGCGGGGAAGGTCGCGGTTGTTGTGCAGGGTAAAATTCTCTCGTACCCGGACAAGAAAATTTCTGAACTGTCTCACCTTGGGCAGTCGATTGGCACCGAGGTGCTTCAGATATAAAAGTTTCATGTCCGGATCCATACCATCCGCAGAATGCGATTCGGGGATCAGGACCGCAAGATCTATTCCAGCCAGAGGACAGCCTTGTTGACTCTCTATCGGAGCACACGCAGGTAAGCTACTTTCCAGTGCATCTGGCGCATCTGGTTTGTCGATGCGTGGCTGTGCCACTTCTGGTGTAGGCTGGCCTGGTGATTGCACAGCAGCGGTCTCTTTCCCGGTACCACTGTCAAGCCTATGGCTGCTACTCGCGGCCACACCGCATTCATAGCGAATATTGACCACAGACGATGGGGAGCCCCCGTACGACAACGCGGAGCAGCGCCTGCTTCTCATCGGGCCAGACGACAAGGGCGATGGTGCAAAGCCTGGGCTCATGGGAGAACTCAGGTTGGCAAAATCGTTCAGTTCAGCCGCCATCCCTGGTGGCGTGCGAAAGAACTGGAACTCCCCGCTTGCAATGGGCTGATACAGATAGATGTACTCCACCAACGATCCGGATGTTGTCTCACTGTGCTTCTCGACAATCTGCGCCACTGGGCAAGGATCGGAGGTGCCTATTGGCGTCGTCAATACCTGTTGGTACAAATGATCCGGATTATGCGGGACAACGGCCCTGTTCTGCAGCCCCCTGTTTAAGTCAGAGTCACCGGCATACGGCACATAATTGCTTGGCTGATGCGCGGGCACCACATCTTGTGGATATTGGGCGACATTACCCGGATATTCAGGCACCTGCCAATATTGCCAGCTGTTTGGTCTTGAGTTCTCCATCGCCGGAACCCCTTGGTTATCGGGCATGCACAGAATCGGGGCAATAATAGCCCCCACATTGGTTTCAACCCGATATTTTGCGGCGATTACGTGCAGCACACCTACAATAGACGCCTCCGGAGCAAACTCTGCTGCCGGTTTCACAATCTGATAGTCAGTAAAACTAACCCTATGGTTAGTTTTGTTTCGCTGACGTAGTGATAGGTTTTTTGAAAATTCAGATTCAGATTAAGGTGATTGATCGTGTTCATCCATTGCGTCGCACACACGACCGTGCCGTACGTAGACAGTAACAAGGCACCTTTGCCTGCGGCGCCAGCCCGACAAATTGGCCAGGACCGCAATCCAGTCTGCGAACAGAAAAGCCTGCTTGCCCGGGCTATCGAGGTCTGTCAGAGAGTACCTGTCAAGGGTATTCTGAGTCTGTACCAGCGCAATTGCGTCACTGCCTGTGCCAACATCTCTCCGGCAGATATTGACCCCCAGACCACTATTGTCACCCTCAACAGCAAGCATGCCGGGCTACTGATGGGCGGTTATACCTGTGACGATGATGCTCAGGCGTCCCACGTCCTGCTCTGGGCATCAGTTCCTCCGACCACGGAAAAACTGTTTGAATCCATCAAAAAATACGGGCCAAAGGGACTAGTAGCACAAGTACTCAGCTTCATCGCCGCTTACAACCTTCCTCAGTTTGGTTTGCTCAACCCAATTATGCCTTTTGCCACCACTGTCGCTATTTTTGGGCTGCTGGAAATGACGCCCCTAAAGCCAATCTCAGCGCTGTTCCATTTGAGCGACCGGAAAGGTTACAGCCTGAGTCAGATTCACAGAAGCACCTTCCGTCCCATCGCCCTGACAGGGCTTGATGTGCAGGCCATGATCACCAAAGCCAATGAGATCAAGCGTGCCGCTCACTACAACATATACACCAACAATTGCGCCACAGTGGTGTATGCGGTCATAAAAGCCGGCGTGCCGGGGCAACTGCAACCACGACTTCCTCCTGAGCCCTATGTAATTACTCCCCAGGAAGTTGCTGACCTGGTGGATTTTCTGGTGGCCAATCAGTTTGTACAGTTGGGTGAAGTTGATGATGACGGCGTGGCCTGGTTTGAGGCACAGTCTGATATGCCTTGGGCAGCGTGCACCACAGCAGATTGCTCACTCTCTGCGGGCGAGCGAACCTGAATAAAAACCTCCGCCTCACCCCAGGCAAACGGCACCACAAACCGATCAGTCACAATAAACGCCGGTCGCTCAAGGTAGGGTTGCAGCGGGTAACTGACGGTAATGATTTTGACGCCCGGTGCCAGTGTTGCCAAACGTTCAGCCAACGCCGTAATTGTCGCATCAGTCAGGTTGGAACCGTAGAGATAAATGATGGAAGCATCCACCAGTGATGATTGGCAATAGTCGGCACAACGTACGTCAATGGCCGTTATTTTCATGCGTCGGATGGTACGGTGTAAACGCCAGCAAAACAGCGGAATCTGCTCAATGGCTGTAACCCGGCATCCTTTGACGCCGTGGAGCCAAAGGCTGGTAAAGCCACTACCAGCACCCAGTTCAAACACATGATCATCAGCGGTAACAGCGGATTTTTCGGCAATCAGTTCCAGACTGGTTAGTGGGGTTTCTCCGTACACATAGAGGTTTTCCGCTTGCATGCGCCGCTGATAACGGCGACTGACGGCATAAGGGCTATCAAGCAGATAACAGAGTTTCAGCCACAGCCACGGCAACAAAAAACGGGGTCGGTTGCCATAACAGCGCACCTCCCTGCTCCACTGGTGCCACTGGTAAAGCCACTGTCTCAAGGCCAGCGCTGACAACTCCCTGTTCATCGGCTTCGCCCTCGCTTGCAAATTGGTGAAGAAGCACAGTTAATGTACTATGTTTTCGCAGGACAAAGGGAGTTATTGCCATGAGTAATAGCACAACAAAACCTTGTGCCGATGAAAAACCTGTAACAAACGACGCTCAGCAGGTAGCCCGGCTCTACCCTGATGATCAGGACCGTGTTGATCAGTACCTCAAAGAAGGCATTAACCAGGTTAATCGCTCTCCTTTCAGGCCATTTCGCCTGATGCTCTGGCTGACCGTGGTCGTTGTCGTGCTCGGTATTTTAAGCCGCTTGATCGGCTACCTTGTGCTGCCTTCCTGAATCAAGAACAGTAACCAGAGAATAAAAACGGTGAATCACTCCAAAGCACCGAAAAAGAACATTGTAATCGTCGGCGGTGGTGCTGCCGGCATTGAGTTGGCCACACGTCTTGGCAAAAAGCTGGGCAAGCACGCAGTAGCCCGTATCACCCTGGTGGATGCTCAAACCACCCACTTCTGGAAGCCTTTGCTGCACGAGGTAGCGGCCGGCTCCCTGAACGCCTTTGAAGATGAATTAAGTTATTTGGCCCAGGCAAAGTGGAATCACTTTCATTTCATCCCTGGCCGCATGGACGGTCTGGACCGGACCAAAAAAGCCATTAGTCTGAGCCCTATTCTTGACGACCATGGTCGTGAAGTGGTGCCAGGGCGAACGCTGCCCTACGATCAACTGGTAATCGCGGTGGGCAGCACTGCCAATCACTTCAATACGCCCGGCGCCACCGAACATTGCTTGTTCCTGGATAACCGCCAGCAAGCCGAACGCATACATGCCACCCTGATCAACCACTATCTGCACGCCCAGGCCAGCAACGACCCGGGCGCCAAACTGCGTATCGCCATTATCGGGGCCGGCGCCACGGGCGTGGAGCTGGCCGCTGAGCTGCATTACGCCGCCATTGAGCTGGCCCGCTATGGTCTGGACGCCATCAAACCGGAAAACCTGGAGGTCACACTGATCGAAGGCAGCGAGCGAGTTCTACCTGCGCTACCGGAACGCATCAGCACCAGCGTCGGCAAACAGCTCAACAAAATCGGCATCCGCGTCAAGACGGGACAACTGGTCAGTGAAATCAGGGCCGATGGACTCGTTACCTGTAGCGGTGAGTTTATCGAATCAGACCTCAGAATCTGGGCGGCGGGAATCAAGGCACCAGAATTTCTGATCAGCATTGATGGGCTGGCAACCAACCGTATCAATCAATTGTTGGTGCGACCAACACTACAAACGACTTTGGATGATCATATTTACGCTCTGGGAGACTGTGCCAGCTGTACCGTTACCAACCGCAACGGTGAGTCGTTTATCATTCCGCCCCGGGCACAGGCAGCACACCAACAAGCTTCCCTGTTGGCCAAAAGCCTGATCAGCCAGACCAAAGGTAACGAGCCATTGACGTTTAACTATCAGGATTATGGTTCGCTTATTTCACTGAGCCGTTTCAGTGCTGTCGGTAATCTGATGGGGGCCATTACGGGCGATATGATGATTGAGGGCGCCTTGGCCAAATTGTTCTACATTAGCTTGTACCGGATGCATCAGATGGCGCTGTTTGGCAAGCTGCGTACCGGCACGCTGATCCTTAAAGACTTGATCAGCCGAACTACCCGGCCACAGCTAAAACTCCATTAATTGATACCCTGCTGCCTTAGTAGGGTCACTTGCAAGTACATTTCGACACCTTTTGTCATCCCACCCATAGATAATAGATAGATGTATAGCGGATCCTGAACGAGGTAATCATGCAAGCAATCCCCACCATGGCAGCGGACAGCAGTGGCGTAAGCCGGACGACAGTAATATCTGCTGACACAGCCCAAAGTAGCAACCCACTCCTGCCTGGGCTACAAAATTACGGTACCTGGAAAGTCGAGCGCCGCTGCCCGCTGGAGCAGAAATCCACTTTTTGCTGTGGGGAAAGACCTCCTCGTTATCGGGAAAGTATCATCAAATGTCTTGCAGAGTATAAATTGCTGCCCAAAACGGCGGCAAAATCGGACAGTGGCAAAAATGCTAATTTGGACGTGGTGCCGTTGTCGTAAAAATCCCGAATGCTCACAGCAGACCACGCTGTTAATTTTCCTCGCGTATAGTCCTGACTTGCAAATTGGCATAGAACAATGATTAATGGTTAACGTAATGCGTTTTCGCTGGACGAAAGGGCTATCGACATGAGTAGTAGCACAACAAAGTCTTGCACTATTGGAAATCCGCCATCTCCCTGTAGCCTCTGGCAAACAACGACCAACATAACGGTTGGTCCTATCCTGCACATTCCGATCGTGTTGACCAGTACTTTGGAAAAGGAATTGGAAAAGGCGTCAACCAATGCTTGTCAACACAGTTAACCGCTCCTCTTTCAGGTCAGGTCACTTCACCGGATGGATTTGACTGACTGTCGTCATAGTCCTGCCTAACAGAATAAGTCGGCTTATCAGCCAATTCGCGCTGCCTTCCTGATGACGGGTGTGCAGCTGACAAACACTCAGGTAAACAAAATGGATTGACCATGAACGAACAATCCCCCGAACAAAACCAGGCTGTCCAGAAAAAAGACAAGCACAACATTGTCATCGTTGGCGGTGGTGCTGGCGGTATTGAGCTAGCCACCCGTCTTGGGAGACAGCTGGGCAAAAAACAGCAGGCCAAGATTACCCTGGTAGACGCTCAAAATACCCATTTCTGGAAACCGCTGCTGCACGAGGTGGCCTCTGGCTCCCTGAACGTTTTCGAAGATGAACTGAGTTTCCTGGCGCAGGCAAAGTGGAACCACTTTCACTTTATACCCGGACGAATGGCGAGCCTGAACCGAATGGAAAAAACCATTGGGCTGGACCCTATAATGAACCACGCTGGCAAGGAAGTGGTACCAGCACGAACCTTGAAATACGATCAACTGGTCATCGCCGTTGGCAGTACAGCCAACTGCTTCAATACGCCGGGTGTCGCAGAGAATTGCCTGTTCCTGGATAACCGCCAACAGGCTGAGCGCATACACTCCGACCTGATTAACCACTACTTGCGTGCCCAGGCCAGCGGCGATCCAGCCGCCAAGCTGCGTATTGCCATTATCGGCGCCGGATCCACCGGCGTGGAGCTGGCTGCGGAGTTGCACTATGCCGCCATCGAACTGGCTCACTACGGGCTGAATGCCATCAAACCGGAACACCTTGAGATCACGCTGATCGAAGGTGGTGAGCAAATTTTGCCAGGAATGCCCGAGCGCTTGCGTACTGATGTCAACCAGCAGCTCGGTAAAATGGGTATCCGTGTCTGCACCGGACAACGGGTCAACGAGATTAAGGCAGATGGTGTGCACACTTGCGAGGGAGAGTTTATTGCATCGGACCTGCAAATCTGGGCGGCCGGCATCAAGGCACCGCAATTTCTTGCTGGTATTGACGGGCTGGAAACCAACCACATCAATCAGCTACTGGTACGCCCGACATTACAAACGACAATCGACGATCATATATACGCTTTGGGTGACTGCTCCAGCTGCACCATTCCCGATCACAATGGTAAACCGTATACCATTGCACCCACAGCGCAGGCAGCGCACCAACAAGCCACCATACTGGCCAAAAGTCTGACCGTTCAGTTGCGCGGTGCGCAGCCACTAACGTTTCATTTCCACAATCATGGCTCGCTGATCTCACTAAGTCACTTCAGTACTGTGGGGACTATTGCTGGCAAGATGATAGTGGCGGGACCCTTGGCCAAGTTTTTCTACCTCAGCCTGCACCGGATGCATCAAATGGTGGTGTTCGGCAAGCTGCGAACCGGGGCATTGATCCTGAAGGACGCGCTTGGGCGAACCACCAGTCCCCAACTCAAGCTCTACTGAGGTATTTTTTGTGGGCATAAAAAAACCGCTGGCAAAAAGTTCGCCAACGGCCTAAAAATGGTGGGTCGTGTAGGATTCGAACCTACGACCAATTGGTTAAAAGCCAACTGCTCTACCGACTGAGCTAACGACCCATTGTTATACCAGCAAGACGCTGACATGAAAAAAATTGACTTAAATGGCTCCCCGAGCTGGACTCGAACCAGCGACCCAATGATTAACAGTCATTTGCTCTACCAACTGAGCTATCAGGGAACTGAGCGACACGTTTAGTGTATTGTCAGCACGTCTTTATCAAGCAAAATGGTGGGTCGTGTAGGATTCGAACCTACGACCAATTGGTTAAAAGCCAACTGCTCTACCGACTGAGCTAACGACCCGTGGTCATACCAGCAAGACGCTGACATGAAAAAATTGATTTAAATGGCTCCCCGAGCTGGACTCGAACCAGCGACCCAATGATTAACAGTCATTTGCTCTACCAACTGAGCTATCAGGGAACTAAACGACGATTTTAGTGTGCTGTCAGCACGACTTTGCCAGGCAAAATGGTGGGTCGTGTAGGATTCGAACCTACGACCAATTGGTTAAAAGCCAACTGCTCTACCGACTGAGCTAACGACCCGCACTGCTCAAGAAGAAAAACCTCAAGAGAAAATGGCTCCCCGAGCTGGACTCGAACCAGCGACCCAATGATTAACAGTCATTTGCTCTACCAACTGAGCTATCAGGGAACAGCAGCCAACAGGAAAATCCTGTCAGAGCCAACGGCAGCGAATGATAAAGTTATTTCGCTCTGAGTCAAGCATTCCTCGACAAAAAACTTTGCCTCAAACCGAAATAAGTGGCTTTGCAATAATTGCGATCGGTTGTTACAGGGCGTGCGCGCTCTCAGACAGGTATTTGGCCACGCCATCGGGCGAAGCGGTCATGCCCTTGTCTCCTTTGCTCCAGCCGGCCGGACAGACATCACCGTGTTGCTCATGGAACTGCAAGGCATCAATCAGCCGTATCAATTCGTCCATATTGCGACCAAGAGGCAAGTCATTAACGATCTGCGAGCGCACCAGGCCATTTTTATCAATCAAAAACGCCCCGCGAAACGCCACCCCTCCTGCGGACTCCACATCGTACGACTGACAGATGCCGTGGGTCATATCCGCTGCAAGAGTGTAGCGCACCGGGCCGATGCCACCATGATCCACCGACGTATTGCGCCAGGCGTTGTGGGTAAAATGGGAGTCGATGGACACACCGACCACCTCAACATCGCGCTCGCGAAACGCTTCTATCCGGTGATCCAGGGCAATCAATTCCGACGGACAGACAAAGGTAAAATCCAGAGGGTAGAAAAACAACAGGCCATACTTGCCGCGAATGGCCTCAGAGAAAGTGAAGGCATCCACAATGGAGCCATCGCCCATTACCGCAGGCACGGTGAAATCCGGAGCTTTTTTGCCGACTAAAACGCCCATAGCTGTATCTCCAATGGTTGAGCTGTGAGAGCAAGCATAGCCAAGGCGCGAGGCGTCTGCCTGCCTCGATCAATAAGCTCGATGCGCTATGGTTTTGCTGTCGTGGGTCATACGACGAGCCAAAAGAACCCATAATGAGCCAGCAGCCAGAATTAGTGCTTTTCCGCCGCAAAACGGAACTTAATGGAAAAAAAATCGTCCGACCTGCGGTAGGATTTATCGTTTTCAGGTTGACCATGCAGCTCTCAAGCACTTTCAGTCCATCAATATTTGTTGTCAGTACCCCTCAGCACCTCCCAAAACCCGGCGCGCGATTTGGCGTAGTCAGCGACGTATCGATCGTATCGAAAACCAGCGACCGCCCGCAAATAGCTAACCTCAGCAGCACAACGGTTGGTTCCGCATTCTCCCCTTCCAACACCAACAGGGACTCCCATCACAAGCAGTTGTCAGAGCGCCTGGCCAGCCTCATTTCTCACCCACCAGAGGAAGACGACCAAGAGGACCCGGAAATAGTCAGTGCGTTGAGTCAGTTGTCACTGTCAACCACTCAGGCCAGCGGTAGATGGCATCAGCGCTCAGCTCCGTTGCCGGAACAAACGCTGGAGCAAACAGAGCAACGGGTTATTTTAAAAGCCAAGAGCCGAAGGTGGCGCCACGGCCAGAGCACACCGGGTCTTCTGCGCCTGAACTCGTGCCCAGGGAGCATTTCTCCGAACATCTCCATCAGGCAGGGCGCAGCAAAGGAGCCACTTTGCCCGGTTGGGGTCGCTGCCCCAAGTGCGAAAAAGCCGCGCTGCATCGATATCAGTCACTCATCAAATCCCACACCATGCAACAGCCCGGTATCAGAAGAGGAGTGCCCCCCAATATCTTCTTCCTGGCCGAGGATAGATGCTTCTTGTCTTACCGAATCAGGAATACGAACAGAAAGAGGGTTAACAATGGATGTACCGGAAGAATCCTGACTGTCAGCACGCGGATAACAGTCAGAATATCAAGAAGGGAATATTTGCCAAAAATTACTCACTGGCCGGTTTGGTAGCAACAGCCTCCGCAATCAGCTTTTGCAGCTCACCACTATTGAACATATCAACGATGATATCACTGCCGCCAACCAGTTCACCTTTAACCCACAATTGCGGAAATGTCGGCCAGTTAGCGTACTCGGGCAAACGAGCGCGAATCTCAGGGTTAGCCAATACATCCACAAAAGCGAACTGTTCACCACAAGCGACCAGTGCCTGTACCGCCTTGGAAGAGAAGCCACATTGTGGCAACTTGGGCGAGCCCTTCATGTACAGCAGGATGGCATGGGACCCAATCTGCTCTTTTATCTGCTCCATTACGTCCATGAGACGACCTCTTCTGCGTTAGGATCATGAAACGCGCCATTTTAAAGAAAATGCCCGAGCGCCACCATAAGTTAATGCGTATTTGCTCCGCCAACACAGTCAGTAAATCAATTTCTCCGTAGCCAGCATTGTTTTCAGGGCAGGAAATATTGGCAGTGAGGCCGGTGACCTATTGCCCAGCTGCTTCGTGATCACCTTCGTGCTCAGCTCTTGTAAACTCAGCGGAGTAACTGACGGATCATAGCCAAAGTGTGCCTTAACGCGCCCGACAGTCCCCGGCGCCTCGCTAATGCACTCATCAGCACCGTGCTTCAATAGCTCAAAGGCCACATCAAGATGATTATGGGCGCCCGCTTCAAACAAAGGACTGCCAGGACCTGCCGCATGACTGTACAGATCGGCGCCACTGTCCAACAACAAACGAACTACCTCAGCGTGCCCTTCGGCTGCGGCTAGCGTCAGCGGACACTCGCTGCCCTCGCTATGACTGTGGATATCCGCACCTCTGTCCAGCAGTAAACGAACCACCTCAACGTGCCCTTCGGCAGCAGCCTGACTCAACGGACACCCGCTACCACTACTACGGCTCTGGATATCCGCACCTCTGTCCAGCAGTAAACGAATCACCTCAACGTGCCCTTTGGCGGCACCCTGACTCAGCGGGCACTCGCTGCCACTACTACGGCTCTGGATATCCGCACTTCTGTCCAGCAGTAAACGAACCACCTCAACGTGCCCTTCGGCGGCGGCCTGACTCAACGGGCACCCGCTGCCCTCGCTATGACTTTGGATATCCGCACCCCTGTCCAGCAGTAAACGAACCACCTCAACGTGCCCTTCGGCGGCGGCCTGACTCAACGGGCACCCGCTGTCACTGCTATGACTTTGGATATCCGCACCTCTGTCCAGCAGTAAACGCACCACCCCAATATGTCCTCTGGCCGCCGCCACGCTCAGTGGGCAGTCCTCACCATGGGTGAGACTGTGAATATCCGCACCTCGCTTCAGCAACAGCATTACCGCCGCCGCATGCCCTTCGGAGGCAGCTTCGCTCAGAGGTGTATCAAAGCCAACAGACCGACTATGAATATCAGCACCATAGTCCAATGCCAACACCATCAGCGCGCAATAACCGCCGACAGCGGCCAGGTTCAGCATACAGCGTGAGCCAGAAGCGCAATTATGCACATCCGCTCCCTGGTCCAGCAGGAACTTCGCCATTTCAATGTGCTTACCTACAACTGCTGCGTCCAGCGGGGTGAAGTCCATCCTGTCCCGACTTTTGAGATCAGCTCCCCACTTAAGCAACAACGCTACCATCTCAACCTGATCACTGGCGGCAGCCTGGACCAGCGCCTCTCTCAAGTCCGGAACAATACTGCGAACCTTGGCCTTTCTCTGCAACAGGTATCTAACAATGTCGATCTGACGATTCTCAATAGCCAGACTCAGTGGGGTATCATAGAACTCATTCAGACTGTCAATATCAATCAGGTTGTCAATGTCGGCCCCCCTGTCTAGCAACAGAGTCACTGCCTCAAGTTGGCCGTGCACCACAGCTTGATTTAGCGGCGTCCTCCAGCTCACGTCGTTACTATAAATATCAGCTCCGCTGTCCAAAAGTAACGTCATTATTTCCAGGTTATTCGCCGAGGCCGCCCAGTGAAGCGGTGTCTGCGGCCCTACGCCCCTGCTGTCAGGATCGGCACCATGAGCTAGCAACACCCGCATCACTTCTGTATAGTTGCCTATACAAGCTTGATACAACGGGGTTTTAAATCCGACAGTGAGGCCGTTAACCTCAGCACCGTTAGCCAACAGCAGCCGCACTACCTCAAGTTGGCCGAGCATAGAAGCACACGCCAGTGGTTTTTTGTTGTCTTTGCTGCCAGCATTAACATTCAACCCAGTGGTCAGCAATAGCTTCACCAGATTCACCGAACCACCGGTAGCAGCAGTGCCTAATATCACCCCATCCCGACAGCTCAGACAATACCCTTCTCCTACCAGAAGCTGTTGCATTTGGTTATAAGCCTCAACAGAAGCAGCTATCCGCAGTTTGGCAAACTCGTTATTGAGAGTGACCTTACGCTGATCAATAGGGATGTCAGCACACGTACCATCGCATTGGGGAGCACCGTCAGGAATCCACTTGACCTGCGTAACAGGTGTCGAGTCGGCAATGTCCGCAGTGATGACGGTTCCAGCGCCATCCACACGGGGGAAACTTGTGTTCAAGGGCAGCTACCTATTATTTCTTTAGTTGGACAGACTGGATAGGTACGGCAGCGGAAGGTTAGCTCAATCCAGCCGTGACTGCCCATCGCCCGAAAAAACTTTCTCTCACCTTGCGCGGGCGTTCCCAACACACGCTGCGAGCCGATGTTTTTTTCCAGCGCCAAATCAAGAGCGGTTATCTTTTATCCGCAGTCGAATTGCCTTACTATTTGACTACTGACGTTTAACTGCCATCAATCACACCCAACATGCACGTCCCTGAAAAACAACAAAACGCCTATCCCTGGTGGCTCAAGCCTTTTTTCTGGAGTCAGCGACGACGCTATGGCAAAGTGCTCAAGCCGGGGCTGCTGTGGGCCAGGGTGCCCCGTTTATTTGCTGCCGTCGCTGCTCTTTATGGCGTACTGGATCGCAAATCATCACCGCTGACGCCGCAGCTGCGATCACTGGTAACCCTGCGGGTATCTCAAATCAACTGGTGCGCTTTTTGTCTTGATATTAACGCCATGACCCTGGCCAAACGCTCAGGCAGTATTGACAAGGTCGATGCTTTGTCCGACTGGCAAAATGCCACCTTGTTCAGTGACCAGGAGCGAGTAGCCCTGGCGTATACCGAAGCGATGACCTACAGCGACCGGCAGGTAACGCCGGATTTGATGGCACAGGTCAAACAACACTTTGATGACGATACCTTGATTGAACTGACCGGTTTGATTGCTTTTCAAAATATGTCCAGCAAATTCAACAGCGCACTTGATGTGCCAGCAGAAGGCTTTTGTCAGCTACCGCCATGCGATACTTTCCGGCCAACAGACTAATTACCAGCCATGAGCGTGCATCGTGTAGCACAGCGAATGCAGTACCAGGACGATCTTTGCCAAGAGAAATCAAGTATTGAGCAAACGTCCTCGCGCCAAACCTGCTGGGTTTATTTGTCATTATCGCCTTGATCTTTGCTTTAAAATCCATCTACTCTCGCCCACCTGAGACCATAGCCTGAAGGTTGTGGCCATCCTCCGGCAATACCAGCAAAAACCAATTACCAAGCCATTGCTGTTGCTTTTGAACCAACAGGAGTTATACATGAAGCCAGCCAAACGCGTCTTACCCCTTGCTCTATGCATTGCTGCTGGTTGTGCCGCGGCGCTTTTTTTACCGTCGTTCATCGACAAAAAGCCACCCACCCCGGTAGCCGTTGAGGAGATCACGGTAAATCAGTTGCCAACGCTGGCTGAGCCGATGGTGTTGGTGGATGCTCGTGCTGACCAGTTTTTTAACGGCTGGCCAGGCACTACCGGAGCCCCACAGGGCCATATAGAGGGTGCTGTAAACTTTCAGCCACACTGGCTGGAACTGGCTGGTTCATCGCAGGATCAACAAGCACTGCTGGCAGCCAAAGGTATTAACAAAGAAAAGACAATAGTTGTCTATGATGATAGCGATGGTACAGCTGACGAACTTTATCAACGCCTGAAACACGAAGGCTACGCCAAGGTTTATCGGCTTGCTGGCGGCATTAAAGCCTGGGGTGAAGCTGGCAATGATACCTATATCCTTCCACGTTACGACAAGCTGGTATTTCCTCAATGGGTGCAACAACAACTGGCGAGCAGCCACAAGCCGGTAATTCTTGAAGTGGGCTATGACGAAGAGTCGGATTACCGCTCAGGTCACATACCCGACGCCATTTACCTTGATACCCGGGAGATTGAATGGGACCTGGGCGGAACCCCTTCATGGAATTATGTTGCTGACAGCAAGCTGGCAACACTGCTGGCGCAATACGGTATTGCAGAAGATACGACTGTCGTTGTTTATGCAGATAAGTTGGCCATGGGCGCCTATCGCGCTGCGGTGGGTTTGATGTACATGGGTGTTGACGATGTCCGCGTGCTCAATGGTGGTAAACAAGCCTGGGAGAATCAGGGTTATGCCTTACAACAAGGCAGTAACAAGCCAACGCCACTGACCGAAAGCACATTGCAAGTGCCGGAAAACAAAACATTTGTGATCAACATTCCCGAGGTCAAGGCACTGCTTGAAGCACCTGATACTGTCCTTGCTGCTGTCATGACACCTGAAGAGTTCAGTGGGGAAAAGTCCGGTTACTTGCGCTATCGCAAGGCTGGCCATGTTCCCGGATCTGTGTTGTTGGAAAATGGCGATGGCGCTTACGACATGCTCAACTACGAGGATCTTGATGGCACCATGCGCTCCTGGACCGAGATTGCCAAAATGTGGCAGGACAAAGGACTCAGTGCCGAGAAGGAAGTCAGCTTTTACTGCGGCACCGGCTGGCGCGCCAGCGAAACCTTCTTTGCCGCTTACCTGATGGGCTGGGACAATATCAGTGTCTTCGATGATGGCTGGATTGGCTGGAGCATGGACCGGGCTAACCCGGTTGCTTCGAACAGTTAGCGGTTGAGTGCCCGGCGGTAGAGTGGCTCCACTCTGGCAATATTGGCCTTGAGCCCGCTGATCCGGGTATCGTGAGATGGATGTGTGCTCATAAATTCCGGCAAGCTCTGACCGGCCTGTAGGGACATCTTCTGCCAGAGGCTGATGGCGCCCTCCGGGTCATACCCAGCCCTGGCCATCAGCTCCAATCCAATCAGGTCCGCCTCTGCTTCGTTAGTGCGACTATTGGGCAACGTCAGGGCGTAGTTAACCACAAGACTGCCAATATTGATCAAATCCGGATCCACCTGGAATAAAACGCCTAAAGCGAGTTCTCCCAACAGCAAGGCATACGCCTGGGACATCGCCTCGCGCCCGTGCTCTCGCAAGGCATGGGCCATTTCGTGCCCCATGATAGCGGCAATCTCATCGTCGGTCAGGGACAGCGTATCGATAATGCCACTGTAAAACATGATCTTGCCACCAGGCATGCAATAAGCATTAAGCTGGGGATCATCAATCAAGTTAACCTCCCACTCCCAGTAGCGGGCGTCTGGGCGAAATGTATCTACCTGGGCAATTAGTCGACTGGCAACCCGGTGCAAGCGCTGCACCTCGTAGTGCCGACGGTTCAACTGTTGCTCATCCCGTGCCTGTGCCAGCGCCTCCAGATATGCCTGGCTCGCCATGGCATGCACTCGCTCGGGTGACAGCAGTGAGAACATCGTCTGCTCGCGCTCAACGCCTATGGAACCGGCATTGGTAGTCAGCACGCTTTCACATCCGGCCAGCAACAACCCAAGACTGATGCCCAGGGGCAGTAACCATTTTTTGATCATTTGTTCTGTGCTCATGCAATTCCGACCGTGCCCTGTGTTCGGTTGCCACTGGACGTACGAGTACAGACAGAATAGGCCGCTCCCCAAATTACGCTCATCCCATTACCGCCGGCATAAAATCGTGACTACGCTTTAACGATCTCGCATAGAAATATCCTTGACTACAAGTCCAACAATCTGCCTGGAGTTATTTCATGATTACCACTCACAACCTGGGGTTTCCCCGGATAGGCGCCCGGCGCGAATTGAAAAAAGCACTGGAACGTTACTGGCGTGACGATCTGCCTAAATCAGCACTACTCGAAGAAGGCAGACGCCTACGTCAACAGCACTGGCAATTGCAACAGGCGGCCGGGCTGAACCTGGTCCCCGCCGGGGATTTTGCCTGGTACGACCAAATGCTGAATCACTCCCTGATGCTTGGTGTTGTCCCGGAACGCTTCGGCTCTGCTGACCCCGGAGATATCGATACGCTGTTTCGCATGGCCCGAGGACGTGCGCCCAGCGGTCAGCCGGCTGCCGCTTGTGAGATGACCAAGTGGTTCGATACCAACTACCACTACATTGTCCCCGAACTGATCAGCGGGCAGCAATTCCGGCTGGCCAATACGGCTGTCATCGACGAGACGGCTGAAGCGCTTGCCCACGGCTTCAAAGTCAAGCCGGTACTGATTGGGCCATTGACCTGGCTATGGCTGGGCAAAGTCAAGGGCGAAGATTTTGATCGGCTGGAACTGCTTGATGGCGTGGTCGAAGTGTATGGTCAGGTACTGAACAAGCTGGGAGAAATGCTGGCAGAAAATCAGTTGGAGTGGGTGCAGATTGATGAGCCCATTCTGACGCTGGACTTGCCCCACGCCTGGCGCCAGGCTTTTGAGTCGGTCTATCACCGTCTGCACAGTTGCCCGGTGAAAATCTTGCTGGCCAGCTACTTTGGTGAGCTTAACGGCACCACCACAACCGTGGTCAATTTGCCGGTGGATGGCATTCATGTGGACCTGGTCCGCGCACCGGAACAACTACCAGCTTTGCTTGATCGCCTGCCAGCCTACAAGGTGCTGTCGGCTGGTGTGGTCAATGGGCGCAATGTCTGGCGCTGCGACCTGCAACGCACTGTCGATCAGTTGGCAGAGGCGGAAGAACGTTTGGGCGATCGCCTGTGGATTGCTCCAAGCTGCTCCCTGCTCCATGTACCGGTGGATCTGGATAACGAAACCACGCTGGACCCGCAGCTAAAATCCTGGTTTGCCTTTGCGCGGCAAAAGTGCCGCGAAGTGGCAGTGATTGGCCGCGCCCTGACTGGTGGCCAACAAGCCAGAGAGCCAGCAGTTGTTGACCTGATTGCCCAGTCTCAACAAGCTGTGGCTGACCGGCAACAGTCCGTGCGAGTTCATAATGCCCAGGTGCAGCAGCGGGTGATCGACTTGCAGGATGATCCGAGTGTGGATAAACGTCATTCACCGTATACCACCCGTGCCGTGTTACAGCACGAAAAACTGCATCAACCCCAATTCCCCACCACCACCATTGGCTCTTTTCCGCAAACGCCGGAAATTCGGCAAAAGCGATTGCAGTTTCGCAATGGCGAGCTGGATGAGCCTTCTTATATTGCCGCCATGCAGGCCGAGATTCGTTCCACCATTAAACGACAAGAGGCGCTTGGCCTTGATGTTCTGGTTCATGGTGAAGCGGAACGTAACGATATGGTTGAGTATTTTGGCCAACAGCTTGAAGGGTTTGCTTTTACCACCAATGGCTGGGTGCAAAGTTATGGCAGTCGTTGTGTAAAACCACCGATCATTATCGGGGATATTGACCGTCCGGCACCGATGACCGTTTCCTGGAGCCGTTATGCCCAGGAACAGACCAGCCAACCGGTCAAGGGCATGCTGACCGGACCGGTAACCATTCTTTGCTGGTCATTTCCCAGGGATGACGTCAGCCGGGAAACTTCCTGTCTGCAATTGGCGCTAGCCCTGCGCGATGAAGTGCTTGACCTGGAAAAAGCCGGTATTGGCATTATCCAGATTGATGAACCAGCCATTCGCGAAGGATTGCCACTGCGTCAGGTGGACTGGGCGCCCTACCTTGAGTGGGCGGTAAAAAGCTTTCGCATTGCCGCGGGGGGGGTGCAGGATGAAACCCAGATTCATACTCATATGTGCTACAGCGAGTTTAACGACATTATTGAGTATATTGCCGCCATGGATGCGGACGTAATCACCATTGAAACCTCACGCTCCGATATGGAGTTGCTGGATGCATTCGAGGCCTTTGAGTATCCCAATGAGATCGGCCCGGGCGTATACGACATTCACTCGCCTAATGTGCCAAGCATTGAATGGATTGAAACGCTGATGACCCGGGCTGCCGAAAAAATTCCCCCACAGCGACTGTGGGTAAACCCGGACTGCGGACTGAAAACCCGCGAATGGCCGGAGGTTGAGGCGGCATTGGGCAATATGGTGGCAGCGGCCAGGGCGTTACGAGTCAGAGCCCTGGAGTGAGCAGTTGTGCTCCCGGTTGATCCGGGAGCCAACTTGCACAAAAGCAACGAAACCGTTATGTCATTTTCTTCATTGTTGACTGATAGAAAAATCAAGCCTTGTTTGCAATGACGTCCCGGGTAAAGTCGGTACGCCAGAACTTATAACCCTGAACCGTCGCTTGAGCAGCTGCTCCCCAGATGGCAGACTGTTGACATCCTCCCACCACCAAGCCTAAGGGCTATGGGGGGGATTCCCGTTAGTCACCCAACAGGTTTCCTGTTTCAACACGCCTTCCCTAGATGACAAAGTCTAAAACCCTGCCACCCCCGTTCCGGTCGCTCCACAGGCTAAGTGACACTCCCTGCCCGATTGGGCGTGGGTTCTCGGCAGAGCTTGCTGAAATTCTTCAGCAACTCGGTAAAGATTGGTGGAGCGCGTGCGGATCAAGGACAGAACAAACTGTGCAATAAAATCAGCGCGGGCTTGATGCGATGGCAAATGGGCTTTAAGCTTCTCGGCTAATGAGCTGACTTCTTTCATGTACGACAACGGTAAACTGTGCCGAGGTTAGGAACCATATAGGTTCCCCTACATGAGAGCCAGCTCATACCTTTCAGTGCCCGTCATGTTTGGCCTGCAAAAGTTTTGTCCCGTACATAGGACAAGCCGGTTAATGGCTCTATTTCTAGATTAGGAGTTGTTGAGGTTTTACATCGGTAACCAAACGATACAGCATGCCATAGCGACGACGCTGGCATAGTTGCGCTTTAACTTGTCATATCTTGTCGCAACACCTCGGAAGTGCTTCAGCCGGGCAAATATATTCTCGACCAAATGTCGGTATTTGTATAAGCCCCAGTCCATTCCAGTATTCCCCACCTTGGAGCCCTTCCTTCTGGGAATAACCGGATTGGATCCTTTTTCTGTGATTTTATCTCTGACCTTCTGACTGTCGTAGCCCTTATCCGCTATGACATTCTCAGCTGCCGGTAGTTGTTCAAGCAGCTCGGGGGCTGCGGTGCAATCGTTCACCTCTCCTCCCGAAATCTCAAATCCTATGGGTAAACCCATAGCATCAACAGCCATATGAATTTTACTGGTCAGACCACCTCTACTTTTACCAATACCTTCGGAATCTGCTGAGGCTGCACCACTACTGTGTTGATGAGCCTTGGTGTAGCTGCCATCTATGAATACCCATTCAAGGTCAGGATCTTGCACCAGAGCTTGGAATACCTTGAACCACTTCCCCTTGGCAGACCAATCGTTGAATTTTTGGAAGACTGTATTCCACTTGCCAAATTCAGAAGGCAGGTCTCTCCACGGAATCCCTGTACGAATGCGATAGAGCATACCTTCTATAGATAACTTGAGATCAGGCTTGTCATTTATGCGGACTTGCTTGAGAATCGGCTGAAGCTTCAACCAGTGCTTGTCGCTGAGCATGAGGCGGGGCATAACAGGTTCGTATTGCTGCTGTGTGGAAACTGCAATAATACGAATCTGTAAGCCTTCTTCAAGCCTCCAAAAAAACCTCAACAGTCCCTAGGAGTGGATGATGTTTGTACAAAATTTAAACATTGAGCAGCAGTCAGCTCTTCTCGCTGCTTCCAAGTTATTGATTGCAAGCGATGGCGATGTTTCACAGGAAGAGCAATTAATGCTCAATACCCTTGCAAGCCAGTGTGAACATGGTGTTGAAGCCGCAAGTAACTTTGAGGTGTTGCACCTGAAGGGCATGTTCAATACCCAAACAGAAAAGTCTTCTTTCATGCTTGAGCTGCTTGGTATGGCCTTTGCTGATGCTGATTACCATGAGACAGAGCAGTCATTTATTTTTACTGTCTCTGAAGCCATGGAGCTAACGCCTGATATGCTGGCAGACATGGAAGCTTGGGTTAAGACTCAGTTAGAGCTAGCCAATTCTGTAGCAAGGTTTATGGGAGAGTAACGATGCCATTACCTTTTATTCTAGCTGGAGCGGCTGCCATTGCAGCTGGTTATGGTGTTAAGAAAGGCTTAGATGCAAAGTCTAATCTTGAAAGTGCCAAGTCCATAAATCGTAGTGCGCAACGAATTTTTGATGAAGCCCAAAGTGATTTAGAGTCTGCAAGAGATGAAACTCAAGAGGCGATGAATTACTTGGGTGAACTTAAGTTCGAGATATACCAAGATTCGATGATTCCTTTTGCAGAGACTTTCAAGAAAATCAAGAATATTGATTTTAAAGATAGCAACATCACGGATGGAAATCTTGTAGTAACTGAACAGCAGCTTCATGCAATTACGGCCAGCGCGCTAGCTATGAAAGAGCTGGTTAGTGGGGGCATCACTTCATTGGGTGCAGGTGGGTTGGCTGGTTTGGCTGCATATGGGGGGGTTGGGCTTTTAGGCACAGCTTCTACAGGTACTGCGATTGGTACACTCAGTGGCGCTGCTGCGACTAATGCCACTTTGGCTTGGCTTGGTGGTGGTTCACTAGCAGCCGGTGGATATGGTATGGCGGGGGGAATGGCTGTACTTGGTGGTTTAGTTGCAGGTCCTGTACTTGCGGTTGGTGGAATGATGCTTGCGTCAAAGGCAGAAGCAGCAAAGGAAGATGCTAGAACTAACCTTCATCAAGCAGAGGTTGCAGCAGAAGAGATGAAAACCGCTGTTGTAGCCACAAATGGTATCAAAGCTAGATTTCATGAAGCTTACAATGTACTTGAAGCACTAAATGAACGTTTTGAACCACTGCTGGAAGACTTACAGAATTTGGTAGCATCTAACCAAGATTACCGATCTTACAGTCCAGAAGATCAGAAGGGAGTGTACTTCTGCGCTAGCCTTGCAAAAACTATCAAAAACGTACTTGAAACGCCTCTCTTGTCTGACTCAGGGAGTGTAACGTCTGAGTCTGCGTCAGTGCTTAAAGTTGCAGATAAAACTGTTGAAGTAATAGACTCTGACCAAGGTATTGATGGGCTACGCCAAATAGAGGCTTCATTAGACGAAGGTGGGAGCATCACCGAAGAAGCCCCACAGAAGCAATATCTTTGCGAAATGCTCTACAGGCATTACAAATATCTAAATGATGGTTCTAATATATATTGCGGAATGGAGTTAGTCCGTCCTAAGGGCGCAAAAAAGGTTAAAAATGCTATTCAATCTTATGCACATACGGACTCACAGGTTGATAATGAGTATAAGTACGACAACTTAGGTCTATTGGAAATACTAGTTGATACAACTATTTTCGGCTCTGGAAAAGAGGGCTTTTATATCACTCAAGATGAGATAGTGGCTAAGCCCTCAGGTGGAGATAGGTTCTATATCAAATTGAAGGATATACGCAATATCGAAATAGATGAAGATGATCAATACATCACCATCAACTATGAAGACCTTTCGTATTCTTATTCACGGTTAACGCCAAGAATGAAAATTATCGTTGAGACGATACAGAAATACATAAATCAATAGTATGCACTTGTAAGCACCCTTCGGGGTGCTTTTATTTTGAGTTATCTTGATGAGTAAATCGCAGTCTGCCGAGTCCATTTTCTTGGGCCGTATAGGTGTTCACAGTACCCAGCGTTTCACTGAAAGAGCATTCAGATCTTATGGGGACGCTAACCATTTAGCAGAACTTGCTCAGAAGTGGAGAAATGTTGCAAAGGACAAGGCTCAGGGGCACTTGTTTGAGCAGCTAGAAGTGTCGAAATTTAACCTTGAAGCCTTAAAACAAGATAGCGACCTATTTGCTAAAACTACCGCCAGTATGGGGTTTCCCACTGACCCGGTTGATATTGTTATCAAAAGAGGCAATGAGGTTGTCAGAGAAGTTCAGGCCAAGTCCTGTAACAGTGCAGCAAGAAGTGCTTTTGCATTATCGCAGGAAAAATATGACGAGATGGCTCGGCTTGCTCCCCAAGACCAAAACGAAAAAATCAAGGAACTGCTGGAGCAGCGCATCTCAAAAGGTACTTTGAAGGCTGGAGATTATGAGAAGACATACCGCAATCTTCAGGAGTCATTGAGGCAGGACAACATCCACTCATCAGGTACAACCTATCAAGAGGCGATTGATAACACAGATATTGATACCGCTAGAGAAACAGCCTCAGGCATAAAGCGAGATGCTGCATTATCAGATATGCATGGCTCTGCAAAACAAGCTGGTCTTATTGGTGCCGGAATTACCGGGGGGATTAGTGCGGGATCTAACATATATAAGCTGTATAAGGGTGAACTGGCGCTTGCAGACGCAATCTCAAATACTGCAATTGATGCAGCGAAAGGTTATGCAACAGGATATTCCGTGACCTATCTCAGCAAAGGGATGACCCACCTGAGTGCTCGGTATCTTGGTGGTGCAGTGAGTACAGCATTTACAAAGTCCAACGCTCCAATGGCTATAGCTGCCGGGGTTGTGACCGCAAGCAAGTCAATGATTGCCTATATGAAAGGGGATATTGAGCTTGAGGAACTGCAATCTCAAGTGAGTCATACTGCGATAACCTGCTCATCTTCCTTTTATTATGGCGCTTTAGGACAAGCGGTTTGCCCGATACCTGTAGTTGGCGCATTGGTTGGTGCAGGTGTTGGTTATTTTGTTGGTAATCTTTTACACCAGTCGTCCCTGATTGCACTGGGAGATAGCGAGGTCGTCAAGGCTGCTAGAGAACGAAGAATTCAGGCAGAGGCATTCTCTTTGGCTGCGATCCCACAGATTCAGACTCATCGAGCAGAGCTGGAACGAATTATTACAGAGCATTTCCGAGGAAGAAAGCAAGAGTTCATGGAATGTTTCGAAATTATGGATGGCTCTTTAGCTGGGTGGGAGCCGGATCAATTTGTTGGAGCGCTAGAGCGCATCAATAACCAGTTTGGGAAAACACTACAGTTCAAAAACTTTGAAGAGTTTCACAATTTTATGCTTGATGATGACACGGTGTTCGAGTTCTGATGAAGTCGTTCCCCTGTAATAAATGCGGTGCCTGCTGTAAGTCCGTTAGCCTCTCTCAAGAGACACAGTTTCTCGATAGGGGGGATGGTATGTGCAGGCACCTTAATATGTTAAATAATAAGTGCTCAATCTATGAGGATAGGCCGGACATTTGTCGTGTTGATGTTCAGTACCACAAGCATTATAAGGAGCACTACGGATGGGAAGATTTTGTCCACTTGAATCTGACTTCCTGTCAAATACTAATGAAAAATATTGATTGAGTGGCCAATTCTTGCTTGTGGGGGAATATGAGAACCAACTATGTGCTGATTGATCTTGAGAACGTTCAACCTAAAAATCTGCAAATCCTTAAGGGGCACAATTTCAAGATAATGGTGTTTGTTGGTGGCAACCAGAAAAGCATACCCTTTGATCTGGCAACGTCACTACAGTCATTCGGATATGATGCGGAATACATCAAGATCGAAGGCAATGGGAAGAATGCGCTCGACTTCCATATAGCCTTCTATATCGGGTATATCGTACAACACAACCCGAATTGCTACTTCCACATTATCTCCAATGATAGTGGATTTGATCCCCTCCTAAGCCATCTGAAGTCAAAGAAGATTGCTGCCCAGCGTCATAAGGACGTGTCTGACATCCCTTTGCTCAAAGTTGTCAGAGCCAGTACCAAGGAAGAAAAAATTGAAACTATTATAGAGTTTTTACAGGCAAGGGGAAGCAGCAAGCCAAGGACAGTGAATACCTTGAGTAATGCCATCAATGCCTTGTTTTTGAAAAATCTTGATGAATCAGAACTCAATGATTTGGTAGTTCAGTTGTCTACGAAGAAGTACATTATTGAGAAGGCAGGTAAGGTGACGTACAACCTACCTGCGACAGCATATTGACATCCTCCCCGCCCTATCGGGCGAGGATTCCAGTTAGTCACCTAACCGGCTTCCTGTTTCAACACGCCTTCCCTAGATGGCAAAGTCTAAGACCCTGCCACCCCCGTTCCGGTCGCTCCACAGGCTAACACCGCCAGCCCGGCGGCTTTGATATTGATGGCTGCATTGATGGTATGCGTCCGGCCAATACATCTTCTCTCCCCACCTCAGAATCATCGTATGCGTCCGGCCAATACATCTTCTCTCCCCACCTCAGAATCATCATCATGGTGTCCACCTATTATTAAGTGGACACCTGTTATGGATTCATTAGCTTCACCACTCCAAGTGCCCAAGACGCGGCGCAAGTATTCCCATGCGTTTAAAGCGATGGTCGTTAAAGCCTGCTCTGAACCCGGTAATTCCACGGCAGGCGTAGCGCAGAAGTATCAACTCAATGCCAACCTGATTCACAAGTGGCGTCGTGATTTTGAACGACAGCCAACAGAACATTTTATCTCGTTACCAGCTCCTGCGTTGCCCAGTCCAGAAGAGATGGCTGACAAAACTGTACGTATTGAACTGCCCAATGGCGCTGTCCTCCATTGGCCTGCTGATCGTATGATGGACTCCGTCGTCTGGCTAAAGGCAATGCTGCAATGATCCGTATTGATCGTATCTGGCTGGCGACCGAGCCCATGGATATGCGGGCCGGTCCTGATACCTGTCTTGCCAGGGTGATAAACGTCTTTGGAGAAGCGCAACCACATCAGGCCTATGTCTTCTTGAATAAACGGGCCAATCGTATGAAGGTGCTTGTTCATGACGGCTTTGGTCTTTGGCTGGCTGCACGCCGACTGCACCAGGGCCATTTTTTTCCGGCTCGTTCCTGGCAGCAGCATCCGCTGATGTTAACCGATGAGCAGTTGCAAGCCCTGGTTGTTGGGCTGCCCTGGCATCTGGCAGGAACCGGTCAAAGTATCGCTATCCTCTGACCTAGAGCATTGCACTGCGCAAAAGTCATATCATCCAGTCGTTAAACAGTCGTCAAATGAATCGGGTTCTGGCACAGTAGCCCCCATGAACAAGACGACGAACCTCAAACAACTCAATGATGATCAGCTGCGTACCCTGGTGATGCAGCTGCAATCTGAGGTTCACCGAAAAGAACAAACGATCCAGAACATCTCGCTGGAAAACCGCAAGCTCAAGCACGAGATGTCCATCCTGAAGCGGCACAAGTTTGCCCGCACCAGCGAAACGCTCAATCAACATCAACGCAGCTTGCTGGATGATCTGGCCAATGAAGACATAGCCGCCATAGAAGAGCAGCTGGCTCTGCATGAACAACAACTTCAGAGGCCACCAAAAGAAAAGCAGCAAGCCAAACGAGCACCTCTGCCGCCAGAGTTGACACGCACTATCATCCCCCATGAGCCGACGGATACTCACTGTGAGTGCGGCTGCCAGATGAAGCGTATTGGCGAGGATATCAGCGAGAAACTCGATTATATTCCCGGAACCTTTACGGTTGAGCGTCATGTGCGGGGCAAATGGATCTGCGAATCCTGTGAAATCTTAATCCAGGCCCCAATGGAGCCCCAGGTGATTGATAAAGGCATACCGACAGCTGGCTTGCTGGCCCAGGTTCTGGTCGCCAAATACGGTAATCATTTGCCCCTATACCGGCAGGAAAAAATCTTTGCCCGGGCGGGCGTCCAACTGGCTCGTTCAACACTAGCCGATTGGGTAGGACGCTGCGGCGTCGCGTTACAGCCCCTGGTGGATGCCATGCGAGAGTGCCTTCATCAGCAGGCAGTGTTACATGCGGATGAAACGCCAGTGGCCATGTTATCTCTGGGCAAGAAAAAGACACACAAGGCTTATGTCTGGGCATATACCAGTACCCCTTTTGCCGACCTCAATGCTGTCGTTTATGACTTCGCGGAGAATCGATCAGGTGAAAATGCCCGACAGTTTTTACAAGGCTGGAAGGGTAAGTTGGTCTGTGATGATTTCAGTGGCTATAAAGCGAGCTTCCGGGAAGGGATAACAGAAATCGGCTGCATGGCCCATGCCCGGCGCAAGTTCTTTGATCTTCATGTGGCCAATCAGAGTACCTTGGCAGAGTATGTGTTAGGACAGATTGGCCTTCTATATCAGATAGAAAAACAGGTAAAGCCATTAAACGACACAGAACGGCTACGTATTCGGCAAGAGCAAGCCAAGCCAATACTGGACAATCTGCACCAATGGTTACTGTTGCAACGACAGAAAGTGCCCGACGGTTCGGGAATAGCCAAAGCCATGGATTACAGCCTCAAGCGCTGGGAAGCACTGTCTCGCTACTGCGAAGATGGGGCTGTGCCTATCGATAACAACCAGGCAGAAAACCAGATACGTCCCTGGTCCCTGGGCCCTGGGTCGTGGCAACTGGTTGTTTGCTGGTTCACTTCGCAGCGGTCAACGAGCAGCCAATGTTATGAGCCTGATCCAGTCGGCCAGACTCAATGGCCATGACCCGTATGCTTATCTGAAAGATGTACTGACAAGATTACCGACCCAGAAAAACAGTCAGCTTGAAGAGCTGTTACCACATAACTGGAGAGGGCCGGTCAAGATGTGATGACCGGACGCTTACCATTGATGTCCCTGTCGTGTAGAACACTGGTATGCGTCCGGCCAATACATCTTCTCTCCCCACCTCAGAATCATCATCATGGTGTCCACCTATTATTAAGTGGACACCTGTTATGGATTCATTAGCTTCACCACTCCAAGTGCCCAAGACGCGACGTAAGCATTCCCATGCGTTTAAGGCGATGGTCGTTAAAGCCTGCTCTGAACCCGGTAATTCCACGGCAGGCGTAGCGCAAAAGTATCAACTCAATGCCAACCTGATTCACAAGTGGCGTCGTGATTTTGAACGACAGCCAACAGAACATTTTATCTCGTTACCAGCTCCTGCGTTGCCCAGTCCAGAAGAGATGGCTGACAAAACTGTACGTATTGAACTGCCCAATGGCGCTGTCCTCCATTGGCCTGCTGATCGTATGATGGACTCCGTCGTCTGGCTAAAGGCAATGCTGCAATGATCCGTATTGATCGTATCTGGCTGGCGACCGAGCCCATGGATATGCGGGCCGGTCCTGATACCTGTCTTGCCAGGGTGATAAACGTCTTTGGAGAAGCGCAACCACATCAGGCCTATGTCTTCTTGAATAAACGGGCCAATCGTATGAAGGTGCTTGTTCATGACGGCTTTGGTCTTTGGCTGGCTGCACGCCGACTGCACCAGGGCCATTTTTTTCCGGCTCGTTCCTGGCAGCAGCATCCGCTGATGTTAACCGATGAGCAGTTGCAAGCCCTGGTTGTTGGGCTGCCCTGGCATCTGGCAGGAACCGGTCAAAGTATCGCTATCCTCTGACCTAGAGCATTGCACTGCGCAAAAGTCATATCATCCAGTCGTTAAACAGTCGTCAAATGAATCGGGTTCTGGCACAGTAGCCCCCATGAACAAGACGACGAACCTCAAACAACTCAATGATGATCAGCTGCGTACCCTGGTGATGCAGCTGCAATCTGAGGTTCACCGAAAAGAACAAACGATCCAGAACATCTCGCTGGAAAACCGCAAGCTCAAGCACGAGATGTCCATCCTGAAGCGGCACAAGTTTGCCCGCACCAGCGAAACGCTCAATCAACATCAACGCAGCTTGCTGGATGATCTGGCCAATGAAGACATAGCCGCCATAGAAGAGCAGCTGGCTCTGCATGAACAACAACTTCAGAGGCCACCAAAAGAAAAGCAGCAAGCCAAACGAGCACCTCTGCCGCCAGAGTTGACACGCACTATCATCCCCCATGAGCCGACGGATACTCACTGTGAGTGCGGCTGCCAGATGAAGCGTATTGGCGAGGATATCAGCGAGAAACTCGATTATATTCCCGGAACCTTTACGGTTGAGCGTCATGTGCGGGGCAAATGGATCTGCGAATCCTGTGAAATCTTAATCCAGGCCCCAATGGAGCCCCAGGTGATTGATAAAGGCATACCGACAGCTGGCTTGCTGGCCCAGGTTCTGGTCGCCAAATACGGTGATCATTTGCCCCTATACCGGCAGGAAAAAATCTTTGCCCGGGCGGGCGTCCAACTGGCTCGTTCAACACTAGCCGATTGGGTAGGACGCTGCGGCGTCGCGTTACAGCCCCTGGTGGATGCCATGCGAGAGTGCCTTCATCAGCAGGCAGTGTTACATGCGGATGAAACGCCAGTGGCCATGTTATCTCCGGGCAAGAAAAAGACACACAAGGCTTATGTCTGGGCATATACCAGTACCCCTTTTGCCGACCTCAATGCTGTCGTTTATGACTTCGCGGAGAATCGATCAGGTGAAAATGCCCGACAGTTTTTACAAGGCTGGAAGGGTAAGTTGGTCTGTGATGACTTCAGTGGCTATAAAGCGAACTTCCGGGCACGGGTAACAGAAATCGGCTGCATGGCTCATGCCCGGCGCAAGTTCTTTGATCTTCATGCAGCCAATCAGAGCACCTTGGCAGAGTATGCGTTAGGGCAGATTGGCCTTCTATATCAGATAGAAAAACAGGTAAAACCATTAAACGACACAGAGCGGCTACGTATTCGGCAAGAGCAATCAAAGCCAATACTGGACAGCCTGCACCAATGGTTACTGTTGCAACGGCAGAAAGTGCCCGACGGTTCGGGAATAGCCAAAGCAATGGATTACAGCCTCAAGCGCTGGGAAGCACTGTCTCGCTACTGCGAAGATGGGGCTGTGCCTATCGATAACAATCAGGTTGAAAACCAGATACGTCCGTGGACCCTGGGTCGTGGCAACTGGTTGTTTGCTGGTTCACTTCGCAGCGGTCAACGAGCAGCCAATGTTATGAGCCTGATCCAGTCGGCCAGACTCAATGGTCACGATCCGTATGCTTATCTGAAAGATGTACTGACAAGGTTACCGACCCAGAAAAACAGTCAGCTTGAAGAGCTGTTACCACATAACTGGAGAGGGCCGGTCAAGATGTGATGACCGGACGCTTACGAACATTGCACTCTGGGCAACGCCAGTGACGGATAGACAACGGCAGACGTTCATGAACAAATCCACAGCCAGAGCACCGTTTGGAACTGGGGAAGAATCTGTTGATTTTAACCAGAGTACGACAGTCTTTATGCCCTCGGGTGCAATCGGACTTGTACTCAAGTTGTCTGACAAACTCCCCCCAGTTGGCATCGACGATATGCTTGGCCAGACTTGGATTTCTGATCATTCCTTGCACGCTCAATGACTCGACACACACAACTTGGTTCTCGTTAATCAGTGTGCGGGATGCCTTGTGGGTGGCATCCATTCGGCAATCGGCTATCTTGGCATGGATACGAGCCACCTTGAGTCTGGCTTTGGCTCGGTTCCTGCTTCCTTTTTTCTTTTTGGCTAACTTTTTTTGGTAGTAAGCCAGTTTGGATTGATAGCGTAATGTATGACGGGGATTGCCTGATTTCTTGCCGTCGGACGTGATGAACAGATCGGTTAAACCTAAATCAATGCCAACCGTTTTATTGCTGATCGGCATTGGTTTAGTTTCAAACTCGCAGAGCAGGGAGACAAAGTATCTACCAGCACAGTCTTTGCTGATAGTGATACTGGATGGTTCAGAGGATAGTGGCTGACTCCAACGGATGTTCAGAGGCTCTTTGCTTTTGGCAATGAACAGTTGGCCATCTTTGAATTTGAAAGCAGACGACACAAACGTTGCAGATTGCTTGCGATTTCTCTTTTTGAATGTCGGGTACTTTGCCCTGCCAGCCCAGAAGTTTTTAAACGCTTCCTGCTGGTGACGAAGTGTTTGCTGTAACGGGACGGAAGATACATCGTTCAACCACTGTAGTTCAGGGTCTTTTTTCAGATTAGTAAGCTGTCTGGATGCGTCAGTATAGTTGATGCTATTGCCATTCTGGTAGTACTCATCGGTACGCCAGCGCAGAATCTGGTTGTAAACAAAACGAGTACAGCCAAACGTCTGGGCAAGAAGGGTTTCCTGCTCAGGCGTTGGGTAGAATCGGTATTTGTAGGCACGCTTCGTTTTCATGTCTACCAAAGTACTATGTTTTCGGTAAGGCGCAATATGGAATCACCGTTATTTCGGAATCAGTCCTCCCCCCCAGCCTTATCAAGCTGGTCGCTATCCATCTCCACCCAAACCAGTAAAGGTCGCTTTGCTCCTTTATGCCTTTATGCCCTCGGGTGCTGTGGGTGCAATGCGTCAGTTATGGGTGAAGTATTCCGCGAGATTCGATAAAGAAGTGCCACTTTTTAAAACCAATTCCCACCCCAGCTCCGAGCGACGCAAAACGGTAGTAGTCCACGTTGCCACCCTTGTGAAAAGTACAAATCCCACCGCCGGATGCTGCGACAAACAGATAGTTATCGTTACCAGTACACACCAGATAACCTTTGCTTTTGGCTACGGCAGATCTGGCACTGGGGTGATCGGCATAAATCTCCGCCAATGCCGACGCAGTTTCTTTGCGAGCATTGATTTTTTTAGCTTCAGGTGTTGAGCCGGTTGCACAGGCTGTCAGGGCAATCGTTGCCAGCAACAGGGAAAATTTTTTCATTGTTCGGTTTGTTCAGACTGATAGGCAGGGGATGACTTTACGGCATCGTGATACATATATGCATCTGTTTGACACACGTCGCCTTGTCGCCGTTAATATTCCAGTCGTGGATTGCACCGCAAGGACAAATCCACGACCGGACAGTGCAGCAGAAACAACAGGTTTTATTCTTTTTTCCAAAACCCGTCATCGTTGACAAAACTGGTGCTTCTCTCAAGAGCAACGGTTGTTCATTTGCAGAGGTTATCAGGAAGAGGCTCGAGAAAAGAAAGAAACAGGCTGCTATGTGCAGATATAGCAGCCTTGGGCGCAATTCAGAACTTGTAGTTCAGCTGTGCCCCGATGATGTGAGAACCACTGGCATAGTTTCCGGTAATAAACCCGTAGTAGTCGCCAGTGAAAAGATCTGAAGGTTTGCCAGGCTGATTTGGTCCCTTGTATTTTTGTTCATTGATCGTGCCATCTTGCAGTTTGACGTAGGCGTAGGCCAGGTCAACGCTTAAATTATCAGCCAGCGTCCAGTTAGCGCCTAGAGTAAACCAGTTACGATTGGCATCTGGAGAACGCACAGTGCGGGTTTCATTGGTGACCGGAGACTGGTCGTACATATAACCGGCACGCAGCAACCACTGATTGTTAAGCTGGTAGGAGGTACCAAATGACAGCGCCCAGGTATCTTTCCAGTTCATGGGCACATAGTTCAGCGGCGTTCCGGAGACATTGGTGACGTTAAACTCCTGAAAACGACTCCAGCGAGTCCAGGTGGCGTCAGCCATAACGGTCCACTGGTCATTGAACTTGTGGGTGGCACTGAGCATTACCTTTTCAGGCATAACAATCCGCAGTCTGGCGTCTTGAGTGCCATCCTTGGTCCCACCGGGCGAACCTGTGACTGTATAATCGCCCTTCAGGTTGAATTTGTAGGTGGAGTGATAGGCCAATCCCAGTGCAGTCTGATCCGTAACATTCCACAGAGCCCCCATATTCCAGGTCAGGGTATTATCATCGCCTTCAATGACGCCCTGCGCACCGAGTGGCATACTGGTCAGCTTACCTTTTACGTGGGAACCAATCAGGCCAAAACCAATAGCAAGATCGTCACGAACTTTATAGGAAGCGGTAGCCTGCAGTGCCATTACCTTTACGCTGGTGATATCACCAAACCATTTGCCAGCCCAGTTATCTTCGTAGTCCAGCTCGATGCCATAAGGTGCGTAACCGGCAAAACCAAAACTCCACTGATCATCAACTGGCATTACGAAGTAGCCAAAAGGCACAAAAGAGGTTTTCTGGAAATCACTCGTAGTGGTTGGTGCATTGGGACTCAGAGTGTGTTTACCATTGGTGAACTCGCCGCCTTTTAGGATGATATCCGCACCCGCAGAAACCTGACGGCCATCCACAAAACTGATACCGGCAGGGTTGGCAGAAGCGATAGCCGCATTGACAGCATTGGAGGCACGCCCCGCAAAGCCAGTGCCCAGGTAACTGGCAGATTGCTCGTTGATGCCATACCCGGCAGCCTGAACTAGTGAAACCTGGGATGCCAGGGCGATGGCGGAAGCAAGAATGACTTTGCGGCTAAGCGAAAATTGCATGATGCCCTCAAAAAGTACGTCAAAGGCTCTTTAAGTTAAGAGCCTGATAGAATTTCGTTGGCTATAATACGACCAGTTCAAAAATAGTTCTGTTACATTTTTGTTTCAATGATTTAGCACTTGCCCTAGAAACTGTCGGGTTCGCGCCGAGCGCGGGTTATCAAAAAACTCAGTCGGTGGTGCCTGTTCAATAATCTGCCCCTCATCCATAAATATCACTCGATCGGCCACTGTCCGGGCAAAGCCCATCTCGTGGGTGACACAGAGCATGGTCATCCCCTCCCGGGCCAGTTCGATCATGACATCCAGCACCTCTTTGATCATCTCCGGGTCAAGGGCCGAGGTAGGCTCATCAAATAGCATCACTTCCGGATTCATGCACAGGCTGCGGGCAATGGCTACTCGCTGCTGCTGGCCGCCGGAGAGTTGCCCAGGGTATTTATGAGCCTGATCCGGAATCTTTACCCGTGCCAGGAACTCCATGGCCACACTTTCAGCCATCTTTTTCGACTGCTTGCGTACCCAGATTGGTGCCAGAGTGCAGTTTTCCAGAATGGTCAGATGGGGGAACAGATTAAACAGCTGGAACACCATTCCCACCTCACGACGGATAGTTTCTATATTATCCAGGTCATTAGTAAGACGGGTGCCGTCTACTACAATGCTGCCCTGCTGATGCTCCTCCAGGCAGTTAATACAGCGAATCAGGGTGGATTTACCTGAGCCGGAAGGGCCGCAAATAACGATCCTCTCACCTTTATTGACCTGCAAATCAATATCCCGCAGCACATGAAACTGGCCGTACCATTTATTCAGCCCACGAATATCGATCAAACAGGTGGCTTGCTGCTCTGGCGTCTGGCTCGACGACTGTGACACACGCGGTAGGTCAAGATGCTCGCTCATATTTATTCAACGTCCCTGATGTAATTGTTGTTCCAGTCGCTGGCTGTACTTTGATATGCCGTAGCAGAAGGCCCAGAAAACAAACCCGGCAAACAGATAACCCTCAACGGCAAAACCAAGCCATGCCGGATCGTTCAAACCAGCCTGGACAATAGCCAGCAGATCGAACAGCCCGATCACCAATACAAGACTGGTGTCTTTAAACAGGGCAATAAAGGTATTGACTACGCCGGGAATCACCAGCTTCATGGCCTGGGGCAAAATGATCATTACCATCCCTTGCCAGTAACTCAGCCCCAGACTGTCAGCGGCCTCAAACTGATCTTTGGGAATGGCCTGCAAACCGCCGCGTACCACCTCGGCCATGTAGGCTGCCTGAAACATCACGATGCCGATCAGCGCTCGCAGCAGTTTATCGAACACCACCTCTTCAGGGACAAACAGCGGCAACATTACCGAGGCCATAAACAGTACAGTGATCAGTGGGACGCCGCGCCACATCTCGATATAAGCGGTGCATAGCGCCCGGATTACCGGCATGTCGGAACGTCGGCCAAGGGCCAGTAGCACGCCAAAGGGCAACGAGGCAATCATTCCGCAAAGAGCCAGCAACAGCGTAAGCATCAGCCCACCCCAATGGTGCGTCTCCACCTGCTCCAGCCCGGCCAAGCCGCCATACAGCAACCACCAGCAAACCAGTGGCATCAGCACCAGACTGTAGCCCAGCACCCATTTTTTAGCCGGTGTTGCCTTAATGGTCAGCCAGCCAATCAACAGTGCCAGTTGGCTAAAAAACAAATTGACACGCCATTGTTGATCTACCGGATAAAAACCGTAGATAAACTGGTCCAGTCGCGCTGTGACAAATGCCCAGCAAGCGCCGTCGCTGCTACAGACAGTGCCATCGCTGCCCCACCAGGTAGCATCAAGGAGCGCCCACTGCACCACGGGCGCAACCCACACGCAAAGCCCGTAAACGATCAACACCGTGGCCACGGCGCTGGGCAGGCTGGCAAACAGATTATTTTTGCTCCACGCCAGCAGGCCAACGCTTTGCCTGGGTGGCTGGCGTGGAGGAATCATCTGAGGCTCGTCGTTCATGATTGCCCCTTAGCGCTCGATCAGTGCCACACGGCGGTTATAGATGTTCATCAACAGCGACACGCTCAGGCTGATGGTGAGATAGACGAACATGGTCATGGCAATTACCTCCACCGCCTGCCCGGTCTGGTTCAAGGTGGTGCCGGCAAAAACGCTGACCAGGTCCGGATAACCGATGGCCGTGGCCAGGGAGGAATTTTTGGCCAGGTTGAGATATTGGTTAGTCAACGGCGGGATAATCACTTTCATGGCCTGGGGAATGACCACCAGCGTCATCACCTTGCGTGGCTTCAGTCCCAGGGCAGTCGCTGCTTCTTTTTGTCCTTTGGGGACTGACTCAATCCCTGCCCGCACCACTTCAGCAATAAATGCCGCCGTATAAATGGTCAGTGCCAACAACAACGCCCCCAGCTCGGGAATAATGCTGATGCCACCACGGAAGTTAAAGCCACGCAGCTGGGGCAGTTCGAAGCTCAAGGTGGCTCCGGACACGTACCAAGACAGTGCCGGTATCCCTACTACGATGCCTGCCAGCAACCAGGGCATGCCAGCAAAGCTCTGGCCAGTGCTCACCCGGCGCTGTTGGTTTTTTACCCGCAACATCAGACCCAGTATGCTGGCTACCATAACGCTGGTCAGAACCGGTACAAACCCCTGCTCCATAATGGGCGCAGGCAGATAAAGACCACGCAGGTTCAGGAAGATGGCATCACCCAAGCCCAGACTCTGGCGGGGATGAGGGAGTGCCGCCAGCACCGCGAAGTACCAGAAAAAGATTTGCAGCAGCAGAGGAATATTGCGAAAAGTCTCGATAAATATCGAAGCCACCCGAGCCAACAACCAATTGGTAGAGAGCCTGGCAACTCCCACCAGAAAACCGAGAACGGTAGCCAGGACAATACCTGAACCCGAAACCAGCAAGGTGTTGAGTACACCAACAACAAAGGTACGGCCATAACTGTGGGATTCGTCGTATTCCACCAGCGCCTGAATAATCCCGAACCCGGCTTCCTGGGAAAGAAAGTCAAAACCGGTACTAATGCCCCGGTGTTCCAGGTTGTTCATGGTGTTGTTGATCACCCAGACACTGAATACCACGACCGCAACCACCACCAGCGCCTGCATCAGCAGTGGGCGAGAGTCGGCATTGCGCCACAGTCGGGACAATCGTTTATAAACGTTATTGCGTGGGAGGCGCTCGCTCATGGCCCGGTTCCCTCTATTGGCCTAACCGCAGCCGGACCACGGCAGCCCGGCAACCGACACCTTGGTATTAACAGCTTGGTATTAACGAAAAGGCGGTGCGTAGAGAATACCGCCATCGTGCCACAAGGAATTAAGGCCACGCTGAATCTTCAGCGGCGAACCGACACCCACATTACGCTCAAAGACCTCTTCGTAGTTGCCTACCTGCTCAATGATGCGCCGCGACCATTGATCATCCAGGCCCAGCCCTTTTCCTTTCGGGCCTTCAATTCCCAGCAAGCGACGTATATTGGGATCTTTGGAATTCAGGCGAGCTTTGACATTAGCGGAGGTAAGCCCCATCTCCTCAGCATTGACCATGGCAGCCAGGCTCCATTTGACGATATTGAACCACTGGTCATCGCCCTGACGAACCACCGGCCCGAGGGGTTCTTTGGAAATCACTTCTGGCAGCACTATGGCAGACCCCGGTTTGGCCAGCCGGATACGCACGGCATAAAGCTGGGACTGGTCTGAAGTCAGCACATCGCAGCGACCGGAGTCAAAGCCCTTGGTGGTAGCGTCGGTGGTATCAAACACCACCGGCTCGTACTCCATGTTGTTGGCGCGGAAATAGTCTGCGATGTTCAGCTCACTGGTGGTGCCGGACTGGATGCAGATGGCGGCTCCGTCAAGCTTCCGGGCACTTCTTACGCCCAGCTCTTTTTTCACCATAAAGCCCTGGCCGTCGTAGTAGGAAACGCCGGCAAAGTTCAGGCCGAGGGAAGCGTCACGGGTCAGTGTCCAAGTGGTGTTGCGCGAGAGCAGGTCAATTTCGCCGGATTGCAAGGCGGTGAAGCGTTCTTTGGCGGTCAGCGGAATAAATCGAACCTTGCTGGCATCTTTTAATGTGGCGGCAGCAACGGCACGACAGACATCCACATCCAGGCCACTCCACTGCCCGCGGTCATCGGGATTACTGAAACCCGGCAGGCCGGTATTGACACCACAAGAGAGATAGCCTCTTTCGAGCACCGATTCCAGAGTGGCGGCTACCGCCGTCGTGGAAACCAGAGCAACGCAGGCGCCGAGCATGGCAGCCCGTTTGAACAGACGGTTTGGCATGGGATTGATCCTTTATTGTTATTATTCGCAGGCGCTTCACGTCCCAAAAAACCCAATGACCACAGACCCAGGAACTGCCCTGACAGCAGCACCTGACGCCTGGCACTTCAAACCTTACCGCTAAGCCTCGGCACTGGCAACTGTCCTTGTGGGACTGTGGCTGTATTCTGCAAAGCTTGTGTTACACTGCCGCCCATTTCCAAATATGCAGTGATAACGCGCCAATGCCCCAGATAATCAGCGAACACTACAAGGCCATTATTGAGTCGATCGGTGAAGACATTCATCGGGAGGGCCTGAGAGACACGCCGCTTCGTGCTGCCAAAGCAATGAAATACCTGACCCGGGGTTATCAGCAGACCCTGGAAGAAATTGTCAATGGTGCGGTGTTTGCCTCAGACATCAGCGAGATGGTGGTGATCAAGGATATCGAGCTGTACTCCATGTGCGAACATCACCTGCTGCCGTTTATTGGCAAGTGCCATATCGGCTATGTACCCAATGGCAAGGTGCTCGGCCTGTCCAAGTTCGCCCGTATTGTCGATATGTTCGCCCGTCGCCTGCAGATTCAGGAGAACATGACCAAACAGATCGCCGACGCCATCATGACAGTGACCGATGCCCGGGGAGTGGCCGTGGTGATTGAGGCACAACATATGTGCATGATGATGCGCGGCGTGGAAAAACAGAATTCCTCCATGACCTCCTCAGTCATGCGCGGACTGATGAAAGACAATCAACCGACCCGGGAAGAGTTTTTGCGCTTTATTCGGTGACTTTCGTACAAGATCTGTCCAAGAAAGCCGCTAATTGGCAATAGAGCGATAAAGGACTTGAGCTAGCCCGTGATCAGGGGTAGTCGGTCGTATACACAGACCGACTACTCCACTGACATTGCAGTGCTTACAGACTATGCAAAATAACTTTATGCCGCCCAGTCGAGGATCACTTTGCCGGACTGCCCAGAACCCATCACCTCAAAGCCCTTTTCGAACTCATCAATGGGGAAGCTGTGGGTCAGGATTGGAGTGATGTCCAAACCAGACTGCAACATGCTGGTCATCTTGTACCAGGTCTCAAACATTTCGCGCCCGTAAATGCCCTTGATGATCAGTCCCTTGAAGATCACCTGGTTCCAGTCAATCATCGTGTCGCTGGCTGGGATACCCAACAGGGCCACCTTGCCGCCGTAGTTCATGTTTTCCAGCATCTGCCGGAACGCATGACCATTGCCGGACATTTCCAGACCCACATCAAAGCCTTCAGTCATGCCCAGTTCTTTCATCACGTCAGACAGTTCAGTGTTGGACACATTGACCGCACGGGTAGCGCCCATTTTCAGGGCCAGATCCAGACGGTACTCGTTGACGTCCGTGATTACTACATGGCGAGCACCGACATGTCGACAAACCGCTGCCGCCATAATGCCGATGGGACCAGCGCCGGTAATCAGTACATCTTCGCCCACTAGATCAAAAGAAAGCGCAGTATGCACGGCATTGCCAAATGGATCGAAAATAGCCGCCAGATCGTCACTGATGTCATCAGGAATCGGGAAGGCATTGACTGCCGGAATCACCAGGTACTCAGCAAACGCGCCGTCACGGTTCACGCCCACACCTACGGTAAAGTTACACAGATGACGACGACCGGCACGGCAGTTACGACAGTGACCACAAGTGATATGACCTTCGCCGGATACCCGCTGGCCAATCTGGAAACCCTGAACACCGTCGCCCATAGCGGCGATCTCACCGACAAACTCGTGCCCAACGTGCATACCCACTGGAATGGTTTTTTGTGACCACTCATCCCAGTTGTAGATGTGCATATCGGTACCGCAGATGGCGGTTTTGCGGATTTTGATCAATACATCGTTGTGACCCAGCTCTGGCATGGGGCGTTCTTCCATCCAGATGCCAGGTGCCGCTTCGCTTTTCGCTAATGTCTTCACGGTGTCACTCCTCCATAGGCTTGCCACCTTGGGCAGCAAGCTGTTGTGTTGTTTATTTTGGCAAGAGAATCAGCTAATGACGCCCAGCTCCCGACCCACTTTGGCGAAGGCCGCGATGGCACGGTCCAGGTGCTCTTTGCTGTGCGCGGCGGACATCTGGGTACGGATGCGAGCCTGACCTTTCGGTACCACCGGGAAGGAAAAGCCAACCACGTAAATGCCTTCTGCCAACATGCGCTCGGCAAACTGGCCAGCCAACGACGCATCGCCAAGCATCACCGGCACTATGGGATGGTCAGCACCGGCCAGGGTAAAGCCCAGACGAGTCATTTCAGTACGGAAGTATTCGGCATTGGCACGCACTTTTTCGCGCAAGTCCGCGCCAGAGGCGAGCATATCAAACACTTTGATGGAGGCGGCGGCGATGCTTGGTGCCAGGGTGTTGGAGAACAGGTAAGGACGGGAACGATTACGCAGCCAGTCAATCACTTCTTTCTTGCCAGAGGTATAGCCACCGGAAGCACCCCCGAGAGCTTTGCCCAGCGTGCCGGTAAGAATATCCACCCGGCCCATCACATCACAGAATTCCGGGGTACCAGCACCTTTTTCGCCGATGAAACCGGTGGCGTGACAGTCATCCACCATGACTAGGGCACCATACTTCTCAGCCAGATCACACACGCCTTTGAGGTTGGCGATGACGCCGTCCATGGAGAACACGCCATCAGTGGCGATCAGCTTGGTACGAGCGCCCGCAGCATCCGCCGCTTGCAGTTGAGCCTCCAGATCGGCCATGTCGTTATTGGCATAGCGGAAACGCATGGCTTTGGACAAGCGCACACCATCAATAATACTGGCGTGGTTCAGGGCATCGCTGATAATGGCGTCTTCCGGGCCAAGAATGGTTTCAAACAGACCGCCGTTGGCATCAAAGCAGGACGGATAAAGGATGGTGTCTTCCATGCCCAGAAACGCCGAGATACGCGCTTCGAGATCTTTATGGATCGTCTGGGTGCCACAGATAAAGCGCACTGAAGCCATACCAAAACCAAACTGCTCCAGCCCCTGCTTACCGGCGTCGATCAGTGCCGGATCGTTGGCCAGGCCCAGGTAGTTGTTGGCACAGAAATTCAGTACCTCACCACCGTCGGCACCATTGGCCTGCACCCGAATCTCAGCCTGCTGCTGAGAGCTGATTACTCGCTCACTTTTGTACAGCCCTTCCTGCTTTAGCTCATCAAGCTGATCATTCAGTCTTTGATAAAAATCCGCCTTCATAGTGGTTCTTGTACCTCGCTGCGACCTATTGTAGATGACAGCGCTAATAGTGAATGAGTATGTCGCTCCATTGAACAGGCATTTGTACGTATTAACAGCAGAAAAAAGAGTATGGATTGGATAGCAGGAGAAAATTCACAACTTGCAGGATGCTACTGAGGTAACGGTAGAAGAGATATCAACCTGCGCGTAAGCACAGGTCGGTGTTGTGTAGGGGTTTACGGGCCGCAGCACTTTTTGTACTTGCGGCCGCTGCCGCAGGGACAAGGATCATTGCGCCCAACTTTGGGATTCTCGCGTACTAGGGGAGTCTGCGTATTTCTGCTGGGCTTTGGCAGACGCTGGCCTGGCAAATGAGCGGCGGATTGTTGTTTTTTCGCCGGCCAGGGTCTGGCAACCTGCTGAATGTTGTCTGGCTGCGCCACTTGTACTGGCTGGCTTTTGCTGAAGCTGGCCCAGCCGCTCAACTCCGCCACACAGTCATCAATCGGATCTGAGTGTTCATAGGGTGGGAAGCGAATCTCACCAGGATGAGCTTGCAACCACGTACTGATTCGCTCTCGACCGACAAACGAATCCGCCAGCAGTTGCTCATCAAATGCCTGTACCATGACTGCTTCCAGCTCACTAAAGCCGGCAATCAGGCAGTTGTAGATCAAGCCATCCCAAACCGGATTACGTTCGCGCTTCAGGTTGTTAGCAAATAACTGTTGGAAGTAGGCCAGCAGTTGCTCGCGCGACAAGCAGCCATGAACAGCCAGAATGGATAGGCAGGTCAGGGCCGAATAACGCACACGAGGATGCACGTCATCGTTTTCAATCACCCGTTGCAATGGCTCAATATCACAGCGACGATCTTCGCCAATCATCACCGAAGCCAGGATTCTTGGCAGACTCTCGCTGACGACAAAACCCAGTAGACGATTCACCGTAGCGGGGCTACCCGAGATAATGCGTAACATGACCGGGAGTGCCGCCTGATGACGAAACTGGGCCAGCAGGTAAAAAGCAAAGAAAACCAGGTCGACCCGCTGATCTTCGAGAAGATCGTCCCCCTGCTTGGCGATGACCTCCAGGTAGTTGAGCAGAATCGGGATCAATTCTTCCCGCTGCTCGCTGGCAGCGATCAAAGACTGTGCCGGTAACTCACCAACAACGTGATTGGATAATTGTTTAATAATTTCTGCAATGGTCACGGGCGCCTTCCTGTTTTGTTATCGCTATTTTTTACAATCATAGCGCCTCCCCCCGGATTCGAACGTGAAAACTGCTGCAAAACCCGCCACATTCAAACGGCATCAGTACCGGTTTCTCCGGTGCGAATTCTGATGACCTGTTCGAGCGTAGTAACAAAAATTTTGCCGTCGCCAATTTTGCCAGTATTGGCCGCGTTGGTTATAGCTTCAATAACCTGGTCGAGCATATCGGCACAAATAGCTACCTCAATCTTTACCTTGGGCAAAAAGTCCACCACATATTCCGCGCCCCGGTACAGCTCAGTATGCCCTTTTTGACGACCAAAACCTTTTACCTCGGTTACGGTAATTCCCTGAACGCCAATGTCAGAAAGAGCTTCACGCACGTCATCGAGCTTAAACGGTTTGATGATGGCTGATACTAACTTCATTTAGTTACCTCGCTGGATACCCCCAGCAACTTGGCCAGGACAGGAATGCGACCAACCTGACAAGGCTGGCCAACTAATTTCTTTTGCCGTCCGCATATTCGGTATCTCTCGATACTGCGGTTAAAAGAATCGCTGCTATGACCCATCTGTCTTTTATTCACCTGTCTTTGCAGACCTACCGTGGGAGTCACGGAATATTAAGCCTGCGGAGCACGATAACCAAGCGTGTGCCTTGAGCAACAAACGATGAAACAGGAGACTCTGTAAGGTGACTAACAGGAATCCTTCAGCGAAATTTGCCGGAGAAGGATATCAAGCAATGCGCTACTACTGTTAGTCGTACATAATCCAACCGACCGAAATAGCAGCAAAACATCAGAGTCTACGCATTTGGGTGCACTTGCAACAGAACCCTGAGCCTCAGAAAATGACCATCATCACGGCTCGTCTGTGGTATTCTTGGCGCTCCCCTGACGACCAGGCAACGCTCACCATGATCGATAAAAACGCGCTTATCAATAACATTGCTGCCAAGGCAAGCGAGCTGTTTAATGGCGACAAAAGCCAGACCCGCGAAGATATTGAGAAAAACATCAAGGCTGTGGTCAGCAGCGTGCTGGCCAAACTGGAGCTGGTTACCCGCGATGAGTTTGATGCCCAGGTGGCCGTTCTGCAGCATACCCGGGAACGGCTTGAGGCGTTGGAAAAAGAGGTCGCTGCACTCAAGGAGGAGGCAGAACCCGCCGAGCAGAGCAACACGCCACCTGAAACGAATTAATGCTAGCCGCAAGGCGGCAGCAGCAGTAGTAGACTTTTTGCAATCCCAGCAACTCTCTGATGTGACCAGCAAGGTCGTGCCCCTGACAGGCCAACTCAAACGTTCTTATGGCCGCTTCATAGGAGTGACCGCAGTACATTGAGTGAGCACCTCTACCCATATAGGCTGGCGTTCTTTCTCCGGCATACAAAATTGTCTGGTATTTTGGGAAAAACCCACCCGATCATCCTGGGCGCCCCCGGAAATGCTTTCTCCAATGGCCATTAGTCAATAAGCTGCTATCTTAGAGTCTTTGCTGTTCAAACGGTCAGAAATAAACATGCCCTCATCACTGGCACAGGTTTTTACCCGGGCAAACCAGGGTGTTCGCGCACCATCCGTCTCGGTGGAAGTGCATCTTTCCCAGGGCTTGCCGGGGCTCAATATTGTGGGTCTTCCTGAAGCTGCTGTCAGGGAAAGTAAAGACCGGGTAAGGAGTGCCCTGCTCAATAGCGGCTACGACTATCCGGACGGTCGCCTCACCGTCAACCTGGCACCGGCTGACCTGCCCAAAGAAGGCGGACGTTTTGATCTGGCCATCGCCCTGGGCATTCTGGTTGCCTCTGATCAACTGCCAGCAGAGACCCTGCATAACCGGGAGTTTTTGGGAGAGCTGGCATTGTCTGGCCAACTGCGTCCAGTCAGGGCCACGCTGCCGGCGGCACTGGCCTGCAAATCAACGCAGCGGATACTGGTGCTGCCGGAACAAAATGCCTCCATGGCCACCATGGTCAGTGACCTGACCGTTATCAGCGCCCGAAGCCTGGACGAAGTATGCGCCTGGCTATGTGACCGGACCCATATCGAACCAGCCCGGCGTCAGCCGATGGCGCAGCAGACAAACTATCCAGACCTGACCGATGTGCACGGTCAAGAGCAAGCCAAGCGAGCACTGCTGATTGCCGCTGCCGGCTCCCATCATTTGTTGCTGTTTGGGCCGCCAGGCACCGGCAAAACCATGCTGGCCAGTCGTCTGCCAGGGCTGCTGCCACCGCTGAACGAACCAGAAGCTCTTGAGGTTGCCGCTATCCATTCATTGGCATCGAGCAAAGGGGCAGCCATTGGTCAGCGCCCGTTTCGAACCCCGCACCACTCCTCATCGTCAGTGTCCCTGGTAGGCGGCGGCAGTATTCCCCAGCCTGGTGAGGTCTCCTTTGCTCATCACGGTGTCTTGTTTCTGGATGAAATGCCGGAGTTTGCCCGCGCTGCTCTGGAGATGCTGCGCGAACCGCTGGAAAATGGTGAAGTGGTAATCACTCGTGCCAGAGGCCGGGAGCGCTTTCCGGCCCGCTTTCAACTGGTGGGTGCCATGAACCCGTGCCCTTGCGGCTACCTTGGCGACAGCCAGCGCCGTTGCCGCTGTTCACCGGAGCAAATCCGGCGCTACCGCCATAAATTGTCCGGCCCACTGCTCGATCGCATTGACCTGCAGGTTGCAGTTGCTTCGCAGAATATCCGCACCATTATCGAGCCGGCTGCCCTCGACGGCGAACAGATCTGTTCGACCAACTATCGCACTCAGGTGATGCAAGCAAGGGAAAAGCAGTGGCGCAGGCAGGGCAAAATCAATAGCCAGTTGACCTCACAGGCGCTGTTTCACGCCTGTGACCTGGGCAGTCAAGAGAAGGGATTGCTGGCCACAGCCGCAGAGCAGCTACAAATCTCCACCCGTGGCCTGCACCGGATTTTGCGGGTAGCCAGAACCATTGCCGATCTTGCCGATAGCGAACGAGTACTGCACCCGCACCTGGCCGAAGCTTTACAGTATCGGCAGTTCGACCGGCAGGCTGGATCATCGTAAACGCTTCAGCAAACAGTTCTGGGCAGCCACGCACAGATGAGTCGATCAACGAGTGGCATTATCGCAATTTACGGCGAATAAGGAATATCAGTACGCAGGTTTTTGCTATCTCAACAATGTCATGCCGACAGTTCTGGCTTTCTTATCGAAAGTCAGGGTTTCATCGCAACTGTGTTCAGCATTGATGAGACAGATGACAGCATCACTGAAATCACCATTACCGAATGCATAACGTTGGATTGCCTGATGAGCAATATCAGAGCGCTCCACCAATAGCTGACGAGTATTGACATCCTCCCGCTCCTAAAGGAGCGGGATTCCTACAGCTAGACGGCGATGCCCCGCCGCAAGAATGGCCTTTTCTGCGTTATTATCACGCAGGTGTTCAGCTCCGTACTCTGAACAAGTCCATTCTCTTATTCGCAAACTTGTTCTACCTCTCGGATTGCTGTCGGAGGTTACTCCGAAGCACGAACAAGTCTGGGTGGAGTAGGCTTCGTTGACGACTTCATACACAACTGAGCGCCCAATGGCTTTACATTTCAGTTGAGTCTTGAGGAGATGTTCACATCGCCAATGAAGACTGCCGCATGGTTGTTTGCCAATGCGGTCGTAAATTTGTAGAGAATAGTAGCAGTGATCCTTTTAACCGCAATATCTGGAGATACCGAAAATGCGGACGGCAAAAGAAGTTAGTTTTCCAGCCTTATCAGGCTGGTCGCTATCCCTCCCAGCACTAAAAGTACTGGGCTTCTCACGAGGTTTCGGGTGATCAACCGCCGGAGGATAGCAATCAACTCTTGCCTGGATTGTTGGTAGCACGACCCCAGGACTCAAACCGTTTCGATCAAGGTGATCAACGAAACGAAACCGGTTTTTTCTGTTGAGAGCCGAGATTCAATTAGCTTGGCAGCAAGGGCCGACTGCGATGAATCATCCAGCACGATATAACGAACCAGAATATTAGTATCCAAGCCAATCACGAATCTTTGCCTCTGCTGGCAATGGCCTCATTCATTTCTTCAATGGATACTTGACAGTCTGTCTTAATCATGTCTTTCAACGCGTTAACGTCATTATTGGCAACCAACATCTCAAACTGCCCCGGTCCCATTTCAATAAACTGAATGCGATCTCCGGGCCTCACGCCAAGCGCATTTCGTATAGCGATCGGCATGGTTATTTGCCCTTTGCTGGTGACGGTTGCTACTGAGATACTCATTGCCTTACCTTTATGATTTCGCCTTACATTTTTCGAGTAGTAGACTTTTTTAGAGAAAGGTTCCATCCGCTGGTGAATTTGCAGTTTGACCATATCTAAACCGATGAGGAGTATCTGCTGCCCCACATTGCTGCACCTTTCGATAGACAAAAAAACCGCACCGGTGACAATCACGAGTGCGGTTTTTTTCAGCAGTTTTTGACGTCAGATCAAGCCGTTACTGGTGTGCCAGCTTCAGCAGCTTGACCATTTTTGAACAGCTCGTTCATTTCTGTTTTGATCTGGTCGGAACGTGGGCCAAAAATAGCCTGCATGTTATTGCCAACCACCAAAACAGCCGTAGCACCGAGACCTTCGATGGCTTTGGTATCGACGATCTTCGGATCACGCACTGTCACGCGCAAGCGGGTGATACAGGCATCAATGCTCTCGATATTGCCCTGTCCACCAAAGGCAACCAGCAGATTTTTGGCCAGCTCACTGCCAACTTCTGCACCGGCAGTCGCATCGGTATCTTCTTCACGTCCAGGCGTGCGCAGGTTGAACATCTTGATGGCAAAGCTGAACACGGTGTAGTACAGCGCAGCGTATGCCAGACCCCAGACCAGGATCATTCCCGGCTTGGTGCCGATGTTAAAGGCCAGAGCGTAGTCAATCAGACCGTGGGAGAAAGAGCCGCCCATCTTGATACCAAAGAAATTGGTAATAAAGAAAGCCACACCCGCCAGTACCGCGTGAATGCCGTACAGAACTGGCGCAACGAACAAGAAAGAGAACTCGATAGGCTCAGTAATACCGGTCAGGAAAGAAGTCAGTGCGGCAGAGATCATAATACCGCCAACGATCTTCTGGTTCTTGGTTTTTGCACAGCGCCACATGGCGATGGCAGCTGCCGGCAGACCAAACATCTTGAACAGGAAGCCACCAGCCAGGAAGCCGGCAGTAGGGTCGCCGGCAAAGAAGCGAGGAATGTCACCATTCACCACCATGCCAGCAGAAGTGACAAACTCACCCATCTGCGACTGGAATGGCACGTTCCAGATGTGGTGCAGACCAAAAGGAATCAGCAGACGCTCAACAAAACCGTACACAAAGCCCATGGTGGCCGGATTGCCCTCTACAGCGTAGTTACTGAACGCTTCGATGCCTCTACCAATAGGCGGCCAGATGAAGCTCAGGAATGTGCCAAGAGCGATGGCGGCAAAAGCGGTAATAATCGGCACAAAGCGCTTGCCGGCAAAAAAGCCCAGGTAGTCTGGTAGCTGGATTTTATAGAACCGGTTGTACATCGTTGCCGCCAGAATACCCACCAGGATACCGCCAAAAACACCGGTATCAATCGCAGGGATACCCATGATGGTTTTGGTCTCGATGCCCAGTGTTGTCGCCATAACGCCCATAGTAGAGAGCATAACAACATAGCCTACAAACGCCGCCAGGGACGAAACCCCATCGTTGTCACTGAGGCTGAGCGCCACACCAATGGCAAACAGTACCGCCAGGTTGCCGAAAACAGCGCCACCGGCTTGGGCCATAATCTGACTGACCAACTCGGGAATAATGGCAAAATTCGCACTACCCACCCCCAGTAAGATACCGGCAGCGGGCAGAATTGCCACGGGCAGCATTAGCGAGCGCCCGATTTTTTGTAGAAGGGAAAATGCTTTTTGCACCAGTGAACCTCACATAGTCCTTTGATGAATGTAATAAGACTGTTGTTGGAATCCTTACTATCAGGGAGTTCCCCCAACCCTGTTTTTATAACGGGCTGGTAAACAATTCGGGCAGAGATTCTTATACAACAGTCGTATTATTCACACTGACGCAGATCAAGCAACAACCACTTTGTCGTTTATGAACAGAAAATAACCGTCAGCAGTCGGATAATAAATAGAGGATGCAATTCAGACAGGTCTGACCATGGTCACGGCAGTTTCAATGGCGGTGTACAGGCTGCCGGAGTCAATATTGCCGGTCCCCGCCAAATCAAGGGCAGTACCATGATCCACCGAGGTACGCACAATGGGCAAGCCCAGAGTGATGTTAACGGCGCGGCCAAATCCTTTGAACTTGAGCACAGGTAAACCCTGATCGTGATACATGGCCAGCACCGCGTCGGCCTGCTGCAACAACTTGGGGTTAAACAGCGTGTCTGCCGGTAGCGGGCCGGTTAGCATCATGCCCTTAGCCCGACAGCTTTGCAGCACCGGAATGATAGTGTCTATCTCCTCGCGCCCCAAATGACCACCTTCTCCAGCGTGCGGATTCAGGCCACAGACCAGAATATGAGGTGTCGGGATAGCAAACCGGTCGCGCAATGAGCGATGCAGAATCTGGATAACTTGAGTCAGTGAATGACGGGTAATGGCCGCAGGCACTTCCGCCAGAGGGAGATGGGTGGTGGCCAGAGCCACCCGCAAACCTGGCGTGGCCAACATCATGACCACTTTTTCGCTATGGGTTTGTTCGGCCAGAAACTCGGTATGGCCGGTAAACGCTATGCCCGCGTTATTGATTACCTCTTTGTGTACCGGCGCGGTGACCATGCCATCAAACAGACCGTCCTGACAGCCTTTCAGCGCCAGCTTCAGCGTAGCCAGAACATATTGCGCGTTAGCCGGATCAACCGTTCCGGGGGTGACCTGGCGAGCCATTGCCACCGGAGCAACCAGCAAGGTATTGGGCTTGGCGGGTTGGCGGCTCTGGTGATCAAACAACGCCAGCGTCACTGCCAGGCCAAGTTGCCGGGCTCGCCGAGCCAGAAGCTCTGGGTCAACCGCAACCACCAGCTGCACCGACCGCGTCAGTTCGTGGTTCTGAGCCGCCAGCAACAGACAAAGATCAGGACCGATACCAGCAGGTTCGCCAGCGGTAAGGATCAGCCGGGGAACAGCAGGACGGTCTGCTCTCACAACTGAATTTCAACATAGGCCTGGTCACGAATCTCCCGCAGCCAAACCATCAGCTCCTCCTCAAACTTGCGATTACCAAGCAACTCTCGCACCTGGTTACGACGCACCTGCTTGCTAATATCAGACTGTCGTCTACCCAGCACTTCCAGAACGTGCCAGCCGTAAGCAGTGCGAAATGGCTCACTGACCACGTTTTCCGGGACAATACTCATGGCGGTCCGAAACTCTGGCACCAGGGCATCGGGTGAAATCCAGCCCATATTGCCGCCATTGAGTGCTGATGCCGTGTCGTCAGAATTGGCTTTGGCCAGTGCCTCAAACGACGCGCCATTTTCCAGTCGACGATAGATCTCTTGCGCCTGCCGCTGGGCTTCACGATCACTACGAATCTCGTTGGGCCGGATCAGGATATGGCGTACTAGCGCCTGATCCTGAAGCACTTTTTCATCGCCTCGCGTATCCACCAGCTTGAAAATATGAAAGCCTGCCGGACTGCGAATGGGCTCCGACGTCTCACCTTTGGACATCTTTACTGCCTGTTCGGCAAACAAGGTGGGCAACTGCTCTGCCTTACGCCAGCCCAGGTTACCACCTTCCAGCGCGTTCTGACCGCCGGAGTTGGCAATGGCCAAGTCCTCAAAGTTAGCGCCCTGACGCAGCTGTACAGAAAGACCGGTGGCACGGCGCTCAGCACTTTGAATGGCCTCCGGACTGGCATTTTCTGGCGTAGGAATCAGAATGTGTGCCAGATTGTACTCAACCTGCTGCTGCGCCTGGCCTTCCGGGGAGGCCAGGAAGTTATCAATCTCTTGCTCGCTCACCTGCACACGCTGGGCAATCTGACGCTGACGCACCTGGTTCAGGATTAGCTCACGACGAATATCCTGGCGCACCTGGTCGAACGACAGACCGCTTGCTGCCAGGTTCTGGCGAAATGCAGTCACTGACATCTGGTTACGCTGGGCAATACGGGCAAGAGCCTCGTTGACCGCCCTGTCATCAACACGGATGCCGGCGCGAGTTCCCAACTGAATCTGGATATTTTCCAGAATCAGCTGTTCCAGCACCTGTGCCTGCAGCACATCTTCTGGCGGCAGATTGACATTCCTGGCCGACAGCTGTTGTCGGACAGCTGCCGTACGCGCATCAAGCTCACTGAGCATGATGACGTCCTGATCAACCTTGGCCACGATACGATCCAGCTCAACCTGGTTCACTGGCCGAGGCACGGGAGCAGGCGCAGCTTGAGCATAAACACCAGTACCGGCCGCCAGACACAGACAAGCCAGTGCAAGCCATTGTTTCATCATCTATTGATATTCCCCTGCATAACCTCTGATACCTTCAAGATACTCTTTTGATGAACCGCTGCTCAGACCGCCCAGTCCCCTGAGTACAAACTGGAGCACTATGCCGTCCTTGTATTGCGGAAAATCTATGTTGTCGTTGTCATCAATCCATTTACGCCACAGGAACCGAACCATGTAGCAACAGCTGTTATATTCGAGTCCGCCGAGGAACTCAAGGTTCCGGTTGTTGGTAAAATCATACTGCCAGCGTCCCAAGGCAGACCAGCTTGTGCTGACTGGCCACGCGAAGGAGACATCGGACTGGCTGATGTTGTTACTGGCAGTAAGAAAGCCGGTCGGGTCATTCGCGTCAGGAATCAAACTATTTTGGGCACTTTGCACAAATCGCTCGGCCTGGGGCAGAAAACGATAACCAAAATTTAATACACGACGATCGTCTGGTCGGTACTGATAGTAGACGTTATAAGCGTCTAGCTCACTATCGCTGGCATCCCAGATCAAATCCTGACGGATACTCATATTCCGGTTGAAGTTATAAAGCAGTTCTGTCGCCAGCGGCGAGACTGAGGTCTGCATCTCAGCCCATAAACGTCGGCCCTCATCATTGAGGTTGATATCCCAGTCGTCCTGTCCTGAAGGCCCGCTTCTCGCAGTACCAGCCAAGGGGTTGATCCACAACTGGCGATCCTCCAGGAAGATGATCTGGCCAATACCAAAGCGCGCCCGTTCAAAACCATCGTCTTCTATTAAGCGCGAGACCAGTCCCAGGGAAACCTGGTGAGCATCGCCCAGACGATCGTGTCCGGTAAAACGACTGTCCCGCCACAGAGAGTGGTAGTTAAAATCCAGCAAAGCCGTATCAAATACCGGTTGCATCTCCTGTCCTTCGACAAATGGAGAGTAGAGATATTTTATCCTCGGCTCAAGGGTCTGGGTGAAGTCGGTGGCACCGATACGGGTAAAACGATCAAAGTAAAGGCCACCATCAAGGCTGAATGTAGGCACTGTGGTGCCGGGTGTGGTGGTGAAATCCGCCGATGTAAAACCTTGGTAAGAATTACTCAGGTCGGCGATCACATCGCTTTCGATCAGATTACTCAAGCGATATTGCACCGATTGCACTTTGATGGCCGGAATGAGAAAGCCGTAACCGCGCTGGAAAGGCAGGCTGAGACCACTTTCCAGGTACAGGCGGTCGCCGTTGGCTCGGGCAATACCGAATCCGGGGCCGTAGACACTCTGGAAAATATTTTGCTCAGGGTCGATCAGCTGTTCAAATTGAAAATCCCAGTCCGTGTCGCGAGTAAAACGAGTGAAATCCGCCTCATAGTTCACAGTAAGATCACCCAGCGGCAAAGTGCTGCCGGCCAGCCAGTTGCCAGCCAATCTGATTTGCGGCAGTTTGTTATAAGGATTGTCCGCGGTCAGGCTCAGGTTCTGGTATTGGTGTGCATCAAGGCTTAGCTCCCAGCTGTGATTAACGTCGCCGCCCAGGTAACGGGTACTGGCTCGCTGGTTCAGCAACGTAGTGTTCGACACGCTCAGATCGGTGCTGAAATCTTCCAGGTAGTTTTTGTCGCTGGCCCTGGCAAAGTCGACTTCGGCTGTCCAGTCACTGGTTATATTTGTCGAATGACGTATGTTTACCAGCCAGCGATGCTGTTCGTGGTAAGGGTTTTCCCGCTCTTGCTGGTCCCGATTCAGCAAGCCGGCAAATCCCCACTCGCCCCGGCTGTCGCCATACAAGTAGCGAAACTGACTTTCCAGCATAAACCCTCGCTTGCTCATGTAGCGAGGCGTCAGTGTGGCATCGTAGTTGGGGGCGAGGTTAAGGTAATATGGTGCAGAAAAGTCCAGCCCGGTATCGCTGCTTGCCGACAGGGTCGGGGTAAGAAAGCCTGACTTGCGTCGATCGTCGATGGGAAAAGAGAGGTAAGGCGTGTAGAGCACCGGCAGATTTTGCACGCGCACCACAGCACCCCTGGCCACACCCTGGCCGCTCTCCCGATCCAGCACAACGTTCTGTCCCGACAGCAGCCAGCCATCATCTCCCGGCGGACACGTCGTGTACGTGGCATCGGTCAATTCCAGGGTTTCCTCGCGGTCACGGGCGATGAGTTCAGCGCTGCCACGGGCGTTTTGCTCATACATGATGTAGTTGCTGTGATCCAGCGTTGTACGACCACTGTCGAAAAAAACCTCTGCTTTGTCGCCAGTAAGCAGCACCCCCTTGTCCCGGAAGGTCACGCCCCCTTCAAACTGGCCATGCTCACGGATTCGGTCCAGGGAAGCTTGCTCACTGTCCAGCTGTCGGCTGCCCTGACGAATAGTAACGTTACCAGTAAACCGGGCAATCTCATCCTCGTCATAGCTGGACTCATTGGCCCATGCCTGAAGCGGCGCCAAGTCAGAATCTCCAACGTAGTCTTTGCCCGGGCGCTCGGGCTCAATGTAAGTACCGCAGCTATAGAATGGTTCATTGGCTTGCAATTCGGGCGACATTTGTTGTATGGATTGCCAATCAGAAAATGGCCCTGTATCGTCCGCGGGCGCTAACGTGCAATGGGTTGCATCGCTGTGTGGCTCTGGCTGAGGACACGACGCAACACTGGTTTCTGCAGCTATCACCTTCGCCGCAGGCTGACCGGCCATCACGACCATGGCGATGGCCAGTGTCAGGGCACTTGGGGTAAACGGGGAATCGTGCAGTTTTACGTCCATAGGCTCAGCAATCGGCGGATATATTCTGGAGCGGCACATTCTATATGCATTTGTCGGGGAAATGGAGCTATTAATCCGGTGAAGCCCATAGGATAACGTCAGGGCCGACCGTGAAAAAAACGCACCAGCTTATCAGTAAGCGCTAATAGGCCAGAATAATGCATTGTGGTAGTCTTCCGCGCTATTCCTCAGTGCCTGACAGGAAACAAGCATTGACCACAACGACTTTTCCAGAAATTACAGGTTTAGAGTTACCCACCATCATGACCGGCACTCATTCGCCAAGAGCCGCCCAACGCCGGGAACAACTGGCACAATGGGTTGCCTTGGTGCTGTCAGAAGGCAACGTCCGCCGTCAGGTTTCCCTGCCTTTGCAGGCCATTGGCAGCGATGCCGGTTTTCGCAAATACTATCGCGTGCAAACGCCCAAGCAAACACTGGTCGCGGTCGATGCCCCTCCAACAACGGAAGATACCCATACTTTTGTTGATATCGCCCATAACTGGCGTGCCAGGGGCGTCAGTGTTCCGCAGGTGTTTGCCGTCGATTACGAGCAAGGCTTCATGCTGCAGGAAGACTTGGGAGATACCCCGATGCAGGCCGTGCTGAATAAAACGACGGCCGACGAATATTATCCCAAGCTGCTGACTACCTTGTTGTCAATTCAGCAACAAGCACCTGAAAATCTGCCGTTATACGATGAAAAACTGATGCGCCTTGAACTGTCACTCTACCCCGAGTGGTTTTTGCAAGCATTGCTGGGCATCACCCCACCGGCTGAGTTGGCTGAACTGTTTTCGCTGCTGATCACCGCCATGCAGGCACAACCGCAAGGCACTGTGCACCGTGACTACCACTCCCGTAACCTGATGCTGACACCCACCGGCGACATCAGCGTGATCGACTTTCAAGGTGCTCTGTACGGCCCCTTACTGTACGACGTTGTTTCTTTATTGAGAGACTGCTACCTGGACTGGCCAACAGCACTGGTTGAACGCTGGTTCAGCGAGTTTATTGCCCGACACCCGGTGCTGGCTGATCACGACCCGGCGCAGTTGCAAATCTGGTTTGACCTGACCGGCGTACAGCGCCATCTGAAATGTCTGGGCATCTTTTCCAGGCTATTGCTGCGTGATGACAAGCCTGGTTATCTGAAGGAAATTCCCCGCACACTGGACTATGTTATCTGTGTCTGCCATCGGTATCCCCAGCTCAGCGGGCATGCTCAATGGCTGGAGCAATATGTTGTCCCAGCCGTGCGGGCGCGACTCGCACAAGTGACTCCGTCATGAAGACGATGATCCTTGCCGCAGGATACGGCACCAGGCTCCGACCACTCACCTTGTCCACCCCCAAACCACTGGTACCAGTGGCGGGTAAGCCGCTGATTACTTATCATATTGAGCGTCTGGCGCAGGCTGGCCTGCGGGAACTGGTTATCAATCACAGCTGGCTGGGTGAGCAGATTGAACAAGCCCTTGGTAGCGGTGACCACTGGGGCGTTAGCATCCGTTACTCACCAGAAAAAGAGCCGCTGGAAACCGGCGGTGGTATCCTGAAAGCCCTGCCGCTACTTGGCGATGCCCCGTTTGTGGTTCTTAATGGCGATGTTTATACCGATATTGATCTGGCGACTCTACGTTTGCCAGAAGGTATGCTTGCCCACCTGGTGTTGGTGGCTAACCCGGACTTTCATCCTGCAGGGGATTTTTGCCTGACGGCAGGACAAGTACAAACCCGTGATGCAGTGCCTGGCCATAGTAGACTAACGTTCAGCGGCATCAGCGTACTGTCGCCACGTTTGTTTGACGGCTATCAGACAGGTAAGGCTTTTGCGCTGGCGCCCCTGCTGATAAATGCCATGGCAAAGGGCAAAGTGAGCGGCCAGTATCACGACGGCTTTTGGGCAGATGTGGGTTCCCTGGAGCGACTGCACGCACTGGAAGGCTACTTGCAAGATCAGCGGTAATAGACTCAAGACAAGACAATCTTCAAGAACAGAGCTGGGTTACATGAATGCGATAGCAATTGGTGCACTGGTTGGATTTGTGTCTGCCGGAATCTTTGGCGCCATACTTGGAGCGATTGTTGGCTCCTGGATTAACAAGAATTTTCTCAATGGTCGTAGCATGGGTGGCTTTACCGCTTCCTCAGCGAGTCGGCAACGCACCCAAACGGCATTTTTCCGCGCTACCTTTCTGGTAATGGGACGGGTGGCCAAGGCCGACGGACGCGTCAGTGAGTATGAGATTGATACCGCTCGGCACATTATGCACAGTCTGCGCCTTTCGGAATCGCAGCGTCGAATGGCCATTGAACTGTTCAATGAGGGTAAAAAACCGTCTTCGGATATTGACGATGCCTTGCGGCAATTTCGCCAGGTAGCCGGTGCCAGCCAGCTGATTCCCATGTTTCTGGAAATCCAGCTATCAGCCGCATACGCCGATGGCGGCCTGAGCCCTGCCGAACGTGCCGTGTTTGAACAGGTTTGTGCCATCCTCGGCGTGAGTAACTACGCCTTTGACCAGATTCACAAGCGCTTTATTGCCCAGCGGGAATACTACCAGAGACGCCAACACGCAGGCTCATCGTCCAGTGGCATGAACTTGCAAAGCGCTTACGATGTGTTAGGCGTATCTCCAAACGCTTCAGACAGTGAAGTAAAAAGAGCCTACCGCAAACTGATGAGCGAACATCATCCGGACAAACTGGTGGCTAAAGGGCTGCCCGAGGAGATGATGTCTGTGGCCAAGGAGAAAACTCAGGAAATACAGGCCGCCTACGATCAGATTCGCACGGAGCGAAAGCGCAAATCACAGTAAAAACTGGTTGTCTGATGGTAGGCACATAATGGCAGGCACAATCGTCCGCCCTTGCCATCAGATAGCTAACAAAAGGCAATAGATACGATTTCGTAATCACTTACGGATATCTCAGCAGCCCTCTCGTCGGCAATTCGTTTTTGCTCAGTTTTTTTCGGAACAATTAATAACCAGGCATTAAACGCTATTTTTTCAGTGGTTTTCTGTCATTTTCAGCACATACTGGGAAAATATGTCGCTTTTTATCCGGTCATTTAATGGCAAATATCCATTCTTGCAGGCAAAAAAAAACGATAACATCGTAAAAATAGCTGAATCCCAGAAAAAAACCGCAACGCTTGCAACCTACTAATTAGACTAATTAGAAAATTCTAAATTAAATTTCTATTGTCCGGGTAAATATAATGCACTTTAAAAATTATGCTTTGGCAAAAAAAACCAAAAATCAAAAAGGTATGACCCTGCTGGAAATTATTATCACGCTAGGTATCTTTGGTGTTATTTCTGTCGGAGTTCTTCGTCTGACCCGGGTTGCTGTGGAAACTAATAACATGGGGTCTTTGATTGAATCGCTGAACTCACTTCGTTTTAATGGCATCCAGACTTACCGTGGCGCCGGTAGATATCCAGCGTGGGACGCAGACTTTCCAAATGCCACAACGCTGGCTTTGATCAAGCTGGGTAAGGTTTCGCAAAAAGACGGTATAAATCCGTTTAATAATGACATTATTCCCTTTCTCACCTTCGGTAAAACCAATACTCGCGATAGAAAGGCGTTTGCCCTGGCCGTGGAAAATTTAACCCAAAACGAATGCAAAGCACTTATTACCAGAACTGCTGACACGTTCTCATACATTGCCGTGGAACAACAGGAAAACGCAAATTATCGTACGGACCCGTATGAGGGAGCCGTTGCCAATGCAGCCAATCCATTGGGGGTGATCAAATCAGTTGCCGTGGGCAGTGTTAATCTTAACCTGAGCAACCTGGATCACACAGAAAATCTGTGTGGTGGGCCGTCTGATGAGGCTGGCCGTGGCGCTTATACGGTATATCTTGGCGCTGTGTGACTACTTCCGGAGCTACCGTTCTTCCCTGCTCTTCGACCAGACAAAAACCAAAGGTATCAAATGCATTGATACCCTTCCCTGCTCTATCCGCCTACCTGCGCCAGATTCTGCGTACCGCCGGTCCATCCCTGTCCAAGAAAGTGGCCATCGCCCTTGTGCTGCAACGCAGCACGGATTCGGGCCACCAGCGCATCATGCTGGTCATCGCTACGCAGCAAATCTCTCAAGTCGATGCCCGACTGGGCAAACAGGCAAAGCTGTAATTGTCCAAGACTGGTGACCCGCAACCGGTTACAGTCGTGACAAAAATCCTGACTATAAGGCATGATCAGCCCGACCGTCCCGGCATAGTCGCGGTGACAGTACTCCAGGGCCGGCCCCGCATCTGCCTGACGCACTTTACGCACCCAGCCACGCGCCAACAGCAGCGCCTGAATGGTTTTGCCTGGAAAGTGATGCTGTTGAAAAAAGGCCTTGTTAGTGCCCGTCTGCATCAACTCAATAAAACGAATGGAAATGGGCCGATGCTCAATCCATGCCAAAAAAGTCTCCAGTTCCTGATCGTTGAGGCCTTTCATGGCGACCGCATTGACTTTGATGGCTGGCAAGCCACAGGCAAAAGCCTGTTCAATGCCAGCCAGAACCTCCCGCAGTCGGTCATGGCCAGTAATCAATTCGAAGGCGCGCGGGTCCAGACTATCAACACTGACATTGATGGCATCCACACCCGCCGCCAGCCACTGCGCCACGCGTTGGTCCATTTTGTAGCCATTGGTAGTCATGGCCAGCTTCCTGATACCTGGCACCTGCTTTATGGCGCTGATAATCTCGGTAAAATCCTGCCGTAACGTCGGTTCTCCACCGGTCAGGCGAATCTTCTCAACGCCGAGCGTGGCAAAAGCAGTGACCAAACGACGGATCTCGTCAATCGTCAACGCCTCATGGTGATGATGGTCAAGACAACCATCAGGTAGACAATAATTACAGCGAAAGTTACACAGGTCGGTAATCGATAGGCGCAAATAGGGATAAGTACGCCCCTGAGTATCCTGAAGCCGGGGCCTGGCAGGAGCAGGAGTATAAGAATGCATAGAACACCTTTCCAATGGCGGGAGGGTAGCGGAATTTCTCCCACAACCCAGGCATACAGACAGCGTTTTCACCGATACAACCGCGACTTTTTGCACGCCTGAAGCTGGCTACCAGAGAACTCGGCAGCAATTTTCATGGCATGGCGGCCTGACATCGTTGGCTAACACTGCCTGAGTGCGGCTTTCAGCCCATGGGGATACTGCCATGAACTGGCAGGAAAACCCGTTAGGAACCGAAGCTCGGCGCTCACTTGTTGATCAATTAATTAAAATAACGGTTCGCATCCTACCTGTTTATTTTTTAAAAAACCATGAATGCTTATACCGAATTCACTGCGGCACAATGGCAAATCTGATATTGTCGAACCTCCTCGCAAACAAAGAAAACGCCTGCCATGACAATCCCGAAGATCAGCGCCACTGTCCCGGTTCTGGGTATTGCGGCTTTCAGCGGCACCGGTAAAACCACGCTTATTGAACAACTGCTGCCATTATTGACTGATCGCGGCTTGCGTGTTGGGCTGATCAAGGCTTCCCATCACTGCATAGAACCAGACCAGCCGGGCAAAGACAGTTATCGTTTACGACACGCTGGAGCCAGCCAGTTGGTGTTAAGTACACCTGGTCGCTCCATTTGTTATACCGAGTATCCACGCAACCATGAACGTCAGCTGCCGGAACAGCTACAGTTGCTTGATCAGACGTGTCTGGATCTGATCCTGGTGGAAGGATTTCGCGATGCAGCCATCGATAAAATTGAGCTGCACCGCAAAGACTACCAGAAACCCTTTCTATTTAACGACGATTGCCATGTAGTCGCCGTGGCATGGGACACCAACCCGGGCATCGAACTGCCAGCACACCTGAGTGAGCTGGATATTAATAATCCCGGGCAAATCACCGACTGGATCATTCGTTGGATGGCCAACTAGTCGGTCAACTAGTCGAAAGTCAGTGTGTCATGCCACTGCAGGTTTCCGTGTTGGTCATACATCTGTTCGGTAACGGTTGTACCGGAAAAGTTCAGCAAACCATAGCCATTGAGGATACGCAGCTCCTGTTCTCTGTCAGGGTCGGGATAGGGCGTATCGCTGTAATAGGCTACTTCAGGCACTAAAGAGCCATTGGATTGGTACATCACCGAAGCGCGCCCTACCGGAATGGCACCATGTCCCCAGCAACGAGCCACGGTGCTACCTGCAGCAGACTGATCGGAGTAAGCCACGCCTTGATGAATGTGCGCCCAAATCCAGTAATCAGGCTCGCGGCCCAAGTATTGCTTCACCTGCCCCCACAGTGGGTTGTTCTGTTCGGAGCCGTCCAGTGTCAACCCATTATGATGGGTAACCACCATAACCTTCTTACCCATCTGCCCCATCTGGTGCAAAAACGCACCTTGAGCGTCGTTTAATGCCCCTTTCAGAAACAAGTCACTGGTGTCATAACGGGCGGTATCCAGCCCGACAATAACCCAGTCCTGCAAAATAATACCGAACGTGGTCGCCTGTTTTTGCGTGGCAAACTTGGGGGAATTGAGCGTAATGTAACGCAAGCCGTTTTCGCCATCATACATGCCATGATTAGAACCCAGGGCAAAGGAGTACTTGGTGCCGGGATTCCAGATGCTGGTGAAATTAAATGCCTCTTCGCCAGGGCTGCCACTAAGTGTCTCGCGGGTGCCGGCGTAATACTCATCCCCCAGGTGAATGGTCAGGTCAGCCGGATGCTTCTGCATGGATACCATTACCTGCTGGGCTGGCGATGGATTGCTGCCATCATCCCAATAGCCGGTGCCCCAGTCCCCAACCACCAGTACAGACATATCGCCCTGGTCGCTAAGATCAACCGTGACCGGCTCGCTCATCGGGGCAAGCGTAATATGTCCCATTCGGTAGCCAAGATAGTAGGCCAGGCTAGAGCTCCAGCCTGGATCCAGCTGGGCATACTTGGTGAAATTATAGAGATTGCCGCCACTGTCCAGCTTGCCTTCTATGGGAATATCCCACAACGACAATTCACCACTTTGCGCGCTGGTCTTAGCGGTGGGCGGCAGCAGGCGCTGAAAATTGTCCTCGCTGATGCCAGAGGCCGGTAAAGCAAGATTCACACGCAAGCGATTGGCCAGTTCATCATCGTGGTGATTGAGAAAAAATAACAGCAAACTACCGTCTTCTGGTGCTTCGCTGGCGGCATCATCAAGCATCGCTAGCACATCCTGCTCGCGCTCGATTAACTCGTCCCAAAACTGCTGAGCCGCCTGATATTGCCGATCGGATAGCCTCGTCCGTTCTACCCAGTCAAGCAACTCGTTAAGGTAGTTAAGATGCTCTTTGGGTACAGGCATGCCATAAAAATGTTTCGTCGGGCATCCATTGGCGCTTGTCCTGACCGCCATGTTGTCAGGCGTAGTTGCCAGCTCACAGCAACTTGACTGAGCAGCAGCAAAGGCAGGCAAAGTAAACGACACTAGGCAAGACATAGCCAAGACAGTTGTCTTAAATAAAGAAGACGGTATTGGTAGAAATCTTGGTAGAGAAGACATAATCACACCTGTTGTTTGACGGAACAACAAGTGTAGGCACTGGGGAAATATTTTGTGATTTTGTTTATTTGCGGCATAGTTCAGCAGTATTTTTCCCTACCTGACGGTGCCGACAATGAACGACAGTTGTGCAAGTAACGAACTGATAAGACTGGAAACAGCGCTAACCAAGCTGTTTGATGGCATTAAGCCGATCAGCGACACCGAAGAAGTCAGCCTGGAAAACAGCCTTGGTCGTGTACTAGCACAACCGGTGGTGTCACCCCTCAATGTTCCTGGTCACGATAACTCAGCCATGGACGGTTACGCCTTGGCGCTCGCCGATCTGGAACAAAGCGACACTTTGCTTTTAGCCGGCCAGTCTCTGGCTGGGCATCCTTTCTCTGGGTCGCTGCCTCCTGGCCACTGTGTGCGGATCATGACCGGTGCCACCATTCCTGATGGCGCCGATACGGTGATCATGCAAGAGCAAACCGAGATCATCGGAGAGGAAGGAGTGCGCTTTGGGCATAAACCAGACAAGATTGGCAATAACATTCGTACCGCTGGTGAAGATATTGTCGCAGGCGCGCAGGTCTTTGCACCCGGTCGCAAAATTCGCCCACAGGATATTGGACTGCTTGCTTCTATAGGCATTGCCAATGTCACTGTTTTTCGCCGCTTGACAGTGGCTGTATTTTCCACTGGCGACGAGTTGAAGCTGCCCGGCGAGCCACTCGGACACGGTGATATTTATGACAGCAATCGTTTTGTCATCAAAGCCATGTTGAGCAAAATGGGAGTGAAGATCATTGATCTGGGTCGAATTCCCGATGACAAGGCAGCATTGCGCCAGGCTTTTTTAACCGCCGATCAACAAGCAGACGCGCTGATTACCTCCGGCGGCGTATCTGTAGGTGATGCCGACTATACCAAAGAGATTCTGGATGAACTCGGCGAAACCGGCTTCTGGAAGCTGGCCATCAAACCGGGAAAACCGTTTGCTTTTGGCCGCTTGCCCAACAGCGTCTTTTTTGGTTTGCCGGGCAATCCGGTATCGGCCACTGTAACCTTGCAACAACTGGTGGCACCAGCCCTACGCCATATGATGAACCTGACACCCAACCCGCCCATTGAACTGATGCTGACCACGCAAACCCGACTGAAAAAACGGCCAGGACGACGGGACTTTCAGCGGGGCAAACTGGTTTACACTGACCGCGGTGAGTTGCAGGTAATGGCCATCGCTCACCAGGGGTCTGGTGTACTCAGCTCCATGAGCGAGGCAGATTGTTATATCGTGCTGGCCGAGGAAGATGGCGATAAATGTCCTGGCGAACAAGTGCGAGTGCAACTTTTTGATGAGCTATTACAGTAAAGGCATAAGCAAAATACTGATCCAGGTCAGCAAAAAACTCATAAAGACAATGTGTTGTCACCCACGCCAAGGCAACGCGTCCAAGGCAGGGTTGCCTATCCCCCATCAATAACGCTAGGATTATCGGTTTAAATTTGAGCAGCTGCCTGTGAACTTGTCGTTCTTGCGCAACAACCACCGAATACTCTCGCTGATGGGGCTACTTTGCTTTACCTCCCTCTTTGGGGGCACGTTGCTCACCACCCTGGCAATCACTTGGCACAGTACCCTGGCAACGCTCTCAGCTACTCAATGGGCCGGCCTGTTTGCCATCAGCTCCATGACCATGGCGGTAGCGCTGACACCTTCCACCCTGATTGCCTTGATCAGCGGCTACTTCCTGGGGTGGGAGGCATTTTGCTATATAGCTGTCTCTTACCCGATCGCGTCGGCTCTTGGCTTTATGGTGGGTAAACGACTCGACCGTGGCAAACTGATGAGTTCCCTGCCCGACGCCTCCCGTCTCCAGCTGGTGCTGGCAGGACTGTCCGGACACCAGTGGCCATTGGTAATGCTGACGCGCCTTTCCCCGATTCTGCCCTTTTCCCTCATGAACCTGTTGCTGCCAGCCATTGGCGTGCGCCTGTCCGTATTTTTGCTGGCTGGCTCTGTTGGCATGCTGCCGCGCACTTTGTTCGCCATGTGGGCTGGCATGCAAGGGCGAGACTTGATTGTATTGCTGCGCCATCCGGCACAGGGCAACCTGTCGGTTATTTTTATGGTGATAGCAACCACAATTTCCATCGGTGGCCTACTTTACCTGGCCCAAAAAGCATCCTCAGCCCTGCTGGAAAAACGCCTGGGCATGACGGACACAGGAAGAGAGAGATGAGCGAACCCCGTGTTGCCCTGTTTGTTGATGTGCAAAACATCTACTATACCGCTCGACAGGCCTTTAACAGTCACTTCGATTACAACGCCTTTTGGGCACATGTTGGTCGGAAACGACAGATCACCGGAGCCACTGCCTATGCCATTGATCGCGGGGATGCCCGGCAGCAGCAGTTCCAGCGCATTTTGCGTGGGATCGGTTTCGATGTGAAGCTCAAACCTTTCATTCAGCGCAGCGACGGCACTGCCAAAGGTGACTGGGATGTGGGTATAACGCTCGATGTGATGAGTTGGGCACCAAAGGTGGACATCATTACCCTGGTTTCCGGAGATGGTGATTTTGATTTGCTACTGCAAGCGGTACAACAACGATTTAATGTACAAACCGAAGTGTACGGCGTTGAACTTCTGACGGCCGCCTCATTAAGGCAAGCGAGTAACCACTTTGTACCAATCACCCAAGAACTGTTACTACCAATCCAAAAAGAAAAGTAACTAACCCGGTTTTTGATTGGCCGTATGACAGGTTTCACACAACATTGTTCGTACAGACCGAAGCAAAAAAGGGATCAACCACTTTGATCACCATTGGTGAACATCATATGAATCGATGTATTGTTTTATTATTCAACGACCTGTTGTTCATTATTTTTCCGATCAAAATCAAGACAATAAAATGTTTTTCAGAAACTAAATAAATTCTTTGACATCCATTCGGAGTGCTATTAGAGTTCCTATTGGCCATTATTGAGAAGAACGAAAAATCGTATCGCTTTTTGAGTACTTCCTGATCGTCACACCACTTCTTAGTTTAAGTTATTTTGCTTTTATCGCTTTACTCTTAAATAAATATATGAAGATGTGACTACACCTTGGCTTAACGCGTGTACAACGCATTTTTATAGAAATATTCAGGAGACATTGCATGTCTAAATCGACCGGAACGGTAAAGTGGTTCAGTGAAGAGAAGGGCTTTGGCTTTATCGCTCAGGACAACGGTGGTCCAGACGTTTTTGTTCACTTCCGTGCCATCATCGGTGACGGGTTCAAAACCCTCGCAGAAGGTCAGGCTGTGACCTTTGACGTTGAGCAGGGTCAGAAAGGCCTTCAAGCTGCCAACGTGGAAAAAGTATAAACATTTCCCCTTGTGGGAAATCACCAAAAGAGCACCTTCGGGTGCTCTTTTTTTTGCCTGTCTTTTTCGCTAATCAATCGTACTGACAACGTGAGCTGCAAGCAGTGGGCGACCAGTTAAGAAGTAGTCACTACCTTTGTCGTGCAGTTTATGCCTTGGGCGCGATGACCAGAAATCACCGCGGCAAACGAACAACTTGCGTCGTTCATCGCTACACAACATTCAGGCACGATGCCTTAAAACAGGCAAAAACCTTCTGGCCACAGGCCAGATCCAGTAAACGTACAGCCCTTCTGGTCACCAGTGCCAGCAGCATTTGTTGTTCAGCAGCCAAAAACAGCAGGACATTGTTCCCATCAACCTCCCGAATGGACTCAATGGTTACTGCCACCCGATTCTGGATGCTGGTGCAGTCAATATCCGCTGTAACAATGCTGACCTCCCGAGCTGGCAGTATGGCCCGCACTGTCGTCCCGACCGGCGTGCTCATCTCGTTAACTAGCAGTTTTTGCTGTCCCAGCAGCAGTTCGGTAAAGCCGTCATCATGTCCGACAACCTGTACGTCCAAAACCGCCAGAGCACAGTCGTCCCTGGCTAGCAACTCGCCCGGACTACTGAGTAATTGACGACAGTCACCGCAAGAAACTACCTGTCCATGGTCAATAATCAGCAATTTGTCCGCTAACCGGGCCACTTCTTCCCGAGCGTGGCTGACCATCACCGTAGGGATGGCAAAACGCTGATGAATGGCTTTCAGGCAAGCGAGAATGCTTGCTTTTGCTGGCCAGTCCAGCGATGCCAATGGCTCATCCATTAGCAGCAAACGCGGTGCACTCAACAAGGTTCTGCCAATGGCCACTCGCTGCTTTTCGCCGCCCGACAAGTTCTCCACAGAGCGACTCAACAGATGGTCAATAGCAAGCTGCTCAACCACTTCGGGCAGCGCTGGACCAGTAGCTCCGGCACGGACTCGTTTGCGGGCAAAGTGCAAATTTTCCGCCACGCTTAAATGGGGAAACAGGCGTGCCTCCTGAAAAATATAACCAATGCCACGGTGCTCAGGTGCCACCCACAGCCCCTTTTGCGAATCCTGCCAAATTTCACCATTAAACGACAAAACTCCGGTAGCACCGCGCTCAAGGCCAGCAATGGTGCGCAACAAGGAGGTTTTACCGCAACCTGATTGCCCCATGATGGCCCAGATGCACCCACCGTCCAGAGATTCATCCACTTTAAGCACGAAACGATCCCGAGGCAGCTCAATAGCAATCGTTAACATCAGGGACCCACCCTGACCAGCGAGCGGCGGTCGAGACTATAGAGAGTAACCAGCAATACCATGGCAAAGATTAGTAGTCCTCCGGCAATCTGATGAGCCTGGGTAAATTGCTGCGACTCCACGGCATCAAACAACATGACAGACAGCACCTGAGTCTGACCGGGAATATTGCCGCCAATCATCAGTACTACGCCAAACTCACCGATAGTGTGAGCAAACCCCATACACGCGGCCAGCACCAGCGCCCGGCGAGCACACGGCAGCACCACATTCACGAAGCGATCCAACCGTCCTGCTCCCATCATGGCGGCCGCCTCAAGCAAGCCCTTATCAAGCTGTTCAAACGCACGCTGCAAAGGTTGCACAACAAAGGGCATGGAATAGATGACCGAGGCCACCACCAGGCCGGTAAAACTAAACGCCAGTGTGGTTCCTGTTAAGGCGAGCCAAGTCTGACCCAGAGCGTAGTTGGGCGAAAACAGCAGCAGTAAATAAAAACCGAGCACGGTAGGTGGCAGCACCATAGGCAAGCCCACTAGCGCTTCCAGTACCGGGCGCAACCGACTGTTCATGTTGGCCAACCACCAGGCTAGCGGAATGCCCACCAGCATCAGGATAGCGGTGGTAATGGTTGCCAGCTTGAGAGTCACCCAGATGGCCAGGGTAATATCAGACACAGTCCCCATAAATCAGAAAAACCTTGATGAGTTGTTGCATTTGTTAAACGGGCGCGGGTCAACCAAACCGTTTAGCTGTATCAGATATTAACCCGAGAAGGTGAACAGGAGCACGCCAACAAGCGTCTGACTGACTCTTGTCTAACAATCACCAACACGCATTAACCACTACAAACAAACAAAAAAACGAAATCATGAATATTAAATACCAATAAATGTGCCTGCCAAGCCAGATGCCGACCATCTTATAACGCGGTTATTGGTACTTTGCTCCGTGGCCCAGGATGGTTCAAAGTTGGCACGTTGCCAGTGAGTAAAAGCTAAAAACGTCGATGTGTGTTTATTACGTAGCAAACGAAGATAACTTCGCAACTGGCTAATACCAATACTTGAACTGGTGATGAAAAAACGACAACAGACTGACTTATCAACAAGTAAAGTAAGCACAGGGTGCACCAACAACAGATCGCGAAACCAGGCGGAGAAGTCATTTACATTGGTATTTGATTGCAGCCCGATACAATTTAACAGGTTGTTTATGCATGCTATTTATGCAGACAATTTCCTGACTCTTCACTGGATATTTCCAGTGACTATTCTGATTATTTGTTTCAAATGAAAGTAATGCTGGGAAATCATTTATCGATTTACGGCAAAATATCTGACTTACAGCTCGAAGGTTTACCAACCATTAACAAATTATTGTTGTTGAGAGTGAATAAAAGCAGATCAGTATTAACCGTAAAAGGAAGTAAAATCGACCATTTGCATCTTTATCGTTATTGTTAACTCTCAATAGCAAACCAAATAGCTACTGCACCCACAGCAAAAAAAATCTGTAATTTATTCTATAGCTTCTACAATTCTTCGGGCGATGAGGCAGCCCGGAAGCAATTCCATTGGTAAGCTCTGTACTGCCCCAGTAGAGTCCAGGGAGGGGTGGCGCGTTTTTCTCGGACGTACGATCAAACAAAATCAAAAATCACAGGAGTCTCAACGGATGCATCCCAATAATCCTGCCGGACAATACGGCGTCCCAAACATGAACCCTGCGCCCGGTAGTTCGCCAGCAGCCAACGATCCCCGGGCAACGGCTGGAGCAAGCTATTCAGGACACGCTATCGGTACCATTGATAACCCCGGACAGATGATGCCCAGCGCACCAGCGGCCTTTGCCCAAGTCGGTGGGCAACCGCAACGGTTCATAAACACAACAGCCGCCCAGGCAGGATTACAGGCCTACGAACACAAGCCGGACGTGTTCACAATGGCACAGTGGCAGGGCATTCGAACAGTTCTCGGAGGCCCCATGCATGGGTCATTGTGGCTGGCTTACCGCTTGGCAGAGCTAAGCAACTATGAACTGGATTTTATTATTGATAACAGTCTGTCCATGAACCAGCTCGACGGCATGCTGCATCCGGAAACCGGTAGGTGCATGTCACGTCTTGAAGAGGCCATCTACCGATTGAGTAACATTGCTGATTTGTTGTCGTATATCCCTGTCAAGGGTATCACCCTGAGAAATCTGGGGGATAACCACGCACCGGCCGTCATCAATTGTCAGGCTACCCCACAGGAGATCAGCAAGCAGATCAAGAACTATCTAGATCGCGTCAATTGCAGTCCAAGAACCAGTAATACGCCACTCTACACAGCTCTATACACCAGCATCAATGAGAACAGCAGGAGCAGTAACCCGAGGATTATTTATGTGCTCAATGATGGCAAACCAAACCACGGTGGCACAGCCGCTGATGTGTGCACCCTGTTACAGTCGGGACGTACCCATGAAAAAAATCCGGTTTGTTTGATTGCCTGCACAGATGACCAGCGGTCCATTGGCTGGATGGAGAATGCTGACAACATTGACCGCGTCCATGTCGTTGACGACTACGAATCAGAAAAGAAAAGCATTCAAGCCAAACAGGGGCGGGACTTCCCGGTGACTGAGGGCTTTTACGCCATGTCGAGTCTGCTTGGTGCCATTGATGACCTGTTTGACAAAGCGGATGAAAACCACATATACAGCCACAACCAATATCAGGAAATCATGGGCAGACAGGTGTCTGCGATGGAATATGAAAACTATCGGCGCAATGCTGAACGGTTACAAGAACAAAGCGGTGCGTTTGGTGGTGGTAATTACATCACTGCTGGCGTCTCGCAGGTCAGTCAATATTTCGGATTTCGCTAATTGGTAGCACGTGCTTTCGCTCTTGGCCGCTAATTCCCTCGACAAAACCGGTGTTTTGTCGGCGAAATAGCGAGCCATTCCTTATTGTTATTCCTCATGCAGGGAGTACTCTGTTGGGTCGCTGCCAGCTGCGGCTGGCGTGTACTCCAACAACATAACAAAGGCGTTCAATGAGCGAACAAACACCGTCATTCTGGCGGGCAAAGACCTTCGCAGAGATGACCCTTGAAGAATGGGAATCACTCTGTGACGGGTGTGGTCGGTGTTGCCTGAACAAACTGATGGATGCCGATACCGATGAGATTTATACGACGAGCGTAGCTTGTCGTCTGCTTGATCTGAAAACTGGCCGCTGCAAGCACTACCCGCAACGTCGCGAATACGTCAACGAGTGCGTCAAGTTTGCCCCGGATACCATGCACGAATACGTCCACTGGATGCCTGACAGCTGTGCTTATAGGCAGCTCTATCATGGCTTCGACTTGCCCGAGTGGCACCCTTTGATCACTGGTGATCCTGACTCTGCCCATCAAGCCGGGTTTTCCATCAAAAACAAAGTGATTCATTCGGAAGAAGAAGTCCCTGACCCGCATGACTGGTTTGACTACATTATTCGGGTTGGCTAATAGCTACTCCTGCACCATAAGGCTTGTCTGCGTCGCATAAAACCGTGACATACTCCCACCACTAAACCTGACGGTTATGGATGGGGGCTTGGTTCGACCCATGTTGAATATTATCAACACCTCTCGCTACAGAACCTGCGCTGACAGGACTTTCGGTAGGAGAACCCTTTACGAATCTGCTGTGTCCCAGCAAGTCAACTTTGGCATAGTAGCAATGATTAGCGGAGCAGGAGAGGAAAAGACGCAACCCTTCACGGGTTGCCCCTATTCATCGCCACCCAAACCGGCAAAGGTCGCTTTGCTCCTTTCATGCCTTTATGTCCTCGGGTGCTGTGAGTGTAATGCGTCAGTTATGGATGGCGAATTACGTGGGATTCGTTAAACTACCCTTTTTTAATAGCAGGCCCGCACATGACAGGCAAGCTTTACGGGCTGGTGCTGGCTGGTGGTCGTTCATCCCGAATGGGGCAGGATAAAGCACGCTTGTGCTGGCATGGCCAACCACTTTACCGACATATAATCTCATTACTGACCCAGGCTGGAGTGGATCATGTGCTGCTTAGTGGGTCGGGCTTTGCCAAAGAACTCACCGACCGTGCAGTGATCTGTCTTGATGATGTATTTCCGGGGCGCGGTCCACTTGGTGGAATCCACGCCGCTGTCGGGTATTTAAACGATAATGATCGCTTACTGGCCATACCGGTGGATATGCCACTAATGCCCGTCGGAGCGATCAAAACACTGGCCAGACAACAGCAAACCTGTTCTTTCAGCGGTTTTAACCTGCCGGTCTTGCTGCATGTGACTAAAGAGTCACGACAGGTGATTAATCGACTGGTTAACAGTGATGATCGCAAAAATTACGCGCTTTGGCGGTTACTGCAACAGCTTGGGAGCCAGTCACTGCCAACGACAATGGCTGATTATTTTGTCAATGCCAATACCCCCGAACAGTGGCATGAACTGACCAAAGGCTCACTACGGTAGACTTGAGGGAGAAGTAGAAGTATATGGCTCATAATCACGCCGATGCGTTTATTCCGGTAAATATTGCCGTATTAACGGTTTCTGATACCCGCACGAATGAGACCGATACGTCGGGCCACTTATTGGTGGAATACCTGCAAGCGGCAGGACATCGACTGGTTGACAAGGCCATCGTCCAGGACGATATCTACAAAATCCGCGCAGTGGTTTCGCGCTGGATTGCCAGCGACGGTAACGATGGCGTGCAAGCGGTGCTGGTTACCGGCGGCACTGGCTTTTCTGGCCGGGACAGTACCCCGGAAGCTCTGCTGCCCATTTTTGACAAACAGATTGATGGCTATGGGGAACTGTTCCGACAGTTGTCCTATGAGCAGGTGAAGACCTCCACCATTCAGTCCCGCACCGTCGCAGGCATGGCCAATGGCACTGTTATTTTCGTGATGCCCGGCTCCAATAATGCCTGTAAGACGGCTTGGGATGGCATTATCTGTGACCAGCTGGATAGTCAGAACCGGCCTTGTAATTTTGTCGAACACTTGAAAAAGGCGCTGTAATTGTGTCGCTCACCCATACAGATCACGATGGCAAAGCCAGCATGGTGGATATTGGCGCAAAAGAGAGTACCTGTCGTGAAGCACGAGCCGAAGGGTACGTATACATGGCGCCCCACACCCTGGCGCTGGTGAAAGACAACGCCCTGAAAAAAGGCGACGTACTGGCTGTAGCGCGAATTGCCGGTATCCAGGCAGCGAAACAGTGCAGTCAGCTAGTGCCATTGTGCCACCCGTTGATGCTGAACTTTATCGCCGTGGAGTTTGTCCTTGAAGAAGCACCAGACGACCAAGCGAGAATTCGTATCGAAACCTGCTGTCGTCTGAATGGCCAGACTGGTGTGGAGATCGAAGCGTTAACCGCAGCCTCAGTGGCCGCACTGACCATCTTTGATATGTGCAAGGCAGTGGACAAGGGAATGCATATCGAGGGCATTCGCGTGCTGGAAAAAAGCGGTGGTCGCAGCGGCCATTATCGGTATAACCCGGAAGCTGACACAGCAGGTAGCGCGGCATGATTAAAATTCTGCTATTTGCCAGTTTGCGTGAGCAGCTCGGTTGCAGTCAGTTATCGTTTAATGATGACGAGTATCCCTCGTCTTTGTTCGCGTTAAAAGCGCAGTTGGCCAACAAAGACGACCAGTGGCGTGAAGTGATGACCAGCAACCGGACTCTGGTGGCAGTCAACCAGACCATGACCCGTCAGGACGTCACATTGCAGCCCGGAGACGAGGTTGCTTTCTTTCCGCCAGTTACCGGTGGGTAGTTTGACGATGGATCATCACCACAGTGTTTCAATTTCAGTACAGACAGAGGATTTCAACCCTGGTCTTGAGTTTCAGCAGTTGGAACACCGCTCGGTGGGCGCCATCGTGACCTTTACGGGCACCGTGCGCGACTTGAACCTTGGTGAGCAGGTAGGCGGCCTATTCCTGGAACACTATCCGGGTATGACTGAAAAAGCCCTGCAAGAGATCGTCGATGAGGCGCAACAACGCTGGACATTGCTGGCAGTCAGGTTGATCCATCGCGTCGGGCAGCTGTATCCGGGTGATCGGATTGTGTTTGTTGCTGTGGCTAGCGCTCATCGCAAAGAGGCTTTTGCAGCCTGCGAATTTATCATGGATTATCTGAAAATCCGCGCACCTTTTTGGAAAAAGGAAACCACACCCGATGGTGATCGCTGGGTGGATGCACGGGAATCGGACCAGGAGGCGGCAGAACGCTGGCGTCGATGAGCAAGTATTTTTTCCAGCTGCTACTACTGCTGCCCATGACTTTCTCGGGGTTTGCGGTCAGCGCTGCCGAATTGAAAGTGGCCGTTGCCGCCAACTTCAAACCAACACTGGAGACTCTGGCGAAAACCTTTGAGGAAGAAACCGGACACCGGATAGTTATTTCTTCAGCATCCAGCGGCGTACTTTATAATCAAATTCTTTATGGTGCACCCTTTGACGTCTTTTTATCAGCAGACGCCGAACGACCTGAACAGTTGGAAAAACAAGGATTGGCCTTGGCGGACAGCCGCCAGCTCTACGCTTTAGGTGCCCTGGTCTTGTGGCGTCCAGAACCGGACAAAAACCAGAATAAGGCTCTGACTCTAGACGATCTAATCAACCACAATGGTCGTCTGGCCATCGCCAATCCGACCACTGCCCCCTACGGCTTGTGCGCGAAACAAGTACTGGACAATCTTGGTTTATGGCAATCTTTCCAACCTCGACTGGTCAAAGGCGCCAGCATTGCCCAGGCCTGGCAGTTTGTTGCCAGCGGGAATGCCCAGGCAGGATTAGTGGCCAAGGCACAACTGGCAGATCAGTTACACGACAAACAGCGTGTTTTTCAAATTCCTGCCAACCTGTGCCGACCGATTCGCCAGGAGTTGGTAATATTGAAGCGTACCGAAGAGTCTGTGGTTGCCAGGGAATTCGTTGAATTTCTGTTATCGCCGACCACTCAGCAGACCATAGAAAAACACGGCTATGTCCAGATAGCGGACGCAGGCCAGAAAAACACCGCACAATAATTCTACAATTCTACGACGCTAGTAAGTTTTTCTGGTTACTGTTCTGGATTAATCTCCCACTATCGACCCAACAGCATTTGCTGGCACAGGACCAAACAATTGCCAATGTCTCAGCAAGTCTCCTCATGGAATATTTGCAGGCCCCGGGACAGATAATTTTGCAAGGCATGAGGATGATCCAGTGTACAGGTGTGCACCCAAACCCGTTTGGCATCCCAGTTCCAGGCCTCGGCAATGGCGGCGCTGAGCAAAGCGCCCCCAAATCCCCTGCCGATAAACGACTCAGCCAAACCAAAGTAGGCGATCTCTATATCTGCGTCGATTTTTTGCAGCTCAAAGTAGCCAGCCGGACAGCCGTTGCAATAGCCAACCCATAAACGTAGATTGTCGTTTTCTGCGTAGTCGCGCCACTGTTCATCAGACCAGACCAGTTTGTCAGTCCACTGCCACCGTTGACCGACGTAACTGTAGAGAAAACGGTTGAAGGCAAAGTGCTTTTCCTGACACTCATGGATTGCAAAATCTGTGGTGGGAATGGGTTTGTGGATCAGTTGTGTTGGTGAAGTCATTTCCAGAGACCAGGTGGTAACGGCTTCTTTCATACTGTTTTGTTTCCGCGGCAGGCTTGTATTATATGCTCGAAGAATATCACATTTGCTCAAGGAGTACGCCATGGCATTTCGCCTGGAAATGAAGGTACGTGACTACGAATGCGACGTGCAGGGAATTGTCAACAACAGCGTCTATAGCAATTACCTGGAACATGCACGCCATGAATTTTTGCATGCCCATAATATCGACTTTGCTGCCCTGGCGGCCGAGAAAATTAACCTGGTAGTGCTGCGCAGTGAGATCGACTTTAAAGTCGCGCTGGTACCGGGTGACCTGTTTTATGTGGAGGTGGAGCCGATGCGGTTGTCCCGGTTAAAGTTTGCCTTTAAGCAGCAAATTGTTCGCCAGCGGGATAATAAACTGGCCATTGACGCGCTGGTGACCGGTGTTGCCCTTGATGCCCACGGCCGCCCTTTTCTGCTGGCGGCCATGGACCGAGTGTTTGCTCCTGCCAACCCGGCCTGAATACTTAAATCACTCCAAAGCGAAATACCGTCTGCTCGTGGTAGCGCTCACCAGGGTTAAGGCGAGCTGAGGGAAAGTCTGGCTGATTGGGAGAGTCCGGGAAATGCTGGGTCTCCAGGCAGAAGCCAGCGCGCATGCCGTACACTGCGCCGCCTCGGGCCACCTCACCGGTCAGATAGTTGCCGGTGTAGAACTGTACGCCCGGCTGGGTGGAAAATACCTCCAGAGTTCGGCCGCTCTCGCGCTCTTCTATCCGCGCCACTGGCTTGAGTGGGTTTTCATGATCCCGTTCGGTCCAGACAACCCAATTGTGGTCATAGCCTCGTGCCTGTTGCAGCTGTACATCGTCCTGGTCAATGTCGCGTCCGATAGGCTTCATGGTGGTAAAGTCCATCGGAGTATTGCTTACCGAAGCGATTTCGCCGAGAGGAATGGCGGTTGCATCTGTGGGAGTGAAGCGGGAACAGTGCAGTTGCAACTGATGGCCAAGACAGTCGGCACTGCCATTGAGATTGAAGTAGGTGTGGTTGGTCAGGTTGACGACAGTTGGCGCATCAGTGACGGCCTGGTAGTCAATGCACAGTTCGTTCTGGTTGTTCAGGGTATACGTAACTTGCACATTGAGTGTGCCGGGATAGCCCTCCTCGCCCGCTTGCGAATCATAATAAAGTACCAGCGTCGCCAGGTTATCCTGAGTACGATGCTCTGGGTGCCATATTCGACGATCAAAACCGGCCTGCCCACCATGGAGATGATTCGGACCATTGTTGCAAGCCAGTTGATAGCGCTCACCATCAAGCTGAAACTCGCCCTTTGCAATGCGGTTGGCAAAACGACCAACGATAGCACCCAAATAGGCTCCGCAGCGCTCGTAATCGGTGACCGTGTCACAACCGAGGGTAACTTCACCGATATTGCCCATCTGGTCTGGAACGCGAATACTTTGGATAATGCCGCCGAGGGTCAGAATGGTGACTTCCATACCGTTTTGATTGCACAGCCGGAAGGCTTCCACAGTTTCACCGGAGCGGGTCGCTCCGAACACTTCCTGAAAAATTTGCATGATTACGCCATTATTGAGAAGGCAAGAGCCCCGGCCTAGGTGTCCGGCACGGAAAAAAAGTGGAGTATGTCCGTCGTTGGCAGGCATTTTGTGCCGCCAATAACATTATTTAGAACTGGTGTATCAATTCTCTCCTGGCCGATGACAGTAGTCTTTCATGGTGTATTTGGCAACCATCACGCCTGAGAGGGGTCGTTAGTATTTTTGTCGTTGCATCGTGGCTCATTGTGCTCTATAAATGACAGAACTTGGGGGCGATTCGGATTCGACGACGGTATTGAACCCTTAGGTGCATGCCGAGAATGTAGTGATTCTCGTTAATCAAAACACTACAAACCATTAGTTGCCAATGATAGCAGCTACGGAGAAGAAGCACTCGTTGCTTAGTCGCACTTAAAACTGCGACGCTCCCAGTCTAGCCGGTTCGTCTACTGACTGGCGTTCAGACTGTCATCGTAAGTGGACTCGCCACGTTCAGCAGGTCCCTGACTGACGGGTTAAAACTTGTGGGAATCGCGCCTTGAAACCCCGACCACTGGGTCGTCTTGGCGTTAAATTTAAATGTGGATCTAAGCATGTAGAGCCGAAGGCTGAGAGCTGGCGGACGCGGGTTCAAATCCCGCCGCCTCCACCACATATAGACCTCGTAGATTGCTGATCTACGAGGTTTTTTGTGCCTGCGGATTGGGTTATTTATATCGCGTACTGGCCACAGTACATTGATAGCCTCTTGTCAGTCGGAAGCCTGGGAAAATCTGCCGAACGTTCCGGCTCCCGACCAAAGTGCATAATCTGTTCCAACTCTCAAATAGACCAGAACTGACGTACTTATTCAGCGTTGTACTAATAAATCACTGACGAATCAAACTCAGCAGTTCGGCTGTCTTATCTTCCATCAGCGCTACATCTCCACGACTCTCCACATTCAACCGTATCATCGGTTCAGTATTGGAAAGTCGGAGATTAAATCGCCACTGCCCCATATCCAGAGAGATACCATCAGTGTGATCCACAGATACCGCATCCTGTTGATAGATTGTCAGAACCCGGTCGATGGATGCCTGTGGGTCATCCAGTGTACTGTTAATCTCGCCCGAAGAAGGGAACAGGGCAATGCGCTGTGCAACCAATTCAGAAAGCGTCCTGCTCTTGTGGGACATCAACTCTGCCACTAATAGCCAGGAGATCATCCCGGAGTCGCAATAGGAAAAATCGCGAAAATAGTGGTGGGCACTCATCTCGCCGCCATAAACAGCATCTTCTTCACGCATCCGCTCTTTGATGAAAGCGTGGCCGGTTTTACACAACACTGGCACACCGCCAGCGGCAGACACCTGATCGATGGTATTCCAGGTTAAGCGCGGATCGTGAATAATTTTCGCACCGGGATAATGTGCCAGAAATGCTTCGCCCAGCAAGCCGACGATATAATACCCTTCGATAAACTGGCCTTTTTCATCAAACAAAAAGCAGCGATCAAAATCACCATCCCAGGCAATGCCCATATCGGCCTTATGCTCCAATACCGCATCCACCGTCGCTTGCCGACAGTCGTGTAGTAACGGATTGGGAATGCCGTGGGGAAAGTTGCCATCAGGCTCGTGGTGAATCTTGACGAACTCCACCGGCACATCCATAGCTTTAAAGCGCGCTTCAATAGTGTCAATCACATGCCCGGCCGCACCATTACCTGCGTTGACCAGCAGCTTCATGGGCCTTAGCGCCTTTGGCTTGATGTAGCCAAGGATATGATCCACATAGGTGTCCAGGTTGCCGATCTTGCGGTACGAACCAAAACGAATATCCGGCGAGCCCATTCGTTCAGGCTCAACAAACACCTCTTCGGCCAGGCGCTGAATTTCCCGCAGGCCAGTACTGTCTGAAATCGGTTTACTCTGCTCCCGAACCAGCTTCATGCCATTGTAATCTTTTGGATTGTGGCTGGCCGTTACCATGATGCCACCGTCAGCCTGCAGGTGAGAGGTAGCAAAATAAACTTCCTCCGTGCCACACAGGCCGATATCAATCACCTCTACCCCCCCGGCGCGTAGCCCGTCGCTCAGAGCAGTTTTCAGCACAGGTGTAGAGAGGCGGATATCGCCGCCAACCACCACGGTTTTAGGCTTTGTTTTTGCGTCGAGGAATTCTGCCGTTGCCCGACCGATTCGCCAGGCAATATCTTCATTCAACTCTTCAGGCATACGGCCACGAATATCGTAGGCCTTAAAGCAAGGAAGCGTGGACATTAATTGGAACCTTAAAATGGGAGGTATCATTTCACTTTATGAATAAAAATGGTAGTACTTAATGCTGGCTGTTTTGTATTTATTGGGCAGCAAAATTGTATGCGCGGGCAGTACACTATTCCGAAATGGGCGCTAACAGATGAGGTGCACCCTGTGTGCTGCTGTCGCCTGTCCGGTAACTTGCCGGTGTAAGGATCGTTGGATTACGTTGGGTCTTCCCTATGTCTGCATCCCCTCCCCAAGTAATGCTCGTCCATGCAACCCACGCTCTTTCCGTGTCAGCAGTTAACCTTCTGATATTGGCAGGTATCCGCGCCTGTCTCACGCAAAAGTGTACATGGCCTTCTCAATTCACTCTGCTTTTTACCCCGCTTTCATCGGACAGGATTTCAAGATAGCTTTAAGATATGAATGCCAATTCAAAAAATTTTAACACAATAAAAAAAGCATAAACCTATAGAAATAGCTGAACATTTCTGCGCTCAAAAATTGTCGTTCAATTTTTCAACTGTTGTTTTTTCTGCCAAGCTACAATCCCTGAGAATAGGATTTTTCAAAAAAACACAGTAATTTTTTCCTGATTATTGAATCAAATATATACACCCTCTATATGTGCCAACCAGAAATATTGTTTTTTATCTAACCAGATGGTCGGTAATTTTACTAACTTGTAATTCCACCATGAATAAATGACAGTTACTGCAAGTTGCGATTATGCCAACCGAAATAATGCTGATTCTTTGTACGTATAGCCTTATTGATAAGGAGGGCTATTCTCGCGTTTAAAATATTCAAAAGTACTTTCCATCTTTCTATCTATCAAAAAACACCCAGATATTTTCTAGTCAATCAGATGGCCATTTATTGCGCTGTCAGATTGAGCAATCAACAGTAAGTAATCAACAATCCCCTAGGGGTATTTTTGTATGCATTTAACACAAAGAGAAGCTGAAAAGCTGCAAATTCTGTCAATGGCGATAATTGCTAATCAACGCAAGGCCAAAGGATTAAAACTGAACCACCCAGAAGCCATAGCCGTTATTTGCGGTGAAATTCTGGAGTGTGCAAGAGCCGGACAAACCGTCGAGAAAACCATGGTTGCGGGCGGAAAAGTATTAACTGCTGATGACGTTATGGATGGTGTTATAGACCTGCTTCCTATGGTTCAGATAGAAGCTGTATTCACTGACGGTAGTCGTTTGGTCACCATTCATAACCCAATTAAATAGGTGCATTATGATTTACAAAGGCCAGAAAGTACCCGTTGGCGGTTACATTATTAGTGATGGGGACCTTGAATATAATAAGGGTGGTGCAGAAATTACGATCAAAGTTCGTAATACCGGCGACCGTCCAATTCAGATTGGCTCACACTTTCACTTCTTTGAAATAAATCAATCCATGGAGTTTGATCGTGAATCAGCTTTTGGTTGTCGTTTAAATATTCCGGCAACTACTGCGATACGTTTCGAGGCCGGGGATGAAAAAGAAGTTACCTTGACACCTTATCGTGGCAAGCAACGAGTTATTGGCTTTAACGATCTGGTTGATGGCTGGACCGGTGGTGAACCCTATCACTCATATCGACCAAATCTGACGCTCGCTCTTAATCGCGCCGCCGAACTCGGGTTCTGCTCAAAGAAATTGTAACAGGATACGGCAATGCCAAAGATAACTCGTAAACAAAATGCTACGCTATTCGGCCCAACTACTGGTGATAAAATTCGCCTTGGTGACACAGATCTAATCATCGAAATTGAAGAAGATCTTCGCACTTATGGTGAAGAGGTCATGTACGGCGGTGGTAAAACACTGCGTGATGGCATGGGCTTTGATCCGGAGCTGACCAATGAAAATGGTGCGCCCGACTTGCTCATCACCAACGTTACCATTCTCGATGGTGTTCTGGGTGTGGTAAAAGCCGATTTAGGCATAAAAGACGGCCTGATCTGTGGTATCGGTAAAGCCGGTAATCCATCGATTATGGACAACGTTACCCCAGGTCTGGCCGTGGGTCCGGGTACTGAGGCCATTTCTGGTGAACATCTGATCGTTACCGCAGGTGGTATTGATGCTCACGTGCACATGGTCTCACCACAACAGGCTGAACACGCACTGAACAATGGTATTACCACCTTGTTTGGCGGTGGGGTTGGTCCTACTGACGGTACTAATGGGACAACCATTACTCCTGGGCCGTGGAATATTGAAATGATGCTCAGCGCCTTTGACGACTGGCCTGTTAATGCTGGCGTACTCGGCAAAGGTAACTGTTCCTCTCTTGGGCCATTGCTTGAGCAGGTAGCTGCCGGTGCCGCCGGTTTGAAAATTCACGAAGACTGGGGTGCAACAGCCAGCGTTATTCGCCACTCCCTCACTGTTGCCGATGAGTATGATGTGCAAGTGTGTATTCACACAGACACCCTGAATGAAGGTGGCTATGTGGAAAACACCATTGCCGCTTTTGACGGCAGAACCATTCATACCTACCACACGGAAGGCGCCGGCGGTGGCCATGCTCCGGATATAATCCGTGTTGCTGGCGTTGCCAGTGTATTGCCCAGCTCCACTAACCCAACCATTCCATACGGCATCAATACCCAAGCCGAGCTTTTTGATATGACCATGATTTGTCATAACTTAAGCCCGAAGGTGCCTACCGACGTTGCCTTTGCTGAAAGCCGTATACGTCCGGAAACCATTGCCGCTGAAAACGTACTGCACGACATTGGTGCTATTTCCATCATGTCCAGTGACTCACAGGCTATGGGCCGAGTTGGCGAGACGTGGCTGCGTACAATACAAGCAGCTGACAATATGAAAAAGGCACGCGGCAAATTACCGGAAGACAGCGATGACAATGATAACTTCCGCGTGCTCCGCTACGTCTCCAAGATAACCATCAATCCAGCCATTGCCCAGGGTATCAGCCATGTGGTCGGCTCTATTGAAGTAGGTAAGCTGGCAGACCTGGTGTTGTGGGAACCTGGCTTCTTCGCGGCCAAGCCCAAGATGATCATCAAAGGCGGGTTTATTAACTGGTCGAAGATGGGTGATCCCAATGCGTCGTTACCGACTCCAGAGCCGGTAACGTATCGGCCAATGTTTGGCGCTATGGCTGGAGCCAAACATAAAACCCGCATCACTTTCACCTCCAAATTGGCCCTGGAGCACAACATTGTTGAGCGCTATGGCTTGAAATCACGAGTGGAACCGGTCACCAATACACGGACATTGTCTAAAGCGGACATGATCAGAAACAGCGCGCTGCCGGATATTGAAGTTAATTCCGAAACCTTCGCGGTTAAAGTAAACGGTGTGCATGCAACGGTTGAACCAGCACATACTCTTTCTTTGAATCAGCTGTATTTCTTCAGCTGATAATCAGAAAGTTATCAGCATAATGATTATGTGCTGAGTTTGCTATCGGTTATACCGTCACCAGCCAATATGTCGGAAAAGAGAGCAATAGTAAAAACAGCTCTTTTCCGACATTGACGCTGTTGGTTATCGCGGTGGTTTACTTGAATGATATTAATTTTTAATCGAGCTATTTTTCGTTATTGTCGGTTAAAAGTGAATGCTGTTTTTGGTTAAACCCAATGTCGCAGGAGAGGTATTGTGATTATTGTTTCAGAAGTGGTTGGTAATTTAGACGACAAAATGGCGTTGTTGCAAGATTACCAGATGGACACCGTTCAGCTTGAGCAGTGGGAATGCAATAAAAGTCGCTTGAGAAAAAAAACTGCCAATGGCCAGGAAGTCGCTATTTCTCTGGAGCGCGGTAAACACCTGCATAATAAAGATATCCTGTATATTGATCACGACAATAAAGCATTTACCATAGTCGAATTTCAACTAAAAGATGTATTGAAAATCACGCTGCCCCAGAATCCAAACATTGAAACTATTTTCAAACTTGGTCACGCTCTGGGTAATCAGCACTGGCCTGCCATTTTGCAACACAACACGATATACGTGCCGTTATACGTCGATGAAAAAATCATGCGTTCCATGTTAAAAACCCACAACTTTGACGATATCGATATTGAGTTTATCTCTGGCGATGAACTGTCCAAAGAGGTCAGTGCCAGCGATTATCGATTATTGTTTTCTGGCGATGACACTACAGCCCATAAGCACCACTGACTATGAAAGAGACCAATAATCACCTTTACCATTTACTCCAGATGTGTCAGTTCTCAGATTCGGCTCTGCCTATTGGCAGTTTTGCCTTTTCCAATGGCCTGGAGTCAGCTTTACAGCTGGGTATTGTTTCTGACGAAGAATCGTTAAAAAACTACATCCAGGTAATGTTGCGCCAGAGTGCCTTTCTGGACGGCATCTATATCAATCACGCTTACCAGTTATCCGCAGCTGATAATATTCTCGGCTTAGTTAACCTGGAGCGCAGCTATCAGGCCAAACGGGTGGGTGAAGAACAGCAGCTGATGTCGTCGAGAATTGGCAACAAGCTGGCAGAGTTATATCTGCGAATTAACGATTCAACAAAATTGAGTCAGTTCATACTACTGGCTAAACAGGAAGGTCGAAAGATTTCACACCCGATTGTCCATGGGATCATCTTTCAAGATTTGTCGTTATCCCAGGCTGAGGCATTTTCAATCTATCAGTATGGTACTGCCTCGATGATTTTAAGTGCTGCTGTTCGTTTGATGCGGATAGATCACTACCAAACCCAGCGAATTTTATTTGAAGTGAATGAGACGGTTGACACCTACTATAACCAGATAAAGGATATGTCGATTGATGAAACCATATCTTTTGCCCCGGTATACGACTGTCTGTTAGCTCAACATGTTAATGCGCATGTACGCATGTTTATGAATTAGGAGTTGTAATGAAAAAAATTACCAGAATCGGTATTGGTGGCCCTGTTGGCTCAGGAAAAACAGCAATTATTGAAGCAATCACGCCCATTTTAATTGACCTGGGCATTCGTCCTTTAATCATCACCAATGATGTAGTAACGGTAGAAGACGCCAAGCAGGTTCGCCGTTCATTAAAGGGAATTTTGGTTGAAGAAAAAATCGTTGGTGTTGAAACCGGCGCCTGCCCACATACAGCGGTCCGGGAAGATCCCTCCATGAATATTGCCGCTGTAGAAGAAATGGAAGAAAAATATCCAGACAGCGATGTTATTTTAATTGAGTCCGGTGGTGATAATTTAACGTTAACGTTCAGTCCTGCGCTGGCTGATTTTTATATTTACGTTATTGATGTTGCTGCGGGCGATAAAATACCGAGAAAAAATGGTGCTGGTGTTTGTCAGTCCGATATTTTGGTGATCAACAAAGAAGATCTGGCACCTTATGTTGGAGCCAGTCTGGAAGTGATGGACCGGGACTCCAAGTTGATGCGTGGCGATAAGCCATTCGTTTTCACTAACTGTAAGACCGGGGAAGGCATTCACGAACTGGTAAAACTCATTCTTGATATGGCCTTATTCGATATTGAATACGACGAAACTGTTCTAGAGTCAGGTGTTTATGCATAGCTCACTGGCAAAAATGGATGGTCTGTACGAGTTACAGAACTACCAGGATCATCCCAAGCAGATGAAGGCGGGTGCCATAGGCAAGGTGGGCATCCTGGAATTGACCTTTGAACAGCGCAAAGGGAAAACCATTCTGAGTCATCTCTACCGAGTTGCGCCCTTGCTGGTGCAACAGGCATTGTACTGTGACGAAAGCTGGCCCGAGCTCCCCATCTGCCCGATTATCTCGGTAGGTGGCGGAACGCTGCAAGGCGATCGTTACTACCTCGATATCAAGGTGAATGATGATGCCGTGGCAATGGTCACTACCCAAAGCGCTACCCGAATCCAGGAGATGGATGCAAATTATGCGACACAGTACCAAGATGTGTCCGTCGGAAACAATGCTTATTTAGAGTACATTCCTGACACCACTATTTTGTACAAAAACTCGCGCTACGCTTGTGAAAATAATATGACGGTTGCCGAAAGTGGCGTTTTACTTTATGGCGAAACGATCATGCTGGGTCGCAAGCACCATGGCGGGGAACGCTACGATTTTGATTTATTCTCTTCACTGCTGAATGTTTACCGACCTACAGGCGAGCTGATTTTTTCTGAGAAGTTTTTGGTAACAAAAGATGACCCGATAAAAGACTTTAATGCAGTTATGGCCGGATACGATGTTTTTGCCAATATTATCTGTATTTGTCCGCAGGAGGTGAGAGAAACAATTATAGAACAGTGTAAGTTTGAGTATGACAAAGAGCTGAATTTGTTGTCAGGCATAAGTCTTTTACCCAACGATTGTGGGGTTATATTGCGAGTTGTGGGTAAGGAGTCTTATCACGTCCACGGGCGAATCAAGCGCTTTACTGAGATTGTCAGAGAATCAGTAAGGCTTCTTTTAACTTAAAGGAAGGTAAGCTTTATGTGGAAAAATTATCTATCCATAAGCTTGAAATCCTTTAGTCAGGTTTTCTTTATCGGGAATGTATACACAGGGCTTTTTTTTGTCGCTGGCATTGCCTATGCGGCGTACGCATCAAACAATTACAGCTTGTTTATTGCTGCGATAGTGGGTGCGTTGCTGTCTAACCTGGTGGCTATTTGCAATGGTTATGATGAAAAAGATATTGAATCCGGATTATACGGGTTTAATGGTGTTCTGACTACTATGGCAATAGCCGTTTTTATCCAGCATAACGTACTGATGTGGTTTATTGTGATTGCTGGCGCTGTGCTGGCTACTATCTTAACCCAAGCGTTTAAACATGTTTTAACCGATCACTTCGGCATACCTGGTTCGACCGGCCCATTTGTATTTTGTGGCTGGTTGATTTTGTTTTCTGCTTATCAATTTTCACCAGTAACCGTAAATACAGGCATTCATCCTGCTTTTGTGGAAAATTATCAGGAAACATATGTTTCCATAGAAAGTGCGATGGATTATGTTTATCTGTTTTTTAAAAATATTGGTCAGGTCTATTTTTTATCACAGCCACTAAGCGGACTATTGATACTGATTGGCATCGCTATCGCCAGTCCTGTATTTGCTTCTTATGCTGCCATGGGCTCTGTGGTTGCTATTATCACTGCCGAGCTATTGGGCGTTGATAATAACACGGTATTTAATGGACTATATGGCTTTAGCCCAGTGTTAACGGCAATGGCCGTTGGGTGTGTATTCATAGAAAGAAATATTATTTACGCTTTAATAGCTACTATTGCTACAGTATTCATCCAGGCATCGCTTTACAGTGTTACGGTTGCTTTTGCTGTGCCAACATTTACGTCAGCTTATGTTTTAGCGATGTATTTGTTTGTGGTCGCATACAAAAAACAAAGCACAGGTAATTAATATGGAATCAATTAATTTAGCAAACACAATATTTGTTTTATTGTGTACAGCGCTGGTTTTTCTGATGACACCAGGATTGGCTATTTTTTATGCCGGATTTGTCCGGGAAAAAAATATGCTCGATATAATGTTCCAGAATTTTATCTGTCTGGGCGTTGTCTCTGTACTATGGGCTTTATGTGGTTTTTCACTGGTTTTTGGTAGCGATTTTCTTGGTGTGATTGGTTCGTTGACCTCTTACTGGTTTTTGCATGATGTCAGCTCTTCCCCCAATCCGCTCTATTCATCCAGCGTACCGTTTATCCTGATATTCGGTTATCAGATGATGTTTGCCGTGATTACGCCCGCGTTAATGACTGGCTCATTTGCCGGCCGTCTGCGTATGGGACCATACATCAAGCTGATCTGTTTGTGGCTATTTCTGGTTTATGTGCCCGTAGCTCACTGGGTATGGGGCGGTGGTTTCCTGCAAAAGTTAGGGGTCGTGGATTTTGCCGGTGGGTTGGTGGTACATACGACGGCAGGCGTATCAGCCCTGATGATTGCGCTCTTTGTGGGCAAACGGCTCACGCAGGATAATACACCGTCAAACTTACCGTTGAGTGCTATCGGTACTGGTCTGCTCTGGTTTGGCTGGTTCGGTTTTAACGCCGGGGGTGCCTATTCGCCTGATAAACTGGCGGCACAGGCTTTTATCAACACCACGCTGGCCGCTTCTGTCGCTATGTTGGTCTGGCTTATCTGGGAAAAAATCAGTACGGGCAAAATGAGCTTCAGTGGTCTGATGGTCGGCTCGATCGCTGGTTTGGCAACCATTACCCCGGCAGCCGGATATGTTGAAGCGGGTTCCGCCATGCTTATTGGCTTGATTGGAGCAACGCTGTGTTTTTGGGCAAAAAACGTTCAGAAATATTTGAAAATTGACGATGCTCTGGGCGTCTGGCGTGCTCATGGTGTGGGCGGAATCACTGGGACAATTATGGTCGGAATTTTCGCCAATGGTGCTGTTGATGGCATCAGTGCGAGTTTCTCCCTACTTGGCAAACAGATACTTGCTGTTATTATTATCGCAATTTACGCGTGGCTTATTACCCTGCTTATTCTGAAAATTATTGATATCGATAAAAACATCCGCATTGATGATGCTGATGAAAAGAAAGGTCTTGATAATTTTGAGTTTGATGAATCCGCTTACGATTTAAAAAAGAATGACTAACGATAATGAATATAATGTGTGGGTAAAATACGACAGAATCTTTATTTTCGTCCAGTTTTATCCGCACATTTTCTGACCATTCGATAGATTTTGGATTATGTATACAGTATTGGATGTATCGCAACTGGCATTTGGCATTAATAAGAACAGGGTTATTGCCGAGGGAATCAATTTCACCCTGCATAACAGGGAATTTATGGCAATCATTGGTCCCAATGGTTGTGGCAAGTCCAGTCTGATCCGTACCTTGATGGGAGAGCTTGCTGTTTTAGCTGGCAACATCTCTTTTCTCTCCAAGCCTTTGCTGTCTTACAATCAAAAAACACGATCGCAATCCATTGCACTGATGGGACAGAACATTACTGTTGACCCTCGTATGCAAGCCATCGAACTTATTGCCCTGGGGCGTTACCCCCATTTTCAGTACTCTACCCGTCAGTATGATGCCCAGTGTGTTAGTAATATCATTGAAGAGCTTAATCTTCAGCACCTGGCCCATAAACACGTTGGCAATCTTTCTGGCGGTGAGTTTCAGCGGGTAAATCTGGCCCGTGTACTGGCCCAGGAACCCAAGTTACTCCTGCTGGATGAGCCGACAAACCACCTTGATCCGAAAGCTAAAATTGAACTTCTTGAAATCATCAGGACTCGGCGGATAGCCACAATCGCAGTTCTTCATGACTTACACCTGGTAGAGCACTTTTCCGATAAGGTCATGATTTTAAATCACGGCACAATGCAGGTATGTGCCCATCGGGATAGTGCCCTTTCTTCTTATTGGATAAAAGACACGTTTGGCTTAAACACCTTTGAGGTTCAGCACCCTGAATCAACAAGAATGATGAAAATTTTTGGAATTTAGCAAATGTTTATAAAATCCGCTTTACGATCATCGATAGCTCTTTGCGTTTTGTTTTTATCAGGCCAGAATGTGCAAGCAGGAACTAATTATCCGGTAACAGTAGCAAATTGTCAGGATACGCTGACATTTACCGCTGCACCTAAACGAGCCGTATTTAATGATTTAAATATGACCGAAATGGCGCTCGCACTTGAGTTGCAACCAAATATGGTTGCCATTAACGGAATATCTGGCTGGTATAAAGAAACGGATGAACTTAAAAAAGAACTTGGCAATATTCCTGAAATATCACCGCAATACTTAACGCTTGAACCACTGTTGAAAAAAGAGCCAGATTTTCTCTTTGCCGGCTGGAACTACGGCTTGAAGCAAGGCTCTGAATTAACGCCTGCCAACCTGGCTGACTTTGGTATTAAAACCCTGGTGTTGACTGAAAGTTGCGCCCACGTTAACAAAGACAGGCCGAAAGCCAGTATGGATTTGCTGTATGTTGATATTCTGAAATTAGGCACAATTTTTGATCGCCAGCAACAGGCGCAAGCACTGGTTAACCAATGGCAACAAGAGCTTGCCACCATTGAAAAGAAGGTCGCTGCCTACCCCACAAAAAAGGTGTTTCTCTACGATAGCGGTGTTGATAAGCCTTTTACCAGCGGCCGTTTTGCCATGCCAGAAGCATTGATTGATACTGCTGGCGGTATTAATGTTGCCTCCGACAATCACTTTAGTTGGAGTACGGCATCCTGGGAGGCTATCGCTACAAAAAATCCTGATTTAATTATTCTTGTGGACTACGAAGCAGACGGGGGCATCGGGCCAGAGCAATTAAAAGAAGTTCTTGCACAACACCCGTTAATGAGCCGCACCAATGCAGTAAAAAATCAGAATTATCTGTTGCTCAAGTACAGCGAAATCACACCTGGACCAAAAAACATTCAGGCTGTTAAGAAAATTGCTGCTAGTTTATACCCGCAAGCAGGGATAGCGATCGATGCATAGCACTAGGGTCAGATTTTCTTTGGCAGTGGTTTTTTCTTTGTTGATTTTATTGTGTTTATTATTGCTGTCATTGTCGTACGGAACCGTTGATATTTCCTTCGCTGAAATTTATCAATTTTTTTCGCCAAAGAGATCTGACTTGTCTGAAATTACCCAGCTTATTATTAGCGAGGTGCGCACGCCTCGCTATCTGCTGGCGGTCTTAGTCGGTGCCGGGTTAGCCATGGTTGGCTCGCTGCTGCAAACTGTGACTAAAAACTATCTGGCTGACCCGTTTTTGTTTGGTCTGTCATCTGGTGCTTCGGCCGGTGCCGTTGTGGTCATCACGCGCTTTGGCTCAACGCTTGGCTACTGGGCGTTGCCAATTGCAGCATTTGTTGGCGGGATTGTCTCTGCATTGGCGGTTATTGTTTTATTCTCCTTGCAGCGCAACAAGGGCATCGATCGGTTAATTTTATCGGGGCTGGCGGTTTCGTTTATCTTCAGTGCTGTGACCAGTTACTTGATCTATGCCGGCGATCAACGCTCGGCAAGTACCATTCTTTTTTGGTCCATGGGTGGGCTGGGTCTTGCCCGTTGGGATAACCTGATCTTTGCCCTGCTCGGCGTTTTACTGCTGGTCGCTTTGACCTTTTTTCGTTGGCGTTCACTGGATGCCATGCTGGTCGATGAAGAGACCTGCAATTCGCTTGGGGTGAGGGTAAAACACTTAAGAATCCTGGTATTTATTAGCTCGGCACTGGCAACGTCGGCTTTTGTCTCGTTAACCGGAGTCATCGGTTTTGTTGGTTTAGTTGTGCCCCACTTGGCCAAGCCTTTTGCTGGCGTAAGCCACCGTTATTTGATACCGCTGTGTGCCCTTTTTGGTGCTATCGTTCTGGCAGCCAGTGACCTGGTAAGCCGTACTATCGTACATAACCAGGAGTTACCTGTGGGCTTGGTTACTTCGGCTATTGGCGGCTTTTTCGTTTTGTTATTTGTGCTGCGCCAACCATAGTAGGGCTGGTGTCTTTTGCTGACAGCCAGGGACCTCATCGCTTGAATCAATCAGTCCGAAGAATCCCTTTAGCCGTTGTGTGGACATCCCAGGTAGTCGGTGGATTGCATCTCCTGCAGGCGGCTCTGGGTTCTTTGAAACTCAAAAGACAACGTGCCGGCTGGGTAGAGTGCCGCCGGTGGTACCTCGCTGGAAATAATCAATTTAACGCCGCGATCATAAAACTCATCCACCAAGGCGATAAAACGTCGAGCCTGGTCATTACGACTGGCATCAAACCTTGGCAAATCCTGCACGATGACCGAATGGTAAATCTGTGCAAGCTCTATGTAATCGTTCTGGCTACGCGGTCCATCACACAGGTCAGCAAAGGTAAACCAGGCAACGCCCTCCCCGTGTTTAACACTATTGATTGGTCGACCCAGAATCTCTATGGGTTGGCCAGAAACCACTGAAACCGGATCAACCAGATCAGCAAAAATCCTCGCAAGCTTGCGCCGATTGTCCTCATTGAGCGGCCAATGGAAGGTGGCTGCTTTTTCCAGCAGACGCAGACGATAGTCGATGCCACCGTCCACATTGACTACTTGCGTATGTTGCTCGATCAGCTCAATCGCAGGCAGAAAACGCGCTCTTTGCAAGCCATTGTGATAGAGCTGTCCTGGTGCCACGTTAGCGGTGGCCACCAGCGTCACCCCACGGTGAAATAGCTGCTCCAGCAGCCCGGCAAGAATCATGGCGTCCGTAATATCGGCAACAAAAAACTCATCAAAACAGATCACTCTGGCCTCGCTGGCCAAACGCTGCGCCACGGTGGTCAGTGGGTTTTTCTGTCCCTCAAGGGTAGTGAGCTCCTCATGTACTCGGCGCATAAAGTGGTGAAAGTGCATGCGCCGCTTTTCGGCAAAAGGCAGGCAGTGGTAGAACGTATCCATCAGCCAGGTTTTGCCACGCCCTACTCCACCCCAAAAGTACAGACCGCGCACCGGTTTTGGTCGACGCCCAAACAGCTTTTGCAACAAGGACGGTGGCTGACACAGTGCTACAAACAGCTGTTGCAGATGCCTGACAGCCTCAGCCTGGGCTGGGTCCGGGCTGAAGCCTTTTTGCTGGATGTCTCGCTGGTAACACGCTTGTGGGGTCATGCCGATTCGATGCTTATTATTGTGACTTGATTATATATCGTTGTTCACGCCGGGTGGGATAAACTGAGTTGCACGCCTGATAACAACAACAGTTCCCGAGAGCCGACAATGGTTGCAAAAACCGCCAAGCTGATGGTTAATTATCTGCTCTTCCAACTGGGGTGGTTTGCCTGCGTGCTGGGTGGGAACAAGATCGCCCTGGCAGCGACGGCGGTGATACTTGCGATTCACTTGCTCTGGGTTGGCAGTTGGGCCATGGAACAGCAGTTGTTGGCTGTCACCTTTTTTCTCGGCTGCGCCCTCGACAGTTTTTTGGGCAATATGGCCATTGTGCAATTTCACCAAAACGACGAAAGCCGTATTTTACCGTTATGGCTGGCTTGTCTCTGGCTGATATTCGCCACCACTTTGCGACACAGCCTTGACTGGTCTCGAACCCACAGACTCTATGGTGCCGTGTTGGGCTTTGTTGGTGGTCCACTGAGTTATTACGCCGGTAGCCAGTTGAGTGGAGTCACGCTGGCACAACCGCTGTGGCAAACCTTGCTGCTGCTGGCCGTTATCTGGGCCGTCATTATTCCGATGTTACAGACTTTCTCGCAGGCATGGCTAAATAAAGCCCGCAGCCGGTAACGTTTTGCCTAACCGTGCTGCGGGCAAAAAAGCAGTCAATCCAGTTCAGCTTCAAATACTTTATAGGCAAAAATCCGATTAATGTGGTGGCTTTTGGCCAGTTTCCTGAACCAATAAAGACACCACTGCTCAGGGGTCACCGATAAATCGGTAGGAAAGAGATTGGCAGCGAAATAATCCACCTCAACTCTTTGATCCTCATCGTCCAGAACATAGAACAGTATACCTGGCTCAGCGATAGAGCCATCCTCCAGATCCCGTGGTTCATCGTGAAAAACCATCTCCACACAGACGCGCCACAGACTCTGCTTGTTGCACATCATCAGGCGAAATCTCGCCGTTGCAAAAGGTTCATCGGTGCTGGCGTTGAGGAACTGTTCAGGCTCAAGCCAGGATGGAAATTTACGAATAATCAAGTCTTCTATTCTCTGCCCGCCACGGGCGAACCAACGCTGCAACGCGACGGTCTGATCATGCAGCAAACCGTCGATAGAAGAGCATGGTTTGGTAAGTGCCTCCATCTGATTCTCCTGATCCATCAATCGTCTCTGTATTGTTTGTTCTATCGTTAATGCTAATCAGTCAGATACCATCAATATCCGCTCCTCTTGTATCACAGAGAAATACCATTAGAAAACCTCCAATTGTGTTTTGCCAAGGTAAACGTTTTTCGTCTTTGGTAATATTTGACAACCTTTAAATTCCCCGACGAGCAGTGCTACAGTACCCGGTTTTGTCCGGTACAGAGGTATTTGCCCGATCGGTCTGAAATTTATTGGTCTACGGAACGCAAAACGATCTACTGACGGCGGTAGGTTCCCTTGCAAAGAAGGCGTTCTGTACAGTGGCGGAATTTAAGAGAAAATCAAAAGGCAAAGAAAAGCCCGGAATTCCGGGCTTGGGTCATATCGGTCGGTTACCGTACTCACCAGAAGGCTTCTTTGGTGGATCATTGGAAATATTGGACGGCACTTCTTCTATCTTCCCCCCTTTCTTCAGGAACTCCTCAACCTGTGCGTCAAGGCTTGCCCTGAGTTTTTTACGGGACTCGACTGTCCGCTCTTCGGCGGGTTCGTCTCGACTCCCCAGGAATCCAATATCAGCGCCATCAAAACCAGCAGCAGCTTTACTCGGCTTTTTCCGTGCCATCGCTATATCCTCCAGATACTGGTATCGGAAAATCCATTCCGATTTATTATTATTTGACTACTTATCCAGATTTTTTAGTTATAGTTCAGCATACTGGAAATGCCAGCCTGACCCTCTCCGTTCACATCAGCCAGCGTATCGCAGCTGCGCCATATAATTACGTATAAATACCAACAAGTAAAGCAAGAATAGTGCCTCTGTCGTGGTAATTTCGTTGTCTGCCACCATAACCGGTGCAATACATCGGCAACGGACAGTGGGGGTTTAACCCATCTCGTCGTCGGTCATGAGCGGCGAGGTTATCAGAGTTCCGCCACGTCGCGCAGGTACTTGAACAACTTTCTGGCTGCTGCCGGTGGCTTTTGCTGGGCAGCTTCTTTTTGCGCATTACGCACCAGTTGGCGGATGTGCTGATGATCCGCCTCTGGGTAGTGCTCCAGATACCGGGTCAATGCCGTGTGATGGCTGTCGTCGTGAATCAGCTGGTCGCGCCACCTTTCCAGCTGGTGAAACAGCCGGTTGTACTCTTCACTGCTGGCATCAAGCTGATTCAGCAGTGCCATAATAGGTTCTATGTCCTGGTCAGCCAGCAACTTGCCAATAAAGCCCAGATGACGCTTGCGAGCATTGTGGCTGGTAATGCGTCGGCTTTCATCCAGCGCTTCGCGCAGGCGCTCATTCAGTGGAATTTTGTCCAGTAAGGTGCCCTTTAGCTCCATCAGCCGGGCGCCGACGTGCTTGAGCTCATCCATATCACGCTTCAATTCTGATTTACTGACGTAGATGATCTCTTCGCTTTCCTCATCATCCCAGGCTTCCTGGATACGACGACTCTTTTTACTCATAGGGGATTGCCATTGATAGGAACCTGCAATTTTCATAAAGTGAGTTACGACAAAGCAGTTCCGAGGGTAAAAAACGGGTACAATGTGCCGCATTTTACTTCAGAACGCTTCTTAATAACAAAGCGGATTAGGTGGAATCATGGGCGAATCTTCCAATACGGTGCTGGACCCGCGCAACGAAGAGGCCAGGCTCAAGGCGCTGGCCAGCGAGATTATTGCCGAGGCGGCAAGACAGGGCGCGGACGCCTGTGAGGTTGGCATCAGTATGGACGCCGGCCTGACCACCAGTGTCCGAATGGGCGATGTGGAAACCGTTGAGTTTAACCGTGACCAGGGTTTGGGTATTACTGTTTACCTGGGTCAGCGCAAAGGCTCAGCCAGCACGTCTGATGCCAGCCCCGAGGCCATTCAGGACACCGTGCGGGCTGCCTGTGATATTGCGCGTCACGCCTCAGAAGACCCCTATGCCGGCCTGGCCGATGCGGCCTTGATGGCCAAATCTCTGCCCGACCTTGATCTTTACCATCCGTGGGATATCGACGCTCAGCGGGCGATTGAGCTGGCCTTGCAGTGCGAAGATGCCGGTCGTTCCTTCAACAAGAAGATCGTCAACTCTGATGGCGCCAGCGTCTCCACTCACCAGGGCTGTCGGGTCTACGGCAACAGTCACGGCTTTGTTGGTAGTTATATCTCCAGTCGCCACAGTCTGAGCGCAGTGCTGATCGGCATGCACAATGGGGAGATGCAGCGCGACTACTGGTACACCATCCACCGCGATGCCAGCGAACTCGAAGCGGCAGCAGCGGTGGGTAAAGAAGCCGCAAGGCGTACCATCAGCCGCCTCGGTGCACGCAAAGTAGATACTGCCGAAGTGCCGGTACTGTTTGCTCCCGAAGTTGCCTCAGGCCTGATTTCACACTTTCTCGGCGCCATCAGCGGTGGCAGCATTTACCGCCAGGCATCCTTTCTGATCGACCACCTGGGCAAGCAGATTTTTCCCGAATGGCTACGCATTCACGAGCAACCGTTGCTGAAAAACCTGCTGGGATCTGCCAGTTTTGACAACGACGGACTGCCCACTCGCGCCAAGGATTTTATTACTGATGGAGTCCTACAGCATTACATTCTGGGTACTTATTCTGCTCGTAAACTGGGCATGCAGAGTACTGCCAACGCCGGTGGCGTCAACAACCTGTTCGTGGAAGCCACCGCAGCACAGCACCGTGTTGATCAAGGCACTTTGTTGCAACAGATGGGTACCGGACTGCTGGTCACTGAGCTGATGGGTCATGGAGTCAATACCGTTACCGGCGATTACTCGCGTGGTGCCAGTGGTTTCTGGGTAGAAAATGGTGAGATTCAGTTCCCCGTGTCAGAAGTCACCATCGCTGGCAACCTGAAGGATATCTATCGCAATATTGTGGCGCTGGGTAACGATGTGGATAAACGGAGCAATATCCAAACCGGCTCCATTTTGGTCAGCAACATGAAACTGGCAGGCCAGTAATTATTGCGCTGCCCACCGGCCATGTCTGGAGAATATATTCCGGGCAAAACCGGTGGGGCTTCTGGCGAGCAGAGGAAACTAGCCAAAGAAAACCGTTGCCAAGCCAAGAAATGAAAAAAAGCCAACTACGTCAGAAATAGTGGTCAGGATAATACTGCCTGCCAGCGCCGGATCAATATTGAGCGACTTGAGCAGCACCGGTAACATCGCACCGGTGATCACCGCGACGCTCAGGTTGATCACCATGGCACAGGCGATCACCAAGGAGATCAGCGGCTCGCCAAACCAGAACCAGGCAATGGCTGCCACCAGCGTCGCCCACAGCAAGCCATTGAGAAATCCAGCCACCAGTTCCCGGCTCAACAACCACCTCAGATTGGTCGTGCTAATCTGCCCTAGCGCCATCCCCCGGATTACCAGAGTCAGCGCCTGACTGCCAGCATTGCCGCCCATGCCGGCGACAATGGGCATCAGCACCGCCAGGGCAACCACTTTGTCAATGGTTTCCTGGAACAGCCCAATCACCGACGCAGCAATGAACGCTGTGACCAGGTTAACTCCCAGCCAGACTGCCCGTCGCCGGGCAGTACGCACAGCCGGAGCAAAAGTGTCCTCATCATCGTCCAGACCAGCCATACTCATCATCGAGTGCTCGGCATCTTCGCGGATAACATCCACCACGTCGTCAATGGTGATGCGTCCAAGCAGCTTGCCGTTTTTGTCCACCACTGGTGCTGAGATCAAATCCTGTCGCTCAAACAGCTGGGCCACCTGAGTGTCTTCCATATCCGCAGGCACCGGGTCCAGATCGGTAAGCATTACCTCCTTGACGGTGGCACCTGGCTCCGTGGTCAGCAGTCGGGTAAGCGGCAGTCGACCGATGTATTTGTCACGTCGACTGACCACTAACAGGCTGTCCGTGTTATCGGGAATGCCATCATGCCGTCGTAAATAACGCAGTACCACATCCACCGTATTGTTCGGGCGTATGGTGATGGTGTCAGTGTTCATCATGCCGCCGGCAGAGTCTTCGGAATAGGCCAGCACCGCTTCGACCCGCAAACGGTCCTGACTGTTCATGGAATCCAGCACTTGGCGAGTTATGGTATCGGGCAGCTGTTGTAAAAGATCCACAATGTCGTCTACATCCTGTCCTGCAGTAATCGCCTTGAGTTCGGCAATATTCATACGCTCCAGAAAAAACTGACGCACTTCCTCGCTCAACTCCTGCAGAACGTCGCCTTCCTGGTCACGGTCAATCAGGCGCCATAACAGGCTGCGTAATTTTGGGGGAGAGGATTCCAGTAAGTGCGCGGTATCAGCCGGCGGTAACGTGTTCAGCATGGTGCGTAACTCGGGGGAGACACCGTGCTCCAGGGCATCATTGAGTTTTTTCAGCTCGGCTTCACCGATACTTAATTGCAGCTGCTGCCCCATGACTGGCCTTCCTTAATTGTTGTTATCGCTACTCATCTTCACCAAAGCAGTCGTCAATCAGCTCACACAGCGCCTTGCAGGCTGCCTCTTCATCGTGGCCATCACAGTGCAACTCCAGCTCGGAACCTTGGCCCGCGGCGAGCATCATCACCGCCATAATGCTTTTGCCATCTACCTTGCGACCATTAAAACCAATTTCAATCTGGCTGACAAAAGCGGACGACGTAGAAACAAACTTGGACGCCGCCCGGGCATGCAACCCCAGCTTGTTAATGATTTTTTTCCGATATGTAATCATTATTCGTGAGCTCTCTGTGTCTGACCTGAACCCGTTCCAGCCTGCTGGCAAACAGCTTACCCAGTGTGCTACCAATATAGACCGAGCGGTGCTGGCCTCCAGTACAACCAATGGCAATGGTCATATAACTGCGCTGGGCGGATTCAAAACGGGGCAGCCACTTGTCAACGAAAGCGGCAATATCATCGATCATTTCGATGACGTTGGCGTCCTCCTTGAGAAAGTTGATCACTGGCTCTTCCAAACCGGTATGGTGCCGCAAAGACTCCACCCAGAAAGGATTGGGCAAGCAGCGGACATCAAAGATAAAATCGGCATCGGAAGGAATGCCATTTTTAAAACCAAACGACTGAAACAGCACAGTCATGCTGTTTTTTTCATCGGCACAGTACTCTTGTTTGATCAGGTCACGAATCTGATGCACAGACAGCGATGTGGTATCAATTTTCAAATCTGCGGCAATCAGCACTGGTCGGAGCAGTTTTTTCTCCAGCTCAATAGCCTCTCTTAACGAGGTCTGTTCATCACTGAGCGGGTGTTTCCTGCGGGTAGCACTGTAGCGGCTGACCAGCTTTTCACTGTCGGTGTCCAGATATAACACCTGGCAATCAATGCCTTTGTTTTTCAAGGTATCCAGCAGTTCAGGAAAGTGATCCAGGGCACCGGGCAGATTTCTCACATCCACGCTCACGGCCATTTTCGGCGGCTCTGAGTGATGCCCCTTAAGCGTATCCGCCAGCTGGCTGAGCATGCTGGCCGGCAAATTATCAACACAGTAGAATCCTTCATCTTCAAGGGTGTGCAGAGCAGAGCTTTTACCTGAACCAGAGCGCCCACTGATGATAATAAGTTTCATAACGGTTCCCTTCCCGGCCTTTGCTTGTGAAGTCGTCTTTATACGCTCAGGGCGAGCGCCCAATCCAACATTTTCGAGTTGCCTGTTCGCGTTGCCTGTTCCAGCTTCCGGAAGTTATTACCCAATGTCTGGCGAGTAAGCCAGCACCGGTTGCCCCCCCGTCGGCTGGATGCGTGTCGCGAGCTGACACCTTTCTTACCTGGAACCTTAATTAAAACAACTTTTTATCACCGAGCCTACCGCCAGTTGAGCGATGATCGAGGCGCATATTCTGTCAGCAATATGGACTTTCCTGTTAGACACTGTCGGGAACAAACAGCATACAGTGGGCTTCCAAACAGACAGATTGGATCAAATATTATTTTGGTAGCCTTGTTTACCACAGTCGTTGAAGGAGTAACGTCATGCTAACTGTACAGCACACCTCACAACCCGTCATGGCCGACAGGTCAGCTGCCACAGAGCTGCCTGATGACTTCGGCAAATGTTATCGCCTGGGCATCAGGCAAGTAGTAAAGGCGCATGAAGACCCCACGCCACAAATGCCTGCTGTTATCGTGGGTTATCCTGATGCCCAAACAGCCAAACTGGCGCACAGTCAAGAGACTTACTACAGACGCAAGGCACAGAGCCTGCAGGATTACACCAAAGCCCTGGCACCAATAGCCAAATCGTTCGGGGAAAATGTCCTGCACAAAGTCGGCTCTGCCCTTAAACATCTGCGGGATCGATCTGTAAAACAGGTGGGCCTTATCTATCGCTACCTGGGGCTGGCATTTGTGACCAATGCCATCAAAAACCAACTCAATCCCAAAGTGGACATGGTGCACGCCAAATTTAATGCTTTCAGACGGGCTGACATGCTCAATGAACTCAAAGGTGTGCAGGACGCCTCAAGTATCAGGATGTTCGTACAACCACACACCACGGAGAGTTCACCGTGTGCTGGTCGGACCGATTACGATTATGACGCAGCACAGATAATGAGTGAGCAGGATGCCAGGGAGCGCAGTGATGAGGCAGCTCGTAAGGAACAGATGCTAAATGCAATCCGTCGTGTGGATTCAGCACGCGCTGCCAGGGATCATGAGCTGCGTGTTCACTACGTCAATAACCGCAATGCTGAAGAGATACGCAATGCCCAAAATAACAGAGCAGTATCTGCACCGGGTTGTCAGACTTCATCCAAAGGTGGTGTTGCTTTCTACCATCAGCCGGAGCCAGTGACACCCAAAATGCAGCGGGCAAAAGCTGCCATGGATGACAAAATGACCAGGCGAGCCGACAGGCAACGCTTCCGGGACGATCACAACAGACAGGCGAATGCCAGAAGACATATCCAGACCAAAGCCAGAAAACAAATCAAGGTTGACATCGCCAAAGCGGCAAAAGTGCTCGCCAGGAATGAATGACTGGCTTTCAAGTGCGCCCTACTCAAGGCCCATCGTACTGCCCACAGATAAAGCGATAGAGGTCCTTGCTATCCGCAGTCCGCAGTCCTTTCAACACGGCCGGCGAGTGAAATCGCTCGGCCAGGGCTTTTAAAATCTCCAGATGCTCCAGTTCTTCACCTTCCGGCACAATCAGGGCAAATAGCAGGTCAACCGGCTCACGGTCCACTGCATCAAAATCCACCGGTTCAGCCAGACGAATGAACAGACCAATCGGCTCCGGACAATCTTTGCACCGGCAATGAGGAATGGCCACGCCTCCACCCAAACCAGTGGTCCCAATGCGCTCACGAGCCACCAGAGCATCGAACAGGTCTGCGGCATTGATTTCAGGGAAATCGCTGCTGATGTGCTTGGCGATAAATTCCAGAATTTTCTTTTTGCTGCCCCCCTGCACACCGTCAAAGGTGCGCCCGGGGGTTAAGATGCGATGAATAATCATGCTTGATAAGAATGGCAACTGGTAAAATCAGTGGGCATGACCGTGGATACGATGGTGTTGCCTATCCAGGGCTTTTTCTTTTCGTTTAACCAGCTGTCGGTACAGCTTATCCGAGAGCAGGTCAATGGCTGCGTACATGTCTTCACTTTCTGCGGTTGCATTAATCTCGGCACCACGAGCATGCAGGGTTGCCTCCACCTTGTGCACCTGTTTGTCCACGCTCAGCGTCACCTGAACGTTGGTGATGGGATCAAAATAGGAAGCGAGACGTTCCAGTTTTTTGATCACGTAATTGTGCAGAGCTTCTGTTACTTCGACATGATGTCCACTGATGTTGACTTGCATGTAACGCTCTCCTGATCCCATTTCCGAATAATCACCGGGGCGCGGGATTTTTCGCTCCAGATGATTTGAATTTTAACACTGTCGATGCGCCTTGGAATATCCCGAAACAAAAAAAACTGATTTCCTGCCCGATTTATCCACAACTTTAACGACAATTGTTGTTTATTCCCGTATATGGTTATACGACTTTTGACTGTTATTGCACAAACTGTTTGCGCTCATTGGACGGTGGAATTTTCATGGCCTCACGGTATTTGGCAATCGTGCGCCGGGCCACCTGGATCCCCTGTTGACTCAACAGAGCTGCAATTTTGTTATCGCTAAGTGGTTTGCGCGGTGGCTCTGCGGCGATCAACTTGCGAATTTGTGCCCGAATTGCCGTAGACGAACACTCGCCGCCCTCGGCTGTGGCAACATGGCTGGAGAAAAAATACTTCAGCTCATAAACGCCCCTCGGTGTGTGCAAGTACTTTTGCGTCGTGACCCGGGAAATGGTCGACTCGTGCATCCCTACTGCTGCGGCAATATCGGCCAGAACCAGCGGCTTCATGGCTTCGTCACCGTGCTCCAGGAACGCTTGCTGACTGGCGATGATCTCACAGGTCACCTTCATCAAGGTCTCGTTGCGGCTTTGCAAGTTCTTCAAAAACCAGCGAGCCTCAAACAAATGGTTCTTCATAAACACATTGTCGCGGCTGTTGTTGGCTCGTTGCACCAACGAGGCGTAATTATTATTGATACGCAGTTTTGGCAGTGTCTCCGAGTTCAGCTCCACGGTCCAGCGCTCGTTGATTTTGCGCACTGACAGGTCAGGCACTACGTACTGCGCCTCGCCTTGGTCAATGGCACTCCCTGGGCGTGGATTAAGCTGGCGAATCAAGGCCAAGGCATCACGCAGCTGCCCTTCATGCCATTTGGTACGACGTAGAATGCGGGCATAATCACGGGTACCGAGCAACTCAAGGTGACAGGTAATCAGTTTTTCCGCATTGTTGAAATGGGGAGTTGAAGGTGGCAACAAGTGGAGCTGCGCCAGCAGGCATTCACGTAAATCGACGCTAACGCAACCAACCGGGTCAAACTGCTGGATGCATTGTTGCATCGCTTTGACCTCAGCCATTACCAATTCGCCAAGCTGAGGTTGCAAAGCATCAAGCAGATCATCCAGCGAACAGGTCAGGTAACCGTCCGGGTTGACGGCCTCAATAATAGCCAACCCGAGCAAACGCTCCCGATCGCCTATGGGCATCATATCCAGCTGCCACTCCAGATGATCCTGCAACGACTCCACTGATGGAGTCTGCTGGTCATAATCGTCACTGACAGAGGGCAAGCTGCTGTAAATCTCACTCCAGGTCGAATCCACGGGCAGCTCGTAAGGCACGCTTTCTGACCACTGTGCTTCCTGTGACTCTGGTTCTGGCCCACTGAGATCAATAAGCGCAGCCTTGTGCTCATCACTATGCTGGCCATCATCATTCTGGCCATCATCGCTCTCAAGCATGGGGTTGGAATCCAGCGCCTCCTGAATCTCTTGCTGCAGGTCTGTTGTGGACAACTGTAACATCCGAATAGCCTGTTGCAGTTGAGGGGTCATGGTCAACTGCTGGCCCAGCCTGAGCTGCAGGGATGCTTTCATAGCCGGTGTAAACCCTCACGTCGTTACCAGTCACGAGTGGCCGTAAGGCTTGCCATATAACGCTGATTATAAACCCATAGTCTTTTTATAAGCCATAGAGCAAGTAGGGACCTGATAGCTCTCAACAAGCTGAGGAAAGAGAGCAAACGGCTCTTCCAACTCACCAATTCAGAGGCTGAACTGATGACCCAGGTACACATCCCGCACTTTCCGGTTAGCCAGTACGGTATTGCTGTCCCCTTCAGCAATAATATGCCCCTCACTGACGATGTACGCCTTCTCACAGATATCGAGAGTTTCACGCACATTATGGTCAGTGATCAATACCCCAATCCTGCGCTTTTGCAAATGGCGAATAATGGCCTTGATATCGCCCACCGAGATTGGGTCAACGCCAGCAAACGGTTCATCGAGCAAAATAAATGCCGGATCAGTGGCCAGTGCCCGGGCGATTTCTGCTCGCCTGCGCTCACCACCTGAAAGTGCCATACCAGCACTGGCACGAATATGGCCAATGTTGAACTCGGCAAGCAGTGATTCCATTTTCGCCAGACGCTGCTTTTTACTCAGGTCCTTGCGGGTCTCCAAAATAGCCAGAATGTTATCTTCCACCGATAAACGACGAAAGATTGAGGCTTCCTGGGGAAGATAGCCAATACCAGCACGCGCCCGCTCATGCATGGCCCGAAAAGTCAGGTCCTCCTGGTCAATACTAATCCGCCCACCATCGGCTCTAACCAGTCCGACAATCATGTAAAAACAGGTGGTCTTGCCTGCTCCGTTGGGACCAAGCAGACCAACAATCTGTCCGCTGCGCACACGTACAGAAACGTCTTTAACGACGTGTCTGCCTTTGTAACTTTTACTGAGATGATCTGCCTTGAGGATTGCCATCCGTTAATCTTGCCTACTTTGATAATGCCCGTTCACGGGGTGCTGTCGTCGCGTTTTTGTCTTGGCTGGAGCACCATCTGCACCCGGCCACTCTCGCCCTGCTCAGGTGCGCCCCGGGCGTTGACCGTCTGCTTTGCCGGACTGTAGTCAATCTTTTCACCGGTAAAGACATCGCCCTTCTGAGTCAGCTTGGCGTTTTTGATCAGCTCAATCTGGTCACCGTTGATGTCGTAACGGATGGTCTCACCCCAAGCCTGAAGCTTACCCTTATCGTCGGGCTGCTCCTCCTCATAGTAAGCGCGGCGCCCTCTGCCTTCACCTTCGGCAACCACTTGGGAAACTTCGCGATCCCTGGTGTAAACCCTGACAATATCACCGGTAATTCGGGTAGTACCCTGAGTCACCACCACATTGCCCCGGTAAATCGAAACGCCCTCTTTGGCATTAACGTCTGCCGTGTCAGAACTGATACTGATGGGCTGCTGTCGGTCACTGGGCAACGCCTGGACCATAATGGGAACCAGCAATAAAGCAAACAACCACTGCCGTACACGGCCGAATGAGTGCTGTTGACGGGCTGTGCGACCCGCATGAGAAAGGTAATTATTCATATATTGTCGTCTTCCAAACCAGGGCTGTGGTTGATTACTGTCAATCAGCGCGTTGCCCGAACTCATGGACCCCCCTTACTCTGGATTTCAAATGCACCTTGCTCAGCTGATACCACACGGTCATACCAATGGCTCGGGTCTCGCCAGTTGTGTCGGTGATCAGCACCGGACGGTCAGTATCGGCAATCTCTTCATCGGGAAATACAGTGATAAAATCCGTATCCACCCGAACCCGCTGCACCAGCTCTTTGGGGTTTTCTACGTCCGGTCGGAACTGGATAATCACCACATCATCCCACAGCTCAATATCATCGCCGCCGGGCAGAATCTTGCCATGCACTGCCTGAGTGGTAGTCACCTGTCCCTCATCACCAAAGGTGGTCAGTAGCGGCTGTTGCAACAATGTGGTGTCATTGTGCGGAAAATGGGAGATAGTGTCTGAGACTAACTGATAATCCAGCGCACCGGTGACGTCATACTCCTCAATCCGGGCATCAGAAATATAATAATCCGATCCCTGTTCAATATGCGGCTCTACCCAGCTTTTGGGATTTATCACCCCGATCGGAGCGCCATAAAGCCAATAGCCAACGGCCAACAACAGTAGGATTACCGAAATAATCAAATAATTGCGATACGCCATCCAGGTTCCGTAACTGTTAAACCACGCCTGCCTTGAGCAGGTCATGCATGTTGATCGCTCCCACCGCGTGGCGTTCGTCATCGACACAGATCAGAGCGTTAATCTTACGATCATCCATAATTTTCAGTGCCTCAGCAGCCAGGATGTCAGGCGTTATGGTGGTGCATTTGATGGTCATCACCTCATCAATGGTAGTGTTGCGCGGGTCAACACCCTGATCCAGCGCCCGACGCAAATCGCCATCGGTAAAGATACCAACCACCACACGATTTTCATCAATGATTGTGGTCATGCCCAGCCCTTTGCGGGTCATTTCCAGCAGCGCTTCACCCAGCCGAACCCCTTTAGGCACCGCTGGTATACGACTGCCTTCGTGCATAATATCCTGTACTTTCAACAGCAGCCGACGACCAAGCGCACCACCAGGATGGGAAAAAGCAAAGTCTTCAGCGGTGAACCCGCGCGCTTCGAGCAACGCAATGGCCAATGCATCGCCCATAACCAGCTGAGTGGTGGTACTGGAAGTTGGCGCCAGATCCAGCGGACAGGCCTCCTTGTCTACGCCAGTGTTAAGGTTGACCTCGGCTGCCCTGGCCAGAGTGGAAGCTGGCTTGCCACTCATGCTGATCACCGGCGCGCCCATCCGTTTAAACAGCGGCAACAGAGTCAATACTTCAGCGGTTTCACCAGAGTTGGAAATGGCTAACACCACATCTTCTGCGGTAATCATGCCCATATCACCATGACTGGCTTCGCCCGGATGGACAAAAAAAGCCGGTGTGCCAGTACTGGCCAGGGTAGCACTGATCTTGCGGGCAATATGACCAGACTTCCCCATACCGACCACCACAATCCGCCCCCGGCATTCCAGCATCAGACGACACGCCTTGCTGAACTCGTCGTCAATGCGGGGCAGCAAAGCGTCAATGGCATCCTTTTCGATCTGGATGGTACGGCGACCAATTTCAACAAAATTCTGGTCCGTGGTCATGTTGCTACAGCCTGTTTTTACCCATGGGAAGTGCGGTGACATGTTCGATAGCGCAGTTACAATTTTACGGGCAAGGATAACCTGTCAGCCGCCACTGTAAAACAGTTAAATGCTTGTGAATCAGGGAAGTTGACAAGGCAATGCAATATGAAGGAGTACTTTGATCGACCACTATCTGGTGGAGAAAATCCAGTATCCGACCAGAATTCAGGCCGGATACCAGCTAGCTGGAGAAGCTATCTTTTGCAAGAGCCAAAGCAACCAGTGAACCGATAAGTTACTGGTTGCTGGCAATGTAACCCGATGGAAATGGAAGGATATAAACGACTAAAGCCGTATTACATCATGCCGCCCATACCACCCATACCGCCCATGCCACCCATATCCGGCATAGCAGGTGCATTTTCCTGTGGCTCATCAGCAACCATGGCAGCGGTAGTGATCATCAGACTAGCGACAGAAGCAGCCGCTTGCAGAGCTGCACGGGTTACTTTGGCTGGGTCCAGAATACCCATTTCGATCATATCGCCGTACTCACCAGTAGCTGCGTTGTAACCGAAATTGCCAGAACCGGCTTTCACTTTCTCAACCACTACAGAAGCTTCGTCACCAGAGTTGGTGGCGATCTGACGTAGCGGGCTTTCCAGAGCACGCAGGATCAGTTCAACACCAGCACGCTGCTCATCGTTAGCGGTTTTCACGTCAATGGCTGACATGGCACGAATCAGGGCAACACCACCACCGGCCACTACACCTTCTTCAACCGCAGCACGGGTTGCGTGCAGGGCGTCTTCAACGCGTGCTTTTTTCTCTTTCATCTCGACTTCGGTGGCAGCACCTACTTTAACAACGGCAACACCGCCAGCCAGCTTGGCCACGCGCTCTTGCAGTTTCTCTTTGTCGTAGTCAGAAGAAGAGTTTTCGATTTCTTTACGGATCTGCTCAACGCGGGCAGCGATATCAGCCTGGTTACCAGCACCGTCAACAATGATGGTGGTGTCTTTGGTGATCTGCACACGCTTGGCAGAACCCAGATCATCCAGGGTAGCGGTTTCCAGAGACAAGCCAACCTCTTCAGAGATTACTGTGCCGCCGGTCAGGATGGCGATATCTTGCAGCATGGCCTTGCGACGGTCACCAAAGCCTGGCGCCTTGACCGCAACGACTTTAACGATGCCACGAATGTTGTTGACTACCAGCGTCGCCAGGGCTTCGCCTTCGACGTCTTCAGCGATAATCAACAGTGGTTTGCCTGATTTGGCTACGGCTTCCAGAATCGGTAACAGATCGCGAATGCTGGAGATTTTTTTGTCTACCAGCAGGATGTATGGGTGATCCAGCTCGCAGGACATGTTTTCCTGATTGTTGATGAAGTAAGGAGACTGGTAACCGCGGTCGAACTGCATGCCTTCAACGACTTCCAGTTCGTTCTCCAGACCACTGCCCTCTTCAACGGTGATAACGCCTTCCTTGCCAACTTTTTCCATGGCTTCCGCAATGATGCGACCAACAACTTCGTCATCGTTGGCAGAGATGGTGCCAACCTGGGCGATGGACTTGCTGTCGGTGCAAGGGATGGACATTGCCTTGAGTTGCTCGACAACAGCAATAACTGCTTTGTCGATACCACGTTTCAGGTCCATTGGGTTCATGCCAGCGGCAACGTATTTCAAACCTTCGTTCAGAATGGCCTGGGCCAGTACGGTTGCCGTGGTAGTACCGTCACCAGCCTGATCATTTGCCTGAGAGGCTACTTCCTTGACCAGCTGCGCCCCCATGTTCTGAAACTTGTCTTTCAGCTCGATCTCTTTGGCTACGGATACGCCGTCTTTGGTGATGGTTGGAGCACCGAAAGACTTCTCCAGCAGGACGTTACGACCCTTTGGGCCCAGAGTTGCCTTGACCGCATCAGCCAGGATGTTAACGCCTCTCAGCATTTCCTTGCGTGCGTCATCGCCGAATTTAACTTGTTTAGCTGCCATAGTTGGTGATCCTTTACAAAATGTGCGAAATCAAAAAAATTACCGACTGCAAGCGAACAATCAGCCTTCAACAACCGCAGAAATGTCGTTTTCAGACAGAATGATCAGCTCTCCACCGTCTACCTGCACGGTGTTGGAATCGGCATATTTACCGAAGATCACCTTGTCGCCAACCTTAACGTCAACAGGACGCTTGTCGCCATTGTCCAGGTACGCGCCATCGCCCACTGCAACCACGATTCCCTGATTAGGCTTTTCAGTCGCAGAACCTGGCAACACGATCCCACCAAGTGAGGTAGTTTCTTCTTCGACACGACGAACGACCACGCGATCACGCAACGGACGGATTTTCATCGATTACTTCTCCAACAGTTTGCTTGAGTTAATCTTATTTCACGCAAAGCGGAACACTGCTTTGCAGCGTAACCTTCATCAGGCGTACCACTTAGTATGGGTAAACGTTTTTGTTTTCAAGAGGTAGCCAAAAAAAATTTTCAGTTAAAAAGTCACCTGCAACCTCAGGATAAACATCTATTCAGAGCGTTATTTGATCGTTTCTTTTCGACTGATCAGGCATCACTGAAAGAGAAAACCCAGTGATTCGTGACGATCCGATCCGATCCGCGGCAGACAGCCTACTCTTTAACAAACATCAAATAAAAACATTTGGGTTTGCAGTTACGTTTTCGCCAACTCTCCCGCCACTGTTGCACCAAGCACATCTTTTCGTTGTGAGGCATATCACCGAACCAACGGTTGACCTGAACACAACAAAGCACACGATTCTTGAGACTATTATCACCGCCACGGCTTTTCGGATGCAGATGATCGGTATCGGCCTCCGCATAACACAAGCTGGCCCGACAATAATGGCAGCGGCCACGCTGTATTTCCCAGAGCTGTTCTTTTCTTGTTCTTCCCATAAGTATCTTCTGTTTATTTTTAAACAGGAGAATATAGACGTGATTGGGGAAAATGCCTCTTTTATTGCTGCAAAATTGACATCCTCCCGCCCCTGAAGGAGCGGGATTCCTGTTAGTCACCCAACAGGCTTCCTGTTTCATCGTTCGTTGCTCAGGGAACAGGCTTGGTTTTCGCGCAAAAGTCCCACGTTGGGAGCTTTTACCCAAAGGGCACAAGTACGATGGCGAATCAACCCATGCTCCCCAAGTCTCACACGAACTCCGCAGGCTTAACATTCCTCCAGCCTTTATGCCCTCGGGTGCGGAGGTAGGTCTGCAAAGACAGGTGAATAATAGCAGTGACTATTTTAACCGCAATACTGGAAGATGCCGAAAGTGCTGATATCAAAAGAAGTTAGTTTTCCAGCCTTATCAGGCTGGTCGCTATCCCTCCCAGTGCTAAAAGTACTGGGTTTCTCGCGAGGTTTTCGATGAGAAATAGTGTGCGCTACCCTGTGTACTGCCGGGTGCGTTAATGGGTGATTACTCGTCGCTATGACTGCTATACCGACTCACTGCTATCGATTGGCATATCCATACTTATCAGCAGCATATTTTATCTAACTGATGTCGTTTATTTTAATAACCGCATCCCGCGCGCCTATGAGCGACCAGACTGGTCGTCCTGATCTTTGGTGTATTCACCATCCAGAGTGTGGTGAATATGCTGCTGCCCATTGTGCCAGTCCCCTTCACGACGATACTCAGCCTCATAAACATTGGCCTGCCTGATCTTGACACCACTAGCCTTTAACCAGCGGCGAATCAGCCAGCGGCGCACTGGAGGAATCAGTAGGAAAATCCCGATAAAGTCGCTGATAAACCCGGGAATGATCATCAGTACACCACCGAGAACAATGGCCAGATTCTCCACCATTTCCATGGCGGGTAACTCACCGGCAGCCATTTTCTGCCGGGCTTTCAAGGCATTGCGAAAGCCCTCGCGACGCACCACTTCAATGCCGATAAACGCCGACAACAGCAGCAGCCCCACGGTATTCCACGCACCAATAAGGCTGCCGACCTCAATCAGCACCACTATTTCCAGGATGGGAAAAAGAATAAACAGGAAAAAGAGGAAGCGCATACAAGGCCCCGTTATCAATAATGCTTCTTATATAAAGGCAGCGTCGTTTTTTTCAAGGCTGAAGGTGACTGAATTTTGCCAAGTCGACCTACCGTTGGCAATACGGTGCCGGACTCACCAACTACGCCATTTTTGTGGGCTGCCTGGTTGTCTTTTGTTCGGTTTCGTCCCACGATGATCGAGCGATCAATAAAAACAACAAGGTTTTTTTATGAACCTCAACAATAAAACCATCGTGATCACCGGCGCTGCCAGAGGGCTTGGCCTAGCCATCGCCCAGTGGCTTGGGCAGCGTGGTGCCAATCTCGCCCTGATCGATCTGGATACACCCGAACTTTACCAGGCGCAGCAAGTGTGCCACGCACAAGGCATTCAGACCCTTGCATTGCCAGCCAATGTTACCAGTGAAGCCGAGGTCACTACCGCTATCAGCAACGCTGTAAAGGCGCTTGGGCCATTAAATGGACTGGTGAACAATGCCGGCATTTTGCGCGACGGCCAGCTGGTAAAAGCGCACGCTGGCCAAGTGACCGACAAACTTTCTCTGACACAGTGGCAGGCCGTACTTGACGTTAATCTGACTGGAGTATTCCTTTGTGGTCGCGAAGTGGCTGCCAGCATGATTGGCAGCGGCTCCCGGGGTGTCATTGTTAATATGTCCAGTCTTGCCAGAACGGGGAATTTTGGTCAGAGCAGCTACAGCGCCGCCAAAGCCGGTGTCGCCGCATTAACCGTAAGCTGGTCACAGGAGCTGGCTCGTTTTGGCATTCGCTGTGCTGCCGTCGCGCCTGGCGTGATTGCAACTGATATGACCAGGGCAATGAAAAATGAGGCCAAGGCAAGGTTGACTTCAGCCATTCCGGTCGGACGAATGGGGACGCCTGATGAGGTCGCCAACGCAGTAGGGTTTATTTTTGAAAATGAGTATTACAATGGGCGAATTCTGGAGCTTGATGGAGGATTGGTGCTTTAGAGCGGGAGACGGGAAAAAGTGTAGACGAAAAAAAACCAGTCGCGATGACTGGTTTTTTTGTTGGTGGAGCTAAGCGGGATCGAACCGCTGACCTCAACACTGCCAGTGTTGCGCTCTCCCAGCTGAGCTATAGCCCCAAAATGGCGTCCCCTAGGGGACTCGAACCCCTGTTACCGCCGTGAAAGGGCGGTGTCCTAGGCCACTAGACGAAGGGGACGCAAAACCTTCAATTCGCCAGAACTTCCTCGAAGTTCTGGAGCTAGTATTTGGAGCGGGAAACGAGGTTCGCTTTCGTCACAAGAGAGTGCGACCTCAACCTTGGCAAAGTTGCGCTCTATCAACTGAGCTATTCCCGCAGTGAAGTTTTATGCGACAACTTCAAACATTTCAAATTGGAGCGGGAAACGAGGTTCGCTTTCGTCACAAGAGAGTGCGACCTCAACCTTGGCAAGGTTGCGCTCTACCAACTGAGCTATTCCCGCTGTGAAGTTTTATACGACAACTTCAAACATTTCAAATTGGAGCGGGAAACGAGGTTCGCTTTTGTCACAAGAGAGTGCGACCTCAACCTTGACAAGGTTGCGCTCTACCAACTGAGCTATTCCCGCAGTGAAGTTTTATGCGACAACTTCAAACATTCCAAATTGGAGCGGGAAACGAGGCTCGCTTTCGTCACAAGAGAGTGCGACCTCAACCTTGGCAAGGTTGCGCTCTACTAACTGAGCTATTCCCGCAGTGAAGTTTTATGCGACAACTTCAAACATTTCAAACTGGAGCGGGAAACGAGGTTCGCTTTCGTCACAAGAGAGTGCGACCTCAACCTTGGCAAGGTTGCGCTCTGCCAACTGAGCTATTCCCACAATGAAGTTTTATGCGACAACTTCAAACATTTCAAATTGGAGCGGGAAACGAGGTTCGCTTTCGTCACAAGAGAGTGCGACCTCAACCTTGGCAAGGTTGCGCTCTGCCAACTGAGCTATTCCCACAATGAAGTTTTATGCGACAACTTCAAACATTTCAAATTGGAGCGGGAAACGAGGTTCGAACTCGCGACCTCAACCTTGGCAAGGTTGCGCTCTACCAACTGAGCTATTCCCGCAGTGAAGCTTTATACGACAACTTCAAACAATAATGGCGTCCCCTAGGGGACTCGAACCCCTGTTACCGCCGTGAAAGGGCGGTGTCCTAGGCCACTAGACGAAGGGGACGCAAAACCTTCGATTTAAACTGGAGCGGGAAACGAGGTTCGAACTCGCGACCTCAACCTTGGCAAGGTTGCGCTCTACCAACTGAGCTATTCCCGCAGTAAAGTTTTATGCGACAACTTCAAACATTTCAAACTGGAGCGGGAAACGAGGTTCGCTTTCGTCACAAGAGAGTGCGACCTCAACCTTGGCAAGGTTGCGCTCTATCAACAGAGCTATTCCCGCAAAAACAATAATGGCGTCCCCTAGGGGACTCGAACCCCTGTTACCGCCGTGAAAGGGCGGTGTCCTAGGCCACTAGACGAAGGGGACGCAAAACCTTCGATTTAAACTGGAGCGGGAAACGGGGTTCGAACTCGCGACCTCAACCTTGGCAAGGTTGCGCTCTACCAACTGAGCTATTCCCGCAATAAACAATAATGGCGTCCCCTAGGGGACTCGAACCCCTGTTACCGCCGTGAAAGGGCGGTGTCCTAGGCCACTAGACGAAGGGGACGCAAAACCTTCGATTTAAACTGGAGCGGGAAACGAGGTTCGAACTCGCGACCTCAACCTTGGCAAGGTTGCGCTCTACCAACTGAGCTATTCCCGCAGTGAAGCTTTATACGACAACTTCAAACATTTCAAACTGGAGCGGGAAACGAGGTTCGCTTTCGTCACAAGAGAGTGCGACCTCAACCTTGGCAAGGTTGCGCTCTACCAACTGAGCTATTCCCGCAGTGAAGCTTTATACGACAACTTCAAACATTTCAAACAGGAGCGGGAAACGAGGTTCGCTTTCATCACAAGAGAGTGCGACCTCAACCTTGGCAAGGTTGCGCTCTACCAACTGAGCTATTCCCGCAGTGAAGCTTTATACGACAACTTCAAACAATAATGGCGTCCCCTAGGGGACTCGAACCCCTGTTACCGCCGTGAAAGGGCGGTGTCCTAGGCCACTAGACGAAGGGGACATAAACCTTCAATCTTCCAGATATCCCGGAAGCTAGATCTTGACGCGAAAAACAAGACTTAATCTTGCTCGCAACTGTGTTTGGTGGAGCTAAGCGGGATCGAACCGCTGACCTCAACACTGCCAGTGTTGCGCTCTCCCAGCTGAGCTATAGCCCCAAATTCCATGCAGTTTGAATACTGAAGTATTTAACAAACACCGCACTTCAACAACTTTAAACCTTATCAACAACCTTTCGAGAAGCCGTTCAACGGTGCCCCGAAACGCAGGGCGAATGATATGGACGCCCCCCCATCCTGTCAAGCGTCCCTTATAAAAATTATTTACTGATCATCGTCGAGTTATATGCATACGATACAAAGGCCAGCAATAGCGCTAACCCTTGTAAAAACAGAGTCTATATCAGCAGCAGTCACAGTGCCGCAAACTCTTTTTCCAATCGTTTGGACTCTTTCCCGGATACGCCACCCAATACTTCAACTGCGTGTCGCAGGCGCGCACGGGTCATATCCGGTCCGAGAATTTCCATGGACTCCATCACTGACCAGGAGTTGGGCGTCCCGGCAATCGCCACAAAGATCGGCTGATTGAAATCCCCGAGCTTGATATCCATCGCTTTGGCCAACCCCTTAACCTCGGCAAAAATGGCATCCCGCTGCCACTGGCGCAGTTGCTCCAACTTCCACAGTGTGAATTGCAGCACTTTCTTAACCGCAGCCGCGTCCAGCTTTTTGTGGGCAAAGTCTTCTGCCGACAGGGGCAACATGCCGGAAAACATAAATGAGGCAATTGGCGCAAAATCACTCAACCGCTCAACACGCTCCTTGGCCATAGGCAGGAACTTCATCAGGTAGTCACGATTCAGCAGCCAGTGGTGCAGACGATCAGCAAACTGCTCGGTGGTGAGATTTTCCCGAATCCAGCTAGAGTTCAGCCAGGAAAGCTTTTCCTGATCGAAAATCGGCCCCCCCAGAGAGACGCGCGTGATATCAAAGTTAGCCAGCATCTGCGCCAGGCTGAACTTCTCGCTCTCATCGGGCATGGACCAACCCATACGACCAAGGTAGTTTAATAGCGCCTCTGGCAAATACCCCATATCACGGTAGTAAGTGATGCAGGTCGGGTTTTTACGCTTGGACAACTTGCTCTTGTCCGGATTACGCAGCAGCGGCATATGGCAAAGCACCGGCATCTCCCAACCAAAGTACTGATACAACAGTTGGTGCTTGGGTGCCGAGTTAATCCACTCCTCACCACGGATTACGTGGGTAATCTCCATCAGATGATCGTCCACCACGTTAGCCAGATGGTAGGTGGGCATGCCATCGGCTTTAACCAACACCTGCATATCAATCTGGGACCAGTCGATTTCGATGGTGCCGCGCAGGAGATCGTTGATCTGACAAACACCGCTATCTGGCACTTTCATCCGTATTACATAGGGCTCGCCAGCATTGCGCCGGGCCTGTACTTCATCGTTTGACAAGTGCAAACAGTGACCGTCATAGCCAGGCGTCTGCTTGTTGGCCACTTGTTCGGCACGCAGGGCATCCAGCCGTTCTGGAGAGCAGAAACAACAAAAGGCGTGACCTTTGTCCAGCAAGATCTGTGCGTGCTGCTCGTAAATTGCGCCGCGCTCGCTCTGACGATACGGTCCGTGCGGCCCACCTACATCAGGACCCTCGTCCCAGTTCAGCCCAAGCCAACGCAGTGAGTCGAGAATCTGTTGCTCCGATTCAGGAGTACTTCTGGTCTGATCAGTATCTTCTATGCGTAGCAAAAACTGGCCGCCCTGACTCTTGGCAAAAGCCAGGTTAAACAGGGCGATATAGGCAGTGCCCACGTGGGGATCACCGGTAGGGGAAGGCGCAATACGGGTGCGTACAGTCATTGGAGGTATTCTCAATAAAGCCAGACACGGGTCAGAATGACAAAGGGCGTATTCTGACACCGTACCTGCGGTGAAGGAAGGGCATTCCTGCCGGAACGACGCGGTTACCTCATGCCGCGTGAACTGATGGCAACGATTTGTTTGTCGTACTTATAACAAATCGTGAAAGTCAGAGAGCATAGATCAGGAGGATGTCCCCTTTATTCCCAAACGACCCATTAGCCAGCTAATAGTGGTACCCTGAACCAACAGCGAGAAAAGCACCACCACCAACGTCATTTCAACAATAAAGGCCCTGCCCGGCATTGACGGAGGAAGCGAGAGCATCAGGGCAATCGGGACAACGCCACGCAAGCCCCCCCAAAACATAACTGCCATGGACTTGCCGTCAATCTTCTCACCGATAGGGATTCTGTTGGTCAATGGCAGCAACAGGTAAACCACCAGGAAACGAGCCAGCAAAACCGCCGCAATACCCACTACCAGTACGGGGTAGTGACCCAGAAGATAACCAGCATCCGTAATCAGGAAATCTTCGCTCAATCCCAACAGCAAGAAGATAAAACTATTGGCGACAAAAGCCATGAACTCCCAATACGGGTCAAGATAACGTAGCGTAATATAATCAGCCATCGCCTTACGCCCGTGACTACGGATAATAATGCCTGCCGAAATGGTGGACATAACACCCGATACGGAAAAAATATGGTCAGCAATGATAAAACTGGAAAGCGCCAGAATAGTGGTCAGGGCGATATGTACAAAGGGGATTCCACGAGCCAGCCACAGTAATCCCAGTGTGATAATTCCCAAAACCAGACCAACCAGAATGCCGCCAAAAAACACCTGAAAAAACTCAAGAATGGCACTGACAAGGGTGCCACCAGTCATCCCTGTGCCCGTCTGGACTATGGAGAACACAATACCAAACATAACGATGGCCGTGGCATCATTGAACAAGCTTTCGGCATCCATCAGCATGCTCAAGCGTTCCGGGGCGTGTACTTCTTTAAACAGCGCAATTACTGCCACGGGGTCAGTGGCAGAAATCAAGGCTCCAAACAGGAAGGCTGTCGCCAGACTGACGGGCGTTAGTTCCCCAATGACGAAGCCTACCACCAGGGTGGACAGCACGACACCAACCACAGCCAGCATCATCACTGGCAGCAATTCACGAACCAAGGCCGGGAACTTGATATTAATTGCTGCTTCAAAAATCAGTAATGGCAAGAGTACAAACATGACCAGGCCGTAACTTAACGACACATGGGCAACAGGCGCCAGAATGGCCAAATGATCAGCGGCAAGCCCCAAAATCATGCCAATGATTACCAACCCAATGGTATAGGGAAAACGCAGCTTTTTAAGGAGAATGGCTGAAACCGATACCAACAAAAACAGGCCGCAAAAGACCAGCATCGGCAGGGCGAGCCCAGCTCCGGAGTGTGTTACTGACATCGTCTTTTCCGTAATATATGAAGTAATGGCCGGAGCGAGTGTCACGGCCGCCAGAACAACAGCCGCAACGATCGCAAAATTAGCGCATCAGCTTTGGCGAGGCGAAAAATAAAACCAGAGAAAACGCACAGCCACATAAGCAACCAGTCCTGTGGCTACCAGCAACTCAAAATTAGCTAATGAGTAGAGGACATCATACGCTGCCCGGTGCCCTTGCTGAAGCAGTACATCTGCCACTTTAAACAACGCGGTAGCACCGACCACCATAGGGAAGGTAAATGAAGCGTAACCCGGCGAGAATGGCAGGCGCAGCAGACGTATCAAGGCAACATAAACCAGGGCCGTCATGAAAATGGCCAACGGTAAAAGAATCGCAACCAGTAAATAGTCTGGCTGATCAGTGATGGTCAGATAACCAGCCAGCGAGAGACTGGCAGGCGCGCCCATAATGGCAAACGTCGGCAGGGCCGCCTGGGGAATTGCTTCCGAGAAAATCAGGCGGTACAGCATGATCGGCAGCTTGAAGAAGAAAACACCAAGTCCAAACCAAAACAGCCAGTAAACCATGGTCTCGAAGCCCATACCTGCGCTGGTCAGGGCGGCAACAATAATACCGACCGGCGGCACAAACCAGCTTGGCACCATATGGTGCAAACGAAAGTCTATCAACCGATGTACGGCAAAACTGATGAACAGCAGGATATGGGCAAACACCGCTAGTAACCACAGTCCTCTGGCAACGCCGGGCATCACTGGTAGCAGCGACTGGGCAATCACCATAGACGCCATGGCACAAGTTGGTAGAACGCTACCAGCCACCGGATGTGCCAAATCTTCACGGAACAGGTTTGGGTTGGTGATGAACTTGAGAATAAGTGCCAGTACCAGCACACTGGCGACTGCTGCCGTTAAAAACTGGAACGATTGCCCATAGTCCGGCATCGCCAACGACCAGGCTCCTCCCAAACTGGCAATACCCAACGCCAGCCCACCCAAGGGCGTCGGTACATTCCTTAAACGAACACTCAGTCCCTTTTTGTGGGTTTGCAAGCCACTTTCAAACTGATCAACATCCACTCATTTGTCTCCGGGAAATACAGCTGCCACACAGGGCAATAAAGTTTTCAGGCATTGCCGCCAGGTGCGATCCGACAACAACTTCTCGGCTTCACCGTGGGCAACGGTGGATATTGCCCAAATTGAAGTTCTGAACACCACCATTCAAAAAGTTATTGCTGGACAAATCCCTGGCTGAAAATGCCCATAAGAGCATTTTCTCAGCAACAATAATCATCTGCGCTGGGCAGGAAAAATCATATTTGCTGATATTTGAATTAAGATTTTCTTATACAGCCGTTTGGGCGCACCGACAACCGCCCTTGCTGGACTCAGCCCGATATTTGCCTTTATATTGCTATCCTGTGCTAAACAGCAGTTGCTATATCACTAAAAACAAGGCTTGCGTCGTTAAAATGCCGACTATCAGAAAATGGCAGACTTGATTGGCTCTTCATCAATGCAGCACAGCCGATGCCAACACTTGTCCTGTTATCCACAAGGGAGACTGCCAACTTCAGGTACTAGGTAATTATACCAAAATACACCCATATAATGCCCCTGAACCGATGACAAAACGTGCTGGCATCTCTAGAATTTCTCATCATTCCCTTGGGACTGTGGACGTTTCATGGTGCACCGATAGTTTGAGAAGTTTTCTGGACAACACACGACGTTGCAGCAATACCTGCTGGAGTAGGTGCCAACTGTCTTTCAAGATGCTGCAATTTAGCCAACTTTCTCTATACGCAGTACCACAGAAGCTCATTTGCACACAGTTTGACAAGGACATGCGGTTTATAAGCAAATGGATAGGCCATCAAGCCTCGTTATGAAACGTCAACAGCCTCTTAATTATCTTTGAACAAACTGGACTGTTTACCATGGAAAAAGTGATTGAAACCCCTGATGCGCCGCCAGCCATAGGTCCTTACTCACAGGGTATGCGCTTTGGCAACCTGGTCTGCACCTCTGGCCAATTGCCCATCAACCCGGAAACCGGTGAAGTCTCTGAAGACACTAAGGAACAGGCACACCAGTGCCTGAAAAACCTGAAAGCTGTGCTGGAAGCCGCTGGCAGCAGCCTGAACCGGGTTAAAAAAGTCACTGTATTCGTGCGTGACATGGAGGAATTCAGCAATATCAACGAAGTGTACAAGCATTACTTCAGAGTACCTTTTCCGGCTCGTACCCTGGTGGAAGTTTCTCGTCTGCCCAAAGATGTGAAAGTAGAAATCGAAGCGCTGGCGACTGTTGACTAGTCGTGGACGCCAAACAGCGGGGTCATCGATCAACAACGTGAAAGTGAGGCTAATCAGAGTCCGTTAAAACGACACCTGACTGCTAACTTTCACGTTGCCAGAATGACAATGGCAAGCTGTCCGCAGACAGCCCACTCTCAAAAGCCGCAACGGGAAAGCCGACAGAAAGCTACCACATCAGATCGTCCGGAATCTGGTAGTCCGCGTACCAGTCCTCTTCTTCTGTTGTCAGATCGTCTGACTTATCGTTTTGCATCACAATGGCATCCGGTTTGCGTTCGGCAATTTTGCTGGCTACTGGTGCCGGCAGCACCATGAACTCTTCGCCGAGGATGGCCAGGGCCAACAAGCCACGCTCAAGTTTGTTGCGCTGCTCTTCAGTGACATAGAGCTTCTTGATTTTGTTGTCATAAACGAACTTGTATTCAGACTCTCCGCCTGCCCGGGACATGGCATTCGTTTCGATCAACTGGCGCACCTGGGCGTCCACCGCCTTGCGCTGACGCTCATCTTCCAGCTTGCGATTAAGTTCCCGGTCCGCTTCAGCCTGATCCAGCCGCTCTTTTTCCAGTTCGATCCGACGCTTTTCCTGCTCGGTCATCTCACCTGACCGGGCGGCCTGCTGTTTGTTTTTCTTATTGCTGGTTTTGGCTTGCAATGCTTGCTGTTTAGTGGCCAGACCGGCTTTCATCAGCTGGTCACGAAGTGATTTACCCATGGTATTTGTCGATTCAAGGCAAGAAAAGGAGCTCAATTCTAGCAACCACGCCTATCAACCGCCAGCTACCAAAAAAATGAGCATCCCAGGATTTTGTCAACATTAATCATCTGCGGATCTCCAACGACTAACTTCATACGGCGCTTGCCTATGCCTACGCAAGTGGAGCCAGTCCGTCAGCTGCTGCAACGCAAATCTTACCGAGCCAAAAACAGTCGTTGCCCAACCCTCTAACAAACCTCTTTCCAGTACTCCCGCTTCAACAGGTAGGCAAATATCAGGAAAACAGCCAGAAACAGGAAGACATAAATACCCAGCTGCTTGCGCTGTTCCTGCATTGGCTCGGCGGAATAGGCCAGGAAATTCACCAGGTCGTAAACCATCTGATCAAACTCGGGCGGCGTCATACTGCCCTTTCTCTGCGGATCAAGCGACAGACCACAGACCTTTTCACCCGTTAACGGGTCGCGCTCATTGGGCAACGCATCCTGACAGGTATCGATCTGGACGCCCTGCAGCTCCAGCAGCGCATGGGGCATGCCAACATCAGGAAACACTTTGTTATTAACGCCATAAGGGCGGCTTGGGTCTTCGTAGAAAGTTCTCAGGTAGGTGTACAACCAATCTGGGCCACCGCGCACACGGGAAACCAGCGTCAGATCCGGCGGTGCAACCCCGAACCACGCTTTGGCCTCGACGGGGTCCATGCTGTTGTGCATCAGGTCGCCGATTTTGGCGGTTTTGTTGAATACCAGGTTAGCCATCATCAAATCGTGGGGAATTCCCAAATCACCAGCAACCCGTTCATAACGCTGATAACCGGTGGCGTGACAGCCAGCACAATAGTTCTGGAAATAGCGTATACCTCGCTGTAACGATGCTCTATCAGTCGGGTCAACATCTGCCCTGTCCAGCGGATAACCCCCACCTGCTGCCAGAACTAGCGTAGAAAACAGCAGTGAACCCAGCAGTGCCTTAATGGTTAGTATTGTTATTTTCATCAGCCGGTCACCCTCTCCGGTAGTGGTTTGGTTTTCTCCCACCGGGTATAAAAAGGCATCAACAAAAAGAAGGCAAAATAGAGCAAGGTGCAAATCTGGGCGATCAGCGTATATGTCTCGGTGGCTGGCTGCGTGCCCAGCCAGGTCAGCAAAATAAAGACGAAGGCAAATACGACAATGCTCGTCTTGCTGATAATGCCTTTATAACGCCACGATCTGACCGGGCTTCGATCCAGCCATGGCAAGACAAAGAGAATAGCGATGGCACCGCCCATGGCAATAACGCCCCCGAGCTTGGAATCAATCGGACCAATCTCAAAGGTGATTGCGCGCAAAATGGAGTAAAACGCTCCGAAATACCAGACAGGCGCAATATGTTCAGGCGTTTTCAAACCGTTGGCCGGCTCAAAGTTGGCATGCTCCAGGAAAAAGCCGCCCATTTCCGGGAAGAAGAAAATAATGCCGCAGAAGACAAACAAGAAGACCACCAGACCGACGATATCCTTAACCGTGTAATAAGGATGAAAGGCAATGCCATCCAACGGCACGCCGTCCGGCCCCTTGTTTTTCTTGATATCGATGCCGTCAGGATTATTGGAACCAACTTCGTGCAGAGCCAGAATATGCAAAAAGACCAGACCCAAAATAACAATGGGCAACGCCACCACATGCAAAGCAAAAAAGCGGTTTAGCGTGATGCCAGAAATCAAAAAGTCGCCACGAATCCACTGCTGCAAATCTGGACCAATCACTGGAATGGCGCCAAACAACGAGATAATGACCTGGGCGCCCCAATAAGACATCTGTCCCCACGGCAACAGGTAGCCCATAAAAGCCTCACCCATCAGTGCCAGGTAGATGGCCATGCCAAAAATCCAGATCAGTTCACGGGGCGCTTTATAAGAGCCATACAACAGCGCCCGGAACATGTGGCAGTAAACCACCACGAAAAACATCGACGCACCAGTGGAGTGCATATAACGAATCAGCCAGCCAAACTCCACGTCCCGCATAATGTACTCTACCGAAGCAAACGCCGCCTCGGCACTGGGCACATAGCTCATGGTTAGCCAGATACCGGTGAGTAGCTGGTTAACCAGTACGAAAATGGCCAGCGAACCAAAAAAATACCAGAAGTTAAAATTTTTCGGCGCGTAATACTTGCTGAGGTGTTTTTCCCACGCCTGGGTAACGGGCAGTCGGGCATCCACCCAGGCCATTAGTTTGTTTCCCATCACGCAGTCTCCTCATCTTTACCGATAATCAGAATGTCATCGCCTTCAAAGGAGTAAGGAGGAACCACCAGATTGGTCGGGGCAGGCACGCCCTTATAGACGCGCCCGGCCAAGTCGAATTTGGAGCCATGACAAGGGCAGAAGTAACCGCCCTGCCAGTTGACGTCAAACTCCATTGGCTTGACCTCCGGCAGATATTTGGGCGAGCACCCGAGATGCGTACACAGGCCGACAAGTACCAGGAATTCCTCTTTTCTGGCACGGGATTCATTGGTTGCGTAGTCGGGCTGTTCGGAGTTTTGCGACTCAGGATCTCGCAAGCGAGCGTGCAGCGATGTCAACTCATCCAGCATGGCTTGTGTACGACGCAGGACAAACACCGGTTTACCACGCCATTCGTAGACCACTTGCTGACCGGGAGCGAGCTTGCTCAGATTAACTTTGACCGGAGCACCAGCGGCACGGGCCTTGGCACTTGGATTCCACGATTTCAGGAAAGGGGTGACGGCACCGGCGACCCCGGCAGCCCCCACCACCGAAGTCGCGGCCACGAGAAAGCGGCGCCGACCGTTGTTTACGCCGTTGTCACTCATTAACCTACTCTCCCCATCTGGTGACTTCTTGTTGTTGTCTATGGGTGCGGGAGTAACGAACTCCCTGCCAGGCATCGTCTCTCTCAGGAAACAGAACTGCTCAAAGAATAACAGAGTTACCTGTGACGCGTGACTTTTATCAGGTAGGCACAAATATCAGGTAGGTACAAAGACCGGATAAACCAGCCACATTATCACTAGGCAACAATATTAACTTCACCAACCATTATTAATCCCGCCAACTATTTACACCTACCTATATACGAACATACACCTAATTATACTGCTTTTGATTAACAAAAAAAACGCTGTGAAATGCTCTTGCAGAAGAGAGATCTTTCAACATAAATCCCTCATATCAGCGAGGAACTTCAGACAGTACAAGAAAGTCCAAGATCATCGTTCGACAATATTTTCTATGCTTGTCAGGCACCTGCTAATCGGGGAAAAAATGATTAATCAACCCACCTCTCAGAGCATGAACAGACATTCATCACCAGTTGTTTTTATCCAATCTGGCGTAGCGGCAGGCGGTGTGACCGGCTTCATATATGGCCTTTACCAGGGGGCCAAAGTCACTGGTTGTCCCGAGACGTGCAAAAGCTATATGAGCTTGGCTAATAGCCAAGGTTCTCTTGGTGGACTAATAAGCAATTCTGGTGTCTGTGCTGGTATCTCGTTGGGCATTTGTCTGGCCGTCAGCTGTCTTGGGGCAGTGACTCTTGGATCAATCGGATATGCCTGTGCAGAACCGCAGGAGAAAGAAAGATTTTATCAAGACCTTGTCTCGGGCGAGCTTTTCGGTCACATCTGCGAATGCGGTCCTCCCACACGTAGGGGTTTGCGTGGAGGTAATCAGGATAATATTAATAATCCAGTGTTCGATCTCACTGACGATGCGCCCGAAGAAACCAACATCACTAGCCACCCCGTACCTGAGCCACCCACTTATGAGGATCTTTTCCCGGAACCACCACCCTACGAAAATGCAGCTCGCATGGTATCGTCAGGCACAGCATCGTCAGGTCGCGCTGCTCGGCAGTCTTGCGAGTCACAAGATACAGCGATTCCTTCTACGGCTACCACCTGATTTTCAGTAAAAAAAAACCACCTTGCGGTGGTTTTTTTCGGCCCAAAAGACCAAGAGTGCATCGTATCAGCGCTTGGAGAACTGCGGACGCTTACGAGCTTTACGCAGGCCCACTTTCTTACGCTCAACTTCACGGGCATCGCGAGTAACGTAGCCGGCTTTACGCAGCGCAGAACGCAGCGTCTCATCGTACTGCATCAGCGCGCGGGTGATACCGTGACGGATAGCACCAGCCTGACCAGAACCACCGCCACCAGATACAGTGATCTTGATGTCGAACTTCTCAGTCAGTTCAGTCAATTCCAGAGGCTGACGAACAACCATACGTGCAGTTTCACGACCAAAGTATTCGTCCAGGGAACGGCCATTGACAGTAATACTGCCAGCACCACTTCTCAGAAAAACACGCGCGGTAGCGGACTTGCGACGTCCGGTTCCATAGTATTGTGTTACAGACATAACCACCCCTGATTAGATTTCCAGTTGCTGAGGCTGCTGAGCAGCATGTGGATGCTCGCTGCCGGCATAAACCTTCAGCTTGCTGTACATGGCACGACCCAAAGTGTTCTTGGGCAGCATCCCCTTAACAGCCGTTTCGATTACCAGCTCTGGCTTGTGGTCGATCAGCTTATCAAAGCTGATGGACTTGAGGCCGCCGATGTAACCGGTGTGGCGATGGTACATCTTGTCAGTAGACTTACGCCCGGTAACACGTACTTTCTCGGCGTTCACTACAACGATGTAGTCACCAGTGTCCACGTGAGGCGTGTACTCTGGCTTATGTTTGCCGCGCAGACGCAAAGCGATTTCTGTTGCCAGACGGCCCAGCGTTTTGCCTTCGGCATCAACTACGAACCAGTCACGTTTTACAGTTTCTGGCTTAGCACTAAAAGTTTTCATTTAATTCGCCTCTATGATACTGCTCACGCAATACCTGTTCCTACACGGCCGTTCCCTGCTGGAAAAGAGCCAGGCTAACAGCCCCTGATCAGCAATACCGGCCTGTTCAAAACATTGGGCGCTCAATCGGGAAACGGGAGCCGTATTATACCGTTTGATCTCAGGAATGAAAGCCCTCTGTGCAGCAGCAATACCGTAAACTGATCAGCTGGTAATATCGTTCTACTTATAGAGTGTCTGTGACTGCGTATCAGACGATCTGAGCACAGCCAGCAGATGACGCCCCTGGAAATACCCATTGAACTGCACTCCATCCGGCAAAGTTCTGGTGGCCAGCACCAGTAGCTCTGAAGACACCGCGCCCGTGCGCGCTTCCACTGCCAGCAACAGTGAACTGACCAGCAGTCCGACCACGCTATAATTCCACAGGCTCGCTGCAAAACCACTCGCAAGGGTCAGGCAGGCAAAAGCTGTTGACATCCTGTGGGTAAACCAGTTCTCTTGTTCACCGTGATACCCGGTCACCATTCTCACTGGCGGCTGCGTCTGATCATTATCAGCAAAACTGAAACCAACCCCTTCAGACAAACCGTTAATACTGAACGGGCCGCCCAGGTCGAAGAACAGTTCGTTGTCTTTGGGGAAAACATAGTAACGATAACCAAAATAACCACCACGCCCGGCGCTGCTAATACGCAGCGTACTCAAGTCGAGCCACGGCAGAGACAGCGTATAAAGGCTACTTTGTGGCGACAGTACCAGGTCCAGGCTTGACTGGTGCGTGGCCAGAATGGCAAAGAGCAACAGGGGATTTTTCTGTAATCGGGTAGGAATAATGTTGGTATCCATATTTTTTATCATCCGCCCGGACTTGTTTTGCGTGGTATAAAACACCCGGTAACTCAATAAGCTGGTGTCACTTGCTGCCGGTACAGCTGCAGCAAAACGCACCTGTAGCGATTGACCGGTACTTTTCAAATAAGAAAGATAGTTCAGGTAGCCCAAAGAGACGTCATCGATCTCTTCCAGCTGTTCAAGCTCATCAGCCGCAGCAGGCACACTGATCAACATCTGGCAGGTGTCGGCATCCCCACTCAAGCAGCTGTGGCTGTATTGCAAATTCGCTTTGGTGCCATAAACATCCAGCAGCTCGAAAGAACCTTCGTAAACAGTCAGTTGATCATTGTCGTATGAATTGTCGTCTGAAATGCCCGCGCTGGCCGAGGCAATTTCCATGCAAACTGCCACAACCAAAAACCTCAAAACCACTCTGGAAAAAAACGCGCTTGTCAGAGTCTTTGTTAAAGACCAGATCACGTCAGTGCTCACGGTTTCCTCCACTGGGTACGACGGCCAAAAGGCAACCGCACGGGAGTATAGCCATCGCTGAACAGCTGCCAGTAATTTACCGAAAATCCCGCCACATGGATGACTGACAGAAGTGCGGCGACCGGCTACAATCGCCACATTTCATAAAATGGCCAGGCACTCCATGCGCGACTTTATTATTGCTCCAAGTATTCTCTCTGCAGACTTTGCCCGCCTGGGCGAAGAGGTTGAACAGGTGCTGGCCGCCGGTGCTGACTGGATTCATTTTGACGTCATGGATAACCACTACGTCCCTAACCTCACCCTCGGGCCAATGGTATGCAAAGCCCTGAGAAATTACGGCATCAGTGCCCCCATTGATGTGCACTTGATGGTCAGCCCGGTGGATCGTCTTATTGGCGACTTTATTGAGGCCGGTGCCAGCATGATCACTTTTCATCCTGAAGCCTCCAAACACATCGACCGCAGCCTGCAACTGATCCGCGAAGGTGGCTGTCAGGCAGGGCTGGTGCTTAATCCAGCCACCTTGCCTGATGTGCTTGAATACGTTTTGGACAAAGTGGACATAATTCTGTTGATGTCAGTCAATCCGGGATTTGGCGGTCAGAAGTTCATTCCTTCCACGCTGAAAAAACTGTGCCAGGTACGCAAGCTAATCGACGACAGCGGGCTGCACATTCGTCTGCAGGTTGACGGTGGCGTTACTGCTAACAACATTCACCAGATTGCCGCAGCCGGAGCAGATACATTTGTTGCCGGCTCCGCTATTTTTGGTGCCGATAGCTACGCCGATGTAATTACCAAAATGCGTACTGAGCTGGCGCTGCCCCACTGAATAACCATTCGCCCAAGTCAACCCGGCTGCCAAAGGGATTGGCTTTCTGGCGTGGGGAATTTTTTTACTGACTGACTGTCAAAGAAGGAAACAAAGAATAATAAAGCCAGTGGGCTTGACAGGGAACAGGAGGTCAGATGAACCAGGCAGGTGGTGTGAGTAATGCGGGTAATGCGGGTAATGCGGGTAATGCGGGTAATGCAAATAGCATAAGCGACACGGACAGTTTGATGGCTGGTGTGTTGGATAACTTAAAAGCAAGCTGGCACACCAAAGAAGGATATTCCATTGCCACGCTCTGCGGTACTGTTAGTTCGTCAGTATGTCAGGCCTGTTTTGCTGGCCTGCGATCAGTAAAAGAGTGCCTTGTCCCTCTTTTTTGCCCAAAACCGCAAGCCAGGGTTGAAACCAAGTTTTATACCGTCTTTTATAGAAACCGCACCGCAACCCACAGTGAGTTGATTGTGCCGCTTTTGTCCAGGCATGAACAAAACAGTCAGCACCGTAATAAGCCTGTCGAAGAGTCCGGCGACGAAGACTATATGAACGCAGAACTATTCGCTGAATTTTCTGAAAGTGATTTTTTAGTTGATGGTAAGCCGTGGCGCTTACCATCATTGTCGCCTGTGCCCTACGAATCCATACCTGATGAGGTTTTCTCACAATATTTCGGCAATGAAGAAGAACAGTATTGATCAATCCGGCATGTATTCGCCAGAGTAAAATTTGCCGTTCTCCAGCTGTTCGACAACATCCAGATAAGCTTGCACCACCAGTGTCTGGCTAAACTGCTTACTGACCAAACTGCGCCCGCAGCGTCCCATCTCCCCACGAACCTGCCCCGGCAGACTGACCATAGCCACCATAGCTTCAGCCAGTGAAGCTGGGTCTTTGGGCTGACAGAGAATGCCGTTTTGGTAATGGCTGACCACACTGCGACAGCCGGGCACATCCGTGGCAATCACCGGCAAACCCATGGCACAAGCTTCGAGCAGTGACCGGGGCAGTCCTTCCCGGTAAGAAGGCAACACCACACAGTCTGCATGGGCGAGCACATTTTCAATGGCATCGGACGCGCCAAGCCATTCAACGCCATATTGCTCCTGCCAACTGTGCAACTCCTCCCGAGTAATGGCGGATTTGTTTTTGGCATCGGCAAAACCAACTAACTGTAACCGGGCCTTAACTCCCTGGCTTTTCACCATAGCAAAGGCTGTTACCAATTCCCGCAGACCTTTGTCGCCCAGCATGCGCCCTACATAAAGAAAACGAAAATGGTCAGATACTGTCGGTTGTTCAATGGGCTTGAAACGCTCAAGATCCACCCCGGAACCCGGCAACAGCTTCAGTCGGTCGGCACGGACCAGTTTATGTTCTATCAGTAACGCCTGGTCTTCACTGTTCTGGCAAAATACCTGGTAGGCAAAAGGCTGGCTGACTCTGTACAAGTCGCGCACAATTCGCCCTACCCAGCCCGGGTGAATAAATGCTGTGCCAAGCCCTGACACGTTGTTCACCGCCGGTATGCCCAGTGCTTTTGCTGCCAGAGTCCCGTATATATTGTTCTTGATGGTAAAATGAAATACGACGCTGGGCTTATACTGACGATAAATCCGGAAAAAACGCCAGGCTGTACGCACATCTTTTAGCGGATTATTGCCTGAGTTATCCATGGCCAGCGGGATAAAAATAACACCGAACTCATTTACCAGGCGCTGGCTGTATTCATCCTCAGGGGCGATACAAAAAACACGATAGCCATGCTTTATTAATTCAATAATGGTATCCCGGCGAAAATTATAGAGATACCACGACGTGTTGGCCGAAAAACAGATATTTTGCATTATTGTGCTTCTTATTTTTATTTAGCCAGAGCTGGGAAACCCAGTGTCAAATAACGTCCATCTCACGCATGCAGCGGCTTTCCATACCGAACTGCTCAGTAAGATGCCTGAACTTGATCAGAATCTTTTCCAGATAATGAAGATTCACTTCAGTGTCAGCCCCAAAGTTATGAGGGTGCCACCACAAGTGATAGAGCAGACCATTTTTGGCTGCGTGTTCCATTTCGCTGATGATTCGCTGCAATGACAGAGCTATGCGCACAGAAGACGTGGACTTGCTGACTGGCCGGAGAAAGCGACTGGCCGCCACATTCACCATGCCACAAGACACTTCTGGCAGAGCACCATGATAGCCATCAATAGGTATGACCGTGTCTATGGCTCTCAGGGCGCGCACAATCTGACTGCGTTCCTGTTGTGCCTTTTCCTGGTAGATAAACGACTTGGGATTCCCGCGAAAAAACTCAATACCCTGCGACTGACAAATGACCAGATACTCCTCTGAATACTGATTTCGCGGGAAAATAACAGACGTCATCTTATGGCCATACTTATGGGCAATGCCCAGGGCAGCACTGAGATCTTGCCGGAACTGCTCAAGGGTTTGGCCAGCTTCCAGGCAGTAGTAGTGGGAAAACGTATGGGTGGCAATCTCCTGCCCCTTAACGGCAGCAATACGATCAATCAATGAGCCGGCAAAATGATAAGGATCGCAGCGTTCACTATCACCGACCTGCTCCTGCAAATATCGATAAGGGCTGAAATGCTCATTTTTATAGGCAGGCAACAGTGATGGTATAAATTCCGTCAACTCCCGCCGATTTCTGGCAAACAGAAATCCGACCACCGCCCAGGTGGCGTGGATATCGTACTTGCGAAACAGGTTCAGCAGTTGTGGAATTGCCTTTCTTGCACCAATAATGTTCTTGCCATAGCCAGAGATCGTCCGTTTATCCCTGACGCCCCACATCAGCTCAAAATCCAGAGAGATAAGGAGTTTGCCATTTTTATTGATCATAACCGAGCTGCAAAACGTTATAGGCTTTATAGGGAACCCAGGCATTGGCGTGGGAGGCAAAATTCAACCAGACAAACAGCACCGCAAAAAGATACCCACAGACCAGCAAGTGAACCGTAAATTTATTCCAGCGGGTAAACAGCCCTTGCAGATTCGATAACACCAGCATTTGCAACGGAATTATGTATAGGGCAAAACGGTCAATGATGGTGGATAGCGAAGAAAAAGCGAGCAGCAACACAAATAACAATACCGATGCACAGGACAGCAGCAATACCAGTTGATAAATAATCGGACTGAAGTTAAAGCGATCCCGAAACATCAAAAAGAGCACACCAGGCAAAAATGACATCACTACGCGGATAAACGCGCCCTGCGAGTTATACCGGTCACTTTCCACATAGGAGTACATCAGGTTATCAATGGTGCTGGAGAAAAACAGGTAAATCACAATGACTGAAAACAACCCACCGAAAAATATCTTCTGGTTGCGATTTCGCTCGGTGATCAAAAAGGCAATGGGTGCCATAACAATGGCTGTCTTATGAAAAAAAGCACCGGTAACCAGCAACACCACATAACTAATTATTTTTTCTTCATATAACTGGGTAATAGCCAGCATTAAAAAGGCAATAGCAACCGCCTGTCGTGCATACCCCATGCCGACAACAATAAACAAATAAGGAAAGGCGACCAACAGAGACAGAAATACATCGCTCTGTTTAAGGCTGAACTTGACAAGGGCATAGGAAAAGATGGCGCCACAGGTAAGGTTGACTCCCATCATACCCCACCCTAGAGAGTGGGAGACAAAATTAATCAGCTGGTAACCAGGATCTTTTAGCGTCAATACATCGGGAAGGGAAAACCGCGCCATCATGTCGTAATAATATTCATAGGAAAACCAGTCGGCCCCGATCTGGTAGCGTACACCAACGACAATGGCAAGCAGGATAAAAAAAACAAATAAAAAATAGTGCTTATTAGCAATTAGCACCTGATTATTGTACCCATCATCACTGTCGAAAAAAACAGTCGCCAGAAATAGCAAACCAAATAAAACAAAATAGATGGCCATCCTACAACTCGTTAAAGATAGTCAAAAGTTTTTGCTGTTGAACCTGCATGGAATAGATAGACTTTACCGCTGCCAATGCATTGCGCGAAAAGCGCTGATATTGCCCGGCATCTGACATCATAGCCAGCACCGCTTTATCCCAAGAGGTAATCTCGCTGAGGGGAGTCTCGTTGCAGTTGGTCTCATTGGAGTTAATCTCGTTGGAGCCAGTCTTGTTGGAGCTCGTCTTGTGGGAGATAGTGTCAACCAGCAAACCACACTGCGAACCGACCACAATATCTTTGTTTACTCCAATGTTTGAGGCGATAACCGGTATCCCGCAAGCCATGTACTGAATCAATTTATAGCCGCACTTACCGTGCTCAAACTTCTCGTTCGGCAATGGCATAATGCCAATATCAAAAGATTGAATATTTTCCACCTCAGTCTCTTCTGACCAGGGAATTATTTCCACATTCACTCCATGAAAATCAGGCAAAATTTGTTCATTAGCCCCGATAAACCGCAGAGTTATATTTATCTTTTCAGACAGGGCACGCATATCATCAGCGATAGCTAACAGGTACTTCTGAGTATAAGGCGAACCGATCCACCCGATGACCAAAGTATCACTAGATGCCATTTTAACTTTTACTGAATACCGGGAGGCATCAATCACCGTCGGCATGGTTTGTATTCCCGTGGCCCCGGCCTGAATAGCCCGACTGCACAGATAGTTGTTACCAACAACCACGGTATTGGATGACTTCATCACAGCATCTATTTTTTTCGATAAAAACAGCCTTACCAACCAGTTTTTTGCAGAGTCATAGTTATGAAAAACCGCATCATCGTAATCAACAATGTATTTTACCCCGCCGTAGCGCAGTAGCCTTTCGCACACAGCAGGCAGAAATGGGAACAGCTCTTTTTCGATATAAACGACATCATATTTGTAGACTGAAAATACCTTTACCAGTCGATTAAAATAGCACTTTGCTATCTTGGTAATGGAGCGTTTTTTGGTCCGGTAATACGTTAACAGGTAGTCGTCATCGTATAGACAGGAAACATCAACGTTATAATTGTTTTGTTCCAGAAATGGCAGATACTGATAAGTCCTTAAACGTGAACTGGCGCCCATTCTGGAGTATTTACTGAAGACAAGTGCTGATCTTTTCATGTAATTCCCTTTGATAAACTTCCTTGTACTTGGTTGCATCTATAGCGGCAGAAAATATTTACTTAACATGAAAATTGGTTTTCAATTTAAAACCATTTGGTGTCTGGAAGTAATTCATGAATGCAAAAAATTAATTAATCCGAAATTGCCACCTAATGTTAACAAACCAAACCATCAATGCCAGCTTATATACCAATCAACAAAGCGATTTATCGTATCTTGCAATGATGTCACAGGCTTAAAATCAATCACCTTCATTAAATCATCTACATCTGCATAGGTGGCATAAACATCTCCGGGCTGCATCGGCAAATAATTCATGACTGCTCGCTTATCACAGGCTTTTTCAATCATGTGAATAAAATCCAATAGTTTTACCGGCTGATTGTTGCCAATATTATATATTCGGTATGGAGCAGCACTGCAACTGGGGTCATCATTTTTAAAATTGGGAATGCCTTTAGGAATCACATTCTGAATGCGTATTATGCCTTCAAGTATGTCCTCAATATCGGTAAAGTCTCTTTGTAATTCACCATTGTTATACACGTCAATGGGCGTATCTTCCATGATGGCTTTGGTAAACTTCCAAGCTGCCATATCAGGTCTACCCCAAGGACCATTTACTGTAAAGAAGCGCAAGCCTGTTGTCGGAATGTTATAAAGCTGGGAATAACTGTGCGCCATTAATTCATTGGCCTTCTTGGTGGCAGCGTAGAGTGAAACCGGATGATCAACAGGGTGCTTTGTTGAGTACGGTATTTTGCTGTTCATACCGTAGACAGAGCTGGATGATGCGTACACCAGATGTTCAATACTATTATGACGACAGCCTTCAAGAATAGTCATCATCCCTATAAGATTGCTGTCGACATAGGTCATGGGATTCTGCAGAGAATAGCGAACACCGGCCTGAGCACCTAAATGAATTACACGCTGGAATTTACCACTGTAAAAAAGCTCATTGATACCTTCACGGTCGGCCAGATCCATTTTGACAAAATGGAAATTATTATAAGGTTTTAGCTGCCCAAGACGAGCATGTTTTAGGCGTGGATCGTAATAATCGTTAAGATTATCCAACCCGATAACATCATAACCCAACTCGCAGAGCTTTTTGGAGACATGCATGCCGATAAAACCGGCCGCGCCTGTTACCAGGTATTTCATCGAAAACCTCGCGAGAAACCCAGTACTTTTAGTACTGGGAGGGATAGTGAGCAGCCTGATAAGGCTGGAAAACTAACTTCTTTTGATATCAGCACTTTCGGCATCTTCCAGTATTGCGGTTAAAATAGTCACTGCTATTATTCACCTGTCTTTGCAGACCTACCTCGGGGCTGGAGGAATGTTAAGCCTGCGGAGTTCGTGTGAGACTTGGGGAGCATGGGTTGATTCGCCATCGTAAAAGCTCCCAACGTGGAACTTTTGCGCGAAAACCAAGCCTGTTCCCTGAGCAACGAACGATGAAACAGGAAGCCTGTTGGGTGACTAACAGGAATCCCGCTCCTTCAGGGGCGGGAGGATGTCAATTTTATAATCCTTTTCTATCAAACAGACACAGCACTATGGAAAAGCAGAAAGATTTTAGTAATAGACAAAAATCTTCAATAATTGTTAACCAAAATCTTTTCTTCTGTGTCTCTGTAGAGATCGATATTTTAGCGACCAATGGAGTAGTAGGTGAAACCTTTGCGAGTCATACGTGTTGGTTCGAACATATTACGGCCATCGAAAATAACCGACTCATTAAGTAGCTCTTGCATCTGTTCAAAATCTGGGGCTCGAAAATTTTTCCACTCTGTACAGATAACCAAAGCATCTGCACCATTCAAGGCCGACTTCCTGGTACCACACAGTTGTAACTCGTCTCTTATGCCGTAAATACGCTGAGCTTCTTCCATTGCTTCTGGATCATAGGCTTGCACTCTGGCACCAGCTTTCCATAGAGCTTCCATCAGCACTCTGCTTGGCGCATCACGCATATCATCGGTATTGGGCTTGAAGGCTAGCCCCCAAAGTGCAAAGGTTTTACCTGCCAAATTGCCCTTGTAATGGGCAACAATTTTATTAAACAGCACCTCCTTCTGCCGAACATTACGGTTTTCAACCGCGCGCAACAACACCGGTTCAAAATCAATCTCTTCTGCTGTGCGCTGCAGAGCTTGTACATCTTTGGGGAAGCAGGAGCCACCATAACCGCAACCCGGATAGATAAAGTGGTAACCGATGCGAGGATCCGATCCAATGCCCTGGCGAACCATTTCGATATTCGCTCCCAATATTTCTGCCAGCCCAGCCATCTCATTCATAAAACTGATCTTGGTAGCCAACATACAGTTAGCTGCATACTTGGTCAGCTCGGCACTGCGTACATCCATTAATACCAGACGTTCATGATTACGATTGAACGGCTCATAAAGTTCACGCATAGTCTCAATAACATCATCACTGTCAGTACCGATAATGATGCGATCTGGCTTCATGCAATCATCAACCGCTGAGCCCTCTTTCAGGAACTCAGGATTTGAGCACACATGAAAGCCAAATCCGCTGCCACGGGCAGCCAATACTTCAGCAACTCGCATTTTTACTTTGTCAGCAGTCCCTACAGGCACAGTAGACTTATTTACCAGGATTTTATCTGCGTTCATATAACTGGCAATGGTCTCTGCTACTGCCAGCACATACTGCAAGTCGGCTGAGCCATCTTCATCCGGTGGGGTGCCAACCGCAATAAATTGCAACTTACCGTGCTCAATCCCTTGTTTTGCATCAGTAGTGAACCGCAAGCGACCTGCCTCATAATTTGTCTTAACCAGTGGCTCAAGACCGGGCTCAAAGATAGGGATAATACCCTGCTTCAAGTTATCCACTTTCTTCTGATCAACATCAACGCACATAACATCGTGGCCGACTTCAGCCAGTACAGCGGCTTGTACCAGACCAACATAGCCAACCCCAAAAACAGTAATTTTCATCACAAGCTCCTTGTTTTTAATTCTAGTTCTTTATAAATCACATTAGTTTTTACAACGGCGTCTGATAAAGAGTAAATGTCAGACGCAAGTTTTCTTAATCTTTCTTTATCTACAGTATTTTGTAAAAAAGAAACCACATGGGTCACATTTGAAAAGTTCCTTATAACAACGCCAGCAGAATTTTTTTCAACTACATTTACTACATCACTTCCATTATCATTAACAATGGAAGGTATACCCATAGCTAAAAACTCAGCAAATTTTGTTGGTGCCATTGCCAGAGTTCCAGGCGTTTTCTTCATAAAAAAAATACTGCAATCGATAGTCGATAACTCTTTTGGCATATCTTCGAAACCGAAGGTTTTTATAATTGGTGCAAGATGATATTTACTACAAATCTCATGCGCTAGCTCTCGATCCTTGGTAAAAATATGAAACTCAATATTATTTACACTATCACTTAATTTTTTAACCAATCTGGCAACATCATCAAATAAATATCTTTGGCCTACAGAGCCCACATAAGCTAGATTTATTGATTTATGCCTGTCATTACTCATATGTTTTCTATAATCAAAATGATCAAGATCAACACATGTAGGTATAACAGTAACATTGTCAGTACCACCTACCATTTTACTTATGACAGGAAGTGAGCTGTGAGTTAATGTGATAACATGGTCAGCATTACGGTATAATCTACTTTCAATTCTTTTTAACCAGCCATATAGCCTTGAACTTTTTATTCTTTCATTTTCGTACAATTCATCAAACCAGAACCCACGGGCATCAAACAGGTATTTTACTTTAGCTGTTTTCTTCAACAGCATGGCCACAACACCCATAAGATAACTTCGGGCGTGCACTATTTGTATTTTATGTTTTTTACATAAAAACAAAGAATACATATATATATATATAATCAATGCAAGATTGAGCGCCTTATTTTTTTTTGCATAAAAATAGATCCATTGAAAATCACATTCTGAAATATTATTTTTTAGCACCTCATCGACCCGCTCACGCTCAACCGATATAAGGTACATCTGATTACTTTTTGAGGTTTCCTTTATATATGACAGCACTTGTGATTTACCAAGAGACTCCGTCATACCGGTGTAGGACAAATAAAGTATTCGTGACACTATTTTATACTCTCAACTATTTACAAATAATTATTAGAATTATTCTATCCTTTTGACGAATTTTTCATTAACCTGTCCAGAGAAAGCATAATTTTTTCCATCCCGATAATTAAAAACAGAATCAAACATTGGTGTTAGGTAGCGGCTACCATATTCATTCAAATGATCGTTATCGAGATAAAGAGGCTTCCCTGCTATTGAACCATAACAAACTTTGTTATCACAAAGGTATGGAAGCGGGTTCAGAATTTCCACACCACACTCTTTGAGTGCATCATTCTGAATACTCCATACAAAAGAATTTTTTTCATAATACTCGGCAATTGGAAGCGTAATATTTGAACTATCTTGTTGAAAAATTAACTGTCTGGTGACCAATCGTGGCACATCGTCCACAAATTCGGGAATTGGCCTCATCAAGTAAACTTTTCTTTCCTCCGCTAACTTACAGACTGTATTAACAAAGCTTACACTTAGTTCCTCTCGCACGGCCTCAATGCCAATAGCATTTGGTTTTGATGTCATATAATAGGGAAGATCTCCATTGGGACGCCCAATATCATCTGCCCCCATAAAATACATTGAAGTTCGACTAATCAGAACCACAGGAATATCACTACTAACAATGTCAAGCTGCTTGAATACCCAACTGTTAAATTCCTGACAAGTATTTTCAGATCTGTTTCCACCGTTCTCAATGATACCCTCAATAGTTGGGCACATACTTAATCCATACATAAGTACACTTTTATTGTATTTTTGTGCACTTTCGCTCATGGCATTGATGACCATATCTGCATGACTGTCACCAATAACAACAGCACCCAGCTCCTTATATTTTCCGAATGTACATCCTGAACTACCCTCATTTCCTTGTATGAAGCATTCTGTTCGTCTTGGATTTTTATCTAGCCTTGCTAAATCTGCAAGTTCAACGTCAGCTGGCATCCGTCCTGCAAAATCAGTCAAAGAAACACTTACAGCGGCCGCGCCAATGATAGCAGTTGCTCCACCAGTTATAACAAATTGCTTACTACAGTTTATACCTCCATAAGCTGAACGAGCTCTCCTCTCAATCAATCGATAGGACAGATCTCCAAGAACCAGAGACCCAAGTAAAGCAGCGATAATCCACACTGACTCGTCGCTCGCTCCAAAAAAATGCAAAGCAACTACAAGTGGCCAATGCCATAGATAGATTGAGTAAGAACGGTCACCCAGCCACTGCGCTAATGGATTAGCAATAACACAACTATTGTTGTTATTAGCCAATAATAGGAGCATCGTAGCGACTACTGGGATCAGTGCCCAAATTCCTGGCCACAGGTACTCACTAGAAAAAAATAGCATGGAAAAAACCAGCATTGGCCAGGCAATCCATTGGCAAATCCGTCTGCTATTTTCTGACAATAGTACTCGCCGACTCAGAAAAAAGACTATTCCGCCTGCCACCATTTCCCATCCCCGTGTTGGCAGTAGATAATATGCAGGAGTAGGTTTCCAAGGTGTTGCGAGTGCACTAATCCCCAGAGAAGAAATAAAGAGAAAAATCATGCCTGCAAATATCGTTTTCTCTCTTGGGCGCAACTTCCACAACAGAACAAGAAAAAATGGCAATAACATATAAAATTGCCACTCTGCGGAGAGTGACCATGTATGCAACAGTGGTTTATCACTTGCTGCACCATCGAAGTATCCTGCTGTACGCCAGAAATAGATATTTGATAAAAATAATAGTGAAGAAGCTGCCTGCGAGCCCAAATCCTGATATTCAGATGTTGGCAACCAGAACCAGCCCAAAGCTAGTAGCACAGCTGTCAAACTCCACAAGGCAGGGAAAATTCGCCGCGCGCGAGCAAGATAGAACTCTGCCAAAGAGAAGTTCCCTCTCTCCAAACCTCTCATGATGATAGAGGTCATAAGCAAACCTGAAATCACAAAGAAAATATCTACGCCGACGAATCCTCCAGAGAGCGCAACAGGATAAAAATGAAATAACACAACGGCCATGACTGCCCAAGCTCTTAGCCCGTTGATATCAGTTCGAAATGCGGTTGCAGAGACTATAGGCATAATTTTTTCTTATCATAGGTATTGAAATAATGGATGAGAAACAGCATGTTGGCCATCACAATCTTCTATGGTTCAAATGCGTGTTTGCTGCTTCAGGAAGCATCACATTTAAATACTGACTGGTAATTTTATCGATGGTAAATTCACTTGCGCGCTGCTTTAAATTTTCCGCGTCGTGCGTTTCTTTAATAGAATCAACTATTGCATTGGCCAACGTATCAGCATCAGAGATGGGAACTAACTTACCATATTTCCCATCTTTAAGAATTTCCCTCGGTCCTGACTGGCAATCTGTTGCTACTATTGGTGTACCAGATGCCATTGCCTCTACGATGACATTTCCAAACCCTTCTGCTAAGGATGATAAAACAAAGAGATCCGCAGATTGATAAAAAGGGATAGTATCTCTAACGAATCCAGGAAAGGAGACGTAGGAACTTACTCCCATTTTACTTGATAAAGACAACAATTCTGATTTTAATTCCCCCTCACCAAGAATAATTAGCGAGGCATCTACTTTATTTCTAACTAATGAAAAAGCTTTTAATAAAGTGGAAAAATCTTTCACAGGCTTTAACGTACCCACCCCTAATAAATGATATTCAGCTTTTGGCCATAAATGGTTGACAGATGAATCGCAGTCCTCCACCTTTCGCTCGTCTACTATTGGGTTATAAATTACCGTTATTGATTGACGCTTAGTAAACGAAAATCTAGCCAAATCTGAAGCGGCACCTTTTGAAACAGTGATGATGCCATCAGCAAATGGAAAGGTTAATGACATTATTAAACGGGTCATCCATCGGCGACTCCATTTTCTAACAATTTGTGATCGCGACCATGTAGTGTGCTCAGATATGACAACAGTACTTTGCGATTTAGCTAGCCTATTAGCAATGATTGCTATTGAAGTTAAAGGCCACATGGAAGCTAAAATAACATCAGGCTTATTATTTTTAAGGTATGAAATATAAGGTTTTACTGAATTCCTGATTCTTTCAGAATCCAAATCAATTACGTTAATTGATGAATCCAAATCGACTACTAGCTCGCCCTGGCGTTTAATAAGAACTACATCAATATCAAATCCTCTACGAATCATTTCATTAGCAAGGTTTACCGCTACTTTTTCTGCTCCACCTCCCCGAAGATCTGGCAAAAATAGTGAAATCTTACTCATAACGATTTTAGTACCTTTGCAGGTATACCGGCTGCTAATGTTCTGCCAGGTATGTTTGAATTTACAAGAGCATGAGCACCAATAACAGCATCTTCACAGATGGTGACACCCTGCAAGATGGTCGCTTTTGCTCCGATCCATACTCCACTTTCGATTTTAATTGGTGATGTAGAAAATCCTGCCAAACGTATGGGAATTATATCTGTGCAATGCGCCTGGTCTCTGATAACAACGTACTCACCCAACAAGACGTTATTGCCTATGTGTATATCTTTTTTAGCAACAATAAATGATCCTTCACCAATATAAACATTATCTCCAATGGTTACTGAAGCACTTTGAGAAATAATTTTTACATTTCTACAAATATTAACATTGTGTCCAAATTTTATTAAACCTCCATCTGTCGACGAAATATAACTATACCCATGAAAGCATACACCTTTACCAAAGCTAATCCCTTTAGCAAAATATTTAAGTATGATGATGTAAATAAAACTAATCACCTTTCTCTTTGTACGCCTAGAGAAACCAAAAATAAAATGTAACAAATTCATGCTTCAGAAAATTCTAAATCAAAATTGCAGATTTAATAAACATGCTTTGCTTTAAAGTATAAAAATATCGATGTAATAATCATTACAATTGAATGTGTAATTGCTGCTCCAACTTCGTCAAATAAAAAAATTAATGGTAATGCCACCACGACCGTCAGAATCAGTGAAAACACAAATGTTTTAGCTACCACTTTATCTTGTCTACACATATTGAGAAATGTAATATTTGCACCGAACGTACTCGATATTAATACACCCATTGCCATTATTAAAATTGATGCATTTGATTTTTGAAATCCTTCTCCAAATGCATATATCAAAAGATCATCTCCAAAGAATACAAAAGGCAATGCAAGTACGGCTACACCAATGGTCATTGATATTGCAGAAAACTGTAGGATTACTTTTAATTTCTCTCCATCTCTATTGGTATAAGCCCTACTAATCATTGGAGAAATGGTTAAATTAACAATAGTTAGTGGGAGACTAATCAATAGAATAGTTGAGCTTGCAATTTTATAGATACCCACAGAATAAGAACTTGAAACAAAACCAAGAATAACAGCAAGTACATGCCCTTGTAATACTCGCATCCCCTCTGTCATAGCCATAGGAAATGCACTATACAACATCTGCTTAGTATTGACATTATCCTTACCAATTGTCTCCGGCTTTTTAGGTAGTGCGTATTTCAAGATAAAACAGGCAGCGATGAGTGAGAAAAATAGGGAGACCCATCGAGCAGCCATGGCAATCTCAGGTGATTCAATATCAGATAGTGATGCCAAGAGAAAAATAAATAATGACATTAATCCAGGCTGGATAATGGCATCAATTACATGACTACTGACAATGTAGTCAATTCCCCTCAATGTTGCACCCTTAATAACAATTTGGGTTGCTAATGGAATTGTAAACAAACCTGTTATTAATGTAATACTGGTGGACGATTCCAAATCTCCATTACTAATTAGTACCCATAAACAAATACCAGCAGCAACTACCATTATTAACGACAAACGTAAACTAACTGAATCAAACCAAGCCAAAAGACCAAATAATTTTTTCCAGTCATCTTCTGCTTTTGTCGATGAAATCTCACGAACCAATAGCTGAGGAAAACCAAACTGGGTAGGAATTGTCAATATTGCAATAATAGAAATTGCAAATCCATAAGTACCATAACCAACAACACCTAACAATTGTGCTAGCTGGGCCCCCACTAAAAAAGTAAGTACCATCCCAGTTAACCGAATAACTGTGACACCCAAAGCTGCTTGAGTAAGAATAGTTATAGTTTCATTAGAGTTAAGTCGTTTTACTAATCCATCGGCAAATGATAAATACCTCATTTATTATTATCCAGAGTAGGTGCACTGATGTCTTTTTCATTAATCAAATAATTACCTGCTGGCCAATTAATATTTATTTCAGGATCACACCACAGCAAAGATCTTTCATGGGATTTAGAGTAATAGTTAGTAGTCTTATAAAGAAAATGAGTATCGTCGGTTAGTGCCATAAATCCATGGGCAAATCCTCCTGGAATCCAAATCATCCGACAGTTACTTGCAGACAGTTCCGCCGACACAAATCGTCCAAAGAATTCTGATTCCGGACGAATATCAACGACTACATCAAAAGCCACACCTTGCGTGACCCGAACCAACTTACCCTGAGCATAAGGAGCTTCCTGATAATGCAATCCTCGCAGTACGCCTTTGTGTGAACAGGAGTGGTTGTCCTGAACAAAAGGCCCTGGAACCGTCAACCCAAGGTTTTTTAATTCTTGGTGGAAGTTCTTTTCATTAAAGCTCTCCATAAACCAGCCCCGTTCATCTGCATAAACTGTCGGCTCGATTATGACTACATCCGGTATTTCTGTTTGAATCATTTTCATGCAAAGACCTGCTCTCGGCTAACCTTTTGCAGATAGAGACCGTAATCACTTTTCATCAGTGGCTGAGAGAGTCGGTTTAGCTGTTCAACATCGATAAAGCCCATACGAAAGGCTATCTCTTCCGGGCACGCTACTTTCAATCCCTGACGACACTCAATGGTCTCAATAAAGTTGGTGGCTTCCTGCAAAGATTTATGAGTGCCAGTATCGAGCCACGCAAAACCACGACCAAGGGGTTCTACTGTTAATTGATTCATAGCCAAGTAACGATTGTTAACGTCGGTGATTTCCAGCTCGCCCCGATCAGAAGGCTTGAGGGACTTGGCAATATCGACGACCTGGTTATCGTAAAAATAGAGGCCAGTGACCGCATAGTTGGATTTGGGTTGTTTGGGTTTCTCTTCCAGACTGATCGCCGCGCCTTGCTGGTCAAATTCCACCACACCATAGCGTTCCGGGTCGTTGACATGGTAAGCAAATACCGTTGCGCCCTGCTGACGCTGGGTGGCCAGCTGCAACTTCACAGTCAGGTCATGGCCGTAAAAAATATTATCCCCAAGCACTAGGGCACAGGTATCCTGACCAATAAACCGTTCCCCAATAATAAATGCCTGGGCAAGACCATCTGGTGACGGTTGTACCTGGTATTGGATATTGATGCCCCACTGCTCGCCATTGCCAAGCAATGTTTCAAAGCGCACGGTATCAAGCGGTGTGGAAATCAGCAGGATATCCCGAATACCGGCCAGCATCAGTGTGGCCAGGGGATAATAAATCATCGGTTTGTCATAAACCGGCAACAGCTGTTTGGAAACAGCCTGCGTGATCGGGTACAGGCGAGTGCCAGATCCTCCGGCCAGAATAATTCCCTTGCGTGCAGTCATAGTTATTGTCTTTATGATGGTTTGAGTGAACGTTATTGGTTGATCAATCGTGGCAGTGAGCTCTGCCACTGGGGCAGATTTATATGAAATGTGTCTTTTAGTTTGCTGGTGTCCAGCCGGGAGTTAGCCGGGCGCTGGGCCAATGTCGGATATTCTGCCGTGGTGACGGGCCTGATATTCTCTGGCCGCAGTTTAAGTGAGAAACCGGCATTATGCGCCTGTTGAACAATCTCGACGGCAAAACCGTGCCAACTGGTTACGCCATCTGGCACCAGGTTATACACGCCGCCTTGGGTACCGCCGTTGAGTATTGCTTGCATGGCATGGGCCGTTACATCGGCGATCAGATCAGCCGATGTTGGTGTGCCGATTTGGTCAGCAACCACGCTGAGTTCGTCGCGCTCACTGGCCAGGTGCATCATGGTGTTGAGAAAGTTTTTCCCGCGCCTGCTGTATACCCAACTGACGCGCAATACGAGGTGTCGGCAACCGCTGTCAATAATGGCACACAATCCTTCTTGCTTGCTTTGGCCATACACATTAACGGCAGATGCCGTATCACTTTCCTGATACGGTGCGGGTTTACAGCCATCAAAGACATAGTCGGTCGAATAATCCACCAGCAACGCGCCCGAAGCCCTGGCGTATTCTGCCAGACAAGCCGGTAGAGCACTGTTCAGTTGTCGTGCTGCCTCAGGCTCCTGCTCTGCCCGATCCACTGCCGTATAAGCAGCGGCATTAACAATCATCTCTGGCCTGGTTTTCTCAAGAAGAGTGTTCACGTGCTCCAATTGCGCCAGGTCACACTGGGGACGATCCACTGGCACAATCTGGCCCAGCGGCAGCAATGACCGTTGCAGTTCCCAGCCAACTTGACCGTCTGCCCCGAGTAATAAGATTTTTTTTTCACATGTCATGCACTTCTCTCCAGCAGACACTTTACCAGGATCCCAGACGCTGACGCTGGTAACTGCCATCTTGGACATGCTGGCACCATTGACGATTTGCCAGATACCACTGCACCGTTTTGCGTAGGCCGGTAGCAAAGGTCTCTTCCGGCTGCCACCCCAGTTCGTCGGCCATTTTGCTGGCATCGATGGCGTATCGATGGTCATGACCCGGTCGGTCACTAACAAATGTGATTAAATCTTTATAGGCCGTCACACCTGCGGGCTTGTTGGGTGCCAACTCCTCCAGCAGTGCACACAGAGCATACACTACATCAATGTTCTGCTTTTCGTTGTGACCACCAATATTGTAGGTTTCCCCAACCGTGCCTTGCATCAGCACCCGGTATAATGCACGAGCATGGTCTTCTACAAACAGCCAGTCGCGTACCTGTTCGCCCTTACCATAAACCGGCAGCGGCTTACCCTCCAGGGCATTGAATATGGTCAGGGGAATCAGCTTTTCCGGGAAATGATAAGGTCCATAGTTGTTGGAGCAGTTGGTGATCAGTACCGGTATGCCGTAGGTGCGGTGCCACGCCCTGACCAGATGGTCAGAGCTGGCCTTGCTGGCGGAATAGGGTGAACTTGGAGCGTAAGGCGTGGATTCGGTAAACAGATCATCAGTTCCATCCAGATCCCCATAAACTTCGTCAGTGGAGATATGATGAAAACGAAACACCGCTTTGCGATCCTCACTCAACTCACTCCAGTACGCGCGAGCCACCTCCAGCAAAGTGCAGGTACCAACGACATTGGTCTGGATAAACTCTGCCGGGCCGTCAATGGAGCGATCCACATGACTTTCTGCCGCCAAGTGCATAATCAGGTCGGGCTGAAACTCAGCAAACGCTTGCGCCATTGTCTGCCCATCGCAAATATCGGCATGGACAAAATGGTAGCGAGCGCTACCACTGACGCTAGCCAGTGATTCAAGGTTGCCAGCGTAGGTCAGCTTGTCGATATTAACCACAGTGTGATCAGTATTATTAATTAAATGTCGTACAACTGCACAGCCGATAAACCCAGCCCCGCCTGTGACCAGAATGGTTTTATTCATAGAGATTTTTGCTTACCTGGTGGATTAAATCGGGACTTGCAGAGAATTACGTCGATCTTCAGTGTTCTTAATGAACTTACGACAGAACTGCAATAGTTGTCTTTCGACTACCAGATGGAATATCACACCCGCAACGGTAGCCAGTACAATGCCGACAAATAACCCAGCAGCCCAGCCAATTCCAAGTTTGGCCAAAAGACGCTGACTGATGGAGAGAAAAGGGTTGTGTATCAGGTAAATCGAGTAACTGGCATTGCCCAGCAATAGAAGTAGCCCAGACCATCTGAGTTTGCGTCCACTTTCTAATTTTGTCGCCCCCATGATGACTAAGGCCATACCAAGGGCAAAAAGCAATCGCAGCTCAACGGGTAATCCGGCATTGATGCCGCATAAACTGGCAACTCCAATAATAATACCGGCAAAGACCAATGCGCTTGCCACCACAGTGCGAGTGATTCGATGCAAGCACACGGCTGCCAGAATACCGATCATGAATTCCAGATTCAGTATGGAGAACAGATAACGATTAATTCCTGTCAACTCCGCAGCATTAATATTTACTGCCACGATAATAACAGCCCACGCAGTGAGTAAGTGGACCAGAAACTGCCTGCGATAAAAAAACGCCAGAAAAACCAGGTAAAACACGATTTCGTGAATGACGGTCCAAGCCACACCCAAAATCGGTACACCTTTTGCAGGTAAAAGTGCTATTGAACTGAAGATGCTGACGTTGCGATCAGTAGCCCCGAGCGGGCCACTGAACAGGAGATAGGCACATGCCATGGGCAAGGCTACGCTCCAATAAATGGGATAAACCCGGACAAGTCGTTTCAACAAGTACTGTCGGGCAGCTGGATAACCGGTTTGATCATGCTGATGAATAAAAAAGATAATAAAACCGGATAGCACAAAGAAGAAATCAACACCATAATTGCCCTGCCCTAGCGTAGCGTGAATCCAGCTTGGCATTTCACCCACAAAAGCGCTATTAGACAGAACCGCGTGGTGAGCAACAACAGCCAACGCGGCCAGACCTCTAAACACCTGAATACTATTAATCTGTTTATGGATTTGCATTTAGCTATGTTACTTCTATAAAGCTAAAGTGAATAAGTTCTTATTGGCCAGCCGATCAACTGCCAGCTTTTCAATGTCTATCAAAGTCCTTCGCCAGTCCAAATAATGCGATAGATGTTGGTTTTCACGAATTCAGTCCGCGTTTTCAAGGTACCACACCATGGCCTCACCAATTCCGTCCATAATCCGATGGGTTGGCTGATAACCGAGCAGCGACTGAGCCTTGCCGATATCCGCTTGTGAGTGGCGTACATCGCCGGCACGAAAATCACGATACACCGGTTTGTTGTCGCTTACGCTTGACTGCGATTGGGCCAGATTGCTTCTGATGCCATTAAACAAGTCGTTCAGTGTCGTCCGGTCTCCCACCGCCACGTTATAGACCTGATTTTTTGCGCTGTCATCGGCCACTGCTGCAAGAATATTGGCTTGTACCGCGTTATCGATGTAACAGAAGTCCCGGCTGGTTTCCCCATCACCATTGATGTAGACCGTTTCGCCATGCAACAGCGACGATGTCCATTTGGGAATAACAGCCGCATAGGCACCGTTCGGGTCCTGGCGTCGGCCAAAAATATTGAAATAACGCAGACCAATGCACTGCAAGCCGTAGGTTCTGGCAAAAACGCTGGCGTAGAGTTCATTAACGTATTTGGTCACCGCATAAGGCGACAGCGGATTACCAATATTCTGCTCAACCTTGGGCAATGCCGGGTGATCGCCGTAAGTGGAGCTGGAGGCAGCGTAGGTGAAGCTTGCGACGCTGGCATCACGGGCGGCTACCAGCATATTCAAAAAGCCGGAGATATTGGTGTCGTTGGTGGTGATTGGATCATTGATGGAGCGAGGAACCGAACCCAGAGCCGCCTGATGGAGAACGTAGTCCACGTTCTGGCAGCCTTGCTGACAATCTTCCAGGTTGCGGATGTCGCCAGTATGAAAGGTAAACCGTTGCCACTGCTGCGCGCTGACCAGACGCTTGACCTCGTCCAGGTTACGCTGATGGCCGGTGGCAAAGTTGTCCAGTCCGACTACCGTCTGATCGAGCTTGAGCAAGGTTTCCAGCAGGTTGGAGCCGATAAAACCAGCAACGCCAGTAATCAGCCAGGTCTTTGGGCTGCTTTGCAGCTGTTTCTTTATTATGTCGTATTTCATTGTTGTTCTACGTATTTATGATCAGAGCAGCAAAGACACCAGATATAAACGTCTAATGTCTTTTATATTAACAATATTCTCCGTGTCTTTGCCGTATGCGTCTGTTAAAGCCGTCCGTCGGACACTTCAGCTGGCAGGATGTATTTGATGTCGTACACCACGCAGTCGCGCCGTCCCAGTTTGCGAATGGCTTGTGCGCCCATCTCTTTAAACTGGTCATGGGCCACGGCGAGCACAATGGCCTCGTATTTGCCGTAGGCCGGCTCTTTTACCGGCGTGATGCCGTACTCGTGCTCAGCTTCTGCCGGGTTCACCCAGGGGTCATAGACATCCACATTGGCACCACACTCGCGAAATTCCCTGACCATATCCACCACCCGGGTATTTCTCAGGTCCGGGCAGTTCTCCTTAAAGGTCAGTCCCATGATCAGCACGTTGCTGTCTTCCACATGAATGCGGCGCTTGATCATTTTTTTCACTACCTGGCTAACCACAAACTGCCCCATGCCATCATTTATACGACGACCGGCCAGAATCACCTCCGGATGGTAGCCGATTTCCTGGGCTTTATGGGTCAGGTAGTACGGGTCAACGCCAATACAGTGGCCGCCCACCAGGCCAGGGCGAAACGGCAAAAAGTTCCATTTGGTGCCAGCGGCCAGCAACACTTCTTCGGTATCAATCCCCAAGCGATCAAAAATCAGCGCCAGTTCATTGACCAGGGCAATGTTCAGGTCGCGCTGGGTGTTCTCGATGACTTTGGCCGCTTCAGCAACTTTGATGCTGCTGGCTTTATGGGTGCCAGCAGTAATGATTGAGCTGTAAAGGCTGTCCACATAGTCGGCCACTTCCGGAGTTGATCCGGAGGTTACTTTTTTGATGGTGGTCAACCGGTGTTGTTTATCGCCTGGATTAATCCGCTCCGGGCTGTAGCCGGCAAAAAAATCGCGGTTATAAACCAGGCCTGACGTCTGCTCAATCAGTGGGATACATTCGTCTTCCGTGGCACCTGGGTAGACAGTGGACTCAAAAACAATGACATCCCCTTTGTCCACCACACTGCCCAGCATTTCACTGGCCCGGATCAGTGGCGTCAGGTCAGGGCGGTTGTGGCGGTCGATGGGCGTCGGCACCGTGACAATATAGACGCTGGCTGTCTTAAGATCGTGCAAATCACAGCAATAGCCCAGTTTAGTGGCCGACAACAGCTCCTCATCGGAACATTCCAGCGTGCTGTCATGCCCACTCATCAATTCTTCAACCCGCGCCGGGTTAATGTCAAAACCAATGGTGTGGTATTTTTTGCCAAACTCAACCGCCAAAGGCAGGCCAACATAGCCCAGACCGATAACGGCAATAATCGGGTCTTGATTGAACTTCATTTTGCTTCCCTGTGTTTTTTTCTTCTGATGGTGATCGCACCGTCAACACCTGGCATAACGCTTGGTGTATCGTGGGTGAATCCAATTTTTATTGGTGGTGTGGATGTGAGCCGACTTTTCAGGAAAGAGCATTGCCATTCAACGACTCAATCTGCCGGGACCTGCGTTTAGCTCCGTGGAAGTACAAAATAAACAGCAAGAGGAACAAGCCAAATTGCAACCATGCCGGTGTGTCCAAATAGTGCAACAAAATTCCCATGGCGTTGATCATGCCAGCCAAAGACAACAAAATGAGCAACACTTTCTTTGGGCTCAGGCCAAGCTCCAGAAGGAGATGGTGTGCATGGGTGCGGTCTGCCTTAAACGGGTTTTTGCCCTTTTGGATACGGCGCAGCACCGTGACTACCATATCGATTAATGGCAGGCCAATAAAATACAGTCCGGTCACCGGCGCAAAGCGCGGGCTACCGGCGACTGTCGTTTGTGTGGCATAACAGAGGATAAGGATCAACGAAAACCCAACGAGCATACTGCCAGCGTCGCCCATAAATACTTTTTGCAAACGCACAGAAACCTGCAGGTTAAACAGCATGAATGCCAAAGTGGCGCCAATCAGCGTGATGATCAGCAGCAGCAAAGACGGAGAAAAATCCATGGCAACCAGTATTGAGCTGTAAGCCATAATGGCAATGCCAGAACTCAGGCCATCAAGTCCGTCGATCATATTCATGCTATTGATAACGCCAAAGCAAGCAATCAGCGTAAATGGGACAGCAATGTAGAGTGGCATAACGATATCGCCAAACCCCAGCAAATTGCCCAGGTTGGTAAAAATCGCTCCGCCCCAATACATGGTCACGCCGGTGGCAACGAACGAACACAGTATCCTGAGACCAACATTGAGGTTAAACCGGTCATCCAGTACACCGACGATGGTGATAAAACCGGCAGCGATTAAATAGGCCTGGACTCCATGTACTTGCCAGACAAACAACAATCCAGCAATCAACAACGTGCAATATATGGCCAAACCACCAACCAAAGGTACCGCCTGTTCATGACGCTTGCGGGCATCGGGCTTATCCACCAGCCCGAGCCTTTTGGAGACGGGTTTCATGATTTTGATTAAGGTAAACGACAACGCAAAAGCAAAGATTGCGGTCAACAATGCTTTTTCCATATCGAGGCACTCTTGGGTTGATTGTTTTTTTTGGGCGCTTCCGTGCGCCAGTGCTCTTTGCACGATACCGGCATTCGCCAAAAGGATGCGATCAGCTATAGCTGTAATGGTAGAACTCATGTCCACTGCTGACTTTGGTCATGCCATTGAGCACACAGCCGCGCATATTGACACCTGCATGACGCAAGCGATTAGCAGCGTGGTCAATCTCACGCAGGGAGTTGCTTTCCGCCCTGGCCACCATCAATGTGCAACCACACTGCACCCCGATAACTGCGGCATCGGTCACCGCCAGGATGGGTGGCGTATCAATAATCACCACGTCGTAAAGGGCAGAAACCCGTTCCAGCAGGGCGGTGAACGCCGGGCTCATCAATAGCTCCGATGGATTGGGCGGTGGCTTGCCGCCAACGATCACGTCCAGATTCGCTTCCACGGAGGCAATGGCATTAAACTGCGGGTCCAGCAGCATATCCGCCAATCCGTGCTCGCCTTGCAGGCCAAATTTTTTGTGCAATTGGCCTTTACGCAGGTCGGCATCGATCACCAGTACTTTTTTACCCGCTTCTGCCAGCAATACTGCCAGGTTGGCCGAAACAAATGACTTACCCACGCCCGGCGCCGGGCCGGTGATCATAATCCGGTTGTTGGTTGACTCCATCAGGGCAAAGGCCAAGTTGGTACGCAGGCTGCGCAGACTTTCCATGGCCAGGTCTTTCGGCGCCGAACGAGCGAGTAGATAACCATTTTTGAAAGCAGCCTTGCGGGCTTGACGCTCCAGTATGGTGGAGTATTCACTTTGGGGAATGGCCGCGTAGACCGCCATGCCCAGATGACTTTCAATCTCCTCCGGTGTTTTCACTCCGGCATTCATCAATGCCCGAATAAAAACGAAGCCGCAACTGACAATCGCCCCGGTCACCAGCGCTGCCAGGACAATCAAAACCCTGTTGGGAGCAATGGGCACCGGTGCGCTGACTGCGTAATCAATAATGCGTACGGTCCCTACTGTACCGGCCTTGACCACTTTCAGTTCATGGAGGCTGTTGAGCATCTGGGTATACACCTCGGTGCTTACCTCCACATTGCGGGTCAGGCGCATCATGTCCACCTGGGTTTCTGGCAGGTTCTGACTGGTGCTGTTCAGCTTGTCCAGTTGAGTCTGGAGAAAAACCTTCTGTTCATCCAGCCCTTTGAGTGCCGGATGGTTTTCGGTGTAACTCATCAACAACTCTTTGCGTTGCAGCTCAAGTTGGGAGATGCGCGTTTCCAGCTCGACAATCTGACTGAGCAGGCTCTGGGTCTCCATGGTCAGATCCACCGACTGATTGTGCAGGCGAAAGCTGTTCAGGTTATTTTCAGCTTCCGTCAGCTCAGCCCTGACCAGGGGCAGTTGCTGCTCCAGAAAGGCCAGACTACTTTCGGCCTCCTGGGATTTTCGGGCGACATTCTGGCGCAAATAAGCGCGGGCAACTTCGTTCAGGGCACGCTGATTCTCGCGGCTATTTGGCCCGGTAATCACCATTTGCAAGATGCCCGTATCCCAGCCTTTTTCAGCAATGCTCAGGCGTTGGGAGAGTCGGCGGATGGCCTGATTCACATCTTGTTTCATCAGGCTAAAGGGCGTACCGGGCAACGCCTCAAGCTGAGAGACAAACAGGCGAATTTCGCCATCTGGCGATGACGCTGGTTTGCCCGTCTGACCAAGCAGTATTTTTTGCGGTCCCCGGTACAAGGTGAAGTTGTTGTGGTCATTCTTGACCAGGGTAAAGCCGTGCCCGACAAGATTATCTGGCACCTCAAACCGTTCCACCTGAATCTGCTCGCCACCCCAGCCATAATGCGCCAACCGCTTGATCTGCCGCCAATCCCGGTTAAATGGCTCTGTGGCCGTGGGTTGAAAACGTCGGGCAATGGCAGCACCAAATTTGGGGAAATACATCGGTGCGGCAACAATATCCAGTTTCAACGCGGCAACTGCCTGCCCGAGCACCATACGCGAGCGGATCAGTTCGATCTCCGCCGTGGAGCTCAAATCATCGGGCATATCGGTCAAGCTGTGATTAATCCCACCGAGTACAGAACTTTTCTTTTCGATCTGTAACAGGGCGTCCGCCTGATAAATGGGGGTAGCTGTGACAGCAAACAGCAAAGCCAGTAAACCAGCCGCCAGTGTTACTGAGATGATCACCCATTTGCCCTTGAGCACAATAGCAAGAATTTCCGCCAGGTTGACGATATCGCTGCTTGCCCGGTGAAGGTTGGGCGACGTGTGAGGATTATTCATAGGGGCTGGCCGTCGTTTTTTCTACAAAGTGCAGCTCTGGGAGTGGGCTGCACTTTCTGCTTGTGGCTGTTGCTTACTGGTAGCTGTTGAACACGTGAGCGATTAATGGATAAGCACATCCGGTCACAGGACGGAGGTGGCGCTGATAAAGCTCATACTCGGCAGAATCTGGTTGATCACCCGGTTCCAGCGAGCCACGCCGGCGGTATCCACGTAGACGATGTCTCGCGCCTTGAGCGGGAATCGTTCAGCCAGCAGCAACGCGGTGGCATTGGTCATATCCAGCCGGTAGACCGTGGCTTTCTCGTTGGCCTTGCCATTACGCAGAATGTAAACCCCTTTGGCGTTGGCATATACCTGGCTGATACCACTAGCCGCCACCAGAGCGTTGTTCAGGCTCATGCCGCGCTGGTCATAAGGCATGGCAGCCACCTTGTTCACTTCACCCATGATGACAATCTGGCGATAGCGATTGTTGTCGACATTAAGCACGTCGCCGTCTTTGAGAATGACGTTTTGTGTCATGTCGCCATCAAACAGGCTAGCCATATCGATGGTTCTGGCATTGCCATCGCGAATCAGCTTGGCTTCGGATTTATCCGCATCGTCGGTTAGGCCACCAGCCAGGGAGAACGCCGTCAGCACCCGGGTGGGCTTGCTGGTAATGGGTAGAGGGCCCGGGTTTTCCACTTCACCGAGCACCTGTACGTTCTGGCTGTTGAACTCCTGAACCCGAACGCTGACTTGTGGGTCTTTAACAAACTTGGCCAGCTTGGTGGCCAGCTCCCAACGAATGTTGGCTACATCGCGCCCTGCGGCTTTCACCTGACCGGCAAATGGATAGAAAAAAGTCCCGTTGGCCTGCACTTCCACCCCTTCCGAGGTCACCTGGCCACGTTCGATCCCACCAACGCTATTAGTCACGGGTGCGCCCGTCATGGTCATGGAGGTGGACAGTTCCGGGTGATTCCATACGCGGATATTGAGCACATCGTGCGGGCCGACCTTGTACTGGTACAACTCATCGCTCTGGCCGCCCAAGGTCTCAGCCAAATTCTCACGGCTCACCGGCTCAGACAGTACTGTGGCCTCGTTGATGTCCACCAGATTATAAAGTGGATTGTCGTTACTGGGGGCCAGGTGGGCACCGGGAGCAAGAGCGCAGCCATTAATGGCCAAAGTGCAGAGTATGGTGGCAAAAACGCGCACAGAACGTGCGTGAGTGGAAGTGGCAGGTGCGTCAACGGCGGGCATTATTATTTTGCTCATAACGGCTTTCTTGTAATTGGCGGTTTATTCGATAGCGATTTATTCGATAAAAACCGATTTATTATTGGTTTTTCCCCCACGCTACCGCCCATCAGATTAAGTGGTTACTGCAACACTCGTTTTTTCTGTATTTTTTTGCGGTGTTTGCGCGGGTCAAAATTATGCAAGCGAAATTTACGCATCATTTTCCGTCTGTGTCTACACATAAATACCTAAAAATCGTCGTACATATGCATAATAACAGTTACATATTGACGGATTATCACCGAGCGTGATAAGCGACAATTGATGTTAATTTATGAAAAAGGCGAGAAATAACGGCGAAAAAGATCGTCTGAGCGGCAACCGGATTAACACCGCCGGTCGCCAGTTCGACTTAAAACGAGTAACTGACCATCAGTGCCATGTGGTCTTTTGTCGCAGTGAAGCCGTAGTGTGAGCTTGCTGGTCCCTGGATAAGATCTGACAATACGGCGCCGACAAAACTGCCGAGTGCATTGGCCAACGCATCCTGCGAATCAAAATTATCGTCCGTTACTTCCTTCACCAGACCGGGCACCATGCCAATGCCTGTGGCCAGGGCAATTCTGCCCCAGCGGTGATCATTAGCGATAGCCAACCGGCGCAAGCCAAACTCACTGGCCGCCCCCAGAATCATGGAAAAACCAAAATGCTGTCGTTTATCTTGATCAATACCGCTACTGGCCAATGCGGCTACACTGCCAGCACCAATGGCAGTAATCCACCAGGCGCGGTGTTGATAACCAGGTGGGGAGTTGACAATGGTGTCGTGATACAGAGTGTCTGTTGCCATGCCATCATCGGTTGATTCATCATGAGCAAATGTTTCAGCAAAAATACCAGGGGAACAGATCAGGCAGAGAGTGAGGGGAAGTGTCAGAAAAAGTGTTCTTGAGGCGGAAAGAATTTTTTTTGGGGGTATTTTTTCGCGACAATCGGGGGATTTATCTTCAGGTTCCATGCTTGACGACCTTGCCACGGTGAAATGACCAGAATCCAAGTCAATCCACAGGGCACGGTGTTACCACGCCAGAAGTATCATTGCATTGGATTCACTGTAAACGGGACGGCAAAAACCGCACGATGTACAGGAACAACAAACTTCTTCACGGCGTACCAATTCATCTTAAAGAGGCAGTTGTGGGAAAGCAATTATCTTTCTAGGTCACGGAGTCGGCATACGCCAAGACTAATACCACGATGTACCAGGCGTTTATGACGGTGCTGTTGGTTACTCGTCCCGAAAGGGCACGAAACCATAACCTCGCCCTGTGCCGTGGCTATGGCACAAACCGGATTTACCAAGGAATAGACCACCAATGCTGTTGATGATCGATAACTACGACTCATTCACTTACAACCTGGTTCAGTATTTTGGCGAGTTGGGCGCACAAGTGGCGGTGCATCGCAACGACCAGATCACGCTGGCCGATATTGAGCTGCTGCAACCGCGCCATATTGTTATCTCGCCGGGCCCGTGTACACCCAACGATGCCGGTATTTCCATGGATGTTATACGACATTTTCAGGATAAAGTGCCGATTCTTGGCGTCTGCCTTGGTCACCAGAGTATCGGGCAAGTGTATGGTGGACAGGTGGTGCGGGCCCGACAGGTAATGCACGGCAAGGTATCGCCAGTGTATCACCATAATCAAGACGTATTTCAGGGGCTGGCCAACCCCCTTACCGTCACCCGCTACCACTCCCTGGTGATTGACTGGCAAAGCCTGCCGGATTGTCTTGAAGTGACCGCATGGACGCAACTGGACGATGGCAGCCACAACGAAATCATGGGGGTGCGCCATAAAACGCTGCCGGTGGCAGGTGTGCAGTTCCACCCTGAGTCCATTATGACGCAACAAGGGCACGACCTGCTGGCCAATTTTCTGCATCAAACGGTCTGATATTGGTGAGCAAGTTGACCCGATGGCCCTTACGCGCAGTTACAAACAAGCCGACGCCTGTTGTTTATCCAGGTTTTGTTTGATGAATATCTTCTGACTCTTACGGTAATGACTGCACCGTGCCACAGGCGATTCGGATGCTGTCTGCCCCACTACCATCACCAGCATGAACCACCAGCGAGCGACCATGCAGATCTTTCAGGTTGAATCGCACGGTTTCCACGGGCAAATCGGCGACGCCATAATCATCCACAACCAGCAACGGCAGATCACGGTTGTCATCTTCGGTGGGTTGCGGCTGGTAAGCGCTGCCAGCAGCCAACGCCGCCACCGACTTACCATCTTGTTCGCCAGCGGCACAGGATGGTAGCTCATGAACTTGCAGAACCAACTGCCCAGGGGGTAAATCGTGCAACGCTGGTTGCACATGAATGCCACCGCCGTCAAGCGGATGAATATAAACCTTGCCCACCGTTGCTCCAGAGCCTTGGGGAGAGACGCTGAACACTTCCACAATGAGTGACTCCGGTTTGTCGCTACAGCCTGACAGTAAAACAGCCCCCAGCAGAGCCAGGGGTTTCAACCAGCATTTATGCATTTATCAATTACCTCCAGGTATTTTTCCGGCAAATAAGTATACGACAGTAGCACTAACTTACTCGACGGATTAAAATCCGGCCCAACAAATCCAAGCACCGGGCAGGAGAGAACAATGCAGGCACAAGTCAAGTGGGTGGATAAGCAACGCTTCCTTGGGCTGACTCCCAGCGGTAATTCTGTGGTCATGGATGCCGACCGCGAGCAAAAAACTGCTGCGGGCCCGATGGAGATGGTACTCATGGGTTTAGGCGGCTGTGCCTGTGTTGATGTGGTCAGTATTCTGGAAAAAGCCCGTCAGAAAGTCACCCACTGCCATGTGGATATCGAAGCAGAACGGGCGGACACGATACCGGCAGTGTTTACCCGGATTAACCTGAACTTTGTCGTACAAGGGCACGATATTAAAGAGTCACAGGTGCAGCGAGCCATTAGTCTGTCGGCGGACAAATATTGCTCAGTAGCACATATGCTTGGTAAGGGTGGTGTTGAAATTACCCATAGTTACAACATCTTGCCTGTCGAATAAACTTTATGGAGCGATATTTATCGCTCCATTGGCAAATCAGCGGCCGGAGCCCTTTAACTCCTTATATTGTCAAGTCTTTATAGTAGAACTCTCTGTCCCGCTCGCCAATTTCCCGCAATACCCGACAAGGGTTGCCCACTGCGACAACGTTGGCTGGAATGTCGCGGGTGACAACACTACCCGCACCGATCACGCTGTTATCACCAATGGTCACACCTGGCAACACCACCGAGTGGGCCCCGATCCAGACGTTATGGCCAATGTGCACCGGCACGTTAAACTGTGCCGCCTGTCGGCGCAATTCTGGCTCAATGGGATGACCGGCCGTAGCGATGGTGACATTCGGGCCAATCATTACGCAGTCGCCAATGTAGATGTGCGTATCGTCCACTAGCGTCAGATTAAAATTGGCGTACACCTGCCGTCCAAAGTGGGTGTGCCGCCCCCAGTTGGCACGTAGTGGTGGCTCGATGTAGCAGTCAGGGCCGATTTCGGCAAATAACCGGGAGAGTATTTCTTCGCGTTTTTTACTCTCGGCTGGCCGTGTCTGGTTAAAGTCGTAGAGAATTTCCAGGCACCGGGTCTGTTCATCCACCAGTTCTTGCTCACTGAAGGAGTAGATCTCCCGGGTGTGCATTTTGCGTTTTGTTTCGTTTAGTGACATGGCGCGGTTTGCCAATTGTAAAATAAACTCTGAACCATCAGCATATTAACCCGGAGGCCAACTCATCTGACGACCGGCCAGCAAGTGCAGATGGATGTGGTACACCGACTGACCACCATGACGGTTGGTATTGAGCGTCAGGCGAAAACCGTCCTCATCCACTCCTTCCCTGTCGGCAATATCCCTGGCCACCAGCATCATCTCACCAAGCAGCATCTTATCCTCTGCACCAGCGTCGTTTATGGTAGCGATGTGCTTTTTCGGGATCACCAGTATGTGGGTGGGTGCCGCCGGGTTAATGTCTCTGAAAGCTAACACGGTGTCGTTTTCGAACACAATATCAGCTGGAATCTGCCCGGCGATGATTTTGCAAAAAAGACAACTCATTTATTTATTGCTCCTGATAGACTGCACTAACTCGATCTCCCGCTCCCAAAACAGGGTTGCGCCAGCGACGGCTGCTGGAATGATCAATAAATTCACCAGAGGGACCAGCATGGCCAGATTTACCACAGCACCAAACGGCCAGCATTTGGTGATGTGTGACTGTAGCTGTGCTTTCATATCGGCAAAAGAAACACCACGGTTGTCAGCGGCGTAGTCGCAATACTGGACGGCCATCATCCAGCCATTGAACAAAAACCAGAGCACCATTCCCACTACCGGAATAAACGATAGTAACAATAACAACAGTGCCCGGGGAAAATAATACAACAGCTTACGTAATTCACGACCAAGGCTTTTGGGGACCACAGCCAGCCAGTCAGACAACTGCATATCCGGTAAATCGGCACCTTCCATACGTTGCACTTTTTCCGCCAGTAGAGCATTAAACGGGGCAGCAATAAAATTACCAATAATGGTAAAGGTGAAAAAAATCACCGCCGCCAACCCTAAAAACAACAGCGGCCACACCAGGTATTCGAGAAACGACAGCCATTGCGGTACCCAGTCAGTCAGCTGGGTCATCCACTGGGAAAAATAGCCAGAGGCCCAGTAAACCATGCCACTAAAAACCAGGATGTTGATCAGTAACGGGATCAGGACATACCAACGCAATTCTGGCAGTACAATCATCGCCAACCCTCGGACAAAATAGCCTAGGCCTGACAGTGGGTTGTTAGGAATCATTATCGTGCTTTTCACGTTATGTGCTTTTCACGTTAATTGCAGCAGTAGCAAAAGCGGCAATAATACACCAGCGAACACCATTACTCTTGTTTTTTCCGTTGATGGCTTTACTTTCCCGAACCCTACGAGCCATTTGGCCGCCCGCGCTTGTCAAGTCACAAAAGCAATTGCCATGCCAGAAAAGCAGTAGCTATTATAGGGCCAAAATTGTTGTCCCCTTTGGAGTATGCTAATGAGCACAATCCGCCACTGCCGCCTGTTGATTCTCGGTTCTGGGCCTGCCGGTTACACCGCAGCCGTTTACGCCGCCAGGGCAAATCTTAATCCCGTTCTGATCACTGGTATGCAGCAAGGTGGCCAGCTAACCACTACTACAGATGTGGATAACTGGCCTGGTGGCAGAGAGGGGCTGCAAGGTCCGGAGCTGATGATGGATATGGAAGCCCAAGCCAGACGCTTTGGTACTGAAATTATTTTTGACTATATCGATGAGGTGGATCTGGACAACAAGCCCTACACTCTCAAGGGCAGCAACACGTATACTTGCGATGCCCTGATCATCGCTACCGGCGCCAGCGCTCGCTACCTGGGGCTGGCCAGTGAAGAGGCATTCAAGGGCAAAGGCGTTTCGGCCTGCGCTACCTGTGATGGCTTTTTCTACAAAAATAAAGACGTAGTGGTGGTCGGTGGTGGTAATACCGCCGTTGAAGAAGCGCTCTACCTTTCCAACATCGCCCGTACCGTTACCGTGATTCACCGTCGCCAGGAGTTTCGCGCCGAGAAAATCCTGCAAGATAAAATGATGGACCGGGTACGTAACGGTAATATCCGGCTAGTGCTGGACTCAGTGCTGGAAGAAGTACTGGGCGATGAAATGGGCGTGACTGGTGTGCGGGTACGCAATGTGCTTACTGGCGAAGCAAGCGAAATTCCTGCCTTGGGCTGTTTTATCGCCATTGGCCATACGCCCAACACGGGCATTTTTGTCGGTCAGTTGACGATGAAAGATGGTTACATCCGGGTCAAGGGCGGCAGTGAAGGCAATGCCACCGAAACATCAAAGGCGGGCGTTTTTGCAGCGGGTGATGTGATGGATCATGTTTATCGTCAGGCCATTACTTCGGCAGGTACTGGTTGTATGGCTGCACTGGATGCGGAAAAGTATCTGGACCTGGTAGAGGGCTGACCAAACCCAGGCAGGCTGAGCCTGCCTGAATCGCTACTATTTTTTCTCGGGGTCTGGCAGTTCTGGTGTCGGCTCGGTGGTAAGATTGTACTCTTCTGCGGCCAACGCGCCCTGCTCATCGGGGCTGGATTTGGGGGCGTAATCCTTTGGTTGCTCCAAAGGTGGCGTACGTTCATTGCGACGTTTGGAAGTCTTGGCCGATAGCAGCGCGTTGCTACCTAACAACGAATCGCTCAGACGGTTACGAGCCTCATCGTCCTTGCACAGCTCATCCGCGGAGTTGGCCAGATGCTCATGGATATCCCGGTAGTTATCGGTGAGTTTATTGATCAGATGGGCCGTGGTAGCAAAATGCTCATTCACGCGCTGCTGATATTCCTTCTGTTCCTGTTGCAGCTGCTGCAGGTCATCAGCCAACTTGTCATTGCGAGACGTGACTCCGGACGTCACATGATAAATAAACGCACCACACAATGCCCCGAACAAAAATGCCAGACTGACAACAAGCCAAAAATTACTCATATCTTCCACGGTATCGCCTCACTTAATGGGGTCCACGCCCTTGATGTGAATCATAATACTATGTCCCTGAGTACCTATTGTATTCATTCTGTAGCGTGGAGCCTATAATCCGTTCTCCGTCAGGTTACCGATTTTTTCAAAAGACAAAAGTGGAATCAATGAAGGAATTTCCCGCATAATCCGGCGATTTATCCGCACGTCGCCACACGTTATCCGGGGCTGAAAATTACGGCTAAAGGGGATAGACTGACAGGTTACCGATGCCGACCCTCCTGCTCACCTGCGAGTCAAAACATACGTATACGCTTCTTTTTTATGACCAGATCAAATCACATTGAGCCAGACAGAGTAATCAGCTTTCTTGCTGCGTTGCTGATTGCGATTTCAACAACAATACCCAGAGGATTGGAGCTATCGTGCATTCTGCTTCTGGTGTACAGCTTATACTACTGGCGCCGGTGGCAATTTGTTAGCCAACCGAACTATCTGCCGTTGGTCGGGATCATGCTGTTTGCCTTTTTTTCCGGGCTTTTGCACGTTCACAGGGATGGCACGGAAGCACTGGATGTAACCTTCCGTTATTTGCTGGTCTTGCCGCTGATTTTTCAGTTGCCGTCGAGCAAAATTGAGCCTGACTGGATCTTCAAGGGCGTTATTATTGGCGGAGTGTTGTCGGGTATTGTTGCCTTATACCAATATTTCATTCTTGGCTATGACCGCGTCTTCGGGACGCTGTTTGTCATCTACTTTGCTAACCTGACAGCTGTCCAGGCGGCACTGTCATTCTGTGCCTTCTTCTGGTTCCTGAAACACAAGTACTGGTCTGCCCTGGCTCTGCTGGCAACAATTATGGCAACCATAGCCATGATCTTATCGGGTACCCGTGGTGCCTGGATTGCGCTACCTCCGGCATTACTGATTACCGTGGTACTTTTCTTCCGGCTTTTCAGCTGGAAAAAGCTTACGGCTATTGTCGTTGGATTTCTGGCGCTTATCATCATGAGCTACCAGTTTATTCCCATCGTACATGAGCGCTTTAGCACTACCATGAGTGAAGTCATGAACTATACGCCGGGTACAAAAGAGCAGCTGATGGCAAGCAGCAGTGGCCAGCGTTTTGAAATGTGGCGTGCTGCCATAAGGGAGTTTCAGGAAGCACCACTTCTGGGGCTTGGCATAGAAAAACGCTCAGAATTTCGCCAACAACTGATTGCTGAAGGCTATTTCGTCAGTCCCGATGGCGCAGGCTCGACGCACAGCGAATTTTTTGATGGCATGGCCAAAAGAGGGCTTGTTGGTATTATTGCCGTTTTGTTACTTTACCTTGTGCCTCTGGTATTTTTCATTAATCGGTACATGGCTTCGCAGGATTATCAACAAAGGCTTCTGTGCACCAGCGGGATTACTTTTGTCATCGTGTTTATGATCTCTGGGCTTACCGAACGGTTTCTCTACCACCACGTTGGCGCCATGTTTTATGGTTTTATCATGCCAATAATGTATGCCATGGTGGGTCAATCCTCGCCAACCCAATCTGCACAATAACCATGAAAACCAATGCCTCAGCTTATGAGGCATTGGCTGCACACAGCAAATATGGAACCATTAAGCTTGACATCCTCCCCCAGCCAGATTGCTGGGGGTATTCAGTGAGATAACGCGATGAAGCTAAACATGAAGAACATAAAATTCATGTACTACATGGGAGGTATTCTGCGAGGACTTGTCCCCAAGTCGTTTTTTCGTCGGCAACTGCAAGGCAAACTGGATTCCATCGCCAGTTACCCAGATGCAGCGTATATCCATAACAGGGTCAGCTATTACAATCAGGCTAGTTCGTTCGATGTCGACCAAAAAGATGAAACCACCGGTTACTTCCCGATTCTGGCCAGAAATTTCAAAATCAATAAACAGATTGAAAGCTCTGTCTACTACCTTGATCTCTATCGATACCTTGTCTACTTCAACAGCTCGGTAAAGTTTCACTATTGGCCCGGGGATAAAACCATTTCTCCAGGACTGCCCAATATTGTCAAAAGCCGCCCGGTGCAAAACAACCACAACAGTGTTTTGCTGAACCTGGACCGGGTTCGTCATTTCAATTTTATCAATGACCCGTTCTCATACGCCGAGAAAAAAGACGTGGCTATCTGGCGCGGTGCCAGCTGGCAGGCACACCGCGTCGCCATGCTGAAAAATCTGCATGGTCACCCTTTGTGCGATGTAGGATCCAATAAGCCTATTGAGAACAATCCGTATCGAGTAGCCTTTATGTCCATCAGGGAGCAGCTGAAGTACAAGTTCGTCCTGTGCCCGGAGGGAAATGATGTGGCCACAAACCTGAAATGGGTTATGTCGTCCAATTCCATTGCGGTGATGTCCAAGCCAAAATACGAAACCTGGTTTATGGAAGGAAAACTGGTAGCGGGCATTCACTACATCGAAGTAAAAGACGACTATAGCGATGTACCTGAGAAAATTGACTTCTACTTGCAACACCCTGAGCAGGCACAAGCGATAGCAAGAAACGCTAATCGCTACGTACAACAGTTCAGTAACATCCATAAAGAAGACCTGATAGCCCTTATGGTGCTGAAAAAATATTTTAACGACAGTAAACAATTATAATATTGCCGTTATAAATCACTGCTCCCGCATCGAACCGAAGTACCGAATGTGTGGATAGCATGTGTTGATAGCAAAAGAAGTCAGTTGGCCTGTCTTATCAGGCTGGTCGCATCCCTCTCTCAGCTGGTTCGCTGGGGGTATCCAGCGAGATAACTAAATGAAAGTTTCACTGATCATAACAACCTATAACTGGCCTCAAGCACTGACTGCCGTGCTTGGCTCGGTCCGACAGCAAGTCCAGCTGCCTTTTGAGATACTTATTGCTGATGATGGCTCATCTGATGAAACCAGGCGACTGATTCAAACAACTGCTGAAGGGTTTCCCTGCCCGATCCGACACATATGGCAGGAGGACAATGGTTTTCAGGCAGCGGCAATCCGCAATAAAGCGGCTGCCCAGGCAGAAGGAGAATACATTCTGTTTATTGATGGCGATACGCTGATTCGGCCCGACTTTATAAAAAACCATTGCCGTTTAGCCAGACAAGGATTTTTTGCAGCCGGGAACCGGGTGCTCTTATCCAGGGATTTTTCTCAGCAAGTGCTGGCTGAAAGCCTGCCAGTGGCACAATGGCAACCGCATCAGTTCAATAAGCAGCAAGTCAATCGTGCATGGGCGCTGCGTACCTTTCCCCTAGGCCCGCTGCGACTGTTAAAAAAGAATCAGTGGAAAGGGGTTAAAACCTGTAATTTAGGCATTTGGCAGGCTGACCTTATTGCTGTTAATGGATTCGATGAGTCGTTTGTCGGCTGGGGCTACGAAGACTCGGAGTTGGCCATTCGCCTATTAAATCAAGGGGTCAAGCATCTTGACTGTCGCTTCGCGGCAACAGTAATGCACTTGTGGCATCAGGAAAATGACCGCTCCAGGGAAAAGGAAAATCTGGCAATGCTCAAAATGGCCATGGCAACCCACAAGGCCAGAGCGATAACCGGGATAGATCAGTATGCTCCCGAGAAAACGCCTGCCTGATGGCTGAGTGCCAAAGCCAAATAACCCTTTTGCTCACCTGATGACTCGAAGCCCGCACTGTGGCGCCCTCACTGTGGATCCGACCCTGTGGAGAAAGTATTTCCGCTTTTGCACAACAGGTTATAAGCTGCAAACAAAGGGCAAACTTTGACATCCTCCCCGCCCTATCGGGCGAGGATTCCAGTTAGTCACCTAACCGGCTTCCTGTTTCAACACGCCTTCCCTGGATGGCAAAGTCTAAGACCCTGCCACCCCCGTTCCGGTCGCTCCACAGGCTAACACCGCTAGCCCAGCGGCTTTGATATTAATGGCTGCATTGATGTCCCTGTCGTGTAGAACATTGCACTCGGGGCAACGCCAATGACGGATAGACAACGGCAGACGTTCATGAACAAATCCACAGTTGGAGCACCGTTTAGAACTGGGAAAGAACCGGTCTATTTTAACCGGGGTACGACCAGACCAATCGGACTTGTACTCAAGTTGTCTGACAAATTCTCCCCAGTTGGCATCGGCAATGTGCTTGGCCAGCTTTGGATTTCTGATCATTCCTTTCACGGTCAACGACTCGACACACACAACTTGGTTCTCGTTAATCAGTGTGCGGGATGCCTTGTGAGTGGCATCCATTCGGCAATCGGCTATCTTGGCATGGATACGAGCCACCTTCAGTCTGGCTTTGGCTCGGTTCTTGCTTCCTTTCTTCTTTTTGGCCAACTGTTTTTGGTAGTAAGCCAGTTTGGATTGATAGCGCAGGGTATGACGGGGATTGCCTGATTTCTTGCCGTCGGACGTGATGAATAGATCGGTTAAACCTAAATCAATGCCAACCGTTTTGTTACTGATCGGCATTGGTTTAGCTTCAAACTCGCAGAGCATTGAGACAAAGTATCTGCCAGCACAGTCCTTGCTGATAGTGATACTGGATGGTTCAGAGGATAGTGGCTGACTCCACCGGATGTTCAGAGGCTCTTTGCTTTTGGCAATGAACAGTTGGCCCGTCTTGAATTTGAAAGCGGCTTTGGTTAGACGAATGCTCTGTCTGGCATTGCGCTTTTTGAATGTCGGATACTTTGCCCTACCAGCCCAAAAGTTTTTGAAGGCTTCTTGTTGGTGACGCAGAGTTTGCTGAAGAATGACACTGGAAACCTCAGCCAAAAATGGAAATTCTGTTTTGAGAGAGACAAGGCGCTTCTCGGCGTCAGAGTGAGAGATTGAAGCGCCATCCTTGTAGTATGTGTCGGTGCGAAAGCGCAGAGTATCGTTATACACAAAACGAGCACACCCGAATGACTGGGCAAGAAGTTTCTCCTGCTCAGTCGTTGGGTAGAATCTGTATTTGTAGGCACGTTTTGCATTCATTTTTACAAAGTATCACATTGTCTATAAAAATCCTGTTAGGAGTTGCAGAATGTACGGATGGCAAAAGAAGTTAGTTTGCCAGCCTTATCAGGCTGGGCGCTTGTATCGCCGCCCGAGTGGGCGAGGCTTTACGCGCTGTAGGGTAAGTCAGCCCTTGCAAATTACATGATCGTTCAACCAATAATAACAGAGGCAGCGCCTGATCATGATTATCGTCCGCCCTATCCGTGAGCAGGATCGCGAGGCGCTGTGGCGTATCGCTACCCAAACCGGTGTCGGCTTTACCTCCTTACCGCCTGAGCGTGCCATCATTGATGACAAACTGGATTGGGCGCTCACCTCCTTTAACCTGGCTGCAACAAAAAACGACAGTAGTCATTACGTACAAAAAAATGCCCTGTATCTGCTGGTAATGGAAGATAGCGTGACGGGTCAGGTAGTCGGTACGGCCGGTATTGAATCAGCAGTCGGACTTGATGTTCCATGGTACAACTACAAAGTCAACAAACAGGTCCATGCCTCACAGCAGCTGCAAGTCTACAACATGGTCGATACCCTGATGCTGTGCAACGATCATACTGGTTGTTCAGAGTTGTGTACGCTCTTTTTGCTGCCAGCTTACCGCCATTCGAAAAACGGTGCGCTGCTCTCCAAAAGTCGTATGTTATTTCTGGCAGCATTTCCGTGGCTGTTTGCCGACGATATCTTTGCCGAGATGCGTGGTTACTCAGATCGGGACGAAATCTCACCGTTCTGGGAGGCGCTTGGGCGACACTTTTTTGCCGTCGATTTTGCTGAAGCTGACCGACAATCATCAGTGGATAAAGCATTTATCGCTGAGCTAATGCCGCGTCACCCTATCTACACCAACCTATTACCCGATGAAGCTCGGGAAGCCATCGCCACAACCCACGAAAGTACGACGCCAGCCAGATGTCTGTTGGAGTCCGAAGGTTTTCACTACACCGGTTACGTGGATATCTTTGATGCTGGCCCACTGCTGGAAAGCAGAGTCAAAGACATACACACTGTACGTGACTCCCGGCAGTATAAAACCATTGTCGTTGACCATAATACCAGCGACCAGCGCCGGTGGTTAATGGCCAACGACGAGTTGAGTAACTTTCGCTGTATTATGGGTAATCTCTCATTTGAGGGACTAGAGTTTGTCCGAATATCTCAAGAGCAGGCCGATGCGCTACGTATTAATGAGGGAGAGTTATTGCGAGTGGTTCCTTTAAACCGCTGAGACTCGGGTATAAAGCAGTAGCACACAATAAGAGGAGCATCCCATGACCAGGACAAAAGCAGTCAAATGTCTGTTGATTAATGGCAAATGGCAAAAAGCTCATGGCAAACCGTTTACCTCCAGCAATCCGGGCACCGGCGAGATGATCTGGCACGGTGCCAGCGCCGCCGCAGAGCAGATTGACCAGGCCGTCAGTGCCGCGCGGATCGCCAGCCAAAGCTGGGCGATTCGTCCCTCCCCAGAGCGCGAGGCGATTATTCAGGCCTTTGCCGATGCACTTGAACAAGATAAAGAGAGACTGGCTGAGTTGATTGCCAAAGAGACTGGCAAACCTCGCTGGGAAGCAAAAACCGAAGTAGCGGCCATGATTGGGAAAATTGCCATTTCCATCAAGGCGTATCATGAGCGCACTGGCACAGTAGAAAACGCCATGCCGATTGGCAAAGCGGTAATCCGCCATAAACCCCACGGCGTGGTGGCGGTATTTGGCCCTTACAATTTTCCTGGCCATTTGCCCAATGGGCATATCGTTCCAGCCCTGCTGGCAGGAAATACAGTGGTATTCAAACCCAGTGAGCTAACACCGGCCGTGGCTGAACACACAGTCAGACTGTGGCAACAGGCTGGGCTGCCCGATGGTGTGCTTAATCTGATACAAGGGGAGCAGAATACCGGCATTGCCCTGGCCGGTCATCCCGACCTTGACGGTCTGTTCTTCACCGGTAGCTCCAACACTGGCAAGCGCATCCACCAGCAATATGCTGGCCAGCCGGGGAAAATTCTGGCACTGGAGATGGGTGGCAATAACCCGCTGATCATCACTGAGATGACCGATATACGCGCCTTAGTGCACGACACTATCCATTCAGCATTTATCACTGCCGGCCAACGGTGCACGTGCGCCCGTCGTATTTTTGTACCAACTAACGACTGGGGTGAGCAATTTATTCAAGCTCTGTTAGCCGCCACCGCCAAGATCAAAGTAGGCCAATGGGACGATGACAATGCGCCATTTATGGGCGCGATGATCAGTGAAGAAGCCGCCAACCGCTTGCTGGCAGCCCAGCACAAACTGCAAAGTCTCGGCGGCACTGTGCTGCTGGCGGCAGCGCACTTACAAAGCGGCACTGGTCTGGTATCTCCGGGCATCATTGATGTCACCGCCATCAAGGATTGCCCTGATGAAGAGTATTTCGGACCGCTGTTGCAAGTGATCCGCTACCATGGCTTTGCCGACGCAGTGGCCGAAGCCAATAATACCCGCTTTGGCCTCGCGGCTGGTCTATTCAGCGAATCGCCCGAACAGTACCAGTATTTTCTACAAACCATCCGTGCCGGCATCGTCAACTGGAACCGCCCCACCACCGGTGCCAGCAGCAACGCACCTTTTGGTGGACCGGGCGACAGTGGTAACCATCGCCCCAGCGCCTATTTTGCCGCAGACTACTGTGCCTACCCGGTAGCCAGTGTGGAATCACCAACGCTGTGCATGCCTGATTCACTTGCGCCCGGACTGGACTTGTGACCATGGCAACAGTAGAAGCTAACTTTGATGGCCTTGTCGGCCCAACCCACAACTACGCCGGACTATCCATAGGCAATGAAGCCTCAATGCGTCACGGTGGCAAAATGGCCAACCCCAGGGAAGCGGCACTGCAAGGCCTTGAGAAGATGAAAGCGCTGTGGGAGTTGGGCTTTGTTCAGGGCGTGTTACCTCCCCAGGAGCGACCGGATATCGGCACCCTCAGGCACCTGGGCTTTCACGGCAGCGATACCAAAGTGCTGTCTGATGCAGCCCGATACGCACCAGCGGTGCTAGCGGCCTGTTGCTCCGCTTCAAGTATGTGGACGGCCAATGCCGCAACGGTCTCGCCCAGCGCCGACTGCGCCGATAGTAAAGTGCACTTTACGCCGGCCAACCTGATCAGCAAGTTTCATCGTTCGCTGGAACATGAGCTGACCGGGAAAATACTAAAAGCGACGTTTAATAACCCGGCACACTTTGTTCACCACCCGGCTCTACCTGCCAGTGAGTTCTTTGGTGATGAGGGCGCTGCTAATCACAGCCGTTTCTGTGGTGATTATGGTGAACCGGGTGTGGAGCTGTTTGTCTACGGTAAGGAATCCTTTAATCCCCAGCCAAGGTCGACAAAATATCCTGCTCGTCAGAGCCTGGAAGCAAGTCAGGCGATTGTCCGCAGGCATCGGTTGAATGCAAACAACGTCGTCTATGCCCGACAGAACCCTGAAGTGATTGATCAGGGCGTGTTTCATAACGATGTTATTGCGGTGGGTAATCGTAACTTGCTGTTCTGCCATGCTGAGGCATTTGAACATCAGGCAGCGGTTTATCAGGCCTTGGAAAAGGCGTGCAAAGCCAAGTATCTGCACATTGTTGAGGTGACAGAACGACAGGTTTCGGTGGCACAGGCAGTCAAAAGCTACTTGTTCAATAGTCAGCTTTTGTCGCTTACAGACGATAGCACCTTGCTTGTCGTCCCAGCCGAGTGTCAGAATGAACCAGCGGTCTGGAACTGTCTGCAAAATCTGCTCGCTGACAGAAATTGCCCAATCACCGACCTGAAAGTGCTTGATCTGCGCCAGAGCATGCACAACGGTGGTGGACCGGCCTGTCTGAGATTAAGAGTGGTATTGAATGACCAGGAGCTGGCTGCCACCAATCCGCACAGTCTGATCAACGGGGACCGCCTGACAATACTCAGGCAATGGGTAAACAAACACTATCGTGACCAACTATTGCCGCAGGACCTGGCAGATCCAATGCTGCTCGACGAATCCCGTACAGCCCTTGATGAACTGACCGGTATTCTGCAGTTGGGTTCGGTGTATCCGTTCCAGATGTGAAAGGAGTTTTACAGTCTTGTGTCGTTCAATCTGCATGGGGCAAACTGCCCCAGAGAAAAGACGGGTATGAATCCCACTAATTTCACCAGGGTCTTGACTACGAGGTCATGTCATCGAAAAACTTTTTCACGCCATCGAAGAATGACTGCTTTTTCGGGGACTGGTGGTTAACACCTTCTTTTTTGAAAGTTTCGTCCAGCTCTTGCAGCAATTCTTTTTGACGTTCAGTCAACTTGACCGGGGTTTCCACCACAACGCGACACATCAGGTCACCAGCACTACCGCCACGGATGGGCACAACACCTTTGCCGCGCAGGCGGAATAATTTGCCGGTCTGGGTTTCTGCGGGAATCTTCAGTTTGACGCGGCCTTCAAGTGTTGGCACTTCCAGTTCACCGCCGAGTGCAGCATCCACAAAGGTAATCGGCACTTCGCAATACAGGTGTTTGCCATCGCGCTGGAAGATCGGATGGTCAGCCACGCTAACCTGTACATAAAGGTCGCCGGATGGGCCACCATTAATACCGGCCTCACCTTCGCCCGCCAGACGGATGCGATCACCGGTATCAACACCGGGCGGAATTTTAACGGACAGTGTCTTGTATTCCTGCACGCGCCCGTCACCGTGGCAAACGCTGCAGGGCTCCTTGATCATCTTGCCGGTACCGCGACAATCCGGGCAGGTCTGCTGTACGGAAAAAAAGCCCTGCTGCATACGCACCTGACCGATACCACCACAGGTGGTACAACTGATTGGCTGCGTGCCTTTTTTTGCCCCGCTACCATCACAGTTGGTGCAAGTCACCAGAGTCGGAATACGAATCTTCTTGCTAACGCCGCGCACCGCCTCTTCCAGACTCAGCTCCATCTGGTAGCGCAGATCAGCACCACGTTGCACGGAGCTGCGGCTGCGGCCGCCCGCGCCAGCACCGAAAATATCGCCAAAAACATCCCCAAAAATATCGCCAAAGTTGCCGCCGGCAAAACCGCCAGCGCCGCCCATGCCCCCCATATTGGGGTCAACACCAGCGTGGCCATATTGGTTATAGGCTGCCTTTTTCTGGCTGTCGGACAACACTTCAAATGCTTCATTCACTTCTTTGAAGTTTTCTTCGGCAGCCTTATCACCCGGATTGCGATCCGGATGGTACTTCATGGCCATACGACGATAGGCCTTTTTAATGTCCTTGTCCGAAGCGCTCCTGTCTACACCCAGCACTTCGTAGTAGTCGCGTTTTGACATCAGTAAAACCCTGAGCTAACTGAATTCACCAGCCGAGCATGAAAACACAGAGCAAACTGGATTCATGGTCAAATCTGACAAAACCATCATTTGATATATACGACAACGCGGGAACGAATTCCCGCGTTGTGACTCAATCATCAGTCATTGATGATCGATGTGTCCTTACTTCTTGTCGTCCTTCACTTCTTCAAACTCCGCATCCACCGCATCTTCTGCTGCTGGGGAGTCTGTTTTGGCTTCTGCCTTGGCATCAGTATCGTCCTGTTGCTGAGCTTCAGCGTACATTTTTTGAGCCAGATTTGCTGCCGCCTCGGAAAGTACCTTGCACTTGGCTTCGATCTCGCTCTTGTCGTCGCCTTTAACGGCAGTTTCTACCTCTTCAATCGCCTTGTTGATAGCCGCCTTTTCTTCCTCAGTGGCTTTGTCACCGGCTTCTTCCAGTGTCTTGCGGGTAGAGTGCACCAAACCATCGGCCTGGTTACGGGCGGTTGCCAGCTCCTCGAACTTCTTGTCGTCAGCGGCGTTGGCTTCGGCATCCTTAATCATTTGATCAATCTCTTCATCGGACAGACCGGAGGAGGCCTTGATGATGATGGATTGCTCTTTGCCGGTGGCCTTATCTTTGGCAGACACGTTCAGGATACCGTTGGCGTCCAGGTCGAAGCTGACTTCGATCTGTGGCATACCACGCGGTGCTGGCGGAATGTCAGCCAGGTCAAAGCGACCAAGGGACTTATCCAGGGACGCTTGCTTGCGCTCGCCTTGCAGGACGTGAATGGTTACTGCGCCTTGGTTGTCCTCGGCGGTAGAGAATACCTGAGACTTTTTGGTCGGGATAGTGGTGTTCTTGTCGATCAGCGGCGTCATTACGCCACCCATGGTCTCAATACCCAGAGTGAGCGGAGTAACGTCCAGCAGCAGTACGTCTTTAACATCACCAGCCAACACCGCTGCCTGGATGGAGGCACCCATGGCAACTGCTTCGTCCGGGTTGACGTCTTTGCGTGGCTCTTTGCCGAAGAACTTGGCCACTTGCTGTTGCACCAGTGGCATACGAGTCTGACCACCGACCAGGATAACTTCGTCGATGTCCGCCAGATCTATATCAGCATCCTTGACTGCGATGCGGCAAGGCTCCAGGGAACGGGCCACCAAGTCTTCAACCAGGGATTCCAGCTTGGCACGGGTCACCTTGATGGTGAGGTGTTTAGGGCCAGTGTTGTCAGCAGTGATGTACGGCAAGTTAACGTCAGTCTGCTGGACAGAAGACAGTTCAATCTTGGCTTTTTCTGCCGCTTCTTTCAGACGCTGCATGGCCAGAGGATCGCCTCTGAGGTCGATGCCCTGCTCTTTTTTGAACTCATCAGCAAGGTATTCAATCAGGCGCAGGTCGAAGTCTTCACCGCCGAGGAAGGTGTCACCGTTGGTGGCCAGTACTTCAAACTGGTGTTCACCATCAACGTCAGCGATTTCAATGATGGAGACGTCAAAGGTACCACCGCCGAGGTCGTATACTGCGATGGTCTGGTCGCCTTTTTTCTTATCCATACCGTATGCCAGGGCGGCAGCGGTTGGCTCGTTGATGATACGTTTAACATCCAGGCCAGCAATACGACCAGCGTCTTTAGTCGCCTGACGCTGGGAGTCATTGAAGTAAGCCGGTACGGTGATAACAGCCTCGGTGACAGGTACACCCAGGTAGTCTTCCGCTGTCTTCTTCATTTTTTTGAGGATTTCAGCAGACACCTGCGGTGGTGCTTTCTTCTCGTCTCTGGCTTCAACCCAGGCGTCGCCATTATCGGCTTCAATGATTGTGTACGGCACCATCGTGATGTCTTTTTGTACGACATCGTCATCAAAGCGACGGCCGATCAGACGTTTGATAGCAAACAGAGTGTTGTTCGGGTTGGTAACCGCCTGACGCTTGGCAGGCTGACCTACCAGAATTTCACTGTCGTCAGTGTAAGCAACGATGGAAGGAGTAGTGCGTGCACCTTCAGCGTTTTCAATGACCTTGGGCTTGCCGCCATCCAGAACAGCCACACAGGAGTTGGTGGTACCAAGGTCAATACCAATGATTCTGCTGTTACTCATTTTGAGTCTCTCCACTGCCCTCAACCAGAGCAGAAAACTTGTAAATCTCTCTGCACTTCCCAGGGTTCCAGTCAACCGGGTTCAGTAAACCCAGTCGAGTGAAACTACGGTTATGCGACGATTAACACGATCTTGTACTGCTATATGGGAACATCATTTGCTTTTTCAAGGGGCTTTTTCACGATTATTGTGCTGAAAACAGCCCGCAACACCGTCGGCCTCAAACAGCCTTGGAAACCACCACCATAGCCGGTCGAATAACACGCCCGTTCAGGGTATAGCCTTTTTGGAAAACCTCCATGACCGTATTAGGTTCCATGTTCGGGTTCGGCACCATGGAAATGGCCTGATGGAAGTTCGGGTCAAACGGCTGTCCTACCGGATCCACTTGCTCTACTTTGAATTTCGCCAGCGCACCCAGCAGTTGTTTGAGGGTCAGGCGCATGCCTTCCAGCATGGTTTCGTGCTGACCGCCGGACTGCTCGGCGTTTTCAATGCCTTTTTCCAGGCTTTCCACCACTGGGATCAGTTCACTGACAAATTTTTCCAGGGCGAATTTATGGGCTTTTTCTACGTCCAGCTCGGCGCGACGCTTGATGTTCATTACTTCAGCGTGGGCGCGCAGAGTTTGATCTCTGATCTGGGCCAGCTCTTCTTCGAGCACCGCAATACGCACAGCGCTGTCGTCAAGCTCTTCGGTCTCATCAAGAATGTAATCGCCCTCTGCAAATTGTTCCGGGGCCGGTGCAACACCATCAAAATCAGTTTCAGCTCCGGTCGCTTCAGCGGTCACAGTCTCGTTCGGATCCCCTGCCTTCGTCTTTTCTTCAGTCATTCCAACGCTTCTCCCGATTACAACCCAGCCTGAAATGCTGGCTGGAACGGCCTCATTGATCGCCAATACCTATGGCAATACCAACTGCCGAACTTATATGGGGACAGTAACAACATATTCAAGAGGAAAAATTCTTTACCGTGAATGCGTTTACGCTTACTGTATAAATAAACAGTAACCCGATATGATATCGGGATCATGAGAGCCGCTATGCTGAACCAAATCTCCATCAGCAACTTTGCCATCGTTGACCATCTGAACCTGGACATTAATCCTGGCATGACCGCCATTACCGGCGAAACCGGTGCCGGCAAATCCATTATGCTGGACGCTCTCGGCCTGGCGCTTGGCGGTCGCGCTGACAGCAGCTGCATCCGCGATGGCAGCAATCGGGCGGAAATCAGCGCCTGTTTCGACCTGCAACGCATTCCCGCTGCCAGGCAATGGCTGCAGGAACGGGATTACCTGGAAGACAATGGCGCCAGCGAATGTATTCTGCGCCGGGTGATCACCCGCGAAGGTCGTTCCCGTGGTTATATTAACGGTACGGTAGTTACCCTTGCTGAACTAAAAGCGCTGGGCGAACTGCTGATCGACATCCACAGTCAGCATGCTCATCAGTCGCTGCTGAAAAAAAGCAATCATACGATTTTGCTCGATGAGTTTGCCGGCTCACTGAACCTGGCACGCGATGTTGCCCGGGCAGCGCAGGCTTATCGTCAGACCCACGAACAGCTCAATGCGTTGTTATCCAACCAGCAGGAACGGGAAGAGCGGGTGCAACTGCTCAGCTATCAGCTGAATGAACTGGAACAGCTGCACCTGCAACCCGGTGAGGTAGAACAGTTGGAGCAGGAGCATCGCCAACAGTCACAGGCCGATGCCACGCTGCGTGCCTGCCATCAGGTCACTCAAGCCTGTACTGATGATGAAGGCAATAATCTGCTGCAACAGCTTTCTTTTTGTCTGCATCGTCTGGGCGACTTGCAGATTGACCATCCGGCCATCACCAACTCGCTGGAAATGCTGTCATCCGCCCGGATTCAGGTGGAAGAAGCCGTGGGTGAACTGAATCACTTTATTGATCATTTTGAGGCCGACCCGCAACGCGCTCGGGAGATCGAAGAGCGGCTTACCGCTATCTTTGACCTGGCCAGAAAGCACCGCATCCAGCCCGAAGAACTGCTGACCAAACAACAACAGATCAGCGAGGAGTTGGAAAAAGTTCAATGTCATGATGAGCAAGTGGTAGCGCTGGAACAAGCTATGGAGCAACTGCACAAGCAGCATAACCAACTGGCGCAGAAACTCTCAGGCCAGCGTCAGAGTGCTGCGCGCAAACTGGAGAAACTGGTATCAGAACGCATCGCTCTGCTGGGGATGCCCAAGGGCAAATTCTGTGTCGGATTGACTGACATACCTGAACGGACGGTGGCCGCTCAAGGCCTGGAAAGCATTGAGTTTCTGGTGACCACCAATCCCGGTCAGGCACCCCGGCCGCTAGGCAAGGTTGCTTCTGGTGGCGAGCTGTCGCGCATCAGCCTGGCCATTCAGGTGATTATTGCCCAGAGTGCAGCAACGCCGACACTGGTCTTTGATGAGGTGGATGTAGGTATTGGTGGCGGGACTGCCGAGATCGTCGGCAGCATGTTGCGGGAGGTGGGTAAAAATGGGCAGGTGTTGTGTGTTACCCACCAACCCCAGGTAGCTTCACAGGCGCATCAGCACCTGCACGTCAGCAAAAAGGTGAGTCGCAATACATCCAGCACACGCATTGTACAACTCGACGGGGAACACCGGGTACACGAGATTGCCAGAATGCTCGGCGGAGTCGAGCTAACTGCACCGACTTTGAACCATGCACAGGAAATGCTGTTCCAAGCTCAAGCATAAATTTAATTGTGCCACGCAAAATGGACTCCCCGTGAATATCGGGGAGTTTTAATCTGTCGGGTCGGAGAATTCGCTCACTCTGCAAAGCCATTGTGCTATTTATCGCTTCTTATCGCTTTATCACTTCTTCTTATTACCGCTTCTTCTTACTGTTTCTTCGGGCGGACGTAAATGACCAAATTATGGTCGACAATCTCAAAACCGTGCTGCTCGGCAATGGCACGCTGACGTTTTTCCACCTCTTCATCGACAAACTCAATCACCTCGCCGCTTTCCATGCAGACCATATGATCGTGGTGCTCCCCCCGCGAGAGCTCGAACACCGAATGGCCGCCATCAAAATTATGCCGCACCACCAGACCCGCGCTTTCAAACTGGGTTAATACCCGGTAGACCGTGGCCAGTCCCACATCCTCTTCCGCATCCAGCAGCGCTTTGTAAACATCCTCCGCTGACATGTGCTTTTCTTCAGCACTTTCAAGGATTTGTAAAATTTTTACCCGTGGCAGGGTGACCTTCAGGCCAGCTTTGCGCAACTCTTGATTTTCCAACACGTTTCCCTAACCCTTGCAAGATAATCCTGCTATTATCACATTTTTGTGCAACTTTATCAGTTGCTCCCCGATGCTCCCGACAAGCACGTTGTAAATTATTTTCAAGCAAGCAAGATAGTGGAAGTCTGAAACCGATGCAAAAAACCACAATCGCCCTGGCCGCCGGACTCTTTCTTTCAACGACTCTGCTCACCGGCTGCGCCAACAGCACAGACGGCGGATCGAGGCTGATCAGCTTTCCCGGCGCCTATAAAATTGACATTCAGCAAGGGAATGTCGTCACGCGTAAAATGGTCAACCAACTGGAGCTGGGCATGACTCGCGCTCAGGTCCAGTACATTATGGGAACCCCACTGTTGCAAGACACCTTCGACCGCAACAGATGGGACTACATCTACAGCAACCAGCCTGGCGACGCACGGCGCGACCAGCGCACTGTCACACTGTTTTTTGAAAACGACAGACTGCGCTCACGCTCCCTCAGCGGCGATTTTGTGCCTAAAGGCCTGGAAGAGCTTGAAGAGCAATAGGACAGCCCTTGGTGCTGCTTAATCTTCCGGCTGCTGCTCTGCCGTCTTTTTCAGCTTTGCTTGTTCCGCCCGCAGCTTACGAACCTCTTTCGGGTCGGCAATCAACGGGCGATAAATCTCCACCCGATCCCCAGCTTGTACAACGTGTTTCGCCGGATCGAGCACCACTTTGCCGAAAATACCCAGTTTTGCCGTACTGAGATCGATCTGCGGAAAGCAATCGACAATGCCGGATTCTCTTGCTGCCTCCAACACCGTGGTACCCTGCTTCACCAACAGAGCAATAACCTTCTGCTCATTCGCAAGGGCATAGGCCACCTCAACCTGAATGACAGGCTCTTCCATCAGCATCATAAAAATCAACCGTAGATCTGTTTTGCCCTGTTACTGAACGCATCCACCATGGCTCCGAGCATTTGGCCAAGCAATCTGCCTAACGTCGCCTCGGTCAGCCGGTTGTTCATTTCAAACTCAAGCTCCAGAGAAACCTTGCTGCCCTCCCCAAGTGGCTGGAACGTCCAGACCCCAAAGAGCCGACTGAATGGTCCTTTCAGTAACCGCATTTCTATAGACTGCCCGGGCGTCATTTTGTTCCGGGTAGAGAAACGATAACTCAGGGCGCCCTTGCCAATTTCCAGCGTGGCATCAAGCTCATCGCCTTGACACCGATCAATGTGGCCGCCACTGCAACCGGGCAGGAACTCAGCGTAGGATTCAATGTCACTGACCAGGTCATACATCTGCTCAGCGGAGTACATCACTAGTGCGGAACGGGAAATCCTTGGCATATAAAGTGCGCCTGCAAATTGTCAGTGCCGGTAGGATACCTCATTGCTGTCTTGTGATTAACTGCCAGGTATTGGGCACGATCAGCAAACCATACCCACCTCAGACAAATGCCAGTCGTTTCCACCAGAAAAAAACCGTAAACCGTATTAATTTAACTGACCAACGGGACGATTTTAATTTTTTTACCGCACTTAACAGTGAGTGGCTCCCTTGCTCTTGTCGCAGGCTGTCCCAATGCCGCAGAATGGGTGACTTTACCTTTAGCTGCTTCTATAATCCGCGCCATGGCAAAAAGTTCAAAGAAAGGCAAAAAAGGCGACTCCTCCATCGTCGTCAACAAGAAAGCACGTCACGATTATCACATCGACGAGACTTTCGAAGCAGGCATTTCCCTCGCTGGCTGGGAAGTAAAAAGTCTCCGACAGGGCAAAGTCCAGTTGGTGGACAGCTACGTCCTGCTCAAAGATGGCGAGGCGTGGCTAATCGGCTCTCAGATCACTCCCCTGATCACCGCATCCACGCATGTGGTCGCCGACCCGCTGCGCGATCGCAAGTTGCTGCTTAATCGTCGGGAACTGGCCAACCTGTTCTCAATAACTCAGCAAAAAGGTCACACCTGCGTCGCCACCAAACTCTACTGGAAAGGTCATCTGATAAAATGTCAGATCGCGCTGGCCCGGGGTAAAAAAGAGTTCGACAAGCGTGCCGCGACCAAAGAGCGTGAGTGGAGTATTGAGAAACAACGGGTTATGCATCGCGGTTAACAGTATTCCTGTCGTTGTTTGTGCAAAACACAGTTGCATTTGTCTAGCGCTTCTGGCATAAATGCCGCAAGTTTTGTACTGGGGGCGATCAGGATTCGACGACGGTTACGAAACCCGAGGTGCATGTCGAGGGCGTAGCGGCTCTCGTAAATCGAAACGCTACAAACGTATAGTTGCTAACGATAATAGCTACGAAGGAATGATGGCTGCTTAATAACAGCTTTTTCCCGATCACTCTGTCTTGTCTATTGGGTGGAAGTGATCGTTACCGAAAATAGAATCGCCACATCGGTTTTCCTGACGCCGATGGGTTAAATACACAGGATCGCGCAGTGTCACCCTGACCGTTGGGTCGTTCTGCGTTAACTGAATAACGGAAACTAAGCATGTAGAGCCGAAGGCGTAGAGCTGGCGGACGCGGGTTCAAGTCCCGCCGCCTCCACCAATATTTATATTTAAAAAACCCTGCAGATCACTGATTTGCAGGGTTTTCTGGTTTCTGACCTGGCAAAATTTCTGTCTTGGCAATCTGTCTTGGCAATCTGTCTTGGCAAAATGATGCCGAAAATAACCTGTCAAAAATGACACATCACCTCCCGATTTTGCTCAGACAGATGGGATAACATGAGTTCGTGCATCTCAGGTGGTTTCTTTTTCTACTGCTGACTCATTTGGGTATTTAAACGACAACCAGTCAACCACCGTCACATCCGGCGTAAAACCAGACACATACTGGCCCATAATGTCTCTGCTCTGTCGATAATCGTGACTCTCGATCGACAGGAGAATAGCGGTTATAGCCTGGGATAGCGTGTCCCAATCAGCAGACTCTTCCATAGCCCGGTAAATCAACGGGTGCTCGGTATCGGCAACATTGTCGCCAATCAACAACTCCTCATAGAGCTTTTCGCCTGGACGCAGACCACTGTATTCGATGGTGATATCGCCCTCCGGATTATCGGGATTTTTCTCAGAAAAACCCGAGAGCCGGATCATCTGTCGAGCCAGGTCGGCAATTTTCACCGGTTGGCCCATATCCAACAGAAATACGTCACCGCCAGACCCCATGGAGCCTGCCTGAATCACCAACTGGGCAGCTTCAGGAATGGTCATAAAATAGCGGGTAATATCTGGATGAGTTACGGTAATCGGTCCCCCAGCGCGAATCTGCTCACGAAACTTGGGAATCACCGAACCACTGGAGCCCAGCACATTACCAAAACGCACCATGGTAAAACGCGTATTATTAGACACCATACAGGTATTACGAAACAGTGCGGGGTGCAGCAATTGTACCGTGGATTCACGACTGAATGCCTGCAATACCTGTTCCGCAAGGCGCTTGGTGGCTCCCATGACGTTCGTAGGTCGAACGGCCTTATCGGTAGAGATCAGGACAAAGTTTTTCACCTGGCAAACCATTGCTGCCTGGGCAGTATATAAAGTACCCAGCACATTGTTGCGAATTCCCTGGGAAATATTGTGTTCGACAATAGGCACATGCTTGTACGCCGCCGCGTGATAAACCGTATCCACTCGATACTGTTCCATGATGTCAAGCAAGCGCGCCGGGTCATTGACTGACCCCAGTACCGGCATGATTTCAACGGTAAGGGAAAGTCTGGCTTTTACGCGCAGCAACTCTTGCTCAATCTGGTATAAATTGAATTCCGAGTGTTCGTACAATACCAGACGATGGCACCCTGAATTGATAATCTGCCGACACAACTCTGAGCCAATGGACCCACCTGCCCCTGTTACCATGACCGTCAGATTACGAATGCACTGGTGTAGCAACTGCTCATCCGGTGCCACTGGCGAGCGCCCAAGTAAGTCAGAAATATCTACTTCCTTAACGTCCTGTACCTTCAGTCGCCCACTGGCCAGGTCGGCCATTGCTGGCATGGTCATCACCGGCAGTTGCAAGCCATCCAGACGACTGATGACGGCTTTTCGCTGAGATTCCGTCAGCGACGGCAAAGCCAACAAAATCTGGTCTACCAGGTGCTGTTCGACCAAATCTGATAGCTGACTGCTGTGGTACACCTTACGCCCATAAACAACACGTCCTGCCAGGGCTGGATCATCATCCACAAATAACACTGGCCGGTACTCCCAGCCCCGATCCAGCGCCGAAACCAGCTGACAACCGGCAGTCCCGGCACCATAAACGGCCACCGGCTTGCCACGGTGATGGAGCGCGCCTTTGACATTAGAGCTAAACGGCGTCAGTAGAATATCTTGCAACGAATAACCGAGCAGCCAGTATCGAGCAGCGTAACGGGAAAGCCCCAGAAACAACATGAAGATCAGCCCGAACAGGAAAGGCAAGCTCCGGGGGAGATTCCATCCCAAAACGTAAGTAGCCAGGATGATACCAGTCACGGATAATGCCCCAACCCGGAGCAGCGTTACAAACACCTGGGAGTTCATATATCGCAGCACTGCCCGGTACAATCCAAAACGAATATTGATCGGGAGAACAATCAGTGGTGCCAGTATGCATAGCTGTAAACATTGTTGCTGGTAATAGGGAAAAGCATCCCACCCCACTCGCAAAACAAAGGCGCTGAATACCGACAGCCAGATAATCAGCACATCAAACACCAGGCTGATCAACCGCTTGTGTAGCCGAGGTAAATTAATCAGTTTGTTGCGAATCATAATATGAGAAAGTTGACCTTATGGCCGAATATCGCCGGGTATCGAGAAGTATGTGAATCTTGCAACAGGCACAGAACTCTGCCGAGTTGGGACTTCTGCACAAAAATTTTGCCCACCGCTAACAACCGTGTGGTAGGGGCAACTTCTTCTGGTTAATCATGCTCTGTTAGCAGTAGCCCTCAACGTACTCTATCTCCTTGCCCTCGCCCTGCTACAGTCATGAAAATATATTTAAAATAATCACGAACCGTTAATGCTTTAATCATTTGATGATCTGTTTCTGCCAACAGTTCAGGAGTGGACATATCAATGTCACTCACTTGGGCCAGACCGGTAATACCTGGCAACACATCGTACACCCCAAGACGATTACGGGCAGCCATCAACTCTTCCTGGTTAAAGAGATTGGGCCGGGGCCCGACCAGACTCATCTCACCTTTGAGCACATTCCACAGCTGCGGTAACTCATCCAACTTGGTTTTGCGTAAAAAACCACCCAAAGGAGTAATGGATGAAGAGGACGCCAAATGGCTGGCGACAGACGCCGTATTAATCTGCATGGTGCGAAACTTCACCAAAGTGAAAGGCTGTTTGTTACGCCCTACCCGTTCCTGGCGAAAAAGCGGCGAACCCGTATCGAACAAACCAACAATATAGATGGTCAGAAGAATAGGAAATCCAACAATCAGACCCAGAAGAGCAAAAACAACATCAAATAAACGTAACACGTTATTTCTTACCTTGGAGATAGTTGGCTATGGTGGCATCGATACCTTGCTGCACGGTGAACGGTGGCACCCAATTCAGCAGATTTCTGGCTTTGCTGGCGTCAACTTGTAAGTCGCCCACCAAACGATCAACAACCTCTCTTTTGCCAGTTATCTGGCCTGCAATTCGAAATAAAAATGCAGGTATGGGAACCAGACGAGTCGATCGACCTAGCGACGTTCTCATCATGCTCAATAGCGATCGCAATGACACGTCTTCACCATCACACACTAGGAATGTCTGATTAGCGGCAGCAGGGTGATCTATGCATTGAATGATGAAGTCAACCAAATTGCCCACGTATACCATGCTGCGCTTGTTGTTTATTGCACCCAAGGGCAATGGCATTGGCGTATCTGCCAGCTTCATCAAATTTAAAAAATTGGCTTTTACATTTGGACCGTAGACAAGCGGTGGACGAATAATAACAACTTCCATGCCTGTTTCAGAGGCAATAATCCGTAACCCGTCTTCTGCCTCTTTTTTGGAAATACTGTACGGATCCTGAGCTTGAGAAGTGAAAGACTCAATAAACGGTCGCAGATTAGACGTTGTCTCACCATTCACTTTTACTGAACTGACAAAAATAAAACGCTTCACCCCTATCGTTGCTGCCTGACGGGCAAGATTTAATGTCCCTTCCGTGTTGGTCCGGCGGTACTCGGTGAGTGGGTCAGCGCAGTCGTCATGCATGACATGAGCCCGCGCAGCCATATGCACGACCACACGAACATCGTCCAATACCGATGTCCAATCGGTGTGGGCATCCATGTTTTCAACGCTGACAAACTCCGGCTCCGCATCCTCTGGCAGTGTTCTGACGGCGCAACGCCAGGACGTCAAGGCGTAGCTTTTCACCAAGTACTGCCCAACAAAGCCTGTAGCTCCTGTGAGCAAAACATGCCTGTTCATTGTCGAACATCCTCAGTGGCCATGAGTTGCTCCAACTGGCTGATGAAGCAACCAAAACTGAGGCGTTGCTTCAAATCAAGGCGCTGTTGGTCAAACAAACTGTCATCGATTTCATAACGCTCAACCTGTCGAAAAAACGAACACAAACTCTCAACATCTGGCTCTATGACCACACCGAGGGCGTTTGTCTGTACCCAAGATGCGACGCTGGTCTGATCACCGCATATTGCAGCAACATAAGCGCCTGAGAAAACATAAGAAGAAGATTTACTAGGAAAAGCAAAGCGGGTCACCCCATCTTCGATAGGTAACAAGGCCCACTGATAATCAGCGTTCAGCTGAGCTGCTTCTGCCGCAGGAATCTGGCCAAGATAGGTAACATTAACGTAGTTATTTGATAACTGTTCCAAAGCCTTGGCAAAGACCCCACCCCCGGCAAAAATAAACGGCAATGTTCCTCCAGACTCAATATAGGCTGAAATGGCATCAATCAGCAGTGGTATTCTCTGCAAACGCCCAGCATTACCGCAAAAGGTAAATCCTGCCTTTTTGTCAGCGGGCATAACTACCCCATCAAAAGAGACTGCCGGATTGGATACGACCGATATAGGCGCAACGGTTGCGGAACGCGTCCGGACTTCCTGGGCCATCTCCTCTGTGATCGTAATGATGAGGTTAGCGTGGCGCATAACCAGGGAATCCAGCCAACGCAAAGCGCCAAAAAGCCATTTGTTGACTGGAATAACCACATTGGCCGCTTCGGGATGTATATCTTGCAAGTGGTAAATATATTCTGCGTCAAACAGCTTGCTATAGACCATCACTATGAACGGAATCAGGACTGGTGGATCAGTGGACACGTATACTTTCCTTGGCCGCGCCCGAAGAAGCATCGCGAACACCCAGACCATAAAAAAAATAGCGTCTGCAACACGGCGCAAAACACCACTTCCTGAAACAGACCAAGCTTTACACAGGTAAAACTGAACCCTGTCACCTCTGCCTTGATTTTTCAACTGCACTCTTGTATCAGCATGATCCTGTATGATGACCCTGACATCCTTAGCCTTCGCCTGTTTCTCGGCAAAGCGCAGAAGCGCCTCACCGATAACTGGGTATATAGGCCAAAAACTCCGATTGATTATGGCCAGATCCGCTTTTTTGAACCCCATCAATACTGCTTCCAGACCGTACGCATCACGTAGTCACGATAACCATGGATAATACGGACAACCTTTTCAGCTACATTGGGCATGCTGTAGTCCTCAACCAAACGTACCGTGCGTCGGTCTCCCCTCGCCTGAGTCTCAAGTATTGCCAACCCCTGCATAACTCGCCCAACCTCAAGCCCAACCATCATTACAGCAGCCTCTTCCATGCCTTCTGGCCGTTCATGGGCTTCACGAATATTCAGAGCAGGGAAATTGAGAATAGAAGACTCCTCGTTGATGGTACCGCTGTCTGACAGTACTGCTTTAGCAGTCAGTTGCAGCTTATTGTAATCCTTGAAACCCTGTGGCTTTAGAAGCTGGATGTTAGGATGAAAACTGATTCCAACAGCATCGATGCGCTTCTGGGTACGCGGATGCGTCGACACGATTACTGGGTAGTCATAGGTCTCGGCCACACAATTCAATACATCAACCAGCTTGAGAAAATTCTTGTCAGAATCAATATTCTCTTCACGATGAGCACTGACAACAAAAAACTCCCCCTCTTTCAGGTTTAACCGATTTAACATATCTGAGTTTTCAATTCCTGCCCGGTAATGGTTCAACACTTCAAACATTGGGCTGCCGGTTTTAATAATCCGATCTGGGGGCAACCCTTCAGCAATCAGGTAGTCACGGGCAATCGTGCTGTATGTCAGATTGATGTCTGCTGTGTGATCGACAATACGACGGTTAATCTCTTCCGGTACACGCATGTCGAAGCAGCGGTTACCAGCCTCCATGTGAAAGGTAGGAATCTTGCGACGTTTGGCAGGCAAAACCGCCATACAACTATTGGTATCACCAAGAATTAACAGCGCATCCGGTTTAATTTCTGCCAGAACACGATCCACATGGATAATGACATTGCCAATGGTTTCGGCTCCAGTATTGCCGGCAGCATTCAGAAAGTGATCCGGTTTACGAATGCCCAGGTCCTGAAAAAAGATCTCATTGAGCTCATAATCGTAATTCTGCCCGGTATGCACCAACACATGATCGCAGTGTTCATCCAGTTTGGCCAAGACGCGGGACAGCCGAATTATCTCAGGTCGGGTGCCAACCACCGACATAACTTTTAGTTTTTCCATTAAAGCGGACTCGCAAACGTATCCGGTAGTTCCCGATCAAATATTTCGTTGGCCCACAACATAACCACCAGTTCACCGTCACCAATATTGGTAATGTCGTGGGACCAGCCCGGCACTGTTTCTACTATCTGACACTGGTCGCCAGACACATTGAGTTCATAGCGTTCTTTGGTGACGATCTGTTCAAATTTAAACAGCGCGTGCCCCTTGATCACAAGAAATTTTTCGTTCTTGGAGTGATGGTAATGGCCACCGCGAGTGACACCAGGATGGGCGGTAAAAAATGAAAACTGCCCTGCCTGTTTCGTCTTCAACATTTCACAGAAAGTGCCCCGCTCGTCACGATAGTCTGGCACGGTATAACTAAACTGCCCGGGCGTAAAATAACTCAGGTAGGTGGAGTAGAGGGCACGAGTCAGTCCAGTCCCAACATCCTCCGTTACCAGCGATACACGACTGGATTTAAATGCACGCAACTTCTCTGCCACTGCACCCACAGTCGTAGGATATTCTGGGTGAACTTGCTGATAACCAGCAGGTTGACTTTTCTTCAATAGCTCAATCAAAGCACGGCAAACGTCATCAATGTAAACCAGAGTGACAGGGGCACTAGCGTCGTGAATGGTCAACTCAATGTCATTGGCAACGTTATGGCAAAACGTGGCAACAAATGAGTTGTAACCAGGACGGCACCACTTACCGAACACGTTAGGGAAACGATAAATGTAATAACTTGCACCACTGGACTCACAATAGGCCTTAACCAACTTCTCCGCTTCGACCTTGCTGCTGCCATAGGGATTATCGCGAACTGCCTGTGTTGAAGAGCTAAGCATAATCGGAGCCTTTCTCCCCGCTTTTTCCAGCTCACTGACGATAAAAGCCGTCAGGCCAGCATTACCTTGCTGGAACTCAACATCGTTTTCTGGCCGGTTAATACCAGCCAGATGAAAGACAAAATCAGCATTGTGCAGACAGTTGGCTAATTCGTCAGGTGTCGTCTCTTTATCAATTTTGACAACATTGTCAAAACCAGACTCTGCTAACATGACACACAGGTTTTTGCCGATGAACCCATTAGCGCCCGTTACCACAATATTCATACTAGGCATCGAGCTCATAAGGTTCACCTGCACGCAACGCACGAATAAATGGCAACTTCAACAACAGTTCTTTCATGCCCTCAACATCCAGCCGCTGTGTGTTATGAGAGTTGTAGTCCTCAACTTCAGAGATACGAATATCACCGTCTTCTACGTACTTGCTGTAATTCAAATCGCGTAGATCCGGTGGAATTCGGTAATACTCACCTAGGTCTGTGGCAGCTACCATCTCTTCGCGGCTTAACAGAGCTTCATAAAGTTTTTCGCCGTGGCGCGTACCAATAATATTGATCGGGTAGTTCTGAATATCCAATAACTCATGAAGGGCGTGAGCGAGTGTCTCGATGGTGGCCGCTGGTGCTTTTTGTACAAAAATATCACCATTAGTGCCCTGCTCAAACGCGTAAAGCACTAAGTCCACCGCATCTTCCAAAGTCATCATAAACCGGGTCATATTAGGATCGGTGACGGTAAGGGGCTTACCGGCCTTGATCAGATCGACAAAAAGAGGAATAACTGAGCCGCGAGAAGCCATTACATTGCCGTAGCGAGTACCACAAATAATTGTTTTTCTGCTATCAACATTCCGTGACTTTGCCACCATCACCTTTTCCATCATCGCCTTGGAGATACCCATGGCATTAATGGGATAGACGGCTTTGTCAGTACTCAGACACACGACACGGGAAACTTCATTCTCGATAGCAGCTTCCAGAGCATTCTCAGTTCCCAACACATTGGTTTTAACCGCCTCCATGGGGTGAAACTCACAGGAAGGCACTTGTTTTAAGGCAGCAGCATGAAAAATATAATCCACGCCACGGGTGGCATTCAGGATACTGCGGTAATCACGGACATCGCCAATGTAAAATTTTAGCTTGGGATTGACAAACTTCTTCCGCATGTCGTCTTGTTTTTTTTCGTCTCGACTGAAAATACGGATTTCTTTGATATCGGTTTCCAGAAATCGATTTAGCACAGCATTACCAAAGGAACCGGTCCCTCCGGTAATCAAAAGAATCTTATCAAAAAACATTAAAACTAAATACTCCGTAACTGGAAAAAATATCTACTTCGAAAAGATGAAAATAGCCATAAAATATTTACAATCAGGAAATAAGAAAAAGTTTCAAGATATCCAAAAACTTGATTATTCGCCGGAATAAATAAAAAAAGAAGTGCAACTAATGGAATAAGCAATTTTGCATAAATATTATCGTCTAAAGCACTCAGCCAAACTCTTGCAAGGTAAAAACCCAAAAAAAACATGACAAACACAACGCCGATAAAATGTACATCATTAGCCATGTGTGCATAAAATGAATGCCACTGTGCCTGACTATCCCAAATATCTGATATTTTCTCCTGAAACGTTAAATGTGATAAACTCTCACCGACGACAAACTCAAGCTGACGCAATAAAAATGGGGAGTTCCCAAAACCAAAGGTAGAATCAAAATCACAACCAATTGATAAAGAGAATCCGTAGTAACCCTGAACTAGATAATACGTTAGCCAATTAAAAATATAATCAATATTTTCCCCCAAAAAAGTATTAATCAAATATGAATCATCACTGACAGAAATATCACCTAGGGGAGAGGTATTATAAAAATAAGAATATCCTCCTCCTCTGGAGGACATAAACATGCCAAATATAACAAAAAAAGCAGGCACAGCAAATGCAGCAACACAAACAAAAAGAAGTCTTTTTCTGAAAAAAAATACTCCAAAATTAATATAATTTATAACAAAAAATAAAACCAATGATGTGGTAAAAAAGAAAACAAAATCAAAAATAGGCTTATTCAATCCTGCCGCTAAGCCAATAAACACTTGAAAAGAAGCAATAACTAAAGAAAACAGCTTGACAGTAGTAGAGAGCCTATCCCAATAAATAGGTATCATTGCAGTTATCAACAATCTTGAAAACGCAATAAAGAAATAAAACGCATTGAATAGCTTATTCCCTTGATACAGAGCAAATCTATCCATTCGAGAAGAATAAGCCACCGCAGGATCATTTAACCCATCTACAATAGAATTATATATGCTAGACAAAGAAATATTATCATCCAACATTACATTCTTATAAAAAATAAGGTTAGCAAATACTGAAACAAATAAAATCACATAATAAAAAGTCAAAGAGTTATTTTTTAAATCATTAAAATGAAGTAATGGATAATGATATTTTCTTAATTTTAAATTCGTATGCAGAGCAAAAAAATAACCTAAAACTAAAGCAATAAGATATAGAGAAAGATACAAACCAAAAAGCACACCATGGTGTGCTCTAAACTCTATTGGACCAAAGAGAAATAATAAAATAGTGAATACCAAATATATAACAACAGTTAATATTGGCAAATATAATCGACACCATCTTCTCACTTATCGTCAACCTCATTATTAAAATATAAGCTGGATTGGTTAACAATATAGCGATGATACTTTTGATAAACTTCAATATTATCAATACACGATAAGGAAGATAATTTTTTATTTATGCCACTTAAATTTAATAGTATCTTTGATAGATAAATCATTAAGGAAATATTCAATATTTTTCTTAAAAATAGGAACGACAATCCAAAACAGTACCGTCTATTTTTCAATTTAAATTTTGGCCACATTCCCATCTTGGCAGAAAGCAAATAATTGTATATTTTATGTACATCACACTTTAGTCTTTTAGAGGCAACTAAATATGCTGATCCTGGTGTCCGCCGATAGTATACATAGCACTTATCAACCATTTTCAATTTTGCATTTGGATTTTTGTCAGCAATAAAAATTTGAATTGGCCAATCCTCAACAACATCAAATTTACTCAAAAAATCAAGTAACTCAGGATTTTTTAAATACTTTGATTGATACAATGCATTCGGTGCATTTATGAAGTTTATACCTAAAACAATCTCTGACAATGAATTATAGATATACTCCATTCCACAAGTAAAAATAGCTTCTGATCTTGAAATCGCTAGCTCATTTCCAATCAATCGAATAGGTATTGCCGTAACAATATCAGCTTCACATGTATAGCCAATGAGCTCGAAGATATTTTCGCATGAGTATACATCATCACCCGCTGTTATCTTACAGTAATCAGACTGCAACAAACGCAAACAATTACATACACTTTGACAAGTTCCTAGATTGATATCGTTAAAAACGAGATCTACATGGAAAAATAAATCACTATTAATTTCCATCCACATATTAATCAAATTAACGGTATCATCCTTTGACGCGTCGTCATTAATAATCAACTGGACATCAAAATCTTCTCCAAAATTTTTTACCTGATACTTTATACTTTCCAAGTGCTCCAAAATATAATCTTGATGATTGTAAGCCAATACAACAAAACAAAAACTTTTTTGAGACATATTTCAGGAACGACTCATTTTACGGAGAATTTTTGTAGATAAAGCCCTAAAGAAAAACAATGATACTGGCAACCCAATCATCCGATAACCAAGATAAAAGAAATCAATTTTCCATTTAATACTTCTTTTGGGTAAATCTGTCAGGTCAGCCACACCACGCTCATTTATATCGATGGATAGCTTATACTTCTTTATTTTTTCTTCTACAACGTCGCGAACCCATTTCCCTCTGTATATTGCCCCCCCCAGCCTGGAGTTATAGTTATACAAATCACCATTCTGCTTTGTCACTTGATAAAACTTTTTGCCATCAAAATAAGATCGATAACTACCAAAATACTCCCACGCCCAAGGAGAATCAACCTCTCCAACGTAGCGAATCAAGTCACTTTTTCTCCAAATTGCTGGCGCAGAATTGACTTTATAATCCATGTATTTTTTTAGTTCTTCAAAACCAGAATCTGTTAAAACATCTTCAGAAACCTTAGCCAGGTAAATCACTGCCACTTCTTTATTTGAACGCATAAATTCCAAACAAGCTTGTATTTTTTTTTCATCAACCATTGATTCTAAAACAAAGTCTTCACATACCATCAAAACATATTCCGACTTTATTTCACTTAATGCGTTTAAAAGTCGCTTTCCCCACTGGTCTACTTTTTCATTCGGGTAGGTAATTGTTTTAACATCTAAATCTTTATTATTGTAATGCTTACTTTCTGTATTCAGTACAATATTCAACGACAAGCAGGAAGCGTACTCTTGAAAGGCTGAAAAATACAAATCCCAAACATCGTCGTAAGCATCACAGCTATTCACTAGAACAGTTAAATCCTTATATTTCCCTTTATCCATTTTGATTGCCCAGTGCCATCATTTTAAATTGACTATTTCTATCAACTAATGAATCGTAGGTTCCTTCATCGACAATGCTACCACTATCAAATAAGTAGATACGATCACATTGCTTCAACGTGTTCAGTCTATGGGCAATCATAATAATTGTTTTCTTTTTACCCATCTTCATTATTGAACTCATGATTTTTTTTTCAGTAATACCATCTAACGCACTAGTTGCCTCATCAAAAAACAAAACATCTGCATCATGATATAATGCCCTAGCAATACCTAATCTTTGCTTTTGCCCTCCTGATATTTGGGCGCCACTTTCACCTACATGAGATAATAAACCGTTCGGTAAAGAGTGAACCCATGAAGTAAGCTGAACATCATTTATTACATTATTTATTTTATCCCAATCAATATCTTCCTCAGGAATGCCGAATGCAATATTTTCAGCTAGCGTCCCATCCTTCAAGAAAACATTTTGCGAAACATAACCAATTGTTCTTTGCCAATTTCTAACAGTACTTTGGGAAAGAGAAACACCACCGACAGTGACTTGGCCGGAGGCCGCCGAAATCACACCTAATAACAAATCAAACAGTGTCGATTTACCAGAACCAGAGTTTCCCGCAATACCGACAAAACTATTTTTACCTATCTTCATCGATATCCCATTCAAGACATTAGCTTCTTTTCCAGGATACTTAAATGTGACATTAGACAATACGATATCACCACCGATATTCATATTATTTGATGTTCCGGAAGCAATTGGTGCTTTTTCTTTTTTATTGGCTCGGGCATCATACATATCATCTCTTATTGCAATAAAAGCCGAATAATTTCCCCTGATTTGGGCAGAACCACTGTATATCTGCTGAAACGATGGTAATAACTTAAAAATTGCGATAGCAAAAACAGAGAGTGATGGCAAAGCAGTTGTGATGTTACCACCACCGAAATAAAACGACAGTAATACTCCACTGATCATCCCTCCAAAAACAATCAGCTCCACTAGATATCTTGGGGCGTTATAAAGAGCATTACTCGAGCCGTATGCTTTAGAAAACGTATTACCCGTTTCATTAAACTCATCTATGAACAGCTTATGACAACCTAAAATATTTATTTCCTTCACGGCAGAAAAGCTTTCATTCATCATTCTGAATCTTTTTTTGGATGCTTCCGTGAGCATATTTCCATTTTGAGCAAGTCTATCTCTGACAAAATAAAACAGTAGATAATAACATATAAAAATAATCAACAATCCTGTTATTGAAACAATAACATTATAAAAAAAAAGAAATCCTGAAATTAATACTACAGAGATAATGCGCGCATTAATCTGAACTAGTGGCTGAAATATATTGTCGGTTACTCTACTCACCTCTGTCGCAATCTGTTTAATAAGAACTGAACTATTCGTAGTCGCATGATAGAGGTAGTCTTTATGCAAATAGTATGAGTACAGAGCATCACTAAATTCAGCACCAACTTCTGCTGCAAATATTGATAACTTTCGAATACTAAGAATATTTAGCACTGTTGAAATTATGAGCAACAAAACAATAGCACTACCCACAAACGTAAGAAATTCAAAATGGTTACTAGTACCCATCATTTCAGATAAATACTGAATTATTGATATCTCATTCATCACATCCGTATTGACAACCAATGCAACAAAAGGGCCAATCACAGTAATACTAAACAGTTCTGCCAATGCTGATATCACGACTAATGCTTGTAGCCAATATAATCTCTTCCTTTGCTCAGTCGTCATCAATGCAAGGAGACTTTTAATTAACTGAATAACTTTCATTCATACGATCAACTATTTTCGAGCACACAATTATGATAATTCATATCAGGTAAAATATAGGCTGAGCCACTACTCAACTAATTTTTATATGTATTACATGCCTTGATAACCTGACCCACCTCATCATCACTCATAACCGGACTTATGGGTAAACTTAGTACGCTATCATGCATTGCTTCTGTAACCGGCAAAGAAATCTCTGACCAATGCAAATATGCTTGTTGTTTATGCGGAGCAATTGGATAGTGAATAAGTGATGCTATTCCATGTTTCTGCAAATGTTGCTGTAACTGGAGACGGTCATCGCATTGCACCACATAGAGATGGAAAACATGATCTTGAATATTATCCATTGTCCTAGTGTTTTCTAATGGCAAACGAATCAACGAATTGGTAATGCCATGGGTATAAGAAAAAGCAATTGATTGTCGTCGCTTGGTTTCACCATCCAAATACTTTAGTTTCACGCGAAGCATGGCTGCCTGTATTTCATCAAGACGACTATTCACACCTCGATAGAGATTCTTATATTTCTCGTGAGAACCATAATTTCTCAACGCTTTGATGGTATTAGCCAACTCCGCATCAGAAGTCGTGATGGCTCCGGCGTCTCCCAAAGCACCTAAATTCTTGCCAGGATAAAAACTGTAACCGGCGGCATCCCCCAAACTTCCAACTTTTTTACCTTTATAAAGGGCACCATGAGCCTGGGCACAATCTTCTATTACCTTTAGATTGTGTTTTTTAGCAATAGCATTGATCTCATCCATACCAGTCACCTGACCATAAAGATGAACAGTCATAATGGCTTTGGTTTTTTCCGTAATATGCTGTTCAATCAGTGCTGGATTCAGATTATAAGTTTGGGTATCGGGTTCCACCAGGACCGGATTAAGACCATTTTCGGATATTGCCAAGATAGAAGCAATATAGGTATTCGCCGGTACAATAATTTCATCACCCTCAGTTAAGAATCCAAGCTCTTTGTAAGCTCGAAGAATAAGAATCAGAGCGTCCAAACCATTGGCAACACCAAGGCAATACTCAGTCTGGCAATATTGAGCGAACTCTTTTTCAAATTGTTCTACTTCATTACCAAGAATATACCAGCCTGAGTCGATCACACGACTAGCAGATTCAATAAGCTCTTCTCGGTATTTAGCATTAATACTTTTTAAATCTAGAAATGAGATCATGGTGACGTCTAAAAACATTTTTCGGAACTACGGGATTCACAAAGAAAAATATAAAACCCAAGCAAAACCGATATCATCTATTAACTTTAGTTCCAAACAAAATCAACAGGCCGGATTGCCGTAAACCGTTGCACCTGGAGCTACGTCTTTAGTAACGACTGCACCTGCACCAACCAAAGCGCCTGCACCAATGGTTATGCCCGGCAAGATGGTTGCGTTACCTCCAATAGAGGCACCTTTACATACACGCGTTTTCAGAAACCTTTCTGGGTATTGTTTGGAACGAGGAGCTTTATCGTTGGTAAAGGTGACATTTGGCCCAATAAAAACATCATCTTCAATCGTGATGCCATCCCAGACCTGAACGCCACTTTTAATTGTCACGTTATGACCAATCACCACATCGTTTTCAATGAGACAATGGGAACAAATATTAACGTTATTACCGACCACAGCGCCAGGTAACAGGACACAAAATTGCCACACCCGAGTACCATCACCGATATTTTTTGACTGGACATCACTTAGTGGATGGATAAACATCATCTTACTGCCTGAATAAATTCGTCGTAATCACGAATATAATCTGCCTCATCATATAACTCACTGGCCAATACTATCAGTACACAGTCTTCGGTGAAGTCATATATTTCCCGCCAGACCTTGTTGCCAATATGAATGCCAGTGGTCGGTGAATCTAACCGACAATGCACTTTTTCCTCACCGTTATCCAGCAAAAACGAACAGGCCCCTTTCACACAGACCGCAACCTGCTCCAAGTTCCTGTGAGCATGATATCCTCGACGAACGTTTTCAGGAGTGCCGAAAATATAATAGACTCGTTTAATTTCAAAAGGGATATTCAGGTTCTGTTCTAACGCAACTAAACCACCACGACCATCAGTGATCTGATTAAAATAAATGTATTCTGGTTCCATCAATGTTTACTGCTTTGCTTCAAACGCCAGTCTAAGTAGATATTGTCCATAGCTGGTTTTGCTTAATGCCTCACCCTTCTTGTTAAGGTCATTAATTCCCAACCACCGATTGTTAAAGGCAATTTCCTCTAGGCAGGCTACCTTCATGCCCTGGCGCTGCTCAATCGTCTGAACAAATTGCCCAGCTTCCAGCAGTGCGTCATGAGTGCCAGTATCCAGCCAAGCAAAACCACGACCCAACAATTCCACATGCAGCTTGTTTTGTTCCAGATAGAGGCGGTTCAGGTCGGTGATTTCAAGCTCTCCCCGTTCTGAAGGCTGGACTTCCCTGACCAGATTGACAACATCATTGTCGTAGAAATAGAGACCTGTCACTGCACAATGTGACTTAGGTTTTGCTGGTTTTTCTTCAATGGAGGTAGCTTTACCCTGCTCATCAAAGGTGACTATCCCAAAACGCTCCGGATCTCCCACATGATAACCAAATACTGTAGCACCGTTTTCTCTGGCAGCAGCCTCCTGCAGTTTTGGGGTAAAACCTTGGCCATAAAAAATATTATCCCCCAACACCAGGGCAACCCGGTCATTACCAATATGGTTTCGGCCTATGGTAAAGGCCTGAGTTAAACCTTTCGGCTCCGGCTGTATGGCATAGCTAAGGTGAATGCCAAACTGAGCACCATCGCCCAATACATTATAAAAATGTATCTGGTCTTCTGGCGTGGTGATAATCAAAATATCTTGAATTCCCGCTAACATAAGCACGGACAACGGATAATAAATCATAGGTTTGTCGTATATTGGCAACAGCTGCTTGGAAACCCCGAGTGTGATCGGGTGCAAGCGAGTGCCACTGCCACCAGCAAGAATAATACCTTTCATACGTTGTTACCCTGCCACTCCCAATCGTTCCCGCTGATAACTTCCATCTTGAACTCGCTGCCACCATGAAGGATTGGCAAGATACCATTGTACCGTTTTGCGCAGGCCTGTTTCGAAGGACTCTTTAGGGGTCCAGCCTAACTCCCGGTCAATCTTGTTGGCATCAATAGCGTAACGGTAGTCGTGACCAGGGCGGTCGGTCACGTAGCTAACCAGATCACTGTAACAACTGATTCCTTCGGGTTTATTGGGTGCCAGCTCTTCAAGCAGCCGACAAAGTGCATGGACAACATCAATATTGCGCTTCTCGTTGTGCCCACCGATGTTATAGGTTTCACCTACCGTGCCCCGACTTACCACGATGTAAAGTGCTTGGGCATGGTCTTCTACATACAGCCAGTCACGAATTTGTTCACCCTTGCCATAGACAGGTAATGGCTTGCCTTCCAGAGCGTTCAAAATCACCAGCGGAATCAGTTTTTCCGGGAAATGATAGGGACCATAATTGTTAGAGCAGTTAGTCAATATCACAGGCAAACCATAGGTTCGATGCCATGCCCTCACCAAATGATCAGATCCTGCTTTGCTGGCCGAATAAGGCGAGCTAGGCGTATAAGGTGTGTCTTCGTGGAAAAGAGTATCCGTACCTTCAAGGTCTCCATAGACTTCATCTGTGGATACATGATGAAAACGAAAGGCATCCCTTTTTTCCGCATTTAAGCGTTTCCAATAATCCCGAGCTACTTCCAATAGTGTGCATGTGCCCACTACATTGGTCTGGATAAATTCCGCTGGGCCGTCAATAGAACGGTCTACATGGCTTTCTGCTGCCAGGTGCATAATCCAATCCGGCTGAAACCGGGCAAAAATAGCAGCCATCTTTGTTGCATCACAGATATCAGCCTGGACAAAGTGATAACGCGGATCATCAGCAATAGTCACCAGTGATTCCAGGTTACCAGCGTAGGTCAACTTATCAACATTAATGACCGTATGTTCAGTTTCGTTAATTAAAAACCGTACCAAGGCAGAACCAATAAAGCCCGCGCCCCCAGTTACTAAAATAGTTTGCATTATTGCTAATTCCTGATTACCACGGCCACGGAAAAATCATGTAGGTCCTTCCCCTGTGAGTACTTCAGACAGATATTGATATTGAGTGCTTATGACTGCCATTTTTTGCGTTGGTATGGTCTGGCAGCGATCCAGCGACCATTTTAGCAACGCTTCCATCTGTGCCATGGCCAACAACTGTTGTTCCAACAAAAGAATTCTGTCGTTATTTTTTTTCCTGTCTGTTGCTTTTTGTCTGACTCGTGACTCATAGTCGGACTCCCTCTGCCAGCGCGATACGGATGAATGGCTCAGTATCGTCAGCAGCAATCACCAAGTCAATTTTCTGCTCTCCGATAAGGTCGTACAATGCCAACCGTATACTTGCCCTGTCTTGCAAACCTATTTTTTGGGAAAGGATAAGCAGATCAATATCACCTCCTTTTGCCTGATCATTAACTCTTGAGCCAAACAACCATACTTGCGCCTCAGGATCTGCCTGATAAATCACCTTTCTAATAGCATTTTGCTCTTCAATAGTGAGTCTCAATGATATTTAACCTGATTTAGAAGCACTGTAGATAGTCGGTGCAGGTCTTTATTTTGTATAGCAGCCTTTTTCTGCTTACATCTCAAACCTGCTCTAAAGGTTTTGATATTTTTTGCGTGACTCAGCTCAACAACTCAAGATAACGATCTAGCATAACCGTCTGCAATTGGCTGCCCATATCGATAATGTCATCGTAGTTCTGCTTTGCACAGGCCTGCTCAAGCGCATCGTAATAAGCCAGACGATTCTCCTTGTGGAAAACCACGGGAAGATAACCACTACCCATCAAGTCAAAATTCATCAACAGTCGTGCAGTTCTGCCATTACCATCAATAAACGGGTGAATACCGGCAAAGCTGGCATGCAAAATAGCCGCCCGTTCAATAGGATGAAGAGCTTGCTGTTGATACCACTGCACTAAATCTGCCATTTGTTGATCAAGATGATAGTAGTCAGGTGGCGTATGACTAGCGCCGGCAATCAGTACGTTCTCCCGGCGGTAACGTCCGGCATTGTCGTTATCTATATTCTTTAGTACCAACTGATGGACGCTTTTTACCAGTCGTTCGCTGAACGGTTCATCTCTGGCAACGACAGACTCAACCCAGGCAATGGCTTCCCGGTGATTAATGGCCTCGAAGTGCTCGCGCAGCGTTTTGCCGCCAACGGTAATCCCCTCGAAAACAACCTTGGTTTCGTTCAGCGTCAGCGTATTACCTTCAATGGCATTAGAATGATAAGTCCACTCCAAAACGAGGGCTTCGTGCAGGGTACGGACCGTGGTCGGTGGCAATGGCCTCAGGTCATCAAGTTGCTGTTTGCGCCGGTCAACATCGTCAAAGCGTTTGGTATTTATCATTATGCAGACCTGTGGCTTGATTTGTATGTTCCGCTGGTCAATTTAACCGAATACCGGTAGCGCGCACCAAATTGTGAATGGGCAGGTCATCGTGGTAAATGTCGTGAACAATCACATCCAGTTTCTGTTCTCTCCAGCGATCCTCAAAGGCCAGTCGAAAATTGATTTTCTGCTCCAGCGGGTTATCAATGCCCGGTGCTTCTATCATCACACCGATATCCCCACCCCTGGCCTCGTCCCGAACTCTGGAGCCAAATAGCCACACCACAGCATCGCTGGCAATGTGAGCCTTCAGCTCCACAAGACTAGCTGCCATTTCCTCAGAGATCCGCACGACGTATCTCCGTTAGGCCGACCCCTTGTCGACCACAGTACAGGCATACCTGTTGCGCGATACCTAATATAACTGATGCCGCATACCAAGCCTGATTAATAGCTTCAACTCTTGTGGCTTCTGCTTCGGGATAATCATAAGCAAAAGCGTTACAAATCTCACGAAATCGACGCCACTGGTCGACCGATGCAATAATGCCGCGCTTTTCCATACGGTTCAGCGCGTCAGCCATGTTGATGGACTCTTCATCTTCCATCAACAGAATATTCTTGAAAACTTTACCTCCCAAACAATCCTGTAGATCGGTAAAACGCACTCTGAAAGCATCCAGCTTCTCAAGCAACAGGTCGTCCGCACGACAAAACTTTTCCAGCGTCAGGGGCATATCGCTTTTCAGGCGTTGCAGCGAAGCAGAAAGACGCTCAGCCGTCCGATGTGCCTGAAACCAGTTTTGTGCCAGTAGCTGCTGATATTGTTTATTTAAGGTCATGTTACACAGGGAAAAATCATGAAAGCTCACGATTTTTCCCAACCTAACAGCGATAGTATTCACTAATCCCGAGGCTCTTTGCTGCCAAAGGCAAAAATGCCTGATATTTTTGAAGCCTGAAGTTGTCTAGCGTTGAAGTAAATTGCACATTTTACAACCACCAAGTCACAAGCCATATATGCTCTTGTATCCCAGTGATAGCAGAGACTTTCATGATTTTTCCCTGTCATGTTACACATCAAGACGTTTTCAGACACGCTACCGCCCGTCAACATCAACGCCCCGCTGAAACTGCAAAACCCGAATTGTATGAGCCGCGCTACAGACGACGTACAGTAAAAGGCCGTAGCCCATCGCTTCCAATTCGTTTAGAGCACCAGGGGAAGTCCAGCTTGACTTTCTGTGTGCGTAACGTACGACGTATCAGAAACGTGGGGAGTTTTGCAGGTCCGAAGTTGGCCGATTGATCATAAACTGGACGAATCAGCCACGAATTGTACCGCCATCCCAAGACAATGCAACAGCCACGTTCACGCTGACAATGCGGGGTAAGGCAGATATCGACACAGTCAGAACTGTTCGTTTTCCCGCTCAACAGCCGCCGAATAAATACTACGCCCAGCTCCCATGACTTCGCGGGCACAGATGTTGATCATGACAAGAAATCATCCTGAAATAACTTCCTTGTTTTCAGCTCCAGCGTCCGTTCCGATCAAGCTTGTCGAAGTCCAGTGGCACCACCCTTCGACAAGCTCAGGGTGAACGAAAGTAAGGAAATAACTCAGGAGCAATTTCCAAAATGATTCAAAATTGTCGCTGACGCACAGCCTCAAACAAACAGACACCTGTCGCAACAGAAACATTAAGGCTGCTCACAGACCCCGCCATTGGGATAAAAACCAGCGTGTCGCACAAATCACGGGTCAGACGACGCATACCCTTTCCTTCAGCTCCCATCACCAGGGCCAGCGAACCTTTGAGGTCACTCTGGTAAATATTGACAGAACTCTCGCCAGCCGTTCCGGTCATCCAGATGCCCCGATCTTTTAACCACTCCATGGTACGCGCCAGATTGGTTACCTGTACCAGCGGGACACTGTCAGCAGCACCACAAGCTACCTTGCTGGCGGTCGCATTCAGGCTGGCTGATTTGTCTTTTGGGGCAATCACCGCATGCACACCGGCCGCATCTGCCGTACGTAGGCAGGCACCTAAATTGTGAGGGTCAGTCACACCATCGAGAATCAGCAAAAGGGGCGGTTCATCCAGGGCATCCAGCAAATCCTCCAGGTCTTCTTCCCGATAGACGCGGGCAGCGGACACTCTGGCCATAATACCCTGGTGAACACCATCAGCTTTGGCATCCAGACGACTGCGTTCAACAAATCGAACCGCCACTCCGTGCTCTCTGGCCAAGTCAACCAACTCATTAACCCGCTTATCGGTGCGTCCTTTTTGTACCAGCAGCTCCAGCGCCCGTTCAGGCGATTTGGCAAACAGGCTCTGCACGGCGTGCAGGCCAAATACTACGTCATTGTTGCTCATGGATTACTCATCTGGCAGCCATGGCGAGCAGCGGCATTACCTTAAAACGCTGCATCACCATGGCCATGGAAAACTGAAGCATGATTCTAGCAAAACAGAAAGCGATTGATGATCAGCCTGACGGTAAAATTACCAACAGGCTGACGCACTAGACTTTGCGTTTACGTGGCTGCCGACCTGTAGTCTCTGTCGGCTCTGACTTTTTGGCAGTTTCTCCCTTTTTGGCACTGCTCTTCTTGTTTGTCGCCTTCTTCTTGCTGGCTACCTTCTTGCTGACTGCCTTCTTCTTGCCGGAGGCACTGGACTTGCGTTTTTTTTCCCCGGCTTTGGTGGACTTTTTCCCAGTGGACCTATGCTGTTCTGCATCATCACTACTGGCAGATGCCGAACCTTTGGCTGTTTTTGGTGCCGATGAAGGTCTCTTTTTGTTTGACTCTGATCGCCGCCCTTTTTTCGCTGCCTCTTCTGCGGTCTTGGCTTCGCGCAGCAGTTTTTCCTTGGCAGCCGCCGACTTAAAACGACTGCCAAGAGCGGCACTGCCTGTGGATCGTGTTTTTTTTGCCGCTCCGGATTTAGCGGTCGCTCTTCTTTTGCCAGGTTTGCTCAACGTTGACAGCAACTCAAAGTCAATCTTTTTATCATCCAGATCAACCCTGCTAACCATCACTTCCAACTCATCCCCGAGACCAAAACGACGACCAGTTCGCTCACCTTTCATACAGTGATGCACATTGTCGTAAATATAGTAATCATCCGGTAGGCTAGTGACGTGTATCAGACCTTCAACAAAAACATCTTTCAACTCGACAAACAGGCCAAAACTGGTGACTGCTGAGACAACCCCGCTGAAGGTCTGGCCAATATGCTGCTGCATATAGTCACATTTCAGCCAGTCCATGGCATCGCGAGTGGCAAGATCAGCGCGCCTTTCGGTGGTAGAACAGTGTTCTCCCAACGACTGGATATCCAGAGCGTTGTACGGGTAAATGTGTTTTTTGGCAATCACCTTGGCACCGTCGGCACGTCGCACGTGGTTAGACGGTATATCAGAACGAATAATGTGGCGGATTGCGCGATGTACCAGCAAATCCGGGTAACGCCGGATGGGCGAAGTAAAATGAGTGTAAGCCTTGAACGCCAAACCAAAATGCCCCTGGTTATCGCCCGTGTACACTGCCTGACTCATGGAACGCAGCATAATGGTCTGAATTACATGATAATCCGGCCGATCCTTGACTTTCAGCAACAGTGCCTGCATGTCCCGGGGAGTGATTTTACCAGACGACAAAGCCAGTCCAAGGGTGCCCAGAAAACTGTTCAGATTAAGCTTTTTCTCCAGTGTCGGCCCTTCGTGAACTCGGTATAAGCCGGGCAGCGCGTGTTTTTCCAGGAACTTTGCCGCGCACACGTTGGCGCAAAGCATACACTCCTCGATCAACCTGTGGGCATCATTACGCTGGCGTGGAACAATCTGCTCAATTTTCTGGTCTCGACCAAAAACAATCTGGGTTTCTACCGTATCAAAGTCAATGGTGCCCCGTTCTGCGCGCACAGAGACCAACGTTTTGAACAGTTCATACAATTGATCAATATGAGGCGTTAACGCCGAGTACTGTTTACGCAGTGTCTTGCCTTCGGCCGTGTTCGACAGCATTTCCCAAACACTGGTATACGTTAGCCGGGCGTGGGAACGAATCACACCTTCATAAAACTTGTAGCCGGAAATCTTGCCTTTACTGCTGATGGTCATTTCACAAACCATTGCCAGGCGATCCACATCCGGGTTCAAAGAACAAAGCCCGTTAGACAACACCTCCGGCAACATGGGAATCACATGGCCAGGAAAGTAGACTGAGGTTCCCCGGTTAGCCGCTTCTGCATCCAAAGCTGAGCCGGGTTTTACATAGTGAGAGACATCCGCAATAGCCACATAAAGTCGCCAGCCGCCGCCTTTTTTTGGTTCACAGTAGACCGCATCGTCAAAATCCCGGGCGTCCTCACCATCAATAGTGACAAAAGGCAATCCTCGTAAATCAATTCTATTTTCCTTATCCGCCTCGGCCACATTAGTTGTGAATCGTTTACACTGCTTTTCTACCGCCGCCGGCCATACGTGGGGAATATTGTGAGTGCGAATAGCCACTTCAACTTCCATACCAGCATCGGCCCGATCGCCAAGAATCTCTTTGACGATCCCCATGGGCATATTTCGCTTACCTGGCTGCTGAGTAAGTTCCAGCAAAACGTACTGCCCCTCGGTGGGCATCAACGGTCCTGGCTGAACAATAATCTCCCGGCTGATGCGCGAATTTTCAGGCACAATAAATGCTGCGCCAGACTCAACATAGTAGCGACCAACGACTTGCGTCGTATTTCTCTCAATCACTTCAACCAGCTGACCTTCACGGCGTCCGCGATAGTCAATACCAGACTGGCGAACCACTGCCCTGTCGCCATCAAACAGCTGGCGCATCTCTCGGGGCGACAAGTAAAGGTCTTCGCTGCCATCATCAGGGATCAGAAAACCAAAGCCTTCCTTGTTGCCTTGCACCCGGCCTTTGACCAGGTTGAGTTTGCTGATCAGAGCGAAAGCATTTTTACGGTTTTGCAGCAACTGGCCATCACGAATCATGGCCTTGAGGCGGAACATCAATGCCTCTTTTTGTTCTTCATCATCAATTCCAAGCGCTTTGCACAGGGCACGATGACTCACCGGTGCGCCGTGCTGCTCAAGATATTCCATAATGTACAGACGACTGGGAATAGGATTCTCATATCGCTGCGCCTCAAGTGTTGCCTGACTGTCCTGGCTTTTCCATCCTTTTGGCATATGGTTATCGCACCTCGTTGTGTGAGTCGTGTGAGTCCGAAGCAGTGAGAAAAAACGGCTTCATATTGACTGCACACTGTCTGTTATTGGACGAACTGGCAAATAGTTGAAAATCCATTTGTCATTAGTACATCTATTGGCGAATCAATGCAAAGACAGAAAATAGAATAGAATAATAGCCGGTTTATCAATGGATAAATCGGCTATTTCAGCACAGAAAAAGAGCTTTGAATGGTCAGGCAAAAGGCTGACGAAGAATGATCGTTTCTACCCGGTCAGGCCCGGTGGAAATGATATCAATGGGTGCTCCGGTCACTTCCTCAAGACGCTTGATATAGGCTAGGGCATTGGGTGGCAGTTGCTCAAGACTCTTGACGCCGAACGTAGACTCACTCCAGCCGGGCATTTCTTCGTAGACTGGCTGAACCGACTCATACTCCTCCACATCCACTGGCGTGGTAATGGATTCACCGGCAGCGTTTTTGTAGTCCACGCAGATGCGAATGGTTTCCAGGCCGTCAAGCACATCGAGCTTGGTCAGGCACAGCCCGCTAACAGAGTTGATTTGAATGGCTTGGCGCAGCGCCACAGCATCAAACCAGCCACAACGACGAGGGCGCCCGGTAGTGGCGCCAAATTCGTTACCGACTTTCGCCAGGTGTCGTCCATTCTCATCCTCCAGCTCCGTGGGAAACGGGCCAGAGCCAACACGGGTGGTATATGCCTTGGTAATCCCCAGCACGTAGTCCAGGTACAGCGGGCCAAAACCGGAACCGGTGGAAGTACCGCCGGCGGTGGTATTGGAGGAAGTTACAAACGGATAGGTGCCGTGGTCGATATCCAGCAAAGACCCTTGGGCACCTTCAAACAGAATATGATCACCACGACGATGATGCTCATGCAGCCGATCAGAAACCCGGTCGATCATCGGGATCAGTTCTTGTGCCATGGTCATGGTGTCGTCCAGCACTTTTTGATAATCAACGACTTCTGTCTTGTAGTAGTGCTGCAAGGAGAAGTTGTGATAGTCCATCACTTCTTTCAGTTTGCGGGCAAAACGTTCCGGGTGCAGCAGATCGGCAACCCGCAGGCCACGCCGCGATACTTTATCCTCATAGGCTGGTCCGATACCACGGCCAGTGGTGCCGATTTTAGCTTCGCCACGGGCTTGCTCACGGGCCTGATCCAGAGCGACGTGGTACGGTAGAATCAACGGACAGGCCGGGCTCAGTTTCAGGCGTGTGCGTACCGGAATACCGGTCTCTTCCAGCTGCTTCATCTCTTTGAGCAGCGCTTCGGGGGAGAGCACCACGCCATTACCGATATAGCAAATCACATCATCTCGCAGTATGCCGGAAGGAATCAGGTGCAAAACGGTTTTTTCACCATTGATGACCAGTGTGTGTCCGGCATTGTGGCCGCCTTGAAAACGCACGACAGCTTCGGCTTGCTCGGTCAGCAAGTCGACAATTTTGCCCTTGCCTTCGTCACCCCACTGGGTGCCAAGTACGACAACAGTCTTACCCATGGAATCGGTCTCTTAGTTTCAATGCAATACAGTCCAGCGCTGCACAGGGAGGCTTTTTCGCCACTGACAACATCACCATTGTCAGTGCGCGATGGCTCATCATCAACTGATGATCAACCTGATGAAAGCTATCTACTGAGGTACAGCAAGGCCACACCCACCAGCATGCTCACCAAGCCAGCAATGCGTAACTGCCGGTCATCGGTCGCTGCCAGCCGGTGTACCAGTCGGCGCCAACGTTGTGGGTACAGAAATGGCACAATGCCCTCAAACACCAGCATCAGGCTCAAAGCAACCAGTAGCTGCTGTCCAATGTCCATCATTGTTCCCCTACGCCTCGCACGAAAAAACCGGGCGGTGCCCGGTTTCAGTGATGCTACCACGGTTTCTCACCACTGGCAGCAAGAGTTCATTATCTGGCTTGTTTATCGCTGTTAAAGTAGCGGAAGAAGTCACCTTTCGGCTCGATCAACAGGATATCACCAGAGCTGCCAAAGCTTTCCTTGTAGGCTTGCAGGCTACGGTAGAAGGCATAGAACTCGGGATCTTGCTGATAAGCCGCAGCATAAACCTCGGCAGCCTTGGCATCGCCGTCACCACGCACCATCTCGGCTTGACGGTAAGCATCGGCAAGAACAACGCGCTTCTCCCGGTCGGCGTTGGCCATAATGCCTTCAGCGGCTTCAAGACCACGGGAACGGTAATCCTGCGCCTCTTTCTCACGCTCTGACGACATACGCTCAAAAACAGAGTCGCTGACCTGGGGTGGCAAGTCGATCCGCTTGATCCGCACATCCATCACGCTGACGCCCAGTTCTTTCTGAGCCATTTCGTTCAAAGAGGTGGTAATGTCTGTCATCATCTCATCCCGCTGGCCAGACACCACTTCATTCAACGTCAGGTTACCGAATTGGTTACGCATACTGGACTCGGCACGCTGAGCCAACAGGTTGCTGGCACGATATACGTCACCTGCCGTTGCACGATAAAAGTCGTATACGTTATGGATGCGCCACTTGATATAGGAATCAACAATAACGGCCTTCTGTTCCAACGTCAGGAAGCGTTCAGAAGGTACATCCAGCGTCTGCAAACGACCGTCGAACACCCTGACTTTGTCAATAATCGGAATCTTCACATGCAGACCCGGTGGGATGCTGTCGCGAACCACCTGACCAAAGCGCAGCTGTACTGCCCTCTCTCGCTCAGAGATAACAAACAGACTACCCCAGGCAAGTAATATGGCAACCAGGACGATTATCAATCCGGTAAAGGCTTTCTGACTCATCGTCCAACCCTCCCGCCGCTAGCCCGTGAGCTATTGACGCGCTTATTCAGTTCTTCTGTCACTCGGGTGGTAATCTCGTCTAACTCCTGGGTGGATAATTGCCGCGCCGGTGCTACTGTGCTGGTGTGTGTCTGAGTCAGTTTATCCAGGGGCAGGTACATCACATTATTGCCACCTTCAACATCCACCAGAACTTTGCTGGATTGACTCAATACATCCTGAATGGTCTCAATGTACAGACGCTCACGGGTCACTCCCGGCGCCTGGAGATACTCATTCATCAGTTTGACGAAACGGTCTGCCTCACCCTCAGCTTTGGCGATCACTTCATCACGATAACCATTGGCGTCTTCGATAATGCGCTGTGCTTGGCCACGAGCTTCCGGTACGACCTTGTTGGCGTATACCTGGGCGACGTTCTTGGCGCGTTCTTCGTCTTCGCGGGCCCGAATCACATCGTCAAAAGCGGCCTGCACTTCTTTTGGTGGCTGGGCGCTTTCAATGTTGACTTTAGCCACGTGCAAACCCGCGCCATAGCTGTCCAGATAGGCCTGCAGACGCTCGCGCACCTCCATACCCAGCACTTCACGGCCTTCGGTCAGTACCTGGTACATTTCAGAGCCACCAACTACGTGGCGCAAAGCACTCTGGGTTGCCTCTTCCAGGCTCACCAACGGCTTGGCCACATTAAGTACATAGTCTTTGATGTTGTCGATGTTGTACTGCACCGACATAGCCACCTCGACGATGTTCTCATCTTCGGTCAGCATTTGCTGGTGCAAGTTGTAGGTGCGCAGTTCGGTCACACGCTCCTGAAACTTGGTGTCAATGGGTGGGAAATAGATGTGCAGACCAGGGCCAACGGTCTCGGCGTACTCACCAAAGCGCAGAATCACAGCCTGCTCTTTTTCGTCCACCGTGTAGACCGCATTCCAGATATAAGCGGCAACCGCCAGAACCAGAATGCCAATAAACACACCGGATGAAGAGCCTGACGAGGCATTACCGCCAGAACCGCCGCTTTTGCGTCCTCCTCCGAACATGTTATTGAGTTTATCCTGAAATTTACGAAAAGCGTCGTCCAGGTCTGGTGGTCCCTGCTTATCGCCCTTGTTACCACCGCCCCATGGATCCTGGTTATTTCCACCCGGCTCGTTCCAGGCCATATATGTCTCCGTAGAGTCAGCATCAGATTAAATTTTTAGGTTTGAGCATCCCTGTTATTGGGGGCGACAGACTGAAGAATCAATCGTCGGTCCATCAGAGGATGAACTTACCATTGTCGCCTGTTAGCCACACAGGCTCCCAAGGCATGACATGACGTCACAGGACCAGCCCGGTACAGACATCAACTACATCTCGCCCATCACTGCAACACAGGGAGGGAGAAATTGCAACGTATCCGTGGTGTGCCAAATCCTGAGACCTTCATGCTCATCGGCGATGCGCTTACAGAATGCGCAAAACAGTCTCTACAGCAAAGAACAGCTACAGTGAAAAACGTCCGCAGTAAAGGTCGTTACCAAGCCAGATTGTAGAATTTGCACAGCAAAAAGCGCAAGCCGAATTAGCAAATAGCACGGCGGATTTTCTCTGCCAACTTCTCGTTGTAGCCTTTTCACCCAAAGGTGTCACTTATCTCTGCAAGGAGCGAAAACACAAGGCGAAAACTGGCTCGCCAGTGAGCAGTCAACCCCATAGGACCAATCAATGCAGACAACACTTTTTGAATTTTTTCCCACTGCCGCAAGGACAGGCATCATTGCGGCCAACGCCGACAGCATCAGAATTAAACGACAACAATCGTTCGTTATTCACTTTTGGTGCGGTCTGATTGATGACCAGATTCTCCATGGTGGTCAGGAGTTCGTTGCTGGCACCGGAATAACAACTCAACTGCCCCAGTGCCTTGACCGCGTCGTCAAGGTAACAGTAAAACTCCCCTTCCTGTTTTTGCACTGACCTTTTGATTACCTCGGGGTCAAGGCCGCAACGCAGGGATAACTCTTCCAGAGTGATGTAATACGTGTCAGCCAACTCTCTGTCGTAAATATCAGTCAATGCCGCCATGAACGGTTCTGGATCAGTGTTATAACAAGCCTGGACCCAGGCATTCCAGACCTGATTTTTCTCCTGCTCAAGACCACCCTGATAAAGCTGATGCAAATATGCCTGCAACGGTTCCAGTTCAAGATCACCCTGATAAAGCTGATGCAAATATGCCTGCAACGGTTCCAGTTCAAGATCACCCTGATGGTAACGCACCACCAGCGCACCCAGGGCAGCATCGCGCACATATTCGTCAATAGCGGGATTTTCGATAATGGCCTGCAATGGCGTGATATCGCCCGGGCAAAGAGTAGCCAGAATCTGGCTCAACTGGTCGCACACCACTTCATCAAAATCATCACCAATGGCGATATTCTCAGCCGAACTCATGGAGCTGAACAGGTCAAGCACTACCGGCCACGCGCTGGGCTCACGAAACTCAGTCAATAGAAAAAGCGCATGCAGAGCCAAGCGGCTCTGTGCTGGTGAGTTGCTGCCTTTGCTACGGATTTGCATGGCCGCCAGCGCTGCAAGCAGCATGGGTGTCAGCGTTTCACGCTGAGTAACAGCCTCTCGCAGTGCGGCCAATGGCAACTGATCAGAAACTACAGACAAACTCTTTTTCAGGTGAGCAACGCTATCAGGGGGGTTATTTGTGACAATGGACATGCGCAGTTAATCCAAAAATCTGTAAATTTGGCCGCTAGCATAGACGTTCCCCGTTTGCCGATACAACCTCGGACAAGACGAACGTGGCGGTGATTTCCAGATGACTGACGACAGTTTTCGCCTGATAATCCGCCCATGAACGAGACTATCACTGCTATTGCACCTTTTATTATCCCTTGCTGCACAGCCCCACTAACCGAGCTGTACCGCGATGCTCACATCGTGGTGGTAAATAAACCCGCTGGGCTGCTCAGCGTCCCCGGCAAGCCACCTAACGATCAGGACAGCGCCCAGTCGCGCCTAATGGCCAGCAACTCACAAACACGTGTCGTGCATCGTCTGGATATGTCCACATCCGGCCTGATGGTGTTTGCCCTGGATGCTGACAGCCACCGTGCCCTGAGTCGGCAGTTTCAGGATCGGATGGTCGGTAAGGAATATATTGCCGAAGTATGGGGAAAGCTGGCTCAGCCAGCTGGCAAGATAGAACTGCCATTGCGCTGCGACTGGCCCAACCGCCCTCGACAGATGGTTGACCATGAGTTGGGCAAGCCGTCACTGACACTGTATGAAACTGTGGCTAATCCAAGGGCAGAGTTTAGCCGCGTGCTGCTTAAACCAGTCACCGGTCGTTCGCACCAGCTACGGGTACACCTGGCAGCACTTGGTCACCCAATTTTGGGCTGTGAGTTTTACGCCCATCCACAAGCGCAACAAGCCAGCGAGCGATTGCATCTGCATGCCACCAAGCTAAGCTTTAGCCACCCACTGACTAATAAACCAATGACGTTTACATCAGAAGCGCCGTTTTAAACGACGCATGGACACACGGGAAAAACGTCAGGAGACGTCAGGAAACGATATCCAGTAGCTCAACTTCAAAGATCAACGCCGTGTAAGGACCAATAGCGCCACCAGCACCGCGCTCACCGTAAGCAAGTTGATAAGGAATAAACAGCTTCCACTTGGCGCCTACCTTCATCATCTGCAACGCTTCAGTCCAACCGGCAATAACGCCAGAAACTGGAAACTCTGCTGGCTGGCCGCGCTCAACGGAACTGTCAAACACAGTGCCATCGATCAACGTGCCGTGGTAGTGAGTCCGTACGGTGCTGTTACGGGTTGGCTGCTCGCCGGTACCCTCGGTAATGATTTCATATTGCAGACCGGAATCCGTCACATGGACGCCTTCACGCTTGGTGTTTTCTGCCAGAAACTGCTCGCCTTCAGCCGCAAGCACTTTTCCTTTTTCAGCCTCTTCAGCCTGCATACGCTGATGCATTTCAGTGAAGGCAGCATTTAGTTCTTCGTGGGCAACGGCGCTGTCAGCGCCGTTAAGGGCATCGGCCAGACCGGCAAGTACTGCATCAATGGAAAGACCGGCAATGGGACTGGAAGCTAGCTGGTCACCCATCTGACGGCCAATGCCGTAGCTGACCCGCTCTTCCATGGTTTTGTAGATATCAGACATTAATGATCAACTTTTGAATGAAATGAATTCCCGAGTATAACACGATTGACCAGACAGAAGTCCGGCCATCAGCCATACGTCGTACGCTTATACTGTGTGCCCTCACTGCAGTCTACCAAATGCCAGCGACGAGCTGTGCCCATGCTCGGGACAGTAAATTTTCCTTCCCCCAAGTGAACCATTGTATTGCCCAGTGCGTAGATTTCCCTCGGTATTGTATTGTCGCACAGCTTTGCTCATCCATGGCGAAGCTCTGTTAGAGAATCTCTGCTGGAATAGCATTTTGAGCAAACAACAAGCAATGCAAACGTACAGCTTATTGCAAAAACTTTTTGCAGCGAATAGCAGTGAATAAAAGCAACAGGGAGCCTACCCTTGTCGTCTAAAGGAATGAATATTGCCGTAGTCGGTGCTGGTATCAGCGGCCTCTCATGTGCATGGCTACTTTCCAGGCAACATGCTGTTACCCTTTTTGAGAAAGATGACCGCTTTGGCGGCCACAGCCACACAGTAAGCGTGGGTGATGATCAATTGACCCCCGTGGATACTGGCTTTATCGTTTTCAATGAACGGACGTATCCAAACCTGGTCGCTTTTTTTCAGTACCTTGAGGTGCCCTTTGTTCCCACGGATATGTCCTTTGCCGTATCGCTTGATAACGGTGCAACAAAGTACTCCGGCACTGATTTATCAGGTCTGTTTGTCCAAAAAAGCAACCTGTTCCGTCCTGGCTATTGGCTGATGCTGGCCGACATCTTGCGCTTTTATCGCAACAGTGCCAAATGGCTGGGCAGCCTGGAAAAACGCCAGCACTACGGACGAGGCGAGCCTGACACAGCGCCGGTTGGCAATGGCAAAACAAACCCAGAACACAATGAAAGACAACGGTCAACTATTGATGCCTCGCTGACTCTCGGCCAACTGCTGCACCGCGAACACTTCGGCCAGCGCTTTATTCACGACCACCTGATTCCCATGGGCGCTGCTATCTGGTCAACCCCCGCGGAGAAAATACTTGACTATCCGGCCCTTGCATTCCTGCGCTTTTGCGCCAACCACGGTTTATTGCAGTTATCTGATCGCCCCCAGTGGCAGACGGTAAAAGGCGGTAGTCGTGAATACGTGCAGCGGATCATCGCACAGCTGGGGGATGGTGCCCTGACCAATCGCTGTATCCGCAAGGTCAAACGTTTTGCCAACCACGTACAGCTAACCGATTTCCAGGGCAAAGAGTGGCAATTTGACCAGGTAGTGATGGCTTGTCATGCCGATACAGCTCTTAGCCTGCTGGCAGAACCGGACGAATTTGAGCAGTACCTGCTCGGTGCCTTCACCTTTCAGCGCAACCGCGCTGTGCTGCACAGCGATGAACGACTGATGCCGCAAAACAAAAAAGCCTGGGCCAGCTGGAACTACCTCGGCTCCCGACACTCCGGCAACAATGGATCTGGCCCGGCGGTCACCTATTGGATGAACAACCTGCAACATCTGGAAGGACAGCCACTATTTGTCACACTCAATCCAGGGCACGAACCGACCACCGGGCTGATTCACGGCTGTTACCTTTACGATCACCCGGTATTTAACTGCGCCGCCCTGGAGGCGCAAGAGCAAATCTGGGCGCTGCAGGGTCGCAACCGCACCTGGTATTGCGGTGCCTGGATGGGTTATGGCTTCCATGAAGACGGTTTGCAGTCGGGCCTGGCGGTAGCGGAGAGCTTAGGCGGCATTCGTCGTCCGTGGCAAGTTACGGGAGAAAACAACCGGCTTTTTTTACCCGATCTGTTTGGGCTGGGGCCTGTCTCGCCCTCACGTACCCAGCATTCCCAACATGCCCAAACTGCCAGCCCGGAGCCATAAGCATGACGCCTTTAATCTGCTCCTCCTGTATTTATACAGGCATGCTGACGCACCACCGATTCAGGCCGAAAGTACATCGCTTTGCCTACCGCGTTGCGTCCTGGCTGCTGGACCTGGACGAGACAGAACAACTCGATAAACGACTAACGCTGTTTTCTTGCAACCGTTTTAACATTGTCTCTTTCCACCAGCATGACCATGGGGACGGCTCAGATACGCCACTGGTACAGCAGATTCGTCAGCTGCTGGGCCGCCACCATATCCCGGCGCCAGACAACGTCCGTCTGCTTTGCTACCCGCGGATGTTTGGGTACACCTTTAATCCACTGGCCATTTACTTCTGCTTCAGGAAGCAACAGCTGATCGCACTGGTCTACGAAGTCAGCAACACCTTTGGCGAAAGACACTCTTATGTGGGTGCCGTCAACCCGCATGTACCAGACGATGTTATTGAACTGCAAAAGCCTGTGCCAGTGCGCCAGCAGGCTGATAAGGCGCTATACGTCTCGCCCTTTTTCCCCATGGATTGTCACTACCACTTTTGCATCCGACCACCAGCTGAGAGCGTTACCCTGGGCATTGATCTGCACGACAGCAACGGCAAACTGTTTACCGCAGTGTTTAAAGGCCAGCAACAGCCCATCAGCGATCGCCAGATTCTGGGCCAGTCTCTGCTGTTACCGCTGCAAACACTGAAGGTGATTATTGTCATTCACTGGCAGGCCCTGCGTCTGTGGCTTAAAGGTATCGCCATTTACCGGCATGTGCCCAGGGCGACCTTTTTCAGTCACAGTCCGGCTAGCAACCGCAAAACATGGCATGCTCACGAAGAGAAAAAACATGAATCCAACCAGCTCCACGCCAATGTCTGCCAAACCGCTCAGTACGGCCACCAAAAAAATGATCGTCTGGCTGGAAAAACGACTGGCACCAGCCGGAGTCAGTGGGATTGAGCTGCATATAAACGACAATAAAAGTATGATGATCGGCCAGTTCCAAAGCGGCACACCCATCCCCTGTGTGCATATTCTCAATCCGCTGGCACTGCTACGCCGCAGCGGCTATGGTTTGCTGGGCTGGGCCGAGGCATACATCAATGGCGACTGGAGCAGCCCTGACCTGAAAAGCCTGATCGACTGGGCAATGATCAACGAAGAGCCACTGCGAGAACTGCTGGCGCCCAACGGGTTCAGTAAGCTGAGCCGCTGGTTGTGGGCCCGCTTCAGAACCAACAGCCGTTCCGACAGCCAGCGCAATATCGCTGCCCACTACGACCTGGGCAACGACTTCTACCGCTGCTGGCTAGACCCGTCCATGACCTACTCCTGTGCCCGCTATTTTGATCAACACGAATCCCTGGAAACGGCTCAGGACAACAAATACCAGACGGTGATTAACTGGCTTACCCTGAGCGAAGGCCAGTCAATTCTGGAGATCGGTTGCGGCTGGGGCGGCTTTGCCCAAGCGCTGGGCCAGCATCACAATGGCAGCTATCGCGGCATTACTCTGTCCAGAGAGCAACTGGCCTGGGTGCAGGCGCAACAGATGACGAACCCGCTGATGACTTACCATTTCAGTCTGACCGACTACCGCGATATCACCGGTACCTTCGACCATGTTGTCTCTATCGAGATGATTGAGGCGGTGGGCGAAAAGAACTGGCCGGTTTACTTCCAGAAAATTCACAACAGCCTCAAACCCGGTGGTTCGGCGGTAATCCAGGCCATTGTCATTGACGACCAGCGTTTTGCTCGCTACCGCCGTAGCGTCGATTTTATCCAGTACTACATCTTCCCAGGTGGGATGCTACCCTGCGACCGGATGATCAAAACCCATAGCAGCAACGCCGGACTGATCCTGACCAACAAGTTGGCCTTCGGCCTGGACTACGCTCGAACACTTGGGGTGTGGAAAAAACAGTTCCTGGGCGCGTGGCCTACCATTGAGAAGCTCGGTTTTGACCAGCGATTTAGACGACTGTGGCAGTTTTACCTGGATTACTGCACCACCGGCTTCCAGTTCAGACGTATTGATGTCTGTCTGTACCGACTGACCAAACCCTTGGGATCGCCGTGATAAGCCAAGCCATAACCTCAAGGCTTGGTGTTGGCAGGCGGTTCAAGGCTATTTTACGCTAGCTGCCCTACTCGTTGTATTTCTGGCTGGTACGAAAAACCCAATAATCGTCTATTGAACTTTGGCGGTAACAATATTGTCTTTGTCGGTAACAATATTGTCGATGTCACTTCAATAACTGAAGTGCATCCAACAAACGAGAAATCACCGTGCAAAGTATCCCTCGCGAGCTGGCGGCTACGGCGTTCGTGTTCGAATGCGAAGGCTGCGCCACCAATGATGAGCGTGGACTCTTGGTGGAAAGAGTCCAAGATGGCCACTCCCAGTTCTTTGTTGGCCGCTCCATTAACTCCATGCGCCCGGCTACGCCCAGCTTTATCTCCAGCAACATTTGTTATTTCACTAAAAAATTCCCGGGCCTGCGTTTTTACACCCGCCAGATTCCAGTAGCCACTCTGTTCAGCGTCCTTCCCGAAAATGCCGATCTGCCAAAACAGGCCAATGTTGATTTGCGGCGCATACTGAATAGTCAGCCCATGGATTTTCCAGGTGCCGGACCTTGGAAGGAGGCGGTAGGGCAACATGCGCCAATCCAGCCTGCTGATCTGGACAGCCATGAGCAAAAATCTTAGACTCAGCTCACTGTTGGTTGGGGTGTCCTGTTATACAGACAGGACTGAGAAAAACCCATAGAACCTGAACCAGATAATGCTGGCGTAGGAAACCGACGGGGTTGGTTTGTTTACTAAAAGGCATCTGTCTTATTACCTAACAACCAATGCGTTTCCTTCTTGCGCTGTACTGCCAGCCAGGGCAGGCAACGACCGCGCTCCTTTTTGCCAGCCCGGATGATGTACCCAATGGAGCACACCGAGCTTATGTCTTCTACCCCCATCGCCCTGACTATTGCCGGCTCTGACAGTGGCGGTGGCGCCGGCGTCCAGGCTGACCTGAAAACGTTCTCAGCCCTTGGTGCTTACGGGTGCAGCGTTATTACCGCACTGACGGCGCAAAACACCCAGGGCGTGCAAGGAATATACGACATTCCCCCTACGTTTATCCGCCAGCAATTGGATTCGGTATTTACCGATCTGAACGTTACTGCTGCCAAGGTGGGCATGCTCAGCCAACCCGATGTTATTACCACCGTCGTACAAGCATTAAGCGATTACCCACTGAAGCATCTGGTGGTAGATCCGGTCATGGTGGCCACCAGTGGCGATGTGCTACTGCAACAGAGTGCCATTGATCAGCTACGCAAGACTTTGATCCCAAAAGCCACCCTCATCACCCCCAACCTGCCCGAAGCAGCGGTGCTGCTCGATTGCCCAAAGCCGGAATCCCTACCTGCCATGATCGCCATGGTGGAACCACTGCTTGCCTTGGGAGCTGGCGCCGTGCTGCTTAAAGGTGGCCACCTCACCTCATCCAACGGCAAGGCAGTGGACCTGTTCCACGACGGCAAAACACTGCATTTGCTGGAATCCCAGTGGGTTGATACCCGCAATACCCACGGCACTGGTTGTACACTGTCGTCTGCTGTCACTGCACTGCTGGCACGGGGTTATCCGCTCGCAGAAGCCGTTGAGCGAGCGAAAAAATACATTGCCGATGCCATAGCCCATGCAGATCAGCTGCACATTGGCTCCGGACACGGTCCAGTACATCATTTCTACCAGTACTGGCGACCCGATGTTTGATAGGTATGTTCTCTGTCAGGTCATATAAGGCCATGCTATGCCTCTGAACTGGACAGCGGACGTCTGTCCAGAATGCTGGACAACGTAGCCTTTATGCCCTTGAGTGGCTCGCTAATGTAGCCGCTGCCATCCGGGATCAGGTGCAACACTCGCTGTTCAAAGCTTCTGCGATCCTTGAGCCTTGGCTGGCGATTAATCTCTTTTTCGTAGACGCGCAGCAGCTCTTGCACCTCCTGCTCCAGGGCATCAACCAGCTTAAGCAAGTCTCGCATAATGCCCAGGTCTTCGTCGGCAAAGCGGTCATAATCAGTGCTGGCAGAAAGTCTGCCATCGACTCGCCTGGCCGAGTCAAACTCCGACAGCCCGGCACGCCGATACTCTTTTTCGATCAAATGTACCGCCAGATTGTAATTGACGCAGGCGATTAACAGAGCAATCTTGCTGACGGATTGGTCCACATGCATCAAGCCAAGTCGGGCGCACTTGGCCAGAATTTCTTTCATTTTGCTCTGGTACTTATCAAAGCTTTCCGCCTCTTTGATCATCTGGCACATTTCCCGGAAGAAGAAAATCACCCCGGCATCGCAGTACAATTTGTACTTCTCTCCCTCTCTGATCGCCTTCTGGTTAAAATCTTTACGACTTTGCCCTCTCAGACTTTTAAACGACAGTGTTTCAAAGATGGTGATCACATCATCGCCTTTTGTTTTGCCCTGAAAAGACTCGCAGATATCTCGTTCAACACAGGTAATGGTTTGCGACACCTCAGAAAGCCGCTCAAATCCGTTGGTGTCATTTTGCAAAAAGAGCAGAAAACGGGCATCAAGACACACTTCTGACTCCGCCATCACTTTTTTGCATTTACCCGTTTCATCCGTCCATCCTGCCCACTTGGCAAAGCAGTTGAGCATAAAAACGGTGACACCTTTAAATGCCAAACTGCTATTAGCAATGCTTCCTGAGCCACTTTGCCAAACCGCAGTGGCATTGAGATTGTACTTATCCCGGTACCATAGCGGTGGGTTCCCTGGGTTGTACGTGTTGAGTTTATTCAATATCAATTCTGAGGCCAGCACGGTTGCCTGTGAAACGTTGCTAATTTGTGCAGCAATGGCGCTGATGCGGTGGCCATAGAGAAAACGGCATGCTGGGCCGGAGATGGGCCTCTCGGTGCTGTCCGTCGAATTCACTGACTGTCGATCATGGGGTATGGATTCAACGTCGGACAAGCTGGCAATCCGCGCTTCCATCAAGCAGCCCGATGACTGCGACTGACCCGACAGTAAGGTGTCAACCGACGGTTGTCGTGCAAGTTGAGGTCGTCCGGAAAATAGCGATGACGATAATGACGAGATATCGAAATCACGCAAGGATGAATCAACACTGCCGGCATCACTAACAGAAAACCGATTGTCAGATGGGGAAGCCAAGTTAATAGCATAGGATCGGTTAACTACGAATGCCTCTTGATCATTTTGGTCATTGATCGGCTCAACATTAATCACCACCCTGTCACTATTAGGTTGTGGAGCAAAAGTAACTCGATTATGCGCTGTACAATTAACGACAATGCTGCGGCCTTGTTGATAATCAACCTCATACCCCTGAAAGTAGCCTCGGCAGTCAGTGAGTACTGATGCTGTCATATCTGTCTGTGTTGTCGCATCCAGGCGACAGGGTTGTCCTGATAAAAGATTCATGGCAGTGGCCTCTTTAACCTGGTTATCCGTTTTTCAAGGAGTGACATACTCCCACCACTAAGCCGCTAGGCGGCTATAGTGGGGGCTTCTTGCGACCCATGCTGAGAACACTCAACACCTTTCGCTGTAGAACCTGCACTGATAGGGCAATCTACAGGGGAACTCTTTATGCAATCGCTGTGTCCCAGCGAATCAGCTAAACCAATATCTCTTATATTTCGGGCGGCGTTGATGTCTCTGTCGTTCATCCTATGGCAACTTGGACATTGCCATTCACGGATTGATAAAGGCATGGCATCCATTTTGTAGCCACAGCAATTACACAGTTTTGAGCTTGGCTGGAATCTTCCTATACGAATCAGGTTTTTGCCATTCCAGCGGCACTTGTAGTCCAGTGTCGTTAGAAATATACCCCAACCAGCATCCTGTATTGCTCTGGCCAGCTTCCGGTTCTTGGTCATGCCTTTGATATTCAGATCTTCAACTGCAAACGTGGTTGCGTGGTTTTTGCCAGCCAGCGTTGCAGTTACCTGATGAATGAAATCACGACGACGGTTAGCCACCTTTTCATGGATGATGGCAACTATTCTTTTCTGTTTTGCCCTGTTACCAGAGCCTTTTTTCCTTCTGGATAATTTCTTTTGCTCAATGGCAAGCCGAGCCAATGATGCCTTTAGCACCCTGGGATTGTCTGTTTTGTTCCCCTCACTGTCGATCAGAAACGCGGTCAGTCCAACATCAAGGCCAACGGTGTGCTCAGGCTCAATCAACGACGGTATGGGATCAATGGCACCATGATCCACCAAAACACTGGCAAAATATTTTCCGACAGGGGAGCGCTTGATCGTGACTGTTTTTACCTTGCCAACAAAAGGGCGATGCAGTTTCGCCCTGATTCCCTTGAGTTTTGGCAAATTGATTTGACCTTGTTGGAAATCAACGGTCACATGCTGCGGGCATTGGAACGACTGCCAGCCGGCGTATTTTGATTTGAACCGTGGGAATTTCGCCCGACCCTGAAAAAAGTTAGTGAATGCCGTGTCCAGGTTGGCCAGTGAAGCCAACAGGCTTTGGCTATTCACTTCCGTCAGCCACTCCTTATCGGCTTTTTTGCTGGCAACCACCATATCCTGAAGCTGACGCTTTGACAGGCTTTTCCCGGTTTCCTTGTAGTGTTTGTCCTTTTCAGACAAGGCCCAGTTATAGACATGCCTGGCGCAACCGAAGTGCTTGGCAATCAGCACTTTCTGTTCTGCGTTCGGGTAGAGTCTATATTTGTAGGCTTTCATGGTGCTATGATAGAAAAAACATCATTAGTGTCAATACATGAAATCTCATTATCACTGTTTCTACAAACTAAAATATCACTTAGTGTTAGTAACAAAGTACCGAAAAAAATGTTTTACATCTCAGATGCTGGACAGGCTGGAAGTCATCTGTCGTGAATTGGGCGATAAGTGGGAGGTAAGTCTGGATCAGTTTAGTGGAGAAGCTGATCATATCCACCTCATGCTGGACATGCACCCAAACATAATACCCAGCAAGTTCATCAACAACTTGAAAACGGTCACCAGTCGGCTTATCAGGAAAGAGTTTTCGCAACACCTGAAAGCGTACTACCAGGAGCCGGTACTCTGGACAAGAGCATATTGCTTGATCACCGCTGGCGGTGCGCCGTTGGTGGTGATCAAAGAATATATCCAGAAACAGGAAAGACCAGAGAAATAGCAGAGCTCCACGGTCTGCCTGCTATCCCTCTCCACCCAAACGCTTCGCGCTATGGATGGAGAATTCCGCAGATTTCGTTAAAGGAGCACACCTCCTTTTTAGTTCATTTTTTGTCTTCTGATATATATTTTTTTGCCTTTGTGACGGCAGTGATATAAAGTACGCAGCCAGTTCAGGGCAGTCATGCTTTGGGCTTATGGTGAGGTGTCCGAGTGGCTGAAGGAGCACGCCTGGAAAGTGTGTGTACGTTAATCGCGTACCGAGGGTTCGAATCCCTCCCTCACCGCCAGTTTATATCTTACAGAATCTCGCGCCCGGATTTTATTGACCGGCGTACTTTCTGTTTATTCCACTAAGAATTCTGTGCAATTCATTGAAAAAAGCCCGTATTTTACGGGCTTTTTGTTGTTTTAGCAGTTAGCTTTTTCTGCTTTCTATCTACTGAAGAGGTGCTCCAAGCCACAAAAAAGTACTGGCTGATCGAGAACCAGCTGCACTGGGTTTTGGATGTGGCCTTTGACGAGGATCGGAAAGCACCTAAATTGATCAATTTTTAATCATGCCTTTACCGTGTTGTGCTTTGGAAAACAGGGCATGAATGTTATTGATAATCAGTATTTATGCAAAATTGCAATACTACTCTCGAATAAGTCGACTGTGTTTAGCATACAAAGCTATCAGTTTGGTAGTCGTAGACTGACCGTAATGAAATTCTCGATGGCAGTTAGGACATAAAGCTATAGCGTTAGTTACCGTATCGGATCCACCATCTGCCAAGTGTCTCAAATGATGCACTTCCAAAAAAGGTTCACCTTCAGCAGTGAGAAATGGAGCTTCACTGTCGCAGCACTCACAGTAACCATTTGCTTCTTTAAGAACCCAAGCTTTTACTTTTGGATCTCGCTGGTACTTGGTTACTTGAGTAACAACTATTTGCGGCTTAAACTCACCAAGGGGTTTTGAAAGTATTTTTTTGCTTTTTAACTCAGAAACCTGACTTTCAAACGTCGCTTGCCCAACATAACTTTTGCTTTCTACTTTTGAGATCAGTCTTTCGATAAGTTCTATATGGTGGGAGCCAACATTCTTCTTAGGCTTTAGCCCTTCGATCCATTTTCTTCCCATAAGAGACATAACGTAAGAGATATTTTGCATTCTATACTCGAATGCTTTTTCGGTTCTGTCGAACCGCTTTGATAGTTCGGAGTAGTAACTTTTTTTAATATAACGTTCATTCTGTGTTTCTTTTTTGTGCATATCCATATAGGCAAGCACAGAAGCTTCAAGTTCTTCTTCAGTCCATATTGTTGACACAATTTTTCCCTAAAATTTAATTTGGTAAAAATAATTCAACCTTAACTTTATTAAAGTTGTAAGTTTTTGTAATTTTATTACCTTAATTTACCTTATTACAATCTGCCAATAATACTTACTGGCCTTCGTTAAAGAATAGTTATAGTAGGTAAAAATATGAGCAAGCTTATTGATAGGCACAAAGCTTCTATAGAAGAAGTAAAATATGAATTACCATAATTTTATAACGATGAGATATACGATGCTGGCGGCAAGCAATTCCTCAAGCATGTTGATGAATATGCTTACCAGAGATATGGGATTAGTACTGCTGATATAATTTGTGGCGGAGATATAAAAGAGTTTTTTGCGAAGTGGTACGACGTAAAAATTGGTGTTGATGATATTCGGTGGTTAATTGATGAGCAAGCAGAGAAACATGATTTAACTGTTATAGATCAACGGTCCTGACTTAAGCAGTTTTCCGTTGGTACGTCTTGAGTCTTCGGGATTTTGATCTTGAGCGTTGAAATCATGAATACGGCTTTAGTCGTTTTTCAATTGCTCGTGATTCTTGCTTCCAGACCGATTGTTCCGTACCTGCTCTTCAGAGATAGCAATGGATCTGACATTCCCCGCATTCCCTTCTTATATCCCTGCCCGATTGAATGACAGTTTACGAATATTTTGTTTGCTAAAATAACCAATATTAACAACAACTGTCTTTTTCTATCAAAAGGCACCGGACTTCCCGTGAAAAATTTTGGGAGAAGTCCGGCGCAGGCCGGTTTAGTTCTTACCGAACAGGGTTTTGTGAATCTTATCCAGAACTTTCATTCTGTTTTCGTGGCGGGTCTTCTTGTTGACATCCAGCGAATTGCTGGCTTGATCAATTAGCGCCAACAGGATAGCACGCTCCGACGCCTTTTCGTCCAGACCAAGAGTTTCAAGCGCCTCTAGCTGTACTTGGTCAGGTTGTCGCAACATCGGTTTACTACCGATAACATCGAAGCTGATGTATTTCTCTGCTGCCGCAACAATATCTTTCGACAAGGCCAGGTTGCTGTCGTTCTCCTGCAACTTCTTATAAGCACCTCTAGCCACACTCATCTCATTAAATGTACTGCTTACACCGAGCAATTTGCGATCCTGAACCATCTCCTGATAGTCTTTGGAGCCAACTGGAAAGTTCATTTTCAGCTTGTTGGGCTTAGCGTAACCAGATGATTCAACACCGCTTAAGTCCAGGGGATCATTGATGATTTTCCTACCGGACCCTGCGGGTGTTGAGTATTGAACCTCAGCCGGATCAAGTTGTTGTTGGTTATCACTCAGCGCAGCCTTGCGTTCTTGCGCTATCTCGCGAATTCGGGTGGTATCTGGTGGCACCACGTCTGATTCAGACTCTGCACTTACTTGATCTGAGAAATAACCCTCATCCTCCACTTCCTCAGTAGATTCCGATATCACTGCCGCTGATGTGCCATCACCAATTTTGGTATTCTGTGCACTCAGGTCATTCTGTTCAAACTCCATTTCATCGTCGGCGAGATAGTCTGGATCGATATCATCATTGATAGCAACGGATTCTGATGCCGTAGCAGGAGCCGAGATTTTTGCGTCCGTCTGCTGTAGCTCTTGCGGAATCGCATTTTCTGATCCCACGCTTACATCTTCCTCAGAAACATGGCCATCCTCCACATCCATAATTTCTGGCTCTGCTGTGTCGCCAACAATCCCAGCAAGCTCATTATCAGCAACCATGTCGCTGGTCATCGGCCCGGCAGATGCAGCAGTATTTCTGTTATCAACCGCGGTTTCTGGCTCGGCAAAGAGTTCTGCCACACCATCCAGATAGTCATCGGACAGACTTGAGCCTTGCTGCACAGATTGGTCAGCGTCGAGTGCCACCTGCTGTTTACTGTCTGCTACTACAGTTTCACGAATGCCTAAGGCTGCCGGTGCGGTTGCTGGTCGTTGTCGTGGTACTGCAACTTCCTCTACAGACGCAGAACCTACTTCAGCAATCCCCTCTGCTGAGGAGCCGGTATCCTCAGCAGACTCGTTATCAGCAACCATGCTACCGGTCATCGGTCCGGTGGATGCAACGGTATTGTTGGTAGCAACTGCGGCTTCTGGCTCAGCAAAGAGTTTTGCTACACCATCCAGATAGTCATCTGGCAGACTTGAGTCTTGACTTGTCACCTGGGCGGTCACCGGTTCTTCGGAGGATGCAACGGTATTAACGGTATTATTGTTATCATCTGAGACTTCCGGCTCAGCAAAGAGTTCTGCCACACCTTCCAGATAGTCATCAGGCAGACTTGAGCCTTGACTTATCATCTGGTCGGTTCCCGCTTCTTCGGAGGACGCAACGGTATTATTGTTATCATCTGAGACTTCCGGCTCAGCAAAGAGTTCTGCCACACCATCCAGATAGTCATCGGGCAGACTTGAGCTTTGGCCCTTCATCGTTTGCTCGGCATCAGAGATCACTTGTCGTTTACTATCTGATACCACAGTTTCATGAACATCCAAGGCTGAAGGTGCAGTTGTCGGTCGTTGCTGTGATGCTCCCTCTTCAACAGAAGCGGACTCAACAGAAGCGGAGGTTGCTGCAGCGCCACGCTCAGCAGAGACAGCCGCTGGGGCTGATGCTCGTCGTGGACTGGCGGCCGCCAGTGCATCTTCAGAAGCAGGGACTGATTCAGCAATATCCCCGACGGAAGCGAGAGCGGCTGGCGCAGTAAATGGTCGATCCGTAGTTACATTCATGTCCTCCCCGGAAATCGGAGCTGACTCAATATCTTCGGAAATTACCCCATCAGAAACAACAGCAGCTGAGGCAGTCGATGGCCGTTTGACAGTTGCATACATTGGTTCTTCAAAAGCCGAAGCGACGTCCGCTGGATCATTCAAAACCTGAATGTCTTCTACTTCCTCAAAGGCAGTCGGCTTCTCCTGTTTATCGGAGGTCTGGACAGCTGAAGGCGATTCGTTGATTGTACTTCCCGGCTCGGGCCGATTTGCCCCAGAAATACTCTGAAAGCTCGGGTTGCTCGCACGTTCAGGCGCGCCATTGATCCATCCCATAAATTGGCTCTCAGCCACACTGTAATCAGAGCCAAAGTTTGCTCTCGCCCACTGCATACCTTTGTCAGCCAACTCAGCCGCCTCTGAAATGGAATAGCCTTTATTCTGAGCCAGGGTGGCCACGCCGCGATCAAACAGAATCTGACCCGACTCCGGGGTCATGGGGGTGGGCATATATAACGTGCTGAACGTGGTGACGATTACCTGTCGGTCTTTAATTTCTACATTTATTGTGCTGCAAGGCGGCACAAACAGCACAACGCTGTTGTTATTGTCAGGAGGGACAGTGATAACGGTTCTGTTACCAAAAACCCCGGCTTGCCTTGGGGGAGTGCCTTTAGCTGTTTGGGAGTCATTAATCGAAACCGGCTGTGAAGCCCAACCACCTACGCTGTTGTTGCCATCCATAGTTAATAACCATCCACTGTGAGGTTTGTCGCCGACAGGAGTCATCTGAGTCTTGAGATGGTTATCGTAAAAAGTGGCTATTTTTTTATTGGTCACTCAATAAATAGCCATTTGGATTAGTCCAAGCTGCAATAATTAATTGCCGTCATTTCTGCTCTGGCGCTCCTCAAAAAAAAGCAAACACCAAAGCAGGCAGTGCAACTGGAACCTTTCACCCAAAAAAAAGTCCAACATTGCGAATAAATTTCATAAGAGAGTGACCGACCATGCAGTGCCAGTGCAACTCACCCAGTCAATTGTCAGTGATGAACAATGGGCAAATGATCAGCCAGCCAGCCGATTCAACAGGTAGCTGGTTGCAAAATACCTTCTATTATTACGATCCCAAAAAAGGCACTCAATGCAAGCTGGTCAATGCCACTGCCACAGTTGCAGTCTCTTGTGCTGGGGGCGCTTTGGGCATGCATTTACTCACCTCTCAACTGGGGCGGCTTACCACTAGGGGCAACGCTCTTTACGAGCGCGCGGTTAGCCAGCTGGATAGTCTTTGTCCTGGCTCTTCGCTGTACGTTGGTATTGCACTGGGCGCAACGCTGGGTGCTGCCGGAGCCGTCTGGTTTATCCGTTCTGCCTATCAAGACGGCCTGAAACCACGCACCGTAGCCGCTGTCCGGTCCATAATGAACGGGCTGATTCACCATGTCGAAAGTGATTACAAGACCATCCAACACTGCAAAAACAATGTCCAAATCAAAGAAGCAGAGCTGTCGATCCGCAAAGAAGAAATGCTGGCGGAAAAAGAGCGCAACCGCATTAAGGCTCAAGCCATTTACGATAGGGAAGTTCGAGTTTATGACAACAACGTTGCTAAGGTGACAGGTGAACTGAAAGGCTATCTCACCGAAGTGTTTGATCGCCTGGAAGACCCACACAGAACGCCCACCTACGAGGAGAGGGTCTCCAATACGCGCCGTGGCGGTGGCTACCGACTCGGTCAGGAAGTAGACAGTTTTTTTGAACGTAAGAACTTCTCTGTTGGCGCACGCCAACGTTTACTGAAATGTCTAACTCCCCACCTGGATGAAAGAGAGCTGAAAAATGTCGAGCGAATACTGGCCAAGTATCCCAGGAGTCAGCCTATGTTGTGGCCAAGAATCGGACCACTGGAATGGGAATACAACAGAATCGACGGCCAACGCCAAGAAAATCAATACAAGATGGGAGAGCTGGAAAGGAGAGTCAGGGAGCTGATGACCCGGTACGGCTGTTTTGAACTTGATCCTGATGGCAAGGTAAAAACGACATCCGTTGCAGATTTCAGCGAGTATCTGCCTGACTGACCATTCACAGATAGATTAAGCAGGTTGGTCAAAACCCTGTGTTTTGGCCTTTACGATTGATCGTCAATGCAATGGCAACTCCAGTGTCGCTCTCAAGCCAGAAGTGGTGTTTTGCAGAAAAACTTCACCACCGTGATTACGCGCAATATTCCGGGCGATCGCCATTCCTAGTCCAATGCCCCCCGTATCACGGTTTCTTGAACCTTCCAGACGGAAAAATGGTTCGAACACCTGCTCCATCAGCTCTTCAGGAATACCCTGGCCAGCATCCTGAATCACCACAGCAACAAATGCGTGCCCTGCCCGAACATACGACTCAAGCTGCACATCCACCCGCTGACCATATTTAACCCCGTTTTCGATCAGATTACGCAAGGCTCGCTTCAGGCTCACCGGCCGACAGCGAATAATAATCTCCTGGCCTTCCCGATAGTTCACCTGCTGACCAAGCTCGGCCAAGTCATCACAGAGACTGCCGATCATGGCATTCAAATCCACTTGCCGGGTCGCCTCGTTATCTGCTGCCTGTCGCATAAATGCCAGCGTCGCCTCAGACATCTGCTGCATCTCCTCCAGCGTGGCCAGCAGTTGATCACGGTCAGGACTATCGGGCATCATCTCGACCCGCAGTCGCATGCTGGTTATCGGAGTACGCAAATCATGGGACAGTGCAGCTAACATCCGGGTGCGGTCCGAGACAAAACGCTGCAAACGGCGGTTCATCTGATTAAACGCCCGAATGGTCTCGCGTAAATCCGCCGGCCCCTGCTCTGGCACCGGTGGCACTCGCTCGCCCATTCCCAGCTCAACTGCCGCCTTCGACAACAAACTGAGCGGCTGGGTGATGCGTCGTACCATCACCGCCAGTACCACCAGCACCAGGATCATGGACGTCCCCAGGAAAATGATGGTTTGCCGAGCCAATAATGGAGGCACTATCGGCGGCATTGCCTGCAAACTCAACCAGCGACCATTGTCCATAAGGACAGTCACCTCCAGGCTAGTGACTGCCGGCGGTCGCCAGTCTTTGCGATGATAACCTCGTGGATGATCAGGTCGGTTCGTACGCTCTACTCGATCACATGAGCCCTGGCAGTCTTCAGCAGCCCTGGGCCTTTGCTCCTCATCCGTGTGCTTCCCCCAGTGATCTACATCGACGAACACACGTCCCTGGTATTGATCACCCAATAGACGCAATAACCGGTTGATCAACCGTTTATCAGCGGGGCTGATATGTTTGCCAGCCAATACATTATGGTCGTCGATGGCATACCAGGCGTTGCTGGTTCGCGCCGCCGCCAGAATAGCCGGGTAATCACTGTCGGAATTGTTTTCCAGCAACCAGACCAGAGATTCCACCTGCTGTAACAAAGACCGCTGCCTGATGTCTGACAGCACAGCGCGGTGAGCCTGACCAAGAATGACAAAACTTAACAACTGGGCAACGACGAGTGCCACCAAGACTGCCAACACCATACGGGTCACCATACTTGACCACAGACGTTTGCAAAATACGACGCTGCGCTGCTTTAGGTGCTTTAGCTGGCGGACACTCACTCTGGTCATACAATGATCAATTCTTCAGTAAACATATACCCACCACCCCATACGGTTTTGATCAGCGTGGGATTTTTCGAGTCTTGCTCAATCTTTTTCCGCAGCCGACTGATTTGATTATCAATACTGCGATCAAATGGCAGCGCCTCACGTCCTTTGGTCAAATCCATCAACTGATCGCGACTGAGCACCTGACGGGCATGTTCCAGAAAAACTTTCAGCAAACGAAACTCCGCCGCGCTCAATGCCACCAGCAAACCATCCTCCCGGGTCAGTTGGTACTGATGGATGTCCAGACTCCAGCCCTTAAACTGCCATTGCCCAGTGACCGATATCTCTTTAGTTGCGGTAGTTGCGGTGTTTTCTGTGCGACGCAGCACCGCTTTAATCCTGGCCAACAACGTTCTTGGACTGAACGGTTTGCTCACATAGTCGTCCGCCCCCATCTCCAGTCCGACAATGGTATCCGCTTCCTCACTCATGGCCGTCAGCATAATTACCGGCGGTCCATTCTGTGTGCGCAAGTAGCGACAAAGGCTCAGGCCATCTTCCCCTGGCATCATAATATCGAGCACCACCAGGTCAATTGACTCACGAGCCAATATTTGTCGCATAACCACTCCGTCTTCAGCCAGAGACACTTGGTAACCATGCTGGCTGAGGTAGCGCCCGAGCAGGTCACGTATCTCGTTGTGGTCATCGACCACAAGAATGTGTTTTGTCATTGTTGACCTGTACTGATTAGTGACTGTGCCCAACATTATAAAGCTGAAGTTATTGCGCTTTGGACAGGCCGCGAACAAATGATACAAATTGCGACAATCGACCACTATTTAGAGATATTTGTGGGAAAGCTGTAGTGTTTAATTAACTCATAGCCGTTCAATACACGATGAATTTACTAAAACCGGCTGGAGACACCATCATGAAGAAAAATCTTTTGTTAACCACTGCCCTGATTGCCACTTTGTCCGCTTCTTCTGCGTTTGCCGTTGGCGGTAACAACGACAAGTACAACTGCCAAGGGATGCGTTCAGGCCATCACGCAATGAAAGGGGAACACAGCAAGCGCGGCAAGATGCCCAACCAGAAAGTGATGAATCAGGTGTTCACTGCTGCCCAGATTCGAACCCTTAACGAGGCGCGCCTGATTATGAAAGGCAATCCCAACCTCAAAGTGGGCGATGTGACTGCCATCGATAATGGCTATCGGGTAACCATCGTCACCAAGGACAACTCTCTGGTCAAAGAACGGGAAGTGGCGAAAAATAATATGCCGCTGGAACGTTATGAAGCCATCCAAAAAAGGATGGCCGACAGGCAACAACAGCGGGCAGCACGCAGCGCTAGCTAGCAAACTGGTAATTGCTTATTTTTATCGGACGGCGTTAAGACAGGAAGGTTTCCGAGGCCATTAAAGAAAAATAAAACTGTCCCAGCCATCATCCCCGTGCGGACGGGGATTCACTGCTTGTGGCATCTCACTCACGATTGATCGAATATCTGCCCCACCCCTGCCGATGTAAATCGGCTCATTCGGTAATCACCTCGTTGACCGAAACCGTCATTTTCTGTTCAATGAGCCGCTACACTGCGCTTAGACACACAGGTTGTTCATTGAAACTACTCTGGAAACTCCGATTTGTCCTGAAGGACTTCTGGCGGCAATACCTGTTGGCCTTCGTTTGCCTGCAAATTGTCTCCGCCCTGAACCTGGTGCCGCCCTGGTTGATCGGTAAAGCGGTGGACGCGGTGAAAAACAATACACTGACTCACCAAGCACTGGCCCATTATGTGGTGGGTATTCTGGTGGTCAGCGTGGTCGTCTACGGCTTACGCTACCTGTGGCGCTCCCAGCTCTACGGCGCAGCTATTGATTTGATCCGCAAACAGCGCAGCCAGCTTTTTGCCCATTTCACCCGACTTTCTCCCGAGTTTTACCAGCGTCATACCGCCGGCGATCTGATGGCCCATGCCACCAACGACCTCAATGCTGTTGAAGAGAGTGTCGGGGTAGGCATCATGACCCTGGTGGACTCAGTAATTGCCGGGCTGACCGTACTGTTTGCCATGATATTTCTGATCAGTGGTCAACTGACGCTGCTGGCCATGCTGCCCTTCCCGCTGCTGGTCTGGACCACCAATCGTTACGGCGCAGCGCTCCATTCCCGCTTTGGTCGCGCCCAGGCAGCCTTTTCCAATCTGAACGAAGAGACTCGGGAATCGATCACCGGCGTTCGCGCGGTCAAAGCCCATCAACTGACGGAACGACAGACCCAACGCTTCGAACAGCTGTCGCAAGAAGCGGTTGCAGCCAACACCAGCGTAGCCAAAATTGACGCCCTGTTTGGTCCGAGTATCAACCTGTTTTTTGGTCTCTCGTTCGTCCTGACCCTGGTAGGTGGTGCTTGGATGATCAGCCAGGGCCAGCTAACTGTTGGTCTACTGACCAGTTTTACTCTCTACCTGAGTCAGATGCTTGGGCCGATGCTGCAATTTGGTTGGCAGTTCAGCGTCTTTCGTCGCGGCAGCGCCTCCTGGGGACGACTGGAAACGCTGCTGGCTCGCCAACCCAAGGTGGTGGATGCCAGCGATGCACGTCAGGCGCCAGACGACACTGGGCTAACCCTTAATATCCAGTCATTTGGCTACGACGACGCTGACCATGAATCAGTACTGCAAGATATTTGCGTTACCATTCCTGCCGGCACGTTTATGGGCATAACCGGACGCACCGGGAGCGGCAAAAGCACTTTGCTCCGACTGATTCTGCGTGAGTTTGACCTGCCTGCAGGCTCTGCCATTGAGATGGGCGGTATTCCCCTGCAACAGTTGACCATTAGCTCCCAGCGAAAAAAACTGGCCTGGGTTCCCCAGGAGCCCATGCTGTTCTCCGGCACTATCGCTGACAACATCCGTTTTGCTGTGCCGGATGCTCCCATGGAAGCGGTGATCAAAGCGGCAAAAATGGCTGCCATTGATGCTGAAATCAACGCTTTTAAAGAAGGTTACAACACCATGCTCGGGGAGAATGGCATCAACTTGTCCGGTGGTCAGAAACAGCGCGTGGCCCTGGCGCGGGCGCTCCTGTCAGATGCACCTATCCTGTTGCTGGATGACTCGTTCAGCGCTCTGGATATGAAAACCGAAGCGCATATTCTGAGAAACCTGATGACCCTACGCCAGCAACAGAACAAAACCATTATTCTGGTCACTCAACGTTTGCCTGAGCTGATTTACGCCGATCGTCTTTTGGTACTTGATCGTGGTCGTATTATTGAGGAGGGCAACCACAAACAACTGCTTGCGAACCAATCAGGCTGGTACGCCAAAATTTTCCGCCAGCAAGCCAAAGCATTGCTGCAACCGCAGGCTGCCGAGTATCAGCAGCCTGGTATCGCCTGAGGAACCGCCCATGACCACTGAGTCCACCAAAGTGAAATCTTCAGGCTATCACGGGCTGCTCAGGCTGATCAGGTTTGCCAGACCGTACCAATGGGAATGTCTGAGTGCCTTTGCCATTCTGCTGCTGGCTACTGTCCTGGAAATGCTGGCACCGTGGCTGATGAAAATTATTCTGGATGAACACATCCCTCGCGGTCTGGCCGATACGCTGGCCGGTAACCGCAGCCTGCTTATGCTGGGAGGGGCACTGCTTGCTACCTACCTGGGCTCAGCCATTTTCCAGTATCTCCAGAGCATCAAGTTTCAGATAGCCGCCCTTCATATTGTGCACGACATAAGACGTACGATATTTGCCCACGTACTGAAACTGCCCATGCGTTACTTTGACAGCGAACCCACCGGGGTGTTGGTTTCCCGCATTACCAACGACTCTGAAATGCTGCGACAGATGTTTGTCAGTGTTATTCCGGCCATTTTGCAGTCCGGCTTCCGGGTGGTGGGTATCTGCATTGCCATGACGCTGCTGGACGTGAGCCTGATGTTTATGACGCTGCTGCTGGTTCCGATCATGCTGCTGGCCATTCATATCTATCAGAAAATCAGTCATCCGGTAGTCCATGGCGTGCGCAGGCAGTTGGCCAACATCAACACCCGGATCAACGAATCCCTTAATGGGATGCGCATTGTCCAGGCCACGGGGCAGGAAGCGCGCTTACAACAGCAGTTTGACCAGGAGAATGAACAGTGGCGCCAGCTCAAACACAAAAACGTCAATATTGACAGCCTGTTGCTGATGCCCTTCACCCACTTGCTCAACGGCATTGCCCTGGCAGTAGTCGTGGGCTGGTTTGGTTATCAGGCCGGTTACACCGTGATTGAAGTGGGCACCATGTACGCCTTTATTAACTATCTTGGGCGCTTTTTTGAGCCGTTTCGCCAGATCACCATGCAAATGGGATCGTTACAGCAAGCCATGGTGGCATCTGAACGGATTTTCCAGGTATTGGATGAAAGCACCGATAGCAGCCACCAGCCCGACGATAAAGAACGGCGGATCGACAGCGGTAAACTGGAGTTCAGAAATGTGTCACTGTCTTATGATTCGCAAAATATGGCGCTGGACGACGTTAGTTTTACCATCGAACCCGGACAGTTTGTTGCCATTGTTGGCCACAGCGGCAGTGGCAAAAGCTCAGTAATCAACTTGTTAATGCGTTTTTATCAACAGCAGGCAGGCGGGATTCTGATTGATGATCAACCACTGGCCAGTTTCAGCGAGGATACATTACGCCAGGGAATCGGCCTGGTCTTTCAGGAACCATATATTTTCAGCGGTACCATGGCTGAGAATATCAGTCTGAACCATCCACAGATCAGCAATGAACAGGTACAAGCCGCTGCCCGCAAAGTACATGCAGACCCGTTTATCCAGAACCTGGCCCACGGCTATCAGCACAAGCCAGGACCGGGCGGAAAAGCACTGTCTACCGGTGAAAGACAGCTATTGTCGTTTGCCAGAACCGTGGCACAAAACCCTAAAATTCTGCTGCTTGATGAAGCCACCGCTAATATCGATGGTGAGCTGGAACATCACATTAAAGAAGCACTGATCACCCTGCAGGAGAATCGCACCACCATTGCTGTAGCACACCGCCTGTCAACCATTGTTGATGCTGATCAGATTCTGGTTATGGAGAAAGGCAAAATTGTGCAGCGAGGTACCCACGAAGAGCTGATCAAGCTCGACGGACACTATCGCGATCTCTACCTGGCACAACAGACTGCCCAACAACTGCAAGCTGCGGAACCACCGAATAATAGCAATGATGTAATAGCAACTGCGTGAGGCTGATGAGTGACGGTGTAGCAAGCGGTTACTGCACCGATATTTTTAAAAGTCAGTAGTCGTTGGCATAGTTGGAATAAATTAAAGTTGCGCCGGTTGCCACATACAAAAAAAGCCCGACTCAAGGAGTCAGGCTTTGATAAAATGGCGCGCTCGGGAGGATTCGAACCTCCGACCGCCTGGTTCGTAGCCAGGTACTCTATCCAGCTGAGCTACGAGCGCGTCGTGTTAACGAGTGCGAATAATACTGAAAATCCGATCGAAGTCAATAATTATCCTTAGTCTGATAAAATTAAACCTTTAATAAATTCTGGAGAACTGACAACAATACGGTTTTCCCAGCTATGAGGCATTCAGTGCAAAGCGAATCAGTGCTGTACAACCGTTCTGGTCGCTGTTGTTCAGCGAAAACCTCGCGAGAAACCCAGTACTTTTAGTACTGGGAGGGATAGCGACCAGCCTGATAAGGCTGGAAAACTAACTTCTTTTGATATCAGCACTTTCGGCATCTTCCAGTATTGCGGTTAAAATAGTCACTGCTATTATTTATTCACCTGTCTTTGCAGACCTACCTCCGCACCCGAGGGCATAAAGGCTGGAGGAATGTTAAGCCTGCGGAGTTCGTGTGAGACTTGGGGAGCCTGGGTTGATTCGCCATTGTACTTGTGCCCGTTGGGTAAAAGCTCCCAACGTGGAACTTTTGCGTGAAAACCAAGCCTGTTCCCTGAGCAACGAACGATGAAACAGGAAGCCTGTTGGGTGACTAACAGGAATCCCACTCCTTCAGGGGCCGGAGGATGTCAATAATGAGAACTCCCAGCCATACTTACGGCAAATATCATTGACAATTAGCAGCCCGATACCATAACCATCATGTTTTACCGTTTTGCTGTCTAGCTCACTTAGCGGTGCTAACGGTGGATCGTAATAGCACTACCGGTGGGGTTGGAGGCAGGCCTTTACAGATACCGCATGAAGAAACTTTCAGGGCAATCAGGGCGATTGACAAACAGGGTCGACTGTCGATTTGGTGTGCGGTATACAGATGCAGGAAACTACAAACGTGAAAACAAACGACTTATGTCGTTAGAAATAACCACACCGCCAACAACAGCCGTTTACTCCACTTTTTATTACTTCATATGACAAATTATCCACCCAAACGACAACTGCCGGCATAGAGCCGGCAGTTGTTTTCTGCGAGTACGTGGGCGTATCAGGCAGCCTTGGGGGCAGCGGCGTACTTGTTACGTAGCTCCTGAATACGACTAATGTAGTTGTTGTACTCAGGAGAAGCATAATGGGCGTAGTGCATGTTTTTGAACAGACCGATCAGCTTTATAAAGTAATCGCGCACCTCATCCTTGTCGGTAAAGTTGTAGCGCTGGCGGATCAGGCTGACCACGAGCTCAAAATTCTCCCGTTGGCGATTGATCGGTGTGGATGCGTCCACATCGTCAAAGGCGTCCTGTTGCAGGTAAACCATGTCCAGCATATGCGCCTTCTGGAATATGATGTAGTCATCCATGGTAATACCTTCTTCGCCGGTTACCTGCATCATTTGATTGATGCTGTCGCCTGTGAAGAGCAGCGCATGCATTTCCTTAACGTCGCTGACCCATTCCGGTGAGAGGTGTTTGGCATACCAGCTTTCCAGTTGGTCCAGGTAACGAGACCAGGAAATCAGGGGGTCGATGGCTGGATAGAAACGCTTGTAGGCGCGATCATAAGAAAGACCAAGAAATACCTTGACGGTGCCCAGCGTAGCCTGGGTGACGGGTTCTTCAAAGTTACCACCAGCAGGAGATACGGTACCGATCATGGTCAGCGAGCCTTCGTCGCCATCTTCGTTACCCACTACACCGCAACGCTCATAAACGCCTTTGATGGCTGAGTCCATATAGGCCGGAAAGCCCTCTTCACCGGGAATCTCTTCCAGACGGTTAGAGGTTTCACGCATGGCCTGTGCCCAACGAGAGGTGGAGTCAGCCAGCATCAGGACGTTGTAACCCATCTGGCGATAGTACTCGCCAATGGTCAGACCGGTGTAAATAGACGCTTCCCGGGCCGCTACCGGCATAGACGACGTATTACAGATAATAACGGTGCGATCAATCAGCGCCCCGCCCGTCTTCGGATCTTGCAGGTGCGGAAACTCTTCAATGGTTTCTACTACCTCACCGGCTCGCTCGCCGGTGGCGGTAACGATAACAATATCGGTATCGCAGTAGCGGGCGAAGCCATGCTGCAATACTGTCTTGCCGGAGCCAAACGGGCCCGGAATAGCACCGGTACCGCCGCGGGCAATCGGGAAGAACGTATCAACAATACGAGTAGTGGTAATCAGTGGTTGATCCGGATAGCGACGCTTGGTCTTGCCCTTATGAGACAGAGTTTCGGCAATGGACTTACGCACTGGCCATCTCTGGTACATATTCAGGGAAATTTCTTTACCTTTTTGGTCACGTACGCGTGCCACTATCGTATCAACAGTAAAGTTACCCTCCTGAATCCATACCACTTCCACTTCGCCCACGGTATTGAACGGAATCATGATTTTGTGGGTAAAGCGACCTTCTGGCACAGTTCCGAAGGTTTCCCCGGCATGCAGTTTGTCGCCGATTTTTGCTACAGCGGTAAACGCCCATGTACGTGTAGGGTCAAGGGACGGCACATGCACACCACGCGGCAAGAAAGTGCCATACAGATTAGCCAGCTGTTCCAGCGGGTTTTGCAGGCCGTCGTAGATCATACTGAGAATACCCGGTCCCAGATCAACCGATAGCAACTGCCCGCTCTGGATGACCAAGTCACCAACAGCAACCCCGCGCGTTTCTTCAAATACCTGGATATCTGCGGTGTTACCACGAATCCGCAGAATTTCCGACATCAGCTGCTCTTCCACTGCCTCATTGGCAGGGCGGCTCGGCAGCACGTAAACTACCTCGTTTTTCACCAGCGGTTTTTTCTCACCGTTGGTCATGGTGATACTTTCAATGGTGATAATATCACCCATGACCGCTACCACCCGGGCAGAAGCCTGTTGCATCAGTTCTGTTTTTGTCTGTTCAGTCATGTGTATAACCGTTGTCGTCAATCGTCAGCGAGTACGATGTATCTATTTCTGTCGTTTATTGCGCAGATTCGGGCAACTGGTGGGCAAAATCACCCAGCGCCTGTTGGGTCAGCTCATTAAAACGCACCACAGCCTCATCGCCATTGTAAGCAGTCCAGCGAGCCACCAGATTCCAGCGCAACAGGTAAATCACCACGGCTTCAAAATCAAAACGGTGGCGCACACCAAGCTCATTGAGCTTATTCCATACCGCTTCCATCACGGTTTTTTCCAGCGTCAGATAATCTTTTTTCGCCAGGCATTCCACCACTAACGGAATCCATGGAAAGGCGTTCTGCAGACCCAGGTTTGGCAGGTTCCAGTTGCGCCGGATATAAGCATAACGACTGCCATAACTCCACCTGGGCGTTGTCGGCGCCGGCATATCAGCAGCCTTGCGCCGCAGAGCGGCAACGATGGTGCGTACATCCAGACGCCAGGTCACCAGTTCTTTCAGGTCGGGGCTGGCAAGTTGTTGTAACAAGCGCTCGGCCAGATTGATCAGATAACTCTCTTTGACCTCCTCGCCCAGATGGCTCCAGTGCACCAGCTGTTCCACCTTGACCAGCGTGTCACGATCGGCGACAGACAACATGGACAGACGACGATCCAACTGTATCCGGGAGATTGGGGTAATCTTGCTGTTAAACAGTGAATCAATATGGGGCAGCGATGTCAGCAGGGTATAACAGGCATTTTCTGCCATTGCATTCTCCTCAGGATCAGTTGTTGATATCGAATCAGTAACTGCTCCTTGATGTGATCGGGTGACAGGAATAAGCCTGTCACCACAGACTGACATCACAGGTTACTTGATAATGCCTTCGAGCAGGGCACGGAAACGTGGCTGCAGGTACTTGAGCAGGACGGCCGCAACGGCTTCGTCAGTCAGGTCTACCTGAATGTCCTTGTCTTTTAAGCAAAACGAAATACCGCTTTGTTGTGCATTGCCTACCTTGAAGGTCACACCCTTGGTCAGCATGCTGGTGGCGCGCTTCCTGACGAATTCCAGTAGCCCTCCGGCCTGGAGCAGCTCCGGGTTATCGCGCAGTTCATCAACACCGATGACTTTTCTGGGCAGAATCACTTCGATGTTCTTCTCACCGCGCAGATTGTTCTGCCCGGCCACTTCGAGAATCATCGCTTCGAGCAATTTGTCGTTTTCCATGGACTGGCTGACCACGGCACGAATCTGGTCGGAGAACTGGTCCAACAGGTAGTCTTTCAGCTCCAGAACGACGTTCCGTTCCGCCAGTTGCAGCGCTTCCTTGCCGGCTTTGGTGATAAAGTCTGCCTCTTCACGAGCCTTGCTGACGATGGCAGCGGCGCGTTTTTCCGCATCGGCGATGGTAGCTGCCGCCTGTGCTTCAGCATTGGCAACGATCTTGCTGCCTTCCTGGCGGCCGGTGTCTACGCCCTGATTGCGTAGCTTCTCGATCAGCTCCTGAACACCGACGGAAATGGTTGTTTGCTTGTCTGCACTACTCATTATCTAATCCTGTATGGCTTATGAGGCTGAAGATTGTCTCACCGCAAGGCAACGGCCTTGCGGTGCCAGCAAATCATCAGGCAGTAATGCCCTGCCCCATGACCAGGGCGAATACGAAGGCGAATACCGCAAAGCCCTCAACAATCGCCGCAGGCGCAATAGACAGACCAAACACTTCCGGCTTGTTCTTGGAAGCATTGATGGCCGCAGATACAGCCTGGCCCTGATAGATGGCGGAGTACATCAACGCAATACCAGTCAGCAGACCAATACCGAACAGACCCGGAGAACTGGCCAGGGTCACGCCGATACCGCTGAGGGTAAACATAATAACAATGCCGTAAATAACCTGGGAGGATGGCATGGCTGAGAGGCCGATAAACTTACCGTAACCGCTTTCCACATCCAGCATCGCACCACAGGCAGCCTGCCCTGCTACCGAACAACCGATTGCCGAACCTACAGCACCCAGAGCAACCGGCGAGAACACGCCTACCCAACCCAGTGCGATAATCAGTGCTTCCATTGTCAATCCTCTCGCTTACTATCTTGATGATTAAAAGTTGATTTGGAACTAAATGCTTTAAACGGGTAGCCTTCGTCAGACAGACCCCAGTTGACAAACTCAATGACGTTCAGGCGCATGCCGTGCACTACACCACTCATAATGGACAAGGCAAAGTTGAGTGAGTGGCCAAGCAACAGGATGAGGCCGGCAAACAGCACGCCAACTACCGGGCTGGAGTGGAGCACATTCGATGCCAGTGAGTTAAAGGTCAGGGCCAGCGATGCGCCGGATAATCCCAGGGCAAACAGACGCATATAGCTAAGTACATCGCCGAATGCGCCAGTGATTCCGTAGAGTGCCTTCAGGCCATCGAGTATGCGCAGTAACAGGTCCCTGACTGATTTCACGACGCGTTCACTGGAGAACAGGAACACCAGCACGGCACCGATGATCATCAGCCCGGGTCCGATCACACTGGCAAACACCGCCGGCAGAGTATTGGTCATACCCAGCCACAGGAACAGACCACCGCACATCATCCCGGCCCAACCCAGGGGTGCCAGAGCCATGGTGGAATGACGATGCACTACCGCCTTCATCACGTTGGCAATGATCAGGTGTCCCACCCCGATCACCACTGACAGTTTCATCATGGCGGTGTAGTCATTCAGGTCGATTACTGCCAATTTGCCCAGGAACGAGCCAGCCGATAGTTCAATCCCAAAGTAACTGCCAATCAGTATGCCCCAGACCACACCCATACCGGCCATAAAATAGCCCATATTCATCAGGCGACGACCGGCATCGCTGTGCTTCAGCTTGCCCCTGAACAGGAAGATGATCGGGAAGCAAAGCAGGCTGTACATGGCATCACTCATGATCATCGCAAAGAACAGCGAGAATGAGTAAAACACCACATCGCCCGGGTCCCAGGCGCGATAGTTGGGCGTCTGGAAGAAGCCAAAAGCTTCAGCGCCACCACCAGTAGAAGGCGGATTTTCCAACAATGTTGGTGGATTGTCCTCTGCGGTTGGCTCTTCAAAGATGGCAGCCACGCCGTGGGCTACGGTAAATTCCTCAACACGCGCCTGCTCATTTACCGGCACCCAGCCCTGTACCAGAAAGAAGTCATCTTCGTTCAGTGTGCCGGTGGTCGCCTGTTGCAGTTCGGCGCTGTCAGTGCGTGCTGCCAGCACCTGATCAAGCAGGTAACTCCAGCGAGTCAGTGCTTCACGTTCAGCCAGCAGCTCTTCGATGGCGTCTTCTGCTTCATCGAGCATATCTTCCAGGCGAGACAAGGGAATCTTGCCCACATGAGAGCGCTCTACTGGCAGCAGACCGTCTTCCGGCTCCTTGGCAGAGATAACGATAACGTAGCTGTCTTTCTGGTTTTGATGAATCAGCTCCCAGGGCAAGTCATACTGTTGCAGGGACTGGCTCATGGTCGTCAGTTCAGCGTTGGGCAGTACATAGAACCAGAACCGCTGGCCATTAAGCTCAGACAACGGTGGAAAGACAAACTCCCCCCAAGGGCACACATCGCGAATACGTTCCTGCAACTTGTCGCGGATATCGGACTGTTCACGGAACTTCGACTTGTTCTGCAAAATCATATTAACAATGTCGTCTACACGTATCCGATCGCGCTGCTCGCGAAAGTTACGTACCTGCCGACGTTGCCTGGGACTGCGCTCCAGCCACGCTTTGGCCGCACAAGCCTCAGCTTGCGGTACTGGCACACCTAACGGTTTGTCGGTCAACGGAATCAGGTGCATGCAGCCAAGCGACTGCAGCCCTTCGAGGATACTGTGTTTCTCCCGCTCCGGCCCGTACAGGGTAATTTTCTTTAGTCGTTCAATCGCCATAATCTATATTCGCAGCCTAACCTGCCTGCGAATGACCTCCCTTGGCTTCCTGGGCCAGAACCTTACCCTTGGAGAGCTTGGCGTTCATCACGCTGGCACGGTCCTGGTCCGACATATAGACTTGGATTTTCTGGATATTCTTGCGGGTCCTGGGAATCAGTACCTTGGAGAACAGGTTGACACGCTGGGATGTCGTGCGCGTCGCCTTATCCAGCCTCTTGTATCGCAACTGGCGCACCTGCAGTTCGATCTGCAGACGTACCATTTTTTGCAACAGCACCACCAGGTAATCCACCCAGGGGGGTTTTGCCAGGTCACTGTAGGGTGTCAGCGCAATCTCTATGTGCTCAACCAATGGCACCGATGTACCGACGATATTTTCGTTCGTCAGGCGCACATCGGTTACTCGTACCAGGTTATCCACCGGCACATCCTGACGCGCCAGCATGGGCAATTGCTGGTGCACCAGCTGCTGCACATCAGCCATCTCGGTACGAGTCTGTGCCAACGCCCCCTCCGCCTTCTTACGTTCTATCATCAGCTGCTGACGCTTAAGCTCCAGCGCCGGCAGGTAGCGGGTATAGGTTTTTAGATTACGCTTCTCTTTATTTAACGAGCTTTTGTTGAGAGCTACCTTGGCCATAGTGGTTACGCCTCAGCTGCTGATACTTCCTCGACGCGCCCGGTTTCACTGAGCTGCTCGGGATTTGGCCAGTATTTTTCCAGCAGGCTCTGCTTGATCAGGGTTTCCTGTGGCGTAAAGCATTCGGCCATGGTCTCCCAACACGTATCCAGCGCCTGTTCCAGTGGCATAACGATATCCAGCGCCATAAAGCGCTGCTTGAACAGCTTACCGAACTTGATGGTTTGCAGATCGTAACTGGATAACTCAAAAGCCATTGCCTGCTTCTGGGCGGCATTCACCGAGTCGGAATAGAAACGAATCATGGTGTTCATGACGGCCGGATGATCTTCACGCGTCTCTTTGCCTTGCACCAACTGCTTCAGACGGGAAAGTGAGCCAAACGGGTCCAGATGGCCTTCGTGCAGATAGAACTGACCTTCGGTAATGTAACCGGTGTTATCCGGCACCGGGTGGGTTACATCGTTACCGGGCATAGTGGTTGCTGCCAGAATGGTCACAGAACCGGCACCTCTGTAGTCAGAAGCCCTTTCGTAACGACGCGCCAGCTGGGAGTACAGGTCCCCCATGTAACCCCGGTTGGCCGGAATTTTGTCCATGGCAACACCGACCTCTTTCATGGCATCGGCATAGGCGGTCATGTCAGTAAGCAGTACCAGTACTTTCTTGGACTCTTCTACGGCGAAGTGTTCAGCCACCGCTAGCGCCAAATCAGGCGTCAATAGTCGTTCAACCGTCGGGTCGGACGCCAGGTTAGTGTACATGACCGTCCGGGCAGATACGCCAGCATCTTCGAAGGTAGTGCGAAAAAAGTAATAGTCGTCGAAAATCAGGCCCATCCCGGCGAATACCACCACATCAGCTTCGGCCTCAATGGCGATACGGGCAAGAAAGCGGTTATACGGTTCACCGGCTATGGAGAAGATGGGAATTTTCTGGGATTCCACCAACGTGTTGAACACGTCGATCATTGGTATGTTGGTACGCACCATGCGTGAAGCGAGTACACGACGCACGGGGTTTACCGAAGGTCCGTCGATCTCCACTTTCGGGTCCTGATCCAGGGTCGGCCCACCGTCAATGGGATCGCCAACACCATTAAAGATCCGTCCGAGAATGTTCGGCGAATACGTGGTTTTCATTGGCTGGCCCACGAAGCAAACCGAGGCGCCGGTAGACAGCCCCTTGGTGCCGGTAAAGACCTGTAACGAGACTACTTCGTGGTCGATCCGGATGATCTGCGCCATGGAATAGGTCTGTCCATTCTGCTCAATCAGCGCCAGGTCCCCGTAGGTAGCCCGGACGCTACTCTCAGCCAGGTTGGGTACGTGCACGCGAATGAGGTCACCAACGATGCTGAGAATATTGGTGTATCGCAATAGGCTCTGGGGCATTACTGCTCCTCTATACTGCTGGGAAAGTGAAAAAGAGAGTGCATCATGAGCTGGGCAATTCACCAGTTTAACCAATGAACTGTCAAGCGATAAAATCAAGCAGTTTCATTTGTCGGGCCTTTTCAAGCACACAAACTACCCACAGCTTATCCACAAAAAACACAAAACAAGTCGGCTGCCGTCTATCTAAACCGACGAATATCAGCACAGTGACTGGTTAAAGCGCTGGCGTGTTCCCTTGTACAACGACAGACTGACTTCCCGATCAGAGCGGTGCCAAGGCAACGACTATAAATCACTTACATAAAAGTAGACAATTCCACGGTTTTCGCAGACTTCTACCTGAGCAGCAGGTCAGCATAACGCCTGCTACCGCAACGTTCTACCATAAGACGACAAACGTTGTTAAATTTAAGACGGTTTCAATACCGGTTGCTTACACAGCATCACTGCCCAACGTCGCCACCATCACAGCCTTGATGGTGTGCAAACGGTTTTCTGCCTGGTCAAAAACAATGGATGCCGCCGATTCAAACACATCCTCAGTCACTTCCAGGCCATTCATGGCAAACCTGTTAACCACTTCCCTGCCGACTTGCGTATCAGCATTGTGCAAGGCAGGCAAACAGTGCAGAAAACGGACACGGGGATTACCCGTTTTTTCCAGTACCGATGCATTGACCTGAAAGGGCGTCATCATTTTTACCCTATCGTCCCAGGCTGACATGGGTTCACCCATGGAGACCCAGACATCGGTGTATAGAAAATCGCAACCCGCCACGGCTTTATCAACACACTCGGTTATCGTGATCTGCGCGCCACTGCTCAGGGCAATTTCCCGACATTGTGCTACCAGGGCTGCATTGGGCGAGAACGCGGCAGGTGCGGCAATGCGAAAATCCAACCCCATTTTGGCCGCGCCCACCAGCAGCGAATTGGCCACATTATTACGTCCGTCGCCGAGATAACAGAGTTTTATTTCGTTCAGCAAACGACTATCGCCGTATTCCAGCATGGTAAGAAAATCCGCCAGCACCTGGGTTGGGTGCCAGTCATCGGTCAGACCATTCCATACTGGCACGCCGGCATAAGCTGCCAACTGTTCGATATGCTGGTGTTGATGACCACGAAACTCAATTCCGTCGTACATCCGCCCAAGCACTCGGGCGGTATCCTTGATCGTCTCTTTGATGCCCATCTGCGAGCCTGCGCCAAGGCAGCTGACCCGTGCGCCCTGGTCAAAACAGGCCACTTCAAAGGCGCAGCGCGTGCGAGTTGAAGCCTTGGCAAACAACAGGGCAATGTGGCGCCCCTGCAATAACGGTTGTTCCTTGCCAGCTTTCTTCGCCGCCTTAAGCTGCGCGGCCAGCTCCAGCAGACAGGCAATCTCCCGGGGCGAAAAGTCCAGCAGCCTGAGAAAGTGACGGTGTTGCAAGGTCACGTCTGCCTGCGTCAAAACAGCCATACGGCGCTCCGGGTCATTTGTCTGCTCTGTCGCCCAATCCGGTAATACAACTGCTATTGACCGAATCAGGAGCCGTTATCTGCTTACTTCTTACGCTACCAGGCAATCAGAGTAGACCGGTCAGTAGACTAGCGCCGGATGATACCAAAGGCATTACGTACAAACACCAACTCTATTATCAATTTTCGCAATAAAAGAAACTTACCAGAGTCATAAAGTCATTGTCGTGACTGCCCTGATAGACAGAATAAGCTCCATATCAGGCTCCGGTGTGCAGGTGACAGCTGACGCCTTTTCTCCGCTATTTTTGGCGCAATTTATCGTCAAAGACTATTCTTCTGCGTGAATAACGTTTTTCTCCCGTGCTCGTCCGCGACTTCGCCTTTTTCAGCGCACTGTTTTTTCCGTCACTCAATTCATCGGGTATTGATTATGAAAATCACCAAACGGTCGTGGCCGGTTCTGATTATTTCTGCCCAATTTGATGCTGTTAATGACGAGGGTTTTCGTCTCAGGGAGCTGGTGGAAAACCTGGAGGAGGTGCAGGAACTGACGGTACATCCGTCGTTCAGCTATGAAGACGGTATTGAGATTTTCATGTCCCGCTGTGACCTTGGCGCTGTGATTATCGATTGGGATATTCGCGGTGAAGTCAGTGATGAGCGCATGGACCCGGAAGAGTTACTAAACCTGATCCGCTCGCGCAACAGGCACATCCCGATCATTCTGCTTACCGAGCGCCTGGCTGCCGCGTCCATTCCCACCCATGTGCTGGCCATTATCGACGACGCCCTGTGGAAAACGGCCGATACCATTGATTTTTTGGCCGGACGTATTGATGTTTTCGTCAACGAATACCTCAAGAGTGTCTACCCGAAATTTTTTGGCACTTTGGTCAAATACTCCCAGGAATACAAATACGCCTGGCATACGCCCGGTCACATGGGCGGCCAGGGGTTCCTGCACAGCCCAGCCGGTACGGCCATGTTTGATTTTTATGGCGAAAATGTTTTTCGCGCCGACCTGTCCATCTCTGTACCGGAGCTGGGTTCGTTGCTTGATCACAGCGGCGTGGTGGGCGAGGCAGAAAAAAATTCGGCCCGGGTGTTTGGTGCCGACTACACCTACTACGTGCTGAATGGCACCTCCAACGTTAACCAGATCATCTGGCGCAGTCAGCTGGTCAGGGACGATATCGCCTTTGTTGATCGTAATTGTCACAAGTCTCTGAACTATGCCATGGTGATCACCGACGCCTATCCGGTCTACATGGTGCCCAGAAGAAATAAACGTGGAATTATTGGCCCATGTCGTCTGTCCGAGTTCTCGGAGCAGTCTATCCGTAGCAAGATTCAGGCTCACCCGATCATACCGGCGGAACAAAAACTTCACAGCACGGTGAAAATGTCGGCCCTGACTAACTCCACCTACGACGGTATTTGCTACAACGTCATTAACATCAAAAAACAATTGCAACAGAGTGTGGAAAACCTGCACTTTGACGAAGCCTGGTACGCCTACGCCCGCTTTCACCCCATGTACAAAGACCATTTCGGAATGGCCGATGATGATCGCAACAGTGACCACCCGCCGATCTTCTGCTCCCACTCTACCCACAAACTGCTGACGGCATTTTCCCAGGCCTCGATGATGCATATCCGCAGCGGCAGCAAGGTGAAAATCAACCCGGATGAAATCAATGAATCGTACATGATGCACGGTTCCACCTCACCGCAGTACAGCATGATCGCCTCGCTGGATGTGGCCACCAAAATGATGGACGACAATGGCGAGATTATGTTGAACGACATTATCCTTGAGGCCATTCGTCTGCGTCAGAAAGTGACTCGCATTGCCCGGGAGGCAAAAACCAACAAAAGCTGGTTTTTTGAGATGTGGCAGCCGCGCATTGTCAGTTACGAAGGCAGTGAAACTGCTTTTGAGAATGTGCCGGTGGAGTACCTGGCCAGCCACCAGCAGCCGTGGATATTCAGCCAGAAAAATAACTGGCATGGCTTTGCCGACATGGAAGACAACTACGCCATGCTCGACCCCATCAAACTGACGTTTATCACCCCCGGTCTGGACGATGCCGGTAATCTGGCCGAGGAGGGCATTCCCGCTTCCATTGTTACTGATTACCTGATCAGGCACGGTATTGTTTGCGAGAAAACCGACTACTACTCCTTCTTGCTCCTGAACTCCATTGGCACCACCAAGGCGAAGCAGTGTTCTCTACTCTCAGCGCTACTGCGGTTCAAGGCACTGTACGACAGTAACGCTCCACTTGAACAGGCGCTGCCACGGCTGGTGCAAGAGTATCCACAACGCTATGGCGGTATTGGTCTGAAAGATCACTGCCAGGCAATTCACCAGTATTTCAGGGAGCAACGCTTGCTGGACAAAATGCAGGCGGCGTTTCAGGTGATTCCAGACCCGGCCATGAAGCCAGCCGAAGCTTATCATTGTGTAGTGAGAAAACAGGTGGAATACGTGGAGCTGAGCGCCATGCAAGATCGTGTACCGGCGGTCATGATTGTGCCTTATCCACCCGGTATTCCCATTATGATGGGCGGCGAGTTGATGAACGACAAGGCCAAACCAATCTTTGATTACCTGCTCGCCCGACAGAATTTCGAGAACTGCTTCCCTGGCTACGAAAGCGATATTCACGGAGTAGAGCGTATCGAACGGGATGGTCAACAGCTGTTCCGGACTTTGTGCGTCACGGCATAACTGACCGGACATCAGCTGTCCATCTTGTTTATAGCTATCGGTACAGGAGTATTCACCATGGCCAGTGCGGCAAAAACCTCGGAAGTCAAAAAGCTAGGCATGATTGGCGCGACCTTTTTGATCATTTCCAGCCTTGCCGGCAGTGGCGTCATTGCGTTGCCGCAGCAGTTGGCCTTTACCGGCTCCATCACCCTGATTTCCTTTATCCTGGTCACCATTGGCGCACTCTTTCTGACGCTGGTGTACGTCCGGGCCGGAGAACAGTTTGACGACCCTAGTCCGACGGCCTTGGCCACCTACATCAACCCGTTGCTGGGCGCGCAATGTGGCTTTTTTTACGTTTACGGTAATCTGATCTCCAATGTATCCATATTGATTGCCGGTCTTGGCTACCTGGCGATGTTTGTACCACAGTTAAATGACCCTATTGCCCTGGGCATAACCATCATCACACTGATCTGGGTGTTTGCTGCCCTGTCACTGCGCGGCGTCGGCATTATTGCCCAGGTGGTGTCCATCACCGTAACGCTGTTGTTAATCTCCGTGATCCTGACCAGTCTCTTTGGCTGGCTGGAGTTCAGCCCGATGCAGTTTCGGGAAAACTGGAACGTCTCTGGCATGAACGAAGGCTCAGCCATTATGAGTGGTTTTGCCGTGCTGATTTTCTCTTACGTGGGTGTTGAAAGTGTGGCGACCAACGCCGCCCAGATTAAAAACCCCCATAAAGTAGTGCCAATTGCCACCATTATCGGTTTTCTGGTGGTGGCATTGTTTTATATTCTCTCGACTACCGTGATGGAGGGCATGTTCACCGCCAAGGAGATTCAGGATGCGCCGGCCTCTTTTGCCTTGTCCATGGAAAAGATTACCCACTCATCATATGTGGGCAGCGCGGTTTCGCTGGTGATGTCCATTGCCTGTATTGCCAGTTTTATTGTCTGGGGACTGAACTCGGTCAGTGCTGCCAAAACCAGTGCTGATAACGGTTTTCTGCCTAAAATCTACTCCAGGGTTAATCGTTACGGCATCCCAGATGCCGGGTTGGTGATCAATGCGGTCATTATGACCCTTGTGGAAGTAATTCTTATGTGGATGGGCAGCGATATTGCCGAGGCTTTTAATATTTCCGTAACCATTTCGGTGCTACTGTTGTTGTTCCCTTATTTTTGGTCAGGCATTGCCTTGCTGAAAAAGGATGTCCAGGACAAAAAAGTCACTGCGCCCAATGTGGCGATTGTGTTTTTGTCGTCTGTATTCATTCTCGCGGCGTTCGCTTCGGCAAACTATGACGAGCTACTGATTGTCATTGCCGCCGCCCTGGTGATACCCGGCATCTACGCGGTACTGATGAATTTTAATATTGTCGGCAGTGCTGGCAGCAAAAGCTAAAGACTGCCGCCCATGGAACTACCAGGGGAAATCCAGTCCCAGCTGAGCCTCGAAGGTTCTCAGAACGGCTTCTTTTGAGTGCAGTATCCAGATTCCAGTCAGCAGGTTGTAGAGGGTATCCGACCAGGAATCATGATGGTTCATCCTGTAGATTTGTCGCAGGTTCGGCTCCAGACCAGTTGCGGACAGCGCCATAGACGAGCCAGCCACTTTATGGGCTGGCAACCGCGACCTTGAATATCGACTCAGCGGGTTATAGTCCTGACCGTGTAAAAAACTCCCGTCAATGTAAGCATGATGGATACGGCTCTGGCGTTTTTCATCGGCGTCATTATTCAGCCAGTCAGGGTGAACGCCATAGCTGTTAAAAACGTAGGCCCGGTCAATCAGCGGCGAGACAAACATCAATGCTTGTGCCAGAGCGCCGCTGTGGGAATAGCCAACAACGTCAATGGCATGGTCGGGATATTCAGCCTTAACGTCGCTGATCAAATCGGATATAGAATGCAACTGTTGTTTAACCACGGCGCAGGAACCAGTGGTTTGTGGTTCAGACAACAGACATCGAAAAATCGCCTTGGGTTGTTCGCCGGCAAAAGCCAAAACCACCCTGTCCGGCAACTCGGCTGAATCGGCCGTCTGGATAAAGACTCTGGCGGTGATATCAGAGTCGGACATGGCGATTTGGCCAACCAACTGATTGTCCGACAGGCAATTATCATTGCTATGGGCGGAACCGACGGCATGATGGTGCATATGGATAAAGTGAGGTCGCCAGTTTGCCGGAATTTCCTTTTCATCAACCACCATGTTGATGCCCCGGCTGCCGAGATAGGAGATGCGGAAAATAGAGAACAGCTGTTTTTCCAGGGCATCGCAGCTCAATATGAGGTCCAGCTCCGACAGGTAACTCATTAACGCATACGGATAGTATTCCGCCAGTCGCTCTGGAGTGGCACGCAGGGTAGACCCGGCAAAGGCATTGGCAGCAGCAAGCACAGAGGTTAACACCAACAGCAGCAGTTTCTGGCGCATTCAGTTTCCTTCGGCGAGCTATTCCTTGTTAATGGATCTACGACTGCTCCGCCGTTTCCCTTGGCAAACTCAGAGCACTCCCCCTTTTCTCTGAGACTGCCAAAGCGTTTTTTGGTTCAATTGGCGCGTCCGTTGGGAATCGGTCCGTACGCCAGATACCTGGATCAGCGCCATCGCAGACGTCACCGGCGGCTCTTTCTGACTCTGCAACCGCCCGGCATCTCAATGATGAGATCGCTGTCCGGCTGACAGCAGCAGGTGAGTATTTTTCCGGTAGGAATAAAAGCGATGGGGTCGGTGGTGTAGGTCACCTCGCCGTCGATCAGGTTGACCTGGCAACTGCCACAAAAGCCTTCACGACACTGGTATTCTACAACAACGTCCTGTTGTTCAAGGGCTTCGAGCACGGTTAGCTCTTTGCGGGGAATAAAACTGAACCCGTCCAGAATTTTAATAATGTGTGCCATTTATAGATGCCTTGCCAGGCCAAACGACCCGGCCATGCGGTTTGCAATCAGGGAGTCGTCCTTACAAGGAAAAGTTACTGAAGTCTTCCGACTCGACGGTACTGTCAATCTGACCGACCAGGTATGAACTGACTTCCACTTCCTGCGGTGCGACCTGTACGTTATCGCTGTTCAGCCAACTGTTCATCCAGGGCAACGGATTCTGTTTGATGGCAAAGGCCGGTTCAAAACCGATGGCAGCCATGCGCTGATTAGTGATGTACTCCACATACTGCCCGAGGATGTCCCGATTCAGCCCAATCATGGAGCCATCGCGGAACAAGTAGTCAGCCCAGTCTTTTTCCTGCTCAGCGGCATCAATAAAAATCTGCCGGGCCTGCTCTTTGAGTTCACGGGCAACTGTGGCCATTTCCGGGTCATCCTTACCGTCGGCTAGCAGTTGTAGCATATGCTGGGTACCGGTCAGGTGCAGGGCTTCATCCCGGGCAATCAGCTTGATGATCTTGGCATTGCCCTCCATGGTGGAGCGCTCCGCAAAGGCAAAGCTGCAGGCGAAGCTGACGTAGAAACGAATGGCTTCCAATACATTGACGGAGACCAGGGTAAGGTAGAGCTTGCGTTTGAGATCGGTAACACTGATCTCGATCTCTTGCCCGTTCACCATGTGTTGCCCTGCGCCCAGTTGGTGATAGAGGCTGACACCAGCGATCAGGTCGTCGTAATAACGGGTGATGTCCCGAGCCCGTTTGGTGATGGCTTCGTTGGTGATGATGTCGTCAAATATTTTGGCCGGCTCCGTGACGATATTGCGAATGATATGGGTATAGGAGCGCGAGTGAATGGTCTCGCTGAACGCCCAGGTTTCGATCCAGGTTTCCAGCTCCGGCAGGGAAACCACCGGCAGCAAGGCAACATTGGGTGAGCGTCCCTGCACCGAATCCAGCAAAATCTGGTATTTCAGATTGCTCAGAAAGATGTGCTTTTCGTGCTCTGGCAACGCAATAAAATCGCGCCGGTCAGTGGACAGATCAACCTCTTCAGGACGCCAGAAAAACGAGAGCTGCTTTTCGATCAGTTTCTCAAACACCGGGTAGCGCTGGATGTCGTAGCGCGACACATTGACATTATGGCCAAAGAACATCGGCTCCTTGATGGCATCAAACTGTGCCTGGTTAAATGTTGTGTACGTCATTATCTGCCCTGCCGGCATGGTTGGTGCTGTATTAGCCGACTGGCATCTTTCTGACCTGTTGTTCAATGGCATAGGACCCACACGGTTGCTTATCAGCGTTTAATCGTCATCGTTGTCGGGCCAGCCTCGGGGGGCTGGTCCGATCATCATATCTTGCAGGCACCACCAGCGCAGCCATCGTCCATATCATTTTGCGCGTCGGCAGCGCCGTCACGGGTGTTGTGGTAATAAAGCGTTTTTACCCCGAGCTTGTAGGCCGTCAGCAGGTCTTTGAGCAATAGCTTCATGGGTACTTTGCCGCCGTTAAACAGACTTGGGTCGTAGTTGGTGTTGGCCGAAATGGTCTGGTCAACAAACTTCTGCATAATGGCCACCAGCTGCAGGTAACCGTCGTTATTGGGCATACTCCAGAGCAGTTCATAACGCTCCTGTAACTCGGCAAAGTCCGGCACTACCTGTTTGAGAATGCCATCCTTGCTGGCCTTGACGCTGACAAAACCCCGTGGCGGCTCAATACCGTTGGTGGCATTGCTGATCTGCGATGAGGTCTCCGAGGGCATCAAGGCCGTCAGGGTGGAATTTCGCAGGCCGTACATTTTGATCTCAGCCCGTAGCCCCTCCCAGTCAAGATGCAGCGTCTCGCCGCACACTGCATCGACATCCCGCTTATAAGTATCAATGGGGAGCACACCTTGTGAGTACGTGGTCTCGTTAAATCTGGAGCAGGCACCTTTCTCTTTGGCCAGGTTGTTGGAGGCTTTTAACAGGTAATACTGAATGGCTTCAAAGGTGCGGTGGGTAAGGCCATTGGCGGAGCCGTCGGAGTAGCGCACGTTATTTTTGGCCAGATAGTTGGCAAAGTTAATCACGCCCACGCCCAGCGGGCGCCGACCCATGGTGGCATTACGAGCAGCAGGAACCGGATAATCCTGGTAATCAAGCAAGCTGTCCAGGGCGCGCACAATCAGGTCGGCCAACTCTTCCAGCTCAGCCAGATCGCTCAATGCGCCCAGGTTGAAAGCGGCCAGGGTACACAAGGCAATCTCACCTTGCTCATCATGAATATGTGACAACGGTTTAGTCGGTAAGGCAATTTCCAGGCACAGGTTACTCTGGCGTACTGGTGCTACTGCCGGATCAAACGGACTGTGGGTGTTGCAGTGATCGACGTTTTGCAGGTAAATCCGCCCGGTACTGGCGCGCTCGGCAGCGAACAGCGAGAACAGTTCCAGCGCTTTCAGGGTGGTTTTACGGATGCTGCTGTCCTGCTCGTATTGCCGGTAGAGTTGTTCGAACTTTTCCTGATCGGCAAAGAACGCATCGTACAGACCCGGCACATCGCTGGGCGAAAAGAGCGTGATATTGCCACCCTCGATCAGACGCTGGTACATCAGCTTGTTAAACTGCACGCCGTAGTCGAGGTGCCGCACCCGGTTTTCCTCAACCCCGCGATTGTTTTTCAAGACCAGCAGGTTTTCCACTTCCAGGTGCCAGATGGGATAAAACAATGTGGCCGCACCACCACGCACACCGCCCTGGGAACAGGATTTTACCGCCGTCTGAAAATGTTTGTAGAACGGAATACAGCCGGTATGAAACGCCTCACCACCTCGAATCGGGCTGCCGAGTGCGCGGATATTACCGGCATTAATGCCAATGCCAGCCCGCTGGCTGACGTATTTGACAATAGCGCTGGACGTTGCATTGATGGAGTCCAGCGAGTCGCCGCACTCGATCAGCACGCAAGAGCTGAACTGGCGCGTCGGTGTGCGCACGCCGGCCATGATGGGCGTGGGCAGCGAGAGCCGGAAGGTGGATACCGCATGGTAGAAACGCTCGATGTAATCCATTCGGGTCGCTTGCGGATAGTTGGCAAACAGGCAGGCCCCAATAAGCAGGTAGAGCATTTGCGGACTTTCGTAGTACTCCCCCGTTACCCGGTTTTGTACCAGGTACTTGCCCTCAAGCTGTTTCACCGCCGCATAGCTGAAGGTCATGTCTCGCCCATGATCCATAAACGTTTCCATACGATCGAACTCTGCTTCGCTGTAGTCGCTGAGCAGGTGTCGGTCGTATTTTTTGGCCGCCACCAGTTTGACCACATGACTGTAAAGTCGCGGCGGCTCAAACTGGCCAAAGGCTCTCTTACGCAGGTGGAAAATGGCCAGGCGGGCCGCCAGGTACTGATAGTCTGGTGCCTGGGCGGAAATCAGATCGGCAGCGGATTTGATCAGCGTCTCATGAATATCGGTGGTCTTGATGCCATCGTAAAACTGGATGTGGGCTTTTAGTTCTACTTCGGATACGGAGACATTATCCAGACCCTCGGCAGCCCATGTGATCACCTTGTGGATCTTCTCCAGATCCAACTGTTCCCTGTCGCCGTCACGCTTGGTGACCTGGATGTTTTTGTTCATTCAACCCCTGCCTGTTAATAAGATGAAACTGCCAATTTGCCACACGCATCACTGCACCACTCCCGCCAGTGGCCACCGGCTGAGATGAACGTGAACTATTTCGGGATAATGTCGGGCAATGTCTGCTCTACCCGTTTCGATTTGCGGGACACACGACACAGCCAACACACTGAAAATTCGTACAAACGTACTTTCAAGATCACCGTCCGCGCTTCCCTGCAAGGTCGTTGTAAACAGCAAACCAGCATCTGTGGCATTTACCGCGTGCTGTATTTTTCAAGAATGGGTCCGCCCGGGAACACCATATATTGTGTTGCGATCATTCACACACACAAGATAATGCGCCATTGGCATAAATTCAAGCAGGTTTATCTGGGGGCATGCTGTGGATAAATTGTGTATTTTTTTGAGTAGGCAGCCGCTAACTCTTGAGTCATTTTTTCCGGCAGCGGCGGAAATTTATTCGGTGCTGTCGGTATTTTTTTCCCTATAAACGACCATAAACATAAGATATTTGCCAGCCAGCAGAAAATTCTAAACGACACTTGTCATCATATTTTTGTCATTGGCTGACAGCATGGAGGACGATCCTTCGCCGGTAGTGTAACATCTGCGCCCTGGACAATCGGAGATTGCCAGTCGGCTGCCTGCCCAAAAGCATCAACCCGATTGTATGCATGGGAGCGCAAGGTTTCTGCTGAAAAATACCGTGTCGTATGATCAGGCGCGGTTGTGCAATGATTTTTTATGAGCAATATGTTGAGTTCATAGTGTTTAGCCCTGGGGTGTAAAAAAATGGCTTTGGACAATACAGAAAGCGGTCGCATCCTGATTGTTGAAGACGATGAACGTCTGGCGACCCTGACCCGGGAATACCTGGAAAACAACGGTCTTCAGGTAACCATTGAAGGCGATGGCGGTAAAGCCGTCGAGCGCATTTTGCATGAACGGCCTGATCTGGTTGTGCTTGACCTGATGCTGCCGGGAGAAGACGGCGTTTCCATCTGCCGACGCGTTCGCAGTCAATACCACGGCCAGATTTTGATGCTGACCGCCCGCACCGACGACCTTGATGAAGTGCTCGGGCTGGAAATGGGCGCCGATGACTACGTTGCCAAACCAGTGCGCCCGCGGGTATTGCTGGCACGCATCCGTGCCCTGTTAAGACGAGGCTCAGGGCAAGTCAAAGAAACTGCTGAGGTAGGCAACAGCCTGCGTTTTGGGGCGCTGGTAGTGGATAATGCCATGCGCGAAGCGTGGCTGGACGACCAGAGCATAGACCTTACCAGTGCCGAGTTTGACCTGCTCTGGCTGTTGTGTTCCAACGCCGGACGAGTGCTGAGCCGTGAGGAAATTTTCGCGCAGCTCAGGGGTATTGAGTACGATGGCCAGGACCGCTCCATTGATGTCCGGGTTTCTCGTATCCGTCCCAAGATTGGTGACGATCCCATGCACCCGAGGCTGATCAAAACCGTGCGCAGCAAAGGGTATCTGTTCGTCAAGAGCGTATAATTCGATGAGCAGTATCTTTCTGCGAATATACGGCGGCCTGCTGTTTTCCCTGGTGCTGGTTTCGGTTCTCTCGGGCATTGTGATCACCATCATCAACGGTGTGCGTGTGGCCGATTACCGCGAAGATATGGCCCGGCCCACCTTCAGACTGGTGGCGGATACTCTGGCCACGATGCCCGACAAACAGCGACAACACTGGCTGGAACAGTGGGGTCATAAGCTGTCAATTCCTTTTGCCGTGGTGCCCGCTTCCCAAGGCAATTTCGATACTGAAACTCTTGAGCAACTCGTCAAAGGCGAGGTAGTGGTACAGATGCTGACAGAAAAGTCAGCCCTCGTGACGTCGAGGATTAATGGCCAATGGCTATTACAAGGCAAGGTAAACGACGTCTCGGAACAGATGGCCAGCGGCACCATTATGTTATTGCGCCACCTGTTAAATGCTTACCCGGCCGATGAGCGAGCCCGAGTACTGGCTCAATACGCCGTGTTCAGTTATCCGGTAAACATTGTCGCTTATCCACTGACGCAACTAACCCCCATTCAGCACAATGAGCTACGCCAGGGCAGTATTGTTACCGCCTTGAACCTGCGCGATGAATCCCTGCAGCTGTACACGCAATTGAACGACAGTGATCAGGTCCTTCACTTGGGACCAATAAAACTGCTGAACCTTTACCCATTCAAACTGACCCTAACGCTGGGGATTTCCTTCCTGTTTTTTCTCAGTCTGGCCATTTATATCTTGGTTCGGGGCATAGAGAGACGACTACGCAAACTGGAACGGGCAGCCACGCGCTTTAGCCGAGGGGATTTTGATGTTCGCGTCCATGTGGGCGGCACTGACTCCATTGGCCGACTGGCATCGGCATTCAATGCCATGGCCGACCACATTCAACGTTTGCTCAGCTTGCAAAAAGAGATGATTCGTGGTGTTTCCCACGAGCTACGTACACCCGTCGCGCGTTTGCGCTTTGGCCTGGATCTGGTGGCAGACGCCAAAACGGCAGCAGAACGCGAAGCCCAACTGGATGGTATGGATCAGGATATTCAGGAGCTGGACAACCTGGTGGATGAGTTTCTCACCTATGCCAACCTGGAACAGGGAGCACCCACGCTGGACCTGGAGCGCCATGACGTTGACAACGTGCTCGCCCAAGTGGTTGCTGAACATCTCAGGCAACAGAACCGGGTCACCGTAGAACATATGCCCGGCAACGTACCTAATTCCCGTCGTTTTGTCGAAGTTGACCGACGTTACCTGCATCGGGCCATACAAAACCTGGTGGGCAACGCCTGTCGGTACGCAGAGAGTCAGGTTCAGGTGCGCTTCTCAGTCACACAGGACACTTGTCGTATTGATGTGGACGACGATGGGCCAGGAATCCCCGAAGAGCAGTGGGAACGGGTATTCTCAGCGTTTTCCCGCCTGGATGACAGCAGAACCCGTAAATCGGGCGGTTACGGGCTGGGACTCTCCATTGTGCGGCGGATCATGTATTGGCACGATGGTCGCGCACTGGTGAGTCACAGTCCGCTAGGTGGTGCGCGGTTCAGCCTTATTTGGCCCAGAAAGCAGCGACAGTGATTTTGTGGGATTATGTCTGCCGCCTGTATCTACCGACTGTATCTGCCGACAATCCTCCGGTGCGCTGACAAAGATATATCCAGCGACAACACTCGTGTCATCATCACCAATCGGTCACCGGCTCTGGCGGCAAAAGTTCCTTGATTCTGTCCAAAAACTCCTGCTGCATACCTTCTTCTTTGAGAATGTCAAAGGCCACATTCTGGCTGGAAAAACCGGGCTTGAGCACATAGTCATAATGCAGGTTTCCCTTGGCATCTATCTCAGCACTGACGTGTAGATTCTGAAACGTACCAGGGTATCGGTCTGCCAGTGTCGCCAGCTGCTGATAGTGGGTGGATGAGATGCTGACACTCCGGGGAAAATTACCTAATGCCTGCATATAGGTCATCGCCCCTAGCTCTCCCTCTCTGGGGCTGGTGTTGCTGAATATTTCATCCAAAAAGACAATACCAGGTTGGCCAGAGCCTGTTCCGTCATCCACCTGTAGGGCCTGTAATTTTTGCAATAAAGCAATCGTACGTTTTGATTCGGCACTGAAGCTGGAAGTACCGGAGATGTACTCAGGTTCAGTAAACTTGTGGGTGTGAATAAAGGCAAACGGCGTCAATCTAAAGGTGGCTGCTGCACAGATTCCCAGGGTTTGTGCCAGCAGGACATTCAGGGCAACGCCATCAATGGCCGTGGATTTTCCCGCTGCGTTTGGACCGGTGATGATGATATTAGACGACTGCTCGGTATTAAGATCACTCGGCACCGCCACATCAGGCGCTAACAATGGATTCCAGAATCCCTGCAGCTGTAAATTTGGTAGCCGGACGGTATCGTACCGTGGAAAGCTTAACGGATTACTGCTGCGGTAAGAGGCCGAGCGCAACAGTTTGGCCACGGTCAGCCAGGCATCAATTTCACCCGTTGCCTGCATAACCGGCAACAGTGCCCGACTGTTACGGCGCAACAGCATAAGGCTTCTTTTGTAACGCCCCATGTTTGTTGCCAGATAAGCAAAAGTGTCGGGCGTTTTTTCCGGCGCACCCTCCAGCAAGGTCACTAACTCTTGCACTTGAGTAGAGCTACGCAACCTGGCAAAGCCGCCATAGTATTCGAGAATGTCCCCCAGCACCGAGTGATGGAGAATCAATTGTTCCAGCTCTTTGGCGCTCTCCAGTGCCCTGCCGGGGCGACGGCTGCGCTCCATAATAAATGTATAAGCGGCCCGGTTGTCCTGAAACAGCCGGTAAGATTTGTAAATGGCAATCACCTGCAACAAGGCAAAGCTGCCCAGGGTGAAAATTTTTACCGGCAACGAGAGATTATCAAAGTTATGGTGGATTTCTGATATGACCCGGTTCATGTTCGATGGTAGGCCGATGGTGGCATCCAGCACGCCCTGAACGATTCCATACCGGGCATCAAAAATACCCAGAAAGGTCGAACCAATCAGTCCTAAAGGCACATTCAGGGTACCAATAATATTAATGCTGTCGTTCAGGCGTCGGGCCACCTCTTCATGGGTAGCGCTGGCAGTTAATCCGGGGAAATAAGTCTGATAGTTAATCTCATCAAAATAGGGACTGTTTATCACATCAGCGGGATCTAACAGAGCAACCAGACCATCCTCGTCTGCCGCATAGTGGATAAGATATTCCTCAATCTGAAAAATGAGCTTTGGGTGATCCAGCAAATATTGCAGGGCTTGCTGTCTTTTTTGCAAAACAGCCACATCGACGGTAGGAGAAATCAGCAAGTTGGCCAGCATGATTTCCCCGGTCACGGTCATGGCCGAACCAATATTGCCCAGCAAACTCTGACGCGGTTTATGCGGTGTGCCGCTGAGAATATGCAGAGCCTTGACGCTGTGGTGGGTAAGAATTTCGTTACGGACATGATGAGTCTGGGCAAAATTTTGCAACAAGATACTGCGTCGTTCGCCGGGCGATAGCACGATGTCAGGCAATTCCTCCTTCTGGTTACGGGCGTTCATGGCGTTTTTATACTTGTCCACAGAATAAATTTTTGCCAGGTGATCATGGATCAACTGATAGGTGTTCTGGATTTCCATCTCTGCTGACGTGGGCTCACTTAAAGTGACCACAACGACAAAGGCGGAGATTAAACCGCATTTTTTCTTTAACTGGGCATGACTGGCTCTGGGCATGATATGCATTCGCTAATATTGCATGTTCCGTCACAGCTTGTTGCAGGCCAAAGCATGATAGTCGGATATGCCACCGTTGTTTGTTGGCGTGTTTGCTGGTGCAGTGCTTCGGCTATCGTCAACAAGAAAAATGACAGCATGCTTACTCTCAGGCACTGTTTTTCAGGTACTATGCAACATACCCATTACAACAATAATTAATTGCGGGAGTAGCTGACCATGGCCGATTACCAAGCCCCCCTGCGTGATATGCGTTTTGTTATGTATGACGTTTTTCGCGCCGATGAACAGTGGTCACAGTGGCCCGCTCTGAACCAAACCGTTGACAGGGAAACGGCAGACGCCATTTTGGCAGAAGCGGCCAAACTGGCAGCAAAAACCATCGCACCGCTCAATCGACCGGGCGATGAACAAGGTTGTCGGTGGGATAATGGTCAGGTGATCACACCTGAAGGCTATAAGGAAGCCTACCGGCTTTTTTCTCAAGGAGGCTGGAGCGGCCTGGGCGGTAATCCTGAGTACGGCGGCATGGGTATGCCCAAGGTGCTGGGCGCACAGTTTGATGAGATGACCAGCAGTGCCAGCCTGGCATTTACCCTCTATCCCAGCCTTGGTGCCGGTGCCTGTCTGGCCATTGATGCCCACGCCAGCGACGCTCTTAAAGCTACCTATCTGCCTCCCATCTACAGTGGCCAGTGGAGCGGCACCATGTGCCTGAGCGAAGCTCACGCCGGTAGTGATCTGGGCATTATTCGCACCAAAGCGCAGGACAATGGCGATGGCAGCTACGCCATTACCGGCACGAAGATATTTATCACCGGCGGCGAACACGACCTGAGCGAGAATATTATCCACCTGGTACTGGCTAAACTGCCCGATGCCCCAGCCGGTCCAAAGGGTATTTCGCTATTTCTGGTCCCGAAGTATCACGTCAACCCGGATGGCTCGCTTGGTGAGCACAACGCGCTCTCTTGTGGCGCCATCGAAAAAAAGATGGGCATCCACGGCTCTGCCACTTGCGTGATGAACTTTGACGGGGCAACCGGCTACCTGGTTGGTGAGGTCAACAAGGGCCTGAACGCCATGTTCACCATGATGAATTACGAACGGCTACATGTGGGGATTCAAGGCCTGGGCGCCAGTGAAATGTCTTACCAAAATGCCTTGGCCTATGCCCGTGAGCGTCTGCAAGGTCGTTCGGGCAGTGGTACGCAGCAGCCGGACAAAGTGGCCGACCCGCTGCTGGTACATGGCGACATTCGACGTATGTTGCTGAACATGAAAGCGTTCAACGAGGCAGCCCGGGCGTTTTCTACCTACGTGGCGATGCAGCTGGACATTGCCAAATTCAGCTCAGACCAACAAGAGAGAGACAAGGCGAGTGCTCTTGGGGCACTGTTGACGCCGGTGGTCAAAGCATTTTTAACCGATATTGGTCTGGAAAACTGCATTACCGGCCAACAGGTACTCGGTGGCCACGGTTATATCCGTGAGTGGAGACAAGAGCAACTGGTACGGGATGTGCGTATTACGCAAATTTACGAGGGCACCAATGGCATTCAGGCGCTTGATCTGCTGGGGCGCAAGATCTTCCAGAACGACGGCGCTTACATAGGATTGCTTTTAGACGACATCAGGCGCTCTACCAAACCCGAGGATGAGTTTGCCGAAACTCTGCTCGATGCTGTTGACCAGCTGGAAAAACTGACCGCCCGACTGCTGTCGCAAGCACGCCGCGACCCTAATGCGATTAACGCTGCCGGTGTTGATTATCTCCATGCCCTGGGTTACGTCTGCTACGGCTGGATGTGGTTGTCCATGTCCAAGGCCGCAGCCCACAAGCTGGCCAGTTGTGGTTCCGATCCGGCGTGGTTGGCTGCCAAGCAGGTAACGGCTCGCCATTACTTCAGGCGTCTGCTGCCACGCTTCCACAGTGCCGCCAACGCAGCGCTGGCCGGTACCGGAGAACTGTTTGCCTTGTCGGAGGAGCAATTTTGATAGGTTGTGGTACTTGATGGCGTAAGCATCGGTCTGGGCCGGCAGAAGGGATAGCGAAGCACCATACCTTACGAGGTACAAGTGCTTCAGTGAGCTTGAACTTAAAGCTCCCCCCTGGTTTACCGAAGAAGCGCGGAAAGCCCAGTACTTCTAGTGCTGGGATGGATAGCGACCAGCCTGATAAGGCTGGCAAACTAACTTCTTTTGCCATCCGTACATTCTGCAATCCCTAACAGGATTTTTGTAGACAATGTGATACTTTGTAAAAATGAATACAAAACGTGCCTACAAATACAGATTCTATCCAACGACTGAGCAGGAGAAACTTCTTGCCCAGTCATTCGGCTGTGCTCGTTTTGTGTATAACGATACTCTGCGCTTTCGCACCGACGCATACTACAAGGATGGCGCTTCATTCTCTCACTCTGACGTCGAGAAGCGACTTGTCTCTCTCAAAACAGAATTTCCATTTTTGGCTGAGGTTTCCAGTGTTATTCTTCAGCAAACTCTGCGTCACCAACAAGAAGCCTTCAAAAACTTTTGGACTGGTAGGGCAAAGTATCCGAAATTCAAAAAGCGCAATGTCAGACAGAGCATTCGTCTAACCAAAGCCGCTTTCAAATTCAAAGACGGTCAACTATTCATTGCCAAAAGCAAAGAGCCTCTGAACATCCGTTGGAGTCGGCCACTATCTTCTGAGCCATCCAGTATCACTATCAGCAAAGACTGTGCTGGCAGATACTTTGTCTCCATGCTCTGCGAGTTTGAAGCTAAACCAATGCCGATCAGTAACAAAACGGTTGGCATTGATTTAGGTTTAACCGATCTGTTCATCACGTCCGACGGCAAGAAATCCGGCAATCCCCGTCATACTCTGCGCTATCAATCCAAACTGGCTTACTACCAAAAACAGTTGGCCAAGAAGAAAGGAAGCAGGAACCGAGCCAAAGCCAGACTCAAGGTTGCTCGTATCCATGCCAAGATAGCCGATTGCCGAATGGACGCCACTCACAAGGCATCCCGCACACTGATTAACGAGAACCAAGTTGTGTGTGTCGAGTCGTTAACCGTGAAAGGAATGATCAGAAATCCAAAGCTGGCCAAGCACATTGCCGATGCCAACTGGGGTGAATTTGTCAGACAACTTGAGTACAAGTCCGATTGGGCTGGTCGTACTCTGGTTAAAATCGACAGATTCTTCCCCAGTTCCAAACGGTGCTCCGGCTGTGGGTTTGTTCATGAACGTCTGCCGTTGTCCGTCCGTCACTGGCGTTGCCCCGAGTGCAATGTTAAACACGACAGGGACATTAATGCAGCCATCAATATCAAAGCCGCCGGGCTGGCGGTGTTAGCCTGTGGAGCGACCGGAACGGGGATGGCAGGGTCTTGAACTTTGCCATCTAGGGAAGGCGTGTTGAAACAGGAAGCCTGTTAGGTGACTAACGGGAATCCCGCTCCTTTAGGGCGGGAGGATGTCAATTGTCGTCCTGTTCTACTGGTACAGATTGCTGGAACAAGCTGTTGACTTTATCTCCAAGCTGGCTAACTTCCAAGGAATTTAAAGCTAACCAGTTTTCCATGGAGGTCTCGACCATTCCGTTTCTCTCTCTGAGCTCGATGATACTGTCACCTACAAATATCGTCGCGCCCGGCAACGGATAATGCACACTGGCGGCATAAGCCAACAATGTCTGCATGTTCGTAATCTCGTTGGCATCGTCTCGAATTGCACGCAGGAAATCACGCTTATACGCGGGCAGCAAGAACGCTATAGTATGGAATGTCCCGGGCTCGTACTGCTCATGGCTAACACGGCCGTCCTCCCAGATGGTCATGCTCCCTACCTGCTCTTCGCTAGCGAACCAAAGTCGTCTGGTGCCGCTATCTTCGAGATAGGCGGCAGATGTCAGGTTGTTACGGTTGAACAGAGGGTGTTCTCTTGCTCCTGTCGGGGTCGCTGGCAAAGGTGCTGCGGCTCCAGCGGCTCCGGCTGCATCTTCGTCTGTGTCTGTATCTGTGCTGGTGTCTGTATCCGTGTCTACGCCTATGTCCGCATCTGCAGTGGCGCTTGTGGTAGCAGGAGCGCCAGCGTCTGCAGCACCTGCGACTGTCCTTGGAAAAGCTGACAAAGGTGTTGACAGATCTATTATCTCACCAATCCGGGAGAGCACTCCGACAACTGTATCGTCCTCACCAGTGTACATGGTCAGTCTGGATTGAGCCCAGTCGAACGGACCCTTGTCAATTTCGAACCTCTCACCTTGCGCCCTTACAACTTTTAGCAGTTGGGACAGGGATTTCAGGTCCTGAGACTCACCCTTTGCGACACCTCTCATAAGGCCGCTGAAGACTGTCGCAGCTCGCTGTGAATCAGAGAAGCAGATAGATACCTGCAAACGCCCCTGGAAGCGATACCTCGCCTCAGAAAGATTCGTGGCAGGATCAAATCCTGGATCGTCCCGTCGCCCCCTACGAACCAGAAAAGCCTCAGGCTTTTTCCTCCTGACCACCGGATCACCACTACGGGGAGGTGGCAGCGGTGGCTGTCCCGATCCTGGAGAAGATATCGGTGCTCCTGCTGGCTGTTGCGGACCAACAGGAGGTGGCACATACCACTGGGTTCTTGATTGTTCTGGCGATTTACCCTTCTGTGCCTTGCGCTGTGCCTTTAACGCCTTGCGCTGTGCTTTTTGCTCCGCTTCATGCGCTTTTCTGCTCTGTATAAGCGCTTTTCGTATTTGCGCCCACTCCTCCTTGCTCGTAGTTATATCAGCACCTGTAGCACCACCCACAGCACCTCCAGCAGTGCCGTCCGCTCTCTGATCCGCTATCAGCAGATCGAGCACTCCCAAAACACCCGGGATATTGTCCGCATCCAGCAGCTGGATGGCTGCTTCTTCAAGGGTTGCTGCATCTCCATTGCCTGAGTCTCCCGCCAAAGGGGCTACCGGTGCCATTGTACCCATAGCCGGACGTTAGTGCCTGCTGGCAGGTTTGCGCCACTTTGCGCCATTGAGGCTGCCCTTCTGCCACCGTTAACACTGTTACGTCGGTTTTGAGTTGGGCTATTCCCCCCGCCACCGGCACTAGCACCGGCAGCGTTACTGCTTAGATTTGTTCCCGGGACCACCAGTGCGCTCCTTTTGTCCAGACTGTCCCGGAGTTTATAGGTAACAAGTCCGTTAGTTCATCGGAAATACCCGCTAGCAAACTTCGCATTTGCGACACATTATCGGAGCAAATTATCCCCATACCCAGGTTTGCTCACCATGTCGTTCTGCTGCAATCGGATGCTGACTTGCTGTACTCATCCGTGGTCAAGACAGAAACAGGACAAGCCCAAAAAGAACGACAGCGGGTTTAAAAATGCTCGCTTCGTCGACGAGCTCGCTGGTACAGGTCATCAACTTGTTGTCTGAGTGCCGCCAATACCTCTGCATCCACACCGATCCAGTCAATCGAGGTGTTAGTGAGGACGCCCGCTGTCATGACGAACTCAGCGACGAAGTCACCCGCCAATACAGAACGATCCACTGAGTAACCCAGTTCATTGGCACTCCTTATCACGCCTTCTATGCCCAAGGCAGCGTCGTCACTGCTATGGGTATTGCTCACGAACCGGTCTCTATCTCGAGCGGAGCGGAACGGAATACAGAGAACGTCTCCATACTCGTGTTGCGCGGCAACCACGCCACCGGCACTCTGGACAGTCAGAGTTCCGGTATCCACACCGTTGGAGAACCAGAGACGCACAACATCACTGTCATCATTGCTACGGGCAGCAAATCTCAGGTTATTGCTGTTGAACAGCGAGAGTTGGTCGTTCGCGTCCAATGGATAAGGTGGCAAAAGTGCCTCGGCAGCTGCATCTTGCCCGGGTCGTGCCGAGGGTTCTGGCAGGACCATTATGTCGCCACACCGAGTAAGTATTGCCGCCATGTTGATGCGATCCCTGGTGTATAAGGTCAATCTGGACTGAACCCAGGGGAGTTGATCCAATGAAGCCGTATACCTCTCACTCCGGCCAGTCGTGCGTACCAGCAGGCTGGACAGGAATCGTTTGTCCAAAGTTTGATTCCGTGCGACAGCTTCCATAATCATGCCGAAAACCCGCTTGGCCTGGGTTGGGTCAGAGAAGCAGATTGGCCACTGTCGGCACCCTTCGTGGTAGTACCTCAAATTTGCCAGATTCGTGTCGGGGTGAAATCCTCTGTCTTCCCTCCTGTCCATACCATAAAGAGCAGGTGAGAGCGGCTCTGTGCGCGGAGAATGCCTCGGTGGCTGTACTGGCTGCATGGGTCCAGGAGCAGCTGTTGGCGCTCGAGATGGTCGTCGGAATCCGGGGCCTCGTCTTCTGCCCACAGGGGGCGCATAATCAGGCGGTGGTGATGATCGCGGTGGTTCTGCACCCTCCGCAGAAGATGTTGACGCTTGGGATGGTCGGCGGAATCCGGGGCCGCGTCTTCTGCCCACAGGAGGCGTATAATCAGGCGGTGGTGGTGATGCTCGCGCTGCTTCTACACCCTCCCCAGAAGATGTTGGCGCTCTGGCATCTCGCCCGGGGCTTGGGAAGAGCGACTCATCTGACTGTTCGCTCTGTTGGGTTCCCTGTTCTGCCTCATATGCCCTCTTGCTCTGGATAAGGGCTCGGCGTATATCAGCCCATTCTTCTTTACTGGTCGTTATGTCAGCACCAGGAGCACCGCCCACAGCCCCACCAGCTGCTTCCAGATCCACTAATGACATGGCCTCCAGCAGACTGAGAAGCTCCAAAGCGCCAACAGTATCCCCCCTCTCCAGCAAATTGATAGCCGCCTCTTGCAGTACTGTCTCACTATCGCCCGAACTACCGGCACTCGAACTACTGGCCAAGGGCGCTGCCGCTGCCATGCTTCCCGCGCGTGGGGCTGGGGGTGCCATGTCTCCGCCGCCATAGGGCAAGCTTACGTCACTTTGGGTCAGTGTGGGTGACCGTCTGCCGCTGCTAACACTGCCACGCCGAGTTGGGGGAACAGTCCCACCAGTACCGGCAGTACTACTGTTTTGGTTAGTTACCGGAAACACCCACATACCTCTTTTTGGTTGGTCTGAAGCCCACAGCTGACACTCGCTGCCCTGGCAGAAGAGAATTCCCGGATCGCGCCAGGAACCTGCCCGCTTTATCACGCCTGCTCTGGAGGACACTGGCCAAGTCAATGTCCTTCCCGTGCGGTCGCTCCACAGGCTGACTTCCCTGCCAGCCCAAAGCTTGAGTTAAAGCGTGGACAACACCCGTTGCTCAATCAGCAGCCACCCAATCACTAAATGAGCGCTTCTCGCTCCGTACCTGGTCTACGAGATTGCCCAAACAGGTCAGGGACTTCTTTCCTGAGGCGCTCCGTATCTCTCTGACGCAAGCCTTCCCAACCCATCCTGCTTTCGACAACCTGGCCATTCCTGAGGGTGAATTCGGCTATAGAGTCACCCGACATCACCATAGTAGGGTGTGGTGGGTAGTTTTGGCTCACGGCATATTGTCGCACTTGCGCCACGCTTGTCATGCCTTGGGTGCTTCTCACGAAATTTGTTCTCGCCTCACGTGACCAGAACGACATGGTGAAGACCTCATTCGGATTGTGAAGCTCATGTTCTATATTGCCCGGTCCCCAGATCGTCATAGCTCCTCCGTGCGCGCCATCGGAGAACCAGAGGCGCGTGGCGCCACCATCCACACTGCGAGCAGCAAACCTCAAGTTGTCGGAGGTGAACACTTGACGTTCTATTGCGCTGGCAGGACCAGTTGGTGACATCGCGGCTGCGCCGCTATCTGCCAGGGCTCTGGCTCTGTTTGCGCTATTGGTTGCAGCTGCGCTGATGTCTGCGGCTGCTTGTGCTGCCGCTTTTGCTTCTACGACTGCTGCATCAGCAACTGCCCCTACGGCTGCCATAGCTGCTGCATCTGCTGTGTCCGCTGCCACAACAGCTGTGGCAACGACAGCGGCGGCGGCTTCGGCGGCGGCAGCTGCTGTTGCAGCGGCGGCGGCTTCGGCGGCGGCCACTGCTGCTGCTGCTTCAGCGTCGGCAGCTGCTTTCTCGGTGGCGGCTGAATCGTCGCCTCTGGCAGCCCATTCGGCCGCATTTGCAGCTCCGTTTGCCATCATCGCGGCTTCTGTGGCACCGTCTGCGCTTGAAACTGCCTTTTTGGTTTCGCCTACCGCTGTGGTTACACTGGTGGCTGCTTCTGCGGCAAGATCGGCTCTCTGGGCATCTGCGGCTGCGGCTGCAGCGGCCACTGTGGCGGCATTGGCAGCAGCGGCGGCGGCTGTGGCTGCGGCGCTGGCCGCGGCTGCGCCTACCATACCTACTGCTGTGGCTACGGCAGCTGCTTGTTCTGCTTCAACTGCGGCTGCGTTGGCATCTGCGGCTGCTGCGGCGGCGGTTGTGGCTGCGACGGAGGCACTGGCGGCGACCGTCACTGCGCGCAAGCCACTGGAACTTACGGCTACGGCCAGGTTTGCGGCTCTGCGGGCGTCCTGGGCGGCTTCTTCGGCTGCCGCTGCACTTACGGCTGCTCTTTCGGCTGCTGCTGTAGCAGCGGTGACTGGATCTGTGGCTGTGTCTCCGCCAATACCACCGGCACCGCCTGCTCCTCCTGCGCCGCCTGCTCCTCCGGTGCCTCCTGCTCCTCCCGCGCCACCTGCACCACCTGCTCCGCCTGTGCCGCCTGCTCCTCCTGCGGCACCTGCACCACCTGCTCCGCCTGCTCCTCCTGCGGCACCTCTGGCTGGGACACCTCCCGACAGATCTACAACCCTGCCATCCTGATCGAGTACGCCCATGATGTTGTTGCCGTCACTGGTGAACAAGACCAATCTGGATTGAGTCCAGTCAGGGTTCCTTTGCGGCACCATTGCAAAATCATCACTTGTGCCGGTTATCATGGACATTAACTGGCCGTGCAGGGATACCAAGGTTTGGGGCTTGCCCTGTGCGCTGCTATCCATAACTATGCGAAGTGCCAGCGCAGCATGGCTCGAGTTAGAAAAACAGATAGGACGCTGGTCGCAGCCGGAGAACCGGTACTTCGACCTGGCAAGATTCGTCTGCGGGTCAAACCCTTTATTCTCCTTACTCCTGCGAGGCGCCAGCAAGCCAGCAAGGCCTCTTCTCCTGACTACCGGAGAACCAGGTGGCGATGAAGACTGCCCTTGGCCGGGAGGAGATGCGGCACCACCGGCTGCCTGTGGGGGATCGTCTGGTCCACCCAGCTGCCCCTTTCTTCGTGCTTTCTGCTCTTTCTTGTGCTGCTCCTTACTCTCTTTCAGGGCTTTTTTGAGTTCCTGTCGTTCTACCTTACCAGTTACCCAACGGCCAGCGTCCTCTCCTGCTGGTCCGCCTTCAGCACCGCCAGTACCGCCTTCCTGCTGGTAGCCTCGCATCCTCCTACGGTGCGTTTCCTCTTTCTCGTGCGATTTCTTGCTTCTTTCCAGGGCCTTCAGTATGTCCTTATTTTCTGCCGCGGTAGTTTCCCAACGACCACGGCCGCCGCCACCTCCTGCTGCACCGCCTGCATCTTCGGCGGCTGTGTCGCCAGTACCGCCTGTAGCGCCACCGGTTGTACCACCAGCTCTTCCTGCGGCACCACCAGCTCCTCCTGTAGCGCCACCGGTTGCACCACCAGAAGCACCCGAACCACCGGATGACGCAGATTGCAGGATACCGAGCAGCGTATGTGCGTCTCCTAAATCACCTGTCTGAATCAGAACAGCGGCCGCCTGTTGCAATGCTGTTTTTGCAGCATCTCCCAGATCACCAAGAGCTCCCTGATTGCCAGACGACATGGATTGCAGCACAGTAAGAAGTGTCTGCGCAGATGAAAAATCACCACTTTGAATCAGCGCGCTGGCCCCGTTTTGTAATGCTGTCTCTTGTCCGTTGTTGGCACCTCCCTGGCCACCAGTCCAAGGTGCGGCTGGCGTCATTACACCGCTGACTGGCGCATTGGTTCCCGAGCCATCAGGCGGGTTTACGGCACTTTGGGCGAGCGATGGCGAGGGGCTGCCACCAGAAATATTGCCTCGTTGGCTTTGATTTGGGCCTCCCCCACTGGCACCACCTGTCCCATTGGCACCATTACTTCGATTAACTGGAAACACCCATATATTCCTTTAGAATCCTGATTGGCCCGGAGTGTATAGGTAATAAATCCGTTAGTTTATCGGAAATGCCCACTAATAAGCTGCGCGTTTGCGACATTTTACCAGAGAGAAACTGCGGCACTGGCCAAGACTGGCCAGTGCAGGTTCCTTGAGGGAATGCCTAATCTCAGCGCACTGTTTTTTGTTCATAATGGAGCCCGGTATTTGTCCATACACCGGGCATTTGTATCAAAGAACCGCTCGCGTGAACGACACGGGTCTTTCACTCGTTAGATGATCCATTCGTCCTCCGTGTCTGATCCATGGGACCGCTGGAACAGATTATCGACCTCCGCTCTTAAATCATCCAATTCTGCAGCAGACAAGCCCCGCCAGTTAATCATGCTATCGGCGATAAACCCACCGCTGGGTGTGAACTCGGCGACAGAGTCACCCTGCATGACAAAAGGCGCTGGTGGGTAACCGAGACTTGCGGCGTGCTGCTGCACTGCCGTCAGGTCTGGCAGATGCCGAACTGCGTTCGCAAATTCATCTCTATCTTCAGGCGACCAGAACGACATAACGACGACCGAATTCGGATCGTAAGAGTCGCGTTCTACCTGTCCCGGACCCCAGACGGTTATGGTACCTGCCCCGGTATCACCGGAGAACCAGAGGCGTATAGCCCCACTGTCTGTACTGCGAGCAGCAAACATCAGGTTTTGGGGACTGAACAGCGCGTGTTCGGCTAAAACGGCTGGTGGAGGCCCAGCTGGTGCAGGGGCAGGAGCAGGTGCAGTCGGCGCAGAAGCTCCTGCGGCTCTTGCGGCTCTGGTTGCGGCTCTGGCTGCGACTGCAGCTGCGGCTGTAGCGGCATCTTTGGCGGCAGCGGCAGCAGCAGCAGCGGCACTAGCGGCTGCAACGATGCCTGCGATGGCGGTTTGGTCTTCGCCTCTAGCTGCGGAGACGCCAGCGGCGATTCTAACCGCAGCTGCTGATGAGGCAGCCATGGCAGCAGCCCTAACAGCTGCAGCGGCGGCTGCGGCAGCCTCTGTTTCTGCGGCTGCGGCTGCGGCGGCGTCTACCGCTACATCTACGCTTGCGCCTGCGGCCGCGGCAGCAGCACCCTCTGCTGTCGCTGCTGCGGTTACAGCGGCATCGGCAGCGGCCTCTGCTTCAGCAGCTGCGGCTGCGGCTTCAGCTGCTGCTGTGCTTAGCTCTGCTGCGCTGCTGGTGTCACCTCCTCCCCTAACGATGACTGCGACAGCGACTGCGTCGCTGGCGGCGGTTGCTGCGGCCTCTGCATCCGCGGCAGCAGCGCCGGCGGTGGCTGCTGCTTTTGCAGCTGCTGCTGCGGCGGCGGCGCCTTCGGCTGCGCCTATACCTAGGTCTGCTGCCAAATCGGAGGCAGATCTAGCACCGATGGCTTCCTTTTTGGCGGTTTGAGCTTCAGCGGCGGCAGCAGCAGCGGCGGCAGCAGCGGCCTGAACGAAGCTACGTGCTGCGCCGAGGTCTCCGCGGACAGCGTGGTCTGTAGCAAAACGTGCGTGTCTGATTGCTTCTGCGGCTCTGGCTTCGGCTGCGTCGGCGGCCGCAGCTGCCCTTGCCGCGCGGGCTATGGCTGTCTCAGCGGCCGTACCTATTCCAGCGCCAGCGCCTCCTATACCGCCTGCCGGGCCTCTTGGTGGTGGTGGGCCTCCAGGTGGTCCACCTGCTGGTCCGCCTGCTGGTCCGCCTGCTGGTCCTCCCGCTGGGCCACCTGCTGGGCCTCTCGCTGGTGGGCCGCCTGCTGGTCCGCCTGCTGGTCCTCCCGCTGGGCCACCTGCTGGGCCTCTCGCTGGTGGGCCGCCTGCTGGTCCGCCTGGCGCCCCTCTTACTGGTACACCTCCTGCGCGATCCACACCTTTGCCACGATCGCCCCCGCGCCTGAAGAAGGCGCCCAGTCCTCTTCGCCTGACGACAGGAGAACCTGGTGGTGATGAAGACTGACCTTGTTCTGGTGGCGATGCTGAATCTGCTGGTGCCTGAACCCCCGACCTCCCGGCCTGCTCAGCAGCTTTTGCGGCCTTCGCAGCAGCTTTTGCAGCCTTGGCTGCTTTCTCTGCATTTCTCTGATGCCGCTTACCTGCACCGCCGCCTGCTCCAAGCGACAACACCTCCATGTTCTCTGAGATACCGCTTAATACAGTTTCCATGCCACCTACAGTGAGTAAGGTTTCCCCACCATACTGAATCCCACTGGCTGGGCCGCCCCCTGTTGCCCCTTCCGCCGTCTGTTGCGGTTCGTCAGGTCCACCCAGCTCTCCCTTTCTTCGCGCTTTCTGCTCTTTCTTGTGCTGCTCCCTACTCTCTTTCAGGGCTTTTTTGAGTTCCTGTCGTTCTACCTTACCAGTTACCCAACGGCCACGGTCTGTGCCCTCTCCTGCTGGTCCACCTTCAGCACTGCCAGCACCGCCTTCCTGCTGGTAGCCTCCCATCCTCCTTCGGTGCGTTTCCTCTTTCTTGTGCTGCTCCTTACTCTCTTTCAGGGCTTTTTTTAGATCCTGTCGTTCTAACTTACCAGTTACCCAACGGCCAAGGTCTCCACCCTCTCCTGCTGCGCCGCCTTCAGCCCCGCTAGCACCGCCTTCCTGCTGGTAGCCTCGCAACTTCCTGCGCCTCTCCTCTTCTTTCTCGTGCGATTTCTTGCTTCTTTCCAGGGCCTTCAGTATGTCCTTATTTTCTGCCGCCGTAGTTTCCCAACGGCCACGGCCGCCGCCACCTCCTGTTGCGCCGCCAGCATCTTCGGCGGCTGTATCGCCTGTAGCGCCACCGGTTGCCCCACCAGCTCTTCCTGCGGCACCACCAGCGCCTCCTGTGGCACCACCAGCTCCTCCGGTAGCACCGCCGGTTGCACCACCAGCAGCACCCGAACCACCGGATGACGCAGATTGCAGGATGCCGAGCATCGTATGTGCGTCTCCTAAATCACCTGCCTGAATCAGAACAGTGGCCGCCTTTTGCAATGCTGTTTTTGCAGCATCTCCCAGATCACCAAGAGCTCCCTGATTGCCAGACGACATGGATTGCAGCAAAGAGAGAAGCGTCTGTGCAGCGCCAAAATCACCATGTTGGATCAGCGCGCTGGCCCCGTTTTGTAATGCTGTCTCTTGTCCGTGGGAACTTCCCTGACCACCAGTCCAAGGTGCAGCTGGCGTCATTACGCCGCTGACTGGCGGATTGCCTCCCGAGCCATCAGGCGGGTTTACGTCACTTTGGGCGAGCCGTGGCGAGTTCCTGCCGTGGTTAACGTTGCCCCGTTGGCCTTGACGGGGACTTCCTCCACTGGCACCACCTGCCCCATTGGCACCATTACTTCGATTAACTGGAAACACCCGTATATTCCTTTAAAATCCTGAATGAGCCGGAGTGTATAGGTAATGAATCCGTTATTTTATCGGAAATGCCCACTAACAGACTTCGCATTTGCGACGCATTACCCAGCCGAAGTCGTGACTCACCAACCAGGGGTGATCAGTGCAAATTCCTCACGCCAACGCCCAGTTGATTTAGCGAGGAAGCATGTCAAGTCCCTTGTTGCCATTGGAAAAGCCGTCGCTCTGCGGTTTGACAGCGGGAACCGGCAAAAAACAGATCAAGGGTTGTGAGAAAAATCGGATCTTTCGTTACCTGGAAAAAAAGTGTTGCGCATGACTTCAATTTGGCTGCGTCAATCTCGCCGCCCATAATTTCTCTGATTGATTTATCGCCATGGCTATTGATGCTTTGGAACATTGCTATCAGATTGCCTCTGAGAGTGTCATGGGCGTAATACGCACGCGCTTCCTCCAGACTGTTTAGCGCAAAATACTTGGCCAGGGCAGATTGGCCAAACCCACTAACAATTGGCAGCTCATACCAACTCCAATGAGTGCGCTTCATTCCAGCTTGCATCTCCTGCAACGCAGTTGCGTGGGTAGCAGTCCCTCTATAACCATGATTCTGAGCGTCGACAAATCGCTGCAATTTAAAGGGATCTGCCGGCTTATCCTGATCCTTGCGCGCCAAAAAGGCACCAGACGGGCGCCTGGCCAGGGGCTCAGCATCACGCGGTAGAGGTAATGGTGGCAGTGGTGGGCGCCCTGGTCTTGGCGGAGGCATTAATCCGCCTGCTGGTTGTTGGGCAGGCGGCTCGGTTTGTGGCTGGCCTGGCTGTTGGTCCCGCGGTGCTTGTTGCTCTGTCTCGTACGCCTGCCTGCTCCGAATAAGAGCGCTTCGTATTGCAGTCCATTCATCCCTATTGACAGTGACGTCAGAACCTGTGGCAGCACCGGCAATATCCTGATCCATCAACGACATGGCTTGCAAATACTCGAGCAGGCTTATGGCTGCGACATCCTCACCTGCCTCAACCATCTGGACAGCGACTTCTTGCAGTTCTGCTTCAGTATTATTGCTCTGCGTATCGCTCTGCGAACTGCCAGCCAAGGGTGCAACCGGTGCCATCACACCGGTGGTCGGGGCAGAAACGCCGCCGGGCAGATTTGCGTCACTTTGTGCCAGTGAGGGCGATCGCCTGCCTCTACCAACACTGCCACGTCGGTTTTCATTGGGGCCATTTCCTCCGGCACCAGCACTGGCGCTGGTAGCACTATCTCCTCGATTAGCTCCTGGAACCACCTGTTCGCTCCTTTAATCCTGATTAACCCGGAGTGTATAGGTAATAAATGCGACAGTTTATCGGAACTACCCCCTAGCAGACTTCGCATTTACGATGCACTACCAAGGCAAAGCTATGGCTTACCAATCCGGGCAAAGCAGGGCAAACGCCCCACGCCAACACCGTGGCCAGGGCTGGTGTCAGGAGAGCAAAATCAACCATGGTATAGGCCAAAACCGTTACTTCCTAAGCCACGACGGAGACAAAATATTTCCCGCAGCGGTTACATTTCACTGCTAACTTTGCAGGCGTCAGCAGTTTCGCATCCTTGTTCAAAATGCTTTTTCTGTAGCGGAGGTCATGGGGCACCGGCTTGTCGGGTTCTACCGTTGGTTGCTTGTGAACGAAAGAAGGGGCAGTGTGTGACTGATGTACTCCAGTGGGGTTTGGGATTTGTGGCGTGGCTACAGCAATACCGAAACCCGGTAATTGATGGGTTCATGCGCCACATCACAGATTTGGGCGGCAATTATTACCTTTATTTTCTACCGCTACTGCTCTGGAGTCTGAACTTTCGCTTTATGGTGCGCACTTGCACTATGGTTGCGCTCTCTTTCTTTCTTAATATCAGCTGCAAAGATTGGCTGACCCTGCCAAGACCGTTTGATATAGACCCAACCATTACGCCGGACAGGGAATGGGGTTATGGCCTACCCAGTGGTCACTCGCAGAATTCGGCGCTGCTGTGGCTTATGTTGGCCAGGGGGGCAGGCAGTCGGTGGTTCTGGGCTATGGCGATGGCGGTAATCTGGCTGATTGGTTTTTCCCGCATTTATTTTGGCCTGCACTTTCCGGGAGATGTTCTGGCAGGTTGGCTGTTGGCTTTGGTGTTGCTGGGTTGGTACACCCGCTGGGGCGACAGGTCTGCCCAGTGGCTGTACCAGCAATCTACGGTTTTTTTAATGAGTGCGCTATGGCTGGTTTGCGGAGTTCTCTTTTTTCTCTATGCCTGTCTTTTGGCGATGCCATTTATGGCCAGCCTGGTGGCCGTCAGTCTGGGGGCTGGCATGGGCACTGTTATTACCTTGCGCTATTTGCGTTACAGCGGTTACGGCAACCTCTGGCATCGCCTGGTGCGCAGCACTATTGGTTTGTGCATTCTGTTTGGTTACATCAGGGCCACTGATGGTCTTTTTCCAACGGTGAGCGACGGCGATTACTATCAAACTGCATTTGTTGTCTATACCGTGGCTGGCTTGTGGCTGACGTTGGGCGCCCCAGCGCTGTTTTTGCTCCTTTCCCTGACTGGCAGAGCAACCCTGGAGCGGCAAATAGAGGGTTGATTTGCAACAATACAAAAGAATGAGAGCGCTGCCCGGGTCGATGTATAATCGGCCTTTGACGTATTTGTTGTGAGACCCCACGATGCCCTCTTCTCCCGATAACCGCAACAGCAACGGCTTTAACGACCGCTTTGGCGGCATACGTCGTTTATATGGCAGCCATGCGCTTGACCGGTTGCGTCATTCTCACGTCTGCGTTATCGGTCTTGGTGGTGTGGGCTCCTGGGCTGCTGAAGCACTGGCCAGAACAGCGGTGGGCAATATCACCCTGATTGACCTGGACGACATCTGTATCACCAACACCAATCGTCAACTGCATGCCCTGAGCGACACCATTGGTCGTTCAAAGGTGGAGGTTATGGCTGAGCGCATCGCCCTAATTAACCCGGAATGCCACTGTCGGGTGATTGAGGATTTTGTCACTGAGGACAATATTCCGCAGCTGATTAGTGCAGAATTCGACTATGTGCTGGACGCCATTGACAGCTTTCGGGTTAAAGCCGCCCTGATTGCCTACTGCAAACGCAACAAGATCAAAATCATTACCACCGGCGGCGCAGGCGGACAAATGGACCCAACCCAGGTACAGATCACCGACCTGACCAAAACCTGGCACGACCCGCTGGCCAGAAAGGTTCGTAACCAGCTGCGTGACCGTCACGGCTTTAACAAAACCGGGAAAAAGTTTGGCGTTGATTGTGTCTTTTCCACGGAGCAGGCAGTTTATCCACAGGCTGATGGCACCGTCTGCCAGAGCAAACCGGTGGGTGAAGGTTCCATGAAGATGGACTGCGCCAGTGGCTTCGGCGCTGCTACGGCAGTAACGGCCACGTTTGGTTTTGCCGCTGCCGCACGCATTGTTGCGAAGCTGACCCGCGCGCCAATCGCCGATTAATGGTAGCGGTGTGCCGTGGCCTGAATTTCCTGCACGATGGCCCTGAGCCCGTTGCCTCGGGATGGGCTCAGGTGGGTGAACAACTCCAACGCCTGAAACCGCGCGTCAATATTTTCCGCCACAATCTCCGCCGGTGTTTTGCCAGAAAAAACGGCCAGGACAATGGCGATCAGCCCACGAATGACTTTGGCATCGGAATCGGCGGCGAAGTAAAGTCGCATGGTTGGCCGGTGATAGTAATGATGCAGCCAAACGCTGCTCTCGCAACCGTGCAGTCGGGCGTGATCCACCTTCCAGTCTTCAGGGAGCGCCGGCAACTCTTTACCCAACAACATGATCTGTCGGTAGCGTTCCTGCCAACCAGTTGACTGCGACAGACGTTTAGTGATGCTGGCCAGATCCCTGGCTTGTCGGACAAAGACCTCGGGCAGCTCGACCGGTATGGTCTGCGTGGTTGTGTCAGATTGCCCTTCTCCACCCACAGCAAACAGCGCATTGTGATGTAGCCTGGCCACCGCTGCCACCAGGGCACTGGCTTCAGCCTCGGTGTTGTACAGGGCAAACGAGGCACGCACGGTGCCATTGAGTTGCAGGCTCTCCATCAACGGCATGGCGCAATGATGACCGGTACGCACCGCGATGCCCTGCTGATCGAGAATCAGCCCGATATCCTGATTGTGATGATCCCGGGAGATAAACGACACTACCGGCGCTTTGTGTTCGGCCTGACCAATCAGGCGAACAGCGTTTATTTGCGCCAGGCCTTCCTCCACACACTGACGTAGCCGGTTTTCATGAGCGTGCAGCGCGGCAAAATCCAGACCCGATAAAAAAGTTAATGCCTGACCCAAACCGATGGCACCGGCAATATTGGGGGTTCCTGCTTCAAATTTGAATGGCAGGCCATTGAAGTGGGTTTGGGCAAAACTGACGCGCTCGATCATCTCGCCGCCGCCTTGCCAGGGCGGCATGGATTCCAGTAGCTCACGCCGACCGTAGAGCACGCCAATCCCGGTAGGGCCATAAACCTTGTGCCCGGAAAAAACATAAAAATCAGCATCCAGGGCTTGCACATCGACCCGCTGATGAGCCACGGCCTGGGAACCGTCCACCAGCACCAGGGCACCTGCGTGGTGGGCCAGGGCGATTATCTGGTTGACGGGCGTAATGGTGCCAATGGCGTTGGAGCTGTGGGTAACGGCCACCAGTCGGGTCTTTGCTGACAACAGTTGTTCAAATTGTGCCATGTCCAAATTGCCAGATTCATCCAGTTCGACCACCTTGATGATGGCACCGGTGGTGGCACTTAGCAGTTGCCAGGGAACGATATTGGCATGATGCTCAAGGCGAGTGAGGATGATTTCATCACCCGTTTGGAGTATGCTGCGCCCCCAACTATTAGCCACCAGATTGATGGCTTCGGTGGCACCACGGGTCCAGATAATCTCCTCGGCAAACCGGGCATTGATAAATTCCCGGGTAATCTCCCGGGCGGCTTCAAAGGCTTGCGTGGTGCAGGCGCTCAGATAATGCGACGCGCGGTGCACATTGGCGTTGTCTTGTTGGTAGAACTGTGCCACCGCCTCAATCACCGACAGCGGTTTTTGCGTGGTGGCCGCGTTGTCCAGGTAAAGCAAGGGCTGACCGTGCACGCTTCGGGACAACAAGGGAAACTGCTGACGAAGCCAGTTCAGGTCTGTGGACGAGGTGTCGTGTCGGCCTTTCATGATCGTGCCCCGTGAGCCATTAGCGAAAAATACCTCTGTGCCAGAGCCATGCAATGGGTTGCTGTGACGGCGTTTTGCCGCACAACAGCCCTGGCAAAATGGGAAATCATTTTATCGGATGGGTAAAGTGAGGCAATACTGTGTTCAAAATTTATACCGGCAAATGATAATGGCCCCCCTTGAGGATGAGGAATGATTGGCGGCATGTTTAAAATTGGGAAAGGGGTGGTCCTTGGGCTTTTGGCCATACTGGGCAGCACCGCGTCAGCGGATGACACTGGCGAAAAACAAACCGCGAGCCTGTATCGGGATGCCGTGGGTATTCCCATTATTTTCAGCTCAGAAGACTGGGGAATAGCCCTCGGCGCTGCGGGTGTGGTTAAAGGCATAATTCAGCCACAGATGACACTGTTCGGCATGGCCATTGGTTCAAGCAATAAATCCAGGCTGGGTTTTCTCGGGCTCTATAACATCAGTCCTCCTGGCTTTGACCGGTGGTTGGTGGACGTCAGCGCCTATGATGCCACCCAGACCGATACCCGCTTTTTTTTATCGGGCAATCCAGCGTTTGCCATGGAACAGGCCGGTAGCAATGACTCCAGCCTGGAGAACTTCATCCGCGATGGTGTGCGTGACCGGCGCTATCAGGTTGATCTCAAGTACACCTTACCCATCGGTGCCGGCAAGAACGGCGCGCTGGCTGCCCTGTTGAAAAAATACCAGGGCTACGAAAACAACATCGATACCTGGAACCCACTGACCAGCGGTATCACCACGCTGGAGTTGCGGCCATTTTTCTTCAGCCAGCGCCTGGATAGTGGGCAACCGGATTCGGACGCCGAGGACTCAATTGGCGTGCGGGTGAAACTGGAGTATGACAACCGTAACTCGGTTACCCTTCCCACCCAGGGCAGCAAAACCTCGTTCACTTACATCTGGGACTGGGGTAGCCGACTGCGGCCGTCCTGGTCAACGGTTGAGTTCCAGTACAGCAAGTTCTTCAATCTGGGCAGCAACAGCCTGATGAAGCAACAGGTGCTGGCATTTAATGGCTGGGTCGCTGATACACCCACCTGGAATCAGACAAAAGTCGTTAATGGCCAAACGGTTTTTCGCCGACCGCCGGCGTTTATGGGCATCAATCTGGGCGGCTGGGACAAGCTGCGCGGGTTCAGTTCGCATCGCTTCTTTGGTCGTTCTGCCGTGTCGTACAGTATGGAATACCGGATTCTGCCCCAGTGGCAACCGCTGGCAACGTTGCCCATCATCGGCGCCATTTATGACATTCCCTGGTGGCAGTGGACCTTGTTTGTCGATGTAGGCAGAGTGGCGGACAAGTTTGATGTGCGAACCCTGCATCAGGATATGAAAGCCAGCGTAGGCGGCGGTATCCGCTTCCAGATCGAGGGACTCACCGTACGCACCGAAATGGTGGGCGGCAGTGAAGAACAGTTTTTCCGGATTTTTGTCAATCAACCTTTCTGAATCCGGACTACTGTTCTTGCTCAGCAGGTCAACAGGGCTGGCCGCTCCTTGCTGACGGCCTCCTGCCGGGCTACTTCCTTCAGATGCTGATGCAGACGGTTGATAATGAATTCGCGAAACCAGCGATGGGCCCGGTTGTGTTCCCAGTATTCCGGCCATACTGCGTGGTAGGTCACCGTGGGTGGATCGTCAGGCAGCGCCTTGACCAGCATATTTTCCACATAGATGTTGGCTTTGGCAGCCTGCTCGGTGGAAATCAGAATATGCTGGGTATCCCGAAGCAATTGCAGGCCGACGGGTAGATTGGGTGCTCTGGCCACTACCCGGATGCGATCGCTAAGCCCTTCGAGGTAATCCCGGATAAAATGCGGACTACCCATCCATGACGAATGTCGTATAACAGAGTAGTACTCAAGGTCAGCCACGGTAATCTCGTTATCCGCGTTGTCCGGCGCGGCCAATGGGTGGTCTGACGAGATCAGGGCGCAGAGCCTGTCTTCCATCATGGGCACATGACTGAAGCCCACCGCAGGTGGTCCCACACTTCCAAGCACCAGGTCCACCTCGCCGGCTTCCAGTTGTTTGTCAAGCTGCGGGCTAAATGGCAACAGGTCAAAGTCTATATGCGGTGCCTGCTGCCAGAATTGCCGAAGAATCTGTGGCAGCACCTGCTCAAGCACCACGTAATTGCTGGCGATGGTGAAATGTTTATCGCTGGTCCACGGGTCGAATTGCTGGTTTTCAAACAGCGTGGCGGCCTCAGCGACGACGCGATTGACATCGTTTTTCAGGGCCAGTGCCTTCTCTGACAGGAATATCCGGTTGCCCTGACGCACCAGAATCGGGTCATTCAGTGCTTCACGCAGCTGCGCCAGGGTACGGCTCATGGCTGACTGGGTGACGTGCATCTGCCGGGCGGCCTGGGAAACGCTCTGCGTATCAAGCAGGGCTTTGAGGCTCGGCAGAAGATTCAGGTTGCGTCGGTAAAGATTCATGTTAGGGTCAAAGCATTTCAAAGTTTGCAGGCACCTTCAAACAATAGGACGAGATAATCAATACGGAAAGAACAAACCATCGGCCATTTTTCAGCCTCCATGGTAAGCGTGGGAGTATAGCCACGCCATGCCAGCCTTGTCAGTATTAACACCTATACATTCAGCCCTGATCAGGTACACTGGAGGCAGGAGTCAGAGTTAGCTCTGGTGAATCTGACCTTGGCGTCTGACACAACCTTTCCCCGTCAGGCATGAGCTGAAACAGCTGTCAGGAGGGTCTATGAGCCAAAACAAGTACAAGAGCATCCAGGATTTGGTTGATAACTACATCGCCTCTGGCCTCTCTGCCAGAGAGTATGTTGAAGCCCGGGTGGATGCTGGCGACCTCAGTGCTGCTGAAGCCCTGAAGTTGCTGTCTATTTTACGCGATGCACAATCAGTAACGTTCAAACTGGCCGAAGTCAGCGATGCTGACACCGCTGGCCTGCACATGGTACTTATTCGCAAGGAAGAGGAAGGGCACGGGCAAACGCCTCCGCTGTTCACTATTGAAATCGATGAAACGCTCAACAGTCAACGTGAAGAGGTTATCGATCTGCTGCAAAAGTTTGCCAAAGAGCTGGCCGTGCTGGCCACCCAAGGGGAACTTGAAGCAGCCGAAGCCGTTGATACCATCGACGATAACCCGGAAGACTGGCTGGATCACCCGAACATTCTTCCCGCTAGTGAAACCCGTCACTGATAATCCGCAAAACCACTGAAAAACAGACAAACCCGGCACACAGCCGGGTTGCTTATTTTGATCGACGCAATTGTGGAAAACTGGTTAACAGATAGATTGAAAAAGACCGGGTTTTAATTGCGTATTTGCATAAAAAAATCATTTTTCACTAACCAAGGAACAATCATCAACAGATTCGTTGGCCAAACCATTGAATCACCTGTGGATAACTTACTGTACCCCACTATTTATCGGTTGCTGATATGGCTGATTGTTTTTCGTACAGCAAAATACCTGCAAATTCTCCTGTCCCAACCACAGCGAACTCCCTCTAGCGCAATAACCTTTGACAGCAGATGCATCCCGACAGCTGCATTTTCCCCACAAGCCACAGTATGATAAAAATGCATAGCCGAGATAATCGCCAACCACAACGGAAGTTACGCATGAAAAAAACAATAGCGCTCACCGTGCTGGTGCTTTCTTGCTCCACCCATGCGGCTACGCTGGATGAGCAACAGCAGCAACAGGTCAAACAGTTGGTTCGTGAAACCCTGCTGGAACAGCCGGAAATCTTTATCGAAGTGGTCAATGAGCTGAGAAAAAGAGAGGAAATTGCCAACACCCAGACTCTGAACTCGATGCTGACCAGTAGTAATGCTGAACTTTTCCACAACCCTGACGACCCTTTTGCCGGTGCCGCCAAACCTGAATTAAGCATTGCCTACTTTGGTGATGTGAACTGTGGCTACTGCAAACGCCAGGGGCCGGTGTTAACTGCATTGGTTAAGGCTTACCCAAACCTGAGAGTGATCTACAAGGATTTGCCAATCCTGGGGCCAAGTTCAAGAGAGGCAGCGGCCCTGTCGTTGGCAGCGCGCTCTTTGGCCAATGGCGGTAACGATGCCTACCTGGCTCTGCACCATCAGTTGGTATCCTACTCCGGAAAACGCCATGACGATGACTCCATTGCCAGTAGCGCGAAAAGTGCCGGATTCGACCTAAAAACACTGCAACAGGCGGTGAATGCCAAGATTAATCAGCAGTTGGACAACAACATTAAACTGGCTCAGCGGCTTGGCATCAACGGTACACCGGCACTGGTTTTTCCTGATGAAATCGTTAGTGGTTTTACCAGTGAAGACGAACTGCAAAAGATGATCGAACAGCGGCTTGATAATTAATAATACCGGGCCCGAAGGGCTCGGAAATCATGATCACAGTTTTTTGACAATGCAGGATTTGCGGTCTTTGCCGGTGCGTTCCAGATAGGCGGTAAAGTCTGTCGGCACACGCCCTGTTGTTGCGCCTTCCCACTCCACTGAAGAACCTTCTTTCGTTTCATACCGGAACAAATAGCGCTGCCGGGTTTTGCCCTTACGTCCGTCGCTACTCTTACCCTTATCGCTCACCATGGCTTTCATGTCGGCGGTGGAAAGCCCAAGCTTTTTCATCTGCCTGGCCACGGCCTCAAGAGCCTCTTTTTTGTGAGCCTTTTGCTTTTCGACTTCCAGCTGAGCCATTACCTTTTCTTCGTAAATCGCCTCAACGCGACCGATCAACCGCTGGAGATCTTCGGCATGGGTGTCATGGAATAATTTACGAACCTGTACCTTGGACCTCAAGGTACTGAGCACTTCATCAAAAATATTCATTGTGAACTCAATCTTGCCAATAGAACCGTTAATTAAAAAGTGGGATTAACCAGCAATTAAAAATGTGACTGCAATACTGCTGCCAGTGGCAACAACAGACCAAAGCCCCGAAAACTCTTATGCAATAAAACAGGGGAATCCTGAATGCCAATGCATTTACCACCTAAAGTACTCAAAGGCTTGCCTTATCAGGCTGGTCGCTATTCCTCCCAGCACTAAAAGTACTGGGTTTCTCGCGAGGTTTTCGATGAAAAAATCACTTCCGAACGATGAGTAGTGGTTCTCTATATTCTGACCAAGAGCATCTGCCGATGACACCGCTTCTGCTAGGGCCTACGACGCACTCTTGATACAGCTCTCTTGATACAGCTCTCTTGATATAAAACCCTTGAGGCGACAATCTTGATACGACAATCTTGACGCGACAGCCAAACCCCTGACTTACTCAGCGAAAAACTTAATTTCTCAGTCTAATTCATATTTTGCAGTACGCCACAAATCACTGGTGGGTGAAAAACAAAGTACCAGTAACGCACACAGCAACGCTGCGATCAAAACAATGGAGCAAGTTGCTGTGTCCAGTACTGACAGCAATTTTCAGTTGATTCGAGCAAAGCCTGTTTTTGTCGGCGAGTCAGCTTTTTGATGGCTGCTTCACGGCGGCTGGCTGACGCCCGATCATGACCAGGTTCCAAATAAACCAACTGCTCGGGTTTGCGTCCGCGAAAATACCGAGCGCCGCCAACGCCGCTATAATGTTGTTGCCACCGCCGGACAATATCGGTAGTGATTCCGGTATAAAGCGTGTCATCACTGGCGCGAATGACATAGACCAACCACCCTTCCATAACGTGCCCCTATTAATCCTTGTAATCCTTGCCCATGGTATTTATATCCCTTATAGCACGGCTGACAGGCAAAACAGATTATTTGCTGCCCAACCACTTAGCCAATAGAAGGCAGCAGCCCTATAACCACGCCAAACTGCGCCACAATCACCACCGTTCCGATCATCACGGCCATTGTCAAAGCAGGAACACCTCCGGCCACCTGGTAGGGTTCGGGCATATGGAGTTTGCGTACTTTCCATACCAATGCCACGGGAATAAACACCGCCAGAATCACCAATGCCACAGCTGCATAACCAAGCGCAGTGACAAAACTGCCTGGCATAAAAATGGCCGCCAGCAGCGGAATCAACAGCGTAAGGATAATGGTTTCAATCCGCCCGCGCAGACCGTGGGAACGGCCAAAGACATCGGCCAAGTAATCGAACAACCCCAAGGCAACGCCCAAAAAAGAAGTCCCCAGGGCGAAGGCAGCAAAGGCGCCAATCAAGTAATCAAAACTGGCTGTGTCGGCGTGGTTGCCAATGGCATCCATGAGCAGCGTGACACTCTCCGGGTTGTTGGCCATGGTGGTTATTGCTATTGCTGACACCACGCCCAGTACCACCGTCATCCAGATTACATAAATGGAAAAAGGCAGGGCACTCCCACCAATCAAGGCGTAGCGAAACCGGTGTGGCGCCCCCTTAACATACTGAACCACCGTGGGGACGGCACAATGGTAGCCAAAGGATGTGTAAAGCACCGGTAACGCGGCAAGGAGTACGCCGACAGAATGCCCGTCAGTCAGGGCAAGATGATCAAAACGAACCTTGGGCAACAAAACCAGCACGATGTAACACAGCAGCGCCAACATCAACACAAACATCACCCGGTTGACCACATCCACCACTCGCGTACCGGTTACCACCAGGATAGCCACCGCAAGCACTACCGCGGTAGCCGTGATGCGAAAAGGCAGGTGAATTCCCTCTCTGGCCAACAGACTGGCCAACACGGTGGCACCGCCAGAAATATAAGCAGCACAAAGCGAGTAATAAAGAAACAGCATGGCGACAATGGCAATACCCTGCCCCACCGGCCCCATCAGACGACCCATGACGCCGTGGAGATTGTCTGCCTCCGGACACGCCCGACATGCTTCAGCAATCAGTAAGCCGCCGTAAGTTGACAGCCCCCACATCAGAAACATCAGGACAACCCCCCAACCTAAACCGGTCAGCGCGGACACCAGCGGCAACGCCAGCATCCCGGCACCGATGGAGGTGCCAGCCACTAAAAGGCTACTACCCAACGTTTGACTTTTCATGTTCACTCCACCTATTTGAGAAAACGAAAGCCACACGAAGCGGCTTTCGATTGCAGGGGCGTAAACCTGATGTTTCACCAATTACAACTGGCTGATGAAATATCCCGGTTATTAACACAGGCTGACGGAATCGGTGCATAAATGATCCACCGCCTTTGATAATGAACCGGATTGAATTTTTTACCAAGCTTGTCTCAGGACAAACCTGGAGAAATATGACAAGACAGAGAGCTCAAACATCCATGCGATTGCTGGATGTTAACCACAACATTTCTTATATTTTTTACCACTACCGCACTGGCAAGGATCGTTGCGACCGGGCACTTTTTCCAGCACAGTAGTTTTGGGCGTATCTTTCAGCAGTTGCAAAGCAGTAATGTCTTCTGGCGCATCTTCATTTACCTCAACGGTACCAAACCAGCCATTATCGGCAAACTCTTGCTCCACCTGCGCTTTGCGCTCGAGTGTCTGAACCGATACATGGGCCGGATTTTTCACGGTCCCCAGGCGAGCCTGCTTCTTGCCATCAAATACCTGATAGGCTTTCTTGTCATCAATCTGAAGGTTGGTCTGGGTATAGAATTTGCCCATTTAATCACCGTAAATGCATGGAAGTGGATCTCTTGACCAGAGACAAAACCGGGCCAGTGTACTGGAACTGCCGTCGATCTGCCAGCCACAAGCCCCCCGCAGGCTAATGGCCAGCCCAGCATGCCCACCGACGTTTATTCCCTGAACCGGTTATAGCCAAGGCGGGAAGCATACGACAAAAAATAACTACAACAGCCGTATACCATCGTCATCAATACAAATCAGGCGCTTTTTATACAACGCGCCGATCGCCATCTTGAATAACCGTTTACTGACCGCAAACTCCTGCTGCACTTGCTGTGCATCAGTACGATCATTAAACGGCAAAAAGCCGCCCGCGTCCTTGAGCCGCTCCAGAATAGTGGTGCCCAGATCAAGCACAGCCTGTTTATCAAAACCTGGTTTTTTCAGGCATACGTCCAGCTTTCCATCGGGTCGGACTCGTTTGATGTAGCCAGCAAACTTCATGCCCATCCGTACCGGCCTGTCAATGTCCTGGTCAAACAGCACGCCTGTGTATTGGTTGTTGATAATAACCGTATAACCGATGTCGGTGCGGTCACAGATCATCAGTTCAACCTGTTGCCCGTTGACGTAACGATGTGCGTCGGTGCTCAGAAACTTACTGATTTTGGAGGAGGCAACGATGCGGTAGCTTTGTTGTTCCTGATAGACATAAACCACATAGAACCGGTCTTTGACCATGCGTTCCTTCTGTTCGCTAAATGGCACCAGCAGCTCTTTGGGCATATTCCAATCAAGAAAAGCACCGACTCGATTGGTGTCGGTTACTTTCAGACAGGCAAACTGTCCTACCTGCGCCTTTGGGCGCAATGTGGTGGCAATGGGAATATCGTCAGAATCCAGGTAAACAAACACCTCAAGCTCATCACCAATCTGACATCCCTCGGGGACAAAACGCTTGGGCAGCAAAATATCATCCAGCGCGCCACCATCGAGGAAGGCACCAAAATCAAGAAGATTGACCACCTTAAGATGGTTCGTTCGGCCTATTCTAACCATGAGTCTGTCCGGCATGAGTGAGCGGGAAGGAATTATACCACCACCGACTCACTCTCCATACGCACACGGAAGACCAACAGAACAGTGTCGGAGGAAACAACCTTTTATAATAGGCGCAAAGCCTTATGGAAAAGACCAACACCGCCGTACAGTCCCTGTACGGATAGCCCATGGCGCAGTTTACTATCAGGAATCCACTGGGGCAGAACGGAGATTAACAGGTGGTTTATCAGCACTGAAAAATACCACCTGGCCATTCTCGATCACTTCGGCAAGGATCTCGTAGTTGGAGTTTGGATTGACCAGTTCAGGCGCGTATTTCACCATATAATCCACCACATCAACATTCCTGCCCACCTGAATCCGCTCGATGCCGATAATGCCGGCCGGATCTTCTGGTCTGGAGCTGTCTTGCAGCACGACTATGATCTCTGAACCTGGGTTAAAACTGCCTTGAGTGGCAGCAATCTGCCCACTGACAAAGGCAGACTCAGAAACAAACTTCAGTTTTGGTTCACTGTTGCCACTGCTCAACATCAACCCGTGCCCCTTGAAGGTGATGTTGTCCAGTTCCGAAAAGGTGGCCAGATACTCCGATTCCTCAGTCATAAACGGCGCTGGGCAAGCTACACGACCACTGCTCATGGGAGTGAAGTTAATTTTGTTGTCCGCGACCTGGTAGCTGCCAAAATAGCGGTTACACTGTGCCTGACCGCCAATCCGACCATCCTGGGCAGTGGTCGGGCGCATTTCCATGGTGACTCTTGGACCCGAGGCTACCTGACCGTTCATAGACGTCAGCACCCAGATTTTATTCTCAACCATCTGTGGTTCGACCTCGGTCAGCCTGTGGGAACTACACCCGACTAGCGCGGCACCGACTGTCAAAGCGATGCAAGAGTGAATCAACCTTTTCATGTCATACTCCAGATACGGGAATTAAAAATAAGCAAACCAGAAAGTGACCATCAGCGATAGCCTGTATAGGGAGAGTGCCCGGAACAGAGCGGCTTAACCTTGGCAAAACATGGCCCGTTAATCAGCCAGCAAAACAGCAACTGATAGAAATAAAGTAGTCGATCATCGGGTATTGCTGCCATCCAAATTTAGATAAGAATAATTCCTATGCATTCCGGAACAAGTTTCAGTATGATCCAAACGACTGGTACAAAACGAATCACCGGCTTATGGATTTGAAATCAACCGCAACAACCGCTCTAATCAATACCGATCGCAGTTACAGCCTGGCTGAAGAGATTGCCAACAGCATCACTCACGGGCTAGGTGCCCTGCTGAGTGTTGCCGCCCTGACACTCCTGGTTACTTTTGCCGCACATCAAGCCGATGCATGGCGAGTGGTCAGCTTCAGTATATACGGCACCACCATGGTACTTCTCTTTCTGGCTTCCACCTTGTACCACAGCTTGCAGCATCCGAAAACCAAGAATGTCTTCAAAATATTGGATCACTGTTCTATTTACCTGTTGATCGCCGGAACCTATACACCCTTTTTGCTGGTCAGTCTCCGGGGGGTAACGGGCTGGGTATTGTTCGCCGTCGTCTGGACCCTGGCACTAACAGGCATCATGTTTAAAGTACTGTTTGGTTCAAAGTACAAAAAATTGTCCATCGGCACTTATATATTAATGGGCTGGCTGGTGTTGGTTGCTTCGCAGGAATTGGCCAGTAGTATCTCAGTCAACGGAATGTACTGGCTGTTGGCCGGAGGTTTGCTTTATACCGTTGGTACGGTTTTTTATCTGTGGAAAGCACTGCCTTTTAATCATGCAATCTGGCATTTGTTCGTGCTCGGTGGTTGCTCCTGTCATTTCTTTGCTGTTTTATTTCATGTTTTGCCACCGGCCTGAAACGGGGCCGATGGTCAAATAATTCACTGTCAGTAAATATTACAATTGATCAGGGACTGCTAATGTTTACTGTTGTCGCGTCGTGGACGACGATCCCCGCCGCGCCCGCTCTCACGACCACCTTCACGACGACGACCAGCATCCTTGCGGACACGACGCTCTGTCGGAAAGCCATCATCAACCCACAGTTTCAGCTCCATTGGCCGGTTACGAATCTTGGCGTCTTTCAACACATTAATAACCGACGCGGGCATGCCTTCTGGCAGATAGACCGAGGAGCAGTTGTCAAACAGTCGGATATGACCAATGCTCTGGCCAGAAATTTTGCCTTCATTGGCAATGGCACCGACCAAGTCACCCGGATTAATACCGTGGTCACGGCCTAACTCCACCCGATAGCGAACCATGCCTTCGTTACTGCGCTCACGGCCACGATCGCGATCACTGCGACGCTCGCTGTCACGACGCTCACGACCTTCACGGTGATTATCCCGACGAGATTGCTCCGGCTCTTTAGCGTCTGGGAATGGCCGCTCTTTTTGTGCCATAAAGCATAAGGCGGCGGCCATATCTTCGTAGCTCAGGGCGTTTTCCTGTTCCAGCTCGGCGACAATCTCCCGGAAAACATTCAGCTCTTCACCCATGGCCATGGTCTTGAGTACATCTTCCTTGAACTGACGAATACGGATATCACGCACATCGCTCATGGATGGCAGGCGCATGGTATCAATTCGTTGTCGTGTAGCGCTTTCAATGGCACGCAACATACGACGTTCACGATGGGTGGCAAACAAAATCGCCGTGCCTTCCCGGCCAGCGCGGCCAGTGCGGCCAATGCGGTGCACGTACGCTTCGGTGTCGTAGGGGATGTCGTAGTTAACCACATGACTTATGCGCTCAACATCCAAACCACGGGCCGCTACATCAGTGGCAATCAAAATATCCAGTGACTTCTTCTTGAGACGCTCCACCACCTTTTCACGCAACGCCTGGCTCATATCACCGTTCAGTGCTGCGGCAGCAAAACCACGAGCTTCAAGCTTTTCAGCCAGCTCCACAGTAGCGGTTTTGGTGCGTACAAAGATGATCATGGCGTCAAACGGTTCCACTTCCAGGATGCGCGTCAGGGCATCGAGCTTGTGAAAACCACTGACCATGCACACTTTCTGAGTGATGGTGTCAACGGTGGCGGTTTTGGCACGGATCTCCACCGTGGCCGGGTTTTTCAGGTGAGTGTCTGCGATCTTGCGAATCTGGTAAGGCATGGTGGCTGAGAACAGAGCAACCTGGCGCTGCGCCGGCGTCTGCTCCATAATCCACTCAATGTCGTCGACAAAACCCATGCGCAACATTTCGTCTGCTTCATCAAGTACGACAGTTTTCAGGCTGTCCAGCCTCAGGCTTTCCCGACGCAAATGGTCCATAACCCGGCCGGGAGTGCCAACAATCACGTGGGCACCGCGTTGCAGACTGCGCAACTGTCCGCGCATATCCTGACCACCGTAAACAGGCAGCACATGAAAACCTTTCATGTGTCGGGCGTAGCGCTGAAATGCCTCCGCCACCTGGATAGCCAGTTCACGGGTCGGGGTCAATACCAGAACCTGCGGATCACGCTGCTTCAGGTCAATGTTAGACAGCAGTGGCAAGGCAAACGCAGCGGTCTTACCGGTGCCTGTCTGAGCCAGACCCAACAGGTCACGCCCATCCAGCAGATAAGGAATACTCTGCGCCTGAATTGGGGACGGGCTTTCGTAGCCGATGTCCTGCACTGCCTTGATAACCGATTCCGACAGGGGCAGATCCGCAAACGTCAGCGCGTTACTGGTCTCCGTCATTTGATACTCCATACATACATTTGATTCTTTCTGGGAAAAGCGGTTCGCCGCCACATGGCGATGCCCGGAGTAGACAGACACAAAATGGCGACGCGATCCCTTCTGGGGGAGAGCTGACTGGCCATGAACACCCTGATGCCACTGTCCGGTTCATTTCCGGGCCATCGGTAAGGTCCACGACTGCGTTGGAGAGGCTTGATAACAAGCTTGGCCTGCATTGATAACGAACAAACAGAACTGCTACCAAAATAAGCGGTTTAGCAAACTAAACCAGAGTTGATGCAGGAAACGAAGCGCTCGGACTTCCCAAAACAGCTTTGCGCATCAAAATAACAGCGCACAAAGCGAAAAAAGGCATCGTAATGTAGCGCATTTTTTAGCCAATGAACACTCTTTTATTCACGTAATTGCGGATAAGCTTGAATAAAGCTTTGGCTTTCAGAGTAATGTCCAATTAATTCCATCATACAAAGCTGCAATTTATTAAAATTATCAAATCCAATCAGGAGTTACACTTAACAGCGACGTAATCTTACTAACGGTTTTTTATAGCTAATGTTTGTCGTATGTTTATTTTTTGAAAAATAAAGCAGCTGATTTCCTAACAGTAGAAATCACCAACGACAACACTTTTATATTGCATCTATATTGCATCATCCTGTGCTCTTAACTTCAAAGTGTGACGAATACGAATCGGATACGAATATAGCCGTACATACGGAAAGTTCTGGTTATAGCGGATCCTGAGCTTTCGGCTTCGGTTGGCGATTGATTTTTTTGGTACTTTCCGGCAAGTGTAATACACCAAAAAATTGCGCTACCGTGACATAAACAGGGCTTTTTTCTGCTACTTCTGTTAATTCGATCAAGATAAAAAGGTCTAGCCATCTTTTAAAAGTCATTACGACTAAAAGTCATTGCGACGCAATGGATTTAAGCGATCCTATGTTAGGCAGTGAGTGCAAATGTGCGTTCAGGTATAAATATCAATCTGGAATTCCAGTTTACTGATCAATATTGCACGCACGGCTCGCCAAGCCTCCACGTAATTAATAATCCAAATCAACGCTTAGCCATCGTGGCTATGTCGATGTCTTTGCGTTTATTTCATTTCCGCTCAGCGTGCGAGCCAGTTGGTGCAATTCCGGCATGATTTTGAGCATTAATTGAAATTGCTGAATTAACATCTGAATCTGCGGATCCTTTTGTACCATTGAGCTAGCAGTTACACGACCAGCTACACGACCAGCTGCACGACAGTGTGTAGACGGCAGATCAGATTCCAACTCAATAGTGCCCGATAGTTGTTGCTCCAACTGCTGCAAATGTTCATCGAGCAACCGGGCAGGCTCCAGTAGTGCCTGTTCAATTACACTGTCGGCCAGCTGCACCCGATGTGCTCCCAAGGTAGAGATATAACTGAGCAGAGCGTGGGAGAGCGTGAGAAAGCGAAAACTTTCATCCTTGGCCAGCTGATAACGCCCGGGTTCTGCCAGCATGTTCATAATGGCCGCGTTTAGCCCGGCATCCATATTGTGCGCGTGTCGGCGCGCCACACGGTACTTCACCGTATCGCACTTACCGCCCTGGTACTGTTCGACGACACAGGCAAGGTACTCTCGATGGCGAGCCAGGGTAGCGGCCATAATCCGGCTCAACCGTTTTGACTCCCAATCTGGCAGAATCAGCCCGACAGCAGCAAGTGCCAGCAAACACCCCAGCAAGGTATCCCACAGGCGCGGCATAACAATCGCAAATCCCATGCCCTGCTGGCTAAAACAGAGCAGTACCAGCAAAGTGATAAAGGCCGTGGCCAAGTCGTAACGCACAGTGCGAAAGGCAAAAAACAGAACACCACTGGCCACCATCAGCACCAACTGCCCCTCTTGTCCCGGAAACAGATACATCAGCGGTATGCCCACCAGCAGACCAGCAACAGTACCCACCACCCGCTGCACGAGTTTTTGTCGGGTGGCACGATAGCCGGGCTGACAAACGAACAACGTCGTCAACAAAATCCAATAACCGCCGGGCTGATTCATGACCAGAACCAGGCCATACCCAAGCGTCAAGGCAATCGCCAGGCGCACAGCGTGACGAAACAGCGAACTGTCCAGACGGCATTCATTACGGATACGCAACAGGTATTCCCTGACACTTTTCGGACTGGGGTCAGCCAGCTCCAGCTCATCCACAGCTTCATCGTCCTGGCCAGTACCTCTGTCGGTGCTGCCTGCGACCAACTCATTCTCTACTACAGACGACATAAGCTGATTAACAGCGGCCAGATTGGCGTGCAGATAGTCCAGCTGCACCAGCCCAGAGTCCCAGTGGGGATTATGCTGTTGATGCAACCACGACAGCGACTGTGCCAACTCGCCAAGCACCTCCGCAGCGTGACTCTTGTTTATGTCGCTTTGCCCCATGGTCAGGGTATGAGCCAGTCCCCGACAAATGTCGGCCTGGGCCAGCAGCAGTTTTTGCACCCGAAACAGGACATCACTGCGGGCAAAGCTGGCTGCCAGATCTTGATAACGATAATGGGATGAACTGACTCGCTCGTGAATATCCTGGGCTACAAGGTAAATCCGCAAGAAAGCCCGCTCCTGAACGCGCCGTCGAAGTCGGTGTAGCAACGTCGCCTTGGCCTGGTTCAGAGCATTTACCACTTGGGCATTTTTCCTGGCCTCTGCCAGGCGCAGAGGCTGGGGTTGCATGTTGGCCACTGGATCAAACAAGCGACTCTTGCTGTGCAGATAACCGGCCAACTCGGTAAATATGTTAGCCAGCGACTGACGTACCGGACGATCCGGCCAAAGCATGTACCATATCAGCGACAGAACTCCGTACCAGAGTGCCCCGGCCAGTAACAATACCGGCTGCGCCCAGAATACCGGGCTCGCCCCGGCCCCGATCATGGTATAAATAGCCAGCAACAAAGAGGCAAACGACATGCGACTGTAACTTGGCCCCATGGCACCGAGCATGGTAAAGCCAAATGTCGAACAGAACAGGCCGACAGCAAACCATGGCGGGTGTGCATACAACAGCTCAACGGACAGCGATGCCACGGCAAAACAGGCCAGGGTGATGATCAGCGCCTTGACCCTACCCCACAGGCGATCATCCACTTCGGCTAGGGCGGAAGCCACAACACCGAGAATCATCGGCGTCATCAGACTGTCGGTAGCACCTCGATACCAGGCCGGCAGAATGACACCAACAAGAGCAATACACACCTTTACACTGTAATTGATCTGGTCATTTGCCCAGAATTTTTGCCATCGTTGCAATGCCATACGCAATAGGAGAGTTAACTGAAAACGATAAAAAAAGACCCGATGATCGCGATCATAACAGAACTGTCGCCAGCTTCGGATAGCACGCTGCCTGACAACCCTTGGACCGATAAGCCGGCGGTTTTTCTCCCCCGAGACAAGTAGTCCACGTCTGGTATTGGCTGCACGCGGGGTTTGCCCACACGCAATGGCTGCTTGTTGTTGGTCTTGACAGCTTTAATAGCAGACGGCGATGGCAGAGTATCCACGCTTCGCAAAAGCGTTTGCCAAGACAGCCAAGGTCAAAAACAAGTCGGTATCGTCCTGATTGACTATGAAAAAACGATCACAAGCGGAACTACACCACGAACGCAAGCGCCTGCGTGCACTCGTGGGTGATTAAAATTTGCTGCTCAACCACTGGTAAATAACCTCGTTTCTGATATGGTTCGCCCCAAGCCACAGGTTGCAACCTGGCAGCCTGCTATAGCTAATTGCCCTGGCGAACAGATCACTTCAGTGAAGAACAAGATAAAACAGTGAATCCCCGAATAGCAGTCAGTTTATGTATGTCCCGCAAGGAAATGCCAAAAAAACAGGCTGCGGGCATTTTTCTTATATTTCGAGTTTTAACCTAACCAGGGCGCACAATGGCCTTATACCAGGAATTACTTAATGCGAATCGCGCTACTCTCCCGTAACGAGCGGCTGTACTCATCGCGTCGGATCATCGCTGCGGCTGAGGCCAGGGGGCATCAGGTTGATGTCATTGATATTTTAAGTTGTTACATGAACATCAATGACCAAAACCCCAGCATTCACGTCAAGGGCCAGGAGTTGCCGCTTTACGATGCGGTGATTCCACGCATCGGCGCATCCAATACTTTTTACGGTACAGCAGTACTGCGACAGTTCGAGATGATGAGCTGCTACTCACTCAATGGCTCGCTGGCTATTGCCCGTTCTCGCGACAAGCTACGTTCCATGCAACTGTTGTCTCGTAAAGGCATTGGTCTGCCAGTAACCGGGTTTGCCAGTGGTCCGGGCAATATCCCTGACCTGATCGAGATGGTCGGTGGAGCACCGCTGGTGATCAAGCTGCTCGAAGGCACTCAGGGCATCGGGGTGGTACTGGCCGAAACCCGCAAGGCGGCCGAGAGTGTTCTGGAAGCCTTTATGGGCCTGAAAGCCAATATTATGGTACAGGAATACATCAAAGAGGCTGGGGGCGCCGATATTCGTTGCTTTGTTATAGGTGACAAAGTGATTGCCGCCATGAAACGACAGGCACCTGAGGGTGAGTTTCGCTCCAATATTCACCGAGGCGGCAGTGCCAGCCTGGTGAAGCTGAGCAAAGAGGAACGCTCCACTGCCGTTAAGGCGGCCAAAGCCATGGGACTGCGTGTGGCCGGGGTGGATATTTTACGCTCCAATCGTGGACCGCTGGTGATGGAAGTCAACTCATCTCCCGGACTTGAAGGGATTGAACGAGCCACCGCCAATGACGTCGCCAACTGCATTATCGAGTACATTGAAAATAACTGTCGCCGCAGCAGCCGGGTCAACGGATAATAACCTATCACCAACCACTATCACTCATGAAACGCTGTCAGGGTGATGCTGTTCATCCCCCGACCACCAGCCTGGCCAGGGTTTGGAGACCTCCATGGAAAAAGCACAACCTTTAGAGCTGTTCGGTCACACCATTGCCCCAGGTACACGACAGCATATTAATGTCCCGGTTGTCAGGCTGTACACGGATACCCCGATCGACTTGCGTATAGAGGTTATCCACGGTCGACAAAAAGGTCCTTGCCTGTTGGTTACGGCAGCCATTCATGGTGATGAACTCAACGGTGTCGAGATATGTCGGCAGATACTTGGCTGTAAAAATGTAGCCAGAATACACGGCACATTGATTGTTATTCCGGTGGTCAACCAGTTGGGCTTTATCCAGCAAACTCGCTATCTGCCAGATCGCCGTGATCTGAACCGCTGCTTTCCCGGTTCCAGCAAAGGCTCTCTAGGTGGGCGGCTGGCTAACCTGATTACCGACGGTATTTTCCCCCACGTTGACTACGCCCTGGATTTGCACACAGGGGCCATTCACAGAACCAACTTGCCCCAGATCAGGACCAACCTAGGCAATGAACAGTGTCTGGCCCTAGCCAGGGCGTTTGGAGCCCCAGTGATTCTGCACGCCGCAGTCAGGGACGGTTCATTTCGCTATGCGGCCAATGAGTACCACATTCCAGTGCTGGTCTATGAAGCTGGTGAAGCACTACGACTGGAGCAGGCTTCAATCAAACTGGGTTTCAAGGGCGTGCTGCGGGTAATACGCTACCTGGGCATGTTGCCATCGTGCAAACCTGCCCGAATACCGACCATCATGCCCTGGGAGTGCAACCAAAGTCAGTGGCTACGTAGCTCACGGGACGGACTGGTTCTGCTGCACACCAAACAAGGGCATTTGATCAAAGAAGGCGACCCCATGATAACCGTGGTTAATCCTTTTGAGGCCAGTGACAGCGAGACGCTTGTCGCCCCCTACGACGGGGTGGTGATCGGCCTTAGCCAGCTGCCGCTGGCCAATGAAGGGGATGCCCTGGTGCATCTGGCCAAGATCAGCAGCACCCTGGCGGATACCGAGTACGATCCGGGGGCGATAGAAGAGGAACTGGATTTAGGCGTGGCCCAACTGCCCGTGCCCGAAATGATTGATTGACTGGCGCCGCGCTGTTGTCCCCTAACAGCGCAAACGCCCCCCGCCATACATCTTCTATACAGAAACTGTCGCCTTAATAGGTGGATGTGCTTGGTAATCCACCAGCTTAAAATCATCACTGGTGAAAGCAAACAAGTCATCAATGGCCGGATTCAACGTCATTTGCGGGTGTGGATATGGCGCTCTGCCAAGCTGCTCCTCAGCCTGCTCCAGATGATTGGCGTACAGATGGGCATCGCCAAAAGTGTGCACAAACTCCCCCGGCTGTAAATTGCAGACCTGAGCAATCATCATGGTTAACAAGGCGTAAGAGGCGATGTTAAATGGCACACCCAGGAAAATATCAGCACTGCGCTGGTAAAGCTGGCACGACAGCCGCCCGTTGAGCACGTAAAACTGGAACAGACAGTGACACGGCGGCAACGCCTGTCGTCCCATGGCAGCATTCTCTTTTGGGGAGTAAGCCACATCTGGCAGTACGGTGGGATTCCAGGCACTGATTACCATGCGCCGGGAGTCCGGATTGGTTTTGATCTCATTGAGCAGCCATTGAATCTGATCAATTACCTGACCGTTCGCCCCTTCCCAGCTGCGCCACTGTTTGCCGTACACCGGGCCAAGATCGCCCGTCTCTGTCGCCCACTCATTCCAGATACGCACGCCGTGCTCTTGCAGATAACCGATGTTGGTGTCTCCTTTAAGAAACCACAACAGCTCGTGAATAATGGAGTTGAGATGACACTTTTTCGTGGTCACCAGCGGGAAACCATCAGACAGATCAAAGCGCATCTGGTAGCCGAACACGCTGTAAGTGCCAGTACCGGTGCGATCCGCCTTGAATGTGCCGTGATCCCGCACATGGCGCAACAGCTTCAGGTATTCTTTCATCGTTGTTGGGTATCCATCAGCGGGTTTTGGTTACGATTTACTTTTTCTTCGCTTTCAGCCAGGCGGCATCGTCGCTGTTCATACCATTAACCAGCGGATGACGGCGATAGGCCCAAATCATCATGGCCACTCCTGCCAGCACCATTGGCACAGACAACAATTGCCCCATGGTTAGCCAGTCAAAGGCAATAAAGCCCAGCTGCACATCAGGCTCACGAACAAACTCAACCAGAATTCGGGCCAGTCCGTAGACCACCAGAAACAGCCCGGACACCGCCATTCTGGGCCGGGGCTTTGCCGAGTAACACCACAGCACCATAAACAATACCAGCCCTTCCAGGAAAAACTGGTAAAGCTGTGAAGGGTGACGTGCCAGCTGCGCCGGGTCGGTGGGAAATACCATAGCCCAGGGCACATCCGTAGCGCGTCCCCACAATTCGCCGCCAATGAAGTTGCCGAGCCGACCAAGCCCCAATCCCAGGGGTACCAACGGGGCCAGAAAATCAGTGACCTGGAAAAAGTTCTTGCCCAGCGTGCGACCGTAGAGCCACATGGCCACCAGCACCCCGATCAGACCGCCGTGGAATGACATGCCGCCATCCCAAATCTTGAATAGCCACAGAGGATCATTGATAAAGTAGTCGAAATGATAAAAAAGCACATAGCCACAGCGCCCACCGAGGATCACCCCCACAGCACCGTAAAATACCAAATCGCTCACCTGCTCCGGACGCCACAAGCCGTTAGAAGCACGAGCACGCACGGTGCCCAGCCAAAGTGCCAGGACAAAACCTGCCAGATACATCAGGCCATACCAATGCACCTTCAGCGGCCCCAAACTGAAAGCAACGGGATCTATCTCAGGATATGCAATCACAAACGATTTCCGCTCAACAGAGTATTGGGCAAGTGTATCAAGCGCTTATTGTTAAAGTAAAAACTGAATGCCGATGAACACCAGCAGCACAGCAAACATTCTTTGTAGCTTCTCTCCCGGCAGTCCGTGAGCCAGGCGAGCACCGATCCGGGCACTGATAACACTGGTCAGGACAATCCCGATGAAGGCTGGCCAATAGACGTATCCCGTCGTTAATGCCGGCAACGCAGGATTGTCTTCGCCAAGAACCATATTGGACAACGCTCCCATCAGGGCGATGGGCAAGCCGCAGGCGGCGGACGTACCCACCGCCTGCTTCATGGTCAGGCTGATGTGGCGCAAAAACGGTACCGTCAAGGTGCCACCGCCAATACCGAACATACCGGAAATCCAGCCAATCATTGTACCGGCAAAAACCAGCACTGGCTTTGCTGGCACGCGGGCACCTTCTTTCACCTTGAAGCCAAACCACATTTTCACTGATATCAACAAGGCAAATACACCAAGCAATTTTTGCAGCAGATGCCCACTCAGGTTGATGGCGGTGTAAACGCCAAGTAACGCTCCCCCGAGCAAACCCGCACTGAGCACAGCAAACACGGACCAGCATACAGCGCCATTGTCGTTATGTGTTTTAACCGAGCTTAATGACGTAACTACGATTGTGGCCAGGGAGGTGCCAACTGCCATATGTGTGAGCACATCAATGGGCAACCCCTGGAATTTGAAACTGAAAATCAGCGCCGGCACGATAATCAGGCCGCCACCAATTCCAAACAGCCCGGCAATGACACCGGCGGCGACACCCAATACTAGATAACCAAGAAACAGCATGGCAGATTTCCGTAAACAGTCCCGTAAATGCCATTCATTAACTGATGGCTCAGAGCAAAAGTGGTGAGCAGGAAAACCATGCCAGATTATAAGGCAGGAAAAGTATAACTCGCAGCAGAGAAAATCATTGGCGAAAAAACCACGGTCTTTTATCGATTCATCAGTACGTTGGATGACCAGTAAAAGATATGGACTTTCTTGTTCATAGCTCTATAAGATAACAATAAGCGCACTTTTTAATAAAAACTGAGTGTCGTTTATAGGGATGTAAGACCACCACGAACCACAAAACTGATAACCATAGAGTAAGTGGTACGCCTAAAAGACTGACAATAAGCAGGCGAAGGGGAGAACAGATGTCCATATTTGCTCAATACCAGCAAAGATACGAGTCAACCCAGCAAGAAGAGATGAGCCTCATGGAGTACTTGCAGCTGTGCAAGAAAGATCCGGGGGCTTACGCCAACGCCGCTGAGCGGATGCTGGAAGCCATTGGTGAACCCAAGGTTATTGACACCTCCCGCGATCCGCGCATGAGCCGGATTTTCTCCAACAAACTGATCAAACGATACCCGGCGTTCGAAGAGTTCTTTGGCATGGAAGAAGCCATCGAGCAGATCGTCTCCTATTTCAAACACGCCGCCCAAGGCCTCGAAGAGAAGAAACAGATTCTCTATTTGCTCGGTCCCGTCGGGGGTGGTAAGTCATCGCTGGCCGAGAAACTGAAGCAGTTGATGGAAAAAGTGCCATTCTACGCCATCAAAGGCTCACCCGTGTTTGAGTCCCCTCTTGGCCTGTTCAACCCCGAAGAAGACGCCGACATTCTCAAAGAAGAGTACGGCATTCCTGGCCGCTGCCTGAAGTACATTATGTCGCCCTGGGCAGTTAAACGACTGAACGAGTACGGTGGCGATATCTCCCAGTTTCGTGTAGTGAAACTCTACCCAAGTCGTCTGAACCAAGTAGCCATCGCCAAAACCGAACCAGGCGACGAGAACAACCAGGATATCTCCAGCTTGGTGGGTAAAGTGGATATCCGCCAGCTCGAAGAGTACTCCCAGGATGATCCGGATGCCTACAGTTTCTCCGGTGCCTTGTGCCGCGCCAACCAGGGCATCATGGAATTTGTCGAAATGTTCAAGGCTCCCATCAAGGTGCTTCACCCACTGCTGACCGCCACCCAGGAAGGCAATTACAACAGTACCGAAGGTCTCGGTGCCATTCCTTATGAAGGTATCTTGCTGGCTCACTCCAATGAGTCCGAGTGGCAGTCCTTCCGTAACAACAAAACCAATGAAGCCTTTATTGACCGGGTTAATATCGTCAAGGTGCCCTACTGCGTACGGGTCAGTGAAGAAATTCATATTTATGAGAAACTGCTTGAACACAGCTCCCTCAAGGACGCGCCATGTGCTCCGGACACGCTGAAAATGCTGGCCCAGTTCACCACGTTGTCGCGCATAAAAGATCCGGACAACTCCTCCATCTACTCCAAGATGAAGGTATACGACGGTGAGAACCTGAAAGACACCGACCCGAACGCCAAGCCTTTGCAAGAATACAAGGACATGGCGGGTGTGGATGAAGGCATGAATGGCCTGTCCACCCGTTTTGCCTTCAAGATTCTCTCCAAGGTATTTAACTTTGATCCTTCAGAAGTGGCTGCCAACCCGGTGCACCTGCTCTACGTTTTGGAGCAGCAGATCGAACAGCATCAGTTCCCCGAGGAGATACAGGATCGCTACCTGTCGTTTATCAAAGAGTATCTGACGCCCAAGTACATTGAGTTTTTGGGTAAGGAGATTCAGACCGCCTATCTCGAATCCTACTCCGAATACGGTCAGAATATTTTTGACCGTTACATCACTTATGCCGACTTCTGGATTCAGGATCAGGAGTATCGCGACCCGGATACTGGCCATATCCTCGACCGTTCAGCACTTAGCGAAGAGCTGGAAAAGATTGAGAAACCGGCCGGCATCGCCAATCCGAAAGACTTCCGCAACGAAGTGGTCAACTTTGTGCTGCGCGCCCGGGCCAACAACGATGGCAAGAACCCCAGCTGGTTGAGCTATGAGAAGATGCGTACGGTGATTGAGAAGAAGATGTTCTCCAATACCGAAGACCTGCTGCCGGTCATTTCCTTCAATGCCAAGGGTTCTCAGGAAGACCAGCGCAAGCACGCGGATTTCGTCTCCCGTATGGTAGCCCACGGTTATACCGAGAAACAGGTTCGCCTGCTCTCTGAGTGGTATATCCGGGTGCGTAAGTCTCAATAACAACAAAGGCCGCCCGGACTCTGGGCGGCTAACACTCTTTAGCCCTGTATATGCAGGGCTAATCACTATTTTGTGGACATCGGGGAAGCGTCTTATGAGCATCATAATCGACCGACGCCTCAACGGAAAAAAGAAGAGCACTGTCAACCGACAGCGCTTTTTGAGGCGTTACCGCGGCCTGGTCAAAGAGGCAGTGCAAGATGCTGTTGATCAACGCTCAATCACGGACGTTGAAAGCGGCAGTAACATCACCATCCCGAAAAAAAATCTGAATGAGCCGGTATTTCACCACGGTAAGGGCGGCCATCACGGACACGTTCATCCGGGTAATAAAGAGTTTAACCAGGGTGATCGCATCGCTCGCCCACCCGGTGGCGGTGGTCAGGGCACCGGTGCCGGCAAAGCCAGCGACGGTGGCGAAGGCGCCGATGAATTTGCTTTCCAGATCAACCGCGATGAGTTTCTGGAGTACCTGTTTGACGATCTGGCCCTCCCCAATCTGATTAGAAAGGAGCTGAAAGACAGCACCGACTACAAGCTCAAACGGGCCGGATTCACCACCGCTGGCTCACCCGACCGTCTGAATGTGGTGCGCTCGCTGCGCGCTGCCCACGCCCGACGCATTGCGTTATCTGGTAAAGACCGCAAGGTAATTCGCACGCTCAAACGTGAGCTGCGCGAAATGGAAGTCGGCCCGGATGAAGCAGACCAACAGGAAATGCGTCGTCTGCGCGAAAAGATCAATATCCTCAATAAAAAACTTAAACGCCTGCCGTTTATTGATGACTTTGACTTGCGCTTTAACAACATGACAAAAGTGCCCCAGCCATCCAGCAAGGCAGTGATGTTCTGTGTGATGGACGTCTCTGGCTCCATGACTCGGGAGATCAAGGACATGGCCAAGCGCTTCTTTTTGTTGCTCTACCTGTTTTTAGAGCGCAACTATGAGGCAGTGGAAGTGGTCTTTATCCGCCACCACAGCGAAGCGCGCGAGTGTGACGAACACGACTTTTTCTACGCCAGGGAAACCGGCGGTACAGTGGTTTCTTCAGCCCTGCGCCTGACCGACGAAATCATCAGCAGCCGCTATTCCCCCAACGACTGGAACATTTACATCGCCCAGGCGTCGGATGGTGATAACTGGGAAGCCGACTCCAGCAAGTGCCATGACATTATCTTGCAAAAGCTGCTGCCAGTCTGCCAGTACTACTCCTATGTGGAGATCACCGACCGTCATCACCAGAATCTCTGGTACGAATACAAATCCATCGAGAAGGAGCATCCGGGCCACTTTGCCATGCAGCAAATTCGCAGCCACGCGGATATCTACCCAACCTTCCGTCGCTTATTCGAGAAAAAGGAGGCCAGTCATGCCGGAAGCTAAAAGCCCGGTGAAAAAACCCGGTAAAAAGCACAAGAATAAGCCACTGTCTACTGACTCGGAATGGACCTTTGAACTGCTGGAAACCTACGACCGGGAACTGGCCCGGCTGGCCGACAAGTACCGTCTGGATACCTACCCCAACCAGATAGAAGTGATCAGCTCAGAACAGATGCTGGATGCTTACTCTTCAGTAGGTATGCCGCTGATGTATAACCACTGGAGTTATGGCAAAACCTTTCTGAGCAATCAGCAAAACTATCAGCAGGGCCGAATGGGGCTGGCCTACGAGATTGTGATCAACTCCAATCCCTGCATCGCCTACCTGATGGAAGAGAACCCCATGCCTATGCAGGCGCTGGTCATTGCCCACGCCTGTTACGGTCATAACTCTTTTTTCAAGGGTAACTATCTGTTCCGGCAATGGACCGACGCCAGCGCTATTATCGACTACCTGCTCTTTGCCAAGGGCTATATTGCAAACTGTGAAGAGAAGCACGGCATCAGTGCCGTGGAGGAAGTACTCGATGCCTGTCACGCCCTGATGAACCAGGGGGTCAATCGTTATGTACGACCCACGCCGTTATCTGCCGAGCAGGAAAAAGCCCGTTCCCGGGAGCGCGAAGAGTATATTCAGCGCAATCTGAACGATCTCTGGCGCACCATTCCGGTCAAGGAGAGCGAAAAAGAGAAAAAAGAGAAGCGCTTTCCGGAAGACCCGGAAGAGAACCTGCTCTACTTCATCGAAAAAAACGCGCCCTTGCTGGAGACCTGGCAGCGGGAGATCATTCGCATTGTGCGCAAGGTGGCCCAGTATTTCTACCCGCAGCGCCAGACCCAGGTGATGAACGAAGGCTGGGCAACGTTCTGGCACTACCACCTGATGCACGATATGTACGACGAAGGCCTTATTACTGAAGGCTTTATCATGGAGTTTCTCCATTCGCACTCCAGCGTCGTATTCCAGCCGGATTTTGACGACCCTCGTTACAGTGGCCTCAACCCCTACACCCTGGGCTTTAATATCTTCCGGGATATCCGCCGTATTTGCGAAAACCCCACCGATGAGGATCGTCAGTGGTTCCCGGAGCTGGCTGGCACCGACTGGCTGGATGCCGTGCACTTTGCCATGGAAAACTTCAAGGATGAGGGGTTTATTCTCCAGTACCTGTCGCCCAAGGTGATGCGGGATATGCACCTGTTCAGCATTGACGACAATGAAGCCAACGCTTACCTGGAGGTGGACGCCATTCACAATGACTCAGGCTACCGGCAACTGCGGGAGAATCTGGCAGCCCAGTACAACCTGGGCAACCGCGAGCCCAACATCCAGGTTTACAACGTCAATGTCCGGGGCGATCGTTCGCTAACTCTGCGTCACTACATGCACCGGGGCAGACCTTTGGAAGAAAGCAGCTCGAAAGAGATCATCAAGCATATCCACCGACTGTGGGGTTTTGATGTCAAACTTGAATCGGTTGACGAGGAGAATGTTGTCCGGCAGACACATGCACTGGCCAAGGAGCAGTAAGGACGGAGGCACTCAGCCAACCTGACGACGACAGGCAGATAACACTCTGACAGGACTATTCCAAATACAATTGATGATGTTATATTGTTAGTGTTCATAGTCTGTCGTCTAATAGTCAAGCCTGTCTGGGCCAGGCAGGAGAGGCAGAGAGTACAAGTGGCAAGGATGACACTTTTTATGAACCAACAGAAAAATTGCCAACGATTAAAACAACAAAAGGTTGCAATTTCCCAGCCGTTCCTTCGTGCCAGGGCGTGAAGGTTCCAAGCTGTATGGAAGCGACCAGGAAGGAAATGGAAGCTATGCTGGTAGGTACAGTCAAGTGGTTTAACAACCCAAAAGGTTACGGATTTATCGAAGCGACGGACACAACCGACAATCAGGATGTCCTCATTCACTACTCGGTTATAGAAATGGATGGCTTCAAAACCCTCAAGGCTGGGCAAATAGTCAGTTTCGAACTGGGCCAAGGCCCCAAGGGCATGATCGCTACCCGAGTCCTGCCTGACGACGGCGCTGACGGCGAAAATTTACCCGGATCAACTACTCGGGAAGAGTCATTTCCAGCCTGATGTCACTTCGGAACACTCTGATTACTTGTGTGAATGTGCCAATAGCGCAGCAAATTTCAGCTGATAATATGCCACCCACATGAGTTGTCCACCGCAAGCCGATCGCTGCTTTGCCCGTTTCACTCATCCATGCACTCTCTGCGGTTTGTCCGCAGAGAGTATCATGTTGACCGGAATCTGTTATTAATCGCTGGTCGACGCACAGTTACATTGCTAGGATCGTACCGTTTTGCCTGCTAATCACTTGTACTTATTGCTATTTGCCGCAGCAATTATCGTTGCAATAGTTTTTCTCTGGTTCCTTTGGCGCAGTTTTGGTTCGATCCAGGCCGAAACGAATACCCAGCTTTTTGAACAGGACAAGCGCGCTTTTTTTGGTCAGCTGGATCTCGCCGTACGCAGTCACCTGATGGTTTTGCCCTCATTGCCCGTTGGTGACGTGATCTATTGCAGCAGATGGGGTCGCGCGGGCGCCATTACCACCAGCAGCAAAGACTACCGCTTCGACTTTGTCCTGTACCATCGACGCAAAATGAAAGTGTGCTGCGCCATCAACCTGGTCCCCTACAAAACCAATCCCAACGCAAAAGAGTTTTGGGTGCTGCGTCAATTGTGCGAAGCGATTGAACTGCCACTGCTGGAGTACGAGATGAAACCCTGGCGCGATGTGGGTGAGCTACGCCGAGCAGTTTTTGCCGCCTGCAATATCGTTGAGCAAGGCTCACCAGAAGTTGAGATTCGGGCCGAAGAACCACAACCTGACCCATTATGCCCCAAATGTCATAACTCAATGACGCTGAGAACACTGCAAAGAGGCGTGCAGGCGGGCCAGCGGTGGTGGGTATGCAACCACTACCCGCACTGCAACGGAGGTCGGCCAGCAAAGTCTGTCTGAACCGACCGGACAGCAACATCAAGCTCGTTTCAGAACCACTGTTGCCAAAGGTGGCAGCGTCAAACAGAGGCTATATGGCTGATCATGCATCGGCACAGGGAATGCTTCGATGGATGCATCACCATCGCAACAGTGAACGCCACTGCCGCCATAGATGACATCGTCACTGTTTAACAGTTCGGCATAGTGCCCCGCTTCTGCCACGCCAATATAATAGTCATGACGAACCACCGGCGTCAGGTTACAGACCACCTGGAGACTGTCTCCGGCACCGTCATAGCGACGAAATACCAGCACACTTTGTTTGTCGTCGTTTATTACCGTCCAGGCAAACCCACCACCATCCAAATCTCTGGCTGATAGCGCCGGCTCCGAGCGGTGCAGATGGTTCAAACGCCTGACCAGTTTACACACCCCCGCATTCAAACTGCGGTCATTATCCAGCACTTCCCAGTCCAGCGCCTTATTGGGGTTCCATTCGTGGCAAGTCCCCAACTCAGTACCCATAAACAACAACTTTTTACCCGGATGCGCGTACATAAAGGCAAGGTAAGCACGCAGATTGGCAAACTGCTGCCACTCATCGCCGGGCATGCGCGTTAGAATAGTCCCCTTACCGTGCACTACTTCATCGTGCGACAGCGGCAGAATAAAATTCTCACTCCAGGCGTAAACAGTACTGAAGGTCATTTCGCCGTGGTGGTGCTGTCGATAAACCGGGTCAAGTTTCATGTACTTCAGGGTGTCGTTCATCCAACCCATATTCCACTTGAAGTCAAAACCCAGACCACCTTCATCAACCGGCCTGGAAACGCCTGGCCAACTGGTTGACTCCTCAGCGATGGTGAGCACATCGGGGAAGTGAGCATGTACCCGCTCGTTAAACCGTCGCAAAAAGGCTACCGCTTCCAAATTCTCGTTGCCGCCGTGGATATTGGCTTCCCACTCACCGTACTTGCGCGAGTAATCCAGGTAGAGCATGGAAGCTACCGCGTCCACACGTAGACCATCGATATGGTACTCTGCCAGCCAGTAAAGGGCGTTACTGAGCAAAAAGTCCTGCACCCATGGTTTACCAAAGTCGTATATGCACGTCTGCCAGTCCGGATGCCAACCTCGGCGCATATCGGGATGTTCATACAACGCTGAACCATCAAACCGGGCCAGGCCGTGGCCATCGTTGGGGAAATGGGCCGGTACCCAGTCAAGGATAACGCCGATATTTTCACGGTGGCACTGATCCACAAAATAGCGAAAATCATCCGGTGAACCATAACGGCTGCTCGGGGCGAACAGACCCACTGACTGATAGCCCCAGGATTCAAATAACGGGTGTTCAGCAACCGGCAGCAATTCGATATGGGTAAAGCCCATTTCCTTGACGTAAGGCACCAACTCCCCAGCCAGCTCTCGAAAGTTGAACAACTCATTGTTCGCCTTGCGCTTCCACGAGCCGGCGTGCACTTCATAGATGGTAAAAGGCTGCTCGCCTGTGACCTCTCGGCGCTGCTGCATCCACGCCTGATCCTGCCAGTCGTAGCACTTGTCTTCCTGTACGACAGAGGCCAGCCCTGGCCATTGCTGAATGTGTCGGGCAAACGGGTCAGTTTTATGCGGCAAAGTGTGCCCATGATAATCACGAATGGCGTACTTGTACTGCTCACCAGCACCAACGCCGGGCACGAACAGGCGCCAGATACCATCATCGGCACCGGCCATGGGATTCAGTCGCTCATCCCACCCATTAAAGCCACCAACAATGCTGACGGCGCGGGCATAAGGGGCGTACACCTTGAACAGTACCCCAGCGATGGCTGGAGTGCCTTTCGTTTTATAAGACAGTGGTTGGGCACCAAGGTGTCGATGCAGTGCTTCTGGCTCAATATCTGTCTGGGCCAGAATGTACTGACCAAAACAGTAAGGGTCGTAAATCAGAAAGTCATGACCATTAGCCCAATGCACTTTGAGTTGGTAGACAAAAGGCTTTTTTTTTCTCGGTAGATGCAATTCAAACATCCCGTCCCCGGTGCTTGTCATCACACCAAGGCTTTTATTATCCGCTGCAGCAAAAACTTCAACCCAGACGGCATCCGGACGCCACACCCGAATAACCAACCCTTTGCCCCCTGGATGAGCATGCAGCCCGAGCAGACTAAAAGGAGCGGCACACTGGCCAGCAAGCAGGTCTGACACCAGAGGATCTACTACACGCAAAGTGGTGGCCGGTTTAGTAACTGCGATATTCATAATGTTCTTTTTCTATCACGCGCGGCGCGGTAAACGGCCAGATACTGCTCAGCCGACAGCTCCCAGGTAAACGACTCAGACATAGCATTGTGGATCAGACGACTTATGGTCTTGCTGTCGGAATAAACGTCTTTGGTCTGACGCAGACACTGCAACAACCTCTCCCACTGTGCTGGACCGAACATAAAGCCGGTGGCATTTTCAACACCTGCCTCAAAGCATTTGACGGAATCCACCAGACCACCAACAGCGCGGACAATGGGCAAAGTGCCATATTTCATGCTGTACATCTGGTTGAGCCCGCAAGGCTCAAATAGCGAAGGCATCAAGAAGAAGTCAGCACCCGCCTCAATCAAATGGGCCAGGCCATTATCATAGGTTTCAATAAAGCGACACTTGTCAGGAAAAGCGTTGGCCAGGTGATTAAGCTCTGCGGCTATTTTTACATCCCCAGAGCCTTGTAATACCACCTGCACATCCTCATGCAAAAAATGCCACAAAGCCGGAATCAGGTAAGCAAAGCCCTTTTGCTCGGCCAGGCGGCTGACCATGCCGTATAGAGGTTTATCTGCCACTACCGGTAAGTTCAGGCGTTGTTGCAGCGCCTGTTTGCACACCGACTTGCCGGCAATATCGTTCAGGGAATAATGAGCAGGTAAATATGAATCTGTTTCCGGATTCCACTCCAGGTAATCACAACCATTGAGAATGCCGGAAAAATCCTGTTTGCGCCGATCAATAATGTAGGCCAGACCGTGGGAGCCCAGCTCAGTCTGTAACTCTTCGGCGTAGTGCGGGCTGACGGTGGTAATTTTATCCGCAAAGGCAATGCCGCCCTTGAGCAGATTAATCTGACCGTGATCTTCGAAAAAGTCCGGGTTAAACCAGTAGCGGTCAATGCCCAGAGCATCAAGCAATGCGGCAGGTGTGTGCTGCTGGTAGGCACCGTTATGAATGGTGAGTACCGTGCGGGTGTCGGCGAAAAAAGGATTGCCAACTTCATGGATTTTCAGATAGTAGCCCAGCAACGCTGACTGCCAGTCATGGCCGTGGATAATATCAGGGCGAAACTGGAGAGTCTGACAGGCCTGCAGCGCCGCTTTGCAGAAAAAGGCAAAACGCTGGGCGTTGTCAGCAAAGCCTTCACCACCATGAGTGTATAGTCCGCTGCGGTCGAAATAGTCGTTGTGTTCAATCAGGTAGACTGTAACACCAGCAAACTCCCCCTGGCGAATGGCAAAGCCCAACCGCGTACCCGAATTCAAGGCCACTTCCCCAGCGCCAACCACCACGGTGGGCAGCACCGCCATGGCCTGGCGATAGGCGGGCATAATCACCCTGACGTCGTGCCCGAGCTTTTTCATCCAGGGGCCCAGAGCGGCGGCCACATCGGCCAGCCCCCCGGTTTTTGCTACCCCTGCCAGCTCTGAAACAGCAAATAGAATGTTCAGATCAGAAGCCAACGTTTGTCCCCCTGGGAATCACTACCAGCCCGGATTCGGTTACTTTGAAGCGCTTCATGTCTTCCTCTCGATTGACGCCAACACACGTGCCGGGGGCAATTTTTACCCGCTTGTCAACAATCACTCGGTTCAATACCACATCTTTGCCAATGGTGACATTGGGCAGAATGACCGAATCGGTAATGCGGGTGTTATCGCCAATTTTGACATTGTAACCAACCACGCTGTTCTGCATGAAAATATCGTGAAAAACGCAGCCAACGCCCATCATGGAGTTATTGATCTGTCCCATTCGCGCCTCGCGATTGTAAGAGATCAGCGCTGGCGGATAAGGTGGAATGTAGGTGCGAATTGGCCAGTCCTGATTGTGCAGGTCGATGGGCGGCTTTTTCGACAGCAGATCCATATTGGCTTCCCAGTAGGAATCAATGGTACCTACATCCCGCCAGTAGCCATTATTCTGGCCGCCGGGCACAACGTTTTTGGAAAAGTCATAGACCATTATCTTAGCCCTTGGATAGAGCGATGGAATGATGTCTTTACCAAAATCGTGATCCGACATTTCGTTCTCATGGTCGTCCAGTAACTCACGTACCAGACACTCCCGAGTGAACACATAGTTGCCCATGGATGCCAGCACGTAATCCGGATTGCCCGGAATGGTTTTCACGTTCTCTCTGGGCTTTTCGGCAAAACCAATCATACGACCATCATCGTCCACTTCGATAATCCCGAAGTGGTGCGCCTGCTCCACCGGAACAGGAATGGCAGCCACGGTCAAGTCGGCTTCATGCTGCTCATGGAATGAGACCATGTCACGCACGTCCATGGTGTAGATATGATCGCCACCGAATACACAGATCAGATCCGGATTATGCGACTCGATGTGGTTAAGGTTCTGGTATACGGCATCCGCCGTTCCCTGATACCAGTCACTGCCAGTATTCATCTGGGCCGGCAGCGTATCAATAAACTTGTCTGACAGACCGGCAATCCGCCAGCAACGCTGCAAGTGCTTGCTCAGTGAGTGGGATTTGAACTGCGTAATCAGATAAATCTTGTGCAAATCAGAATTGACAAAATTACTCAACACAAAGTCGATAATGCGATATTGGCCACCAAACGGGACCGCTGGTTTAGCTCTCATACCGGTCAATGGAGCAAGCCGTGATCCCTCGCCCCCGGCCAGAATCATAGAAAGTACTGATACCACCCTATCTATTCCTATCATTAGTATTTTAACTTGACTGTGTAGTGATCAATCCGTGACCGGTTCCGGGCGCGTGGATGAAGCTACAATGCACTCCGGATATCCCCCTTTAAACGACAAGGTTTTCCCCAAATAAATCTACTTGCCGGTAAAGAACTTATGTCGCCCAGGCGCTAACGCCTGCGCTCAGACTCCGTTCGCCTTGAAGACGTTGTCCACTATCTCCCGGGCCTCACTTATTATTCGGGTCAGGTGGCTCTCGCCGTCAAAACTTTCGGCGTAAATCTTGTAAACAGCCTCGGTACCCGAGGGTCGCGCGGCAAACCAGCCGCGTTGCGTAACCACTTTCAGGCCACCAATGGCTGCCCCGTTGCCAGGTGCGTGGGTAAGCCGGGCGATAATCGGGTCGCCGGCAAGCTGGTCGGCTTTGACTTGCGCCGGGCTTAGTGCCGCCAGCACCTTCTTCTGGGCATCCGTGGCAGCAGCATCGATGCGCCGGTAAACCGGAGCACCGTACTTGCGTGTCAGATCCTGGTAGTGCTCACCGGGATCACGACCGGTTACGGCAGTAATCTCTGCTGCCAGCAACGCCATGATGAAGCCGTCTTTATCGGTACACCAGGTCTGGCCATTGCGACGCAGAAAACAGGCACCGGCACTCTCTTCACCGGCAAAACCCATAGTGCCAGCAGACAGACCATCAACAAACCACTTAAAGCCCACCGGTACTTCCACGACGGTGCGATCCAATCCACCTGCCACACGATCGATCATGGCACTGGATACCAGCGTCTTGCCGATGGTGAGGTTTTGCGTCCACTGTGGTCGGTGAGTGTAGAGGTACTCAATGGCTGCGGCCAGATAATGGTTAGGATTAAGCAAACCCTGGCTGCGCGTGACAATGCCGTGACGATCAAAGTCAGGGTCGTTGCCAAAGGCAATATCAAAATCATCCTTGAGTTTGATCAGCCCGGCCATGGCTGAAGCAGAGGAAACATCCATACGGATGCGACCATCATGGTCCAGGTGCATAAAGGAGAAGGTGGGATCAATTTTCCGATTGACCAGGGTCAGATCCAGTCCATAACGCTGGGCAATTGGCTCCCAGTAATGGAGGCCAGACCCACCCAGCGGATCCACACCAATTTTCAGGTTGGCGCCGGCAATGGCGGCCATATCCACCACATTCTCCAGATCGTCAACATAAGGTGTGATGAAGTCATAGAGATGGACTTTCCCTGAGGTCAATGCCCGGGCAAAGGTCACCCGGTTAACACCGGACAACCCCTGGGCAATCAGCTCGTTGGCCCGCTGTCCGACCCAACCGGTAATTTCACTGTCGGCAGGGCCACCGTGCGGCGGATTGTATTTGAAACCACCGTCTTCAGGAGAATTATGAGAAGGGGTAATCACCACGCCGTCAGCCAGCTTGCTGTGGCTGCGATTGTAGGTGACGATGGCGTGAGAAATCACTGGTGTAGGCGTATAGCCCCGGTGCTCGTCGATGAAGACATCCAGATCATTACCAACAAACACTTCTACCGCACTGATCAGTGCCGGCTCCGACAAAGCGTGGGTATCCATGCCGACAAAAATCGGTCCCTCGATGCCCTTGCTGCGCCGGTATTCGCAGATTGCCTGACTGATTGCCAGAATATGCGCTTCATTGAATGAGCCGTTGCCGGATGTGCCACGGTGACCAGAAGTACCAAAAGCTACACGCTGACCCGACTCCGACTGATTTGGCTGCACAGTGTAATAATCACTGATCAGTCGGGGAATATTTACCAGAAGATCATCGGTTGCCGGTTGACCTGCAAGGGGGTGCATGGTAGCTCCTCAATAGAGTGACAGACAACGCCCTGATTACCTGATAACGGCAGGGAAAAACACCTACCCGTTGCTACCGGCAGAGGCAGAGCAACAGTCCTTAGAGAGTAATGCGTGCACAATACCGGTAATTCCGTATGGATGCATTGCCGTCAACTACCTACTTCAATCTCAACAAACAAGATGAGATAATGAAAATATTTTGAAAAACATGCTTGCGACAGTATGGCGCTGCACCAAAAACTTACTTCGGCGCTTCAGGCATCCCTGCAAAAAAAGGCGTGAAAAAAAGCACGAAAAAAAGCACAACACACGTTCCCTCCCTTCTGACTGGCAGAGTCCGCTACAGGAATTATTATTGAGCTTGACCTGTCGTACTTATTTATCGCAGGTGGCCAATGACGCTTCGCCGGTTGCTCACCATCACCCTTGTTGATCTGCTGCTCCTATATGGTGTTACCCTGATGTACGCCCGGGGAGAAGTGGCTTTTGCCTTTTTATTACTGGTGCTGGCGGCATGCGGCTCATGGCTGCTGATCAGCAAAAAACACGACGACTTACGTTTTTTATTTCCCTGCCTGGTGCTGGTAGCGACCTTTATTGTCCTGCCGCTGATCTACACGACAAATATCGCTTTTACCAACTATAGCGCTGACCACAAACTCTCCTACGAACGCGCCCGGGCAGAGCTGCTGGCCAAAAGCTGGCACCCTGACGGGGAAACCTACAGGTTCAAATTGTTTCGGGAAGGACCAGGGTTGCGCCTGATGCTGATGAGCAACACTGGCAGTGAGGAGCACTTTCTCAGCGGGCCAATTGCCGATCATGGCGATGTTAATGTCGAACAAACAGTGTCGGCATCGGTATCCATTCACCGGCCAGCCGGTGCTGAACTGCTCCCGGATGAAATCAGCAAAACAGGCGCTACGCTGACCAACCTGGTCATTCGGGTGCCCGATGGCACAGAGCTGACCATGCTCGACCCGCATACCTTTGGTCCCAACGCCAGTCTGTACCAAACCAGTGGAGATCGCCCGTACCCGGACCAGAGTCTGGCCTTGATCAACAATCGCACGGGCACAAGCCTCAATCCCAATATGGCTACGGGTTACTTTACCGGCGAGGATAGCACCGAACCTGTGGGACCCGGTTTTATCGCCAACATCGGTTGGGATAATTTCATCCGGATTTTCACCGATCCGACAATTCACACACCACTATTAAAAAACTTTGTCTGGAGCGTGACGTTTGCTACCGCCAGCGTTGCCCTGGCTTTGGCTATCGGCTTGCTACTGGCCGTCCTGTTGCGTTGGGAGCCATTGCATGGCAATGAAATTTATCGCTTTTTGTTGGTTCTGCCTTACGCCATCCCGATGTTTATTGCCGCCTTGATGTTTCGTGATCTGTTCAGTCAAAGCGTCGGCGGCATCAACCTGTTGTTTGACAATGAACTGCTAGCCAAAACCGTGGTAATCGTGGTCAATACCTGGCTGAGCTACCCCTACATGATGATTTTGTGCACCGGACTACTGACCAGCATTGCTGACGAGCTTTATGAAGCCTCAGCCATTGATGGTGCCTCGCCACTGCAAAACCTGGTGCACATCACCATTCCCATGATCAGCAAACCACTGGTGCCCGCGTTGATTGTCAGTTTTGCCTTCAACTTTAACAACCTGGTGCTGATTGCCATGCTGACCGATGGTAGCCCGCACATACCTGACTCGCCGGTGGGAGCCACTGATGTGGTCGCTGGCTACGCCTATCAGACCGCCTTTGTCAATCAGGACTACGGACTGGCCGCAGCCGTGGCCACGCTGACTTTTGTGCTGATGGGCGCCATTGCCTGGATAAACCTGCTGGCAACCAAACGACTACGGTAAACTTTCTGGTGTCATTATGGCCATGGTACCACCCAAAAATCTGCCCCAGCGCGTCTGGACTGCCCGCATTGTAATATGGTTATTTCTGCTGCTTACCCTGTCGCCACTGATCGTGCTGGTTCTAATCTCGCTGGGAAGCGGCAACGCGGTCACCGGCTCACTGCCTCCTCGATATTTCAGCCTTGAGCACTGGTATCTGGCCTTGGGCATTCCCTGGGAGCAAGCCGACGGTGCTATTATCCAGCCGCCCTTCCCGGTAATGACCTGGCTGTGGAACTCGGTCAAGGTTGCCATCGTCAGCTCAGTGCTGATGATCATACTTACGACAACTGGCGTTTATATTTGTGCCCGTCGGCGTTTTCGCGGCAGGCAAGTGCTACTGCTGCTTATGATAACGCTGCCCATGTTCCCTCCGGTACTGGCGCTGACGGGCAGCTACTCACTGTTCGACCAGCTTGGCCATTACTGCGCGTGGCTCGGTCTGGATAGCTTGTGGTCGCTTATGCTTGCTCACCTGGGAGGGATGCTCGTGCCTTTTTGGCTGCTGAAGGGGCACTTGGCAACCATCGACAATACGCCTGAGGACGCTGCCATCATTGCTGGTGCCAGTACCTGGCAGACACTGCGTTATATACTTCTACCGTCGTCCGTACCGATTCTGGTAACGGCTTTTACTTTGGCTTTTATTGCCAGCATGACGGAATTTCCGCTGGCTTCAGTACTACTGCAAAGTACTGACCAGCTAACGCTCCCCGTTGGCTTAAGGCTTTACCTGCAGCCAGAGGGACTGTTGTGGCGGGACTTTGCCGCTGCCGCCATTCTCTGTGGCTTGCCGATTACCGTGGTTTTCCTTATTGGCCAGCGCTGGCTGGTTGCTGGCCAACGGGTATTTCGCGTCAGGGATTAATTGCTGTTACAAGCCCTCGCTTCTGGCAATCACGCTATATCTAGCTGGATCTAGCTGGCAAATCGAAATTGGCCAATCACTCGCCAGCGTAACGCCCTGCCACGTAAAAGGTCAGTACCGCTGAAAACCAGGATCAAACAATGGTCACATGCGATTTTATTCCTCGCAGGCAAGAAGGCACCATTCTCCTTCAACCCAATAACTCCATGAGTTGGCGAGTTAATCTGCTGTTGTTTGGCGCCATGACAGTATTATCGTTGACGATTGCCACCGGTTTTTTCCTCGTCGGTGCCGGGGTTATCTTGCCATTTTCCCTGCTGGAATTGTTCGCCCTGTTTGTTGGCACTTATTACTGCCTCTGGCAGCGCCAGCGCAAAGAATTGATCACCTTCGCAGAACACCAGGTTACGGTGCAAAAAGGATTTTACCGACCGCTGACCACCTATCGCTACCATCGTCTGTGGTGTCAGTTAATTATCCGACGCCCCACTCACCCGTGGAAGACGCCGCTGGTCTTCTTACGCTCCCACGGCAAGGAGCTAGAACTGGGCTCATTTTTAAACCAGCAGGACAAAACGATTTTGATTGCACGCCTGGAAATATTATTGAATACCATTCCGGACAGTCCCGATTCCTGAAACTCCCTGAACACTGTAATTACAACTATTTTTTTGCCCATCCCTACACTGTGAACTAAATTCTAATCAGGCTCTGGCACTCGACCAGAGATAACAATTCAGGATTCCCCGCTGCCTGTCGCTGATGCTGCGTTGGCAATTCGATGCAGTTTTGTTTTCGGCGAGTCAAATGCTCCTTGTTCTGCACGGAAGACAGGCGTTGCTTATTTACCACAATACACTCGCAGTGCTCGTGCGCGTTCGGCAGCGCCGGATGATCCTGCGCTTGCGCAGAGCCGTAGCCAGCTAAACACACAAGGTAGGCTAAACATGCTGTCCAGGCATCAACATCTTCTCCCTGACACCGGACGAAAAGCGTTGTCCTCTATGGTTGCGTCGGTTTCTTCCCACTCATGCAAATACTGTGGTGCCGTTGTCCTGGCTTGTGCATCAACCTGCGCATCGGCAATTACCGGCGATGATATTACTTTTGGTGGCTATGCCCGGTCGGGGATAGGTGCATCCGGACCAGGGGGTGACCAGCTCTGTTTCGTGGCGGCGGGAGCACCGGCTCGCTATCGCCTGGGCAATGAGTGCAATACCTATGCGGAGCTTGACTTCGGGGCCACACTGTTTGACCAGAACGGCATCACGTTTGACCTGGACACCAATGTCTCTTACGAAACCTTTCAGACCGGGGACAACGACGCAACGTTCGTTCAACTTAAAGAGATGTACATCCTTGCCACGGGATTGTTCAGCGACACAATGCCCAAGACAGCATTATGGGCTGGGAAGCGGTTTTACCGCCAACATGAAGTCCATATGATTGATTTCAAATACTGGAATATCACCGGGCCCGGGGTTGGCGTTGAGAACGTTGACCTGGGGTTTGCTGACTTCAGCATTGCCTGGGTCCGTAATGAGACCAACGTGTTTTCGTCATTGTCCATTACGCCACCGCCTGACATGACAAGCATCAACGATTTATTCTCCACCGACATCGTGCCAACTGAGATTCTCGATCTGCGCCTTACCGATATCAATCTGACGGATAACCTGTCCCTTGATATTGGCGTTGATTTTGGCAGAGGCCAACCAGCAGATCGCATCAACTCACCCAGCATCAATAACAAAGACAGGTTCAAGCGCAATGGCTGGATGATAACCGGCGACCTGGTCTGGAGCTTTGGCGACCTGGACCGTAATGCCTTTGTCCTGCAGTACGCCACAGATGCTATGACGGGCCCTGGCGTGGGTGCCAGTGCCACCACCGGCCTGCAACCTTCGGCGCTCTTTGAGGGCAGTAAAATGTATCGGGTGTTCGACCATGGCTCTATTTTGCTCACCGAACGACTCGACGTGCTGTATATGCTGGGCTACACCAGAGTCGATTTTCCCGACGCAGTGCAACAGATTCTTCCTGCCATGCGTGGCTCAAACACCACCTGGATCACCGCTGGCATTCGTCCTGCCTGGAAGTGGACCGACTGGACCAGCACGGCCATTGAGGTGGGTTACGATCAGGTGAAAAACGTTTTCAATAGGGTGACAATTAATACCGATCCTACCAGTACAGCTTCTGGCCCGACGTTCAGCAGCGGCAGGCTATTCAATAGTGGCTTGACTAAAGTTACTCTTGCCCAAATGTTCCATCCCGATTTCGGCAACAACGTACGGCCACAAATACGGCTCTTTGCCACCTACGCAAAATGGAAAGCTGCCAATGACTGCGCTGCAACCCGGGGAGAGACCACTACCGCGTGTGATCCGGCCTTTACATCGGCCATTCAGGATGTCCTCGGCCTGAACTATGACGGCGCAACCACAGCCCAGCAGGTCTTTGATACCTTTGTTGACAAACGCGATGGCTGGACCTTCGGTGCACAAATGGAAGCATGGTGGTAATTGATCGCGGGACCTGCCCCGAGCAGTGGAGCGGGTCCCCATCTCAAGGCGATTCAGACAATTTTGACAGGTACACGACGGCTGCCCCACGCGCCCGCAGACTCCTCAAAAACTCCGGCCACTGACGCTCCGCACGCCTGGCAAAAACCGTGCCCTTCTGAAGCCGTAACCTGCCACTGCCCCAAAACGTACCAGTCCCGCTCAATCAACACACTGTGGCACTGATGACAGCGGGTACTGCCACCGTTTGCGTCATGGACATTACCGGTGTAGGCGTAGCGTACGCCGTGATTTATGGCGATTTGTCGTGCCCTGCTCAGCGTTGCGGCCGGAGTATGGGGATGGTCCCGCATTTTCCAGTCCGGATGAAACGCAGTAAAGTGCATCGGCACATCGACACCGAGATGCTCAACTACCCATTGACACATGTCGTTCAGTTCCTGGTCAGAGTCATTTTCCCCAGGAATCAACAACGTGGTGATTTCAAACCAGACACTGGTTTCGTGCTTCAGGTATTCTAGCGTTTCCAGAACGGGTTGTAGCGTCCCGCCACAGATTTTTCGGTAGAAGTTTTCACTGAAAGCCTTCAGGTCAATATTTGCCGCGTCCATATAACGAAAAAACTCCATCCTCGGCTCGGGGCAAATATAACCGGCAGAAACTGCCACAGACTTCAGGTTTTTTTCATGGGCAGCCTGGGCCACATCAATGGCGTATTCCAGGAAAATCACCGGATCGTTATAAGTAAAAGCCAACGACCGGCAACCAAGTTGCTCGGCCATGGCAGCCAGTTGGGTGGGCGATGCCTGGTCAGCCAGCGTGTCCATCTCCCGGGATTTGCTCATATCCCAGTTCTGGCAAAACTTGCATGCCAGGTTACACCCGGCAGTACCAAACGACAGCACAGGCGTACCAGGCAAAAAATGGTTCAGTGGTTTTTTCTCAATAGGGTCAACGCAAAATCCGCTGGAGCGTCCGTAACTGGTCAGGACGATCTGACCATCCTCACAGGCGCGGACAAAACAGAGCCCTTGCTGGCCATCGCGTAACTTGCAGCCCCGGGGACACACATCACACTGAACACGACCATCGTCTACCAAGTGCCAGTAGCGGGTGGTAACATTACCGGCAGGTGTCGTTTGTCTTGGCATAATCCCTCTTCATATCAGGTCTTGTGCCTGATCATTATCCTGATTACAGAGCTATAATTATAGGCTCTGCGGACACAACGGGAATTTCGAGAACAGGAGTTCGTGCCTCTCACCTGCCCCATGCTCATTACTCGAACCATTCCGGAGAGAAACCCATAATGACTATCCGCCAACCTGCCGTGGCCGGGACGTTTTATCCTGACTCGCCCGATGCCCTCAGCCATATGATTATCGGGCTGCTCGATGAAGCCAAACCCAAAGACTTCTCACCCAAAGCGCTGGTGGTGCCCCATGCCGGGCTGATCTACTCCGGTCCGATTGCGGCCACTGCCTATCGTTTGCTGCCTACCATGGCAAATGATATTCGCAAGGTGGTACTGCTTGGCCCCAGCCATCGAGTACCTTTGCAAGGTCTGGCATTGCCGGACTGTGACGCTTTTGTCACCCCTCTGGGTCAGATACCGTTGGATCTTGACGCCATGGCCACCCTGCAATCGTTCAGCCAGGTGCAGGTACTTGATCAGGCCCACGCGCAGGAGCATAGCCTGGAAGTACAGTGCCCGTTCTTACAGTCGTGCCTCAATGAGTTCACGTTAATTCCCATTGTGGTGGGTGACTGCAGTGCCCTGTCGGTGGCAGAAGTTATTGAGCAGCTGTGGGGCGAGCAAGAGACGTTGATCATTATCAGCTCCGATCTCAGCCATTTTCACAGCTATGAGGAGGCCTGTTATCGGGACCAGCAAACCGTCAAGGCCATCGAACAACTGAGCAGTAATCTGACCGGCGGGCAGGCCTGTGGGTGTAATCCGTTGAACGGCATGTTGCAAGTTGCCCAGAGTCGGGGCATGGATGTGATCACGCTGGATGTGCGTAACTCGGGCGATACCGCCGGCGACAAGAGTCGTGTGGTGGGGTACGGTTCTTTTGTTATTCAGTAATCGTCGTTAAGCTATCTGCCACACACGATTGACGGAGTCTGAACTGTGCCTGATGAGAGCGAAAAAAAAGCGTTACTGTGCATTGCCCGCAAAACCATTAACGAGGGTTGCGTTCAAGGTTTGCCACCGGAGCCTGACTGGCAAGGTCAGCCCGAGCGCTTCTGCCAACCGGCTGCCTGCTTTGTCACCCTGCACAAACACGGGTCTTTGCGTGGTTGTATTGGTTCCACCGTGGCCCATCGCCCGCTGCTTGCCGATGTCATCCACAACGCTTTTGCCAGTGCCTTTCGTGATTCACGCTTCCCGCCCGTGACTGCAAGTGAGCTGAGCGAAATCCACATTGAAATCTCCCTTCTGACCCCACAGCAACGCCTGACGGTAACCGATGAAGAGGATCTGCTGCAAACCATTCGCCCAGGTATTGACGGGCTACTGATACGCAATGCCCGACACTCAGCCACCTTTTTACCCCAGGTATGGCAACAGTTGCCTAGCCCTGAACAATTTCTGCAACATCTGAAAATCAAGGCCGGCGTAGCGCCAGAGGAGTGGCCGGAAGATATGGAGTGCTTTTGCTATCAATGCATCAAGTTTGGCGAATGAGCAAGCTTGTGTAGCACCAGAAACACCAGTCACCGGGCAAACCGCCGGTGACGGCAAAACGATAATTGTCGTTAGTTGATTTCAAACAGGAAGTGGTTTTTCTTACCCAGTTTTACCAGGAAAAAACGACCATACATGGCTTTTTCTACGGCAAAACACTCGGCCAGATTCATATTATCCGCTGCACCGCAGGCCGCCCCATTGATAAACACCGCGTTACTGCCCAGGGCATCTTTCACTTGTTTGCCGGATTTTACCATGCCCACTTGGGCAAAGAGCTGAGTCATGGCTTGCTCCACCAGGGCATCCCTGGCAACGGTGGCACTGGGCAGACCATCAAGTTTGAGTTGCTCCAGGTCTGCCTCACACAGCTGCGTGGCATCACCAGAGAACAGCGCTTCAGTGATGCGCTCAGCTGCCTGCAAGCCTTCATCCCCATGTACCAGACGCGTCACTTCACGGGCCAGGATGCGCTGCGCTTCAGGGCGACCCTGACGCTCGGCATCGGCCTGCTCAATAGCGTCGATTTCATCAATGTCCAGGAAGGTAAAAAACTTCAGGAAGCGATATACATCAGCATCAGCAGTGTTCATCCAGAACTGGTAGAAAGCGTACTGAGAAGTTTTGCGCGCATCAAGCCAGATGGCACCGCCTTCACTCTTGCCAAACTTGGTACCATCCGACTTGGTGATCAGCGGTACCGTCAAGCCAAAGGCTCTGGCCTTGTTCTGCCGCCGTGCCAGGTCAATACCGCCGACAATATTGCCCCACTGATCACTGCCGCCTATTTGCAAAGTGCAATCGTAGCGTCGGTTCAACTCGGCAAAATCCATCCCTTGCAGCAGTGCATAGGAAAACTCAGTAAAGGAGATACCAGCACCTTCCCGGTTCAGGCGCTGCTGTACCGACTCCTTGTTAATCATGGCATTAACGGAAAAATGCTTACCGATATCCCGAAGAAAATCCAGTACGCTCAGGTTAGCGGTCCAGTCCAGGTTATTGGCGACAATGGCTGAATTTGCGCCGCAGTCAAAATCAATAAACTGGCTAACTTGTGCCTTGATTTTTTCGCCCCAGCCAGCGACCACTTCGGAGGTGTTCAATTGTCGTTCTGTGGCCTTAAAGCTGGGATCACCGATCAGCCCGGTGGCACCACCGACCAGCGCAATGGGTTTGTGGCCAGCTTGCTGGAAACGCTTGAGCACCAGCAACGGCACCAGGTGACCAAGATGGAGGCTGTCTGCCGTAGGATCAAAGCCGCAGTAGAGCACCCGGGACTGTTCGCTCAGGTGAGCGTCCAGTTCTTCAACGGCAGTGGTCTGCGCGATGAGCTGGCGGGCCTGCAGATCATGCAGTAACGGGTTCTGACTATCGGACATTACCTTTTCCTGGAGTGATTCAACCGGAACAAAAAACGGGCCGCCCAAAATACAACATAATCCCACTGCCAGACAATGAAAATGATGTCTCGATCAACAAGGTTGGTATTTTCATGGCGATACTGGAACTCTCGTTAAGTCTGAAAGTTGAAATCACCACGCGGGTGGACGTCGGCAGCCGCCGATCATGCCGACCATAAGGTCGCTTGGTGTTCCTGCGCCGTATTTGTGTTCTTGCACCATAATTGATTGAGCCAAAACACGAGGGGAGAGAGATTTGTGAGCTACCCAATACCGACGCCGCAGGCACCAACGCCACCAGCTTCGCAGAATTTCTCCGCCACCGATGGCATCCAGGTGGTCATCCGGGGCATGGCCACCGGGACAGAATGCCTGCGGTTTGCGGGCAGAAAAGTCACTCTCTGTCTGGCCACGGGAGCTGGCTGGCTTTTTGGTGGTATCAAAGGCTCATTGCGCTACGCGCATGAGAATCTGGGCAATCGCTCCGTGCAGCCAGATCAGCATCCGGCACACACAATAGACATTCCTACTCAATTTAGGACCAATCCGCCGCTGGAAGCTTACGTGCTCAATGACGCCGCAGCTTCGGCAGACACTTTATCTCAGTGCATACTGACTACCCACACACGATACCCATGGCTCAGCGGTGAAAATCTTGGCAGCGTCGCTTTTACCTTTTTCGTTCCCTACTGCTTGTTCGGCCCTGTTGGGGCGGTACTGTTCAATCTGCCCCGGATATGTGGTGCCCAGCCCTACGTAAACTTTCCAGCGTCGTCTGATGGCGCTCCCCATACTCGACCTGAGGTCGCTCGGGCTGATCCTCAGTATCCCGGTCACTACAGCGCTTGTCACAGTCAGGGTCACAATCACAATTACCATCAGCCTCCCTACGCTCAAGACCAGCAAAATAGCGCACACTGGCATAACTAACTCGAACAGGTACTCACCCATGTAAGAAAAAACAGCACAACACTGACAGATATTTGCGAAGTATATGACTTACAGTGGTCTTTCCCGTTATAATCCGATGATCACTACCTATATATTGCATATCATCTATAGCGTTAACGCCTTAATGAATAGCCGAATCCCCCTAGGCGCCTCTCGAGTCAACCGGTGCCGGACGCAATTTCCCAGACTGCACCTGCTGCTGGCTAGCACAGTTGCCGTTGCCGTTATGGGCATAATGGCTCTACTGCCTTCCGGCGACGTGGAAGCCAAGCGCAACGAAATCCCAATGTCGATTGATGCATTTGCATCAAACAGTGTCGAGTCGATCAGTAGCAAGAGAAATGATGGTCATGCCGCTTTTGGCAACAGCCAGGCAGAGGTAGCTGCGCCCAAAGCAAAAGCAGGCGCAACCAGGGCAAACCCAACCACGCCTGAGACGGAAAAAGCCAGAATGCAGCAGGCCAAGGCAGAGGCCGCTGCCAAAGCCCTGGCTCGAAAGGCTTATGATTTAGAACAACAACTGGGCAAATGGCACACTGTAACCATTCGCCCCGGCGATAATCTCTCATCGCTGTTCAATGCCCAAAAACTAAGTGCCAGCGTCGTTTATCAGATTACTAATACGCCCCGGTTCGGTGAGGCCCTGACGCATATACTCCCGGGAGAGTCGCTGGAGTTTCGCATCAATCCACAGGGCGTCCTCACTCAGTTTCGTTATGTCAAATCGAAGCTGGAGAACATTTTCTTCAGCAAAACCGCTGCAGGCGGTTATCAGGCAGAATTGATTACCCAATCCCCCGAGGTCAAGACCTCTTTTGCCAGCGGTACGATAAAAAGCTCCTTGTTTATGGCCAGTCAGGAAGCCGGCCTGTCGGAAAATCTGACCATGGAGCTGGCAGGCATTTTCGGCTGGGATATCGACTTCGTACAAGACATCCGCAGCGGTGACGCCTTCGAAGTGTTGTTCGAAGAAAACTATCTTGATGATGAAAAGCTGAACGACGGTGATATCCTCGCTGCCAGTTTCACTAACCAGGGGCAAACCTATACCGCCATCCGCTACACCGACAGCAAAGGCAATACAGCCTACTACTCACCCGATGGCAAGAGCATGAAAAAAGCGTTCTTGCGCTCACCTGTGGATTTTACCCGGATCAGTTCACGCTTTAATCCAAACCGCCTGCACCCGGTCTTCAAGACCAAGCGTCCCCATCGAGGCGTGGATTACGCCGCGCCCATGAATACGCCCATCAAGGCCGCCGGCGATGGCCGAATTCAATTTTCCGGCTGGCAGAACGGGTTTGGTAACGTGGTCTACATTCAGCATCCCAACAATATCGTCACAGTCTACGCCCATGCCAACAAACTGGCCGGCTTGAAAAAAGGCCAGAAGGTTCGCCAGGGACAGGTGATTGCCTATGTGGGCAAAACCGGCTGGGCCACCGGACCACACCTGCATTACGAGTTCCGTGTTAATGGTGAGCACAGGAACCCGATGACCGTAAAATTGCCTGATGCAGCTCCCATCGGCAAAAGCGAAATGGTTAAGTTCAGCCAAGTATCCGGACAGATGATCTCCCAGCTTGCCAAGCAATCTGGCACAATGCTGGCAACTCAGTGATTGCTGACTGGCCAGTGCATCCACTGGAACAAGTACTGTTTTCAGCCAATGGCCATCAATGATGGCCATTTTTTTATCGGGATAATTTATGTCTGAAATCTACCTGGGTCTGATGTCAGGCACTAGCCTGGATGCCGTTGACGCGGTTGCCGTGCGTTTTGATGACCGTTTTGATGATCATCTTGATGACCATCGTCCGGTGCTGCTTGCCAGTCACACCGTAGCGTGGCCCATCGAGCTGAAAGCAAAAATTCAACAACTTTGCTTCCCCGGAGACGATGAAATCCGCTTGCTGGCCGAGGTTGAGCCAGCCATTGCCCAACTGTACGCCCAAGCCGTCAAAACACTGCTGGCCAATGCAGGACTGTCCCCCGATCAGGTCAGCGCCATTGGCAGTCACGGTCAGACCATAAGACATCTACCAGAGCTGGGCTACACCTTACAGATTGGTGACCCGAATCTCCTGGCGGAGCAGACCGGTATTACTGTGGTGGCTGATTTTCGCCGCCGGGACATGGCCGCTGGCGGCCAGGGTGCGCCCTTGGTCCCGGCTTTTCACCAGGCTGTTTTTGCCAGCGACAGCATCCCTCGGGTAGTAGTAAACGTTGGTGGTATCAGCAATATCTCTATATTGCCTGCGGCACGTCAGCAGGTAACGGGCTTTGATACCGGCCCTGGTAATCTGTTAATGGATTACTGGTGTCAGCAGCAATGGTTAAAACCGTTTGATCCCGATGGTTTTCATGCCGGGCAAGAACCCCATGATCCAATCTTGCTGGAAACCATGCTGAGCGAGTCTTTTTTCCGCTTACCGCCCCCAAAAAGCACGGGGCGTGAGCTGTTCAACCCTCAGTGGCTACAGTGGATACTGAAAGGTTTTAGCGGTTTATCACCGACCACCATTCAAGCCACACTGTGTCGTCTAAGTGCGCGGGGCATTGCGGATGCCATAAAGCAGCATGCAGCGGCAACCAGGGAAGTTTTTGTTTGCGGCGGAGGCGCCAGGAACCGAACGCTAATGACTATGCTGCGCGAGGAGCTGCCCAACCAAAATGTGCAGTCAACATCTGCTCTTGGTTTCGACCCGCAATGGGTTGAGGCAATCGCCTTTGCGTGGCTGGCACGGCAGACGATGAACGGCTTACCTGGCAACCTGCCAAGTGTAACCGGGGCTATGGGCTTAAGAGTGCTTGGCGGTATTTATCCTGCTGTCGCCAGTATGTCTGATGCAGGTTCAAATTGAGAAGGAAGAGCCACAGCCACAGGTGGACTTGGCGTTGGGGTTTCTGACCAGGAAGCGGGAGCCTTGCAAGCCCTCTTCAAAGTCAATCTCAGCACCTACCAGGTATTGATAACTCAGGGAGTCAACCACCACCGGTGCTCCCTCTTTGACGATCAACGTATCGTCATCGGCCAAATTACTATCGAAAATAAAGCCGTACTGAAAACCGGAACAGCCACCACCGGTGACATAAACCCGCAGTCGCTGATCCGCCTCAGTCTCGTCGGCCAATAGTTGGCAAACCCTTTGGGCCGCCGCATCAGTAACCGTGATCGGTCCTGGCATTTCCGTTGCCGGTACTGTTGTTGCTTTGCTCATTGACCCTCCCATGCCGTTATCTTTGTCAAGGCTGTTGAGAACTGGACAATCTCTCCAGCCCGTGGCTGCCACTTACAACCAGAGCGATCCATCAGGCGTTCATCGGCCGGTTATTATCCGAGCAACCAACTGACTTCGTCAATGCTCCTCGTCGAACAGTTCACCAACGCTTATTTCTGTCTCATCCGGGTGTCCCAGCAGCGGCTGGTTTCCATCAGAGCTATCGTGAAACTGCAAACTGCCATTGACCTGGGCTCCTTTGACCATCTCAATCACGCTGTAGTACACATTGCCGTTGATCACTGACCTGGAAGCCAGCTCCAAGTGCTCTTCGGCAAGAACATTGCCGTGCACGTGACCATCGATCACCACACGCTGCGCCCGTACGTCGCCTTCAACAGTGCCGCTGTTGGCAACAGTCAACAGGCCTTCTTCAGTAGTAATATTGCCTTTGACGGAGCCTTCAATATGCACTGAACCAGTAAAATGGATATCACCGGTAACGATGGTTTCCCTCGAAATAAGGGTTGTATCGCTGTGGCCGTCAGTGGCGCTACTCACCGTCTTCGTCGTTTTCCCGAACATCCTTCGCCAACTCCTGATGCCATTGATAAACTAATTCAACCTTCTGCTTGACTCCACTGGTTATCTGCACCAGAACCTTTATTTCAGCGGGCTGAAATTCGTCCGGTAAAGTGAAATCAAGGTATTCTTTGTCACTTGGCAGAGTCTGAAAATAGCGAAAGCCAAGACTCTTGACATCCTGCCCGGCCTCAACCAATTGTGACAATTCAAGGGTCTCTGCCTTGCCTGCTTTTTCACCGAGCAGCGAAACAGACAAGGTTCCTTTTAAAAACGGATTGCTTCTCTGAACCTGGGAAAGGACAAGCCGCAGACGGTAGTGACCAGGCTCACTGCCTCTGAGCAAACTGAAACTGGCCACCCGCACACCGGTGGTGCTATCCTCCGGGGCCATGATGCTCTTGAAAAAGGACAACTCTTTGAGAAGTTCCTCTTTCTCATCTTCCAGCTGCTTGACCTGCAACCTGACGTTGTTAACCGCTTCGCGATCCATCTTCCTGGCGCTCTCTACAAGGGTCAGGCGCTGCCTAAGTTCGCTGTTTTGCTCCTGCAAGACGCGAACTTGATCATCCAGGGCAACGTTCTGCTCCCGGACATCTGCCGTATCCTGACCACCGCGGCTACTACCATACCAATAGGCAAAACCACCCAGCAAAGCAATAAAGATTAATAGAAAAATTCGGATTAACTGATCACGTTTTGGGTCATAACGCGTGACCCGCATTCCACTTTTGTCCCGTTGCAAAGATGTTTACCTGTTACTTACCAAGGCCTGTTGCCCATCCGTTGTTTGTGTTTCTGACTATCTCTTGTCAGAGGTGTATTTCAACTGGCGACTGAGCGAATACTTTGTCGTGCTCACCACATCACTCCTGGTGATGGGTCGAGCAAAAAACCAGTCAATAAGCGACAATGTGTTACAACAGGACCTGAATACTCAACCTCGCACCAAACACACGCGGAAAAACATCACAAACGCACCAGCTATTGTTGCTCCATACCGGCAATTGCTTACCTGACCACGCTAAGCGCATCAGCAAAACAAGTCGTTTGGCTCACGCATTTTCCGAAGGTATGATCTGCCATCCACAGTTTTCATCTACTGGACTCCCATGCTCGATAAATGGATAGCCCCACTGACCCAGCCCCCATTGAGAAAACTGGCCTCCAGACTCTTGCGCCGTGGCATCACAGCCGACCAGGTTACCATCACAGGTTTTGTGCTGGGTATGCTCGCCATACCCTTGCTATCCCAAGGATATTACTTCCTGGCTCTGCTGACCATCGTGACCAACCGCATTCTCGACGGGCTGGATGGGGCCTTGGCCAGAATGAGCGGGCCGAGCGATGCCGGTGGCTTTCTGGACATTACGCTGGATTTTATCTTCTATTCCGGCGTTGTTTTGGGCTTTGCCCTGGCTTCACCACAACACAATGCCATTGCCGCCTGCACACTGATTTTTTCATTCATGGGCACCGGATCGAGCTTTTTGGCCTATGCTGTGATGGCTGAGCGGCACCAGCTCAAGCCTCCTCACCATCAGGGTAAATCACTCTATTATCTGGGAGGGCTGGCGGAAGGCACTGAAACCATTGTTCTCTTTGTGCTGTTTTGTCTTTTGCCCGAATACTTTGTGCCGCTGGCTTTTGGCTTTTCTGCAATCTGTATATGGACGACTATGCTGCGAATCTGGGGTGGTTATCGTGCCATCGTCCGGGCGGAGGAGCAAGTAAGGAAATTGTAACGGCTCGCCACTGGGTTCGTTTGGGCGGCAAACCTGACAATATTCATTCTCCCAATAAAAATTACGGGCAAAAATTACATGGCACCCATCGTTTAGCCGTTTCAGTTGAGTCGACTACCAGCAGCGAGTGATGGCAGCTGACTATAAAGCGGCAGGTGGCTATAAATAGGCAGGTGGCCATAAATAGCAACTACGACCAGTGACAACAAAACAGTGAAAGGAACCCCGGATTTCTTGCACAACAAATGTCTCAGGGATACACCAATGCGACCATCAGCAGCCAATCCTACCAGTGCGCCACCGCTCAAAAAGTCACCGTACAGCCAGAGAAGGGAGCTTCAGCCCCCACAAGCAAAAGCATTTAATCGCGCCGTTGGCGCACCCCGAGACAACATTGCCCCAGAGGTGGTGAGTCAAATCCATCTGCTGTTCAATAACCAGTTACCCGCTGCGAACGTCCCACTGAGCCACGCCAAAGCATTGCGAGACTATGTTATTGTGCAATTGAACAACTACCTGGCCCTAACCCTGCAACAACCTACCCTGGCCATAGCTGATCTTACTGACAGCGCCTCTGACATTAGCGATCAAGACTCAAGTAGCAGCCCACCCTCAACAGAAACAGGCACTCATTCCAGCTCTTCAGATAGCATGGCACTGGTGGATGCGGAAAACTGCCAGCAAGACCTCTGTCGTCAGCTAATGAATTTAAAGGCAGCAGTAACCAGCGGTAAGCTGGGGCTGGATAACGATAAAATAAAAAGGTACCTGAAGCAGCAGTTATCCAAAAAGGCCTATCAAGGCTTTAAAAGCATTTTCAAAAAACAACCGAAAACAGAAAAAACCGATAGCGTGGATACCACGAGCCGCATCATCAATACCGTGCTCATCATAGGGCCGGAAATCTACCAGTGCTTCTTCAATGCCCTGACCGATTGCGGTTACCACGGTCTGTTTCAGTCAGAAATTCACTCTAGGCAAAAGAGCCAGAACCTCAACCCGTTTCCTGGCAGAAACAACTCCCTCCCTGACAGGTTTCGCCAGCGTCATTTCCAGCCGCTGATGTCGCAGTGGCCATTATCTCCCGTTTTATCCGGTTACACCGGGGTTGATCACCACCGCAATAACCCGCACTCCCATGCACACGCGACCGCCGAAAGCCGCAACGTTATCCCACCGTCGGACGATCCGTCAGTCATTCCCATTCGCATCAACAGAAAAGTTCCGGTCACGCCAGCCAAGTCACCGCTGCTGCAATCTTTTAGACCGGCACCACCGCCGCGCGAAGAACACGAAGAAATAGCCAGTACCGGCCAGCTCACGGCCAATGCCGTGGCAGCCGAGGTGCTGCGTCGGGATTTTGTGCTGGCCAAAACGTCATCCTTGCGGGGGTCGGGCTCGCGCTTTTTGCCTCCTCCGCCAGCGGACTGGGTCATAGAGGAGGAACCAGAGGACAATTAACTCGCGAGAATAGTCTAGCTTGCGAGAATAGCTGACAGAAACAAAAAGAAGGCTACTGTCGGATAAATCGTAGCGGGGCAGTCTCCACAGATGACGTGCTGCGCAGTGGGTTGATATCAAGCCCACCCCGACGCAGGTACTGGGCATAAACCGTCAACTCAGCCAATTGGTAGTGCTTTTGCAGATCAACAAAAACCCGCTCGACGCACTGCTCGTGGAATTCCTGATGGTCACGAAATGAGCAGACGTAGCGCAGCAGTGCCGCCCGATCAATGGGCTCACCACAATAGCTCACCACCAACGTACCCCAGTCTGGCTGCCCGGTAACTGGACAGTTGGATTTAAGCAGATGAGTGTGCAACGTTTCGCTGATCACTTGGTTACTGTCACTGCTTTTGGCCAGCAACAGTGGATTGTACTGATAGCAGTCAACCTCAACGTCCAGTTCATCAATGTTAATGCCAGGCGCAATATCAAACGCACGGGCAGCAAACTCGTCAACCGTGAACAGCTGTACCTTGACCGGTGCTTTTGCCACCACCGACAAGTCCGCGATCAAGCGCTCGGCCACATGTTCAGCGCTGGCAAAGCGAGACTGGTTAAACGAATTGAGATAGAGCTTGAAGGACTTGGACTCAATCAAACATGGGGAGTTGCAAGGTAGTTCAAATTGCGCCACCCGCACAACCGGTTTACCCTGCGGCGTCAGCCAAGACAATTCATAACCATACCAGAGATCCCGACCAAAGAACGGCAGCTGACTGTGATCAATGCCCAGCTCCGCACGCTTCTCTCGGCGTTCGATAGGAAATAGCAACGACGGATCGTATTCTGACTTATATTCGCTGGTTTTGCCCAGCGGCGAGGCGTGCAACACGTTATTCATTGGTAAAAGCGCTATTTTTCCGACTATTTTTCAGATCGACTATTTTTCAGACAATCATCAACTTCTCAGGCCACGACCGGTTTTCAACAAGTACATACTGTAGGCGCCGAGCAACACTATAACCGCCAGTGTCACCAGGTAAGAAAAACCTGAAAAACCGACAAGATGGCTATCAATACCACTGCCCTGTCCCAGAAGTCCATAGCGGAACGTGTTCACCTGGTAGAAAATGGGGTTGATCAGGGAAACTTTCTGCCAGAACTCGGGCAAAATATTGATGGAATAAAAGACACCGCCCAAGTAAGTCAGAGGTGTCAGAACGAACGTCGGAATAATGGCTACGTCGTCAAACTTGCGAGCAAAAACACCGTTGATAAAACCGCCCAGGGCAAATACCGTGGCTGTCATCACCACCGCCAGAATGGTGGCCAGCAGGTTGTGAATGTGCAGATCAACAAAAAACAATCCCAGCCCCATAACAATGGCTCCAGTGATCACACCTCTGGCCACTCCCCCGAGCACATAACCGGCCAGGATGATAGCGTTGGGCACTGGGGCAACCAACACCTCCTCAATGCTGCGCTGAAACTTATTGCTGAAAAAGCTGGATGCCACATTGCTGAAGCTGTTGGTGATCACGGCCATCATCACCAGCCCCGGCAGCACATAGGTCATGTAGCTGAAACCGTCCATGGTACCAATGCGCGAGCCAATAACTGCTCCGAAGATAATAAAATAGAGCACCATAGAGATGGCTGGCGGCAATAACGTTTGCGGCCAGATACGCATAAAACGCCGGACCTCCTTGATGAATATGGTGACAAAGGCCACCCAGTGATAACGATACTCAGCAAGCAATGATGTGACTGGCTGCCCGTCCCCGTTATTAACACCTGACATTAGGCCACTTCTCCCTCTGAGGCATCCTGATCACCATTTACAGCATCGTTTACTGCATCGTGGTTGGTTATGTTCATAAACAGCTCTTCCAGCCGGTTACTTTTATTACGCATGCTGGCTACCTCAATCTGGAATTGGCTAAGCTGGCGAAACAGATCATTAACCCCGGCATTTTTGTCCACCTCCACTTCCAGGGAATGGCTGTCAATCTGACTGACCCGATAGCCATTGAACGACGGTAGTTGTTTGATTGGCTGGCGCAGGTCAAGGACAAAGCTTTCCTTGTGCAGCAAGCTCAGCAAATGTTTCATGGTGGTGTTTTCTACAATCTGTCCCTGGTCGATAATGGCAATATTGCGACAGAGCTGCTCGGCTTCTTCCAGATAGTGAGTGGTAAGAATAATGGTGGTTCCCCGAGCGTTAATCTCCCTGATAAAGTGCCACAGGCCACGGCGCAGTTCGATATCAACACCCGCTGTGGGCTCGTCCAAAATCAACAGCCGTGGCTCATGAACGAGTGCCCTGGCAATCATCAGGCGTCGCTTCATGCCGCCCGAGAGCATTCTGGACTGAGTAAACCGCTTATCCCACAAGCCCAGTTTTTTCAGATAGTGCTCTATACGCGGTCGGGCCTGACGGGGAGACAACCCGTAATAACCAGCCTGAGTTACCAGTATATCCTCAACTTTCTCAAACTGATTAAAGTTGAACTCCTGCGGCACCACCCCTTGCGCTCGTTTGGCGCGTCCCAGGTCGCGGTCAATGTCATAACCAAAAACGGCTACGCTGCCAGCGGTTTTACGCACCAGAGAGGAAATTATTCCGATCGTGGTGGACTTCCCGGCGCCGTTCGGGCCTAACAGGGCAAAAAAATCCCCCTGGGCCACTTCCAGGTTAATGCCTTTCAGGGCAACAAAACCGTCGTCGTACGTTTTTTGCAAATTCTTGATGGCCAATGCCCAGGTCATAATGGTCAGCCTTGGTCTCAACCGTGAGATCGCAGGATATGGGAAAATTTTTTGTCGATTATCAGGTTATTGACGTTTAAAAGCGAGGCTCAGCAAGAGGTATATTCGCTGGGTCGGCAGGAATAACGGTGGTATTGTACAAATAATTGGCAAAAGGCTATGCGAACAGCGTATTACCCCAGCAATGCTGCCAACGCCCCATTGATATCCGGGTAAGCAAAGCTGAAACCGGCCTCTCGCAGTCTTTCCGGGATCACTGCCGGACCTTCGGTGAGCAGCTGGGCCGCTTCACCGAGCAGCAACTCAAGAGCATACCTGGGCATGGGTATAACGGCCGGTCGTCGTATGGCGCGCCCGAGCGCCCGGGCAAAGGCTTTATTGTTGAGCACCTCTGGTGCCACTGCGTTATACACGCCAGTGGCGTCCTGATGTGTGACCAGATAACGCAAGATACCAAGCATGTCGTCCATATGAATCCAGGGTACGATCTGCTGCCCGTCGCCGATAGGGCCGCCAAGTCCCAGGCGAAAAGCGGGCAGCATCTTTTGCAGAGCACTGCCGTCGGGATGCAACACCACACCAATCCGAACGATGCAGGTACGCACCCCCATGGATTCAACGCGCCGCGCCGCCTGCTCCCAGCGGTTGCACAGCGTCGCAGCAAAGTCATTGCCAACCGCGGCGGACTCATCAAGCACTTCACCGGTGCCGTGGGCCACACCATAAAAACCCACGGCGGAAGCACTGATCAGACAGCCAGGCTTATTCTCCATGCGCTCGATCAGATCCACCAGCTCCGCAGTGACGCCAATACGACTATCAAGCAACACCTTCTTGCGGGCCGGGCTCCATCTTTTGTCGAGAATACCTTCGCCGGCAAGATTGATCACCGCATCAAAACAGGTGGCAGGATTAATGGCTGCCAGGGAGGTTACCGGCTTTACCCTGCTGGAGAGCTGCAAGCGAACATCATGGGCTGGCTGACGACTCAGGACCACCACGTCATGTCCTTCATCAAGTAGCTGCTGCACCAACCGCCGCCCTATAAAACCTGTTCCGCCAGTGATTAAAAATTGCATGCGCCTGTCAGCTCCAGAGTTCCGGCGTGACCCCGTGGTTGGTCAAGCCTGACGGTTACCGGTAAGTGATTGTAACACTCCCGCAACAAATAAAAAAAAGCCCGGATCCCCTCAAATCCGGGCTCGACTGACTGTCACACTGCTGGCTCCCGCTTCTCGTTATAATATCCATGAAATCAGCAAGCACCGACCAGGTCTGGAACGAGGTATTTATTATTATCAGGACCCGTTCTTCCGCCTCTCAGCACATGGTCATAATACGTATTATCCGAATTAATTTTATTGATATACGTCAATATTCAGTTATGCATACCTATACTTGCCAGATTAAGCCACCAGCATGATCGAGCAGACTCACGCCTCGAAAAAGATAAAGTTAGTCTATCCTTGAAAATTACTGACTTACTGTTGACAATCGTCAAACCGACCACGGTAGTCGCACTGTGTCGTTTATTTTCAGTACTCCCGCACGTTTCATACACTGGCGACTGCCAGTCGGGCCGTTTCCGTCCCATCGGTCCCTTTGTATCCGCGCACGGAGTATCCTCTCATGATCAAAACCATTTTTGGTACGTTGCAGAAAATCGGCAAGGCGTTAATGCTGCCCGTGGCCGTGTTACCCGTGGCCGGGATTTTACTTGGGGTGGGGAGCGCCGGCTTTTCGTTTATTCCTGAGCTGCTCTCCAGCATCATGGCCCAGGCTGGCGGCTCGGTATTCAGTAACCTGGCCATCATCTTCGCCATCGGCACGGCCATTGGCTTGACAGAAAACGACGGTGTCTCCTCAGTAGCCGCCGTGGTCGGGTTCGTGGTTATGCTTGGTACCATGGGCACCATGGTCACCTATCTTGGCCTGGAGCCGTCTATGGTAATGGGTATTGCCACCATCGACACGGGCGTCTTTGGGGGCACCATTGCCGGCATCCTGGCTGCGGTAATGTACAATCGCTTTTACCGCATAGAGCTGCCGGATTATCTGGGCTTTTTTGCCGGCAAACGTTTTGTGCCCATCATCACCGGTATTTTTGCCATTCTCCTGGGCGTCATACTCAGTTTTATCTGGCCCCCCATTCAAAGCGTGATCAATATTTTCTCCCAGTGGTCGGTCAATGAGAATCCCGAAGCGGCCGGTTTTGTTTACGGTTTCGTTGAACGCCTGCTGATTCCCTTTGGGCTGCACCATATCTGGAACGTGCCTTTCCAAATGGAAATGGGCGAGTTCATCGACGCCTCCGGCACAGTATTCAATGGCGATATCGCCCGCTTCTTTGCCGGCGACCCGACAGCCGGTTTCTTGGCCGGTGGTTACCTGTTCAAAATGTTTGGCCTGCCGGCAGCCGCCATTGCCATCTGGCACTGCGCCAAGCCTGAGAACAAAGCCAAAGTCAGCGGTATTATGGTGTCAGCCGCACTTACCTCCATGCTGACCGGTATTACCGAGCCCATTGAGTTTTCGTTCCTGTTTGTGGCGCCTTTGCTCTACGCCATACACGCAGTACTAGCGGGCATGGCTTACGCCATCACTAACTACCTCGATATCAAGATGGCCATGTCGTTTTCCAATGGCCTGATTGACTACGTCCTCTACTTTGGTATTGCCACCAAACCGGTGTGGATCATTTTCCTGGGCGCAATTTACGCAGTTCTCTACTACGTTATCTTCCGGGTACTGATCACGATGCTGAATCTGAAAACTCCGGGACGAGAAGATGACTTTGAGGCAACCACCTCAGTGGCACCCTCGAGCGAAATGGCCATCGAATTGGTAAATGCCTTTGGCGGCAAAGATAACATCAAGAACCTTGATGCCTGTATTACCCGATTGCGGGTTACCGTCAACGATCCAGCCAAGGTCGATATCGAGAAAGTGAAACAGCTTGGTGCTACTGCGGTAGTGGTGGTCGGGGATAATATGCAGGCAATCTTCGGACCACGTTCGGACAACATTCGTTCCGAAATGATTGAAGCCATGAAAACCATGTAGTCAGTTGCGCCGGGAAGCACAGTCCCGGCGACTCTTATGGGGAGACTCTTATGGGGAGAAAGGGACCGCCGATAACAGTGCATCCAATAATACACAGGAAACAAGGCGATGAACCAAGTTGGAGGCAATCACCAGCCGGTTAACCTGACACCGGCGCACAATAACACCAATACCCAGAATACTCGTGGCACTCAAGGAGCGTTCGGCCGATTCAAAGTCAGCGTATCCAACGTGTTAAAATCCTTTTTCACCCGTCTTGCTCCGGTACAGTCGCGTACGATCACTATTCAGTCGCGTCCCATTCAGTCCCGCACCGTTAGCCTCTCGCCAGTCACCCCCCAAAGCACTACTAATGATATGAAAACCGGCCAGGTTACCAATACTCTGATTGCCAATACTCTGGATGAAGCAAAGAACAGTCCTATGGTTGAGCACTGTTTCAGGCAAGTACGTGAATGTATGGAAGAAGTTCAAAAGCTCAAAGAGTCAGTCCGACAATTTCGCAACGGCACAAAACCAACAACTCATGAAGATCGCAGAACACTCAATCTGGACATGCAGGTGGCCAAGGGCAAATGCAAGGCCGCGCTCGACAATTTCAATAAAACCGTCGGGCCTGATTTGCAGATTGACTTTAACGACCTGGAGATGGCGCTAGGCAATAAAGCTCAGCTGGAAGCCGGAGTGGCGTACCCGGAATTTGACCAGGAGTTTCTGGCTTACAGCAACTACAAAGCGCTGAAAAACCACTGGACGAGCTGATCCCATTACTCCCGTGATAAGCACAACCGCTATTCACGGGAGCAATCCTAACTCAATTAATTAATCACCACCTTAAGCAACTCATCGACGCCGGCCTTCACGTCGCCCTCCGACTTTTCCAGACGACTGACGTCTTTCATGGAGGTAATGACCACGGGGGTGATGATACTTCGGGCCGTATTGCTCAACAGGTCAAGATCCACCTCCAGCACCGGATCACCCGCCTTGACGTGCTGTCCTTCCTGGGCGAGGCGTTTGAAGCCTGTCCCATCAAGTTCCACTGTATCAATACCAAAGTGCACAAACAGCTCAATACCCGCTGGCGTATCAATACTGAATGCATGGTTGGAGTCAAAAATCTTGCTGATCACGCCATCGCAAGGGGCCACCAAAATGTTGTCTGTTGGTTCAATGGCCAGACCATCGCCAACTATCTTGTCGGCAAAGACCTGGTCAGGTACCTCCTCCATGGGAATAATGCGTCCGGATATCGGTGCTTTCAGGACGATTTCACGTTGGGACTCCAAGCCCAGAGTGTCTTTCAGTGCGTCAAGAATTCCCATAAATGTCACCTGTTTGGCCAGTGCAGGTTCGCTAGAACCCAACGACAGTGAATCGAAGAAGCAGCCCTGATACCAGCCTGCTTCGCGATTTAGCAGAATCGCCGCAAATCCTCGCCTTTATGCCTTTATGCCCTCGGGTGCTGCGGGTGCGCTAGGGCGGGGAGTGTCACCATCTTACAGAATCTCAAAAGAAAACAAAAAGCCTCATATTTCAGAGGCTTTTTTGTTGGTGAAACCGCAAACCGATGGTCACACGGAGACAATCTCGGCGACTTTCATCAAGTGACTGTCAATCTGGTGATGTTTGCTGATAGCGCGCTCCAGCGGGGTCTTGACCACCTGTTGGTCACGCACACCAACCATAATACCGCTTTCGCCATTTTTCAGCGCTTCCACTGCCGCGACACCCAGGCGGCTGGCCAGCACACGGTCGAAACAAGTTGGCTTGCCGCCACGCTGGATGTGCCCTAGTACGGTGACTTTTACTTCGTACTTGGGGAACTTCTCCTCTACTGCCCGGGCCAGCTCAAAAACACCGCCGCTGTGCTCGCCCTCGGCAACCACAACAATGCTTGATGTTTTGCCTGCCCGGCCGCTTTTTTGCAAGGACTCCATAAAGTTTTCTATGGACTTTTCCTGCTCAGGAATCAGGATATCCTCAGCACCGGAGGCAATACCGGTATTAAGGGCGATGAAGCCTGCATCTCGTCCCATTACTTCAACGAAGAACAGGCGATTATGTGATGTAGCGGTATCACGAATCTTGTCAATTGCATCTACCACCGTGTTCAGGGCGGTGTCGTAACCGATGGTGTAGTCAGTGCCGTAGATATCGTTATCGATGGTGCCTGGCACACCAACACAAGGCAGGCCGTGCTCTTCTTCCAGCAACATGGCACCCGTGAATGAACCGTCACCGCCAATAACTACCAGCCCATCAAGGCCGGCTGCCTTGGCATTTTCATAGGCTTTCGCCCGGCCTTCTTTGGTACGGAACTCCTGGCAGCGGGCAGACTTCAAAAAGGTGCCACCGAGGTTAAGAATATTGGCCACCGAGCGGGCATCAGCGGGCTCCATGCAGTTTTCAATGAGCCCCTTGTAGCCTTCTTTGATCATCACCGGCTCAATGTCGTAATAGATACAGGCACGCACGGCTGCACGGATGGCCGCGTTCATACCAGGAGCATCGCCACCGGAGGTCAAAACACCGACTCTCTTTATTTGGGTCATGCCAGAATGTTCTCCTTCAAGGAACCTAAAAATGCTTAATGACAGCGTCAGCCGTTATGGACGGAGGTAAGGTCAGTCCACACTGAGAATCTGCAAGGTGTTGGTGCCACCCTCGACTTCCTGACTCTCGCCTTTGGTCAAAATAATCTTGTCGCCAGCGGCCAACAGCCCACGCTCTTTCAATACCTTGATGGCCTGGTCATTGACTTCTGGCCCGTACTCCGTGCCGCTGTCAAAGGCCACGGCCTCTACCCCACGATACAGCGCAACGCGGCGCTCAGTGGTTTTGTAGCGGGTCAGGGCAAAGATGGGTAGGCGGGTATTGATTCTGGACATCCAAAGCGGCGTTGAGCCGGTTTTGGTCAGACAGACAATCGCCTTGATATCATCCAGATGGTTCGCAGCAAAAAGCGCCGCCTGGGCAATTGCCTCATCGACATGGCGGAACTTGCCTACACGACGCCTGGTCATGTATTCCACAGTCTGTTTTTCCGCGCCAATGCAGATGCGACTCATGGCCTTGACCACTTCATCGGGGCGTTTGCCGGTGGCTGTCTCGCCAGAAAGCATGACCGCATCAGTACCATCAAGCACTGCGTTGGCCACATCAAACACTTCCGCGCGGGTGGGCTGGGTGTTGTGAATCATCGACTCCATCATCTGCGTGGCAGTAATCACCGGTTTATTCAGACGACGAGCTTCGTTAATCAGACGCTTCTGGGCCCCGATCAGTTCCGGATCACCAATTTCTACTCCCAAATCACCACGGGCAACCATTATCGCGTCCGAAGCAGCAATCACCTCAGCCAGCAAATGATGATCATTAACCACTTCTGCACGTTCAATCTTGGACAGTATGGCCGCTGTGCCGCCAGCTTCGCGTAACAGGCGTCGGGCTTCTTCCACATCGCTGGCGCTGCGTACAAAGGAAACTGCCAGGTAGTCCACTTCCAGCTCGGCAGCCAGCAGGATATCCTGCTTGTCTTTGTCAGTCAGTGCCGCTGCTGATAGCCCTCCACCTTGCAGGTTAATGCCTTTGTTATTGGACAGTTCACCACCATTAATGACGCGGGTCAGGATGCGCGGACCATCAATCGCCAACACTTCGAGGCTGATGCGCCCATCGTCAAGTAACAGGATATCGCCAACCTTGCAGTCATTGGGCAAGTCCTTATAGCCAAGGCCTACGTGCGTTTCATCACCATCATCAATGGGCAAGCTGGCGTCCAGGGTAAAACGTGCCCCGTCCGGGAGATGAATCTTGCCATTCTGGAATCGGCCAATGCGGATTTTCGGGCCTTGCAGATCACCGAGGATCGCCACCGGACGATTTAATCGAGAGGCTATCTGACGAATAAGCTGGGCTCGGGCCTTGTGATCCTCAGCCTCGCCGTGGGAGAAGTTAAGACGAACAGCATTAACGCCGGCTTCGATGAGCTTTTGCAGTTGCTCTTCAGATTCCGTCGCCGGTCCGAGTGTTGCGACAATTTTGGTGCGTCTGAGCATGGTTATCCTCTCGCTTGTACAGCCGCCGCGATCCAGAGCCTGCTCAGCCCACAGAAAGCCCTTATCTCATCCAGCAGGAATCAATACAGCATGCGACAGGCAATAATGAATCGTTATTACTTACAGCCTATAAACGACAAACGCTTAAAGCCGGAGAGCCGGATTATCAAGCGAAGTATGAACAAAAGAAGACACTATCTGAGCGTATTTCCAGAGTATAGGAGTTCAGCGCTCCCTTGGATAAAACACCATCTTCTCTTTGTTCACGACAGTTAACGTATAGTCCAATAAACACAGGCCCGATAAACGAGCCTGTGTTGTCATCAGCCTAAACTAACCTCAGGCTTCCATGAAAGCCTTGGACGTGTCGAGCATACGGTTAGAGAAGCCCCACTCGTTGTCGTACCAGGACATAACCTTGACCAGGTTGCCCAGAACACGAGTCTGGGTAGCGTCAAAGTTAGAAGAGTACGCACTGTGGTTGAAGTCCATGGAGACCAGCGGCTCATAGTTTACAGTCAAGACAGTAGCCATGGCTGGAGTAGACTTGGCGGCTGCCGCGATGATTTCGTTCACTTCTTCAACAGTGGTTTTGCGAGCGGCAACGAAGTTCAGGTCAACCAGGGAAACGTTGATGGTAGGCACACGCACCGCCATACCGTCAATCTTGCCCTTCAGTTCTGGAATTACCAGACCAACGGCAGAAGCAGCACCAGTGGCAGTCGGAATCATGTTCATGGCCGCAGCACGGGCACGGTACAGGTCAGAGTGGTAAACATCGCTCAGACGCTGGTCGTTGGTGTAAGAATGAATAGTGGTCATCAGACCTTCTTCGATGCCCAGCGCGTCGTTCAGCGGCTTGGCCAGTGGTGCCAGACAGTTGGTGGTGCAAGACGCGTTAGAGATAACGGTCATCTCAGGAGTCAGAATGTCCTGGTTAACGCCATAAACGATAGTGGCATCAACGTCGGTGCCAGGTGCAGAGATGACAACTTTTTTCGCACCTGCTTTCAGATGAGCCTCGCACTGGCTCTTGGAGCGGAATAAGCCAGTACATTCCAAGACCACATCAACACCCAGCGCGCCCCATGGCAAGTTGGCAGGATCGCGCTCAGAGAAAATCTTGATCTCGTCACCGTCAACAAACATAGCACCGTCGCCTTCTTCAACCTGAGCGTTGAAACGGCCGTGAACAGTATCGTATTTGGTCAGATGAGTATTGATCTTTGCGTCACCCAGATCATTAATGGCAACAATCTGTAACTCATCGCGACGGCCTGTTTCGTAAAGTGCACGCAGTATGTTGCGACCGATACGGCCGTAGCCATTAATAGCAAGCTTGATCATGATGTCTCCAATACCGTTAGTCAAAGCGGGAAACCGCTCTTTCTCCAGTTAACAGGATCTCTTAACATGCAGCGCAGCGAACACGTCCGATGACAAACTGCTATGAATAATCACAGCATTTGACAGCAGGGGCGTTCACAGCTTTATTACCAACCATCACATGGGAGTGACTAATAGCTGGTAAGCGCATGTTAAAAACCCACTTCACGGGATTTTCGTTTGTGAAGAGTATGAGCTTATCAACAAGGGCTGGGTTTTTGGTGAGGCGACGTTGCAGGCGTTATGCAAAAAACGACACAAGATGCATAATTCCACACCATTGCTCATCTGGGACCAACCGTTTGCCGATGCCACCGGCCTGCTTCTTACGGCCAGTGTAATATAAAGTGTGATCGAAAAATCGCGATCCAGCAAAACGCTGCTATTTTGCCGCTACTGCTGGTTCTGCTTTTGTGTATTTACCTTATCTGAATATCCAGCAAGTTTATCTTAGCTTGCCAAACAACCAGCTGTTAAATAACACACTTGGATCAGCATCTTTACTTAGACGCATAATGCGGACTGTCAGCCCAGTAGTCAAGCCTGTCAAGGCGCTACCAGTAATAATTACTCTATCGGTGCCATAAGATACGCTTATCAAAAATGAACAACCATTGGCCACGTAAATTGCCAAAACACACTGCGACAAATCGAATTTATACAACACAGTAACAATAACTCATTTATGCACCAACAGAGCCAAAAGAAGAAAAAGCACTAAAAATCCTGCTTCTTGCCGATTCCTGGCATAAAAGGCAGTAGCAGAGGCCAATACGACAACCAATGGATAGCAGCAAGGGGACCTTTCCCGGCAACAACAAATAGTTTGATCAGACAATCAAAAAAAAACAATCAAGCAAAATTATTAACAGAATACAGTCGTTTGTCAGTAAAGGCTGCCAGGTTCTTTTATGCCCTTGTCGCCCAAAAGCCAGAGTTCATAAGGGCCTGCCCCGAGCTGTTGTGGATAAACCTGTAATTTGGCTATTGATTGCCAATCCAGTTATGAGGGTTCGTTGTAAGAAGCAATAATCAAAGCCCGGTAAAACCACTTTTACTAAATCTTCCCGCTTGCATAGAATTCGCCCCACAATTTCTCATCTAATCAGTGCAAAATTACAGATGCTAAAAAATTACCTTTTTTTACTGGGGATCGGGACTATCTGGGGGTCTCAATTTATCTTTCAGCAAATGGCAGTGGCTGATATCCCGCCCGTATGGGTGGGTGCCGGTCGCTCAGTGATTGGCTTTTTAACGCTGCTGCTCATCTGCAAGGGGCTGAAGCTGACCAGTACCAGCAATCAATGGCTGAGATTCAACCTGATCGGTCTGTTGGAAGCCACCATTCCGTTTGTCTTGGTGGCCTGGGGTCAACAGTACCTGGACACAGCCATTGCCGCCATTTTGATGGGCACCATCCCATTCTTTACCGTTATTCTGGCGCCGCTGCTGATCAAAGGAGCACGCATCACCCTGGCCGGCATGGGCAGTGTGCTGCTGGGCTTTGTGGGCCTATTGATCTTGTTTTACCCGGAGTTGGCCTCGGGTAATGGCAATACCAACCTGATGGCGGCAGGAGCCATTATCATTGCCTCAGCCTGCTTTGCCATCGGCCTGTTGCTACTTAAAGGCGTGGCAAATGAAAATCCGCTGATTGTGGCCAGAAATGTCCTCGGCAGCGCATCGTTACAAATTGTGCTTATTGCCACGCTCCTGACCATTGTTGCGCCAATGCCCAGCATTGACCTGACACCTGCCAGTCTTGGTGCCATCACCTACCTGGGCACCATGTGCGCCGGCCTGGTGTATTTCCTCTATATGATCCTGATTCGTGATGCTGGGCCGATCTTTGCCTCGTTGAACAACTATCTGGTCCCACTTATTGGTGTTCTGCTCGGTGCCACCATTAACGACGAAGCACTGGCAACCCACACCTGGGCAGCACTGGCTACCATATTGGCGGCAGTGGCTTTTAACCAGATCTTTTCCAGCGCGCCAACATCAGAAACCAAGCCAAGCAAACCGCTAACAGAGACACCTGAGTAGCAACGAACAAACGCAGCTCACCAAATTGCCACAGGTTGAGCTGCGCTTTTTTGCCCAACAAACGTGTCGTTTTTTTCCAGCGCAGAAAAAACAGAAAAAAATCTCGCATCCTACTTGCATGCCTATCAGCTTTCCTTATAATCAGCGGCGCTGGTGCAAGATGCACTTGCGCACCAAGCCATGATGGTGGGCGTAGCTCAGTTGGCAGAGCTCCGGATTGTGATTCCGGCGGTCGAGGGTTCGAGCCCCTTCGCCCACCCCATCTTGTTATTTCCCTCTTTTATCTATCCCTTCTCTTTTTTTTCTCACGACAACTGTTTAACAGTGCAGCTATGGCTATCCATTCAGCCCAGGGCGTCGGCACGGTAATTGTCGGGCAAATGCACTGGCTGCATTTGTGGTAATGTCCCTACATTGGAATTCCAGCAAGATATAATCTGGTTCTGGCATTTGATTTAACGGGCTGGCAGGTGAATTTATGGCTATGAGCAAGGTTATAGGGCATCGGGGTCTGGCCGGAGAAGCGCCGGAGAACACACTAGCCGCCATCCGTCAGGCAGCCCAACACGGGCTTAAGTGGATAGAAGTCGATGTAACACTACTTGGCGACGGAACTGCGGTGTTATTTCATGATCGACGGCTTAATCGCACCAGCAACCATACTGGACGACTGAAATCGTTTACCCGCACAAAGCTGCCATCTATCGATGCTGGCAGCTGGTTCTCAGCACAGTTTGCCGGTGAGCCCATTCCTGAACTTGGCGCTGCACTGTCGTTAATAAAAGAGTTGGGGCTGGGCCTGAATCTTGAGCTAAAGACCAACGGTTGTCACGAAGTACAACTGGTGGATACAGTGCTCCAGGCGCTTAACGAAGCTGACCTGGACCGGGAGCAACTGAGAATATCCAGCTTTAACCATCGGGCGCTGGTCAACTTTTCTGGCCGTTCCGATCTTCCGGTTGCCCATCTGTTTGACCGACTGCCGCTTAACTGGCGGCAAAAAGCAGAGCGAACCGGTGCTGTGGCAATCCATCTGAACGCTGCAAAAACATCCGCCAAACAAATTCTGAAAATACGTTCAGCAGGTTACGAGCTTTACTGTTACACCGTTAATTCAGTGGATGCGGCCAAAAGGCTTATCGACAGCGGCATTAATGGTGTGTTTTCAGACTTCCCATTATCGGGAATATAGGAAAGCACCGGCAGATCGCCGGTGCCAGCTGCAGGAATTACAGTACGTCGATGCAGTTCAGATCATGATAAGCCTGCTCAAGACGGGCAGTCATGGATTCCTCCCCTGCACGCAGCCAGACGCGCGGATCGTAGAACTTCTTGTTCGGCATATCCGGGCCTTTTGGATTGCCGAGTTGGCTTTGCAGGTACTCTTCGTTTTTCTTGTAGTAGTTCAGGATACCGTCCCAGCGCGCCCATTGTGTGTCTGTGTCGATATTCATCTTCACCACCCCGTAAGATATCGCTTCGCGAATCTCCTGCAGAGTAGAGCCGGAACCGCCGTGGAACACGAAGTTCAGATGCTTGGCCGGCAGACCGAATTTCTCTGAGGTGTACTTCTGCGAGTTATCGAGAATCTTGGGCGTCAGTTGTACATTACCTGGTTTGTAAACCCCATGCACGTTGCCGAAAGAAGCGGCGATGGTAAAGCGCTGACTGATCGGGCTGAGTATTTCGTAAGCGTAGGCGATGTCTTCTGGCTGGGTATAGAGCATGGAGCTATCCATGTGGCTATTATCAACGCCATCCTCTTCGCCGCCGGTACAGCCCAATTCAAACTCCAGAGTCATGTCCATTTCCGACATGCGCTTGAGATACTTGGCACAGGTAGCAATATTCTCTTTCAGAGGCTCTTCCGACAAATCAAGCATGTGGGAGGAGAACAATGGCTTGCCGTGCTTCTTGAAGTAATCTTCACCGGCGTCAAGCAGGGCATCAATCCATGGTAGTAGTTTACGTGCCGCATGGTCGGTGTGCAGAATGACCGGAACGCCGTAAGCTTCAGCTACCTCGTGCACGTATTTGGCACCGGCGATCGCCCCAAGCGCACCGGCTGGCTCGCTCTTCAGACCTTTGCCAGAGAAGAAGATAGAACCGCCGTTAGAGAATTGGATGATCACCGGTGACTTAACCTTGGCTGCTCCTTCCAGGACAGCATTGATTGAGTCAGTATCAATCACGTTTACTGCCGGCAGGGCAAACTCACCAGCCTTGGCTGCGGCGAAGATTTTCTGTACGTCATCGCCGGTAACAACGCCTGGCTTTACCAGGTCCAGGATTTTTTGAGACATAAGTCTGATCCTTTATCGATCAAAGGTTAACAGAATGATTTTCCGCAAGGAATGATACGGAAAGGTTACAACAGGTAAAACCTTTTTCCCAACGATTAAATAATGATGGCACGGCCACATTATAACCTTTGTTTATCGATGTTTTTACACGATTAATCATCACCACTGCGTGTTAATGTTCGCCTGTTCAATAGCACAAAACCGATTTTTCCATGGCAATAACTGCGACTCCGGTTAATAAAGCGTGCTAACAAGACAATTTGTTTTTCTGTTACTGCACCCAAATAATGTGTCATTTTCTGAATGACACTGATGATATTTGCGCGCATTTTTTCTTTAAAAAAGCATTGGCTTTTTTTTGACATGCGTCATTTTTCTTTGCACTTTTCCTGTGTTGTAATTCTAACCGTAGCGATGAGAGCATATTAAATAACGGTTGAAAAAAAATAATTAAAATAATTTTTTGTTATATTTTTCGGTCATCCAATGATGACTGGGCAGCTCTTCTTTTTGGCTGCCTACAGATTAGTGCATCGTTGTATCTGCTTTGATGTGTTCCACTCATCCTGAGCTGGTCGCAGGATGATACTAACGCACTGCGACAAGCTCAGTGCAAACGGAGTTGATAAACGTCAATCGCATTGCAACCGTGTACTGAACAGACGTCGGCCAGCGTCTGTTATGCAGGACGATGGTCAGGCATTTAAAGTCAAGATGCACTATCTTAAGACTGCAAGCCGAAAATCAACTGAATACATTCGGGCAGGCAAAAAACAGCACGCCGACATCCGACAGTTACCCGATTATTCATACAGAATTTCTATCCCGGAGGCGTGGCCGAACACGTAATCCGGGAATACAAAGCGCTTTCAAGGTTTTCTTGGTTAACACTAGAGGAAATAGTCATGGCCAGTAAAAAGCAGGCTGACAAGACTGCAAAAAAAAGTGCAGTTGTTCAGGATGTTGATGCCCAGATTAATGGCTTGATTGAACGGGCCAAGGTTGCCCGACAGAAGTTTCTGGCGCTGACCCAGGAAGATGTTGACCGAATCACCCGCGCCATGGCATTAGCCGGACAATCCGCTCATATGGAGCTGGCCCGCATGGCGGTGGAAGAAACCGGCCGTGGCATCATGGAAGACAAGGTAACCAAAAACATCTTTGCGACAGAGTACGTCTATCACTCAATCAAATACGATAAAACTGTCGGCATTATTGAAGACAACGCCGAAGAAGACTTCATGCTCGTGGCTGAACCAGTGGGCATCGTCTGTGGTGTGACTCCGGTGACCAACCCGACGTCCACTACCTTGTTCAAATCCATCATTGCCACCAAAACCCGCAACCCCATTATCTTCGCCTTCCACCCTTCGGCCCAGGAGTGCTCCAGCGCGTCTGCCCGCGTTGTGCGCGACGCCGCTATCGCTGCGGGTGCGCCGGAAGACTGCATCCTCTGGATTGAGTATCCCTCCATAGAAGCCACCCAAAAACTGATGACGCACCCAGAAGTGGCCGTTATCCTGGCCACCGGTGGCTCCGGCATGGTGCGTGCAGCTTACTCTTCTGGCAAGCCAGCCCTGGGAGTCGGTTCCGGTAACGTGCCGTGTATTATTGACCAGTCTGCCAATCTCAAGCAGGCCTGTAACGACCTGGTGATGTCCAAGAGTTTTGACAACGGCATGATCTGCGCCTCCGAACAGGCCGCCATTATCCATCAGGCCATCTACAAAGATGCGGTCAAAGAGCTGAAATCCCAGAATGTCTACTTCACTACACCGGAAGAAACGGCTCGTCTGGCCGAGGTGGTGATTCACGACGGCCACGTCAACAACAAGATTGTTGGTATGAAACCGTCGTATATTGCCGCCCTGGCAGGCATCAAGGTGCCAGAAAACACCCGTATTCTGGCAGCAGAAATTGAAGGCGTTGGTCCTGAGTTCCCATTGTCCAGGGAAAAGCTATCGCCGGTGCTGGGTATTCTGAAAGCGAAAAACGCCAAACACGCCATCGAACTGGCTGACCAGATGCTCAACTTTGGTGGCCTTGGCCACTCCGCCGTCCTGCACGCTCAGGACAACGACGTTATTGACGAGTTCTCCCTGGCCATGAAAGCCGGGCGTATCATCATCAACTCACCGAGCACCCACGGTGCCATCGGTGATATCTACAACACCAACATGCCGTCGCTGACCCTGGGTTGTGGCACTTATGGTGGTAACAGCACCACCTCCAACGTCTCTGCCGTTAACCTGATCAACGTTAAGCGCGTGGCCAAACGCAGGGTTAATATGCAGTGGTTCAAACTGCCGCGGAAGATCTACTTCGAGGCCAACTCCCTTCAGTATCTTGAAAAGATGCAAGACATCTCTCGGGTATTTATCGTCACTGACGAAGTGATCCAGTCCCTGGGTTATGTGGACAAGATTCTCTACCACCTGAGAAAGCGCACTAACCCGGTACAAGTGGAAATTTTCAACCAGGTTGAGCCTGATCCAAGCCTGGAGACCGTGCGCCGTGGTGCCCACGAAATGGCACGCTTCAACCCGGACGTGATTATCGCTCTCGGCGGCGGTTCGCCCATTGATGCCGCCAAAGGCATGTGGCTCTTCTACGAACAGCCAGACGCCGACTTTGCCGGCCTGGCCCAGAAGTTTCTGGACATTCGCAAGCGCGTTTACAAGTTCCCGAAACTGGGTAAAAAAGCCCGTCTGGTGGCCATCCCAACCACATCTGGTACCGGCTCAGAGGTAACGTCCTTTGCCGTTATTACCGACAAGGTCCAAGGTGCCAAGTATCCACTGGCCGACTACGAGCTGACTCCGGACGTTGCCATCCTTGACCCTAACCTGGTCATGACTGTACCGAAAAAAGTGGCTGCTGATACCGGCTTGGACGTACTGACCCACGCTCTTGAAGCGTATGTATCGGTCATGGCGTCAGACTATACCGACGCCCTGGCCATGAAAGCCATTCAACTGGTGTTCGATTATCTACCACAGTCGTACGACAACGCTGACCGTCTGGCTCGGGAAAAAATGCACAACGCTTCGTGTATTGCTGGTATGGCTTTTGCCAACGCCTTCCTCGGCGTTAACCACGCGATAGCGCACAAACTGGGCAACGAATTGCACATCTCCCACGGCCAGGCCAATGCCGTATTGTTGCCGCACGTCATTGAGTACAACGGCTGCCCGAACCCAACCAAAGTGGCATCGTTTCCGAAATACCAGTACTACGTCGCCCATGAGAAGTACGCAGAAATCGCCCGCATGCTCGGCCTATCCGCCAAAACACCGGAAGAAGGGGTAAAATCCCTGGCCAATGCCGTTCGCAAATTGATGAAGCGGCTGGACATGCCCACTTCTTTGCAGGAAATGGGGGTTGATGAAGTGCTGTTCAAAAGCAAAATCAACATGCTGGCTCTGGATGCTTTTGAAGACCAGACCACCACAGCAAACCCACGTTTGCCACTGATTTCTGAACTTGAAGAGCTACTCACTAAGGCGTATTACGGCAAGTAAACTGCACTGAGCACACAATATTAAAAATCGCCCCGTGCCCTCGACCAGTTATGATCGGGGGCGTTTTTTTTATTGTGGGTGTCGTGTGTATTGGGGTTGTCTCGACAACAGCAGTAATAGGCACGTTTGGAAAAGAGCGGTAAGCGATACCGAGCTATCCGACCTTTTGGCAAAAGCAGACATCCACTACTTGTGGCAGCTCCGTGACTTCGCAGGCGTAACGACGGTCTCTGTCAGTTTTTGAGATGATTTACAATGATGGCGAGCGTATCCTCAATTTTATCGAAACGTTCACGATTTTCTCGTTGGTAGAGATCAACTTTCTTATCGAGCGAGTCTACCCTTTTATCGAGTGAGTCTACTCTTTTATCGAGCGAGCCCATTCTTTTATCAAGCGAGCGCACCTTCTCATCGAGCAAGTCCATCTTCCTATCAAGTCCTTCGATAGCTATCTCCTGTCGCGTGCTGTGCAGAAACAGCCTTTTGATGTGGTTTTGTGAGTTTTTAACGCTGATTTCTATTCGACTAATGGCAGCCCAGAGTGCATCGTTGTTGTCATCGTGGTTCATACGGACCCCTTTTGATTATTTTTGACTCGTCGAGCATAGCAGATAGTGGAAGAGAGGACAGAGATTCCAGTCCCTTACCCGTTCGCAAGCAATACTCGCTCAACTCTCTCGGAACGATTCCTGAAAAAATACTTATAAATATAAGTGTTTATTGCAATCATGTACCATAAAACCCTTTAATTGCTAGCAACTGTAGCAAGAAAAAGATACTCAAATTCTCGGTAAACATGATGCATCCAGTGCATTTCCGATTAAGAGTACTCAAAGTTATTGATTTGTTAAGTAATGAACGTAAAATTGGCCTCCGTTGTCTTTTTGGCCGACCAGTAAGTGTACTTGGGTTTTTCAGCTCTACCGTATCCAACCCCTACCCAGGGTTGATGTGGCATTACGGCCAATAGCCATCTCGATAGTGTGAAACTTTGTATCAGGAGTGTATTGCGAAGTCTGAGTTTGGCTGTTTCGGTAGTAGCCTTTAAATCGATGGGCGGTAGCTTGTGGAAAGCCTGCGTGATTTACCGGGCAAAAAACAAACAAGACTAAATGCCAATGGACGTATACAGTATAAATTCTGATCCTGATTTTTGGCTCTTGAATAAAAAACAAACCGCATAATGTATTATCATTGGTAGCAAACCTGAAATAACTTCCTTGTTTTCAGCTCTGGACTCCCTTCGGATTGAGTTCATCGAAGTCCGGCGGTGCTACTCTTCGGTATTTCGACACTTCGACAAGCTCGGCACTCAGGATGAACGACAATAGGGAAATAATTCAGGGACAATTCCTTGGCAACATGACGGCGAGAAAGCAAAAGCTGCGCTGAATATAATGGATGCTTTTATCAAGGATGCGATTGGACTTTATCGAACCATGAGTGGTGAGTCTTGGTCATGAAAGCTACTCCAGAAGCACTGACACTGACAGTTAGCGAACTGGCGCTAATCCAACAACTGCTGAAAGATCACATACCAAACATCACCGTTTGGGCATACGACTCAAGAGTCAATGGGAATGCCCGGCCTTCATCGGATCTTGATCTTGTTGCTTTTATTGATCCTGAGCAGTCATTGGCTATTTCTAACCTTCGAGAGGCCTTTGAGGAGAGTAACCTGCCATTCAGAGTGGACTTGTTTACCTGGGATCAGATATCTGAGGCGTTCAGGGATACCATCAGTGCAAGGTACGTTGTCGTTCAAAATGACCATGACCGTGCAAAGCCATAAACGTATTGTGCACAATGAAAGACGTAGCTCTTGGTTTCTTGTGGTTTCATGAGGTTTCGCTGAGACACATTGCGGCAACATTGCTAGACTCTACCGAAGCAGAACCAAAGAGGGGATCGGTATGGAACAGCCGGACTACTTGCAATATATAGAAATCGATCCGGAAAAACGGTTTGGCAAGCCCTGCATTAAAGGAACAAGAATAACCGTTATCGATATTCTGGAGATGATGGCAGAAGGAATGAGTCGGGATGAAATCCTTGAGGATCATCCCAATCTAAAAGCAGAACATATTAAAGCTGCACTAATATATGCAGCCAATTCAGTCAAGGGAGCAGCTTAATGCTGCTACTTGACGAAAATCTCTCGCCACGCTTAATCCCACGAATAAGCCCTATGTTTCCGGATAGTCGGCACGTAATTCATGTCGGTTTAGATAACTCGCCAGACAACGCGCTATAGTGTTACGCCAAAGAAAATGGCCTTGCCATTGTCAGTAAGGACAAAGATTTTTTGTCAATGCAGGAAAGACTTGGATATCCGCCAAAACTGATTTATCTGTCAATGGGAAATACCAGAGTGTTTGTAGTTGAAAGCATTCTGATAGAAAACCAACAAGCTATTTTTGACTTTCTGCAAAAAAAATATAAAGGATTACTCGTATTATGAACTTAAGCGATCAATGGAAATAAAATTGCTTTTAGTTATATAAACGACAACGCATATACACCATGAAATACCTGGCCTTAGTTTTTTAACCTGGCTTTTCCCAATTCCATAACACACCCAATCCCATGAAAATTCTTATTGTATTTGGCACCCGTCCGGAAGCCATTAAAATGGCTCCAGTCGTGGACTTATTCCGGAGCCAGCCCAACACGGATGTCAGAGTTTGCGTAACTGGCCAGCACCGGGAGATGCTGGATCAGGTATTGGCGCTGTTCAATATCACTCCGGATTACGATCTGAATATTATGAAACCCGGCCAGGATCTTACCGATGTCACCACGGCCATCCTGCAAGGGTTAAAGCCGGTACTAACAGAATTTCAACCGGATCGGGTGCTGGTGCATGGCGATACAGCAACTTCATTTGCCGCCACCCTGGCCGCCTATTTCCATAAAATACCGGTGGGGCATGTGGAAGCGGGTCTGCGTACTGGCAACATCTACTCCCCCTGGCCGGAAGAAGGCATGCGCCAGCTCACTGCTTGCCTGGCAGACCAGCACTATACGCCCACCATCAGCTCACTGAAAAATTTGCTGATGGAGAATATTGCGCCGGAAGGCATTTATGTCACAGGCAACACAGTGATTGATGCCCTACTGGAAGTTTCTGAGAAAATTGATCGGGATACACTGCTACAAGAACAGCTGGCTGAAATATTGCCATTTCTTCCGGCAGTGAAAAAACGGCAGCAAAAATTGATTCTGGTCACCGGTCATCGGCGGGAAAACTTTGGTGCCGGTTTTGAGCAAATCTGTCAGGCCATCCGTGAAATTGCTGGCAGGGGCGACGTGCAGGTGGTCTATCCGATGCATCTGAATCCCAATGTGCGCGAACCCGTCAACCGCATACTGGCAGGGCTTGATAATGTGCACCTGGTAGAGCCACTGGAATACCTGCCATTTGTCTACCTTATGAAACAGAGTTACCTGATCCTCACCGACTCTGGTGGCATTCAAGAAGAAGCACCGTCGCTGGGTAAACCGGTGTTATGTATGCGGGATACTACAGAACGCCCTTCTGCTGTTAAAGCCGGTACGGTTCGACTGGTGGGCACTTGCATGGAAACCATCGTAAAAGAAGTCATCCGCTTGCTGGATGATGATATGGCCTACGAGATGATGAGCCGTGCCAACAATCCATACGGCGACGGTCGGGCCAGCCATGGCATTCTTAAGGCAGTATTCACGGAACAGCGACTCTGATTTACTGATTCCGGATAGTTCAGTTTAAACACCGTTCATCCTGAGCGAAGTCGCAGGATGGTTCCGCCACATCTTACTGAGCTGGCAAACGGTATGAGTATCATCAAATACAGTCTTCGTCACAGATGATCATCCGGAACTTCTCCCAGTGGTGTAGTTACTTTTTCAGGTGGTTCACAATAATGGCGAGTGTCTCTTCAATTTTGTCGAATCGCTGATCTTGCTGATCAAAACGCTCATCAATTTTATCAAAACGCTCACGGTTTTCTTGTTGATAGGCCTCAACTTTCATATCCAGCGTCTCAACCTTCTTATCCAGTGTCTGAACTTTGGTATCCAGCGCATCAACTTTCGCATCCAGTGTTTCGATGGCGATTTCCTGCCGTGTACTGTGCAGAAATAGCCTTTTAATATGATCCTGTGAGTTTTTAACACTGATTTCTATTCTGTTAATAGTACTCCAAGGCACATCATTACGGTCATCATGATTCATACGGGCACTTTGTCATTATTTTTGATCCGCTGAGAATAGCAAAGGATCGAAGGTGGCACAGAGCCATCTGACGGCACATAAAAAAATTATCCAACCTCCTGATTACCTAACCAACTATGACAACATTCAATACCGTTTCTGTTATTGGCCTGGGTTACATTGGCCTGCCCACCGCTGCCATGTTTGCATCACGAAAAATCAACGTGATTGGCGTGGATATCAGTCAGCATGCTGTTGATACCATCAATGAGGGCAAAATCCACATTGTTGAGCCTGATCTGGATATGTTGGTCAGCGCCGCCGTGACCGCCGGTTTTTTAAAAGCCACCACCAGGGCAGAACCCGCCGATGCCTTCCTTATCGCCGTGCCGACCCCATTCAAAGAGCACCATGAACCCGACCTTAGCTACATAGAAGCAGCCTGTCACAACATTGCGCCGGTGCTCAAAAAGGGCGACTTGGTAGTTCTGGAATCCACCTCTCCGGTGGGCGCTACCGAGCAGATGGCACAATGGCTTGCTGAGGCTCGTCCTGATTTAATGGTGCCGGTGAATGAAAAGCAGCAGGGCGATATTTACATTGCCCACTGCCCGGAACGGGTTCTGCCCGGACAAGTAGTGAGAGAGCTTGTGGATAACGACCGGGTGATCGGTGGCATTAACCAGGCCAGTTCTGAAAAAGCCATTGAACTCTACAAAACTTTTGTAATGGGCGAATGCATTGTCACTAACGCCCGCACTGCAGAAATGGCCAAGCTGACTGAAAATGCCAGCCGGGATGTGAGCATTGCCTTTGCCAATGAGCTGTCTGTTATCTGTGATGAGTTGGACATCAATGTATGGGAACTGATTGCGTTAGCTAACCGGCATCCAAGGGTGAACATCCTGCAACCTGGCCCGGGTGTTGGTGGGCACTGCATTGCTGTTGATCCCTGGTTTATCGTCAGCAAAACTCCGGAAAAGGCCAAACTGATTCGTCAGGCTCGGGAGATAAACGACGGTAAGCCTGCATGGGTGATGGATAAGGTTAACGAAAAGGTAGAGCAATTCCTGGCTGACAATCCCAATAAAAAACGGAACGAGGTGACCATTGCCTGTTTCGGCCTGGCCTTTAAGCCGGATATCGACGACTTGAGGGAAAGCCCGGCGCTGCATATTACCAGAACGCTGGTGAATACCTCCGGGTGTAAGGTCATTGCCGTTGAACCCAATGTAAACAGTCTGAAAGAAGATTTTGAACTGGTGAATCTGGATACGGCTTTTACTAAAGCTGACGTTTATGTGTTGCTGGTTGATCACTACCAATTTAAGCGGTTTAAGCCTTCTGTTAAGTATGTGGTTGATACCAAGGGTGTTTGGCATAGCTAATGTCTGTCTATGAATTAATTAAGTCTGATTTATACCGGTGTTGCGGAAGTCACTCCCATATTTTATTGATTAAAAATTTACTTAATTCAAATAGGTCATTTAAATATACCTTTTGGCTGAGAATGTTGCATGCGAGGCCTATTCTGATTCGCTGGCTTGCAAAATATATGCATCGCCATTTATCAATAAAATATAATATCCAAATTCCGAAAGAGGTTGAGATTGGTCCAGGCCTCTATTTGGGACATGGGACATCAATAATAGTAAATGCTACCGCTAAAATTGGGAAAAACTGCAACTTAAGTCAATTTGTGACGATTGGTTCAAACCATGGCAAAGCTGCCACGATTGGTGACAACTGCTATATCGGTCCAAGTGCATGCTTAGTAGAAGACATAAGTATTGGTGGGTTCTCAGTTATCGGTGCAGGCGCTGTTGTTATCAAGGATGTCCCAGCAAAAGCAACTGCGGTTGGTAACCCCGCACGCAACTTAACAAATAAAGAGCCAAGGAACTATATATTGAATCCAGTTAATGATGTGGGATAAAAAATGTAACTGCTCATTTTTTGTAGGCAAAAGTGCCCATTTTGAGAAAGTTGTCCTTGATTTTACTGAGCTGTAGCCAATCACAGACAAAATTCGCCTGCGAATTTTGAATAGTTACCATTTTGTCGCAAACTTTTTCTATAAATATCTATAACCCTCAAACAGTTAGATCCTCTCTCCCAAGGAATTGCTGTAGTTAATTATGTATTTGATACCAAAGGAACCTGGTGATATGGCTAAAACAATTCTGATCACAGGAGGTGCAGGCTTTATAGGTTCAGCATTAGTCCGACACTTGATTGTTAATACAGACAACCATGTTATTAATGTTGATAAGCTAACCTATGCTGGAAACTTAGAGTCATTAAGTTCAGTCACAGACAATAGCCGTTATTACTTTGTTCAGGCTGATATCTGCAATGCAGATATTATGGCTCACACCTTTGCCGAGTTTCAGCCAGACTTGGTAATGCACCTGGCAGCAGAAAGCCATGTAGATCGATCTATTGATGGGCCTGCAGAATTTATCCGGACCAATATTGTTGGCACTTGTACTCTGCTAGAAGTGACCAGAGAATACTGGAATAAACTCGATGAGGATAAAAAGTCGGGCTTTCGATTTCACCATATTTCTACCGATGAAGTGTATGGCGACTTGGAAAGTACTGATGACCTGTTTACGGAAGAAACCCCATATGCCCCAAGCTCTCCTTATTCAGCTAGCAAAGCAAGCTCAGACCATCTGGTAAGAGCATGGTACCGAACCTACGGTTTGCCGATTATTGTTACCAATTGCTCAAATAATTACGGGCCTTATCATTTTCCTGAAAAGCTAATTCCGCTGGTAATTTTAAATGCATTGGAAGGAAAACCACTGCCTATTTATGGCAAGGGTGAACAAATCCGTGACTGGCTCTATGTAGAAGACCATGTCCGAGCACTTTATAAAGTAGCCATCGAAGGTAAAGTAGGTGAAACCTATAACATTGGTGGGAAAAATGAAAAGCAGAACATAGAAGTAGTACAAACCATCTGCGCTTTGCTAGAAGAATTAGTGCCAAATAAGCCAGAAAATGTTGCTGCCTATAAAGATCTCATAACTTTCGTCACAGACCGTCCGGGTCATGACCTTCGCTATGCCATTGATGCTCGCAAAATCGAGCGGGAACTCGGTTGGAAACCTACAGAAACATTTGAAACCGGTCTGAGAAAAACCATGCAATGGTATCTGGACAATAGCAAATGGTGCCAACATGTGCAGGATGGCAGTTATCGACGCGAACGTTTGGGCTCTATTAAGGAGTAAACCATGAAAGGAATTATCTTGGCCGGTGGCAGCGGCACCCGGTTACACCCAATTACTAAAGGGGTCTCCAAACAACTCCTACCGGTTTATGACAAACCGATGATCTATTACCCACTCTCAGTGCTGATGTTGGCTGGTATCCAGGATATCCTGGTGATTACCACCCCTGAAGATCAGGTGCATTTTTATAATGTACTGGGTGATGGCAGCCAGTTTGGTATTAACCTGAGTTATGCGATTCAAGCTGAACCAAAAGGCTTGGTACAAGCCTTTACCATAGGCAAAAGCTTTATTGGTAATGATCGGGTGGCTCTGGTACTGGGTGATAATATTTTCTATGGTCAGGGCTTTACTCCAAAACTACAGGAAGCTGCAGCCAGAGAAGAAGGCGCAACAGTCTTCGGCTATCAGGTGGGCGACCCAGAACGATTTGGTGTCGTCGCATTTGATGAGCATGGCAAAGCTACTTCCATTGAAGAAAAACCAAAAAAGCCGAAGTCTCACCACGCCGTTACCGGACTGTATTTTTACGATAACAATGTCGTCAACTTAGCTCGGGAAATCAAACCATCAGAACGGGGTGAGCTGGAAATTACCGACTTAAACCGTGTCTATATGGAACATAACCAGCTTCACGTAGAACTACTAGGTAGGGGCTTTGCGTGGCTGGATACTGGTACACATGATGCACTTCTTGAGGCAGGCCATTTTATTCAGACAATTGAGCTCCGTCAGGGAATGAAAGTCGCCTGTCTGGAGGAAATAGCGTTCAACAACAACTGGCTCACGCTCAGTGCTATCCACAGCAAAGGCGAGGCTCTGAATAAAACCAGCTATGGCCAATACCTATTAAGGCTAGCGTTCGAAGCGAAACAAGCAGGATGAATATGGTACCAGAGTTTATCCATTTTAAAGAGATGACAGATGGACGGGGAGGATTGGTCGCACTGCAACAGAACCAAAATATCCCTTTCGAAATCAAACGAGTCTATTACATCTATGGCACACCGGAAAAGACTCGCCGAGGTTATCATGCCCATAAAGCGTTAGAGCAGGTGGCTGTCTGTGTCAAAGGCGCTTGTTCATTCTTACTGGATAATGGTAGGGAAAAGTTAGTATGCCAATTGGACTCACCAACCATCGGTCTCTATATAGGCAACAATATCTGGCGTGAAATGTATGACTTCACTGAAGACTGTGTGCTGATGGTGTTGGCCAGTGAGTTATACGATGAAGCGGATTATATTCGCGAATATAACCAGTTTTTACAGGCAGTAAGTTGATGTTTATTCACCCTCTGTCCGATGTGCAATCTGAAAATATCGGTGACGACTCAAGGATTTGGCAGTTCTGTGTGGTTTTGCCCAAAGCTGTGATTGGCAATAACGTCAATATCTGTTCCCACTGTCTTATTGAAAATGATGTGGTGATTGGTCATAACGTCACGGTTAAAAGTGGCGTACAAATCTGGGATGGTATTACCATCGAAGATGATGTTTTTATTGGGCCGAACGTTACGTTCACTAATGATAAAACACCTCGCTCCAAACAATATCCGGATACATTCCTGAAAACGCGAGTATGTAAAGGTGCTTCAATCGGAGCTAATGCTACCATTCTCCCAGGAATTACTATTGGAGCAGGGGCCATGATCGGGGCTGGTGCAGTGGTCACCAAAGATGTTCCAGCCAATCTGACCGTTTATGGAAACCCCGCCAGTTAGTTTTTACTCTAAAGCCAATACCATGATTCCATTTTTAGATTTAAAATCCATTAACGCCCAATACCGAGAAGATCTGATTGAAGCCGCTACAAGAGTAATCGACTCCGGTTGGTATATTCTTGGCAATGAAGTAGAGCAGTTTGAAAAAGAGTTTGCTCAGTATTGCCAGAGTGAGTACTGTCTGGGTGTAGCTAACGGACTTGATGCACTGATCCTGATCCTTCGAGCATATAAAGAGTTGGGCATCATGACTGAAGGTGATGAAGTAATTGTCCCCGCCAATACCTATATCGCCTCAATTCTGGCCATCTCTGAAAATGGTTTAAAGCCGGTACTTGTAGAACCAGATCTGCAAACCTACAACCTAAACCCAATCCTTATTGAACAGCATATTACCGAGAGAACCAAGGCTATTCTATCAGTTCATCTTTATGGTCAGGTTACTGATATGGATGAAATTAATGCCATCGCTAAAAGGCATAAGCTGAAGGTGATTGAAGATTGCGCTCAGGCTCATGGTGCGCTTTATAAAGGTAAGAAAGTAGGCAGCCTTGGAGATGCTGCCGGATTCAGCTTCTACCCTGGTAAGAATCTGGGCGCTTTGGGTGATGCTGGTGCGATAACAACATCTGATCCGGAGCTGGCACAAACAATCAAAGCCATTCGTAACTATGGTTCCCATGAAAAATATAAAAACCTTTATAAAGGCGTTAACAGTCGTCTGGATGAAATGCAGGCAGCTCTGCTCAGGGTGAAACTGCGATATCTGGATAAAGAGACTGAACAACGTCGACAATCTGCCAATCAGTATTTGAAAGGCATTACTAATCCTGATATCACTTTGCCCACAGTTTCAGCACCAGAAGCGCATGTATGGCACTTGTTTGTGGTACGTTGTGCATACAGAGAGAAACTGGCGAGCTATCTAAATAAGCAGGGCATACAGACCGTTATTCACTATCCTGTTGCTCCTCATCACCAGCCAGCTTATCGTGAATATGCAGAATTGCTACTACCCATCACAGAAGCGATTCACAGAGAAGTACTAAGTCTACCGATGAGTCCGATTATATCATCCGAACATATAAAAATAATTCTGGAAATTATTAATGATTATCAATAATAGCCACATGAAATTGAAGCTGTCATATGTGCCGATGCAAGCCTCGCACATGAGAAGCTGCCATTTGCCATTTACAAATATTTATCACCACTTTAAATTAAAACTCATATATCCGTGAAAATAGAATCAATTGATAAAGATCCAGAATACAGTAATCGTTCAATAATGCGAGCGACTGTTATTTTGGGGTCGTCATCGTTTATTCAATTACTTGCATCTGTTGTTCGCACAAAATTACTGGCAATACTGCTTGGTCCTTCAGGAATTGGACTTGCAAGTGTTTTAAATAACTTTATGGCAACCAGTTCAACTTTTTTTGATATGGGAGCAGGGACCAGCGCTACAAGAGAAGTTGCTGGATCTGAAAAATCTGAACATAAGATAGATACTATAGGTAAAGCTAAGCATACAATTATTAAACTTAGCTGGATACTTGGAATTATAGCCTGTATTTCTACAATAATTTTTTCAAAACAAGTCAGCATTTTTATTTTTGGTGATGATAACTTTAAGGCAGTAATTAAAATACTTGCGTTTGGCATTTTATTTAGTGTCGTTGCTAATGTGCAAGTTGCATTCCTGAACGGCCTTAGGCGTATTGGTGATTTGGCAAAGTGTACCGTCATTGGTAGTGTTTTCGGCACACTGGTAGCTGTACTTATCGCCTGGAAATATCGTGAAGCAGGCGTTGTCTATTATGTTATTACAGTACCAATCATAACTTATCTAACAACCCTATATTTTATTCATCGTCTAGGAATTAAAAGAGTCAAAATATCAAGCAATCAATTTCCAATTCAAGCTATAAAAATTATGCAGCTTGGCGTGCCTCTAATGCTTTCGGCCGTTCTTGGTCAATTGACAATGCTGGCTATTCGTGGGCAAATCGTTATTAAGCTGGGGCTTTCCTCAGTTGGTTTGTTTGAGGTTGCCTGGGGTATAACCGGGACTTACATTGGGTTAGTACTTTCTGCCATGGTAAGAGAATATTATCCAAGGCTAGTGACTCTAACCAATGACCAGTCGGCTACAAATGCGGCTGTTAATCAACAGGTATTAATAGTTCTTTGGCTGACAACACCATTGTTATTGGGTATTTCTGCCTTAGCCCCGTTGGTAATAAGTACTCTTTATTCCAGTGAATTTCTTTTAATCGCAGATACATTACGATGGATGGCTCTTGGTACAGTGCTAAAAGTTGTTGTCTGGGCAATGGGTTTTGTTTGGCTATCCCGTGGCTTAACGAAATACGTTATGTTTGATGCAATTTTAAGTAACTTTATACTCTTTGGTGGAGTAACAATATTTTTGGATACATTTGGAATTGATTTTATCGGATGGCTCTATACTTTTAATTATGTAATCATCTTCTTTTACACAAAGTTTTTTGTCAAAAAAATATCCGGATTTATTATGCAACGTAATGTGCAATATGAGTTATTCATATTAATTACAGCATGCATCCTATGCATACTATTAAATCATTATATCGCATCATCACAGGCAATGATTATTGGTGCTTTGTTAACAGCTACCCTTTCATTAAGAGCAGCACTAAAACTCCATCAGTTATATACAACAAAATGAACGATTCTTTGACAAGAAAGCCATTAATTACTTTTGCATTGTTTGCTTACAACCAAGAAGAATTTATTAAAGAAGCAGTTATTTCGACATTCTCTCAAACCTATTCTCCATTGGAGATCATTCTTAGTGATGATTGCTCTAATGACAATACATTTTCTATTATGGAGGATCTTGCCAGTAACTACTCCGGACCACATATCATCAAACTGAACCGAAATCCGGTCAACCTTGGTATAGGGAGCCATGTTAATAAGCTAGTTGAACTGGCAGCAGGTGAATTAATCGTTGCCGGAGCGGGTGATGATATATCAGAAAACAACAGAGTTGATGTCATTGCTGACAAATGGCTAACATCTGAAAAAGAAATTTTCTCTATTCACTCATATGCATCCGTAATTAACAAAAATTCAGAAATGATAGGTATAAATAAATCAGCCCAACATCAATATCTAGAAAATGCAGAATCATTTCTCAAGGGAGATGCCCGTCTTTTAGGAGCCACACATGCTTTCTCCAAGAAAGTATTTGAACAGTTTGGACCACTGAATGATAAAGTTGTTTACGAAGATACTGTAATACCTTTTCGGTCTTTACTGCTAGGTTCAGTACTCTATATAGATCAACCTTTAGTTAGGCACCGGATTGGCGGAATCTCAAATAGTTATGCATTGTTAAATGAATTTAATTTACATGAGTCTTTATACTCAAAAACGCAACTATTGGCAAAGCGTGCAATAGCATGCTCCAAGCAAAGGACTAAAGATATTAAAAAAATAAATGCGCCTGATGAACTATTAACATTAGAAGAAAAAAGATTAGCTCAGCTTATTTTGATGGAAGACTTAAGTAATAAAAGAAATATTATAAAGTCTATGATTAAAGCTTTTTTTAAAGGAGCTGGTTTTTACTATACCACTCGTTTCTCTCTTAAATATATCTTTCCAGAAGTATATCGAAAGCATATGTTACGAAAATATCAGGAGCAATCAAGATAATGAAAAAAATAATGCATATTGTCTTTTCACTAGCGCCTGGTGGTTTAGAAAACATGGTGGTGGATATAGCAAATAGTCAATCCAAAAAACATGATGTATGTATTGTCGTTATCAATAATGTTGTGGACAATGGCATACTAAAAAGAATAAACTCTATCATCAAGTTGATAATGCTTAGCCGTAAACCTGCTTCAAAAAGTCCATTCCCCCTACTACAACTTTATAAAATCTATTTACAATTCAAACCTGATTTAATTCATATCCATAATCAAAAGACTCTCAAGTTTTTTCCAAAAACGATATTCGGCACGAAACAGTCAATCATTTATACTGAACACGCTACCGGCACCGTATTTGGTAAAGAGGCTACTAATGCCACCAAATTCTGCGCTATATCTCATGCGGTAAAACAAGACCTATGGAACCGACAGACTATAAAAAGTCAGGTAATTTATAACGGCATACCAATTAGTGAAATACCTTGCCGAAATCACTGGCAGGTGCCAAAAAATGAATACCGACTACTTCAAATTAGCCGCTTAATGCATAATAAAAAAGGACAGGATTTACTATTAGAGGCGATTGCACGACTCAAAGTAGAACAACCGGAGCTATTAGTTAAGCTTGATTTTATTGGCGACGGTGAATCAAGGGATTATTTGAAATCCATAGTCAATAAATTGAGCCTTAATGAGCAAGTTAGATTTCTTGGTTCATTACCTAAAGATGCAGTTTATCGTCAGTTGAAGACATACGATATTCTGGTTCAGCCATCCAGATATGAAGGTTTTGGACTAACCATTGCAGAAGCTATGGCTGCCAAAGTCCCTGTGATTACCTCCGATATAGAAGGTCCGTTAGAAGTAATTGATTATGGTCGATGTGGTCAGATTTTTACCAGTGGTGACAACTTATCGTTAGCCCAAGCAATTCTATTCACAGTTGATTTATACCAAACTGGTAAAATACAGGAACAAGTAGAAGTTGCAAGAAAAAGAGTTTGCCAATTGTTTGATATAGAAAACACCGCCATGCTGTATGCTGCCCTTTAGTTAGAATCGAGCCAGTTTTTGAGAACATAATGTTAACACCATTATCCCCTGATGAAGGCTTTATTCATCAACAACAATATATAGAATCATTGAAAAAGGATTCTTCATCTGTTCGGAAGCGCTACAAACTGTTCCGTAATAGTTTATTTGTCAGTTATATTTTGGCATATATTTTAAGCGCTCCAATGCTTGAATTATTGGGGATACCGTATACCTCTAATGGGGGTAGCTTTGTATTTAAAGTTCATATTTACAGCCTTATTATCCTCACATTATTTTTTAGCTTATTGGCCAGAAAAAGTTTAAGGGTGCTAGTGCAACCACCAGTCCCTGGTTTGGGAAGTGCACCACTGTTGTTTGTAGTAGGAACCTTGTGGGTTGCTGGCTATGGCGTTTACCAAAGTGGTTTGGGAGGGATGGCCTACATTGTAGATAGTCTATTAAGTCCAAGCGTTGCTATCTTCCTGCTACCTATCCTGAAAACGGAAGATCAAAAGCTATTATTGCGAATAATTGCAGGATTATTAATTTTTAATGCTTGTATAGCCGTATTCGAATACCTAACCCGAATACATTTAATCTTGAATGCCGACCCGCAGTCATTCAGATCAAGCGCATTGATGGCACACCCGCTCAACAATGCATTGATATTACTAAGCTGCTACCCATTGTTTATTAGGGAGTTTAATCAAAAAAAACAGCTCTTGATCACTTTTTTATGTTTTCTGGCCATGTTTGCTTTTGGTGCAAGAGCATCAACGGTTGTATTTTTTCTAATGCTGGCAGGTTTATTTGGAACATCATTTCTTAAATTTCTTTATGGTCGCATAGGAATTCCAAAAAGCATTTTTCTTTACCTATATTTTGGTTCAATACTCGCCTTACCAATAATGCTATTACTTATTGAGTCAACTGGCATAGGTAGTCGAATTTTTCAAAATTTAAGTATCGAAGGCGCTAGCGCACAAACCAGATTTGATGTATATAACATTTTCTATCACCTCAGGTTAAATGAGTGGCTTTTTGGTGCCAATGGGCGTTTGATGGAAATGCTACCAGAGATTATCAATAATGGTATTATTGAGAATTTTTGGATTGGTTGGCTATTGCAATTTGGGTTAATTGGTTTATTGCCGATTGGAGTTGCATTTCTGTATTTATTCGTTCGACTGATGCTTATTAGGGATCTATATCTAAAGGCTGCTTCTGTAAGCTTTCTTTTAGCATCTTATACTAATAACTCTCTATCAGCTAAAACACCAGCGCTATTATTCTTTTTCACATTAGCCTCAATCGTCATTTATAACAGAAAGTATGAGATCATAAGAAGCAACAAAAATTGAGTTAAGTAATTAGATAAATGAAATCATATATTTTTCACTCCCTGCTTCGATCACCTTAGTCAGCTATTTTTGAAATTCATCGAAGTTCATGATCGTCTTTGGATTCAGTCAGGCATACTTTATCTTGCGCCACAAAATTTCTATCAGCTTCAGTTCTGGTGAGTACGAAGGCAAGTAACATATGATTAAACGCTTCTCGGTCATCCAGTTATACAGCTTTTCTTTGAATTTTTTGCATGTGTAAATACTGACATTATCAACGACAACCAGCATATATTGATCATTGGCGCTGTATCCCGATAACTGCATCATCAGTAATTGGACTGATAGTTTTCATGCAGCATACCATGGCGAAAGGTTCAGTGCTTATAGTACTTACTAACTGAACCATTACTAACCCAATATGCGTAGATTATTTTATTCGGAAGTAAATGATCGGCTACTTATCAGTACTCTGCCTAACATATTTAACCTATTATCATTGAATCAATTGCATTAACTTATGAATATAAATCTAAAAGCCCTAGTGATTGGATCCTCTCCTCAATGTCTCTTTTTTCTTCGACAGCTATCACATGCCGGATATGAAGTTGAGTTGATATCATCGTCGAAAAAAGTGGCTTGGTTTTCTAGGTATGGAACAAAACATTACGCTCATAAAAAAAATGATATCTTAAAGATACTTGAAAAATTCAAAAGTAAAGTTACTAAAATCCCTTGTTACATCGGAGGAGGAAGTGAGCTTCAGTACATTTGTGAGCACTATCCTAATATTTTCACCGACTTCGATGTTTACCCTAAACCTTTAAAAGCTATTGAGCTATTTTTGGACAAAAAAAAGACATATGCGTATGTCAAAAGACACAACATCAATATTACTAACACAATTTCAGCAAAAGAATACAAAAATAATTCATCAGAGATAGAGCTACAATTTCCTGTAATCTTAAAATGCAACATTGAGTTAAATAGCGAAGAGATAGATCTAAAATTTAAGACAAAGGTGTTCAATAAAAGAAGCCAAGTTATCTGTTTTCTGGAAAACCTTGACGATACTATTTTAGATAAATTAATAATCCAGCATTATATACAACATGGAAAAAATGTGTCGATGCTGGGTTATTATGATCATGGTCGATTATTAAACTACATGATTGTGCATCAAATACGACAACATCCAGAAGGAATTACAAGCTATTTAAAAGAAGTAAGTCAATATGAAAAAAAATACTATATAGAACGAATATCTCCAGTTATGAATGATCTTAATTATACAGGATTTGCTGAATTTGAATTTAAAATAGACAGCCATAACACTCCTTTCTTACTGGAGGTAAATCCTAGGCCTTGCGGTTGGACAAGTGCATTTGAGGGTAAATTTGGGTCTATTGAGAAGCTATTAGAGAATACCTGTAAACAAAAAAACAGCATTCCAGTAAAAAAAGACAATGTTGAGTGGTTTAATTCCGCTAGAGATTTACTGGCAATTATTAGTCAACTACGTAAAACTAGAAATATATCTATTTTTTTAACACAACTGCTAACTTTTTTTACTATCAAACAGGAAGATGTATTCAAACTTAATGATCCAAATCCGTTCTTTTCACAGTTTCTTAATCTCAAATAGTATGAAAAAAACACTTATTTCGATAAAATATGATGGTTTAAAAAATACTATAAATAACATCTCCACTAGACTAAAAAAACTCACATACGCTGTACGAAGAACCGTGTATCTATCAAAAGAAATAAAAAATCATTTAGATGCAAGCACTTCAAGAAATAATTTCGAAATATTATTTATCGATAAACCAGTTGATTTAATAAGGACTAATTCAAAGCTTGAACTACTTCCATGCAAAACATGGTTCAAAAATAACTCCAAGTGTTGTCTCACAATCAAAGATAATAAAGTGGTAGCGTATGCATGGCTACACTTAGAGAGATATAATTTTGATGGAGAAAACATTGTACTTGACTCTGATACAGCTTGGCTTGGCCCTGTTTTTGTCAACAAAGACTTAAGACGCCAAGGAATAAACAACTTTCAGATAGAATATCTAATATCTGAAGCAGCAAAAATTGGTAAAACAAAAATTGAAACATCTGCAAATAACCAGAATACAGCTTCAATACGAACCTTCACAAACCTTGGATTTTCTTTTAGAGCAATAATAGATCAAAAGTTTATTTTTGGAAAAAAGAAAAAAGTAGAAAGAATTCTATGAGCATTATTCTTACATTTGATTATGAGTTGTTTGGTAGTGGCCAAGGTTGCTTCAAAAAACACATAATTGATCCAACAGAGCAGATACGATCAATTCTTCGAAAGTATGATGTAAAAGCAACTTTTTTTATTGAGTACTTAGAGCTTCTCCAGTATAGAAATAATCTAGACTCTAGCAGTTCGATGGCGTGCAACAATTGCCTACTTCTTCCAAAAATTGAGGCTCAAATTAGTTCTTTATATTCAGAAGGTCATGATATTCAATTGCACGTTCATCCTCAATGGAGAGGGGCTGTATATGACGCTTCACAGAAATCATTTAACCTGAATTTCGATCTTTGGCGATTTTCTGACCTACCGCTAAAAAATCAAACACCTATTATAGGTATGATAGAAACATTAATAGAGGGTAAAGATTACTTGTCATCTCTAATCAATAATAAAAGTTATAAATGTCATGGTTTTAGAGCTGGCGGTTACAATATTGGGAATCTTAAGAAAACAGTTGATGCTTTACGGACATGTGGCTTTATTTTCGATAGCTCTGTATATGCAGGAGGTTATTGCGATACTTACTTATCAAAGTATGACTACACATCGATTGATCGAAACGCACCCTATTATGTAGGTAATAAAATTTTAGAGCCAAGTTGTCGCAACAAAAAAAATTTAATTGAATTCCCAATTTTCTCTCATACAAAATTATCTTCTGATTATTACAGTCTTCCTAGGACATTTGCTTTCTTAAAAAATAAGAGATTCAAATCCATACCTACAAAATCTATAAATCACATCAAGATGATAAAGAGCAATAAGGTAAAAAAATCCTCAACGAACTGGGATGTGTGCCTTACAGGAAAAACGGAAACTTATCGTTTTATTAATGATTATATACATAGCGGCATCAGTACTCCAATCACGTTGATAGGGCACCCAAAGGACTTTACATCTTTCTCATGGCTTGAATCACTGCTTGAACACACAAAAAATAGATTCACATTTCAAACAATGACGGATGCTGCAGAGCACATGATAAATCATATTGACTGTTAAGCCTACTATATGACTAAAATTTTTTTTCCCGTTTACTTAGACGAGCTATCCATTGGTGGAGTTACAGAGTTTGTTACTCAGTTACTGAAAGGTTTTAAAGAAGACATGACTGTTTACGGACTAAATGGTGAATGCAACGAGACTAAGATTTCCACATCTAACAGAAATACAAAAAAACCACTCAATTTTACTAGATTTTACAAGTTTTTAAAGCAAGTTCGGAAAAGTGATTATGTTTTTCTGAACACATCCATGAATACTAAGGCTTTGCTTAGAGATATTATTTATTCTCTCTTATGCTTCATGTTAAAAGTAAAATTTGTTGTATTTATTCATGGCTGGGACAAAGATATAAACAAGTCTAATTTTTTAATTAAGGCCATGAGTTTTTCCTTTAAAAAAGCAGATAAAATATTTGTTCTAAGCCTAGAGCTTAAAAATTATCTTTTACTTCTTGGGCTTCCAGAAGATAGAATTTCAACCTATTCAACAATGGTGGATGAAGAATTAATAAACTATATCGATACTGGAGAACATAAAAAAGAACCAAATTCACCACTAGCCTTTCTGTTTATTGGGCGAATTATTAAAGAGAAAGGAGTTTACGAAGCTGTTGATGCCTTTGATGGTTTTTGTGAACAATTTAATAGTAATGCAGTGTTCAATATCGTTGGTGATGGTCCAGAATTAGATAATCTAATAAATTATGTAAAAAATAGAGGTATAAAAAATATTAACTTTATAGGTTATGCTGTAGGGATTAAAAAATTTAAACTGCTTGTTGATTCAGATGTTTTTCTTTTTCCATCATACAGTGAAGGTATGCCAATCTGCGTATTAGAAGCAATGATGGCTAGCAACTATATCATTACCACAAAAGTTGGAGCTATAAAAGATTTTTTTATAGACCAACGCATGGGTATATCATTACCAAAATGTGAAACAAACTTAATTATTGAAGCAATTAGTACACTCGATAGAAATCAAATAAATAAGGTTTCAATGTACAACAAGTCGTATGCTCTAAATAATTTCAGATCATCTGTTGTTGTAAATAATATAGTTAGAAATATATTTGGGGAAACGAGTAAGTAACAACTGCATATTCTGGCCAATAGTCTGGCCACCATTCTTGCGGTGGAGTCCATGAGGACAGATATGCCGGTCAAAGTTGATCTGTCGATGTTGGGTTAATGGTTTCTCTTGAGATATTCACAGCCTGACCACTTCAATGAGGCTCAGGCATAATGATCTGTACGGAGGGAAAGTAACTACTGTATCGCCCTTTGTCCCTGCTCACCAGCGGCCATTGGCACACGGCAGCCTGTGCACCGATATAAAAATCCGGTAATACCCCTGTTTTTGCTCCTCCCCGTTTACGGTATTTGATAAACGCTTTAGCTGCCAAAAACAGGGTTTCATGGTTCAGGGGTTGTTCACCGATGTTGAGTCTATCCAGTAATTTCAGCACTGCAGCCGGTGACTCCATACCGGCACAAAGCTCTGAAAAAATAATGGGATTAATCACCGCATTATGGGTTTTGGTCAATTCACGAAAGGACTCTTTGGCCCATACGTGCCATAGGCTCTCTTTGTCGAGGATGTCCAGAATGACGCAGGTATCCAGCAATAATGGTGCCATTAGTCATCCTCTCTGAGCAGTTTTAATAACTCATCGGCACCTGCGGTCAATTTAAACTCATCAGCAGCTCTTTCTACCGGATCTTCGGTTTCAATCAGTACTTTTTGCAGCACTACTTCGCCCCGGTCGTTTTTGATAAAGCTCACTCTGTCCCCCGGCTTCAGGCCGAGACTTTTACGGATGTGGGCAGGAATGGTCACCTGGCCTTGGGTCGTTAATTTCATCATGATACTTATCACCCCGGACTGACCTATTAAGTATTAAATTAATAGTTAAAAAATTATTAAATGGTAACTTTTTCCCATAAGCTCGGGGTCGTCAGCGCCTCGGTTTTGTCCGCTTCCCGGCATGAAAGCTTTAAGGGCTGTGATCCTTTTGACGGGTTAAACAGTAAACTATTCCAGTGGATGCCCGGCCTCAAGTCGGGCATTTTTGGTTTGGCCTGGATTCAGTTTTTCAAACAGTCCCCGATTAATTTTCGCCCCTTGCTGGGCGTGCCGAAACGCCGTAACCCCAAAGGCATTGGTTTGTTTATTCTTGGGTTGCTGGAAGATTTTCGCAGAACTCAGAATAGCGCCTTTTTACAGGAAGCTACCGCACTGGCGGACTGGCTATTAACCCAGCAGTGTGACCGTAAGGAGTGGCAACACAGTTGCTGGGGCTACCACTTTGACTGGAAGGCCCGGGCTTTTTTTGTCCCCAAAGGTAAACCCAATGTGATTACCACGGTGTATGTGGCCCGAGCTCTCTTTGCCCTGGCGGATACTCTCGAGGCCTTGGATTGTAAAAAGCAGGCAGAGGTTTATCGGCAACCGGCACTGGATGCCGCCGATTTTATTGTGCATACCCTTTATATTGAGGCCGATGGCCGGTGTTTTTTTGCCTATATTCCCGGTGAGACAGCATTTGTCCATAATGCCAGTCTCTGGGCAGCGGCATGGGTGGCGGTAGTTGCTGATTATACAAACAATGACGTTTATAAAGCACTGGCGCTGAAGGTGGCACGGCAATCCACCAGCGAACAAAAGGCAGACGGTTCCTGGGTTTATGGTGCTCGCCACCACCATCAGTTTATTGATGGCTTTCATACCGGTTATAACCTGGAGGCGCTGGATACTGTACGTCGATCACTGAATACCCATGAGTTTGACCAAGCCATTAAAAAGGGCTTTAGCTACTACAAAGCCAACTTCTTTGAGCTAGACGGAACTGCAAAATATTACCACAACAACCGCTATCCGTTAGATATGCATTCGGTGGCCCAGGCGGTGCTGACGGTGGTGAAGCTGGCCGGTGAAGATGGCCATGAAGATGAGGACAGGGCACTGACAGAAAAGGTTCTCAGCCGTGCATTGGAAACGCTGTATCTACCGGGAAAACAGCGGTTTGTCTATCAGCAAACCCGTCATTTCACTAACTCCATTAACTATATGCGCTGGAGCCAGGCCTGGGCTTACTATGCCCTGACCTTCTGGCTGGCCAGAACATCGAATAACTAAATTCAAGCCCTCCATCTCTATGAAACGAATACACTTCCTGAGTTCGCCAATGGATGTTGCCACCATGGACGAAACGGTAGCTTTTATTAAAAGGCGGATTCAAGCAAATCAGTTTACACAGCATGTGGTGGTGAATGTGGCCAAGCTGGTGCATATGCAAACAGATGCCCAGCTGCGGGAATCGGTAGAAGCCTGCGACATTATTAACATTGATGGTATGGGCGTTGTGCTGGGGGCTCGTGCCCTAGGCCATGAAGTACCTGAGCGAGTTGCGGGGGTTGACCTGTTCCAGAATTTGATCGCTATGTCGGAACAAGAAGCACTACCCGTTTACCTGCTTGGGGCTACCGAGGAGGTGGTTACTGAAACGGCCAAACGGCTGCAGGCAGAACATCCCAAACTGAAACTGACGGGTTATCACCACGGATATTTCTGGGATGACGAAGAAGCCGTGGTCAACCACATCAGAGTCAGCGGTGCAAAGCTGTTGTTTGTGGCAATCACCAGCCCGAAAAAAGAGAATTTTATCAATAAGTGGCAGGACCGGCTGGGTGTCAGTTTTGTAATGGGCGTGGGTGGTACTTTTGATGTGGTAGCGGGCAAAGTTAACCGCGCGCCACTGTGGATGCAGCAATACGGGTTGGAGTGGTTCTACCGGATTATTCAGGAACCGCGCCGGATGTGGAAGCGCTACCTGGTAACCAATAGTAAGTTTGCCTGGTATTTGTTGCGGGAGAAGCTATTGCATTGATGGTTAAGAGGGAAGTGGGAACAGCGCAATCACAATCAACCAGTTGCTGGTCTGCCTTCTCAATAAACTTTCTGGCTTTTATGGTTAGCGTTTTATATTCGGGGGGATCTTTTTGCTTACTACTTCCCTTACAGAGCTTGTCATAAACAGCACCCAGCCTGCCCCATAGCCCCATCCATGCCATAATACGGGCAGCTAACGATAGCAGTCAGGAATGCCAACATTATGGAACACTATGACTTGTTGCTTACCCGTGTTGGTGAGTTGCTGGAGGCTGGGCGCAGAGAAGCGAGACAAAAAACTAACGCAATACTGGTGGAAACCTATTGGCATATCGGCCAGCATATTGTCGAATTCGAGCAACAAGGCGAACACTCGGCACAGTATGGCAAACAATTGCTGGATCTTTTGTCCAAAGACCTGAAACAGCTTTATGGCAAAGGTTTCAGCCGAAGCAACATTTACCAGATGCGCCAGTTGTACCTCTGCTACCCAAAAATCCAGACACTGTCTGGAAAATTGGGCTGGTCTGTCTACTGCGAGTTGCTGTCCGTTTCTGACCCTCTGGCTCGCTCTTTTTATGAGCAACAGAGCATCATTGATAACTGGTCAGTACGCGAACTCAAGCGACAAATTAGCTCTGGCCTGTTTGAACGACTAGCACTCAGCACTGATAAAAAAGGGGTTCTCGCACTCTCCAGGGATGGCTATCAGCCAACGACAGCAACGGAGTTGGTGAAAGACCCATATGTGTTCGAATTTCTCAATTTGCCTGAGCGCAGGCAATATAGCGAAAAACAGCTTGAAAACCAGCTTGTTGAGAAGTTGGCACAGTTCCTCCTGGAATTGGGTAAAGGATTTGCGTTTATTGCCCAACAATATCGGGTGACGCTGAACAATACCCACTACTATGTTGATTTGTTGTTTTACCACCGTATTCTGAAGTGTTTTGTGCTAATTGACCTGAAGCTGGGGAAGGTAAGCCATCACGATATTGGGCAGATGAATCTGTATCTCAACTATTTCAAAAAAGAAGAAAATACTGAGGGAGATTACGAGCCTATTGGCATTGTTCTGGTGGCAGACAAAGACGAGATACTGGTTGAGTATGCCACTGGTTCAATCTCCAACCAGATTTTTGTTTCCCGCTATAAGACTCACTTGCCCGATCGCAAAGAGTTAGTTCGTGAGCTGGCGCTGTTGCTCGAAGCGGGTGAATAAAATGGTTAATTGTTGTTGTCTATGTCCATAAGGTAATTGTCAAATCGGGAGGGATCACATGCTGCGCACCTACGAAGCCCAAACGGATGAACAGGGTAATCTTCTGGTTCCTGAAGGGTTGAAGTTGCCTGAAGGGTGCCGGGTTTTGATTACGGTACTGGATGAACCCGCCAGACAACCAGTGAATGATGAAGCGCTGTTGAGTGAGCAAAGCCATCATCATATGGGCGGATGATTTTAACACTTGCCAATTGTCTTTAATCAGCTTTGCCCGACCGGGAAAGCTATTTACAGCCCATGAGTCGCTGTTTCAAAAGTCACTTGGAAAAATCATCGGGCAAAGCACCAGGCCGTGATAAGGGCCGTGTGCGATTTGCTCGGGTATTAATGTTGGCCCAGACTATCGTCGGGCCATTTTTTTAATGGTTCCTATGAAAAAAATTTTTATTGCCGGGCACCAGGGGATGGTGGGCTCGGCTATTGTTCGCCAGCTGTCTGAAAAGGCTGGCATTGAGCTGATTACCCGCACCCGCAGTGAGCTGGACCTGACCTGCCAGAATGCGGTGGCCAAATTTTTTCAGTCTGAGCAGATTGACCAGGTGTATTTGGCTGCGGCCAAAGTGGGTGGTATTCATGCCAACAATTCTTATCCGGCCGAGTTCATTTATGAAAACCTGATGATGGAGTGCAATATTATCCATCAGGCTTACGCTGCCGGTGTTAAGCAGCTGCTGTTCCTGGGTTCCAGCTGCATCTACCCGAAGCTGGCGCAGCAACCGATGGTGGAAAGCGAGCTGCTCAATGGGCATCTGGAGGCCACCAATGAGCCTTATGCCATTGCCAAGATTGCTGGCATCAAATTGTGCGAATCTTACAACCGGCAATATGGTGTTGATTACCGTTCGGTCATGCCCACCAATCTTTATGGTGAAAACGATAACTTCCACCCTGAAAACAGCCATGTCATTCCGGCCATGATGCGCCGCTTCCATGAGGCGAAGCTGCGGGGCGATAAGGAAGTAGTGGTCTGGGGAACCGGAACGCCCATGCGGGAGTTTCTCCATGTGGACGATATGGCCGCAGCCTGCCTTCATGTGATGAACCTGGACAAGGTCGTCTACAGTGAACACACTGAACCGATGATGTCCCATATCAATGTGGGTACCGGGATGGATTGCACCATTCGGGAACTGGCTGAAACCATGCAACAGGTGGTGGGTTTTAAGGGTGCGATTGTATTTGATACCTCCAAGCCGGATGGCACGCCTCGAAAGCTGATGGACGTTTCCCGGCTGGAACGGCTGGGCTGGAAGGCGTCGGTCTCTTTACAGGATGGAGTGGGGATGACTTATCGGTGGTTTTTGGAACATGCCGGAGAGTTGAGGAAATAGTTGGGTGAACGGGCAGCGAGAATAAGGTTTTGCGCTACTCCCTCAAAGCATTACAGCTCACTTGCTCCCTCAATTACCTGGGCAGCCTTGTCAAAGGTATAAACACCTTCCAGACGTTCCGGAATTTTTAAACAATAGTTTGCTTTGTTAATAATCAACGCATCCGGAAAGTCGGCACACTTGCGCTTACTGCCCAGCGAAAAATCATGAAACACCCCGAAGCCTGTGGTCTCAAGGCTTGCAGGTGTATATGCGTATAGGTAATTTTATGCATCCATTGTCATATATAAAAAACTTTGGATGCCCAACCAATGAATGCATTAGATTTAATGAATAGCCTTTCTGCAATTTATGATCCACGTCAAGCATGGAAAGTAGAGCATAAGCTCACAGATATTTTGATTTTGATAATCTGTGCTGTTATTGCTGGCTGTGAAGGTTGGGAGGAAATCGAGGACTTTGGAAACGAAAGGCTCGACTGGTTAAAAAAGTATGGTGAATTTGAAAATGGAGTTCCCTCTCATCATACTATTGCCCGAGTTGCTGCTGTTGTGAATCCAAAGTAGTTTCAACGTTGCTTTATTGAGTGGATGAAAGCATGTCATAAAGTTAGCAACGGTGAAATTATTGCAATTGATGGGAAAACCGTAAAAGGTTCCTACGATAAAGGAAAAGATAAGGGAGCAATTCATATGGTTAGTGCATTTGCAGCTGCCAATGAATTAGTCCTCGGGCAAATTAAAGTTAATGACAAAAGCAATGAGATTACCGCTATTCCTAAACTGCTGGAACTTCTCCAGATTCGTGGGTGCCTTGTAACCATTGATGCCATGGGCTGCCAGAGGGAAATTGCGAGCAAGATTGTCGACAAGGGTGCGGATTATTTATTAGCGGTCAAAGGTAATCAGGGCAAGCTTCATGAAGCTTTTGAAAATCACTTTTCTTCAGAAAAAATTAATGGCTGGAAAGGTGACTCGTTCAAAACGACAGAGAGAATCCATGGTCGTCTTGAATTAAGATTACATATCGTTAGTGATATCTTTGATGAATTTGTCAATCTATCCTTTGATTGGAAAGGAATGAAAACACTTGGAATTGTTATGTCAGCCAGGATCGATGGAGAGACATTTGATACTAAAGATATTAGCATCCGTTATTATATTTCATCAGCTGAATTGACAGCAGAAGAATTGGCAATAGCAGTAAGAAGTCATTGGGCAATAGAAGGAAAGCTGCATTGGAAATTGGATGTTGCCATGAACGAAGATGACTGTCGAATTAGAAGAGGAAATGCTGCAGAGATGTTGGCAGGATTTCGACATGTTGCAGTTAATATGTTGAACAACACAAAGTCATTTAAAGCCGGACTGAAGCGAAAGCAAAAAAAGGCGGCCATGAGCACTAAGTATCTGTCTGAGGTGCTGGAAGGCTGCGGGGTTTCATGATTTTTCCGTGTGGGTTAATGGTTTCTCTTGAGATATTTGCAGCCTGACTCCTTCAATGAGGCTCAGGCATAATGACCAGTACGGAGGGAAAGTAACTACTGTATCGCCCTTTGTCCCTGCTCACCAGCGGCCATTGGCACACGGCAGCCTGTGCACCGATATAAAAATCCGGTAATACCCCTGTTTTTGGTCCTCCCCGTTTACGGTATTTGATAAACGCTTTAGCTGCCAAAAACAGGGTTTCATGGTTCAGGGGTTGTTCACCGATGTTGAGCCTATCCAGTAATTTCAGCACTGCAGCCGGTGACTCCATACCGGCACAAAGCTCTGAAAAAATAATGGGATTAATCACCGCATTATGGGTTTTGGTCAATTCACGAAAGGACTCTTTGGCCCATACGTGCCATAGGCTCTCTTTGTCGAGGATGTCCAGAATGACGCACGTATCCAGCAATAATGGTGCCATTAGTCATCCTCTCTGAGCAGTTTTAATAACTCATCGGCACCTGCGGTCAATTTAAACTCATCAGCAGCTCTTTCTACCGGATCTTCGGTTTCAATCAGTACTTTTTGCAGCACTACTTCGCCCCGGTCGTTTTTGATAAAGCTCACTCTGTCTCCCGGCTTCAGGCCGAGACTTTTACGGATGTGGGCAGGAATGGTCACCTGGCCTTGGGTCGTTAATTTCATCATGATACTTATCACCCCGGACTGACCTATTAAGTATTAAATTAATAGTTAAAAAATTATTAAATGACAACTTTTTCCCAGCAGGTCGAGGTCATCAGTGCCTCGGTTTTGTCCACTTCCCGACATGAAAGCTTTAAGGGCTGTGATCCTTTTGAAGGGTTAAACAGTAAACTGTTCCAGTGGATGCCCGGCCTCAAGTCGGGCATTTTTGGTTTGGCCTGGATTCAGTTTTTCAAACAGTCTCCTGTTAATTTTCGCCCCTTGCTGGGCGTGCCGAAACGCCGTAATCCCAAAGGCATTGGTTTGTTTATTCTTGGGTTGCTGGAAGATTTTCGCAGAACTCAGGATAGCGCCTTTTTACAGGAAGCTACCGCACTGGCGGACTGGCTATTAACCCAGCAGTGTGACCGTAAGGAGTGGCAACACAGTTGCTGGGGCTACCACTTTGACTGGAAGGCCCGGGCTTTTTTTGTCCCCAAAGGTAAACCCAATGTGATTACCACGGTATATGTGGCCCGGGCTCTCTTTGCCCTCGCGGATACTCTCGAGGCCTTGGATTGTAAAAAGCAGGCAGAGGTTTATCGGCAACCGGCACTGGATGCCGCCGGTTTTATTGTGCATACCCTTTATACCGAGGCCGATGGCCGCTGTTTTTTTGCCTATATTCCCGATGAGACAGCATTTGTCCATAATGCCAGCCTCTGGGCGGCGGCATGGGTGGCGGTAGTTGCTGATTATACAAACAATGACGTTTATAAAGCACTGGCGCTGAAGGTGGCATGGCAATCCACCAGCGAACAAAAGGCAGACGGTTCTTGGGTTTATGGTGCTCGCCATCACCACCAGTTTATTGATGGCTTTCATACCGGTTATAACCTGGAGGCGCTGGATACTGTACGTCGATCACTGAATACCCATGAGTTTGACCAAGCCATTAAAAAGGGCTTTAGCTACTACAAAGCCAACTTCTTTGAGCTAGACGGAACTGCAAAATATTACCACAACAACCGCTATCCGTTGGATATGCATTCGGTGGCCCAGGCGGTACTGACGGTGGTGAAGCTGGCCGGCGAAGATGGCCATGAAGATGAGGACAAGGCAGTGGCAGAAAAGGTGCTCAGCCGTGCATTGGAAACGTTGTATCTACCGGGGAAACAGCGGTTTGTCTATCAGCAAACCAGGGGAAAATCGTGAGCTTTCATGATTTTTCCCTGAGTTCAGACCTGGTCAGGTTGTATTTTTTACCTCGCAACGTCCAAAAGGTCTCAACCCGAACGATATCGGTAATTAATAGCCGCCTTGAGCCGGTAATTAACCTGGTTGCTTTTGCAGATTGGTATTTATCGTCATCGAGCAGGTAACGCAGTAACACGTTGGTGTCGATGGCAATCATGGCTTCATGCCGATTTGCATTGAGGTTTCATCAGACATACCCTTATCACTTTTGATGCTTTTCAACATCCCCTGTGCCGCACCTTTGGTTTTTTTTACAATGGTGATATGGCCGTAGTTATCGATATAACTTTCGTACTCGTCGCCCGGTGCAAGGCCTGCTAAGCGGCACTGTTCAGCGGGTAATATTATTTGCCGTTTGGCACTAATGATTGGCATTGCACTGGTCTTCTCTTTACTTTTTTATCATAAGTAAAGATAGATGACTGGTGACCACAATTAATCTTCGAAATGGAGCGGGCTAATCGTAGTGTTGATATCATCCATCTACTGAATGCTTTGTCTCTGCTTTATTCCAGTGTCTGCATTTTAACAACAAATGTTATCTATGAACCTAATTCCCGTAATCATGTCCGGCGGCTCTGGTAGCCGCCTCTGGCCACAGTCCCGTGCTCTTTATCCGAAGCAGTTTTTACCGCTGGTGAACGAACAAACCATGTTGCAGAACACCGTAGCCCGTCTGGACGGCTTGGAATCAGTGTCTGAACCATTGGTCATTGCCAATGAAGAACACCGATTTTTAGTGGCAGAGCAGCTCAGGCAAATGGGACGTACGGCATCAGCAATTATTCTTGAGCCCGTTGGCAGAAATACCGCTCCGGCTGTAGCGCTGGCGGCGTTAAAAACCATGAGCCATGAAGATGACCCCCTTTTGCTGGTGCTGGCCGCAGATCATGTGATTCAGGATGTTGATGCTTTTCATCGGGCGATTGCCACTGCGCTGCCAGCAGCGCGTGATGACAAGTTGGTCACTTTTGGCATTGTGCCGACTCATCCGGAAACTGGGTATGGCTATATCAAGGCCAGTAAGGAGTTCATTGGTGGTAATGTTGCCTTGGTTGAACGTTTTGTCGAGAAGCCGAATCTGGAAACAGCTCAGGATTATCTCGCTGCCGGTAGCTATTACTGGAATTCTGGCATGTTCCTGTTTAAGGCCTCCCGCTACCTGGAAGAGCTGAACACATTCCGACCCGATATTCTGGCAGCCTGTGAAAAGGCTATTGCCGGGCAAAGTGCTGATCTTGATTTTGTGCGCCTGAATGAAGCGGCATTTGTCGTTTGTCCCGATGAGTCCATCGATTACGCCGTTATGGAAAAAACCTCCGATGCCGTGGTGGTGCCGCTGGATGCCGGTTGGTCTGATGTGGGTTCCTGGACTTCGCTGGCGGATATCTGTGCACAGGATGAGTCTGGCAACTCGGTTCAGGGCGATGTGCTGTTGCAGGATACGCATAACACTTTCGTACGCAGTGAGAAAAAGCTGATTGCCACCGTTGGTGTGAATGACCTGATCATCACTGAAAGTGACGACGCCATTTTGGTTGCCCATAAAGATCGGGTTCAGGATGTCAAAAAGATCGTTGACCGACTGAAAGCAAACCGTCGCCCAGAGGTAAAACAGCACCGCAAAGTTTATCGTCCATGGGGAGCCCAGGACTCCATCGATATGGGCGAGCGCTTCAAGGTTAAACGTATTACCGTCAAGCCCGGTGGACAGCTGTCTTCACAGATGCACCACCACCGCGCAGAACACTGGATTGTGGTCAAAGGAACTGCTCTGGTCACTCATGGGGACCAGGAAATACTATTGACCGAAAATCAGTCTACTTACATTCCCATTGGTATGGTGCATCGGCTGGAAAACCCCGGCAAAATGGACTTGGAACTGATCGAGGTACAGAGCGGCGGATACCTGGATGAAGATGATATTGTGCGGTTTGCGGATACCTAAAGACAAATCTGCTGGAACATGACAGATTTGCAGATTTCTCTAATGAACCAAATACCTTCGCCAGGATCAAAGGAATCGAAAGAACAGCGGACGAGGATTTTAAAATGACTTCGACTACTTCTACTAGTAATCCAGCTTCCTCGTCGGCTACGCGCCCCGAGCTGGTTATGAGGGGAGGCCAAGTTGAAACATTGATACCTGACGGTAGCGCGGCACAATCACCTGACAGAATACCTCAGCTATGCGTCAAAGGTATTATGTGCTACGCGCAAGGAGCCATCAAAGTAGCTTTTGGAGTATGGACCGTTATGGCGAACCATGCAGTTCGCTCAAAACTGAATCAATCTGCCAATGATTTCTTGCAGCATCATTGTTTCAGCAATATGACCTCTGCTGAACGCGCTGAATACTTTGAACTCACTTCGTATATGCCGGTTTATTGTGCACAGGTAGCAGTAGCGACAACAGCCTTTTTTATTGCCGACGGTGGCCTGTGCCAATTGTTTAATGTCGGAAAATCCATCTATGACCGGGCATGCAGCTATTTTGCACGACCAGATTCAAGGGAAAACCAAACTGGGGATGTCTAAGAAATTGTTCCGGAATTATTTTTCTGTTGTCGTGCACTCTGAGTGCTGAACTGGTCGAAGTATCGCAGGCAGGATACCACCGGACTTCTACAAGCACTGTCCGAACAGAGTTCGGAGTTGCAAACAAGGAAGTTGTCTCAGGACTGATTCCCAAGCAAATCACCAGACAAAGCAGTTTCCTGCAGACACAAAAAAAGCCTTTATAATTAAAGGCTTTTTTTTGGTGCCGAAGACGAGACTCGAACTCGTACGCCCATACAGGCACTGCCCCCTCAAGACAGCGTGTCTACCAATTCCACCACTTCGGCCTTAAGCGCGCTTATTATTCTTGAAAACTCTTTGCAAATCAACAAGTTTTAAAACTTATTGTGGGTTTTCAGAACTTACCGGAGCACTGCTCTCAACGGGCTTGGACTGTAACACAGGTGCATCAGTTTCGGTAGTTTTTTCCGCGGGTTCAACTGCAAAAGGCGCATCGTTCACAGGGGCAACCTGTTCAATCTGCACGGATGGCAGACCAGCATCAGCAACCGCATCGGCTTTTTGTCGGGCATACACCGCCAGACTGATACTGGTAATGAAAAAGATCGTTGCCAGAATCGCCGTCGTATGGCTCAGGAAGTTGGCTGACCCCTGGCTTCCGAATACCGTTTGTGAAGCGCCTGCCCCAAAGCTGGCTCCCGTCTCCGCACCCTTCCCCTGCTGCAGCATGATCAGGATGATCACACCCAGAGCAGTCAGTATGTGCACAAAAAGAAGAATGGTTTCCATCACTATCCCGCAGCGTGACAAATCGCCTTGAAATCGGCAGCGACCAGCGAAGCACCGCCAATCAAGCCACCATCAACATCAGCCTGAGCCATTAGCTCTGCCGCATTGTCCGGCTTCATACTGCCACCGTAGAGAATACGAGTTCTGTTCGCCATGGACGGATCGTGTTCTGCCAGCAGGGCACGGATGTTCGCGTGAACTTCTTGTGCCTGCTCAGGGGTTGCAGTGAGGCCAGTGCCAATTGCCCAGACCGGTTCATAAGCAATTACAAAATTATTCAGACGCTCCGGACCGGCTGCCCGAAGCACAGTGTTAATTTGCTCGGCAACCACTTTCATGGTTGCGCCAACTTCACGCTCTTCGAGTGTTTCACCAACACACAATACAGGTACCACGCCACTATCAACCAGGGCACAGAATTTAGCCGCCACATCGGCATTGGTCTCGCCGTAAAGAGCGCGACGTTCGGAGTGACCAATCAAGGTATATTCACAGCCAAGGTCTTTCACCATTAGCGGTGATATCTCACCGGTGTAGGGGCCCGACAATTTGTCAGATGCATTTTGTGTACCGTACTTGATCTGTGAACCTTGCAACAGGCCACGAACTTCCTGAACGTACAGCGAAGGCGGAAAAACAAGCACTTCAGCCTTGGTTTCAAGCCCTGAAAGAATTCCATCAACAAGCTCACGGATACTGTGTGAAGATCCATTCATCTTCCAGTTTCCGGCTACCAATGGCTGACGCATACTGCTTACCTCCTATAGTCGCAAGGCGGAAATACTAACCTGAAAGGCAATAACTTACAATGGACCAGTATATCCGAATGGACGTTTTAACGCCGGAATAGCCTGCTAGAGCAGACAGTTCGTTATCCGCATTTTGCACTGCTGCTCAGCAGCGCATTTCCTGCTCCACGACTTTTGCCAGGCTCTCAACGTGGAATTTCACCATGGCCGCGTCATCCCCTTCGACCATTACCCGGATGACCGGCTCCGTTCCGGATGGTCGTAGCAACACGCGCCCTCTTCCGGCCATCTCCCGCTCGGCCTTTTCTACGGCGGCAACAATGGTGGGAATCGCGTCGGTATCTCTTTTTTGCTGGACACGAACATTAATCATGATCTGCGGATAGAGTTTGACCGCAGCCACCATCTCAGACAAGCTCTTGCCTGCGGAGCGCATGGCTTTGAGCACTTTCAGCGCCGAGACAATCCCATCGCCGGTAGTTGAGGCATCCCGGCAGATAATATGACCGGATGACTCGCCGCCGAGCTGCCAGTTCCTGGCCAGCAACAGCTCATTCACATAACGATCGCCAACCTTGGCCCTGGCGAATGGAATGCCTGCGGCTTCCAGTGCTTTTTCCATGCCGAGATTGGTCATCAGGGTGCCGACCACACCACCTTGCAACACGCCCCGAGCCTGTCGATCCATGGCAATAATAAACAACAGCTGATCACCATCGATAATCTGCCCCTTGTTGTCCACCATAATGACTCGGTCGCCGTCGCCGTCAAAGGCAATACCCACATCGGCACCTGTCTCAAGCACCTTGGCAGCCAGGCCGGATGGCTCCGTGGAACCAGCCTTTTCATTAATGTTGATGCCGTCGGGTGCAGTGCCGATGGCAATCACATCAGCGCCAAGCTCACGAAATACTGCCGGCCCCACCTGGTAGGTTGCGCCATGTCCGGCATCAATAACCATTTTCATCCCGCGCAGGTCAATCTGCTGTGACGTGCTGCCCTTGCAGTATTCAATGTACCGACCAGCTGCGTCGTCCATTCGGGTTACCTTGCCAAGGTATTGGGAGTCGACGACTTTGATCGGCGAATCCAGCAATGCCTCAATTTTCATCTCAACTTCGTCAGAGAGCTTGTTGCCATCACCGCCAAAAAACTTAATACCATTGTCGTAAAATGGATTGTGCGAAGCACTGATGACAATGCCAGCCTGGCCGTTGAATGTACGGGTCAAATAAGCAATGGCAGGCGTTGGCATCGGGCCGGTCAACACCACATCAATACCCGCAGCCGACAAGCCGGCCTCCAGGGCAGACTCAAACATATAGCCGGAGATACGAGTGTCCTTGCCAATAATGACCTTCCCCTCTCCCTCTTCTGCCAGAACACGCCCCGCTGCCCAACCAAGCTTGAGAACAAAATCCGGCGTGACCGGATACTCACCAACTTTGCCCCGGATACCGTCAGTGCCAAAAAATTTACGCACCATAGCCTCCTACTACGATGAAAAAATGACAAGTGATAATCTCATTCATGCTGGTGAATCGCCAGTGCAAAAACAACAAACGTTGCCCTTGGCAGTAGTTTAAGTGTCTTTTATTGACGACAGGAGACAATTACTGCGGTGTTAATCGGCACAGGAGGGAGGTAAATCGAAGGAATATTCTTCGACGTCACTGATGTACATTATGCCATCGTAGTCTTCTTCAAAACCTTCTGGTTGGCGCTCCACCAGGTGTCCACGAAACTTCAGATACATTGGCTGGTAGGCTTCTGCGACATTATCCCAGTAAAACTGTTTTACCTCATTGATGGCCGCACTTGGTTCAACCCAGTAGGCTATCTTGCTATCGCATAAGGTAACACTGTTGACCTCGTGCCCCCAGATATATTGGCCGGTGTATGTTCGATCAGAATATTTGGTGCACGACACAAGCAGTACAGCAGTTAGGAGCAAGCCTGCTTTTTTCATAAAAAAATCCCGCCCTGTCTTACTTCTGGATGAAACCCAGTGATGAGAAGGTCATGCCTCGTTAACCGCTTGCATGAAGCGCAAAACATCCACCGTCTCAGCCACATCATGAACCCGAATAATATGCGCCCCGGCCTGTACTGCCAGCATAGCTGCTGCCAGGCTGCCGGCCAGACGCTGTTCAGCCTCACGACCAAGGGTTGTCCCAATAAAAGACTTGCGCGACATACCGGCCAGCAACGGCAGACCCAACTGCTGAAAACGTCGTAAGCCGTGCAACATGGCCAAGTCGTACGCAGGGGTTTTACCAAACATGCCGCCGCCAAAGCCCGGATCAAGTATCAGTCTCTCTCTGGCAATACCTGCTTGCTGACAACGGACAACGCAATCGGTCAGATACTGGCTGACGTGTGAAATAACATCGTCGTATATCGGCACAAAGCCAGGCGCCGGTTGATCAATAAGGGAGTGCATCAATACCACCGGAACATTGGTCTGAGCCACTGCTTCCAGAGCACCGGCCCGTTGCAGCGCGCGCACATCATTGATCATCCCGGCACCTGCCTTTACCGTTTCGCGGATGACCAGCGGCGAACTGGTGTCCACGGAGATAACCACATCAAAACGGGCAGCGATCCCCTCCACAACAGGCAGGACCCGTTCCAGTTCTTGCTCCTGGCTTGGCGTGCCAGCAGCTCCAGGACGGGTGGATTCCCCGCCAATATCAAGAATATCTGCGCCAGCATTGACCATCTGCTCTGCTGTCGCCAGCCAGCGATCAGAGCAGCGACTTTGCTGATAAAAAGAGTCTGGCGTTACATTCAAAATTCCCATTACTCTCGGTTTGGCCAAGTCCAGCACTTTACCGGCACAATCGAGCTTGAATTCGTTAGCCACAAAATCTCCCCATACGAAAAAGGGCAGGATAAACCTGCCCTTAACAATCGTAAACCAAACTGCGCGTCAGTGCTCCCCGGCAGGACCACCAATGGAGCTGTCAGACTCTTTGGTATCTTTTTCCGGCGCTTTCACCTCTGGCTTCGGGGACGGCTTGGCATCACCACCGTCTGAGTTACCGGAATCCTTCGGCGGACGAACATCACGACCTGCCATAATGTCATCAATCTGATCGCTGTCGATGGTTTCGTACTGGATCAGGGCATCGGCCATGATATCGAGCTTATCCCGATTGTCCGTCAGTATCTGATGAGCACGGTTATAACACTCATCAATAACCTGGCGCACCTCTTCATCGATCAGCTTGGCGGTTTCACCGGAGACATTCATCCTGGAACCGCCACTGCCGTAGTTTTTGCCAAGGAACACTTCGCCTTCGTCTTCATCGTACAGTAGCGGGCCAAGTTTTTCCGACAAGCCCCACTTGGTCACCATACTTCTGGCAATATGCGTCGCGCGCTGAATATCGTTGGAGGCGCCGGTGGTAACCCCATCTTTACCCAGCGTCATCTCCTCGGCAATACGACCACCGAACAGCGAGCAAATCTGGCTCAACAGTGCCTGACGGCTCTGGCTGTAACGATCTTCTTCTGGCAGGAACATGGTCACACCCAGGGCGCGACCACGGGGAATAATGCTGACTTTATATACCGGATCATGATCAGGTACCAGGCGACCAACAATAGCGTGACCGGCCTCATGGTAGGCGGTATTGCTTTTCTCCTTGTCGCTCATCACCATGGATTTGCGTTCGGCACCCATCATGATCTTGTCTTTGGCCATATCAAACTCTTTCTGGCCGACAGTGTGCTGGTTGGCACGGGCAGCGAACAGCGCCGCTTCATTGACCAGGTTGGCCAAATCAGCACCAGAGAAGCCGGGCGTACCGCGAGCGATGACTGATGGCTTTACGTTGTCCGATACCGGCACTTTACGCATGTGTACTTTCAGAATCTGTTCACGACCACGGATGTCTGGCAGACCCACCACAACCTGGCGGTCAAAACGACCGGGACGCAACAAAGCAGGGTCGAGTACGTCCGGACGGTTAGTGGCAGCAATAACAATAATGCCGTCGTTAGCTTCAAAACCGTCCATCTCTACCAACAGCTGGTTCAGGGTTTGCTCACGCTCATCGTGACCCCCGCCCATACCCGCGCCACGGTGACGACCCACGGCATCAATCTCGTCAATAAAGATGATACAAGGTGCTTGCTTCTTGGCTTGTTCGAACATATCGCGAACCCGCGAAGCACCCACACCCACAAACATTTCCACAAAGTCAGAGCCGGAGATGGTGAAAAACGGTACTTTGGCTTCGCCGGCAATGGCTTTGGCAATCAGGGTTTTACCGGTTCCCGGTGGACCTACCATCAATACGCCACGCGGGATACGACCACCCAGACGCTGGAACTTGCCCGGGTCTTTCAGGAAGTCGACCAGCTCCTGCACATCTTCCTTGGCCTCTTCAACACCGGCCACATCGGCAAATGTGGTTTTGATCTGGTCTTCAGACAGCAGACGAGCCTTGCTCTTGCCGAAGCTCATGGGGCCACCGCGACCACCACCGCCACCTTGCATCTGGCGCATAAAGAACATGAACACAGCAAGAATAACCAGAATCGGGAAGCTGGCTACCAACAGTTGAGTCCAGATGCTCTGTTTCTCAATCGGCTTGGAATCTACCTGCACATTGCTACGCAGCAGATCATCCATCAGTTTGTTATCAGGAACGGCCGGGGGCAAGTTGGTTTCAAAGCGCTCATTGTTGTTCAATGTGCCAGTAATGGTGTAGCCATCAATAACAACTTTGTTAACCTGACGGTTCTCTACCATGCTGATGAAATTCGAGTACGCAATCTTTTGGGTAGACGACTGCATACCATCGAAATTTTTGAAGACGGTCAATAGCACCAAGGCGATAATGACCCAAAGAATCAAATTTTTTGCCATATCATTCAAGGAGCTAACCTCTTTTGAGCGTGTCTGAGTCGCAGATATTCATTTGTATTGAGCATTGCACATTGTGAACTATTGGAAAAGCTGCACATATGCTTATGTTTAACGATACACGATCAGCGTCTTGTGTGACAGTGGTTGTCACCTATCGGGCTGATTAACGCAGCCTATTACCCGCTACTTACCTGCTACATACACCATCAGGGTTTAAAGCCTGAAGCCAGCAGATAAACCTCCCGGGAACGTGCCCGCGATGCCAGCGGTTTACGGGTCTGCACTTTGTCAAAACTGGTCTTCATATCTCTCAGGTATTCGTCAAATCCCTCACCCTGAAAGACTTTAGTCAGAAAGACGCCTCCTTTACGTAATACCTGGCGAGACAGATCCAGTGCCAATTCCACCAGGTACATAGCGTTGGGCTGATCCACTGACAGAGCCCCACTCATATTGGGGGCCATATCGGAAATTACAAGGTCAACCTTATCAGCACCGATGGTGGCCAGTATCTGCGTCAATACCGACTCTTCGGTAAAATCGCCCTGGACAAAATCAACACCGGCGATCGCATCCATAGGCAGAATATCAGAAGCCACGACGCGCCCTTGCTCGCCTACTAGTTGCACCGCTACCTGAGACCAACCTCCGGGGGCAGCGCCCAGATCGACTACCTTGCAGCCGGGGCGAAAGATGCGATCTTTCTCCTGAATCTCCAGCAGTTTATAGCTGGCCCTGGAGCGCCAACCATCTTTTTGTGACTGCTTCACATAGTGGTCATCAAAATGCTCTTTCAGCCAGCGACCACTGCTTTTGGATCTCGCCATAATTTTTTACAAACAACCTGAATATAAAGCCAATAACCATGAAAAGTCAGTTGACGTTTTTAACATAAATTGGTGGCAAGACACTTCATCCGGAAATATCAGTCGCTATATTTATCACTGTTCTGATAAATTTTCGCACCGCTGCCTGATCATTGACGAAATACTGTACCTTGTCGGGCAGCGAGCTGTCGTGACTGATCCCTGAAAACGACAACCACCGCTGATAACTACCTATGGACGTTAATAGGCAATAGCTAGTAGCAAAAAAGTTAGTAGCAGAAACAGTTAGTAGAAAAAAATGTTGCCGAATGGTATCGCATCCCACAAAACAGGAATAGGCCGTCACTTCACCAAACCATCTCCTGATGACAGCAGCATGGCTGCCAGCTTTTGCTGGTCAAGGGTTTCACCGCTGAGTACGCTGGCCAGAATCTCACTGCCAAGCAGTTGGGGTGAAAGAACAACATTAGCTTTTACCTGGCGAATCTTGTTCATATTTTTTGCATCATTAACCACCAGTACCGTTTTAATGTCCGCATTCATATCTCTGGCCGTCAGGACAATAAACGCGTTAGTGGCATCATCAGATGAAAGCGCCAGTAACGCCTGACAATCCATAACTCCGGCGTTTTTCAACACTGCATTATCGGTGGCATCACCAAAGACACAATCCACCTCCCAGCCCATTTTTTGCTCGAACTGATCAAACTCCTCTTTTGTGCGAGACGTGACCACGGTGACGCCAAGATTCTTCTGCAACAACTGACTGATAGTACCCATGGCCATCACAGAAGTACCGCAAACAATAAAATGCCCTTTACGTATCATGGTGTGTCTTTTCTCCTTGGTAAGTCTGCCAATACCCCTGCGAATCATTGAGCCACCGAACGTGGTCAATGATGTAGCAAATACAGTGATACCTCCGATAATCATCGAAAGGGTAAATAAACGGGCCGATTCAGCCACAGGCACAATGTCGCCGTAGCCCACCGTCGTCATAGTGACTACGGAAAAGTAAAAAGCCGTGGTCAAATTATCGATCTTGGGTGAGAACTCATCACCAAAATAAAGGGTGCCGTAAGTGCCGTAGAGCAACAGAATGGAGAAACTGATAACGGCGAAGATGGTGTCTGCTGTGGCGCTGGAACGATCAAAGTCGCCGCCGAGCAACATAACACCAACCAGCGTAGCAGCACAGAATATGGCTCTTATATGTGGCTCTGGATGATAATTGATAGTGTACGCCAGAGCGATGCCCAACAGGAAAATCCCCACAGCCCAGGCAATTCGCGCTCGAAACAGCATGCCCAAGGCGTTGAGCATCAGGAACACGCCCAGCAGGAACCACGGTCCGCTGGCAACATTTGACCAGTCCAGGGCGAGCAGGTTATTGATCTCAACCTGCGGTGGCAGCTGGATGCTAAACCTGAACCCCTCAATGTTCCGAAAGATCAGCAACCCATTGAGGAAAACGGCAAAAGCAGCAGCCAGATGCCGGTACTCACGCCAAAAATTCTCGACGAAATGCCAGAAACGGTGAAGTGCTTGCAATGGCTTATCCTGTACTTTATTACCAGTTGCTTGGTCTGCTCAGAATATACTGCAATTGCCATACTTCCGAAGAAATATTTGCCGTTACCCACCGCAAAGATTTCCCCATATTGACATCCCTGAAACCGCTTTATTTACTGGATTTTCTGCCAGAAATGACCACGACTGTTGCGCCATTAAAGGTCAGGCAAAGACGCCGCTGCCTGTTTCCGTAACCGTCTACCCAAATGTGCAATATTGCCAGTAGTTGTTCATGGCCAGCAAATCCTGGGCAATGACAACCTGACCCTGCGCGGTCAGACTTCCATCAACAGTCAGAAAACGATAGCATCCCCATCAATGATGTCTGCAGTAGTGCAGCACTGATCCGGGATTATGATCCTTTCCCGTTTACTACCAAATAAACCCTTCCGAAAAGATCACGTCATACCAGTGAGTTTGCGTATGACGGTTCGTTTTGAATCTTATTGCCAGGAATCGTAAAGATGAGCTTAAATGCCGCCAAAAAGAAACACTTTCGCAGCATCGGCCACAACCTGAACCCGGTTGTCATTGTTGCTGACAAAGGGCTAACCGATGGTGTGGTGGAAGAAACGCAGCGTGCGTTGAACGACCATGAACTGATCAAGGTAAAGTTCAATATTGTCGACCGGGACGTTCGCCAGCAACTGATCAATGAGCTGGTCAGCACCACCAATGCTGACCTGGTGCAAACCATCGGGAAAGTGGCCCTGATCTTCAAGGCAGCCGACAAACCCAACCCACTGCTCTCAAACCTGCTGCGCACGCAAAGCTAGCCAAAGGCCGCCGCTGCGGCCGCTGATCCTATTAATGGTCCGCTACTTTTAATGACCCACTACTTTTAATGACCGGCTACTTTGGCAGCCAACAATGCCTGTAGGGCGTAGACGTTGGTCTTGCTGTTAAATTCCATTTTTATGGGCTCAGGATGACTGGAAGTCCATATTTTCAGCTCTGCGTCCAGGTCAAGATATCCGGCCGACTCGACGACAAACATGCTGATGGCCTTGTAGGGTATGGAGCGATACTCCACCTTGCGACCAGTCAGCCCCTGTTTATCGATCATGATCAGGCGGTAATTGGTGAGCACCAGCATGTCGCGAATCAGCTTATAAGCCAGCTCCACCGTTTCTGTTGGACTAAAAATCCCGGCCAGCTCTTTTGCGGCATCCGCGTTACTCATTTCTCCGGCATTGCCGATCAAGCTATCTAGCAGCCCCATTGTCTGCCTCCTGATTAAACTGTGATTTCAACAAGTTACACCCACTTTGTGCGTGACAGAAAAGACTACACGGACAGGGCGCAATAAGATAGATGGTGCAATTATACGACTATACGATCATACGTAAGCCACTACACGACGATTGACGTTCGGATGGAGGCTGGGACAGTATTGGTTACATATCCGTTAAATAAAAGACATTGTTATTTTAATGGTATTGGTCTCAGCAGAAACAAAAAAAGACCAAACGCAAAAAAGCCGGACTAACCGGCTTTTTTGCGTTTTACCAACTTACTAAGCGTTGGCGGACTCTGTTGCATCAGCAGCAGGACGGTCCAACAGCTCAACATAAGCCATTGGCGCGTTATCACCGTGGCGGAAACCGCACTTGATGATACGGATGTAACCGCCCGGACGCTCTTTGAAGCGTGGACCCAGGTCAGTAAACAGCTTGCCTACCGCAGCCTTGTCACGGAGACGATTGAACGCCAGCCGACGGTTAGCAACGCTGTCTTCCTTAGCCAGGGTGATCAGCGGTTCAGCAACACGACGCAGCTCTTTGGCTTTTGGCAGTGTTGTCTTGATTACTTCGTGCTCAACCAAAGAAGCAGCCATATTCTTGAACATCGCTTTGCGATGAGAGCTGTTCCGGTTAAGCTTGCGGCCACTTTTACGATGACGCATGGCACAAACTTCCTCTTATTACTGAGAACCACCTCTGTTTCACCAACGGTGGAAGTTCTCAGCCGCAATTAAGCAGAAACCTTATCGTCGCTCTTCAGGCTGGCCGGTGGCCAGTTGTCGAGTCGCATACCCAGGCTCAGACCACGAGAGGCAAGAACGTCCTTGATCTCAGTCAGGGACTTCTTACCCAGGTTCGGGGTCTTGAGCAGTTCAACCTCAGTGCGCTGAATCAGGTCACCAATGTAGTAGATGTTCTCTGCCTTCAGGCAGTTGGCACTACGTACGGTCAGTTCCAGGTCATCCACCGGGCGCAGGAGAATCGGATCAACCTCATCTTCTTCTTTCACCGGCTCAGGCTCGGACTCACCTTCCAGATCCACAAACACAGCCAACTGCTGCTGCAAAATAGTGGCAGCGCGGCGAATGGCTTCGTCCGGGTCCAGGGTACCATTGGTTTCCAGATCGATAACCAGCTTGTCGAGGTCAGTACGCTGCTCGACACGAGCACTTTCTACGACGTAGGAAACACGGTATACAGGGCTATAGGTGGCATCCAGTTGCAGACGACCGATAGCACGAGTTTCCTCTTCATCCTGACGACGGCTGTCGGCTGATTCATACCCACGACCACGAGCAATCTTCAGCTTCATGTTCAGCTTGCCCTTGCCATTGAGGTGGGCAATAACATGATCCGGATTAACGATTTCAACATCGTTTTCCAGCTGGATATCAGCGGCGGTGACGACACCCTCGCCGGATTTGCTCAAAGTCAGAACAACGCTGTCACGGCCAGTCATGCGAATGGCCAGCCCCTTGAGGTTGAGCAGGATTTCGATAACGTCTTCCTGCACACCTTCAATAGAACTGTACTCATGCTGCACGCCGTCGATTTCTACTTCAGTCACGGCCCAGCCGGGCATAGAGGACAGAAGAATACGACGCAGGGCATTGCCTAAGGTATGCCCAAAACCACGTTCCAGCGGCTCCAGGGTGACCTTCGCCCGTGTCAGACTGATTTCCTCGACATCGATATGTCGAGGTGTTAGAAATTCAGTAACCGAATTCTGCATGGATGTTACACCCCACCTAACTGTCTATCCCTTACTTGGAGTACAGCTCGACGATCAAGCTCTCGTTGATGTCGGCCGCCAGATCACTCCGCTCGGGCAGCGTCTTGAAGACACCTTCTTTTTTGCTGGCGTCTACGTCTACCCAGCTGACGAAACCACGCTGCGTAGCAAGTTCAAGCGCTGCATTGATGCGCAGCTGGTTCTTTGCCTTTTCACGGATAGCAACTACGTCACCAGGCTTGACCTGATAAGACGGGATGTTAACAGTCTTGCCATTAACCATGACAGCTTTGTGGCTGACCAGCTGGCGTGCTTCTGCACGGGTAGAACCGAATCCCATGCGGTAAACCACATTATCAAGGCGAGACTCGAGAAGTTGCAACAGGTTTGCGCCTGTAGCGCCCTTCAGGCGGTCAGCTTCCTTGTAGTAGTTACGGAACTGTTTCTCCAGTACACCGTAGATACGACGGAGTTTCTGCTTCTCACGAAGCTGGATACCGTAGTCGGAAAGACGACCACGACGCTGGCCATGCTGGCCAGGAGCGTTTTCTGCCTTGCACTTTGACTCGAGAGCACGGACACCACTCTTCAGAAAGAGATCAGTGCCTTCACGACGAGCCAGTTTGCACTTAGGACCTATATATCTAGCCATTTACCGGTCTCCTGCTTATACACGACGCTTCTTGGGCGGACGACAACCATTGTGTGGGATCGGGGTAACATCAGTGATGTTATTGATCTTGAAACCACAAGCGTTGAGCGCGCGTACGGCGGATTCACGGCCTGGACCAGGCCCTTTAACGTTTACGTCCAAATTCTTCAGACCAAACTCAGCGGCAGCACGTCCGGCACGCTCAGCTGCAACCTGTGCAGCGAACGGGGTGCTCTTACGGGAACCACGGAAGCCGGAGCCACCTGCAGTTGCCCAGGACAATGCATTACCCTGGCGGTCGGTAATTGTCACGATAGTGTTGTTAAAAGAGGCGTGAATATGGGCAATGCCATCCACAACCGACTTCTTAACTTTCTTACGTGTACGAGTACCTGGCTTTGCCATATCAGAACAAATCCTGTATTGAAAAAGTTCGTCACTTCGTTTGCTGGCAGCAAGTCTCTACAGAAATGCAACAGAGAGCTACTCCGACAAACAGCAACGATCTTACTTACGAATCGGTTTGCGCGGACCCTTACGAGTACGGGCATTGGTCTTCGAGCGCTGACCACGAACGGGCAGACTGCGACGGTGACGAAGGCCACGGTAGCAACCCAGGTCCATCAGGCGCTTGATGTTCATGCTGATTTCACGACGCAGGTCACCTTCCGTGTTCAGTTTGGCAACTTCACCACGCAGGGATTCCAGCTGATCTTCACTCAGCTCAGATACTTTGGCAGATGGTTTAACACCAGTGACAGCACACAGCTGCTCCGCAGTGGTCTTACCAATACCAAAGATGTAAGTCAACGAGATAACGGTGTGTTTGTTATCCGGAATGTTGACGCCAGCAATACGGGCCATTCAATCGTCTCCGTTATTACATTTAATCGTGCCACGGTTGTTCGGTCGTAAAAACCAACGCGACCCGTCACACGTCACCATATCAAAAAGCCAGAAAGCTTAACGAGATGGCTGCTTTCACCCTATGAAACAGCCAAGGCACAGGACAATCCGGTAAAACCAGATCACAAGCGCACAGGCGGGCAGTTCCAGCAGGTCGAAAGGCGGAGATTGTAATCCCCCTTTCGATAAAACACAACCGCTCACGAACAAATTCGTGAGCGGTTGCCTTTGCCTGAGTTCACACCAGGCCAGAGTCTGATGGTTTGCCGGAATCCGGCAAACCGTAATTAACCCTGACGCTGTTTGTGACGTGGCTCCTGACAGATCACGCGCACGTTACCGTTACGCTTAATGATCTTGCAGTTGCGGCAGATTTTTTTAACCGACGCACGCACTTTCATAACTTACTCCACAATCGCTGCAGGGCAACTGACCATAAATCCGGTTAGCGAATCAGGCCGCCACCATACCCCTTAAGATTGGATTTTTTCAGCAGAGACTCATACTGATGCGACATAAGATGCGACTGCACCTGGGCCATGGTATCCATTACCACAACCACCACGATCAGCAGGCTGGTGCCACCGAGGTAGAATGGCACGTTGGCCGACACCACCAGGAACTGCGGCAGCAGACACACTGCGGTCATGTACAGAGCACCGAACATAGTCAGGCGAGTCAGAACACCATCAATATATCGTGCAGATTGCTCACCTGGGCGAATACCCGGAATGAACGCACCGGACTTCTTCAGATTGTCAGCCACATCTTTTGGATTAAAGACAAGTGCCGTATAGAAGAAGCAGAAAAAGATGATACCCGCCGAGAACAGTATGACGTTCAATGGCTGACCCGGGCCCAGTGCCAGAGCAATCTCCGACAACCAGCCCCAGCCTTCACCCTGGCCAAACCACTGCGCGATAGACGCAGGGAACAGCAACAAGCTGGAGGCGAAGATGGCTGGAATAACACCAGCCATATTTACTTTCAGAGGCAGATGACTGCTTTGGGCCGCAAACACCTTACGCCCTTGCTGGCGTTTGGCATAGTTTACGGTGATCCGGCGCTGCCCCCGCTCGACAAAGACCACGAATGCGATAATGGCAACTGCCAGAAAGGCAACGGCCAACAGCATCAGAATGTTGATGTCACCCTGACGGGCGGACTCGAAAGCCCGCACGATCGCACCCGGAAGACCAGCGACAATACCTGCGAAAATAAGAATCGAAATACCGTTACCGATACCACGTTCCGTGATCTGCTCACCCAGCCACATCATAAAGACGGCACCGGTAACCAGCGTCACTACAGCTACCAGATAGAAGCTGAAACCTGTGCTGAAAGTAACACCCTGACTGACCAGACCGACAGTCATGCCGACACCCTGAACCAAGGCCAGGATAACGGTCAGATAACGAGTGTACTGGCTGATCTTGCGACGACCAGACTCACCTTCCTTCTTCAATTGCTCCAGCTGCGGACTCACTATGCTCATCAACTGAACAATAATGGAAGCCGAAATGTAGGGCATGATTCCCAAAGCCAGTACTGACATCCGCTCCAGCGCACCGCCGGAGAACATGTTGAACAGGCCGAGGATAGTCCCGTCATTTTGCTGAAACATTCGCGCCAAGGCATCAGGGTTGATGCCCGGCACCGGAATGTGAGCCCCGATCCGGTAAACCAGGATCGCCAGAAGCACGAACTTGACGCGAGCCCATAGCTCGTTCAAGCCGCTCTGATTCCCAACAACAGGTAGTGTCTTAGCCATTTAGTCCTCGATCTTACCACCGGCAGCTTCAATCGCAGCACGGGCGCCTTTGGTAACAGCCAGACCTTTCAGTGTGACTGCCTTAGCCAATCCGCCGGACAGTATCACTTTCGCACGCTGAATGCTATCACCAACCAGGTCAGCAGCCTTCAGGGCCGCCAGATCGATAACGTCTGCATCAACTTTGTTCAACTCGTGCAGACGAATTTCAGCACTGAAACGCTGCTTGCGAGAATTAAAGCCGAATTTTGGCAGACGACGCTGTAATGGCTGCTGACCGCCTTCGAAACCTGGTCTGATGGAACCGCCGGAACGGGCCTTCTGACCTTTGTGGCCACGGCCACAGGTTTTGCCCAGACCGGAGCCAATGCCACGACCTACGCGCTTACCCTCTTTGCGGCTGCCTTCAGCCGGGCTCAGAGTATTCAGATGCATGTCATTCTCCTTCTACCCGGACAAGGTAGGAAACCTTGTTGATCATGCCACGGACCGAAGGCGTATCTTCCACTTCAACGGTGTGGTTGATACGGCGCAGGCCCAGACCCCGTACGCAAGCCTTATGGCTTTCGAGGCGACCGTTGGTGCTCTTGATGAGCGTCACTTTGATCATCTTCTCAGCCATGACTTACCCCAGGATATCCTCAACTGACTTGCCACGCTTGGCGGCAATTTCTTCAGGAGAACGCATGTCGCGCAGACCGTTGAAGGTAGCACGTACTACGTTGACCGGATTGGTGGAACCGTAGCACTTGGCCAGTACGTTATGCACGCCGGCAACTTCCAGTACGGCACGCATTGCGCCACCGGCGATAACACCGGTACCGGCAGATGCTGGCTGCATGTAGATTTTGGAAGCACCGTGATGGGCTTTAACCGGGTACTGCAGGGTGTCACCTTTCAGATCAACCTGAATCATGTTGCGACGGGCAGCTTCCATTGCTTTTTGGATAGCAACCGGCACCTCACGGGCTTTACCACGACCGAAGCCAACTTTGCCCTTGCCGTCACCCACAACGGTCAGCGCTGTGAAGCCAAAGATACGGCCACCTTTTACCACTTTGGCAACACGGTTAACCTGTACCAGCTTCTCGATCAGCCCTTCATCATTGTTAGGCTTACGCTCATCTCTTTCTCTTGCCATGACGTCTTACCCCTAGAATTCCAGTCCGCCTTCACGGGCTGCATCGGCAAGCGCCTGGACACGACCGTGATACTTGAAACCAGAGCGGTCAAACGCCACCTTGGTCACACCCGCAGCCTTGGCACGCTCTGCAATCAGGGCACCTACTTTCTTGGCTGCATCAACATTACCGGTAGCATCGCCACGCAGTTCTTTTTCAACAGTGGAGGCGGCTGCCAGCACTTTGTCGCCGTCAGCGGCGATAACCTGCGCATAGATGTGGCGAGGCGTACGATGAATGCTCAGACGAATGGCACCCAGCTCACGCATCTTGACCCTTGCACGAAGGGCACGACGCAGGCGAGAAGATTTTTTGTCCATCATGATCTCACCCTACCTTACTTTTTCTTGGCTTCTTTGCGACGAACGCGTTCGTCAGCATAGCGAACACCCTTGCCTTTATAAGGCTCAGGACGACGGAATTCACGGATTTCCGCGGCAACCTGACCAACCAGCTGCTTGTCGATACCACGCACCAGAATTTCTGTCTGGGTCGGAGTTTCGCAAGTCACGCCTGTTGGCAGAGAGTATTCAACCGGATGGGAGAAGCCCAGATTCAAAGTCAGAGCGTTACCCTTGGCCTGCGCACGATAACCGACACCGACCAGCTGCAGTTTCTTTTCGAAACCGTCAGTGACACCCATTACCATGTTGGCAATCAGTGCGCGGGTAGTACCGGCCAGGGCACGGGAGTGCTTGGCACCATCACGGGGAGCAAACGTCAGAACGTTATCTTCCAGAGTCACGTCGACGTTATTGTGAACAATAAGCTCCAGCTGACCCTTTGGTCCCTTGATAATCAGAACCTGGCCATTGCGCTTGATCTCTACACCAGCAGGGACAGCAACAGGGCTTTTGGCTACTCGAGACATAATACCCCTCCCTCAGAATACGGTGCAGAGAACTTCGCCACCAACACCGGCTGCACGGGCAGCGCGATCGGTCATTACACCTTTGTTGGTAGACACAATAGCGATACCCAAACCGCCGTTGACTTTTGGCAGCTCTTCCTTGCCAGCGTAAGAACGCAGACCCGGACGACTGGCACGCTCAATGCTTTCAATGACCGGCTGGCCATCGAAGTATTTCAGTTCGATGCTCAGCTCAGCCTTTACTTCACCGCTTACGCTGTAGTCAGCGATGTAACCTTCGTCTTTCAAAACCTGTGCCACGGCAGTCTTGATTTTGGAGGACGGCATGGTGACAGAGGCGTGCTCTGCCATTTGGGCATTACGGATACGAGTTAGCATATCTGCTAACGGGTCCTGCATACTCATTATCTATATCTCCTGAAGATGAAATGCGCTTACCAGCTGGCCTTGACCAGACCTGGAACGTCACCACGCATGGCTGCTTCACGCAGCTTGATCCGGCTCAGGCCGAACTTGCGCAGTACACCGTGTGGACGGCCAGTTACACGACAGCGGTTACGCAGACGCGCTTTGCTGGCGTTACGTGGCTGCTTCTGCAGCGCCACCTGGGCATCCCAGCGCTCATCTTCAGTGCTGTTTGGATTGTTAATGACAGCCTTGAGCTGTGCACGCTTTTCAGCAAACTTGGCAACGGTGCGCTGACGCTTCAACTCCCGTTCCTTCATGGATACTTTTGCCATAAAACTCGTACCGGTATCAGTTACGGAATGGGAAATTGAAAGCCTTCAGCAATGCACGGCCTTCTTCGTCATTCTTGGCGCTGGTGGTCACGGTGATGTCCAGCCCGCGCAGAGTATCGATTTTGTCGTAATCAACTTCCGGGAAGATGATCTGCTCCTTAACGCCCATGCTGTAGTTGCCACGGCCGTCAAATGATTTGGGATTCAGACCACGGAAGTCACGAACACGCGGCAGGGCGATGTCAATCAGACGCTCCAGGAACTCATACATGCGCTCACGACGCAGAGTTACCTTAACACCGATTGGCCAGCCTTCACGGACCTTGAAGCCAGCAACAGACTTGCGAGCCTTGGTCACAACCGGTTTCTGACCGACGATTTTTTCCAGATCGGCCATTGCGTGCTCGATGACTTTCTTGTCACCGATGGCTTCACCCACACCCATGTTCAGGGTGATTTTGGTGATGCGCGGCACTTCCTCAACATTCTTCAGGCCCAGCTCTTCTTTGAGCTGGGGCAGAATTTCTTCACGGTATTTGGTTTTAAAATTTGCCATTTCCTACCCCTTACGCGTCAACAGGCTTGCCGGTAGACTTGAATACGCGTTGCTTCTTGCCATCTTCGATGACGAAGCCAACACGATCAGCCTTGTTGGTTTCAGGGTTCAGAAGCGCTACGTTAGAAGCCTGGATAGCGGCTTCCTTCTCAACGATTCCACCAGGAGTGCCCAGCATGGGGTTTGGCTTCTGATGCTTCTTGATCATGTTGATACCAGAAACAATCAGCTTGCCATCAGCACGAACGGTTTGCACTTTACCGTGCTTACCTTTGTCCTTGCCGGCAATTACGATGACTTCGTCGTCACGACGGATTTTTTTCATGACCTGCTCCCGTTACAGTACTTCTGGGGCCAGCGAGATGATCTTCATAAACTGCTCACCGCGCAGTTCACGAGTCACTGGTCCAAAGATACGGGTACCGATAGGCTGCAGGTTGTTGTTCAACAGAACGGCTGCATTGCCATCGAATTTGATCAGGGAACCGTCTGGACGACGAACACCTTTTTTGGTGCGCACGACAACAGCGTTCATCACCTGGCCTTTTTTGACCTTGCCGCGTGGAATTGCTTCTTTCACGGACACTTTGATGATGTCACCGATGCCAGCGTAACGACGGTGAGAACCGCCCAACACCTTGATACACTGAACTCGACGGGCGCCGCTGTTATCAGCGACTTCGAGTTGACTTTCTGTCTGGATCATTGCTTATTCTCCAAGCCCAAACTGCAGACGGGTACTCGCCGGCTTGTTATATCAACAACCTCTCCGGCAGAACCGGAGAGGTTATCAGTTACTCAAGCCCAAAGCACCTTAGCCTTAGATCTGAGTGGCACGCTCGTCAATGGAAACAAGTGCGAATGTCTTGCTCTTTGACAGAGGACGCGTCTCTTTGATGGTAACAACGTCACCCATACGGCAGTCGTTGTTTTCATCATGAGCGTGCAACTTGGTGGACCGCTTCACGATTTTGCCCAGAAGCGGATGCTTTACCCGGCGCTCGATGAGCACAGTAATGGTTTTATCCATCTTGTCGCTCACGACCCTGCCGGTCAGGGTACGGACCTTCTTGTCTTCGGTCATCTTGTTATGCTCCTGCCTTTTGGTTCAGGATGGTTTTCACACGAGCGATGTCGCGCCTAACCTGCTTCAGCAGATGACCCTGACCCAGCTGGCCAGTAGCTTTCTGCATACGGTAGTTAAACTGATCCCGCAGCAGAGAGAGCAGCTCAGAGTTGAGCTCCTCTACGGACTTTTCACGCAGTTCAGCAGCTTTCATCACATTACGCTCCGCTTAACGAAGGCAGTTTCCAGCGGCAGCTTGGCTGCAGCCAGAGCAAAGGCTTCACGAGCCAGCTCTTCGGACACACCTTCCATCTCATAGAGAACGCGGCCTGGCTGAATCTGACACACCCAGTATTCCACGTTACCCTTACCTTTACCCTGACGAACCTCAAGAGGCTTGCCGGTGATCGGCTTGTCAGGGAAGATGCGGATCCAGATTTTACCGCCACGCTTGATGTGACGGGTCATGGCACGACGGGCCGCTTCAATCTGGCGCGCTGTTATACGACCACGGCCGATCGCTTTCAATGCGTATTCGCCGAAGCTAACCGTAGAACCGCGGAGTGCCAGACCGCGATTGCGGCCTTTTTGCTGCTTACGAAATTTCGTACGCTTGGGCTGTAACATTTCCGCGCTCCTTAACTCTTAGCTTGACGCTTTTTGGGGCGACGAGCTGGCTGTTGCTCTTTAGGCGCCTCAACGGTCGGTGCTACACCGCCGATTACCTCGCCCTTAAAGATCCAGACCTTCACACCCAGAATACCGTAGGTGGTCAGTGCTTCGTAATGTGCATAATCGATGTCAGCACGCAGGGTGTGCAGTGGCACACGACCTTCACGGTACCATTCGGTACGCGCGATCTCAGCACCGCCAAGACGGCCACTCAACTGAATCTTGATGCCCTTGGCACCCAAACGCATGGCGCTTTGTACAGCACGCTTCATGGCACGACGGAACATCACACGACGCTCCAGCTGACCAGCAATGCTCTGGGCTACCAGCATGGCATTCAGTTCAGGCTTGCGGATTTCTTCAATGTTGATATGCACCGGAACACCCATCATTTTGGATACTTCCTGACGCAGCTTCTCAACGTCTTCACCCTTCTTGCCAATCACGATGCCTGGACGAGCAGTGTGAATGGTGATGCGGGCACTTTGCGCTGGACGCTGGATATCAACGTGGCTTACAGAAGCATTTTTCAGCTTCTTCTCAATGAAACTGCGCACCGCCAGATCGGCATTGAGCTTGTCAGCGTAGTCGCTGCCAGCTGCATACCAGATTGAACGGTGGGGCTTGACGATGCCCAGGCGAATTCCATTAGGATTTACTTTCTGACCCATCTGATCGCTCCTTAGACTTCTGCAACCTTAACCGTAATATGGCAAGACCGCTTCAGAATGCGATCAGCACGACCCTTGGCACGAGGACGGATGCGCTTCATGGTCATGCCTTCGTCAACGAAGACGGTAGACACTTTCAGCTCATCGATATCCATGCCGTCATTGTGCTCGGCGTTTGCAATTGCAGACTCCAGCACCTTTTTCACCAGAACTGCAGCCTTTTTCGAGCTGAAGCTCAACAGATCCAGGGCTTCGTCTACTGCCTTGCCGCGGATCTGGTCAGCGACCAGACGCGCTTTCTGGGCAGAAATGCGAGCGCCTTTATGCATAGCAGCTACTTCTTTCATTTCCTAACCCTCTTAGCGCTTCTTGGCTTTTTTGTCCGCTGCGTGGCCGCGATAGGTGCGGGTTGCAGCAAACTCACCGAGCTTGTGGCCAACCATGTCTTCGGTAACGAAGACGGGTACGTGCTGACGGCCGTTGTGCACAGCCAGAGTCAGACCGACCATAGTCGGGATAATCATTGAGCGGCGCGACCAGGTTTTGATCGGACGCTTATTGCCGCTTTCAGCCGCTTCTTCGACTTTCTTCAACAGGGGAAGGTCGATAAATGGGCCTTTTTTCAAAGAACGTGGCACTGTCGTATCCTCTCTCTAGGCTTACTTCGCGCTGCGACGACGTACGATCATTTTATCCGTACGCTTGTTGGAACGAGTCTTGCGACCCTTGGTCGGGACACCCCATGGAGTCACTGGGTGACGACCACCGGAGGTACGACCTTCACCACCACCGTGCGGGTGATCAACCGGGTTCATGGCAACACCACGAACGGTCGGACGCACACCACGCCAGCGCTTGGCACCCGCCTTACCCAGAGAGCGCAGGTTGTGCTCACTGTTGGAGACTTCGCCCAAAGTGGCGCGACAGTCGGCCAGGACTTTACGCATTTCGCCAGAACGCAGACGCAGGGTCACGTAAGCACCGTCACGGGCTACCAGCTGGGCAGAAGCACCAGCACTGCGAATCATCTGGGCGCCCTTGCCAGGCTTCATTTCCACGCAGTGAACAATAGAACCTTGCGGGATATTGCGCAGCGGCAAAGTGTTACCAGCCTTGATCGGAGCATCAACACCGGAGAACAGTTCGTCACCGGCTTTCACGCCTTTAGGCGCGATGATGTAACGACGCTCGCCGTCCATGTACTTCAGCAGGGCGAGGTGGGCGGTACGGTTTGGATCGTACTCCAGACGCTCAACAACTGCCGGGATGCCGTCTTTGTTGCGACGAAAATCGACGATACGATAGCGCTGCTTGTGACCACCCCCGCGATGACGGGTAGTGATGCGACCGGCATTGTTACGACCACCAGTTTTGCCTTTCTTTTCCACCAGGGGCGCATAAGGACGGCCCTTGTGGAGGTCAGGATTGACAACCTTGACAACGAAGCGGCGACCTGGAGATGTCGGCTTGCATTTAATAACTGCCATTCTCTAGCTCCTTATTCCGCGTCCGCGAAGTCAATTTCCTGACCTTGCTCCAGGCTGACGTAGGCCTTTTTCCAGTCTGAGCGGTGGCCCATACCGAAACGAGTGCGCTTGGTCTTGCCTTTTACAACGACAGTTCTGACAGCCTTAACGCTGACGTCAAACAACTGCTCAACAGCTTTTTTGATCTCAGGCTTGGTTGCGTCTTTAGCGACCTTGAAGACAACCTGGTTGTGCTCTTCGCCAACGACAGTGGCCTTCTCGGAAATGTGCGGACCAAGCAGAACTTTAAAAATACGTTCCTGGTTCATCCCAGCATCTCCTCGAACTTCTTGACGGCAGCCACAGTCATCACCACTTTGTCGTGGGCGATAAGGCTAACCGGATCAACACCCTGTACGTCACGAACATCCACATAAGGAATGTTGCGAGCAGCCAGATAAATGTTCTGATCCACTTCATCAGCGACGATCAGTGCGCCCTGAGCGTTCAGTTCATTCAGCTTGGCAACCATCAGTTTGGTCTTTGGCGATTCCACAGCGAACTGATCAACCACCACCAGACGCTCTTGACGAACCAGCTCAGACAAGATGGAACGCAGAGCCGCGCGATACATCTTTTTGTTCAGCTTTTGAGCGTGATTCTGTGGTTTGGCTGCAAAAGTCTTGCCGCCCCCGCGCCACAGTGGGCTGCGGATAGTACCGGCGCGTGCACGACCGGAACCTTTTTGCCGCCATGGCTTACGACCACCGCCGCTTACATCGCTACGGCTTTTCTGAGCCTTGGAGCCTTGACGTGCACCGGCCATGAATGCAACAACTGCCTGGTGAACCAGGGTTTCGTTGAAGTCAGTGCCAAAAGTCACGTCTGAGACCTGAACGGCGTTTGCACCGTTTACCTTCAGTTCCATCGTCTAATCCCCTCAGGCGTGAGCACGTGCTTTAACTGCTGGACGAATAATGACGTCAGCACCGGTAGCACCGGGAACTGCGCCTTTGATCAGCAGCAGGTTACGCTCGCTATCAACGCGAACAAGTTCCAGGGACTGTACGGTCACGTTTTCCGCGCCCATATGCCCAGACATTTTCTTGCCTTTGAAGACTCGACCTGGAGTCTGACACTGGCCGATAGAGCCAGGTGCACGGTGAGACAGAGAGTTACCGTGAGTGGCGTCCTGCATACGGAAGTTGTAGCGTTTGATAACGCCCTGGAACCCCTTACCCTTGGACTGACCGGTAACGTCTACTTTCTGACCTTGCTCGAACAGGTCTACACCAATAACGTCGCCAGCCTTATATTCAGCGCCAGCGTCGATACGGAATTCCCAGAGGCCAGTGCCTGCTTCTACGCCTGCCTTGGCGAAGTGGCCAGCTTCTGGCTTGTTAAGACGGCTGCTTTTCTTGCTACCGCAAGTTACCTGAATTGCAGTGTATCCGTCGGTTTCCAGGGTTTTCACCTGGGTAACGCGGTTGGGATCAACTTCAATGACGGTAACCGGTATGGAAGCGCCGTCTTCGGTGAAAACACGGGTCATACCGCGTTTCTTGCCGACTAATCCAATAGTCATTTCAACCTCTCTCGTGTACGGGGCTATTACCCACTATGGCCGCTCACTTCAGAGCTGTTACACAAAAGTGTGCACACTTTGATGGAGAGCCCATGGCCTTATTAACCGAGACTGATCTGCACTTCAACGCCGGCTGCCAGATCCAGCTTCATCAGTGCGTCTACAGTTTTTTCGGTGGGCTCGATAATGTCGAGAAGACGCTTATGGGTGCGGATTTCATACTGGTCACGAGCGTCTTTGTTGACGTGTGGAGAAATCAGAACCGTAAAACGTTCTTTTCGGGTTGGCAGAGGGATTGGACCACGCACCTGGGCACCAGTTCTCTTGGCAGTATCAACGATTTCCTGCGTAGACTGGTCAATCAGTCGGTGGTCAAAAGCCTTCAGGCGGATACGAATCTGCTGCGCCTGTGCGGACTGTTTTGATTGTTGGCTCATTTTGTTCTAACCGTGGAATAAAGAACGAGATCCGGTGAACTATGTCACCCGGACAAAACGACGCGAAATCTTACTAATCACAAAACCCGTTGTCAACACAAGCTTTCAGACAGTTTCCTGTCATTGGACTTGTTCGGCACAAGGTACAAATACCTACCCTGAAAATCGCAACGGATAGCGCACAAATTTCCTCCAGTCAGTCGCACCTGCGCCAATTGCCAAGTCACCTTCGACAACCCCTCACCGCTGTCCATAACACCCCGGCCGCGCCCACACAATGGCGAAAAAATCCCCTGACTATCCGTAACCAGCCATACTGTCCGATTGCCTATTTGCCACATCCCGGAGCAAACTGATCAAGGCAGCACCGGTTCACAACTATCGTTCACAGCTCGTCCATAAAAAAAGGAACAACCAATGAAAGTCATTGCTTTTGGTGCCAGCACCAGTGCCAATTCCATTAATAAAACGCTGGCCACATTTGCCGCCGGCCTGATCGAGCACGCCGAAGTGATCGTACTCGACCTGAACGACTACCAGGTGCCTCTGTGCAGCGAAGATAGCGAAAAAACCATGGGCCAGCCCGACGGTGCCAGGCAGTTTCTGGCGGATCTGTCCCGGGCCGATGCCCTGCTGATCTCTGATCTCTTTTGCCGAGCACAACGGTCACTACCCTGCCGCCTACAAAAACCTGTTTGACTGGGCCACCCGCATTGACCGGAAGGTTTACCAGCACAAACCGGTGGTTTACCTGGCCACATCGCCGGGGGCTGGGGGCGCCGCTTCGGTACTGGCTGCGGCAACCAACTCGACCCGCTTTTTCGGGGGTGATGTCAGGGCGTCCATTTCCGTACCAACTGGGGTGAGTTTGTCAGACAACTGGAGTACAAGTCCGAGTGGACTGGCCGTATTCTCGTTAAAATCGACAGATTCTTCCCCAGTTCCAAACGGTGCTCCGGCTGTGGGTTTGTTCATGAACGTCTGCCGTTGTCTATCCGTCATTGGCGTTGCCCTGAGTGCCACGTTAAACACGACAGAGACATCAATGCAGCCATCAATATCAAAGCCGCTGGGCTGGCGGTGTTAGCCTGTGGAGCGACCGGAACGGGGGTGGCAGGGTCTTAGACTTTGCCATTCAGGGAAGGCGTGTTGAAACAGGAAACCCGTTGGGTGACTAACGGGAATCCCACTCCTTTAGGGGCGGGAGGATGTCAAAATTTTGATATGGAGAAGGGAGAACTCACCAACCCTGAACTGCTGACGCAAATAACAGCGGCCGTAGAAAAACTGCGTTAGCAGCTATCACACGATTGCACTTGTGAGGAATGGAAGCTTGTTTTTCGGTGGGACAAATAGGTAGCTGGTCAAATATGCAGTCTGGGCGGCCACTATAAGTCGGGACCGCCCTGAGGATTACATCGTGAAAATCCTTTTCACGTTGGCAGCTTTTTAGACACCCATGGGGAGTTAGAAGCCCATTGGCAGCCCAAAACTGAAGAACATCACCAGCATAACCGTCCAGATGCTAATAAAAGCAATGGAGTACGGCATCATAATGGAGATCTGATCACCGATGGTCATCTCCGGCTTGTATTTACGCATAAAGGCCAGAATAACACCTGCATAGCTCATCATTGGCGTGATGATGTTGGTACTGGAGTCAGCAATACGGAACGCTGCGGAAATCACGTCTGGCGTCATGGTTGGGTTGACCTGATAAAGCATGGGAATGAAGATCGGACCGAGCAACATCCACTTGGAGGTCAGGCCGCCTACCAGCAGGTTAATAGTCGCGGTAACGATGACGAAACCAACCAGCAACAGTACCGGTACAGAGTCCAGTCCAAGGGCTTGCAAAGCGTTGGCGCCCAGATACGTTACGTAGGTTCCCAAGCCAGAAGCCCCAAGCAGAGCCAAAAACTGATAGGAGAAGAAGGTCAGCACTAGAATGTAACCCATGGTATTCATCTGCTTGACCATGGCCTTGACCACACAACTTACTGACGTGAACTTGCCCACAGCCGCACCGTAGAATACACCGGTGATGATGAAGAACAGGACAATCAACAAGACCATGTTATTCATGTACGGCGTAATCACACGACCTTGGTCGTTAGTGAAGCTAGCCAGCGGCCCCATGCACAACCCGGCAATGGCCAGTACCGCAACAATGGCACCGATGCCGGCCATTTTCATGCCCTTCTCTTCTTCTGGCTTCACCCGGAAGTCACTGAGATCCATATCCTCCGGAATGGTGTAACTCATCTTTTCCAGCCGTGGCGTGATAAAGCGCCGAGTGACCCAGGCACCCAGAATACTCAGCAAAAGCACTGAAGCGGCCAGGAAAAAGTAATTCATGGTTGGTGCGTTCAGCGGTGTGCCGGCGGCATCCGTGAAAGGTACGCCCTGGGTTTCAGCGAACAGCTGGGCATTGTTACCCATGATGGCATCAATAGGCGTAGCTGGAATCAGGTTAGCACTGAAGCCGGCAGACACTCCGGCAAATGCCGCTGCCATGCCGATCAGAGGATTCTTGCCAATCCCGGCGTAAAGCATACCGGCCAGTGGGACCAGAATCAGATAACCGGCGTCCGATGCCACACTGCTCATGATGCCAAGAAACACCAGCAGCAATGGCAGAAAACGTTCGCTGATGTGCGAACCGGCCTTTTTGATCAGAGTCCCAAGCAGTCCTGACTCTTCGGCAATACCCACACCGAGTACCGCAATCAGGATAATACCCAGCACGCCGTTACCAAATGCCAGCCAGTTTTTCAAAATCGCGTGATCGAAAATCCAGCGGACATTCTCAGTGGTCATCATGTTCTTAATGGCATAATCCACCGGGTTGCCGTCAGCGCCAACACTGCTGAAGGTATAACCGCCCATCATCACTGACACCAGCGCAGTGACGACAAATAGCGCCATAAAGATCACAATGGGATCAGGAATTTTTTTCCCAAGCCGCTCAATCAGGGACATCGTTGGTGGGGGCGTCGATAACGCGCTCGTCTGGCTCATTTACATCACTCCTGTAAACCAGGTTTTACCAGATCAGCCGTATGGACTGATCCGCAGAAAAAACGTCCGTTTTGTCGGTCCGGAATCATGGACCAGCACCAACCATCCCTGACTGTGGTCTTCACAATGATTGTGGCAAGCGAAACAATGCATCCACATGTTGTTGCAGCCCTTTGGCCTGATCCAACAATCCCAGGGCTTTTGCCATGTCGCCAGCCTTAAAGCAGGCGACTAACTGGTTTCGATAAGCCGCTGATAATTGTTCGGTCAGATCCGTTGCAGTCGACTCGGCCATTGCCATCGTCGTGCCGCCGCCACGCTTATATAAAGTGGCAAAATCGGCCTGCAAACTTTGCTGCAAGGCATCTAGCTGTTCTCGCATTTGCAGGGCAGCTGCTACATCACCTGAATCCAGCAGTTTTTTAATTTCTTCGCGATAAGTCCTGCTGATGGCCACCGTATCCAGTTGGTTAGCAACGACTACTGACTTTTGCCCACCCGTCTGAACCGGTGCCTGGTAAGCTGGTGCCGGAGCACTGGCAGGCAGATAAGCAGCCATAAGTGCCGTCGCTTCAAGAATAATGTCACCGCTTTCTGACGCTATGGCCCAAATGTCATTGGTCATCGGTGGCATCGTCCCACGTACCTTGGCATACTCCTTTTCCTGATCCACCACCATAATCTGATGCTGACGACCAAGGTCGTTCATCAATACAACCATGTATTCTACGGGGGGCAACAACGGATCACGGTTATCCACGACGAAATTGTGATAAAAGTACTCCTGCGTCATCAGTCCTGGTTTCTGGTATTCCAGGGCCGTGGCCGGCAGGGTCTTAATTACCTTGAAATCTTTATCCAACAGGCGCACTTCAGCCATAAAGGCAGAAGCCTTACGACCAAATTCGGCCCGGTCAATCTGGCTAATCAACTTAAAGCGATAGGCACCGTAAGCCGGTATTTTCCAGCCCAATACAGCCGATTCATTGCCATCAAGACGTATATGCGTCGACTCTTGATTTAGCGCAGCGGTATATCTAACACCGTCGTCGTAAATATTAAGCGGGGAATAATTCAGTGTTGCCAGCGATTGATAAACGACTTCCGACGGCAAGTCTGCCACATCAGCTGGGTTATGGGTAGCACATCCGAACAGAAGACTGGTCGCCAAAGCCAAGGCGAGTTTTTTCATTATTAATTTCCGGTAACGTCAATCGAAGGACTTGGCTGTGATGGCCATCATGGCAAATTCCGGAGTCCCAAAACGTTAACACCCACATCTCCCGCCGCAGTGCGAAAGGAGATGATTGGGTATGAGCGTCCAAGCTCCGAAATCCGTTCAGCAAACGCCTCAATCGGCCTGGCGACAACCTTTCAAATTAATGAAGAATCGACGATTCTCCTCACTGGCCAGCAGTTCATCGATGGAGTGAGTTAAACGACGACGCCAGTTTGGATACTCCGCACTGGTGCCCGGCACATTGACCGGAGTGTCGATCATCATCATATCTTCCAATTGGAAAGCAGTGATTTGCGCGGTGGACAAAGCCAGGTAATAACTGAACCGCTCCATCAACTCCCGAGTAAAAGCCGGTGCTGTGTCAGCGTGCGGATCGATACCAGCAGGCAATTCGCCAATATCGGCCAGAGTCGTGATCACTGCCTTGCGGCTCTGCTCACGGGCATCGTGGTCCGCTGCTGCGCGCTCCTTCGAGTAGAAGCCCAGCGAGCACATCAGCTCGATATCCTTGCCTTCCCACCAGCCTTTCAACGTTGGCGTATCGTGACTAACCAGCATGGCCAGTACCTTTTTTCGATACTCAGCCGGCCACATATAGTGATCACCTTCTTGTTGGAAGATACCCACCACACTGCCGTACATCCGCGCGGCTGGCAGACTGTCAGTAATCTCCTGTGGCACCACGCCCAGGTCTTCACCGAACACCAAACACTGCTGACGATGGCTTTCCAGCTTGATAATGCCCAGTAAGTCGTGCAGCGGATAGTGCACATAACAGCCATAACGGGCACCTTTGTGCTCAGTGTTGCCGTTCGGGCACCACCAGAGGCGAAACAGTCCCATAGCATGGTCGATACGCAACGCACCGCAGTTACGCATATTGTTGCGAATTAACTCGACAAACGGCTGGTAACGCTCCTGGCGCAAGACCACCGGATTAAACGGCGGCAGTCCCCAGTCCTGCCCCATAGGACCAAGACCGTCAGGCGGCGCACCGGTGCTGGCACCCAGGACAAACAGATTACGATCGGCCCACACGTCAGCGCCGTTGCTGTCCACGCCCACGGCCAAGTCGCGGTACAGACCCATCAGCATGCCAGCATCCTTGGCTTTTTGCTGGGCAGCGTGCAACTGCTCATCCATCTGCCACTGCAAATACTTAAAGAAGGTAATGCGTGCCTGATTCTCTTTGGCAAACATCTGCACCTCTTTGCTATCTGGCCGCTGGTACGCTTCTGGCCAACAGCTCCAGCCCCAGCTGTTACTGTCGGTTTTACGAAAGTGCTCAAACAGCGCATCGAACAAGGCGAACTGATCCAGTCGCTTCCCCCGGGACTGACAGAAAGCGACAAAAGCCTGATCGCGCTCACTGTTCTTGCCCAAGTGCTGTTGTTCGAACCGGGTAAACAATGCCTCCAGCACACGCACCTTTAATGGTGCTACTTTGTCGTATAACACCAGATCAGAAGCGCGCAACTCATCCAGCAGTGCCTGATGGCTGGCAACAATATCTTGCGCCTCAGGGCAATCGGCGTACTCCGCTACCCGCTGTGGGTCGAGGTAAAGTGCATTATCAAACAGACGACTTGAAGGACTATAAGGCGAACAGTGCAGTGGATTGTCCAGGTAAAGCGCGTGCACCGGGTTGAGGCCAATAAAATCAGCACCCTGCTCACCCATACCTGCTGCCAGCTTGCCCAGATCGGTCAGATCACCCATGCCCCAGTTGCGCGACGAACGCAAGGTATAGAGCTGAACACCAGAACCCCAGACTTTCTTATCCCGCTTCATCGCCTTCGGCTCATAGCACACCCTGGGCACGACAATCAGACTGGCCTCAGCGTTAATGTGCTGTGCGCTAACTACCAGAGTGTGATAACCCAGCGGCAGGTATTCAGGCACCGAAACGTCCAGGGCAATGAACGCTTTATGCGCTACGGTGACGCTTTCGCGTAGTGCAGTCTGTGTCAGTTCAGCGCAGTGAGTAACCTGATCACCATTTTCCAGCGTGATGGTTAAGTTAACAGACGATGGACACATACTTTTCTGGCAGCGCAGCTCAAAGGTAAACGCAGCGCCCTGATGCACCACGATCACCGGTGCCAGTGGCGCTTGCCACTGGCTCAGTTCCGTCTCGGCAATCGCCCTGGTCAGCGCCTCATTGCTGCTGACGTCAAACCCCATAGCGGCCAGTAACGGAATCTTGTTCTGACTGTCGATGGCGACCGGCGCCCCATCCCAATCCAGATAACCACTGGCCATACCGCACAGATCACCCAGGCGGTCAATTAATTGCAGATCAAGCATGGTTTTTTTCACAAATGGATTAATCAAATTTTGGCGACTGAGTTCGTTTAAATGCCTTGCCATGGGCATCGAACAAGTGGCAGCTCTCGGGCGGCACACCAACGCGGAATTCAGAACCCCGTTCACGGCGCATGGAGTCTTCTATGCGAGCAATAAATGCTTCGTGGCTATCGGGGTGCTGCAAATAGACAAACGACTCGTTACCGAGGCGCTCAATGGTTTCAATGTTACCGGCAATCCAGTTTTTACCGCCAGCATTGCCGTCTTGTTTCAACACATCCTGTGGGCGAATTCCCAAGGTCACTTTGTCACCGGGGTTGGCATGGCGAGTGTCGTTACACACGGTCAACTCAGTGCCACACTCCAGTTTGATGCGCGTCTCGCTTTTTCCTGAGGCCACGATGCTTGCCCGGAAGAAGTTCATTTTCGGCGAGCCGATAAAACTGGCCACAAACAGGTTGCACGGGTTGTGGTACAACTCCAACGGCGCTCCCACTTGCTCCAGGTTGGTTTCGGCTCCTGGCGCCAGCGGGCTGAGCACGACGATGCGATCAGCCAGCGTCATGGCTTCTACCTGATCATGGGTGACATAAATGGATGTGGTTTTCAGGCGGTCGTGCAGACTGGCCAGCTCCTGACGCATCTGTACCCGCAAAGAGACATCCAGGTTAGACAGCGGCTCGTCAAACAGGAACAGCCTTGGCTCTTGAACAATGGAGCGCCCAATGGCCACGCGCTGACGCTGGCCGCCAGAAAGCGCTTTGGGCTTACGATCAAGCAGTTTTTCCAACTGCAGGATTTTCGCCGCTGCTGCCACTCGCTGGTTGATTTCGGCTTTGTCCGCCTTGGCCAGCTTGAGACCAAATTCCATGTTTTCCCGCACCGTCATGTGGGGGTACAGAGCATAAGACTGAAATACCATGCCAACCCGACGCTCGTTGGGTGGCATATCGTTGGAACGCTCGCCATCGAGCTCCAGCAGCCCGGCAGAAATGTCTTCCAGACCGCAAATCATACGCAACAGCGTCGATTTGCCGCAGCCAGATGGTCCGACGAAGGCAACAAACTCACCGTCGTTTATGTGCAGGTTGATATTCTTCAGAACAAAGGTTTTGCCGTTGTCGTAACTTTTATCCAGCTCGGTCAGCTTTACGTCAGCCATGTCGTTCTCTTTTAACCTGAAAAATGCGTTATTCCGTAATAACCGGTATCGTCTGTCAGTGGCTCCGGTGTGGTGATCGCCGTACACCGGACCACAGTCTGCTATCCCTTAACGCCGCCCGCCGTTAATCCATTGACCAGATAACGCTGGGCCAGCAGGAATACCACCGTAATCGGCATACCGGTCAGGATGGCAGCGGCGGCAAAATCGCCCCAAAGGTAGTTCTGAGCATAGAGGAACTGTTTCACACCCACCGCCAACGTCAGTTTGTCCACGCCTTGCAGCAGTACAGAGGCAATGGGGTACTCGCCGATGACCCCGATAAACGACAGAACAAAGACAACTGCCAGAATTGGCACCGACAGTGGCAACAGAATATGACGAAATGCCTGCCAGGGTGTGGCACCGTCGATATAGGCGGACTCTTCAAGAGCCACGTCGATACTCTCGAAATACCCCTTGATCAGCCAGATGTGCATGGTGATCCCGCCCAGATACGACATGACCAAAGCACTGTGGGTGTTCAGCCCTAACCAGGGCACCACGCCACCGAGCTTATTGAAGAAGGCGTGGAATGCCACCAGTGCCAGTACCGCCGGGAACATCTGCAAAATCATCATACTGGTCAGCAGATGGTTCTTGAGACGAAAACGCAGCCGGGCAAAGGCGTAAGCGCCAGTGGTAGAGAGCATGAGGATCAGCGCCGAGGTGGTCAGGCTCACCTTGATGGAGTTCCACAGCCAGGTCAGCACCGGAAAGGTGGGCTGCACAATATGACCGTCTGCGGTTTCGTAGGGAATGCCCAGCACCATGGCCCAGTGTTCCAGACTGGGGTTCTCGGGAATCAAACTGCCAGTGGCAAAGTTACCGGTCCGAAACGACACCGAAATGATCATCAGGAACGGGAACATGATCAGGCACAGCAGCGCAATCATAACGATGCGCGCGCCCCAGATACGGTATTGCAGGTTACGTGGTTGCACCATTGCCATGATCAGTACTCCTGTGAACTGCGGGTGGCCCTGAGATTTACCCAGGAGATAAAACCGACAATCAGGAAGATCATCGTGGCAATGGCTGAGGCCAGACCAAAATCCTGACCGGCGACAAATGCCGTACGGAAAGTGAAGTTCACCAGCAGATCGGTAAAGCCAGCCTCGGTGGACGTACCTGGCATCATCGGGCCACCGGCGGTCAACAGGTCAATCAAGACGAAGTTGTTGAAGTTAAAGGCAAAGCTGGCAATCAGAATCGGTGCCATGGGCTTGGCAATATTGGGCAGGGTAATAAACAGCAGGTTATGAATCGGGTTGGCACCGTCAATGGCGGAAGCCTCATAGAGATCGTCCGGAATCGCCTTAAGCAGACCCATGCAGACAATCATCATATAAGGATAACCGAGCCAGGTATTGACGATCAGGATCATGGTGCGAGCAAAGGTCGGATTGGTCATCCACTCTGGCTTAATGCCAAACAGCCCTTCGAGGATCATATTGATCTCACCAAAGTTCTGGTTGAACAGCCCCTTGAAAATCAGAATAGAAATAAACGCCGGCACCGCATAGGGCAAAATCAGCAACACCCGGTAAATCCCGCGTTCTTTCAGCGGTTCCCACTGCATCAGGTTTGCCAGCAGCAGCCCGATAATGGCGCACAAGGTGACGCTCATAACGGCAAACAGCACGGTCCAGACAAAGATCCTGAAAAACGGTTGACGAATGCCCTGGTCGTTTAATAGTCGGTCATAGTTTTCTCCTCCCACGTAGACGGAAAAACCGGGAGCAACCGGCTCACTATCGGCGGTGACATAAAAGCCGGTAACCATATCCGGGCGGATCATCTCACCGGTATGGATATCCACCAGTATGTTATCCGCCTCTTCCCGATATTGGGGAGCCATGGCCGAAAACTCACGCAGTGATGACATTACTAAACGCTTATTGTCGTTTAAATTAATGCCAATCTCCCCAAGGACACCGCGCTGCTTGACGATATCGCGCATGGACAGCTTATCCCCCTGCGCCGTTGCTCCTGCATACGCAGCAACTTCTTGTGCCTGACCGTCAAGGGTAAATGCCTCGGAGGTATATACAATTTTACTGTCGTTTTTATCAGTCAGTTGCAGCTGGTATTGGTCGTCTTGCTGGTACAACGCCAGAGTGTAGGTCTGGTCAGCGGTTTTTACCTGCTTGGCCAGATGTATCTCTTTCACCCGTTCCAGGCTGAGAATATGGGCGGAGCCGTAGTTGGTGAACGAGATGCTGAAGGTATACACCAGCGGAAAAATGACGAACATGATAATGCCCAGCAAACACGGGTATACGTAGCGATAACAATACCCTCCTTTGCTGGTAAAAACCCACGTACCCACACTGCCAAGCACCAGCAAGGTTAATGGGAACAACATTTCACCCTGGGCGTACAACAGAAAAGTCACGTAAAGCAGGGCTAAATCGATGAGGGCAACGAGTCCCCACTTTGGCCCGTTACCAGACAACAGCTTCTTCATGCTGGCGGGTAGGGTCATGGTTTTTTTAGCATAGTCATCGCTGGTCGCCATTGACTCGGCATTGGCGGGTAAGGTCATGATGTTTTCTCACTCCGGGAGGGGACTAACCAGGGGTCGTGATTACGACCCCGGTAGGTGAATCCAGTCAGGACAAGAGCCTTAAGACCGGATTTACGTCTGGCTTGACGCCCTTAATTGGCGATCAGCTTGGCAGCGTTGTCCAGGGCAGCCTTAACAGTCTGCTGACCGGTGGTGATATTGGTCAGGGCGGATTGAGTAGCAGACCAGAACTTACCCATCTCCGGCACGTTCGGCATCAGCAGACCATTTTGAACATTCTGGTAAGTGGCGGCGATCCGTGGGTCCTCAGCCAGCTCCTCCATGTACTCTTTGTGGGCGACAGCGCCGAGTGGCTTGTCGTCATTCAGCGTTTCCAGACCGTCTTCAGTCAGCACGTAGTTCTCAATAAACTCTTTGGCCAGCTCCTGATTTGGGGAAGCGTTGTTCACTGCTGCCGCCCAGACACCGACAAACGCACGAGTGGGGCTGCCGTCGATAGAAGGCAATGGTGCAACCCCGTAGTTGATCTTACTCTTGTCCAGATTGGCCCAGGCCCATGGTCCGGTAATCATCATGGCTACTTCGCCTTTGTTAAAGGCTGCTTCCATAACACCGTAATCCACGCCACGCGGCATAACGCCTTCGTTGATTACCTTGGCCAACATCTCGCCACCCTTGATGGCACCAGCGCTGTTCAGGCCAACGTCTTTCACGTCATAGCCAGCCGGTGTTTCCCTGAATACGTAGCCACCGTTAGAGGCCAGCATCGGCGTGGTGAAGTATGGCTGTACCTGGTCCCACATGATGGTGGTGATGTCTTTTTTATCCAGCTCTTTTTTCAACTCGAACATCTCTTCATAAGATGCTGGGGCATTTTTAATGATGTCTTTGTTGTAGATCAGGCCAATGGCTTCCATGGCTATCGGGTAGCCATAGATGTTGCCATTGTGCGAAGTGGCCTGCCAGCCTTTGTCATCAACAGCGCTTTTTACCGTGTCAGAAGGCTTGATCGGTGCCAACAGGCCGGACTGTGCCCACTCGCCAAAGCGATCGTGTGCCCACAGCACGATGTCAGGGCCTTTGCCAGTTGCAGCAGCTTGCTGGAAACGGTCGGTCAGATTCTCAGGGATTTCCACCTTAACCTTGACGCCCAGGTCTTTCTCGAAGCGCTCACCAATGTCTTCCATGCCGTTGTAAGCCTTATCACCGCCAATCCATACGACCAGTTCGTCGTCGGAAAACGCCATGGCAGTACTGGCTCCCATGGAGATAGCCAAAGCCGAAGCAACTGCTACTGCAACCGTTTTTTTAATCATTTTTCTACTCCGAAATACCCTGACAGGGCTTATTGACATTCCAGGTTATCGCTTTGGTCTCTAAACAAACTACAACTGTTGCTCAAAATGCCGCGCAAAGAAGTGTGCAAACAAGTAAAAAGATGTTCTGCTCAACCCGGTGACCGGGAATAAGTGGCCGTATATTCAACTAATTGATCAGTAAAAAAAATCGTAAAACGTTTACAGTCTTCCAATTTGCCAGTTTTTCACCGTGACCAGCGGTGTACACAAATTGCTCATCCTGGCACTTTCCGACCAGTACGGATGCCAGGGGAGACACAAAACCAGTGTTGTCTGCGGTAGCAAAAAATTAGTTTCGTACTCTCATTCCCGACCTGCCCTCTCATTCCCAGAAGGACGGCAGATTTTCACCTCAATTTTGCTCAGGAAATTACGGAATATCCCACTATCGGGTTAACTCATTTCAGTTATGATGGAACTTAAGTACCACTGAGCAGCAAAGCATGCTCACAGCCAACCAGGTACGAATGTATTTCGTGCTAACTCTGGAGTGACTTTTGTATCGCCAGTTTGATATGTGTGATTGGTACAGAACAATATTCTGCACTGCAACACACATTATCAAAAGGTTAAAAAACAGAATCTTCGACTCCAAAAACACCTGAAACCACGATTGATTATCGACAAAAAATTCGTCGGTATGATCGACTGAGGGCGTTCGGCTCAATAGTCGTCACCCGTACGATAAGGCAGAGAGTTCCACATAGAAAATCCATGGACGAACGCTGGTCAACCAAACGCCACGATTGCCAAATGGATACCAGGCAATTAAGGCTTCACTGGAGCAATAACCATGTGTAGTGCGTGTTGTAGTGATGGAAATGTTACGTCTGTTGTTGAATCTGTAGGCAAGATGCTTGCGATTGTGAATCAGAAACAGCCTACTAAAACACTGGTGGTAATAAACACTGGTAATTCACCGGTTAAGGCTGAAGATTTTAAATCAATCAAACAACAGTACCCAAAAACTGCCATTGTCACTATCACTAACTGTGTTGAACATTGCACAGAGAGTGAGGCTCTTGGCAAAACCATCGTAAAAGAAGACGGTGACAGTTTTAAACTGAAATACTGCTTTGAATGCGAGGGCAAACTTACCGTCTGGGATTATGATATTGCTAAATCCGGGGTAGGTTCGTGCTTTGTCATTACTGACAAGGCAGACCACGATAGCAAAAAATTCCCAATTGTTGTTGGTGAAGTTTGTCAGTTCATTGGGGATGACGGCAGTGTGCTGACCAAGCTGGAGAAAGCCATCTTGTCGCAAACTCTGGATAATTGCTGCGTTGCGTGTTATTGCCGCGTCTGATTGCAGTAATAGTTAATCAGCCGTTGTTATCTCTTTTGAATAAGCCTCGTCCTATCGGACGGGGCTTCTGTTTAATTTCCAGAATACCTTGCTCTCGAATATTACCACTGACGTTAATGTCCTTTTGAACTATTATCCAAAAGTGATTACGTGCTCCATACCAAATACGTGTCGATTCCAGAGTTTTTCAAGATAGTTTTTCAAAATAGTTACTCAAACTCTGGGAAAAACTTTACGACCGTCCGATTGATCCATAAATATTCCAAAAATCGCAGCATTCTTTTATCCAATTTCAGGAAAGCAAATATTGGCCTACAGCAAAGTTGCGCTATGGTGTATTTGCAACTTAACTGTGCCAGTACAAAACTTTCGGTTCGGCTTTCCGTTTGGCTTTCGGACTGTCTTCGTAGCGTCGCCACAATATACGACAAAGCACGATACGACAAAGCACGATAAAACAGGTGCACCTCTGATGAATGGACTGGCCAATGTTACACAAATTCCGCGTTCTGGCTGTCCCATTTGTTTGGACGGTCTTGACCAAAAACACGAGTTCACCGGTCACTCGATAACCACAACCAGACCCTGCGGCCATCAGTTTCACACTGGCTGTATCACCACTTGGCTCAATGCCAACCTGGGCTGCCCGATTGAGCGTCGGATAGTTACGACGCTGGACGTACAACCTCCCCGCACCATTTCGCTGCCCTTGCCACCATGCTGGCGCACTATACTGACCAACAGCGCTAAACAGGGTGATCTCGCCTCAGTGCAGGTCCTGCTCAATCGTGGCGCACATGCAGATGCTGGGCAATATAGCATCAGAACTCCCTTCTTTTTTGCCGCCAAAAACGGTCATGTTGCCGTTGCCCTGCACTTGGCAGAGCATGGAGCGAATGCGCCAATCGCCCAGTTTTGGCTCGCCCACTGCTATCTGGTGGGCAACGGCATCGAACAAAACGAGCCAGAAGCCATCAAGTGGTTCCAAAAGGCGGCAGACCAAGACTGCATCCCGGCAATTGAAGCACTGGGACTGATACATAAGAGGAATCCGGGCACCGAAGGAAATCTGGCGAAAGCCTTGTCTTATTTTAAGCTAGCTGCACAACGCGAGAGCCTCGTGGGTCAATTCAATCTTGCCAGCATGCTTATGCATGGTGAAGGTACCGAGAGAAATCCGACGCTGGCCGTTCACTGGTACCGACAGGCGGCCAACCATGGTTATGGCGAAGCACAGCAATGCCTGGCTCGATGCCTGCGCAGCGGCACAGGCACGCAACAAGACCTGCCCGCAGCCCTGAAGTGGTTTCGGGCCGCCGCTGAGCAAGGAAGCGCGGAGGCGCAGTGGGAAGTCGGCGAAATATTATTTACTGATATGGGTAGCCACAGCGATCAAATGCAAGCTCTGAACTGTTGGATCACGTCAGCGCGTCAAGGGTTTTCAACAGCACAATATTTTGTCGGCACCATGTTGTTGTCTTCAGCGCACGTCCCCACACGTATCAGGGAAGCCATTGTCTGGCTGGAGAGAGCAGCTAACCAGGGGAATTTACCAGCCCTGCGTCGGCTGGCGCAGATCTATTCTGACGGTAAGCTCGTTAGTAAAGATCTGTCCCAGGCCAAGAAGTGGTTGTTGATTCTTGCTGAACAGGGAAACCCGATTGGCCAGAAAGATTTGGCCAACCTGTACCTGAACAGCGACACGCATCAGGGTTTTACTGACGCCCTGCCCTGGTTTCGTAAGGCCGCCGCCCAAGACAATGCCGAGGCCCAGTGTGCCCTAGGCTGGATGCATCTCAAAGGCAAAGGCGTCAGGCCAAAGCACACCAAAGCGTTGGACTGGTTTGCCAAAGCTGCCGTGCAAGGACACATCAGTGCGATAAAATGGCTGATTAGCATGCATTTGTCGTCCGACAAGAAAACAAGTGTATCTGAAGCCTTGCAGTGTTTTCTCAGCGCCACTGCTGGTGTTAATGATACTTCGACGCAGGACAAAATGGTTTGCGCCTATCAACAAGGGCCACCCATGCAGCGAATTCCTGCGAGCATTGTAAATTTTTTGCGTCGCACTCGTGGGCAGCCCAGAAACTCTGCACTCCTGGCCAAGCTCTACACTAATGAAAAATGGCTGGCTGATCAGCTCCACAAAGTGATAAAAACGCCTGGAATTAACTCCAAAGACATGCTGCGGGTTCTGCCTGAAATTCTGTCACCATTCACTGAACAAAGAGAACGCCACGATGCGCTGGCGCTGCATACACTGGCCTGGATGTGTTTTGAAAAGCCAGGCACCCTCGGAAATATATCCCGGGCATTGAACTTTTTACAGCAGGCGGCCGCCTTGGGATCGGTGTCAGCCCAGGGAAGTCTGAGCTTGATACATCGCAGCGGCGAGATCACGAAAAAAAATGTGTCCCTGTGTATAAACTGGCTACGCTGGGCCAGCAAACAGAGCAATGCTGTCGCTCAGCGAGAGTTGGCCAGATTGCACCTCAAGGGCAAAGACACAGAACGAAACCCAGGCAGCGCGCTGCCACTTTTGCACAGCGCTGCACAACAAGGTGATGCCATTGCCCAGGGCTTGCTCGGCCGGATGTACCTGCACGGCAATGGCACGAAAAAAGACTCACAGACTGCCCTGAATTGGCTGAATAAAGCCGCAATGCAAGAAGACACCCAGGGATTGTTCACTCTGGCCAGAACACTGCAAAAAGGCCGGGATGCCGGGCAGAACCAAGCCAAAGCACGCAAATACTTTCGACGAGCGGCATTGCTCGGCCACACTCCATCCCAGGTTAGCCTTGGTGCCATGTATTGGCAGGGGACACCAAAAAACCTTGCGCTGGCTCTAGCCTGGTTGCGCCGGGCTCATGCCAACGGCAATCGCAAGGCACGACCACTACTGGCCAGGATCATTGAGGTCATCAGCAGCAGTTGCATCCGGCAAACTCGGCGATACACCACCGGCAATCGTCTCCCTCGCTATGGCAACATACTTAAACAGCGTCGGTGTCATTTTTTACCTTCAGCCAGTCCGTGGGAAAGCCGACGGTGTCCGGCGTTGATTAAACGTCAGTTCTCGTGCAAGTAGTCTGCCCTGGACGCAAAAAGACATCCAGCCAGCAGCCACGGGGAGAACCGGACTTGATTGCCTCCATGACCAACTCGGCTGTTTGCACCGAAATGCTATCGACATCCTGACGAATGGTAGTCAGGGATTGGTAACGTTCATCATCAATACCGTCGTAACCAACTACCTGAACATCGTCGGGTACTCGCCTGCCACTGTCGGCCAGCGCCATGGAGATACCGGTGGCCACAGTGTCCGAAAAGGCCACGAACGCATCCGGTTTAACCCCCAAGGCCAGCAATTCCCTGATCCGTCGGTAACTATCCAAACCCGCCAGCCCAGTATCCGGCGAGATCTCTATGGCTTCGGCGGGGACCAGCCCACGCTCGTGCAAAGCTCTGCGATACCCTTGATAGCGCGTGGCTGATACCGCGTGATCACTGTACAGGCAAACGTAATAAATAATACGACATCCGTTGTTAATTAAGTGATCAGTGGCCAGGTAACCACCATGCTCATCATTGGACGCCACCCAGAAGTGATCATCAAGTACGTCACCCACACTGATATAAGGAGCCTGCTGGGCTTTAACCTGGCAATAGCGGGGATCGTCCGGATGCAGTCCGATCCCCACATAGGCTTTAGCGGCGGTCAATATCTTGCCGTCCGGGGAAAACTTCACCCGCGAAACCCGGTAGCCCTGACGTTCCAGCTCAATTTTCAGCGCCTCGTACACCTTCAGGGCAAACGGTGAAATAGTCCCAAACTCCAACCCCAGTACCACGCCCACCACGAAGGTGTCATGCCCATGCAGCTGCCGAGCCAGGTAGTTTGGCTGATAATTTAATTCCTGCGCTGCTTTTAACACCTTTTCGCGGGTACTTTCTGATACATATTTGCCACCGTTGAGCACCCGGCTCACAGTGGCAATGGACAAACCTGCCTGGGCCGCCACCTGAAGTATTGTGGACTGCCCTGATGAATGAATTCTTGCCATAGGATATTGTGCGTAATTCTACAACGATGAAAAACGGATTATCGCAATCATAAGTAGGGCAAATATAACGATTTTTGCGGAACCATACAGGGACACAGATCAAACCTTCGCCACAAATCACACACTTTTTCAGCACTCTAAAAACCTTTTCAGATTGCATTTACACCACGCCTGCCAAAAAATCCTGAGGCCAATAAAACACCAATACGTTGTGATGCCTGCTAGCAAAGACCGTAGCTGGAATTTGTGGGGGAGTGGGCGTGGCAGCTAATTACAAGTTCAACAAACACCAAACACACAAAGGAATTTGGCAGTGTCCAAGAATCTCCGTCTCCTGCCCCTGGCAGGCGCTGTAGCCGCCGTTGTTTTCTCTGCCAACGTGCTGGCTAACGAGGCAGCTGAAATTGCTTCTTCTGAACTGAACCTCAAGCCTACTGATATCCTGACTGATGGCTGGCAGGTGAACGGTTATATCCGCGCTGGCTGGCGGGTGAATGAAAACGGTGTTTCTACCGGTAACGAATACGGCAAGCCAGATTACAACCTGGTAGGCACTACCGGCAAAAACCCGAACCAGGTGGAATTCAACATCAGCAAAAACACCACTTTCCAGAACGGCGTCTGGTCGCAACTGGGGGTTCGTGCGGAGTACGGCAACGGTGATTCCAGCTTCTACTCCTCCACTGGCAGTGAAGACAGCAACAACTCCGGTGAAGGCAGCTTCGAAGTGAAAGAAGCCTTTATCCGCCTGGGTGGCTTTAGTTATCTGCCAGAAAATGGTGAAATCTGGGCCGGTCGTCGCTTCCTGAACCGTGAAGCGGGCCTGCTCTCTGGTGAGTTCTGGAAGCAGTCTTCCGGTGTTGGTTTCGGTTACGAGCAAAGCGGCAATGGTATTGCTGTCGTTTCCGTTGACGTTGGTGAAAAGACCAACAAAATTGCCAACAAGACTATCCACTCTCTGGACTTCTACAGCTACAACCACAATATGCTCGGTGGCAGCTTTAACTTTGACCTGAAGTTGATGACAGCTGGCGATAACAGCGCTCCGGTTTGGGCGGACGGTGAGGCAACCAACGGCGTTGGCGCTGCCATCACTTACAAGCGCGACTACTACGGCCTTGACGGCTGGACCACCACTGCCCTGGCCTACGGCCAAGGTCTGGCTGCAAACCGTGGCGTTAACTTCGGCCAGTGGAGCGGCGCAACCGACACCAATGAAATTGACGACAAGGACGGCAGCAGTATCTTCTTCACCAGTTATGGTGTGCTGAATATCAACGAACGCTGGCAGATGGCTTCTGAGCTGACCTTCCTGCGTGGTGAGAAAATCTGGGGTCTGGGCGCTAACCCAAATGCTGAGGGCGACACCGTTGACCGTTTACTGGTTGCCGTCCGTCCTTCTTACAAGGTTAACGATAACTTCCGTTGGGAGTTCACCGCCTCTTACGGTTACGAGAAAGACTTCTGGGATGGTGACTACGCAGGCAACAACAACGTAGAAACCCAGACCAACATCTACGCTGCTGAAATTGCCGCTGTATTCACTGTGAACTCTGATTACTTTGGCCGTCCGCAGATCAAACCTTTTATCACTTACATGAGCAAGGACTCCAGTAACCCCAAGATTGACGATGCAGGCTGGGGTCCTGAGTTCGATAACGACAAGGACACCTACCAGGTCGGCGTAGAAGCTGAAATCTGGTTCTGATTTACCAAACGAAACCTTATGCAAACCCCGGCAGCCGCTATTTATGTGGCTGCCTCTTTCCACTCTTATCTCTTTCCATCCCCCTAATTGTGTCTATTTTTTACGGGGCCTTCACTCCGTCTTTTTCTCCTGTCGGGTTTGTCAGGAAACTTCAGCTACATTCTCCCCCGTACTCATTAAATAATTTTGTGATTACCGGCATTCTTTCCGGTTCTAAAGGGATCCAGTCTGAAAAAAATCTAAACATATGCCAAGGTTGGTCAATAACTCTGACTTTTTGGTTTGGATCGGCGCCATTTTCCAGCAGTAGCCTGACAATATGGATAGGAATAACCGGGTTTACGCAGGCAGCTAGTAAAGGAGGGAGGTCGTCTGCCCCTCTTAGAGAGCCGAAACTACAATGGATACTTTCCGGAAGTAGCTTGACCATTTCGCCAATATCTCTTTCAATTTCTTCAGAATACGTATTGAACGTACTTTGGACAAATGGCAGCTTACAACCGGTAAAAAGAGCATCCAAAAGCATGGGATTACCAATAGGCTCGTGCAAGCTAAATCGATGGAACCGAATAAATGAGTGTTCATACTGCTCCTGATAGATATTATATTTATCGATTAGCTTATTGATTCTTTTTGCAAAATGAAGCTTTGATTCACATACACTAGGAATGATTTTATCTTTGGGAATTGATTCTTTGGAGCATAAAATACCGTATAACTCACGATTCGTTTTCGCAATACTGACAACATCCCTGCCCCAACTTTTTGCCCTACTCCGAGTAAGCACAATCGGGTGATCCAGGAGCCTCACAATATTTTCTTTTATCTCTATGGGCAGACTTGTAAATCCATACATAACTTGTCCATTAATAGCCAAAATTTAATTATGTAAGCGAATGTCTTTACACAAACAGGATTTTATGTTTTTTCATGATTTATCCATATCTATACCATTCCGCACTTCTCGATCAGCCGGATTTACGAAAGAGGGATCGTTTCAGCTTCCTGTTCATTTGACATCACTTGACTACCCAAGTTCAGTATTACTGACTGCTCAGAATTTGTTGGTGAGTCAATGCACGGACGTCAATGATTTGGGCATTCGGGCAAGGCATAATCCCAATCCATGACGACCAATAAACCTCTTGAACAAATGGATAACTCACTGGCTCTTCATACCACTCTAACCGGTCACCTGGAAACCATACTTACGAGCTTTCCACAAAACGACGGCGAACGTACAGTGCGCATCTGGCTGCCAGAAAGCTACAATCCTGCTCGCAAAGTACCCTTTCCAGTCATCTACGCTTGGGATGGTCAAAACCTGTTTGACCGAAAAACCGCCACCTATGGCAAAGAATGGCAACTTGATGAAACTCTGACAGCATTACACGAAGAGTATGTGGTTATCGGCTTCGATAGTTCACAAGGCGAATATAACGGCGACAGCGATGACCTGCGTCGCTACCGGGAATACAGTGGTCTGGACTGGATTCATCCCACGGTTGGAAAAATCGTAGCCAGCGGCAGTGAAACGGTTGATTTTGTTGTGGACCAACTGCTGCCCATGCTGGAACAGCAATACAACATCAGCCCTAATCCTACCGATCGTATTCTCATGGGATCCTCCATGGGTGGTTACCTCACCCTGTTTGCCATGAGCTATCGACCCGGTGTATTTGCTACGGCACTGGCTCTCTCCCATGCGACTGGTGACCACTATGGTGGTCAGCGGTTACGCCAGTATTTCCGGCAACACGGTTTTGCCGACGATGCTCGTCTTTATCTGGATATGGGCACTCAGGAACACGTTGCGCCCTGGCATCCGGATGACTGGCTGGCGGGACACCATGCGATGGTAGCAGCACTAAACGACGCTGGTATAGACGTACAACAGCAAGTCATTACTGACGGCGTACACGATGAAACCGCCTGGGCCAAACGCTTTTCGGGTATTTTTCAGAGAGTGATTAAAGAATGGCATTGTGGGCAGCACTGATGAGAGTATCGAGTGCTACCGGTTCACTTACTGGGCAGGAGTGAATAGCAGATTAGTGCACAAAGGAAAATTTGAACGTTATAGTCGGGTAATCCGCTTGCAACTGTGCCTGTTGCTCCTCCGTGAGGCCAGTGCCAACCGCTTCCACCGTGGTTCCGCGCACACGTTGGTCATCGGCGAGCATTAGTGAATTGAATTCGCGGTTAAGGTTCACTTTTAAGGTGCTCATTTCTGGCAGTTGTCCTTCAGTTATGGTCAAGCCGGTCAGCTGATTGTTCTCCAGATTCAGCGACAACAGTTTTGGCAACTCACCTATACCGGAGGTAAACGCTTGCAGCTTGTTGCTCCCCAAGTGCAGAACCTGCAACTGTGGATTACCTGAGGTAGTAAACGTCGTCAGCTGATTATTGCGTAACCGCAAGTTTTGCAAAGCTGGCATGTCAGAAGCGTCAAACTGCGTCAGCCGATTCCCTTCCAGGTCAAAGACTTCCAGTGCTGGCAGATTTCCCGCTATATAGTTGGTCAGCGTACCATAACTTATATCCAGTACTTGCAACGCAGGCATATCTCCAGCGGTAAAAGCAGTCAATGAACTGTTGGTCAAAGACAACGTCTCCAACTGTGGGAACGACATCGTTGCCAGACTGGTCAAAGACGACATAAAGCTCAGATCCAGAGATTGCAAGGCTGGCATTTGTCCTTCAGGGAACGTCAGCGTCTTAAACTGGTTGAGACGAAGATCAAGAGTACGCAACGTCGGCAACGTACCAACAGACAACGTTGTCATATCATTGCTCATCAGATTCAGATTTTGCAGCGCCGGCATCTGACCTTCGCTCAAAGTGAAGCTGACCAACTTATTATTATCCAGATCCAACGTGTGCAATTTTGGCATGGTGCCCAGCGTCAGACTGGTCAACTCCAGACCTGACAAGTCCAGCACTTCCAGATTGGTAAAAGAGGCGATCAGCTCAGACAGAGTCTGCCCATTACTGTCTGGCGTTTGGTCCACAGTATTACCGGATATATCCAGCTCTCGAATCGTCTCAGGCTGCAGGTTGGCCAGGCTTTGGGCGCTCAGGGTTAACCGATTCCCGGCGAGGCCCAGCATCTGCCACGAGGAGCGAGACAGAATAGCGTTCAACAAGGTCTGGTTCAGCAAGGTTTCGCTGTAGTTCAGGCCCAGCGAGGTCAACTTTGGCCAGTGCGTCAGGGAAAATGCCGTATGGTCGCTGCTATTAAGATTGGAAATCGTCAATGCTTCCAGGTTGCCCATGGCAACAATGGTATTGAGCAAGTCGCGCTCGTTGGCAAACAGTGAGGGATTATTATGCGCCAGTTTCAGCGTGGTCAGCTCTTTGCCGGAGATGCTCAGATTCAACGGCGCGTTGTCGTCAGCGCTAAGTCCAGTATTTTCAAGGGATAATGAAGTAAGCTTGCTGAGTTTGCCGATGGCGGTAAACAGCGGCAACACTTTACCAGGGCTGCCGATGAATAGACTCTCATTGCCTGATAGATCCAGCGTATGCAGATTGGTGAGCGGACTCAGGTCTGGAAAAGTGCCGAACTGGCTAATCAGTGCGTCACTGTTAGTGATCGACAAACTCTCCAGTCTTGTCATCTGTTGCAACTGATCTACCAACGACAATGATGCACGATAGGCAGACGTATCGGTTTCGCTCAGCTTAAAGCTATCCAGACGCAGCGACGTCAGCGCCGGAAACGAGGTAAGCAAATCAATAGACGACAATGTAGTTGCAGAAATCTCAATAGCTGTCACCTCTGGCAACACCGGCAGTGTGGCCAGCTCTTGTTGATCCAGGTCGCTCAGGCTGATGGATTTTAGTCCGGGAATTATTGCCAAGTCAGCAAGAGAAGTGACCGGCTGCCGACAAGTCAGACTGCCATTGGCCAGCTGGCAAGCGTCAAGCGACGCTGGTAGCTCTGGTGTTCCTCCTGTGTCTGGGTCAGGCGTTGTACCCACGTCAGGATCTGGCAAGACTTCTGGTGTCGGTGAAACAACAACCCCATTCGACTTATCTATACAACCGGTTAACATAAGCAATGCCAGTGCAGGCACTGCTAAATTAATACATTTCAAACTCATTCTGATCATTTCCGCCAGGTGTTTTTTCGAGAATTCTAGTGAGTGAAGTACAGACAAAATAGAACGGAAACCACGTAAAAAAACACCAGCATTTAGTATTTTTCCGCGACAGAATTTACATAAATACCATCAAGACAAATCCAATATCATTAAAACTATTGTGATAACAGGCTGCCCAAATAAGTTAACGAGAAACACCAGAAAGCAATATTTTTTTGGCACAAAAATGACACACAAATAATAAAATACTGCAATAGAATACTGGAAAAATCAGTCGTTTACTTTTTTATTACCTTTTATTACTTTTCCATTACTTCACCCTTAATTTATTATTAATTTCTTACCAACCTCTTCTTAATTAATCATCAACTGCTTACTTATAGCTTACTTTATTTTACTTATTATTTTATCTTAATGTCAGTTTTACTAATTGTTTTTTTGCCCACCTGACTTTATTTTTTGATACGTAGCGAACCGTCTTGATTTGTTATCAGCCTTAGGAGAGTGATCATGAGATTACCCCTGTTGATCGCTGCGCTGTGTTCGATTGTTCTGACCATGAATAGTTCGGCCAGTACGACAGTAAGCCAGATAACAAGGCCTCCACTTGCCAGAATTGGCAATCACGAGCAACCATACACGGGAATTTACTTCCCAAGCAGTAAACGGGAAATAGTTAAGCAGTTAGAAGATAGTGGTCTTTTTTATGGAGTCTATAGCAACACAGCCAAAAAACATGAAAGCGGCAACAAAAATCACAGGCACCGGCGGCGACGTTATTATTTAGCACGCGAAAACATCAACGTTGACGATCCTAATTACAATCAATATGGACAATATGGATCCTTAATAGGTCCATTGGAGTCACAAAACATTATCATTAATGAATAACTGTTGTTGATTAAGTCGCAAAAATATAAAACCATCAATGTAAACATGTGAAAATATTGTTTTCTCAGGCAAGGGAGCTGCCTGTAATTTTAAGCAATACATGCACAGCATAAAAGTTAAGCCATTTACTACTTTAATTATTTGCACTTACATTATTTATTTAGATTTATATTTATTTTCTGCTTTATATTTTATTTTCTGTTTTATAACTGTAGATTAGTTTCGGCGATATCCTGTTTTACAGACAATATTGTTTAATTTTTTGCCACTAAAATAGAACAGGTGAGAAAATTGACATCCTCCCGCTCCTAAAGGAGCAGGATTCCTGTTAGTCACCCAACAGGCTTCCTGTTTCACAGCTCGATGCCGCCAGTGATTAACACCTTTGGTCTTACTCAAGCTCCACAGGCTAACACCGCTAGCCCAGCGGCTTTGATATTAACGGCAGCATTGGTATCCCGATCATGCACAGTTCGACACTCAGGACACTCCCAGCTACGCACAGAAAGGTCGAGGCTTTTCAGTGTGTAGCCACAATGGGAGCACCGTTTGGACGACGGATACCATTTGTCGATGCTAACCAGCGTTCGACCATACCAGTCTGCCTTGTACTGAAGTTGTCTCATAAACTCCCCCCAGCCAACGTCGCTTATGGCTTTGGCCAGTTTGAAGTTTTTGGCCATGTTCTTGACCTGAAGCGACTCGGCACTGATTACTTGGTTTTCGTGGATCAATGCGGTTGTCAGTTTATGCAGAAAGTCCTTGCGACTGTCTGCAATTTTGGCGTGAACTCTGGCCACCTTCAGTTTTGCTTTCTGGAAGTTTGCCGAACCTTTTTGTTTCTTGCTCAAACGACGCTGGTACTTTGCCAGCTTTGCCTGATGCTTGTAGGTGTACCTTGGGTTGCCGGATTTCCAGCCGTCAGAGGTAACAACAGCATCCTTGATGCCAAGGTCAATTCCCACAGTGTTCGGAGAAACTGGCAGCTTCCCAACATCGGCATCGCAAAGCAGGGAGACAAAGTAACGACCGGCACAATCCTTGGTGACTGTCACGGTGGTTGGCTTGTCTGGAATATCTCTGCTCCAACGGATGTTCAACGGTTCCTTGTGTTTTGCCAGTGTCAACTGACCGTTAGCCCACTTGAATGCAGAGCGGGTGTATTCCGCACTCTGAACAGCGTGTTTCTTCTTGAATGTCGGGTACTTTGCCCTGCCATCCCAGAAGTTTTTAAATCCTGTTTGCAGGTGCCGGAGTGTTTATTGAGTGGGTACACAAGAGATGTCGTTAAGCCAGAAATACTCTGGATTTTTCTTCAGGGCAGTGAGAGCACTGGACGATTCGTGATAGCCAATGCGCTTTTGCTCGTTGTACCAAGCATCAGACCTGAGTCGCAAAGCCCAGTTATAGACAAAACGTACACAGCCGAACGTGTGAGCAAGTTGTCGCTCCTGTTCGGCTGTCGGGTAAAATCTGAATTTGTACGCTTTTTTAACCATCGTCACACACTACTATACTTTTGTGTGATTTTAAAGACCACGGCCAGCCTTATCAGACTGGTCGCTATCCCTCCCAGCACTAAAAGTACTGGGTTTATCGCGAGGTTTTCGATGAAACAAATGCTTCCACTAAAAATTATGTTCTCCATAATATTGTCGGCACCTTTCGCACTGCAAGGCATTGCTGCTGAGACGGCAAAAAACACCCCGAAACTGGCCTCAGCCGTTTTTGCCGGCGGTTGTTTCTGGTGTACTGAGTCTGACTTTGAGCATGTGCCCGGGGTCGTTGCAGCCATCAGTGGTTACACTGCCGGCAAAACAGAAAACCCCACTTACAAACAGGTATCGGCTGGCGGAACCGGGCATACGGAAGCGGTAAAAGTCATCTACGATCCGGCCAAGGTCAGCTACCAGGAACTGCTCAATGTGTACTGGCACAGCATCGATCCCACGGTGCAAAATCGCCAGTTCTGTGATGTCGGCTCACAGTATCGCACCGGAATTTATTACGACGGAGAGGCGCAAAAAAAGGCAGCACTGGCATCGCTTGATCAACTAAAAGCCAGTGGTCGTTTTAAGACTATTTACACAGAGGTGGAGCCGCTCAACGTCTTTTATGAGGCTGAGCCATACCATCAGGACTACTACAAGAAAAACCCGGTACGCTACAAAATTTATCGTTATCACTGTGGACGCGATCAACGTCTGAAAGAAGTTTGGGGGTAAGCTCAGTATCGGGTAGCCAAGGCTACCCGGCAATTCAAACCTGATGACTTTCCAATCGCTGATAAAGACGAATCATCTCATCTGCCATGTCCTGCGCCAGCATTGAGGTCATTAGGTGATCCTGCGCGTGAATCATCATCAGATTCACCGGCACTTTGCCTTCACCACCATCCGCAGCGATCAGTGCAGTCTGCATTTTATGAGCTAGCCTACTCGCCTCACGAGAGTTACCCAGGGCAATTTCCGCGTGGTCAAAGCTGCCGGTGCGCGCATGAGCAAGTGACTCCATGGCTAGACTTCTGGCTTCACCGGATTTAACAATCAATTCCATGACAACATTATCAACGTTCACAATCTTTTCCTGACAGTGGTGCCTGCCAAGGCAGCAGGCGAAAGAGAAAAATCTTTTTTCACACGTTTGGCAACATTGCCAGCGCCTGGTCCAGTGCCTTATCACCGTTCATCATGCCGTACACCATCGGGTCAATGGCCTCCACCGGCTTGTTGAATTGTGCAGCTTCTGTCTGAAACTCAGCCAGCTTGTACTTTACCTGTGGGCCAAGAAGACAAACGTCGTATTTCTGAATAGCCTCACTGAAATTAGCCATGGGAACCGCGACAATTTCCGCATCCAGGGTGCGGGCAGTGGCTGCCTGCTCCATCTTTTTAACCAGCATGCTGGTGGACATACCAGCGCTACAGCAGAGAAAAATCTTAATCATTAGTGATATCCATTTGCTTGGGAGTTGGCAGTGTTACCGCCCTGGCACCATTGGCCTGGGCGGTTATAAATTGGCTACAGCGATCCCCCGTTCGAGGTGATAACCTGCTCATACCAGAAATAACTTTGTTTTTTCTTGCGTTGCAAATTGTCTCGGTCCACATAAACAAAGCCGTACTGCTTTTTATAGCCATTAAGCCAGCTCAACAGGTCGGTCCACGACCAGGCGTAATAGCCTTTCAGGTTTATGCCTTCTTCAATAGCTTCATTGCAGGCCAGCAAATGACGACGGATGTAGTCAATGCGCGGCTCATCGAGAATCTCGCCGTCAACAATCGGGTCTTCGTCGCCTAAGCCGTTTTCAGTGATGTAAATGGGAATATCACCATAGCGATCCTTGATGCGGTGCATGCAATCGCGCAGGGCATCCGGGCAAATCTCCCACAACCACTTGGTGTATTCGAACTGCTGAGTATCAAGAACGGTGCGATAGCGACCACAAAAACTGGTAGTGCCAGCGGCACCGGTGTTGCTCTCACGACCGGTAGAGCGAATACTGTCAGCCAATGGTGCCGCGACCCGCATCGGCTGATAGTAGTTAATCCCGATAAAATCACTTTTTGCCTGTTTGAGCAGCGCCATATCATCAGCAGTAATATCCAGCTGACCATACTGCTCTTGCACAGCTGCCAGGTACTTGGCCGGGTATTCCCCTTGCAGAATTGAGTCGTAAAACCAGTGGAAGGTAAACGACTCTGACCACCAGGCTGCCTCGCGGTCGGCTTCCGAGTCAGTATAGGGATATGCCGGGCTGATCACATTGGTCAGGCCGATCTCACCCCGACCACCCATGTCGCGGTACGCACACACCGCGCGGGCATGCGCCAAATTGACATAATGACTGACCTGATGGAGCAGGAACGGATTGCTTTTAGCCGGCGGGTGCGCCTCGGTAACGTAACCGAACATCTGGAAAATAATCGGCTCATTAAACGTAATCCAGTGGTTGACCCGGTCGCCAAATCGAGCAAAACACAGGCGAGCGTACTGTTCAAAAGCATCAATACACTCTCTGGACTCCCAGCCGCCACATTGGTTCTGCAACGCCTGGGGTAAGTCCCAGTGGTACAAGGTAACAAAAGGTACAATGTCGTGTTTGAGCAGCTCGTCGATCAGGTTGGAATAGAACTCAATGCCCTGCTCATTCACCTCACCGCGTCCATTGGGCAGCACTCTTGGCCAGCTGATGGAAAACCGGTAGCTTTTCAGCCCCATTTCAGCCATCAGCGCCACATCTTCTTTATAGCGATGGTAGTGATCAGTGGCCACATCGCCGGTGGTGCCCTCAAAGGTTTTGCCGGGAATACGCACAAACTCGTCCCAGATTGACGGACCCTTGCCGTCTATATTCCAGGCACCTTCGATCTGGTAAGCAGCAGTAGCCGCGCCCCAGAGGAAATTGGCAGGAAAAGCCATGGTAAAATACTCAGATTTCTGGCCGCGATAACCTGTTATCACGGCCTGATTAATAAACGACGGTCAGGCAGTAACAGCAACGCCTGACATTGCCTGTGGCTGCTCCTGTTCCAGCAAAGACTTCTCATACGCCTTAACGAATGGGTAGTACATAATCACCGAAAGGACTGCCAGTAACAGAGCCAGCAGACCAGCGCCAATGGACCAGTTGGCTGCCCAGGCTGCGCCGATAGGGCCCGGGGTAGTCCAGGGCACGACGGTGACGGCTGCTTCAATCAGACCGAACTTGATGGCAGCATAAGCAATGGAAGCATTGACTACCGGGCCAAGGACAAACGGGATAAACAACGTTGGATTCATGACAATGGGCATGCCAAAAATCACGGGTTCGTTAATATTGAACAGTCCGGGCACAGCACTGACTTTACCGATGGATTGCAGATGGATTGAGCGACTACGCATCAGCAAAAACGGCAGCAGCAGTGTGGCACCTGAACCGCCCAAGACCACGAAAAATGAGTGAAAGGCGTCCGTATAGGCAAATGGAAGTGCCATACCCTGAGCCAGAGCATCCTGGTTGGCAGTAAGATTGGACAGCCAGAAAGGTGTCATGATGCCGGCAACAATGGAGGAACCGTGAATGCCGGCGAACCAGAGCAAGTGCAACAACAACACCGCAAAAATTACGGCAAAATAGCTGTCAGAGGCACTCACCAGCGGCTTGAACATAGCCATGACGATCTCTGGCAGCTTCATACCAAATTCTGCTTCCACATAAAGACCCAATGGGTACAGCGTCAGCAAGACGACAACAACCGGTGTCAGCGTATCAAAGGAACTGGCAATTTGTGGTGGTACTTGCTCCGGCAGCCGAATGGTCAGCCCTTTGCGCTGCATAAAACGTTGCAGCTCAACTACGTATATGGCCACCAGAATACCGGTAAAAATCCCTGTGCCCCCCATAAACGCAGCTGACAACTGTCCGTCCTCCATGGGCGAACAAACCAGCATAAAACTCATCAGCGCCAGCATCATGCTGGAAAACGCTGACATGCTGTAGCGGTTGGCCAGGCTATAGGCGACACCGGCAGTTATGTACAGCGTCATAATACCCATAGTCATATTGAATGGGGTGAGAATCTCATGCTGATACTGTCCAGCCACCTGCAGCCACGCCTGGCCAAAGTTGCTCTGTGTGTTGGGATCAAATGGCGGAAAGGCAAATACTAAAAGACAACTGCCTACTATTAAAAAAGGAATAGCAGAGATAAAACCATCACGGATTGAACCGATGTGTGGTTGTGCCGCTACCTTGCCCGCCACCGGGCTGACATATCGCTCTATTAACGAGGATATGCGATCAGACATTTTATTCATTGCTGCGACCGCATGAGTATTTAGATAAAAAACGCACAACCGAATGTACACTGACCTTTACTGGAAAAACTGATGCAGATCAACAATCCCACAGCCAACCCTGTTAAAGTGCTTGTTTATTGATCTAGCGCAAACGTTTGCTCAAGAGTTTCAGCCGCCACCACGATTACTTTTTAAACGACGAATCAATGACAACTATCAAAGATGTAGCCACACTTGCCGGTGTCACTCCCTCCACCGTTTCCCGGGTCATTAATAATACCGGCAGAATCGGTGCTGCTACGCGCCAGCGTGTGCAGCAGGCCATTGTAGACAGCGGCTACCAATTCAATCGCAGTGCCCGGGCCCTGGTCACCAAAAGCTCAGGCATTGTCGGCTTTGTTACCAGCCCTGATGATGGCTTTTTTTACGCCAGCTTATTACAGGCTTTGTCCCAGTGCGTACTCAGCCAGTACCAGCAACGGCTGATGCTGGAGTTCGGCCACGGCAGTGAAGACGGTGAGCTGGCAGCCATTAATCGGCTGCTGTCGGAGTCATGCGAGGCGATCATTGTTTATTCCCGTCACATCGGCGAAGGAACTGCCGCCAAACTGGTTCAGGAAAATAAGACACCTATCGTATTTTTAAACCGCTTTTTTCCGTCCATCGCCGAATACTGTGTCAGTGTTGATAATGTTGCCTGTGGCTACATGGCTACCCGATATCTGATTGACAAGGGGCATCAACACATTGCCTGTATCTATGGTTGTGCACCGTTTTCCAGCGGCGAGGAACGTCTGGAGGGCTTTCGTCTGGCAATGCACGAGCACAATCTGGCTATTGATCCAGATCTGCTTTATTCCGGCTATTATCTGGCCAAAGTAGGCTGGGATGCGGTGCACCATTTTCAGCCTGGACGGTTTACGGCCATTTTTTCCTGCAGCAGTGGTCAGTCCGTTGGTGCCATCAACGCCTTGCAGAGTATTGGTTACTCGATTCCCAAAGATGTCTCGTTGATCAGCATCGACAATCATGTCCTTAATGATTATATGAACCCGGCTCTGACGGCAGTGGAGATCCCCTTTGAGCAACTGGCTAAAATGGCGATGCACAGGGCTTTACTGTTAAAAGCAGGTAAAAGCGTGGATAACAACCAGCGATTGCCGGGCATCCTGGTGGAGCGAGCCAGCGTAGCCGACGCTGACAATAACTAACAATCTGAAACAATATTCACCAATACCAAACAAACACATTGTCGTTTAATTATAAAAACTGTTTTTTGGCGAAATTACCGTGAATTTTTCGGAAAAAAGGCAGTAAAACGTTTTCAGCTTTTTTCTTGTCGGCAATCCAGTGACAATAGATAAAGAAAATACTGTCCAGCTACCAGAGCTACCAAAGGCCACTAATAATATGTCAACAGTCTCTGACCTTACTTCGGTTACCCAGAGCCTGCAGCAGGGAATGTCTTCGACCCCATTTTCCGTACTTGGGCTGCAGTCGGCCAAGTCGGGCACTGGCCTGACTGTGCGTGCCTGGCATCCCCACGCAGAATGCATTGAAGTACTTGCTGTACCACAAGGGAAATCCCTGGGACAGATGCGCCGTCTGGAAGATGATCTTTTTGAATTGGCTTTTCCACGTCGTAAAAATGCCTTTTATTACCAGTTGCGCATTACCTTGAAGGACGGCTCGCAAACCACCCTTTACGATCCGTACCAGTTCGGCCAGTATACCCTGCGCCAGAGCGATATTGACCCATTACACCTGCATCGTCATCTTGGGGCACTCCCCATTGAGCACAAAATCAACAGCAAGCTGGGCGTCGCTGGCGTACTGTTTAAGGTCTACGCCCCTCATGCTGGCGCAGTCAGCGTAATTGGGGACTTTAACCAATGGGATGGCCGCTGCCATCCCATGGCCAGCGCTGACGATGGCATCTGGCGTCTATTTGTGCCGGGCGTGCAGGCAGGCGACCTGTACAAATTTGAATTACACGACCAACACGGTACGTTACTGCCAGAAAAAACCGATCCGTTTGGCAGCAAGACTGAACAGTGGCCTGGTCTGGCATCTATTGTCCAGGGTGAAAGCAACTACCACTGGCATGACCAGTCGTGGTTGGAACAGCGTGAGCGTAATTACCAAAAGCCCATGTCTGTTTACGAGGTGCACGCCGGCTCGTGGCAAAAATCAGACGACGGTAAGTTTATTAATTACCGTGACTTGGCAGCAAAATTAATTCCCTACGTGAAAAAAATGGGCTTTACTCATATTGAGTTACTGCCCGTTTCTGAACATCCACTGTACGAATCATGGGGCTATCAGCCTGTCGGTCTGTACGCACCTACTAGTCGTTTTGGCACACCGGACGATTTTCGTTACTTTGTCGACCAGTGCCACCAACACCAGATCGGCGTCATCCTCGACTGGGTACCCGCCCACTTCCCACAAGACGAGCACGGACTTTTCCGCTTTGATGGCACAGCGTTATACGAGTATGAGGATACTCAACGTGGCTGGCACCCGGACTGGCAGTCGTGCATTTACAATTACGGCTCCCCCTGGGTACAGGATTTTCTGATCAGCAACGCCCTGTTCTGGCTGGATGAGTTTCATATTGATGGCCTGCGCGTCGATGCCGTCGCTTCCATGCTCTACCTGGACTACTCAAGAAAACCCGGTGAATGGACGCCGAATCATCTGGGGGGCAATGAGCATCTCGAAGCGGTGGCATTCTTGCAGCGCCTTAATACCGAGGTACATCGTCTGCACCCCAACTGTATGATGATTGCCGAAGAATCCACCAGCTGGCCCGGTGTCTCTCGTCCTGGTCACGACAAAAGCCTGGGCTTTGACTACAAGTGGAACATGGGCTGGATGCACGACACACTGTCGTACATGAAACGTGATCCGATCTATCGTCAGCACCATCACCACGAAATGACTTTCAGCATGGTGTATGCCTATAACGAAAACTTTGTCCTGTCGCTCTCCCACGATGAGATGGTACACGGCAAAGGCACACTGGCAACGCGGATGCCCGGTGATGACTGGCAACGCTTCGCTAACCTGCGGGCTTATCTTGGCTTTATGTTTGGCCATCCGGGTAAAAAGTTGCTGTTTATGGGGTCGGAGCTGGGGGTCACCAATGAGTGGAATCCGGCCGAAAGCCTGAACTGGCATTTGCTGGAACAGGGTCCGTACCACCTGGGCATGCAGCAGATGGTGAGTGATCTGAATCACATCTACCAGCAATATCCGGCTCTGTACCAGCAGGATTTTGACCGCACGGGGTTTAACTGGCTGATACTGGACGACCACAGTCAAAGTGTTTTTGCCTTTTATCGTCAGGACAGTGCCGGCAAAACTGTGCTGGTCATCAGCAACATGACACCCAATGTTCGCAACGACTATACCGTTGGGGTGCCAGAAGCAGGTCAATGGCAGGAGATTTTCAATAGCGATGACCGGCGTTATGGCGGTAGCGGTATTGTCAACCAGCCAACAGATAGTCAGGATGAACTGCGTCATCAGCAACAGCAGAGCATTACTCTAACTCTGCCGCCTTTAGCCACCATCATGCTGGCCAGAGTCGAGTAAGAGTGGGAGAAGTGGCTGCCAATAACACCTCTAAAGCAACAAAAGATGTGTGATTTTTCACTCTGACATGCTTGGGGAAAATAAGTCACCAGACTCGCGCCCCTGTGATCGTTTACATTTCAGGGGCACTTTTTTGCTGGCTGTGGTAAAACAGTAACGACACTCAGAGTCTATTTGTTGTCATTTATTAGCCAGTAGAAAAGTCCCAGTCAGGCCGGAGTGACTCGCACTGTCCATACCGAAACTTCGATAGTCAGTCTAACAAGAGTCAGTCTCACAGGCTCCAGCAGAAATCAGGAAGTTTAGCTTACGCCAGACCTTGGCAAGTTTGACCCATATTCACTGGAATTATGGGTATCATATTGTGCCCATCCAAAAACGTCAGAAGGCTATTTATGGAGTTTTAAAGGAGTTTTTGGGAAAAATCCCTCATGTGCCTGCCAAACACTCAAAGTGTGAGATTGCGCAGAGACACCTGATGCGTGATTATATACGTATTTTCAGCACTATTTCGCCAAAGTACTCGGCATCATGCACTGTGATGCACCATAAGTTTTCTGACAGAAAACCACACGCCAGCCACCAATAGCAGGACTGAAAGCATAATACTTCTGGTGAGCACTCTTGCCAGACAATATTTTGCCGGACAATATTTCGCCGCCGTAGTATGGCTTGATGAAGACATTGTGAGAACATATATCTAAGACCAAGGGAAAATGATGAATCGTATGATCGGCTGAGACTTGATCCAGCCTTGCGCCTGAGAGCACCAGAAAGCCCTTTGTGGGCATCACCAGATACCTCCGATGTCGTCGGAGGCAATTTAACTGAGCAAAATTTCGAGAGCTTCGACACTCCCATGGAAACGCTGTCCACTCCTCAGACAAGCTATACCGGTGTTCCCGGAAAAACGGCACCGCAAGGTGCTACCCTGGTAGATAGCAGTCTTATTGCTACTTCTGCAGACCAAGCGACAGGTGTCAATTTCGCCGTCTATGCGCCTGAAGCAGTGCAACTGTTTTTATCCCTGTTTGATGCCAACGGACGAGAGCAACAACTGAAAATGTTTCCTTCTAACGAAGGCATCTGGCATCTCTATGTAAAAGGTGTTAATGCAGGTCAGAACTATGGTTTTCGTGCCGACGGTTTCTGGTCAGCCTGCACTTCTCCCCGGTTTAACAAAAACAAGCTGTTGATGGATCCTTATGCCCGGGAAATCCGTGGCGACATGCAATGGTGTCCGGAAATATTCGACTACAAAGTAGACGACAAGGGACGATGGCTCTTCAGCGAGTATGACAGCGCGGCAAAAATGCCTCGCAGTGTAGTCAGGGAAGCAGAATTCGATTGGCAAGGTGTTGTCTCGCCGAAAATACCCGACCAGCAGAGCATTTACTACGAAACCCATCTTAAAGGATTTACCAAAACCCATCCGGACATTCCTGAAGAGCTGCGTGGCACCTATCTGGGTATGTGTCATCCGGTGACCATCGACTACCTGAAAAACCTCGGCATCACCGCCGTAGAACTGATGCCGGTTACTTACAGCATCAGCGAAGAACGGTTGATTAACATGGGGCTGTCCAACTACTGGGGCTACAATCCGCTGTGCATGATGGCGCCACACACGCCCTACGCCGTTTCTGACCCGGTAACCGAGATGAAAACCATGGTGCGTGAGTTACACCGGGCTGGCATCGAGGTAATTATGGATGTGGTGTTTAACCATACCTGCGAAGGTGGCTACGGCGGTCCGTTTCTGAGTATGCGCGGACTGGCAGAAAACGACTACTACATCATGAATCATTACGACAATGGTCTGTCATCAGAAAATTACAGTGGCTGTGGCAACACTATGAACTTTGACAGCCATCAGACCCTGCGCCTGACCATGGATGCCCTGCGTTACTGGGTAACGGAGTACCAGATTGATGGCTTCCGTTTTGATTTAGCGCCCATCATGGCCCGTCAGCATCGTCACTTCAACCGGGAAGCGCCGTTTTTCCATGCGGTGCACCAGGACCCGATTCTCAGCCAGGTGAAGATGATTGCTGAACCCTGGGATATTGGGCCGGACGGCTACCATCTCACTGACTTCCCTAATGAGTGGCAAGTATGGAACGATCGTTACCGCGACGGTTGTCGTAAGTTCTGGAAAGGCGATAAAGGCATCCAGACAGAGATGGCTTGGCGTTTTTCCGGCTCACCAGACCTGTTTCGCCAACAGGGCTATCAGGCCACCATCAATTACATTTGCAGTCACGACGGGTTTACCCTGATGGATCTGGTCTCCTACGATCACCGCCATAACCTAGCTAACGGCGAAGATGGCCGAGATGGCGATGAGCATAATCACTCCTGGAACTGCGGCGTCGAAGGACCCACCGACGACAAACAGATCAACCGCGCACGATTGATCAGCCGCAAGAATCTGGTGAGTATGCTGATGCTGGCCAAGGGTACACCCATGCTGCTGGCTGGTGATGAGTTCAGTAACACTCAGGATGGTAACAACAACGCTTACTGTCAGGACTCTCCTATCTCTTGGATGGACTGGAGTTGGTTGCACGACGCCAAGTCTGATGGCACGGCAATGCACGCCTTTTGTCGTAAAATGATGCATTTTCGTCGACAGGAGCCGTTGCTGACCGATGGACTCAACAATAGCACCTACAAGTTCTACACTCCAAAGGGGGAGCATGTGGACCTGGCCTACTTCACTGAGCGCTCCCTCTACACCCTGACGGTCAAGATTTACGATTCCAACGACGCACAAAAAGGCGTTATCTGGGTTGTTTTGAATTCCTGCAAGCGCTCGGCACGTGTGCTGATTCCGGAAACAGCCCAGTACCAACAGCGCGTCAAGGTGCTTGATACCAGCCAGGATAGTCCGTTTATCTGTGAATCATCGAGTGATCAAAATAGCTACGAAGTGAAGCCGTACAGCGTACTCGTTATTAAAGACGACGCTTGACGTTAACATATTCCGGCAAATCCGCACCGTGTGCCCGCGAGCACACGGTGACATTTCCTTCAGATCGATGCCTTACTGAGACTGGCAGCGCGACACCATGGCCTGACCGATCTCACCATTGTCTTTAAATGTCAGACTCCACACGTACCGCCCAGGTTCCGGAATCATCACCGAGGTGTCAGTACCATATCCCCCGTCTTTCAGCTGGGCAGGCTGACCAGCCCTCTGAGTCAAAGCCACCGTCGTATACTGAGGACTCCACTGCGCCGAAGCGTACTGGAAGCGGTAGCTGCCCTTGCGCTCATCGACCACTGTTTGATAAACGCCGTTGCCCTTGTACTTAAAGGCTCGTCCTGGCTTATGCATCCAATTGGAATCGGGGAAACTGCCCACTACAAACAGCGTTGTTCCTGCCGGACCGACTTCATTTACCGTTGGGTTATCGCACTGGCCGAGGAAGCCTTCACCGGTCAAACTATCTGCATCGTCCTTGTTAACTTTCGGGCCACCAGCCAATGGGCTGGCAATTCTCAGAAAACGCGACTCAAACGGTGTCAGGCGGATGGCGTACTCGTTGTTTTTCGGATAAAACAACTCGCCAGTAAGCAAATCCACCAGGCGACCTTCGGAACCGGTTTCCTGAGTGGATAACGTCACCATCTGAAACTCGTCGTCAGTGCTGACCATGTAAAGCAACCGATCATCACCATGTTGTTTGTGATCGATATAGACCTCCTGGTCAGCACGCACATGGATGCGCTCACCTGCCGACAGCGCCGGGTGTTGATCCCGCAGGGCCATTAACGAGGTAACGTACTGTTTCAGCGCTCGCTGCTGTGGATTCAGTTTGGTGTTGATGCCATCGATTCGGGCACTGGTGCGCCCGGAATGGTCATCACACTTGCCTTGCAATGCACAGGTTTCGCTAGGCTGATTTTTGGCAAATCCGGCGGCTTCATCGCCGATTTCATCGCCGTAGTAGAAGGTAATTGGGCCGGTGTATGCTGCCATAAACGACATTGCTGCTTTATGGCGCAGCCAGTACCCAGGGTCAGTGGGTTCGGCAATGTCACCGCGTTGCAACAGATCACCAAAGCGCAGCACGTCATGATTGCTCAACATCAGGTTGGGTTGCGCGTGAGGTGGGTAGAGAGAATGCAGGCTCATCCCTGCAGCCAGCCAATTGCCGCCTTTTGCGCCCATGCCGTTTTCATTGACAGCAAAGGTTTCCACCAGCCGGTAGCGCATGGGGAAATCAAACGCTGAGCACAGTGCCGGATTTTCTTCACTGCCATACCCTTGCAAGGCGATGGTGTTTTCCTCTTTCCAGATTTCCGCCACCATGTAGCCGAGCGGATTCACGGTTTCGCCCTTGTCGTTCTGGTAGGTGACCGATTGGGACGCTTCATCCACAGCCTTGCGGATTTCCACCCAGGCGTCGGTGGGCACCTGGTATGCCTGGTCCAGACGCCAGCCGTCTATTTTTAGCTCCTTGATCCAGTAGGCGGCTACCTCCTGGTAAAACGGCAGGCTTTCTGGATAGCTGACCGGATTGTGGTCGCCAACCGGCAGCAATCCAGACGGCGATGGCATTACTCCGGATTTCTTGTGGTGACCAAATACGCCATCGAAAAAGACGTAAAGCCCTTTGGCATGAGCTTTTTCCACCAGTTCTCTGGCTTGCTCCAAAGTGCCAAAGCGTGGATCAATGGCAAAATAGTCAGTGGCAAAATAACCGGTGGCATCGAGCCGGTCATCCCAGTGGGTTTGGCCTGCCACTGGTTTGGAATAAAAGACAGGTGTCATCCAAATAGCATTCATGCCCAGAGATTTGATGTAATCCAGTGAGTCGATAATGCCCTGTATATCGCCCTGATGGTGACTGTTGCCGTAGCCGGTACCGTGGCCAATCGTCTGGTCGCCATCAACAAAACTTTCCACCATGATCTGGTAAATACGCAGGTTATTGGCTTTTTTGCTGGTGTAAGCACTGCAAGCGTACTCAGGTATCACGCTGGACTTTACGGTGTTATTTGTCGATTGGCTGGTGCAACCTGCAACCAGCAATGTGGAAATCACCACTGCCAGTGTTTTTATTTGCATCATCAGTTCCTTTGGGTAATCACCAAAACAAAAAAAGGGACGGCGCCTGTTGACGTCGTCCCCAAGTTACTCACTATTTATTGTGCGGTTGCGCCTTTGACAAAAACGGCAACACTGCGTGCAGGGACGGTGAAGCGACCTTCAGCAAATGTGGCAGCACCGTAAGCTTTGCCATCACCAAAGTTCTGGTGCTCCGGGTGCAGGCTGTAGTCGGTAGCACCATTAACCGAGTGGGTTTTCGGTTCTGCTGTGGCATTTACCATGACCACAATGCCTTCGTAATCGTCGGCGACCGTTTTCGCGGAATTATCCAACTCCATGACAATTACGCCACCAGCCTGCTTTGCTCCAGTATTGTGGAACTTAACCACACGCTGGACGTCTTCCAGAGTCTGCAGCTGGAACAGTGGGCTGTCCTTACGAATGGCCAGGTACTCACGCATCATATCCGCAGACAGTCGGGCATCGTCAGACGACGGTGTAATGTTGTCGTTGGTATTGATGGAGCGAATCAGTTCCCAATTGCTACCGTCTTTATCGAACCGGGGCAGACCAACATTCCAGTTGTTATTCCAGTTGGTATCGTTCAGGTCAAAGTTGACACGGTTAAACCAGTCCCCGGAGTCGTAGCTGTCCCGCTGCATGGACTTGGAGCGCAGCAGCTCGGCTCCCATGTGGATAAACGGTACACCCTGGCTGAGAATGGGGAGCGCCTGGGCAAGAATCTGTACTTTGGCCCGTTCTGTGCTGGTCAGGCTGGCTGCCAGTTTGTATTGGTTGTTATCCCACAGCGTCTGGTTGTCGTGTTTGGAGACATACCCCACGTTCTCCATAGGCGACATGGTATAGCCACCGGGAGCACCATTGTAGTCTATTTCCTTGCCGGAAATGTCTCTGCCGGTGTAGCTGGTAAAGCGAAACTCTGCCAGGTTACCGGCCATGCCTACACGAATCAGATCCATCTGGTTTTTCAGGGCATTTTCATCCGGTGTACTGTTAAGTTCATTACGAACGCCCCAGGCACCACTGCCAAAACCCTGGTTTTTGCGCAGATTGTCGCCACTGTCAAACGGACCGCCGCCGCGCACCGAATCACGCAGACGGTCGCTGAACGTACCAATGCTCGTACCGGCCATATTCAGTTGAGTTGCTGCGGTCTGCGGGTTACCGGCCCCACCGCCAAAGCCCATGGTCCAGCCTTCACCATAGATGTACATGGCCGAGTTAATGGCCTCAAGCTCGGATTTGATAGCCAGCATGTTTTCCTTCAGGTGCAGCCCCATCAGGTCAAAACGGAAGGCATCAATCTTGTAGTTCTTGGTCCAGACCGCCAGTGAATCTTCCATCAACTTGGCCATCATCTTCTGCTCGCTGGCCGTGTTGGAGCAACAGGAGCTGTTTTCCACAGCACCGGTAACCATGTCCAGACGCTGGTAGTAGTCCGGAACAATCTTGTCCAGTACCGACTTTGGTGCCGTACCGGCAGCGTTGGTGTGGTTATACACCACATCCATGGCCACGTTCAGCCCCATATTGTTCAGGGCTAGCACCATCTCGCGAAACTCCTTAACCCGGGCGATCCCATCTGCATCAGAAGCGTAGCTGCCCTCAGGCACAGTGTAATGGAATGGATCGTAGCCCCAGTTAAAACTGTCGTACATACGCAGATAGTTGTTCAGCGCCTGGGGTTTTTCATCATCGCTCCTGATCTGTTCAAATACCTGGCCAATGGTTTGTGAACTACCACAGAAACTACCAAAGCTGGCATCGGTTTTGACGTCAGGGTTCAGGTCGCACAGCTTATTGAATGAATCACCGAGATTGGCCACTTTAGTCGGGTCTTCTTCGACGGTGGCAATATCGAATGCCGGCAGCACTTGCAGGTAGGTCATCCCGTCATCAGCCAACCCTTGCAGATGGGTCATACTGGCGCGGGCCTTTTCAGCAAAGGCTTTGTATTTACCGTTGTTCATCGGATCAATGCCGTCCCGAGCCTGGTCGGAGTTACTGATGTCACGGATATGAGTTTCATAAACGACGATGTTATCAGGACGCTGACCGTCGTCTACTGGAATGCTTTCCCAACCAGTTGGCTTGGTATCAGCGTCGTCCAGATTCACTACCTGGGTGAATGCACCATCGGTAGACACGTTCAGGGAATACGGATCAGTAACGGTAACCGTTTCAACCTTGTCAGTATCACGACGATAGACTTCTACCTCATAACGGTAGAACTTTCTGTCAAGGTCAGCTCTTGGAGCAGAATAACTCCATATGCCCTTATTCGCGTCGTACTCCATTGGCACGTCTTTGGTTTCGGCATCCCAGCCACCCGTATCGGCACGTTGCAGGGTGACGTTTGTTGCGGTGGGTGCCCACAGACGAATAACGATGTTGTCACCTTCGAACGACGCGCCAAGCTTTGCATTACCCAGATCAGTGTCGTTGAAGTAAAGGGCATCCAGCGCAAACGGGAACTGAACGCGGGTTGCTGCCATACCAACCCCATCGGCATTTTTGGCCAGCACCACCAGCTGACCTTTGAGCAGTTCTTTTACCTGCTCGACAGTGACGGTTTCAGGTAACTTCCACTTTTGCTTGCCATCGAATCCCGGATAAGGCGTGTCGATACCAGCCACTAACGTACCATCGGTAACCAATTCAAAACGCTGCAAATCGGTTCCTTCCAGGTCGGTCAATCCGGCATTATTTTTGATGCCACCGGTGGCTGAAGTAACCAACTCAACGGTGACTGCATCCGCTGGGGCGTCCCAGACCAGAGTTTGTCCATCGAGGAAGTGGGCAGCCGAGTTTTCCAACAGTGTCATGGGAATCGGGTTAGTGCTCACCTCGCAAGTGCCTTGCATGGTGTAACCGTCTTTACCATTGTCTTTTACGCTGTATAAACGATCGCCGCAGTCTTTGTTACCGGCCAGATCCCTGGTGATGAACTTGAAAACTTGTCCATCATTGCGCTTATTGACCAGATCAATAATGAAATAGGCACCTTTTCTTTCATCAATGCCGTCGGGCATTTTTGGCTTGTCCCATTCTGTGCCAACGCCAGGGGCCAGGTCATCAGTTCCGGCATCGTCCCAGATGTGCAGTCCCCAATCAGCCTCCTGGCCATCCTTGCGTTTGTAATAAATAGCTACCTGGTTGGCTGCCAGATCTAGCCCCTCGTCAAAGGAGTCCATCACTTCACAGCTGTTTTGCAGGGTGTAGGCATCTTCACCATTATCAACGACACTGTAGGTCAAATCGTCGGCACAATTCTTTTCATCGCCTTTATGCACGATAAAGTTGAATGCCTGATTGTTGCTACGATCAGCGTTCAGGTTGATGACAAAATAAGCGCCCTTCGTCTCATTAAATCCGCTTGGCATCAGTGGGGCGTCCCAGTGCGTCGCAACACCTTCTGCCAGATTGTTATCACCTTCATGATCCCAAACATGCAGGCCCCAACCAGCATAATCTGCGGCAGCTCTGGCTACACCATCACGCTTGTAGTAAATTGCTACCTGGTTGCCTTGCAACTGCAAGTCACCTGTTGGTGTCGGTGGTGTGGTTGGGGGTGTGGTATCACGGTTGCTATCTTCGCATCCGGTCATCGCCAGCACAGCGCTGGAAACGACGGCAGCCAAACACAATTTTTGGAATTTATTGTTCATTAATTACTTCTTTAAGGGGTAGTCAATTAATTTTTCAGATGGTGGGGATTATTATTGTTATTTAACAACACGACACACTGATTTACAGCAGGTATCAGTTAACATAAGCTCATTCTGAAATCGTTTTCATAATACATCCCACCAAAATAAAAACGTAACGCATTGATTTTTAATGAGTTATTTTATTAACCAATTACACTGTAATTTTTCTACCAAAACTTGAACGACTGTAAAACTGTAAGCGTTTTCATCAATTTACTCGGTTCTTTTTTGGTTAAACTCAATACTCAGATTTTTAGCGTCCTGTTGCGTTTTCATTAAAAAAATAAAAACAGCGCAGGGATAGTAAAAGTCGGTACATCGAAAGAGTGAAATACATCGCATGGATCACAACGAATTTATTACCCAACTTGAAAAGCACCTGTGCCGTGATCTGGGTACGACGGCAAAGCGCGCAACTTATCGCGACTGGTGGCAGGCTTTATCGCTGACATTGCGCAATGTCAATCTGGATCAACTGCAAAGCAGCAGTCTATGTAGTGATCCCGATAAAATCGAACGTCATATCTGTTACTTCTCCATGGAATTTCTGATGGGACGCCTGCTCGGTGATGCCTTGATGAGCCTGGATCTGTACGAGCCAGCTGCCAAGCTGCTGCAGTCTCATGGGATAAAAATTGCCGATGTGCTCGACCAGGAGCGGGATATGTCTCTTGGTAATGGTGGCCTTGGTCGCCTGGCAGCATGTTTTATGGACTCGCTGGCCAACAAGCGGATGCCAGCCACTGGGTATGGCATCAACTATCGTTACGGCTTGTTCCGTCAGATATTTGAACATGGTCGTCAAAAAGAAGTGCCTGATGTCTGGCGTGAATTTGGTAGCCCGTGGGAAACCCGTCGTCCATCTGAAATCGTACATATTGGCCTGTTTGGTCATATCGAAAACGATAGCGAGGGCAATAATCACTGGGTTCCCGCACAAACCCTGATCGGTGTGCCGTGGGATATCACGGTCCCATCGCTTGGTGGCCAGTACGTTGACCGACTGCGTCTATGGGAAAGCCATGCCGGTTCCTATCCCATTGATCTGGATAAATACAACCAGGGTGAATACCTCGAAGCGTCTCGCAACCTGGTTAAGAGCGATACCATTTCCGGTGTACTTTATCCTGAAGACTCCACACCACAAGGCAAGGATCTGCGCCTGATTCAGCAGTATTTCTCCTGTGCCTGCTCACTGAAAGATATTATCCGCGAGCATAAACAGCATGGTTTACCAATGGATAAACTGGCCAGTTATTATGCCTTGCAACTGAACGACACTCATCCGGCGATTGCCATTCCCGAACTGATGCGCCTGCTGATGGACGAAGAAGGTATGGTGTGGAACCAGGCATGGAGCATCACCCAGGCCATGTGCCACTACACCAACCACACCCTGTTGCCGGAAGCGTTGGAAAAGTGGTCTGCTGATCTGCTTGGTCGCATCCTGCCACGACATCTGCAGATCATTGAGATGATCAACTATATCTTCCTGAACGGCGAAGCCAAGCAAAAGTGGGGCAATGATCTGTCGGTCATTAAGCGGATCAGCATCTTCGAAGAGTTGGAGAACGGCGATCGTATGATTCGCATGGCCAACTTGTCAGTAATAGGCAGTCGTCGTGTAAATGGCGTTGCTGCCCTGCACACACGACTATTGAAAGAAGATCTGTTTCCTGAGTTCAACAAGCTTTATCCGGAAAAAATTGTAAACGTCACCAATGGTGTGACCCCACGGCGCTGGCTGGCAACCTGTAACATGGGGCTGGCACGCCTGCTGGACAAACATATTAGCGGCGACTGGCGCACTGACCTGAATTTGCTGGAACAACTGACGCCGCTGGCCGACTCTCCGGATTTTCTTGATGCCTTTGCCAATGTCCGCTTCAAAAACAAGGAGCGACTGGCCAGGGTGATTGAAAAAGAATGCAGGATTACCGTTAATCCTAATGCCATGTTCGATGTACAGATCAAACGTGTGCACGAATACAAACGTCAGCATCTGAACCTGCTGCACATCATCAGCCTGTATCACGATATGCTGGATGACCCGGACACTAAACATACCCCCAGGGTGTTTATTTTCGGTGGCAAAGCGGCTCCTGGCTACGTACTGGCCAAACAGATGATTCTGGCCATTAACATGGTAGCCAAGGTAATTAACAACGATCGTCGTTTGGATGATCGCCTGAAAGTGGTCTTTTTACCGGACTACCGGGTAAGTCTGGCGGAGACGATTATTCCGGCGGCAGATGTTTCCGAGCAGATTTCCACTGCCGGTTATGAAGCGTCCGGTACCGGCAATATGAAGCTCGGCATGAACGGTGCCCTGGCCATTGGCACACTTGACGGTGCCAACGTGGAAATTGCTGAAGCGGTGGGCAACGATAATATCTTTATCTTTGGTAAAAGCATTGAGCAAGTGAAAGCAATGCAAAAAGCTGGCTACAATCCATATCCCTACTACGAACGCAACCCGGTACTAAGACGCGCTATCGACGCCCTGATGGATGGCTCTTTCAGTCAGCATAAGCCAGACCTGCTCAAGCCGGTTGCCGAATACTTGATGTACCGCGACCCGTTTATGGCTCTGGCCGACTTCGACAGCTATCGTGAAGCACAGAAGCAGGTATCTGAAACTTTTCGCAAACCACGAATCTGGTGGCGCAAGGCGGTACTCAATACCGCACGCATGGGACCGTTCTCCTCCGATCGCGCCATTACTGATTATGCCAATAAAGTCTGGAATAGCTGATTCCTGATTAATGCTGTACCCCACTGATTCCTTGCAAATCAGTGGGGCCTTTCCAGTCAGGATTGATAACTCATTCTCTGCTCGTTGTGGAATTTTCGGCTATTTTATCTTGATCACCATCTTCTGTTCAGGCAACTGGCTGCATATTCAGCGTTTCCCTCCCAATGCGGTCTTATTTTGTCTTTCTGGGCAGACAGCTACTCGGACGTAGTTATTTTTTTATCGCTTTTATCTGATTGCCATGGCCAGCGACCGACAATTTCAAGATGCAAGCTTAGACTAATAAACGAACGAATGAGTATTATTAATCCCAATACCATAACGTTATTTAATGTATCAGCAACCACAACCGTTCGTATGATGTCGCCGGCAACCAGGAACTCCAGTCCCAAAATAATTGATTGTCCTAATTGTCGGCGGTAGTTTTTGTAAGCAACGCTTTCCGGAAGATGGCGATAGGTACGAATAAAAATAATGGAAGAAATACAAGCACCTAAAATAATGACAAAAACACCAGCAGCTTCAATGACGAACCACGCTAGTGAAATGACTTCAGTAAACTGCATATTTTGGTCCTCTCCAGAGGCGTGAAAGATTGCGTTAGTTAGCGGGGAGGGCTGGACTACGCACCCATATATATAGAGAACGAGTTTCCAGTGCCCGACAGTCAACCCGGCGACTGCCGTTTCTTTCTTTTTTGATGCTTTTTTAATACCTGACTACGATCTGCAAAAAAGTACTTACGCTTTCCCGACTTATAGCTGCCTTCACACCCAATGGCCAATCTGAATTGCCGCAGTAAATATGACCATATTTAGCACACTCTTGACTGGTACAAGACGGAGCAGTCCTGAATACCGCTTTATCGACGTCTATTCCTGTCTCCTGTCGGTCAGGATGGCGCACAGTCTCTGGCAAAGGTAACCCTATCTTACGTCAGGCTCTGGACGTTATGGATTGCGAAAAGCCGCAAAGGCCACGCTCTGACGATTTCTGTCGTGTCGTACCTGAAGCGCGGTGATATTCCCGCCATCTCATGCCGTAAGGTCAGTGAAATCTTTTTCACCGCTGTGGATAAGCACAAACACCACGCATTATTTCGAAATAAACAATCAATATTTTTGTCAATTGACTGGTAGAATAGAGCGCCTTTCGCCCCGGATTTGTACGGCGAAAGACGTTTTTTCTGTGAGTCACAATGAAAACAAATTTGTCAGGTTTTGCCCGCTATCGGCACGAACTTCGGGAACTGCTTTACCTTGCCGGACCAATTATGGGTGGCCAGCTGGCGACCACCGGCATGACCTTTGTCGATACCAGCATGGCTGGTCAGTATTCCGCCATAGACTTGGCCGCTATTGCTCTTGGATCAAGCATCTGGGTACCAGTCTACCTGTTGGTACGCGGTATTTTGATGGCGATTACGCCCATTGTTGCCCATATGTACGGTGCCGCTCAGTTTGATGGTATTGCCAGGCAGATTCGCCAGGGACTGTGGGTGGCGCTGTTGATGAGCCTGCTATGTCTGGGCTTTATTTACTACTCCGACCGGATACTGCAATGGTTGCAGGTCGAGCCGGAAATGGCTGCCAAATCCACTGAATATTTGCAGGCACTCGCCTGGGGCGTGCCGGCAATCTGCCTGTTCCAGGCCCTGAACTGTTATTGCGAAGGGCTGGGCAAAACCAAACCGGGCATGGTATTCAGTTTTATCGCCCTGGCACTTAATATCCCCCTTAACTATGTGCTGATTTATGGCAAAGCCGGTTTTCCCGAGCTGGGCGGCGTTGGTTGTGGTTATGCGACAGCTATCTGTTTTTGGGCCATGTTTTTGCTGATGGTCGGTTATACGGCACTTAGCCAACAGCACCGCAAAGCAGGCATCTACGATCAGTGGGTTCTCCCTGACCTGGACATCATTACCGACCTGTTGAAACTTGGGATACCCATTGGCTTATCGATTTTCTTTGAGGCCAGTATCTTTTCCCTGGTAGCCCTGCTGATTGGCAAGCTCGGTGCCGTTGTGGTAGCTGGCCACCAGATTGCCCTGAATTTTTCCTCCATGACCTTTATGATTCCCATGAGTATGTCCATGGGGCTGACCATCCGGGTTGGGCAGGCATTGGGTGCAGGCAAAATTGAACAGGCGGCCTACTCCAGTTATGCCGGTATTGCTACTACGTTGATCACTGCTACTATCAGTGCGGCCGTGATGCTGCTAGTTCCTGGAGTGGTGACGTCTATTTACACGCAACATACCGAGGTTGCCCTGCTCGCTGCCGAACTGCTGGTGTTTGCCGCGTTATTTCAGTACGCCGACGGCATTCAGATCGCCGCCAACGGCGCACTGCGCGGTTACAAGGACACCCGGGTACCCATGGCAATGGTGCTGGTGGCTTGTTGGGGTATTGCCTTGCCGCTAGGTTATGTTCTGGGCCTGACCGATTGGCTGGTAGCGCCGATGGGACCGCATGGACTGTGGATTGGTCTGGTCAGTGCCCTGACCATTGGGGCCATTTTGCTGTCGCTTCGGCTGCGGACAATAATCGGCCGATCCCTGGCGGCCGCTTCAGCGGCGATACCGAAATCGACATAGTTGGCACTCGCCTTGTTAATATTGGCAAAGCCAGCGACCTGATTTGTAGGAGGCACATATGCTGCCTCCTCTGCGTAGCTCCTTCTCTATATCTGCAGGTCTATATCTAGTCGGGTAAGAACTGGTCTTTCTCCAGATCTTCCCACACCACCCGGCTTGCGGAAACGCACCGGCCGATTCACTGGAGATAGTGAAACCTGATCCACAAGTCTTTCAATGAAACAAGTCTAAGATTTGCAAGATAACTGTCGTTCAGCACCATCGGGCTTTTCTACCACTGCCCGAAGGACAGGTGATGGCTTGTATGTTCCGTCTAACAAGGCTTAGCGTACCTGAGACCAGTGTTGTTTGGCATAATCAGGGTAAGCTTCGGTCGCGACTCCATCAATATCGGGAGCTCCCTTGTTGCTTCTAACTTCTCGGCTCCGATTCCTACATCCATGAAGGCAACCGCCGCATTTACCGTATCTCTCAAACCAGCAGGTGTTGTGATCCTTGGCTCACTCATCTACGAAACTCTGCCTTGTATGAGATTTCTGTCCCTCGACTCACACCTTTGCGGTCAGACTTCCCCCGCACAGTCCCGCACGAGACTGTACTTGCCTTAAGCGAGTGGTTATCATCGGTTGGCTTATTAGGCGCAAGATCCGATGCTGGTTTATCCGCAGAGGACTTTCCCCCTATAAGTTCATGCCCGTGCCGGACATACCAAAAAATTACAACGTATGCCTACGGTGCACCTAAATTTGGCGTTAACTGCTCCGCTCATCATCATGCAACGCATCCTAAAGTTTGGTATAATGTCAGACCATTTATTAACTGGAATTCATAAATGAGTTTGCTCACGCAAGTTGAAGAGAAAAGAAAAGAAATCTTCACTGACTCCTATCCCATGTCTATCGGTGAACTTGTTAACTTGTACAAAGAGGGTGATCTTGAAATAAATCCAGCTTTTCAAAGATTTTACCGCTGGACACATTCGCAAAAAGTGAGACTTATTGAATCTATATTACTAGGAATACCGCTGCCTTCAATTTTTGTAGCACAACGAGATGATGGTGTATGGGATCTAGTAGATGGACTTCAGCGTATATCAACAATTCTATCTTTCATGAACGAATTGAAAGGCGAGGATGGAAAAAAGACTAATGCATTAAAGCTTACATCTACTGAATATCTGCCTTTATTGGATGGTGTTTCATGGGATGAAGACGATTTACCGCTAGATGGCTCTTTAAAAAGACTGTTTAAGCGTGAAAAAATCGAGATTAAAATCATCAAGAAAGAGAGTGACACGAGCACAAAGTTTGAGCTATTTCAACGTCTGAATACTGGCGGCTCACAGCTTTCTGACCAAGAAGTAAGAAATTGCCTTCTCATTATGCTGAATGAGGAATTTTATAAAATTTTGGCAGATATTTCTAACGATCAGAATTTTAATGAAAGTATAAGTATTACTGAAAGGATGTATGAAGAACGATATGAAATGGAATTGGTTCTCAGACTCATATCCCTTTCGCATTCTACTGAAGAAGACCTTAAAAATATCGATGATGTTTCTGAGTTTTTAACAGACAACCTGAAAAAATTCTCAGAAAGTGAAATAAACTGGTCTGAAGAGAAAGAAATATTTACAAAAACATTCAGAATTATTAATGCAACTTTATCTGACGACGCATTTAAGCGTTACGTCGATGGAAAATACAGAGGTGGATTCCAACTTTCAATATTTGAAGTGATAGCTACCGGCGTGTATTTGTACTTAAAAACCGATAAAAATCCAGATGATTTGCCTAACAAGCTTAAGCACGTTTCGCAAAGCCTATCCTCCGACCAAACCTTCATAAAATATAGTGGTTCAGGCTCAAAGGCGAACTATCGCTGGCCTCGTTTTCTTCCTCTAGCTAGAAGGTTTTTCCTAGATGAAGATCAAGAGTAAAGATCAGTTTCTTGATCATATTCAGGAAGAAAGAGCCTGGAGACGCAAAGAATTAACGAATATAACACTGATGTTGCAAGGGGCTAGAGCAGCGCATAGCCACACACTCGTCAGGAGTGGTATTTTACTTCTTTATTCTCACTGGGAGGGATATGTAAAAAAAGTCTGTGAGGCCTTCTTTTTATATCTTAACTTTAAGTCACTGAACTATTCAGAGCTTTCCAAAAATCTGAAAGCTCTCGGTATTCTTGACGAGTTTGACAACAATTTTCCTCACAAGCAATTTAACTCCTATCTGAAGTCTGTAAACTTCATACTTGAAGATTGCAGCAACAAAAAATTCAAAATTGACATTGAGAGAAATGTAGACACAAAAAGCAACTTGAATATTGATGTACTTGTTGATTTGTTGAATAAAATTGGTATTGATCCAACACACTTTACAAACAACAAATTTCATATCGATAACAGGTTGTTAAAATTTCGAAATGCAATTGCTCATGGTGAAAGAACAGATAATAATCCCGATCTTCTTATCACCAATGACGAGTTTTTCGGGTTATATGAAAAAATAAATTCACTCATGGATTATTTTGAAACATTAGTAATTAATCATCTTGAGCTTGAAACTTACAAAGCATAAATCTGCAATCTACCCAAGCAGCTAAATTGAGTAGCCGGGGTCTCTAACCTCCAGCCCCCAATTGAGTCAGCCGAGGGAGCCTCTCCCTCAACTGCTCACAGATCCGAATGAAGATCTCTCATCATCCGGATGGGTGCTCTTTCCGAATAATTGAAACAACCATACCCCTGAATCTCGACTACTTTAGAGACAGCCATTAACTGTAAACTTTAGCAATCTGCCGCCATGACTGCTTCTATCATTGCTCGTGAACCAAAAACTATTGTGCTGCAAATCGAGGTTCCTGTTGAATCCGACAACATGCTGGAGCTTGAAAATGGATTACAGCGAGCATTGAATGAAGCGGGGCGACTCGGAACACAAGAGTTACTGAAACTGTTTGAGCCAACCAATAAAAAGCCCATTGTCGTAAATCAGCAGAAATGGAGCTACAAGGGAAAAGTCCTGAAGCGTTATGAAACCCTATATGGATGTGTTCCCATGGAACGCTCCGTTTATCAGGGTGTAAGAGGTGGAGCCACACTAGCTCCCCTTGATTATCGCACTGGAATTGTTGGCTCTGCTACTCCCAAGTTTGCCAAAACACTTGCCTGGAAATACAGCCAGATGCCAGCGCCTGCGGTAAAAGAGGATTTTGAATCCAACCACCAAAGAACACTGTCAAACTCGTATATCAAGCACTTATCCGACAGAGTGGGTGCATTAATTGACGGTCAACGAAACACCCGCTACGACTTGCCAGTTTTTAAAGAGGCAGTTGAAACCATCGCTATAGGTCTGGATGGTACGTGCATGCTGCTCTGCGAAGATGGCTGGCGAGAAGTCATGTGTGGTGTAGTGGTCTAATGACTTTGGACACCTCGTTAAGCACAATAGTGCAGTTGATGACGAGGTAGAAAGTGACAAAGCAGCGTAAGAATTATTCTCCAGAATTTAAGCGTAAAGCCATTGCTATGGTGGTTGAGCAGGGACAGGCTGCAGCAGAGGTTGCCAGAAGTCTTGATATTGATGTTGGCAACCTCAGACGCTGGGTGCGGGAGCAGGATGAAAAAAAGGAAATGTCCTTTCCTGGCAAAGGACAACAGGCTTTAACGCCGGATCAGCGACGGATAAAAGAGCTGGAAGCTGAAAATCGGCAATTGAAAATGGAGCAGGAAATCTTAAAAAAGGCGACGGCCTTCTTCGCGAAAGAGCTGTTGTAAGGTTTGCATTCATACAGCAGGAGAAGGAGGTCTACCCGACTCGGGTGCTCTGTAAAGTAATGCAAGTGGGTCGCAGCGGCTTTTATCACTGGCAAAAGCAACGGGCTCAACAGAAAAACATAACGGCGCAGCAGTTTCGCCTGGAAGCTGATGCACAACAGATTTTTGCAGACTCTGATCGTTCATATGGCAGCCGAAGAATGGCAGAGGCACTGTGTAAAAAGGGCTACAACGTAGGTCGCTATCAGGCAGCAACACTGATGAAACGGCTAGGACTGGTAGTGAAATGTGCAAAAAAATTTAAGGTGACAACAAATAGCAGGCATAAACTGCCTGTTGCGGAAAATCTCTTGAACAGAGAATTTGCTGTCACAGAGGCAAATAAAGTCTATACGACAGATATTACCTACCTTTGGACCCGCGAAGGCTGGCTGTACTTGGCTGTGGTTATGGATTTGTATTCAAGGAAAATCGTAGGTTGGTCCATGAGCAGTCGTATAAAGACGGAGTTGCCATTAGAGGCCTTGAAAATGGCCTGGTGGAGTCGTAAACCAAGCTCGGGAGTGCTTCACCACTCAGACCGGGGGAGCCAGTATGCTTCTCTTGACTACCAGGCTCAACTCAGAGAATACGGCATGATATGCAGCATGAGTCGTAAGGGGGACTGCTGGGACAATGCGGTGACGGAACGTTTTTTTGGAAGTCTCAAAAGAGAAAGGACTAACCATTATATTTTCGAGACGAGGGCTGATGTTGAAGCAACGGTTATTGATTACATTTTGTTCTACAACAACCACAGACTTCACTCCTATCTCGATTACATGAGTCCAGTGGACTTTGAGCGACAGGAATTCAGGAAAGCAGCTTAATCAGGTGTCCATTTTTACTTGACCACTACATGGGACGTTAAGTCTTTATTCAGCCAATGGCGACAGACTACATACCATTTATACTGCCAGCTCACCTGAGTACGGCAAGCAGGGTTTCATGAACAAGCTTGACGAGGAAATTGCCGAACTCAAGCGTTGCTATCCACAGGCGACGTATATTGGTGTGGCAGATGGTGCCAAAGAAAACTGGCGCTATTTGACACAGCATACTTCCGCTCAGATACTCGATTTTTATCATGCCTCTGAATATCGGGCTGGGGCCGCAGAAGCATTGTTTCCGGAAAGCAAATCCCAGAGAAAACTCTGGTTAGAAGACAGACTCCATAGACTGAAAAACAAACGCGGTGCGGCCAAGAAAATCCTGGAAGAAATTGAATCAGCAGAACTTCCGAAAAAAACGATTGCACTGACAGAAAAACGTTACAAGGCAGTGACTTACTTTACGAATAATCACCATTTAATGAAGTATCAGCAGGCTCTGAAGTGTAACTGGCCTATAGGTTCCGGAGTGACAGAAGCGGCTTGCAAGACACTGGTCAAACAGCGATTATGCAGTTCAGGCATGAGGTGGAAAGCAGCAGGAGCCGAGGTTCTTCTGGAGATCAGATCCCAGATCCAGAGCAAAGGTCGCTGGGAACAACTTTGGTCGCACTTCATGTCAGACAAAGTTTTAGTTGATCATTGAAACAGTTATCAAATCGAGAGAGCACCCATCCGGATCTTCCTATCCAACCGGTGACACCTATGTACGGGACAAAAATCCAGAGGCCAGATCTGGTAAGAGATCAGAGTGAATGAGATGACTCCCCATGTAAGGTAGTCTATGCGGTCTTTAATCTCCTCATAGAGTGCTTTTGTCATACAATGGAAGAAGTCAGCTCATCCCTTTAAATTCCCGTCATGTCTGTCCCGCAAAAGTTTTGTTCCACACAGAGGGCTTTGATATGATCAACGCCTAACTTGACCAAATTTCTATAATGGATTTTCGGCTTACGCCATTGCTTGATAAAGCAGCAACGGATGCGCCGACGTATCCATTGATCCAGCAGCGGCATGGGATGGTAATATTCGGTTATTCTGAAATAACCCATCCGGCCCTGAATATATTCAGCAAGCTTTCTTAGGCGGCAGCTCATCGAGACACCTCAGCTTCGGTTGGTGAGCTTGACGATTTTCTGCCTGAAGTGCTTCAGGCGCTTCTCTGACAAACAGATTTTCTTCCTTGTGAAGGAAAAGCTCAGAAACTCAGCTTCAGTTGCTTTTACCACCTTGCTTTTGCTCTGGTTGACCATCAGTTTCAGCTGACGTTCAACGTAGCGGGTAATGCTTTCCATGAGCCGTTCCTCAGCCCGCTGGCTACCAACCAGTATCACGAAGTCATCACAGTAGCGAGCAAAACAGTGTTTCCGGCATTCCAGTTCTTTGTCTAGGTCGTCGAGAAGTACATTAGACAGCCGTGGCGAAATAGGATCACCTTGAGACATACCTACCCATGTGCCATCAATCATGACACCAGCACAGAGGTAGCGACCAGTCAGTTTTAACAGGCATTTGTCGTTAATCTTGCGAGAGACTCTCGACATGGGCACATCGTGGCTGACAGTATGATCACCATGGATGGTGGGAATTCTGGTTTTGCAGGAGCAAAAACCAGCCAAAGAATTTACTCAGGTCAACATCAACCGCTTGTGACGTAGCCTTTACCGTGTCCATAACCGTTGGAATGCCCTGCAATCGTTCACCGCTATCAGGCTTTTCTATCACTATTCGCAGGATGGATGACGACTTGTATGCTCCGCCTAACAAAGCTTGGCGTACTTAAGACAAGTGTTGCCTGGCAAAATCAGGGTAAGCCTCAACCGTGACTCCATCAATACCGAGAGTCCCTTTGTTGCTTCTGACTTATCTCTCGGGTCTGGCCCTTGCATCCATGCAGTCGTATGGCCTCTGCTGATAAGGTTATGGATGGCCTGTATGCCGAAAAGGCAGGAGCAATTTTCGCTCTTCTGTTCAATCACTACACAGAATTACTTCTGCAGGGGCTATTGGTTGTCATCGGGTTTGCTCGAAGTTCATGCCCATGCCGGGCGTACCAAGAAACTGACCGGGCGCGACTATGCCGATCACTTCATTCTGTCTGCAACATGCTCTATTGTGAGCCAGTGCCATGCTCTTTTATAATGCGCCCTCTTCTGAAATCTGCTGGGCAAGATTTCCCGTGCTGGCCGCAGGCCAGGTGACATCGTCGCAGCGCGAGCGAACCAATGAATAAAACGAAAGTACTGACTGGTATTACCACCACCGGCACTCCTCACCTGGGTAACTATGTGGGGGCCATCAAGCCTGCCATTGAGCAAAGCTGGCGGGATGATATCGCGTCATACTACTTTCTGGCTGACTACCATGCTCTGATCAAGGGACGCGACCCCAAGCGCATCCACCAGTCAACGCTGGAAATTGCCGCTACCTGGCTGGCCCTGGGGCTGGATACCGATCGGGTAAGCTTTTACCGCCAGTCTGACATTCCGGAAATCGCCGAACTGAACTGGATTATTGGCTGCATGACGGCCAAAGGGTTAATGAACCGCGCCCACGCATACAAAGCTGCGGTGCAAGCCAATATTGAGGCTGGAGAACAAGATTCGGACAAAAGCGTCACCATGGGTCTATTCTGCTATCCGGTGTTGATGGCCGCTGATATCCTGATGTTCAACGCCCACAAGGTACCAGTGGGTCGAGATCAGGTTCAGCACATTGAGATGGCAAGGGACATTGCCGGACGGATGAACCATCACTATAAAACCCGCTTTGTGTTGCCCGAAGCCGTGGTCGATGAGGACACAGCAGTGCTCAATGGTCTGGACGGTCGCAAGATGAGCAAAAGCTACGATAACACTATTCCGCTGTTTGTGCCGGAGAAAAAACTGCTGAAGCTGATCCGCAAGATCAAAACCAATTCCCTGGAACCGGGCGAACCGAAAGATCCGCAAACGTGTACCCTGTTCCAAATCTACTCAGCTTTTGCCGATGCTGACGGCGTTGCCGCTAAACGACAGCAATACGCTGATGGTGCTGGGTGGGGCGAACTGAAAAACGAGTTGTTCGAGTTTCTCAACGAATATTTGCAACAGCCCAGAGAGCGTTACCATGCGCTACTTGAAGACCCGGCCTTTATCGAACAGGAGCTGCTCAAAGGGGCTGAAAAAGCCCGGGCAGAAGCAGCGCCATTTCTGGCGACCATTCGCCACGCTGTAGGTCTCAGGCCGCTGGCCTGATCATTGCTTTGGGGGGAGCACCCGTTGGTTATGGTGACGGACGTTGTCATGACCATTGTCGTACGGAGAGCCATTGAACGTGTCCAGAAACCGCACAACATTGTGTATCGCCACATGTGCCACGCTGCTATTGTCTGCTTGCAGCGACTTCAACGTGCAAGGCATGCCACCAGAGAAAGTCGACTTTGACTTGAGCCAGCTTGATGCTGAAGGGCTGTACGGACCTCCCGATGGCAAACAGGCTCTCAGCTATGAGTTCTGCATTCCTGCCAACCCGGACAACATAGCCCAGGTGTTGGCCATTGACCCGACTGCCATCATCTACCGGCACTCACCGGGTCGCGAGCAATGTACGCAGAGCCAGCGCCTGGTAATTGGCAATACCCATCAGGGCAACTATCGGGCAACCCTGGAAGCGCTGGCTCAGCTGGAGTACGTCACGCGTATCCGCCAGACCTTTTTTGAGTAGCACGACCCTTTTTTAAGTAGCGCGGTCCTTTTTTGAGTAACACAGTCCAATGCCGGGCCGGGCACCATCAACTGCGAAATGTCGTATATGCAGCTATGGGAAAGATAATTAACCACCAACACGCACCCCCTGGCATGCTAATTGCCAATCCGGTGCTCAGAACATTGTTTAAAATCGGCGCATTATTGTGTGTGCTGCTGGCGTTTGTCGGCATTTTTCTGCCGCTGCTGCCCACCACCCCTTTTTTGCTGTTGGCGGTATTTTTCAGTTTACGCTCCTCACCCACCATATATACCTGGCTGTTGCAGCACCAGCTGCTAGGGCCACCACTGCAACAATATTTGAATGAACGCACTATTTCTGCACAAAGCTTTCGTCGCGCCGTTACTCTCCTTTGGCTGACCACCAGCCTCTCCATCTGGCTGCTCTCCGCAATATGGGTCAAATGTCTTTTATTAGTCATGGCCGTCAGCGTGACTGTACATCTGGGCAAATTGCGAAAGGCTGGAAGCACTCTATAATTTCGCCTTGGGAATCTGTCGCTTACGGCTGTGAATGACAGGTTCCTGTGGCGCACGGTTCCCGGGGTTTTGGGCCAACAACTTTGCTCGCAGCGAGAAAACACTGTGCGCCGCTTCGGCGCGGAAATTTTTTCGTACCGAAAGATTGCCCCATATACGATTGTGTTCCTCACTAAGCGTCGTGCGCGTTTTGCACTACGCATTTGTTGCTTTGCCCAGTTGTTCCGTCTTGTTACTCCACCTGAGTGAGGATTGACGCATGATCGCAACGCCCAGACTGTCCCTGCTTCTGAACTGGTACGCCAACCCCTATCACACCCCGGTCTTTATGGCTCATCACTTGGGCTTCTATAAAGAAGAAGGTCTGTCCCTGGCGATTATGGAAACCACTGATCCTTCCGACGTTACCGACCTGATCGGTCAGAATCGGGTCGATATCGCCCTGAAGGCCATGATTCACACCTACGCCGCCCGAGCTAAAGGCTATCAGGTGGTTTCAGTGGGCACCTTGTTTCATGAACCGCCCACCGGCCTGATTTATCTGAAGTCCAGCGGCATCAAGAGTTTTGACGATATTCGCGGCAAACGCATCGGCTACATTGGCCACTTTGGCCGGATCATCATTGATGACCTGGCCTGTCGGGCCGGTATCGAGCACGATGACTACGAAACTGTGCGGGTGGGGATGAACATGACCGATGCTATCATGAACGACCGGGTGGATGCCGGCATGGGGATTGGCTGCTTCCAGCAGGTTGAACTGGAGCAAGCCAGCGGACAGGAGACGGGTATATTGCGGGTGGATGAACTGGCCGGGCTCGGTTGCTGCTGCTTCTGCTCTATTCTGTTCCTAGTCAACGAGATCTTCCTGGCCAACAATCAAGACGTCGTCCGTCGTTTTATGCGGGCCACCCTCAGAGGCACACAATGGACGCTGGAAAATCCGGAGAAAGCCTATCGCCTGCTCTGTGAGCAAATTCCCGATCTGAGAACCGAGACCTTTCGCAAAATCTACATCAGCTGCCTGCCCTACTTCTCCCGCGACCTGGTCAATGTGGACCGGGACTGGGCAAAGGTTGGCCTCTATACCCAGCAGCTGGGCATTGCCAATGAGCACATGAACAGCCTCTGCTGTTATACCAATGATTATTTGCCGGAACGTCCTTACGCAACGTTGTCGCCGTTGGATGGCACCTATATTTCCGAGTTACGGGCATCTTAGCTCGAAAATTTCATAAATAAGAGCAGGTTCCGCCCAATCACCTGACTTGATATGACTGGGTCGACCAAAAGAGGGCTTCGAAAGAAGCAAGCCGGAATCTGCTATGACGGAACGTACACAAGAAGTCCTCAGTTTTCGCCCTATTAATGATAAAACAGTTCAGGGTAAAAACTACTTTTCAGATGACGTCTGAGTGCTATGCGACCAACCAGCAACGCCTGCTGACTGCCCGGGAAGCTATTAGCTTCCATGAGTGCCTCTGGCCATTTTCTCCGGTGGGGCGCGGTAATATACTCGGGTCATTGAACTGTGCGACAAACAACAATAACAATAATGAATGAGGCCACCCAATGAGCCAGTTCTTACCTCTGAATTTCAACCTTGGTCAGACCAACGATCTGCTCAGAGAGCAGGTCAGGCAGTTTGCTGCCCGGGAAATCGCTCCGCGTGCCGCGCAGATTGATCGGGATAACCAGTTTCCCGACGATCTTTGGCAGAAAATGGGTGCCATGGGTCTGCTGGGCATCACCGTGGATGAAAACTACGGTGGTGCCGACATGGGTTATCTCGCCCATGTGATTGCTATGGAAGAGATCAGTCGAGCACAGGCAGCCGTTGGTCTGAGTTATGGCGCGCACTCGAACCTGTGCGTTAACCAGATTTACCGTTTGGGCACTGATGCCCAGAAAGAACAGTATCTACCCGCATTGGTCAGCGGTCAGGCAGTCGGAGCCTTGGCCATGAGTGAGTCCAGTGCCGGTTCTGATGTGGTAGGCATGAAGCTACGAGCGGAAAAAAAGGGCAACCAGTACCTGCTCAACGGCACTAAGATGTGGATCACCAACGGCCCTGACGCCAGTACCTATGTGATCTACGCCAAAACTGCACCGGAGAAAAAATCCCGAGGCATTACAGCATTTGTTGTCGAGCGAGATTTCCCCGGTTTCACCCGTGCACAAAAGCTGGACAAACTGGGTATGCGCGGCTCCAACACCTGCGAGCTGGTGTTCGAAGATTGCCTGGTGCCAGCAGCCAATATCCTCGGTGAACTCAATGGCGGGGTGGAAGTGCTGATGAGCGGGCTGGATTACGAACGGGTGGTGCTATCTGGCGGTCCTGTTGGCATTATGCAAGCTTGCATGGATACAGTGCTGCCTTATATTCATGAGCGCCAGCAGTTTGGTCAGCCCATCGGTGAATTTCAGCTGATCCAAGGCAAAGTGGCTGATATGTACACACAAATGAACGCTTGCAAAGCCTATCTTTACGCGGTGGCTGCCGCCTGTGACCGTGGTGAAACCACTCGCAAGGATGCCGCCGGTGTCATTCTCTACTGCGCTGAACGAGCCACTGCCCTGGCGCTTGATGCTATCCAGATACTTGGTGGCAACGGTTATATCAATGATTATCCCACCGGACGACTATTGCGCGATGCCAAGCTGTATGAGATCGGTGCTGGCACTTCTGAAATCCGTCGTATGCTTATTGGTCGCGAACTGTTTCTGGAAGGTAAGTAACCACTGTCTTGTATAAAATCACCCGGCGAGCAAAAATAAGACATTGCAAATACAGTAACGGAGAAAACCATGGTCGTCATTCACCACAACCCTGAATGCGGTACCTCGCGCAATGTGCTGGAGATTATTCAGGCCGCTGGCTACCAGCCTGTTGTGATTGAGTATCTGCAGGAAGGCTGGAGCCGCCCTCAGCTGCTGGCACTGTTTGCAGCAGCGGATATTACGCCCCGAGAGGCTCTGAGAACCAGCAAATCACCGGCGGCAGAGTTAGGGCTGCTCGATGAGTCGATATCTGATGACGCGCTGATCAGCGCTATGGTGGCCCATCCCGTATTGGTCAATCGCCCTATCGTCTGTACGCCCAAAGGTGTCAAACTGTGTCGGCCCAGCGAGTTGGTGCTGGATTTGCTCGACAACTGGCCCGCAGGCCCATTCAGCAAGGAAGATGGCGAGTTACTGATCGACGCCAACAATCAGCGAGTACGCTAAGCAGCCCTTCGTCAGTTGGCGTAGCAGAGCCAAACGAAAAAATAACAGAAAAAATAATAAGAGTGGCATGGAGTCACCTATGGTCGCACTGAAATCAGCTATCGACCCGCAAGGCAGCGAGTACGAAAACAACCGCCGACGGATGCAAGCGCTGGTGGATGAGCTGAACCAACACAGCGAACGCCTGCGCCAGGGTGGGCCAGAAAAAGCCCGACAGAAGCATCTGAGTAAAGGAAAGTTGTTACCCAGAGAGCGTATCGCTGCCTTGCTTGACTCGGACTCGTCCTTCCTGGAAGTGGGGTTGTTTGCCGCTGACAATGTCTACCACGAGGATGTGCCCTGCGCTGGAGTGATAGCCGGTATTGGTCAGATATCGGGTCGTGACTGTATGATTGTTGCCAACGATGCCACCGTCAAAGGCGGCAGTTACTTTCCGCTGACGGTGAAAAAACATCTGCGTGCTCAGACGATTGCCCAACAAAACCACCTACCCTGCATCTACCTGGTGGATTCTGGCGGTGCTAATCTGCCGCGACAAGACGAAGTATTCCCGGATCGGGAACACTTTGGACGCATTTTCTTTAACCAGGCCAATATGTCCGCGCAAGGCATTCCCCAGATTGCAGCGGTAATGGGTTCATGTACGGCTGGGGGCGCCTATGTGCCGGCCATGGCCGATGAAAGCATTATCGTCCGACACCAGGGCACTATTTTTCTGGCTGGTCCACCGTTGGTGAAAGCTGCCACTGGCGAGGCGATCAGCGCGGAAGCCCTCGGTGGTGCTGACGTTCATTGTCGTAAGTCCGGCGTGGCCGATCACTACGCCAGGGACGATGCCCATGCTATCGAGTTGATCCGCCAGACAGTATCCCGACTCAATTCTGTTAAACATCTGCCTTGTGATCACCTACCTGCTATTGAACCACTGTACGACAGCAAAGAGCTGTATAGCGTGGTGCCCACCGATTTGCGCCAACCCTACGACGTACGTGAAATTATTGCTCGCATTGTTGACGGCTCGGACTTTGACGAGTTCAAAACACTCTATGGCCAAACGTTAGTGTGCGGCTTTGCCCGTATCCACGGTTATCCGGTGGGTATGGTCGCCAACGCCGGTATCCTGTTCAGCGAATCGGCGCAAAAAGGTGCACACTTTATTGAGTTGTGCTGCCAGCGCCTTATACCCCTGGTCTTTTTGCAAAACACCACTGGCTATATGGTCGGTTCCCAGGCGGAATCCGGCGGTATCGCTCGTCATGGTGCCAAAATGGTGAACGCCGTCGCCTGTGCCAAAGTCCCCAAATTCACCGTGATCATCGGTGGCAGTTTTGGTGCCGGCAATTACGGCATGTGTGGCCGCGCTTATGATCCTCGGTTCCTGTGGAGCTGGCCCAATGCCCGCATCTCGGTCATGGGTGCCGAACAAGCTGCCAATGTGCTGGTGCAAGTCAAACAAGAGGCCGTGGCAAAACAGGGTAAAACCTTGAGTGATGATGAAGTACACGCCATCCGCCAGCCCATCCTGGAAAACTACGACTACCAGGGCAACCCTTACTACGCCAGCGCCCGGCTTTGGGACGATGGCATTATTGATCCGGCCGATACCCGTACCGTGCTTGGTCGCGGGCTGGCCATTGCCATGAACGCACCTATTGAAGAGACCCGCTTTGGCATTTTCAGAATGTAGGGAGTGGTGGCTATGTCGCATCTGCAACTTGATGTTCAGACCATTGATGGTCAACCCGTGGCCACCATCTGCCTGAACCGACCAGAGACTGGCAACGCCCTGAATGCGGTGCTGATTGACGAGCTGCATCAGGCTCTTGACCGGCTTGAACACAGATCAGTGCGCTTACTGAAACTGACGGCAACCGGCAAACACTTCTGCACTGGCGCCGACCTGAACTGGATGCAGCAGTCAAAACAACTCGACAAGGAAGCCAACTATCAGGATGCCCTGAAACTGGCCCGGCTGATTCAGCGCCTTGACCAATTGCCAATACCAACCATTGCCGTGGTGCAAGGTGCTGCATTTGGAGGTGCTCTGGGGCTGATCACCGCCTGTGATATCGCCATTGCCAGCGAATCGGCCAGGTTTTGCCTGAGTGAGGTGAGGCTCGGGTTGATCCCGGCCATTATTAGCCCTTACATCGTACGCGCCATGGGAGTACGCCAAGCCCGACGCTACTGCCTGAGCGGTGAAATTATCTCCAGTGGGCAAGCACTTGGCCTGAACCTGGTGCATGAGTGCTGCCCGGAGGAAAACTTATTGGCCACTGTAGATGTCTTATGTAAACGACTGATCAAGAACGGGCCAATAGCCATGGCGCAAACCAAACGACTCATCACAGATATTAGCAACCAGTCTGTTGACGAGCAGCTGATACACCAAACCTGTGAGCTTCTCGCTATGATTCGCATATCGCCGGAGGCGCAGGAGAGACTGGATACTTTTTTACAACAGCACCGTACAGATTTACCACAGCACCGTTCTGACTAAAAAAAGAGTGATGGCCCAATAAATAATTTGTTATCCACATAGATAGATAATGTCGGGCCGCAATTTGCACGCAGTTGCACAACGGATTGTCCAACAAAAACTGGAGTGACCCATGGTCAAAGTGGATTCTTCGCCGCCTGCCCAGCCTCATAACAACCATCATGCCGTCGTCCGCAATCGGGTTGCTAAAGCGGGCAACCGCAAAGCGACAGTGAACAAACCACCAACTCCCCGATTTTCCCTGAAAGCCCTGGCCGCCCGGATACGTGACACGATGCTGTGCGATCGGTCAATCAGTGTTATTGACTCTGTTACCCCTAAAAAAATAATGCCTGCTCCAGAAGTCAAAGAAGCGCCCAAAAAGGATGCCCCGACTCAACATCCGCCTGCCCACGACAACAACAAACAACCCAAACCAAGACCTTTGCCCCAACTGCCCGTCGAGACTGACAGCGGAATTGCCAGCGATAAGCTGACACAAGAGACTGCCAGCGTACTGACCGAACGGGATGATACAAACGACTCTGGCTGCTTTCTCAAAGCGGGGGAAACAGCCAAAAACGACCGACAAATGCTTGACGAGATAGCGCAAAATCCGCTGCGTTATAACATGCAATACCTTCGGATGGAGAACGTGGCAACATATCCAGCCCGGGAAGCCCTGAACGAACTGGAGGAGTTGGAAGACCCTATCAAGGTCCATAGCGATGTTGCCAATTTTCTGCACACCTGTCGAACCGACTCGCAATGGCGCGATAACCCGCTTGACCTGACTATGGAAGTGTTCAAAAAACTCCAGTCCATTATCAATGAATCATCGATGAGCCTGCAGGAAAAGACCAACCTTGATAAAAAGCTGGCTATCGCTGCTCGTTGGGTTTTAAAGCAACAACTACCCAAACTCAGTGCTGAGCAGGCATGGCAAAGGCTGGATACCTATGAAACGATTTTGCTGGCCAATACCCACAACGAAAAAATGCAACTATTTGCCAAGGCATTGGCAAATATCTCCACCCACTTCAGCCTTGATAAAGATCCATGGGAATTCCAGTTTGACCGACTGAAAAAAGGCCATGGCACATCAATGGCTTTTCTCCATTTGGCAGAACAATGTGATAACGACCAGGTGAAGTCGCTGGCACTAAAATCGTTCCTTAATGGAAAAATCCGTTTGCTGAATAAGTTGCACGAGGTCAACAAACGCTACGATGTTCTGGATGACGGCAGCATGGATGATCAGCCCTTTTCCGGCAATGAACCGTTGGCCGAAATGCTCAAACTCTCCAGACAGGAAAACCGTCTGAGGCGGCGTCTGGGTGCCTGGGATCGACAAGCGCTGAACGCAGCCCAGGCTGTGCTCAAAAATGTGTAGTGTGCTCAAAAATGTGTAGCACCCATCGGCGGTTTCCTGCGTCTGTCACGATTGTCGAAGTGAGTGCCCGTGACGGCCTGCAGAATATGCCGCAAACCTTGTCGCCGAAAGTACGAGCTGCCCTGATCAACCATCTCAGTGCTGCCGGCCTGCACAGAATTGAAGCAGGCAGCTTTGTCTCTGCCCGGGCAGTCCCGCAAATGGCCGACAGCGGTCAAGTATTTGCCCAAATTAAACGACAGCACGGTGTACGTTATAGCGCTCTGACGCCCAACCTGAAAGGACTGGAAGCGGCATTGGCAGCTGGTGCTGATGAAGTGGCCGTTTTTGCTTCAGCCTCAGAGGGTTTCAGTCAGAAAAACATCAACTGCTCCATTGCCCAGAGTCTGAAGCGTTTCGAACCGGTACTGAGCGTTGCCAGACAACACGGGCTGAAAGTACGCGGTTATCTCTCCTGCGTTATGGGCTGCCCTTATGATGGCAACGTTTCTCCAACGACTGTCGCCTATGTAGCCAGGCAACTCTGGCAGATGGGCTGTTATGAAGTCTCCCTTGGCGACACCATTGGCATCGGCACCGCACTGCAAGCCAAACGACTCCTGGAGCATATTGTCCGGGACATACCCATTGCGGCGCTGGCTGCCCACTTTCACAACACATACGGTCAGGCACTGGTCAATTTTTTTGCGCTGCTCGAAGAGGGATTGTCGGTCATTGATACGTCAGTGGCCGGTCTGGGTGGCTGTCCTTATGCGCCGGGCGCATCGGGCAATCTGGCCACAGAAGATGCGGTTTATATGCTGGAGGGGATGGGCATCAGCACCGGCGTAAATATGGAGGCTTTACTAAAAGCGGCTACATTCATCTGTGACCAGTTGGGCGTCACCTCAAAATCCGGCGCCGGGATTGCCCTTAAACACGAGTAATAACGAGAAGATTCATGACCGCACTGTGGACACCGGATCATAACACCATAACATCAGCCAATCTTCAGACGTTTATCCAGCAGGCGAAAAAAGTTTCCGGTCTGTCTCTGGAAGACTATTCAGACCTTTATTACTGGAGCATTGATGACCGCCCGGGGTTTTGGCAGTTGTTGGCGCAATTTTTTCAGGTCAGCTTTCACAGCCAACCCTCAGCCATACTGCGTAACGACCAGATGCCCGGGGCGCAGTGGTTTCCCGATGCGACCCTCAATTACGCCGAACACCTGCTCAGACACCGCGATGAAAAAACGGCCCTGATCTTTCGAGGTGAAAACGACCAGCGCACCACTCTGAGCTATCAGGCACTCTATCAGGCAGTGGCAGAGGCTCAACAAGGTTTACTGCAAGCAGGGGTCAAACAGGGCGACCGGGTCGTCGCCATAATGCCCAACTGCCCGGAAACCGTCATCCTGATGCTGGCTACCACTGCGCTCGGTGCCATCTGGTCCTCCTGCTCACCGGACTTTGGTGTTCAAGGTGTGCTGGATCGTTTTGGGCAGATCGAACCACGGCTACTGCTGACCACCGACGGTTACTTTTACGGTGGCAAAGCCTTCAGCTGCATGGAAAAAATTACCCGGATTCAGCAACAACTGCCATCGTTGGCAACGACAGTGGTAGTACCTTTTATCAGCAGCCAACCACAAACCGGACCAAACACTTTGCTCTGGGGCGATTTCTGCCAAGCAGCCGACGAAGTGCTTATTGTACCAGTGTCGTTTTCCCAGCCACTGTTTATCATGTATTCCTCGGGCACTACCGGTGCGCCCAAGTGCATTGTGCATGGTCATGGGGGCACCTTGTTGCAACATCTGAAAGAATTGGGTTTGCACACCGACCTAAAAGCGCAGGATACGATCTTTTACTTCACCACCTGCGGCTGGATGATGTGGAACTGGTTGGTTTCATCCCTGGCCTTTGGCGCCGCTGTGGTGCTATTTGACGGCTCGCCCTTCCATCCCGAGCCAACAGCACTTATGGATATGGCGGACGAAGAGACCATCTCTATTTTTGGTACCAGTGCCAAATACCTGGCCGCGTTGGAAAAGGCCGGAGTCAAACCGGTACAAAGTCATAATCTGCAACATCTGAAAACCATTTTATCCACCGGCTCGCCGCTGCTGCATGGCAGTTATGACTATGTATTCCGGGATGTCAAAGCGAATGTCCAACTGTCGTCTATATCGGGCGGTACCGATATCCTTTCCTGCTTTGCCCTGGGCTGCCCAATCTTGCCAGTATACCGGGGTGAGCTGCAATGTCGTGGACTGGGCATGGACGTACACTTTGTCGATAGCACCGGTACGCTGCTGGTGGGCGAAAAAGGTGAGCTGGTCTGTCGCGCCAGCTTCCCGTCCATGCCGGTGGGATTCTGGAACGACCCGGATGGTAGCCGCTATCACCAGGCTTATTTTGCCACCTTTGCCAACACCTGGGCTCACGGCGATTATGGTGAACTGACCAGCCACGGCGGTGTCATTATCCACGGACGCGCCGATGCGGTATTGAATCCGGGCGGTGTGCGTATTGGTACGGCAGAGATTTACCGGCAGGTGGAGAAAGTGACTGAGGTGTTGGAGAGCATCGTCGTGGGGCAGGAATGGCAAAATGACATTCGCATTGTACTTTTTGTCCGGCTACGCGACGGTATTACTCTGGATGAACAACTGAGTGATAAAATCAGCTCTACCATCCGCGACAACACCACTCATCGCCATGTGCCGGCGGTGATTCTACAGGTCAGTGATATTCCCAGAACTCTCAGTGGTAAGATTGTTGAATTGGCGGTGCGCGAGATCATCCACAACCGCCCGGTCAATAATACCGATGCCCTGGCTAATCCCGCTGCGCTGGAGCTTTACAAAAACCGACCAGAGCTACGACTTTAACGAAGCCTGCGAAATTCTCCATCCATAGCGCGAAGCGTTTGGATGGAGATGGATAGCAGGCAGACCGTGGAGGTCTGCTATTTCTTCGGCCTTTCCTGTTTCTGGATATATTCTTTGAGCGCCTCCAACGGCGCACCGTCAGCGGTGATCAGACAATATGCCCTTGTCCAGAGTACCGGCTCCAGGTAGTACGCTTTCAGGTGTTGCGAAAACTCTTTCCTGATAAGCCGACTTGTGACCGTTTTCAAGTTGTTGATGAACTTGCTGGGTACTATGTTTGGATGCATATTCAGCATGAGATGGATATGATCAGCTTCTCCACCAAACTGATCCAGACCTACCTACCACTTGCTGCATAATTCACGACAGATGACTTCCAGCCTGTCCAGCATTTGAGGTGTAAAACATTTTTTCCGGTACTTTGTTACTAACACTAAGTGATATTTTAGTTTGTAGAAACAGTGATAATGAGATTTCATGTATTGACACTGATGATGTTTTTTCTATCATAGCACCATGAAAGCCTACAAATATAGACTCTACCCGAACGCAGAACAGAAAGTGCTGATTGCCAAGCACTTCGGTTGTGCTCGGTTTGTCTATAACTGGGCTTTGTCTGAAAAGGACAAACACTACAAGGAAGCCGGGAAAAGCCTGTCAAAGCGTCAGCTTCAGGATATGGTGGTTGCCAGCAAAAAAGCCGATAAGGAGTGGCTGACGGAAGTGAATAGCCAAAGCCTGTTGGCTTCACTGGCTAACTTGGAAACGGCATTCACTAACTTTTTTCAAGGTCGGGCGAAATTCCCACGGTTCAAATCAAAATACGCCGGTTGGCAGTCGTTTCAATGCCCACAGCATGTGACCGTTGATTTCCAACAAGGTCAAATCAATTTGCCAAAACTCAAGGGAATCAGGGCGAAATTGCATCGCCCTTTTGTTGGCAAGGTAAAAACAGTCACGATTAAGCGTTCCCCCTCTGGCAAATATTTTGCCAGTGTTTTGGTGGACAATGCTGCCATTGATCCTATACCGTCGTTGATTGAACCTGAGCATACCGTTGGCCTCGATGTTGGGCTGACCTCGTTTTTGATCGACAGTGAGGGAAACAAAACAAACAATCCAAAATTGCTAAAGGCATCATTGGCTCGGCTTGCCATTGAGCAAAAGAAATTATCCAGAAGGAAAAAAGGCTCTGGTAACAGGGCAAAACAGAAACGGATAGTTGCCATCATTCATGAAAAGGTGGCTAACCGCCGTCGTGATTTCATTCATCAGCTAACTGCAAAGCTGGCTGGCAAAAACCACGCAACCACGTTTGCAGTTGAAGACCTGAATATCAAAGGCATGCCCAAGAACCGGAAGCTGGCCAGAGCAATACAGGATGCTGGTTGGGGTATGTTTCTAACGACACTGGACTACAAGTGCCGCTGGAATGGCAAAAACCTGATTCGTATAGGAAGGTTCCAGCCAAGCTCAAAACTGTGTAATTGCTGTGGCTACAAAATGGATTCCATGCCGTTATCAATCCGTGAATGGGAGTGCCCAGGTTGTCATATGATGAACGACAGGGACATAAACGCCGCCCGGAATATAAGAGATATGGGTTTAGCTGATTCGCTGGGACACAGCGATTGTATAAAGAGTTCCTCTGTAGATTGCCCTGTCAGCGCAGGTTCTACAGCGAAAGGTGTTGAGTGTTCTCAGCATGGGTCGCAAGAAGCCCCCCACTATAGCCGCCTAGCGGCTTAGTGGTGGGAGTATGTCACTCGCCCATTGCCGCCCCTTCGCGCCGTGGATCGGCAGCACCTTCCAGCCCGGTAGGCTTAATCACGATAGCGTGCAAGCCACTATTAATCTCCCGCACTGATACTGGGTAACCCATCTCTGCCAGCAGTTTGGCCAGTGCCTCGGCGTCAGTGCCTGCTTCCAACTCGTATGGGCCAGACATATTAATTCGGTGAGACAGGCTGATTGCCCGATCAACCGATAAGCCCCAGTCTAAATGAGCAATCAGCGTTTTCAGTACATGACCAATAATTCGTGGGCCACCGGCAGAACCGAGTAGCATGTAGGGCTCATCATCCTGCAAGACAATGGTTGGCGACATGGACGACAGCGGTCGCTTGCCCGGAGCAATGGCATTGGCAACGGATTTCCCATCAATGGTCGGGCGGAAGGAAAAGTCAGTCATGGAATTATTGAGCAGAAAACCACGCACCATCAGTCGTGAACCAAAGGCATTCTCAATGGAGGAAGTCATGGCTACTGCATTGCCCTGGTCATCAACAATGCTGATATGAGTGGTCGCTGGTAGCTCCAATGAACGGTCTCCTGTCCGGGAGTGTTTTTGACTGCCCGGCGGTGTGCCCGGACCCACCTTGGCCAAAGCTTTATCGGTGGCCAATAGCTTGCTGCGCTGGCGTAGATAGGAGTTATCCAGCAAACCGTATGGTACTGTCGTATAAGCCGGATCCGCGATGTACAGCCCGCGATCAGCAAAGGCCAGGCGCGAGGCATCACCAATCAGACGCCAGCTGTGAGGATTATCCGACCCCATGCCTGGCAGATCGTAGTGGGCCAGCAAGCCAAGAACCTGTCCCACAGTTAATCCACCAGAACTCGGTGGTCCCATGCCACAAACCTGCTTCTGCCGGTACTCCTGACAGACCGGTGCACGTGAGTAAACCTGGTAATTTTTCAGGTCAGCCATACTCAACAGGCCCGGACGATCCGGTAAAGAACGTACTGCGGCCACCATGTCCCGGCCTATTTCACCCTGGTAAAACGGACCGATTCCCCGTCTGGCCAGTAAGGATAATGTCTCAGCAAACGCTGGATTCCTGAGCAGATCACCGGCCTCTATGGGTTGGTTATTGGGGAAAAAGTACGCTTTCGTGGTCTGGTAACGACTAAGGCGCTCCTGATCCATAGCCACTAGCATTGCCAGCCGGGGTGAGACCCGAAACCCATCCTCTGCCAACTTGATAGCAGGTTGGAACAGCGTCGCCCAAGGCAGCTTGCCATACTGTTGATGCACGGTGTACAGCAATTTAAGTAACCCGGGCGTTGCTACCGAGTGCCCACCAACCACCGCATCATAAAACGACAGTGGTTGACCATTCTGATCAAGGAAAAGCTCGGGTGTTACCGCATCTGGTGCGGTTTCCCGGCCCTCCCAGCTGGATAGCGCGCCACTGTCGTTGTCGAAATAGACAACAAGCCCGGAACCGCCAATTCCCGAAGACTGGGGTTCTACCAGGTTCAGCACCAACTGTGTGGCGATCAGGGCATCGATGGCATTGCCCCCCTGTTTCAGAATGTCATAACCTGCCTGAGCCGCGTAAGGATTGGCGGCCGCCACCATAAAGCGTTCGGCCCTGACCAGCGGCTGCTCGGTAATGCCAGTACTAGCCTCCGGAGCAATTACTTCGGCAGGAACCGCCAACAAACAACCGGCCTGAAGCCAGAGAACACTCCCCATAATCCCTGTGAGGATCTTTTTCATTATTATTTGTCCTCTTTTGCTATAGGCTTGAAAAATAGACAAGCCAGTTCCAACAAGAGTTTCACAATCACCTGAAGATTAACAACAATACCACTACTTTTTAGACGCCACGATTGCTCTTCTTGAGCGCCGACTGAAGGTGCTCCTAAGGAGTACCTGGACTATCGGGCCGAAAGGCAACATAATCTTTTGCAGTGATAGGCGCCCTGCATGCCGGACAACGTCTTGGCAATATTTTCAATATCTGCTCAACGCATGGCTTACAAATCGGCATGCCTGGATGGCCGTTATTTTCGGGCTGACCTGGCGGTGCGGTATTGTGATTGAGCAGTCTGGGTATTACTGCTGACTCCAAGCAGATAGAGCAGTCGTACTGTCGATTATTCCGGACCTCCTGCAAGTTATGGTTTCGCGTTTGTTGTCTTGCTATGCATTCTGGCAGGGTAAAAAATTCTATCGGCTCAAGATCATCGGATCGATGATTATCAATGGCGGTACGAGGCTGGAACAAAGCCCGAAGAATCTGTGAAATATAGCGCCGCCCAAGTGAGTGGTGCCTAATGGCATCAACAGACAGATAGCAGTCAATCGTTGGCAGTATGGAGCGGAATTGATCAAACACGGGCTTAACAGTTTCTTCGTCAATTTGATGTAATGCCAAGTGGTGCTGTAGTAGCCTGCCAACTAGTCGACAGGCTGTCCGGGCACTGATAAGTCTGCGTTTGTCGTCTACTTCCCTATCGTGTAACTCTTCTATCAGTGTGGTTAATTCAACAAAATTTCTGTTTATGGTTAATCTGGCGATGTGATCAAACAGCTGTTTGATTAACACATTGTTACCAGAACTACCCCTTAGCAAAGATTGATACTGTCGTGTTTTTTCAGTGGGCTGCTGCGTTAACGGCTCAAAATCTCCATCACTTATGCTCGAGACAGGATTATCTATATCCATGGCCTCATTTTGCCATTGTGCTGTCACACCATGGTGGAACTCATCGATAAAACTCTGCAACACAGAGCCTTGTGGGTTAGCAATTCTTGCCGACGCTCCGGGTGCAGACAGAATTGACGACTGATGTTTATTGAGTCGATCGATATTGCCTTGCACGAGTGATGTGAGTTGTTCAGGCAGTAGGGCTTGTCTGAGAGATTCTATGGGAATGATAAGCTTTTTCTTGTTTTCACCGCCGCCAGCCGCACGCAACAACAATTCTGCCAGCGACTGGTTCAGATTGGGAATTTCAGCCATGTCGGGCAAGATAGCCATCATCAAAGAGGTGATGCCTTTAGTGTCCCTGGCCAGTGCCAGCAAGTTCGGCAGCATTTCCTTGATGGACTCTTGAGAGAGCCGAGGCTGAGATAATATTTCATCCTGCACCAGCTTTTGCAAATAGACGTGCCTTAGTTTGCTCTCTACTTGTTTACCGGCCTGCCGGTGAATGGTTTCGATTGCATCATCCATTGAAGTGACATGATCAAGCGTAATAGTCGGAATATGCTTAAGCGCTTCCTGCAAATTTCGTTTAATCCAATAACGAGTGAGATCGTCGGTATTATGGTCTGTTGAGTTATCAGTCAAGTGTCGACTGGCGTAAACCAAATCACCATCAAAAAACACGGAATGATGGAAAAGATTGGAAGATGGTAAGGCGTGGTTTTCCCTGTCCAACAATATCACTTGGTCTGTGGCGATAAGCTGCATTGCCTGAAAGAATACTTTGGGCGGTAACTTGTTAACATAATCGACGAATTCTCTGGCTACGGCGGCAGCCCCATCACGATCCCGAAGATACGTCGCCAATTTGTGTGCAACGTTCATTACCGTTTGTCCGGGGAGGAGTGCCCAACTGCGATAATCAGGGCTATCCACCAGATTCCCCAGTGAATCTCTTACTTGATAGTAAGTCGTTGCGATCTGTTTGATATCGGGATTCGGTATCAGCATTTCGGTTACCAGGTCATTCAGAATGGTCAGGTACTGAGATACTCGGTAAACAGGTGGTTCCTTAATGACCTTGCTCCCCAAAAGGTAATCGCTGCCATGTTGTCTTGGGCACATCAATCGTCCATAGAGCCAGCCATCATAACTTGGTACGTGTAAACTGGCCTGAAAGTCATCCTCTTTTATGGGAAAAGGACAGGACATCACCTGGGCCACCTCTGAGCCGCGTACCACACAGGTCCGCCAATGGAGGCTTCTGTAGGTCATTGATCCAGCGTTGGCCACCTGTCTCAGGCCGGACGTGTTATCAGTTGCAAATACTTTATGGCCCTGATGCCAGCCATAGGTAGCCATGGATTTTTTCACCTGGCTATTTTTTTTGGCAAGATCCGCCAATTCAGCCACACCAGAAGTGACCGGAACAAAACTTACCGATAGTGACCGGGCAGAGCTTGAATAGTTTTCAAAAGCAGATCTTCGGGTGTTGACGCTGGAATCCATGACTAACCCTTCATTATTGATTGCTGCACGAGGTTATCGGGTAGAGTGCTCTTGAGGGCAAAAGTTCAACGCATGGCCAGTTTCTGGCCAAAAAGACAGGGTTCAATAACAACCGTGACCGTCAACATCGGCCGGAGTTATCGGTAGTAGTGAGGAATCCAGGAGGCAAACCACTGGTCGATCCTGACCAAGTGCCTCCTCTGGCTTTTGACTTTCAGCAATGCCTACCAGGTCAAGATCAAGCCGTTGGCTCAATACTGCTCTCCCAGTCCAGCACATGGCGATACAGCCTTTCATAGGCTGTCCATAGATGAGCACCAAACAACGGGTCGGGCATCTGTTTCAGGTCATCATCAACCGCCAACAAATCCTCAGGAGTGAGCAAATCCTCCAACGCCGGGATCAGAAACTGATTTTCCAGCGCCATATGCTCACGTTGCAAATCACTGTAGAGCGTATAGTTGGCCAGTAACAGGTTAATGGGCATTACCTGTCCGGAGGCCACAGCGTTGAATCCGGCCAGCAGTTTAGCCGTCATGGTAATCATCTGCTGATGTTGTGCTTCGATCAATTCAAACTTGGCCCGATGCTCGCGCTTGGTCAGGCGCGGCTTGAGTCTGGCCATTAGTCTGGACTCCAGCGGATGGTGAAAAACATCGGGGTAATGGTGCAGGTAATCCAGGGCATCAACAATAACTTTTAACTGCGGCCGGCGTTCACTTCCTTCCCGATAACCGAACATCTGGAAGTCCAGATAGTCCAGCAAACGCGCCATATGCTTATGATCATTGACAATCCGGTCAATCGCAGTCCTCATGCGGCATCTCCCTGTGGAACTTTATTTATTAGTGTTATTAGCCAGCACGTCTTCAGGTAATAATATGGTTCAACTGTTCTCAATGCCAGAAAATGCGCGGAAGTTTTCTATGGTGCGCGCAGCTCCCGTACTGGCAAGCAACAACTGTTGCAGACTCAGCAGGCATTGCCAATGGTCAGCAACTGGCGCAAATCGTCGGCATCAGCACGCGTCAGACTGGGCCAACTGACGGCCTCACCTTTTACGGCTTTATTGCTAAACGCATTAATACGCAGTGGCGTATTCGGTGTATTCTCTGCTAGCCACTGGCGTAAGGCGACCACTTCCTGTTCGCCATCGTTAATGCCAGGAATGGCCAGCCAGCGGATTTCTGTTAAACGGTCGCAGTCGTACAGATACTTGATCGACGCCATGACTCGCCCATTGTCCTTGCCGGTCAGCCTGCGGTGCAACGTCGGGTCGATGGCCTTAAGGTCAATCATGGCACCATCCATCACCGGTACCAGCGTCTCCCAGGCAGACACCGGTAGATAACCGTTGCTGTCCACCAGGCAAGTCAGACGTTGCAGCCCGGCATGCGCTTTAATAGCGGTAAACAATGCCCGAATAAATTTCAATTGCATGGTTGACTCGCCACCGCTGACCGTAACGCCGGTAAGAAATGCCGCTGCCTGTTCCAACTGGGTAATGACTTGGGCAACACTCATTTGCACAGTCATCGGACTGCTGCTGCGAGGGCAACCGTCAATGCACTGATCGCACTGCTGGCACAGTGCAGAGTTCCAGACCACTCTGCCTTGTTGCATGCTCAAGGCACCAGACGGACACTGACCGACGCAATCACCACAGTGGTTACAGCGATTGATGGTGTTGGGATTATGGCAACTCAGGCAGTGAAAATTGCAGCCCTGTAAAAACACCACAAAACGGTTGCCGGGTCCATCCACACAGGAAAAGGGAATGATACGGCTGACCACTCCCGGTACATTGTCGATCAACGCAAGCTCCACGGAACCTCGTCAGTGATCAGTTGGGCATTGCGGTTGTTGATGCCGCAATTGTCCACTGCCTCCGAGCCAAATGCCGTGGTGTTCAGACGAGAACCGTTGTCTTTAAACTTTTTGATGTCAGAACGGCGCACCATGTAGCCCGTCACCCGCACCAGGTCATTATTGGCGACATTGGCCGTAAACATGCGCAGCCCCTGCTGCAAGCCACCTTTACAGATGGCCATCAGCGCCTCCGGGTTTTTTTCAATGGTCTCATCCACTGGGAAAATATCGCTGACGCCAGCGGTAAAGTACTGGTGAAATGGCAAAACGGTAAGAATATGTTGCAGCGTATCGGGTTCACTGCCGTAAGGAATACGACAAGCGGGGCTGACGTCAGTATCAACGCTGATACCACTTTGCGCATGGAACAGCGCCCGATTGCGCCAGCAGTGGGCCAACTCCCGCTCCTCAACAATCTGCGACAGACGTTGCACAATACGCAGGCCCAGTTGTTGAGCTGCCTCACTATGACCAAACCCTTCGCCCGGTGCCACTTGAAGTAACTGATTCACCGCATCGGCCAGACCGTAAATACCGAACATGGCCGAGAAGCGAGCTGGATCAATTACACCTTCGTTCACCAGGAAGCTGCCCTGGTAGAAGTTAGCCTGGTTCACCAGGTAGTCAATCCGCGCCTCCAGCACTTGGTATACCCATTCGGCAGCTTCTGGCAGCACCCGTTCAATAAAGTCATCCGCTGTACCGTCACAGCTGGCCACCGCTTTTTTCAGATTCAGCCGCACCAGGGTATGGGCTCCCCCACCGAGCGGCAGCGAATTATAACAGCTGGCAATGCCATAACCGCGCGGGTCGTCCGGAGTGACAAATGCCTTGTTATTGATCACATCATTAACCACATGAGGTTTGTTGCACACGGTAATGTTGGTAACCGCCTGAAGCAGTAAGTCGTCTGGTGTCACTTCTGGGTCGTAGCGCAGAGTCAGGTTTGGCACTACCTGTTTTAGCTCCCGGTCCACCCTCAGGATCGCCCTGGCCACTCGACTGTCTTCAGGGCCGATATTGGCGTGGAGAAATGCATCGGGCAGAGTGCGGTCAATCATCTGCCACATCAGGCGGATTTTTTTCTGTAACTGCTGGTCTGAAATGGTGTCGTCGACAAACGGTTCCAGCAGCTGATCCAGGCGGCCAATAAAGACCGGAATGCCAGTTACAGACGGTATATGGTGGTAGAGGATTAACAGGAAGTTGATGGCTTCGTCCAAGTCCTGGGGCGCGGGCAGCTCGAGATATTCCGAGCCTTGACCGATGGCCCGCTGATAGTCGGGCATTACGTAACGGGGCTTAAACGGCGCATGCCCTTCAAACAAGTCACAGATCAGACCAGACTCCAGCGCTTGCCGGGCGCCATCATCCAATGCCGGGTAAGGCAGCATGTTATCAGCTTGCAGGGCAAGATAACGACTTTTCTGAATAAAGCTTAAATCATTGCTGTTGACGATTTGCCTGAGCGCTTCCACCGGATCACCCCTACTACATGCCAAAAAGTGCTAAAAAAACAGCAGCATCATAGCAATGATATGGTCCGGATGGTATCAGCCAGAACCGGTCGCTGGCTTAACGACGCTTTTGACTTAACGACTATTGCTGTATGAATGATCAGACACCAGGCTCAACAACCAGCTCGGTATAACCAGTGGTCGGATCAAACTCTCGGAAAAAACTTAACTGCGGGTAGCTGTGAATAACCACCTCCGCCGTACTGCCGACAATATTTCCCATCAGCAAGTGCCCACCAAACACCGAACCTTTGTCGTCTGCGACGGCAATGTGGATATGTTGATGATCCGACGTCAATGTGCCCATGATCGAGACAATCTCGAATGACCCGTGCCTGACCAATGTGGTATCAGCACCGGCCAGGCGCAGGTTGATGGTCGTCAGACAACCCACGCACGACACCAGAGAGCCGGCCGAGATACCATGCTGAGTCACCATGACCTGAATGGCCGCTTTCAGATCAGTGCCTTGAGTCAGCCGCTGCGCCAATACGGAAATACTCATTTTTTTCGATCTCTGACAATGGCAAGAGAGGAGTGCGACAAGTATTTGCGCTCCCGAATGCAACCACAGGATGCCGAAATACTTAGCGTTATTCAAAAAATTGATCAGAATCAGCACGAACCAAGGCATTGCATCATATGACATTGGTTCGCAAGGAGATCGATTCAACGCACTCAAACGTTGATTTCGGCAACAAAATCAGAATATTGTCGAGCTGATTGTAAGCGTAGTTGTAGTTGTTAATGATATCTCCGCCTTTTATCAAGGAGCCAGAATCAATAGCCTGAACGATATCAGTGCGGGATTTTTCCAGTATGGATTTCAAATGTGGGTTTTCACCAACAGCGACCCCCATCACTCCGTTTTCTGCAATCAAAGTAATCGGTTCCCACACCATGCCTGCATTGAGTGAAAGAAAGGAAGGAACACCAAGAATCTTGCCATGTGGCAGGTCTATATCAGGCATTGCCCCAGTCATACGGGTATCAAAATCCCGATGTATCAAACTATGACTCTGTTCACAACCGGTAGTACCTTGGGGATTGTACAGCAAGGAAAATCTTTGTAGATCAGTGTAAATTCCCTTGAGGCCAACCGGCAATCGGTGCAAATTTTCCAACGCGACGGACTCTAATTCAGTCAAAGACATATTGTCCAACTGTTGCTTGAATTGGGTGAACATTTTTTCGTGCCCGTCATCTGTCGCATCGTACACACTCAGTATGTCCTCACCATCAAAGCTCGTTAACCAGGAATGTCTTTTGAGCATATTTTGCCAGATCAGTTGTACGTCGTTACCGTAGCGTGTCTGAAAATGGACAATATTGCGACCGAGTACATCATCCAATTGATTGGATATATTAATTCTTAAAAACAGTCCGTTCTGTTGGCATTGAATAATTTTTTCCTTTATTTGTGCAATGGTCTCGCCGAAATAATTTTTGCCTTTAACATCCTGAAAACTAGCTACTCTCAGGTTTTTATATTGTTGTGATAATTGCTGAAAAAATGTGTTCACTTGGTTAATTTGATCATCTGTTAAAAGTTCCGGCTGAAATATCTCATAAATAAAATGAACAGTTGGTGTACCAACCGGATAATTCTTTTCCAAATTCTGCAAAATTGTTTCGAGCTGTGTTATTTCAACAGTTCTCAAGGGCGGCGTACCACCCACTCTTGCAGAGTTAGTGCTGTCATTAAATACAACCCATTGCATCAATTGATCTGAATCGCCGCGCAATGTTATCTGGCGATACTTCTCATCCCATTGCTCTGGAGTCAGGGCATCAAAAAAATATTCCCTGGGTTCGGCTGCTAATCTTTTTCTTTTCTCGCTAACGGCTGTACTGGCCGTATTTGTGGAGCTGACATTCTTTGCTGCCCACCCGGTTAACCATTGAACACTAGCCTGCAACTGGTTTGTCAGGAAGGGCAACCACAACGATTGATTTACCCGAACGTCGCGCCCATTATGCATCTGACTGTCGGCAGGTAAGTCTGTGGTGGATTGGAGGTGCTGGAAATCAGTTTTGGTTTGTGTACCAACATTGCTAGTGGGTGTCATGAAGATCACCATGTCCTTGGGGATTAACTTGGTTTTGCTGTAAGCACGCCCTGTGCGTTCAAGTACGACCTCAAAATGATTAAACACACAAAGGATTGATTCAGTTCGATAGCTGCGTAATGCTAATCTATTAGCTGCATAAAAATAGTGACAAACCGGTTAGTGATTTTTTTACTTATTTATTAAAGGTGGGCAGTTAATCAGCACAGCTTCTTTTTTTCAGGGATTTGCAGATTTATCATCATTTGTGATGTGTCCCGCCCCGTGGGCGGGAACAGGTTAATCAAGCCGTTGGCTGGGCATTCATGCCAATGGCGATATTCAACCGGCTCATCAAAAAGTTCAACAACACGCCATACATAGGCAAAAAGAACAGCATACTAATGGCCAGCTTATAGCCGTAATCCACAAATGCAATTTCTACCCAATGTTCCGCCATAAACGGGTCCGCTGAACCGGCAAAAGCCAGACTAAAAAAGCTCAGGGTATCAATCAGGTTACCGGCTACGGTAGAGCAGGCCGGTGCTACCCACCAGCGGGCATTTTGGCGCAGGCGATTGAACACCGTAATGTCCATCACCTGGCCAATCAAATAGGCAGCAAAACTGGCCACAGCAATCCGTGCCACAACCACATTAAAACTGCCCAGGCTGGCTATCCCCTGAAACGTGCCATTCACAAACAGCACTGATGCCAGGTAGGAGATCAACAGCGCGGGAAACATGGCAATAAAGATAATTTTGCGCGCCTGATCAGAACCATAAATCCGCACGGTCAAATCGGTGGCCAGGAAAATAAACGGGAACGTAAAGGCGCCCCACGTCGTGTGCATACCGAAAAACTCAAAAGGAATCTGTACCAGGTAATTGCTGGCAGTGATGGTAATGATATGGAACAGCGACAGGGAAAGCATAATATTCAGATTGCGCGATTGCATGGCAAATCCTTTTTGCTGAGGTAAGGGAACTCAGGCGCGTTGGCACCGTGAAAAATGGTGTCGGATTTTAGCCTCATTATCAGTGCGATCCAAATGATATTTTTTGCTCTGCTACCATGCTGTTTTGCATAAACGCAGGTGCTGCCGCCAGCACTTCCAGTTCCCGAATCACGTGGGGTAGACCAGGGCGCTGAGCAGGATCGGCTCGCATCATTTTGGTGACCAACGGTCTCAAGTCAAGGTCGAGCTCCTCTACTATCGCTTTCCTTATTGTCATCTGGTCAAACCGTTCAGGCGTCGTCAAATGCCTTGTCTGGTACAATATGTGCCACTTGCCGGTGGGACGCTGGCTGAACAGTTTGGCCACAAGGATGCCCAGGGAGTAAATGTCAGCTTTTTCAGGCAGCAGCAGTTTATTTTTGTCAATGCCCGGATAGTCACCAGGCGCGTAATACCCAGGCCATCCTTCTAACGCGCAATAGTGACGAGAAGCCAGGTAGACCTCTGGCGCATGGTAATGGGATATACCATCCGGAACAAAGTCCATCATAACGGGGGTCCGCAGGTCGTGAGAACAACCAAAATCAATAACGGTTACCTGAAGATTATCCGGCCGGACAAGTATGTTAGTGTCTTTAAAATCCCCCGCATAAATATGCCTAACATGCAGCGAATGGAGTTTTTTAGCCAGAGAGCAGGCGACAGTCAGCTTCTGCTGCCGACTCAGGGAAAGATAAATATCCTCAAGCTTGGGCGCTTTGATCAGCTCCATGGCCAAGTATATTTTGTGGCACTTTTTTTTCCGGTCTATTCGCTCGGCAATACCGTAAATGGCTGGCGCACAGGACTTGGCACGACGTTGCAAGCATAGTTCACGCAGGGCGCGATCATGGAAGATCTTAATGGTATCAGGGCTCGGTCTTTTCGGTGTGTATATTTTTTTCACCGCCACCAGTTCAGAGCCGTGCTTGTTGCTTTTGATGGCCATTTTGACCTTCGTGTTATTGCCAATCCCGGCGATAACGCTATTTTTATCGTCAGCTCTTGTTTCTGGCCACCCTTCTGGAACTGGGTTGTTATCGAAGTAGTTATTGATCTGCTGAGGAGTAAAATGATTGATCAGTTTTATTTTCGCGCCCCGTTCACTGAGTAGATGGTATATCTTCGAGTAGCGCCTGTGATTGTGAACTCCCTTCTTTTCCACTCGACTCATAAAGGTGGTACGTAGCTCTTCTGCCAATGTACGACAATGAGCTTTTTTTCGTTTGGCTCTGCTACTCCTGATGGAGTGGGTGACAGCCTCAGCAACGGGGCGCGGCTCAATCGGCAGTTGTGGTGCAGCCAGTGTCACGGTGTTTAATGTGTAATGTTGGTAACGGACGTTTTGCTCGACTGGGGCAGAGCCAGAACCAGTGTCTACCTGAAAATCTCCTGCAATGGCTGGTGAAGCAGTCAAACGATACATCAGTCATGCTCTATAAAGGTTGGATAACAGAAAAAGAGCACAAGGCCCCGCTGCTGCGGAGCTGCGTTATCATTAACAAGCGATCATTGATGCTCGCTGGCAATCAGCTCGCTCCGGGGAGCATAGGTCCTTTGCACGTATTCTTCGATCAATTTTTTATAATCTTCGGCGATATTTTCGCCTTTTAATGTAGTGTACTTTTCTCCATCAATAAACACTGGAGCTGAAGGCGCTTCACCCGTACCAGGCAGGCTGATGCCGATATTGGCGTGCTTGCTTTCGCCCGGCCCATTGACCACACAGCCCATGACTGCAACCTTCATATTTTCCACACCCAGATACTGTTGACGCCAGCTCACCATTTTACGGCGCAAGAAGGTATCTACCTCATCAGTCAGCACCCGGAAGAAGGTACTGGTGGTGCGTCCACACCCTGGACAGGCAGTGACTTCCGGCGCAAAACTGCGGATATCCAGCGCTTGCAGAATTTGTTGCGAAACAATCACCTCTTTATCCCGCGAAGCACCAGGCTCCGGTGTTAAAGATGTACGAATAGTGTCGCCTATACCCTGTTGCAGCAAAATGCCCATGGCAACACTGGAAGCAACAATACCCTTGCTGCCCATTCCTGCTTCGGTCAGGCCAAGGTGCAGGGCGAACTGACAACGCTCGGCCAGCATCTGGTAGACCCGGATCAAATCCTGGACCCTGGATACCTTGCAGGAGATGATTATACGATCAGCTCCCAGGCCACGCTCCACAGCGGCATTGGCACTGGTCAGCGAAGAGAGCACCAGCGCTTCGTGCAACACTTCCTGGGACGATTTCGGGTTGGTGGAGTGGGCGTTTTCATCCATCAGTGCGGTGGCAAGCTCTTTGTCCAGACTGCCCCAGTTGACGCCGATGCGTACCGGCTTGTCGTACTTGATGGCTACATCGATCATGGTATTAAAACGATCGTCTTTCTTGTTGCCAAACCCGACATTACCGGGATTAATGCGGTATTTGTGCAGCAACCGGGCCGTCTCATCGTACTTGGTCAGCAGCAGGTGGCCATTGTAATGGAAGTCACCAACAATGGGCACATTGCAGTTATGCCTGGCCAGACCTTCGTAGATGGCGGGAATAGCAGCAGCGGCTTCTTCTGAGTTGACGGTTACCCGGACAATCTCAGAGCCGGCATCGGCCAGCAGGCGAATCTGATCAATGGTTTTGCGGGCATCGGCGGTGTCAGTGTCCGTCATTGACTGCACCACAACCGGTGCCCCCCCTCCGATGGTTACATGCCCAATCCGAACGGCATGCGTTTTATGACGCCTGTCCATAAACGTTATTCTCCAAACAGTAGAAATTTAATCCAGAAGAGTTTATCAGAACCTGTCGATTTGTCCTGCGTGATCCGCAGTGATATCTCTGCGCAAGAGCCTTGCGCGAATCTCAATTTCTGCCAACTTACCGAAAAAGCAGATGAAAAAACCCTATTCCACAAGGGAACAACCTTTACATACGCTCAATCGGGCAGCACTGAATACTTATATAACTGATAACTACCGGATGATACATTCCGGCTGCGTTATGAGTGTATTTTCAAGGCATTAAATAGGTATGGAAAATGCCTAACCGGGGAGTCTGCGCAAAAAACACTCTGTTAATAACGTCATACCACGAAAGCACTGTTTGATCGCTTTGTGGTGCAAGCATTCAGACAAGCTTTAGCAATGAATATTTCATTTCAGCAAGCCTGGCGTTTATACACTCTGCGTTTGTGCGGCCACGGCTATAAGTGACTTGCCTTTGGGCAATCACTGTCTGTTGCAACGTTTTGTTGTGAGTTTTTTGTTGGTTTTTTTTCAGTCAAGGCGAAGTTGTTCAAGGCAAACTTCTCGTGGAACACAAAGGTATGGTGAATGCTCTCCAAATCAAACAACTTAGCTCGCAGCGGTAGCACCTCCAGCACCAGCAGTTCAGCCAGTAACAGCAGCGGTCGGCGTGGAAGTATTGGCGGCGGCAGAGGCGAGCCCGTTCTGGCCAGCAGTTCATCTCCCATACCAGCTCCTGGCCATCCTGAGCCCGCTCCCATGCAAGCATCCCCAAGTGCGTTGGGTGGGCAAGCCGGTGCCAGAAGAGGTTCGCAAGAGGCCGGACTCGGCTTACCGTTTGATCGTTCCACTGACAGCGACGAAGAAAACCGCACCAATGGCACTGCCAACGTCAATACTCCTCAGCCAGTGGATGGTGGGCCGGATAAAGCGGCCATCACAGCCCTGATACGGGCCGGAAAATACGAAGAGGCTCGTATGCTGTTGGCTCGCAGCCAACAACAGACAGGAACTGATGAGCAAGGAGCAGCAGCAGCCAGCACTCAACAACCTGCAAGCGGTGGTGGGGCAACAGGTCCGCATCCGGGTGGTCCAGGCCCTAGCGACTCTATTCCCCTAGTGCTCCCTCCCTGGGCTGAGGGAAATAAAGCATTGCTTATAAGGGCCGCCCGAAACTTGCTGGAAGAGGGCAATGGGCCAGCGGCAGTTAAATTGCTGAAGACAGCAGGCCTCACTCCCAAAGACATTCTGGAATCATCCGACCAATCGTCAGAAGCACCACCGTCACGATATAAACGAAGAGATAGGAAAGGCCCGCTGGGCCGCGTGAAACTGGCAATAAATCCGGCCTTTGATCAGCAAAGCCACGGTGGAGTGCAAGGAGCACCAGGTGCCGGAGCCTCACAAGGGGCTGCCTCGCTCGCTGGGCCTGCAGGCGGTACCGCGCCTGTGGTGCGACCCCGATCTAGAGTCGGCGGACCTGTGCAATCATCAGGCGCCGATGGCCAGGGACCGGTTCAACAATCAGGTGGGAGTGCCCCACAAGGACCCGCTCAGCAACCGCGCGACCCGGCAGGTGCTCAAGGCACTGACACCCATGGTGCCAGGGGTGGACCGGATGACACTGGCGCCCCGAGCGGTGCAGGTGGACTCAGTGGCGCCGGCGGCTCGGGCGGTCCAGACAGACCTGGCGGCCCAGGTAGGCCGAGTGGACCCGGCGATGCAGCTCCATTGTCGAGTGCGCTGTTGCGGGCAAGACAAGATGCTCTATACGGGCCTGAAAACTTCAGATTCCTCATCAGAGATCCCGCAACTCGCGACAGGACATATCTCTTCGAATCTGCGAATGGTCAGACCGGTTATCTGCTCCAGAGTTCGCATGGTCCACAAATCGGCCCGGTGAGCGAAATGGTTCGCTACATATCCTTTGGGTCGCGTGAAGAGGCAACTCAATTCATGCAACAGGCAACAGGCAGACCCATGAGCGCTATTTTGGCGCGCGGAGCCGCTCTCGGTCATGTCGGTATGACTCCGCCGCCGCCCGCTGGTAGTGTCGTGGTCACATTTGGGTTCTCAAGTCAGGCGCCGAACGCGCTGCTGGTTGAAAGCAGCGTCCTGCCGGGAGAAGTAGCTCCAGATAGCGTCCGGGAACAGGTGCGCAGCTTGGTGAAGGGACTTTACGAGGCCATGAGGCGCAAACTTGACCGCGACGGTCAGTAAATCTCCAGCAGCTCCAGCCATTCGCTAAACAATGGTATGGAGCTGAATGCCAAAGGCCAGTCAGCTCAAATCGCTGCGGGTTACTCACTAGCCAATCCACCCAAATCGGCAAAGGTCAATACGCGCCTTTAAATGCCTTTATACCTTAAATGCATAACATGCATAGGCGCTCCAAGTGCTTCGAGTGCAATGCGCCAGTGATGGTTATTGGGAATGGTTATAACTGGCGAATTTCGTGAGTTTCGTTAAACAACCACACTTCAGCGCCAGCAGCACTGCCCCATGCAGATATTTTATATAACTCACAGGTGTGACACATGATTCCTACCAACAACCTGCATCGAAGCGGTAGTAGCTCCAGTACCTCCAGTACCTCCAGTACCTCCAGCAGTAGCAGCGGATCTAGCACAGGCACTATCGTCAATGGTGGTAAAAGCGACCCCCCGCGCGCCAGCTCATCTACCCCTCCCCCTCTAGGTGGCAATCCTCCAGTCAGTGGCCCCATGCAAGCGGCGCCCAGCGTAGTACCTCCCCAGCAAAGTGGTGGGGCTCAGAGTGGTGGGACTCAGAGTAGTGGTGGAGCTCACGGTGGCAGCAGTAGCGGCGCAATCCCTAAGAGATCTCTAGGTAGTGGTGGTGGTAGTGGTGGTGGTAATGCGCCAGTGCCTGCACCGCGCACTGTCGGTGGCGGAGGAACACGACCGATACCTCCTCCGAGAGGCGCCAGGCGTGAGGGAGGACATGGCGGCAGCAGTAGCGGCGCAATCCCCAAGAGACCTCTTGGTAGTGGTAGTGGTAGTGGTGGTGATAATGCGTCAGTGCCTGTGCCGCGCACTGTCGGTGGCGGAGGAACACGACCGATACCTCCTGCGAGTGGTGGCAGGCGTGCGGGAGGACAGGGAGGACCAGGGCGGGGATCAGCACCCAGGCACCAACCGGGATCAGGTCACAGACCAAGACCACGCCCAGGCCACGGACCAGGACCAGACGAAGATGCTGACTTACTGTTAGCTCTTGCGCTGAGCATGGAGGAGCAACGCGGCATCGGCGGAGCAACAGGTGGGGCTACTGGTGGCAGTGGTCATAACCGATTTGAGACGACAAACTCGGAAGATATAGCCGAGGCCATTCGACGAAGCATGGAAGATCAGAACAGAGGTGGTGCTAACGGCCCGCATTCTACTCGGTATATGACGACAAACCCGGGTGAACTTGCCGAAGCCATACGACAAAGTATGGAAGAGCAGCCCGGTGGCAATGCCGGCCCTCCGCATCCTCTCGATCCCGAGGAGAATGAGCGCATGATGGAGGAACTTGGGCTGAGTGATGATGAACACATAGGATACCCTGGGGGTGACTCGTCGCCTGAAACCAACGAAATTTTTGCCTGGTTACAACGAGAAGATCACATCGGCGGCGACGCCCGGGCAGATCGGTCCGGACCGGTCGATCCTTTTAGTGACCAAAGTCAACTACAAGACAGAGTAATTGAGCTGATACAAAGTGGCAGATATGAGGAAGCCCAGCTGCTTCTGGGGATAATGGCCAGCAACGGTTCGAGCTCTGGGACAGACACCAGTCAACAAGGTGCACAAACCGGTACCCCACCCTCCTCTCCTCCACTGAGAGACAGGCAAAACCCATTTGGACCAGGGGGGGGAAACAGTGGCCAAGATCGGGGCAGTAAGCAATAATCGCGGCACTGTTGGCAGCGAGGAGCAAATGGCACGGATGGTGTGAGTGACGCAATGCCAGCACCATCCATAACCAAAAGATTGCTTTCTGCCACGTAGCGAGATGCCCAGGAAAATACGGCAACAACCAGCCAAATAAGCATTAACACAGACGCAAACAACACAGATTGGCAAGATGTCATAGCTCACCTTCACCCTGTTCACGGCAATCACGTAATTGAGCATGAACCATACAGTAGGTTTGCTAATAATTTTCAGTTGTTGTCAGAATTATAATTCGGCATTTGTTTATCTATAGGGCACTCCCTGCCTGTTATGTATTTATTAACACCAGATAGATGCAACAGTCGGGAGTATTCGACTAGCCAGTTACCGACATCACTTGCCCCGCTGCTGCGGGGCAAATTTTAAGACAGGACACGACGAAAAGTATTTTTTAAGCGTTGCCAGCCAGTATGTCTGCAATGAGATCAAGCCAGTTCCGTTGGCGCTGGACTGGTAAAAAGCGTCTGTCAAAGAAAGCTTGTCGAATGGTGCGAAAATCGCCCAACCTCGATAAACCATGAAACCTGCTACGGCGGACAAAAAGCGTCGTCATTTTGAACGACGGCAAAAGGTGCCCGTTATTTCGATCAAACAGGAGCAATTATGAATCCAATACGTGGCAACGCACCCGTAGCTGGGGGAAGTGGAACCAATGGCAATGGTGACAATAGCAATAACAACGGACAACCGGGCAATGTTAATAACGGCAGGGGGGCACCCGGTCAGGCAAGCAGTGCATCATCGCCGCCTGTTCCGACACCCATTACCGGTGGCCCTATGCAGGCAGCTGACAGCGTAATTACTAACTCTGGCGGTGCTACAGGTGGGGCTAACAGCGGCGCGACAACCCAGGCCGGTAAAACCAAAACCTCCTGGTGGCAAAAAATTGTCCACAAAAGAGACCGAGACTACCCACGAACCGAGAAAGAGGAAAAACAACAGTTAAAGAAAGCTCTAAAAGAAAGCGCAGCAGAACATGCTCGACAGCAGGAACAAGGCCGATTTTTAACACAGGATTTGCGCGCCGCGCTCTTTTTAAGCCAGGTGGAACAGAGCGGGGGAGCGGGGGGAGCTACCGGAGGTTTTGATATTGATCCAGATGATTCAAGTTCAAGTGAGTCGGACAGCGATTCACTCAGTGATCATCTACCTCAGGATGCCAGGTCACAACCCCCTACATCACCCACCGACATTGTAGTGCCACCAACAGGATATGACCACAACCAGCTGCAACAGCTGGCACTCGACCTGACCCAGCAAGGCAGGATCACGGAGGCTATGGCAGTCCTGGAGCAGCTCATCGAGAGCAAAGCAACCTCAACAGCACAGCCTCAACAGCCTCAACAGCCTCAACAGTCAGGAGGAGCTGATACCAGGCAGCCTGGGGAACCCCAGAGCGGCGACACCGGTGCTCCCGGAACCCAGACTCCTGGCGGCGGCCCACCTCCCCTGTTACCAAGAACCATATTCTTGTCAGGCCTAGGCCAACCAGGAGCTGGCAGGCAGCCACCTGTTCAGCAGGGTCAACACGCGGACCAAACTGGCGGACCGGGCGGCGATGATGGATCAGGGGGTGCGGGTGGATCGGGCGGCGCTGGTGGATCAGGCGGCGCTGGCGGACCGGGCGGTGATGATGGATCAGGAGGTGCTGGTGGATCAGGCGGCGCTGGCGGACCGGGCGGTGATGATGGATCAGGAGGTGCTGGTGGATCAGGCGGCGCTGGTGGATCGGGCGGCGCTGGTGGATCAGGCGGCGCTGGCGGACCGGGCGGCGATGATGGATCAGGTGGCGCTGGTGGATCAGGAGGTGCTGGTGGACCGGGCGGCGCTGGTGGACCGGGCGGCGCTGGTGGACCGGGCGGCGCTGGTGGACCGGGCGGCGCTGGTGCACCAGATGGGGCTAGTGGACCAGCTGATGCAGCTGAAACTGAGCTGAGTGCTCGAAACCAGCTATACAACCCGGACAATCTGAAGTTCATCACTCTCGATGAGGCAGGGAATCAATATCTCTTCTTTGAATCTGGAGGCGGAACCGGTTGTATGAAGGTCACACCTGCTGGTGGAATTACCTGCGAGGCCGTGAGATACAACACAATATTTATTTATTTCCCTAGCGGAGATAGTTTGGACACGTTTGTCACCACTGTCCTGGCTCACCGATACGTAACGAGCGAACAGGTTTTGTCTGAGGCCCGTAGTGGCGGATATTTAGTTGGAACAGGAGATGAGACTCCAGAAATTGGTTCTCACCCATTAAGAGTCCGACTCCAACCATCGGATGACGTCCCAAGCATTCCAATAGTCGAAGGCTGGAAACATAGCAAGGGATCTGTAGTCGGCGGCACAATGCACGAGAAAGCAAAACAACAGGTGGGAAGCTTTTACCAACAGTGGAAGGATCAGGGAAAATAAAATCATCGTACCAAATATTGTTACGAACAAGCGTGACCTCATGATGCAAAAGTTTCGTCTCAATTAAAGTTTCGCCTCAATTTGGGGCGAATTGGGGCGAAACGAGCAAAATCGATGACCTTGTTTTTATATTTTCGCCAAGTATTTGCAGCACGACAGGTAAGCACAACCAACAGATAAAACAAGTATAAACACCACAAAATACAAGAAAAATCATCGATCTTCTGTGAATCAGCATATTATTCGCACCTCAAGCGTGTAATTTTTCACAGATAACACAGTAGGTTTGCTGATTTTTTTTGCATGTTCACGGAAACATAATGAAAAATTTACCGGCCTTATCAGGCACATTTATTGAATTTTGTATTTTTATCGGTCAAAACTGCGGTTAATCGTGAGATTACGCTCAGCACGCGTGAGCCTCGGTTCATCTCACCAACCTCAAAAAAGAGCAAAGCGGAAAAAAGAGCAAAGCGGAAAAAAGAGCAAAGCGGATCGTAGCCGCTGAATTGCTCCCGTAGACCGGGTTGACCCAGAGAGTACCACATAGCAACAAAATTCAGCCGCCAACCTGAGACGGCTGAAAACCTCAAGGGTTGGGCAACGGCTCAATTCACCATAATCAGGACACCTGCCAAGGGATCGGCAGGCAGCTTAGCCATCTATACGGTGGTAAAGGATATCTGCCGTTTTCATCAGTCAGGTGGGATTATGCTTCCAACTCGTGGATCCTCAAGTCCAGCAGGCGGTGCCGGTCACGCCAATAATGCCAATAATAATGGCGGTGCTAACAGCAGCCCGCGCGGCGATATTCGAGGCGGCCGACCTGATCGTGGTCGGGCGAGCAGTTCGCACCCACTACCCCCTGGCGATCCAGGCCAAGCGCCCAGCAGTCCAATGCAGGCAGCAAGTAGCCTCCTGAATTCCGATGGACAGGCTTCGGGAGGTGCCAGTGGCAGCTCTGGTAATCCTGGTAGCAAGCCAAAGAAGAATTGGTTGCGCAGATTGTTGGGCGGCGGTAAAGAAAAATCAAAGGCCGATAAGGGCAGACAACAAGGCTCCAGGTCAGCAACACACCCAAACACTCAAGGCCATACTTCGCAGGCTTCAATCAATAGGCCACAAGCCGCAGCTGCGCGTGCTCAAGGGGCAACGGGTGGTATGCCAAGCGATGGCGGCGACTCCCAAGATGACATAGGTATGCCGGTCGACGGGGACAATTTCGACGATATCATTGACTCAATGTTTGGTTTTCTGGATGGTCACCGGCCGCCTCAGGATGCCAGGCCCAAGCGAACTGAACCACCTACTGACATCCAACCACCACCGGGAAAACCAAAGGTTCCCCCAAAGCCGTCTCGACACTGGAGGCATCAGCCCCAAGCTGGCGGTGATTCAGCGCCAGCTACAGGATCAGGAACCCAGCGGCCAAGGCCACAAGGGCAGCCGCCTAGTGGTGGGCAAGCATCTCAGGCAGGCGCAGCGCATGGGTCCGCTGGGGCATCATCACAAAAGCCAATTCCCAAACCTCGCACCAGAATAGGTGCTCAGCAGCCAATACCCGCCCCTCGAACCAGGGTGGGAGTGGGTATCCGGCGCTCAGTCCTACAAGATCACGGCTCTGGTCATGGGCAGACTGGTGGTCCGGCAGCATCATCCGGAGCAACCGACATTATCTCGACTGATGAGGCACTAAAAGATTCTGTGTACCAGTCAAAGAATTTAGTGTTTGTTAGCGAGACGACAGGCAGAGGTGGAGAGGGCCAGATCAATTTCTATTTCCAAAGCTCAGTTGGCGCTGGCCTTATGGCGGTGCGCCGATCCGGATTTGTGACTACTGAACCGGTAATCATGGAGCAGGTATTCATTGTCCTGCCGGGTTCGCGCGAGATGCAACGATTCGTGGACGGGATTAGTTCAGGTGCAATTTTGAACCACAGAAGGGGTGTGCTGCACGCGGCTGCAAGAAGCGGCTTCATGACCAGTGGGCACACACCGACGCCACATTCCGGAGCAGTCGTTCTGCGGCTTACTTTTGAGGGCTCGGGCGGTCATGCGCCAATAGCTGCCATGCACGCTGATCATGGCCGCGTATGCAGCTCACGCACTATGCGACGACTTCAGGGAATGATTCCACAGGCGTACGTGGATTCAAAAAATATCTCGTATGTGTAAAAAAAATCGGGATGAAAACCTCAGCGCTTGCTGGGTTTTCATCCCGAACTTGTTATCAAGCTCCAGTCAGGACAGTTTCAATTGCCCTGCGCCTGCAGCCGTTGTGCCACTACCGTGGAGTCTGGCCGGTTCACGCTCAGGGCGGCAACTTCCCTGGCTGAGAACATCCGCACTGGCTGATCTTCCAGTAGGCTGTAGATCACCCGAAATGCCATAACACTTTGCACATAATTACGGGTTTCATCGTAGGGAATGGTCTCAATCCAGATATCCAGGGGCAAATGGCCCCGCTCTTCCATCCAACGCTTTACCGGTGTGCTGCCAGCATTATAAGCGGCGGTGGCCAGAATCCGACTGCCGGAGAAACGCTTCGATAACCAGCTCAGATGAGTCGTTCCAAGGGCAATATTAATCTTGGGCTGCAACAGCATGTCCTTGTTCTTGAACGGTATCCCTGCCTGTCTCGCGGCTTGTTTGGCCGTAGCCGGCATCAGTTGCATAAAGCCCATGGCACCAGCGTGCGAGCGAGCCATGGGATGAAAAGCACTCTCCTGGCGAGCAATAGCCAGTACCCACGGGTAATCGAGCTGATTCTTGCGGGCGTACTGGCTGAACAGTTTGGCGTCCGGCGTCGGGAAGCGCAGCTCCAGGTCGTCCCACAAGGTGGCACGGGCAGCCGCCATAATAGCCTGATGGTGCCAATCCCATTGTTCGGCCAGATACGGAATCAACTTTTTCTGGGCGTCGTCCAGGTGCGGTGTAATACGGTTCAGCTCCATCTGCGCGTTGTAGTAGCGTTTATGATCCAACCATTCATCGATGCGTTGCAGGCCGGGAAATTCCTGTTGCAGTTTTTGCAAATCCTTTTGGGGTGCGGTGCCACGTTTGTTATTGAGCTGAAACGGTTGGCCCATGAGATCGGCCACCAAAAAAGCATAAAAATTGCGTTCCTGGCTCAGCGCCTTGAGCGTCGGTGTCTTTAACAGGTCTGCCGCTTTTTTAGTCATCGGTTTGGCCGCCAACAGGTGGCTCTCTTCCTGGAACTTAAGTGTGGCCACTTCGTTCCAGTAGCGCCAGCGACTGTGCTGGCGCAACTCGCCGGGCAGACGAGCGATGAGAATCAGTACTTGCTCCCAGTCCTGATCAGTCAGCGCCATTCTGATCCGCCACTCGGTGACTTTGGGGTATTTAAATTTCGGATCAATGGCGGCAATAATCTCCTCACTTCTAGCCGTCTCGTTTTTTGCCGCCCTGAGTGCCATACGCTGATCAATGCTGGAGCGCTCCTGCTCAGAAAACGGATGGCGTTTGCGCAGTTGCAACCAGCTATCAACAGCCATATCAAAATTTGTGCCAATCAGCTTTTTGATACCGTGGAGCATTATGGTTCGGTGATGCTCCAGCTTGCCATTAAATTTCGACGTGGCCACCAATTGAGGCTTTTTATCCACTGCCCAGAAGCGTTTGGTGGATGCCTTGTACGCCGCATTATTGATGGACCTGTCCAGGTAACGGGCGAGGGAAAGATTGCCTTGTTCGGCCGCTAGCCAGAAGCGAGTCAGAATTAAACTCTGGGTCATTCCACCGGCTGCTTTCCAATTGGCAAACAGAGTGTCGCAGGCAGAGTGTTGCGAGTCTCCGTGTAACCAGAGAGATTTTGCCTCTTGCCAGGCTTGTCGTTTTTTGCCCAGTTTTTCCAGGGCAATGCCTTTTAAGCACTGGTACTGTGCACCATCATCTCTGCGATAGGCATTGAGATAAGTTTGCCATTTTTTGCTGCTGGCCAGATGTGACAGCCACTTTTTACGCAGACGCTCAGCCTGGGGCAGATCGGGGTGCTCATTGATGAAACGATCGATGTCGCTTTGGTTGAGCTTGGACAGGTTGTCCGAGAGATAGAGATAATCGAGATAAGGCGCCAGCGGATAATCATTGAGTTTGGATCGGTACGTCTGGTAGGGCTTGAAGTTACCCTTGTTTAGCGCGGTCTCCACATCGCCGAAAAGCCGCTGCTGATAATTCAGCTCACTACCGAGAACCGATTGGGGCAGTAACAAGGTTGCCGCCAGGGCAACACCGGTTAACCGCAGGGGTACTGCGCGGAACAACACCGTGGAAAAAAAACAGTTGGCCATAAATAAAGAGTGCTCAAACTCCGTGGTCTTTGTCAAAACTGCCGAAAAACCCCGCATTCTCGCTAAACAGGCATGGTTGATGGGTTAATACCGTATCATCCGGGGATATTTTGTCAGCGGTTACCAGTCAATCGGCAGGCCAGAGTGAGGGTGAAGACTCACCACGATAAAATGCCGTGCCGCCTTTATCGCACAGATGCGGGTGGATGTCATGGGTCGTTTACGTGCAATTAATGAGCTACATGACTTGGGCAGCAAGGGATTTCACAATGAGCGCATATATATCTTTGTGGTACGCAAGGGCAAGCACGTTTACACCTGTCAAAACGGCAGTCCTCATTATGGCATTAACCGTAAGTAGCAATCGGCTCAATTTTCTGATGTGGAGCAACGTTTGCTCCGGTATGTCACAACAGATTGTCCACCGATAGCTCCAAGCAATGCTCTTGATCAATTTTCTTGCGCGGCCTCTATGTCACACTGGCGGGAAAATTTGCTCGAGGCCTGATATGAATCCAGACGAGAACCGACGTCTTTGCGCCGTGATGCACGCCAGTGTTGACGGCCAGATCGAAGCGCTGCAAGCACTGGCAACCCGAATCAATGACAGCTTCAGTGAGGCTTTGGAACTACTGGCCGAATGTCGTGGGCGAGCTATTATGTTTGGCATGCAGCAATCTGGTCTGGTCGGGCAGAAGATTGCCGCTACGTTGTATGCCACTGGTCTATCGACCCATATCCTTAACGCTGCCGGAACCTGGGAAGACAACCTGAGCATGATTGGTCCGGGCGACGTGATCATTATGCTGTCGTACAGTGGCAAAACCGAAGAGTTGCTGCGCCTTTACCCGGCCATTCACCAAATGGGCAATAAAGTCATCGCCATTACCGGCGACCCTAATGGTCCGGTGGCCGAGCAAGCCGACATTGTACTCGATGCCAGCGTTGTCGAGAGCCGGGAAAACCGCGAACAAGCGCCAACCACCTACACCACCGTGTTGCTAGCTATTGGTGACTTGTTGGCGGAAACACTAATCCGTCGTCGTACGTATAGTTCACCGGAAGCACAACAAAGTGATCAGAAAATGGTGTGGGTGCGTGACCTGGTGGATCGCAGTGCCCTGGCCATTGTCTCGCCCGATTGCGGCCTGCAACAAGTCATGAAGTCCATGACCGACCACAGTACCAGTATGTGCCTGGTGATGGAGGGCGATTTGCTGTGTGGTATTATCGCCGATGGTGATTTACGACGCAGCCTGACCGGGGCCGAAAGTCTGCAAGGCATTACCGCTAGAAACATTATGAACGGGGCACCTGTGTGCGTGCAGGAAAATATCAGCGCGGAAGAGGCTCGGCTACTGATGCAGGAGCAAGGCATTAAGACTGTGGTGGTAAAAGACCGGGACTTACGAGTTGTCGGGCTGCTTTTCAGCGACAGTATCGACCCGACATAAGGCACAGAGAGCTGAATCTGAATTAATGGACAAAATTGATCGCAGCTTGTTACAGCAGTTGCAAAAAGACGCCACGCTGTCAGTGGCGCAACTGGCCGAAATGGTCAATCTGTCGCCTACCCCGTGTTGGAAGCGCATTAAACGATTGGAAGAGCAAGGCTACATTACCGATCGTGTGGCGCTGGTCAACCCGGCCAAGGTGGGCCTTGGTGTGTCAGTTTTTGTGCATATCAAAACCCGCTTTCACAACAGTGAGTGGCTGGAATCGTTCAGCAAAGTGGTCAGTGGTTATCCGGAGATTGCTGAGTGTTATCGCATGAGTGGCGAATACGACTATTTACTGCGCGTAGTGGTGCAGGATATTCAATCGTTTGACCGCTTTTACAAGGAGTTGGTGAATAAGGTAGATGGGTTAACCGATGTCACCTCCAGCCTGGCCATGGAGCAGATAAAGTATACGACAGCTTTACCACTATAATTTTTTCCAGGGTTAATCGAAAAACTGTCAATATTGTCAAAAGGCCACGCAGAGGCATTCCTTCTCTCAAAGCAGAATTGTTTCTTTTGTAGGCAATTAACGTGTATTGATGCTTAGCGGCGCAAGCTGTGTGCCGTTTTTCAACATCAGAATTTTTTGCACTCGTACATTGCTTAATAAATCATCCAACTGAATAATAGAAAATCGTTTTGGTCATTGAACAAAAAACCAGAAACCAATAGTTTTCCTGAGCAAAAATCGTCAATAGCAAAATAAGCAAACTTAATTTTTAGATGGCATCCATCAATATGGTGGTTGCTGTATTGTCAGCAATTAATTATCTTACCCTCCAAGAAATTATTGCTTTTCAACGTAGGAAAAACAGTATGAAAAATAAGCTATTGTTAACGGTGTTGAGTGCTGCACTACCCATTGCAGCAGTTGCTTCAGATGGCGTTATTTCAGTACCCAGCGAATACTCTGTTGAAAAAACAGCCGATCGCTTCGAGAACATCCTCAAAGAGAGAGGCTTAACGATGTTCGCCCGGGTAGACCATAGCCAGAATGCCAAAAACGTAAATATGAAACTGCGTCCAACTGAGGTTATTATTTTTGGCAATCCTGTGGCTGGCACACCGATAATGCAATGCTCGCAGCTGGCTGCCATTGACCTGCCGCAAAAGGCTTTGATTTGGCAAGATAGCGCTGGCAAAGTCTGGTTTTCATACAATGATCCTGAGTATTTGATGAAACGGCACCATATGCAAGGCTGCGAAGAAGTTATTAAAAAAGCCTCTACTATTCTGAGTGGCCTCAGCAAAGCAGCAACGACATAAAATTGCACTCAGGGTTGGGGTTGGCTTATCGGAATCGACTATTGCATATTGCGCTGGCGGAAAGATCCCGGATTGATCCGGGAATCTTTGCACAATAGATAGGCCAGTCGATGACTTTTTCGACAGAAATCACGAAGATGTTTGCGCGCATTCACATACAGAATGTTGACCCCAGACAGTCGTCCACCAGCCCCCTGTCCAGCGACCATCCTCATCTGCGCAACGGTCAGGACAGTTTTCCTGTGCATCACTATGACTCCAGATCGGATCATCGTTCTGGGTGGAAAACCTTGGCAGTTTATAACACTGGCAAACGGAGCTGGAAGAATCAATTCTTCGCCAATGCCCAGTCCACTCACCAAACTCACTCGAACATCGATCATTGCATTCAGACTCAACATCTTGCTGATGCCTGATAGCATCATCATTATTGGTGGTGAATACTTCTGTAGAATCAGCAACAGCCACGGTAGAGCAAGTAAAAAGTAATAAAAATAAACTTTGATAGTTCATTGCCTGAGAGCTCGTGAGATTGTGGTGGGACGAATAAATAAACAAGCGCCTATATCTAACTGAACAAATCATTCGTGATTTATTGATGGAGACCAACCCTATACCGAATAGTCTGTCTCCATGCCCTCCAAAAGAAGGCACACTGTTGAGCGGTTGAGTCATCACTGCATTGCATCCGCCCATATCAATGATGATCAACAAAATGAATTGTTCTGCAAAACAACTAAAGCATAGGCGTTATAGAATAGCAGGCAAGACAAGCGGCCGGTCTGTACTTCCACATTACTATCGCCAATACAGTCACCAGCCTTACCCTAACTCTGTCGTTCATCCAATACGTCCACATCTACACCGTGGTGGGCATGTGGGACAAGCGCAGTGCTTGGACATATTCATGCAGATTAACACTGCATAGAGGCTCTAGCTTGAGTGTTTCTTCCACATCAGCCAAGGTCAGGCGCATCTCGGGTGTCTCTTTGGTCAAACCGATGATCAGTTCCACCAGTGCTTCCAGGCTCGGTTCCTTGCTTGCTTCTTTCTGAACGAACTTAAATAACATGACTCTTTTTTGCTGGTCACTCATCCGGGCCAATCGCATCGGGTAGATGCGGTGTCGCAAGCCAGAAAAGCGCTTGTTTTTAGCACCCTTAAGCCATTGCTTATCGCCTTTTTGCCAGAGCATATGCCCAAGCGGGACACCAGTCAGCGTCACGCACAGCACTGCGCCCAGCCCCCAGGCATCCAGAGGAAAGCTGTGCCCGTAGCAGTCGTGCCGATGACTGGCATCCTCAACAATTTCCGGCGATATAAATGAAGGCGAGCCCACTAGCGAGTACCTGCGTTTACTTTGAGGCAGGTGACCGGCCAGACCAAAATCCACCAGTTTCACCTCTCCGGTGGGAGTCAGCAGGATATTTTCCGGTTTTATATCCCGATGCAGGACATTATGTGCGTGGCAATGCTTCAGAGCCTGAACCAGCTGACCAACAATGATCATTGCCAACTTTGGGCCTGACGCTATCCGGTACCTCAATACTGCCAGTAGATCTCTGCTAGTCACCAGTTGACTGACCACAGCCTTAAGATAGAACCGGTCAGAATGGCGCATCAGATGAGCCTGTTTTTTGCTAACGATTAAGTACTTTTTAGAAGCGGGATCGTAAAGCAGTAAGTGAAAAATCGTGGCAATATTGGGGTGCTCGGGGAGTCTCAGGCCGTTGAGCTCCCGGCAAGGGCGTTGGGTTTTGGAGGTTATTTTGACAGCAAACTCGGCACCGCTACCATCAATGCCGTGATAAATTGAGCCTTGTCCCCCCGATTGGAACAGCCTGTGTATGCAGATGCCCAACAGTTCGTTCAGGGCTGCTGCAATCTGTTTTTCTTTTTCGGTCAGTTTTTGGGGTTTCTCTTTGATGTCTGCCAAATCATTACTGGCAGCGGCGGATGATATTGAAATCTGCCGTTGATGAAGTTCAGTGAGCGGGACTTCTAATCTCGGCAATGTTGGCAATACCGGCGACGACAGCTCGGCGGACTGCCTGAGTGATACGCGAGAGAATCGAGAGAATAAGGAAAAAGTCTTGCATAAGGGCGGACAACAGCATGGAGGGTTCTTTTTATCGCACTCTTTATCGTACGAAGGGCGAGCATTACCAGTGTGCCTCTCGACTTGAGAGTAATCTCTACCAGAAGTAACGCCGCTATTGGTAAAAATAGTGAACTACTCGCCCCTAAAGGAGCGAGCTTCCAATACTAAGCAGCCACCGGAGTGATTGCCGTTCCTTTCTTTTTTGACGCTTCGCAGCCATCAACGCCAGAGTGCTTGCACTTTAACGACTTACGATTGGCTCCACGTCCTATGGTCAGCACTGGAATCCCCTTGCCAACCAACTCCGTTCCAGAGTCCAGTATGAGATTGATTGCCCGCTTCTTGATTACTCTCGCTGCATTTCTGTCAGCGTTGTCAACGTGGCCACAACAAACGCAGGAAAACCATTCCTGAATTTTGCGATTGTCGGGATGAGTGTGTTCGCATTCAGCGCACTCTTGACTGGTGTATGCCGGGGCAATCTTGAATACAGCTTTACCTGCTTTGGCAGCTTTGTAGCGGGTGTATATTTCCAGATAATGCCAACCCACATTGAGGATGGCTTTGTTCAGGCCAGCTTTTTGTGCTGCTTTGTTGGGGAGAAAGCTGATCCCCAGGGACGGGGGAAATCCCACCAAGCGCCGGGAGCGCGACTGGGGACCGTTGCTGTCCTGCTTTGCCTTTGGCCTGCGGGTCATGCTTCTGGTTTTCAGGTTCTCGAAGATAATCACTTTGGCTTTGCAAGCCACCAGTTTCCGGCTGGTTTTGTGACAGAAGTCATTGCGGATATTGGCAATCTTTTGATGCTGCCTTGCGATTCTGTTCTTTGTCTTTTTACGACGGTTGGAGCCTTTGCCCTGCCTCGACAAACGACGTTGCAACCGCTTCAGGTAGCGGCTGCGCTTCTCCATTTTCTTTTTCTGGTTGTCGCTAAAGTCATGGCTGGACTCACCTGTATGAACAGGGATGGTCACTCCACGGTCAATGCCAATGGTGTGTTCTTCCAGCCATTCTCTTGTCGCTCCTTGGAGCCAGTGCAGGTTGTCTTTGTCGGTAGCCGGTGCTTCTAATCCATCATCAAAACAGAAAGAGATAAAGTACTTTCCAGCTTCCTTGCGGATGTACAAGGACTTTGGCTTGTTGAATGACCTGTGGGATTTGAACGACAGATAACCGATATTGTTGGTCTTGCTGCCAATGAATAGTCGGGTAACACCGTCAGAATAGGTATCAAACCTGAATAGTTCATTGGTCAGGTAAATACTGCCTCTGTCAGTCTTTGGCTTGCGCTTTGGCTTACCACACAGTCCTTTCATGTACTTCTGGTAAGTCTGATACCAGGTTACCGCAGAGTTCCTGATGATCTGGCTTGGGCAATCAGAGAGCCAGGGCGTCAACTCTTTGCTTTTGAACTGGGCAGCTTTCTGGTCTACCGGCGCAAATGTTCCGACAGGGTAATACTTTCTGGCGAAAGTGCTGTAATAGCGATGCTCATCACACTTGGCATTCCAGATAACTCGGGCGCAGCCCATCCACTGAGACAGAACCAGTTTCTGATGCGGATTTGGATTGGCCTGTAATCGGACGCCTGTGAGCATGGGATACCTTTAAGTCAGGCGTGGCATTTTAGACAAAAATCAACCGCAAATCCTCGCGGAATTCCTGTAAAACCTGATGTCAAAAGAAGTTAGTCTCGGCTTGACTCGTCCCTAAAGGGAGCGAGAATGCGCCTCAGTTTTGTTCAAAACCTGTCCCGACTATCGACGCTCTTACGGCGCTCCTAATGGCCGAGTCTTAGACAGGCAGAAAACGAGCATGGTTCAAATAACCTGTCCTTTCTTTGCCAGTGAACTACTCGCCCCTAAAGCACCCGAAAGGCATAAAGAGCGAGCCGCCAATACTCCAATACTCCAATACTTAAGCAGCCACCAGAGTGTGAGCATCCTGACGACTTATGATTGGCTTCACGCTCTGGAGGAAAGTCCAACTGTAGCAAGCGCCCTACCCGTTATTTGCAGCCCCTGGCCTTGAGCAACGCTGTTTTAAAATCCACCTCAACATCCTTGGCAATGCCCGGAATCATGGCATCTGCCGGCATGTCTTTCATTTTCAGGTGATAGATCAACAGATCATCCGTAACCTCCTCCAGAGGCCCGTTATGACCAGCGTTTTTGGCCAGCAACCCAATCATCTCGACCAGGTTCAGGCGTTGGTGCTTCTGCCACTCGGGCATCAGCAGTTCAATCAGTTCATTAATGCGGTGACAGCTCATGGCAGGTACCCAACAGATAGCAAATTTCAGGCACAACACACAGGTGCTGCAAAGCATTGGTTGGCCCTTGAAGGGGCATCACTATACCAATATTTTCCTGATAGTGCAGGTACTCACTCACGCTCCCAAGGCGCGTTTAACAGATGAGAAAAACCAGGCCGGATAAATTCTGTGCTGTTCGGGCAAAATGGCTTCTCCTCTGCACAAGGGCAAAAACAAATGCCGATGGCCAGCTATGCCGGTTGTGAGCGTTTGGGTATATAATCCTGAGCTTTCTCCGGCCATTGTGTGTGCTTGTGGCTTGAGTTTCCAGGTCAGGATAGACATTGATTCCCGGTGGATGCGGGAATGATGGCATCTTAAAAGCATGGTCCGGAGCTATCCTGTTTTTTGATTCCCATGATGAGTGTGTTTTATGGAGAGTATCTCTCAGCGTATAGCCGAAGAGTTGGGCGCCAGGGCTGAACAAGTCACCAGCGCTGTACAACTGCTTGATGATGGAGCCACGGTTCCATTTATCGCCCGTTATCGGAAAGAGGTTACCGGGGGTCTGGATGACACCCAGCTGCGTACTCTCGAAGAACGCCTGCGCTACCTGCGGGAGTTGGAAGAGCGCCGCGAAACCATTCTCAAGAGTATTGCCGAGCAGGAAAAACTGACGCCGGAACTGGAGAAAGACATTCGCGCCGCCGACACCAAAACCCGTCTGGAAGACCTGTATCTGCCTTACAAACCCAAGCGTCGCACCAAAGCCCAGATTGCCCGCGAAGCTGGCCTGGAGCCGCTGGCCGATCTGCTATTTAGCACACCAGACAAAGACCCGGAAACCGAAGCAGCCGTTTATGTGAATGCCGATAAAGGCGTGGCCGACACCAAGGCTGCCCTGGAAGGCGCCCGTCATATCTTGATGGAGCGCTTCAGCGAAGACGCCGAACTGCTGGGCCAACTGCGCGAACTGCTGTGGAACGAGGGCATCCTGAGCAGTCGTGGGGTCACAGGCAAGGAGGAAGAAGGCGCCAAATTCCGCGACTATTTTGAGCACGACGAACCGCTGAAAAACGTGCCGTCCCATCGCGCCCTGGCTATTTTTCGGGGTCGTAATGAAGGCGTCTTGCAAGCCAGCATCCGTCTGGCCGACGAGCCGGAAGACCGTCGTGCCACTCATCCATGTGAGAAACGCATTGCCGATTTCTGGCACATCGAACATCAGGGTCGTGCAGCAGACGACTGGCTGAAAGAAGCCGTACGCTGGACCTGGCGGGTTAAGCTGTTGTCCCAGTTGGAAACTGAGCTGATGACCCGCATTCGGGAAAACTCCGAAGACGAAGCCATCAAGGTCTTTGCCAAAAACCTGAAAGACCTGCTGCTGGCAGCACCGGCCGGCCTGCGCCCAACCCTCGGCCTGGACCCCGGTCTGCGCACCGGCGTCAAGGTAGCCGTGGTGGATGGCACCGGTAAGCTGGTGGAACACACTACCATCTACCCCCACGCTCCGCAGAAAAAATGGAAAGATGCCCTGGGCACTCTGGCCACACTCTGTCTGACTCATCAGGTGGAACTGGTCAGCATCGGCAACGGTACGGCCTCGCGGGAAACCGACCGATTGGTGGGCGAACTGATGCGCAGTTATCCCAAGCTGGGCCTGACTAAAATTGTCGTCAGTGAAGCCGGCGCCTCGGTTTACTCCGCTTCCGAACTGGCCGCCCGGGAGTTCCCCGACCTGGATGTATCCATTCGTGGCGCAGTATCCATCGCCCGTCGTCTGCAAGATCCACTGGCCGAGCTGGTCAAGATTGAGCCGAAATCCATTGGTGTGGGCCAGTATCAGCATGACGTCAGCCAGGTCAATCTGTCGCGCTCGCTGGAAGCCGTCGTCGAGGACTGTGTAAACGCCGTTGGGGTTGACCTGAATACGGCATCCAGTGCCCTGCTGGCCAGGGTATCCGGCCTGAACCGCACGCTGGCTGACAACATCGTCACTTACCGCAATGAAAACGGCGCCTTCAAAAGCCGTCAGGAATTGCAAAAAGTCGCTCGTTTTGGTGCCAAGACCTTTGAACAGGCGGCCGGCTTCCTGCGCGTTATGAACGGTGACAACCCGTTGGACAGTTCGGCGGTACATCCGGAAGCGTATCCGGTGGTTGAGAAAATCGCCGGGCAGTCCAACCGCGATGTACGTGCACTGATAGGCGACTCTGGCTTTTTGAAAAGTCTTAATGCCGCAGACTTTACTGACGACACTTTCGGTCTGCCCACAGTCACAGACATCATCAGTGAGCTGGATAAACCCGGTCGTGACCCGCGTCCGGATTTCAAGGCTGCCGAGTTTAAGGAAGGCATTGAAGATATTCGCGACCTGAAGCTGAATATGGAGCTCGAAGGCGTCGTTACCAACGTGACCAACTTCGGTGCTTTTGTCGATGTCGGCGTGCATCAGGATGGTTTGGTGCACATCTCGGCCTTGTCAGAAACCTTTGTCAAAGACCCGCGCGAAGTGGTCAAGGCAGGCGACATCGTCAAGGTAAAAGTGATGGAGGTGGATGTAGCACGCAAGCGTGTCGGGCTGTCCATGCGTATGTCTGACAAGGCCGAAGAGCGCGCTGAAGCACGCCAGCAGCCCCGTCAGGCTCGCACGGAAAAACCCACCGGCAACAACAAGCGCAGCACTGCGCCAGCCAAAGGCAAAAAGCAGGAATCCGCGGGCACATTTGCTGATCTGTTTGCCAATGCCAAGCAGTTACGCAAGTAATCGTCAGGCAAACCACCGCGCTCCGATAACGCTGGCAACAGCGTTGTCGGCTGTTGGCTTGCAAAAAACGAGAATACACATCCTGATTTTATTGCTGTACTGCCGTTATTGACTGACACTATTATGCCCGGCGTTCCATGGTAATGCTGGCGGGAACCAGTAATGCCTGCTGAGTATAGGTCCGCCTGTTACTGTTGCCTGTTCAAACAGGTTGAGACTTCAGCAATGGATAATTGAGGTGGCATTATGCCCTGTCGCCTCAAGTGGATGATCAGCAAAAAAGCCCTGTATGACAGGGCTTTTTTGTATTCGGCTGTTTTATACTGGCTATTTTCACTGGCTAGTAGATGCATCTGCCGTTGCCGACACGCGGACAACACCCTTTGGTTGGTAATCTGCCACCTTGATCGGCGAGTTTTCGCTAATGAACTCTTTGAGCACGTCAGCATCAACAAAGCCGGTATCAACATAACCTGGATAATCAGAGATAACCGGATAGTTATCACCACCCTTGGCGGTAAAGTTCAGGGTCGCCATTTTGTAAGTCTGATTCAGATCCAGCAGCTTACCGTTAATAAGCACATCGTTTACTCCAGCATCGGTAACCACCATGTCCACGCCCGAAAAGTGAGCAAAAGCACCAGTGTCTGCTGGCTTCAAGGCGACAACATTCAGGTAATCAAGCACTTGCTGGCCAGTCATTTCTGTGGTGGTCAGACTATTCCCGAAGGGGAAAACCATCAGCACATCTTTATAGGAAATGTCGCCCGGCTCAATACTGGTACGGATTCCGCCACCATTGGTTACCGCAAAGTCAGCACCGGCCTTGTCCATAAAGGCGCGGGTGATCAGCGTCCCCAGGTTGGTGGGCTGGAACCGGACTTCACTGCGCTCACCCAGCAAGCGTCCATCTGTACTGCCTACAGTACCCGCCACCAGCTGTTGTCCTTTTTCCTGATAAGGAAGCAGCAGATCAGTCATCTCCTGATCCTGGACAAATTGTACGTCACTGTCTTTGTGATTGACTGGAATCAGCTCATAATCAAGCAGTTCCAGTTTGCCGTCCTTATACTCAAAATCGGCACGACCAACGTATTTACCCCATTCATGAGCCTGCACGATCCAGGTACCATTTTGCTGATCCGGCTCAAACAACGGATCCTGGGAGTGACCACCAACAATAAGATCAATGCCGTTTACCTGACGTGCCAGAGTGACATCGCCGGGGGCATTCTCGCCGTGCTTGCCATCGGCATAATGCCCCATATGGGTGGTGGCAATAATGACATCGGCCTTTTTCTCCAGCTCAGGCACCAGTTCCTGAGCCGCCATTACCGGCTTCTCAAATCGTAATCCCTCAACATGCTCAATGGTGGTCGCCTTTGGTGTGTCGTCAGTGGTCAGACCCATAACCGCGATACGCAAGCCATCAAAATCAAACGTGGTGTAGGGCTGAAAGAGCGGCTTACCGGTTTTTTCATCAATGATATTGGCGGAAAGAAAAGGAAAATCGGCTAATTCTTCCTGCATCCTGAGCACTGAGCGTGGGTTATCAAATTCGTGATTACCCACCGCCATGGCATCGTAACCAAGTAAGTTCATGCCTTTGAAATCGGGAACTGCATCCTGCAAATCGGACTCCGGCACGCCAGTGTTGATATCCCCGCCAGACAGCAACAAGACATATCCACCCTCGGCAGCTACTTCTTTACGAATTTGCTCAATCAGCGTCCGACGAGCAGCCATGCCATACTGGTTTTTACTGTCGTGCCAAAAGCGGCCATGATGATCGTTGGTGTGCAATACAGTGAGATGGTAGGTCTTGTTTGGATCAGGCCCGACTTCTGGCTCCATGGAGCAAGCGCTGACCATGATGGCCAACGCCGAAATAACCAGCTTGGCTGGTCTGATTTTAAACTGCATTAAAATAAATCCTCATAATATTGATTGATATCATTCCAAAAGCGAACATTATCTACCCACAACCTATGAAGATGCAGCTTTTTTAGTTACGATTTGCCGTCATTTTTCTGCTGGCAATACTGATTTACTGGCCATTTGTCTGGCCACCATTTTTTGTGAGATATTCCCATGACTGAATTAAACGCCCGTAGCCGTCAGGCTCTGCAATTAATGGATCTGACCTCACTGAATGAGGACGATACTCCGGAAGCGATTATTGCCCTGTGCCATCAGGCGCACACCGCGGCTGGCAATACTGCGGCCATCTGCATCTATCCGCGCTTTATCCCTCTGGCTCGCAAAACGCTGCAATCCCTCGGTCTGGACGACGTTACCATTGCCACAGTCACCAACTTCCCTGCTGGTGGTGATGATATTGATATTGCCGTTGCTGAAACCCGCGCCGCTGTCGCCTATGGTGCCGATGAGGTGGACGTAGTATTCCCTTACCGTGCCCTGATGGCTGGCAATGAAACCGTTGGTGCCGAGCTGGTCAAACGCTGCAAGGAGGCTTGTGGTGATAACGCCTTGCTGAAAGTGATTATTGAAACCGGCGAGCTGAAAGACGAAGCGCTGATTCGTCGGGCCAGTGAAATCGCCATTGACGCCGGTGCTGACTTTATCAAAACTTCCACCGGTAAAGTGCCCGTCAATGCCACACCAGAATCCGCCCGCATCATGCTCGAAGTGATCCGCGACAGTGGTAAAACCAATGTTGGCTTCAAACCTGCTGGTGGCATTAAAACCGCTGAAGACGCCGCTGTGCACCTGGAGCTGGCTGACACCATCATGGGACCAGAATGGGTTGACCGTAACCACTACCGTTTTGGGGCCAGCAGCCTACTCGGCAACTTGCTGATCGACCTTGGCCTGAAAGAAGGCACAGCTAGCAAGGAAGGGTACTAATATGTTTCTTCCCCAGGAGGTTATCCGTCGTAAGCGGGAAGGTGAAATTCTCAGCGCCGAGGAAATTAGTAATTTTATCGCTGGCGTCACCGGCAACTCGGTATCTGAAGGTCAGATCGGTGCCTTTGCCATGGCCGTCTACTTTCAGGGCATGAACATTGATGAACGCATTGCTCTGACTTGTGCCATGCGCGACTCTGGCGAGGTGATGGACTGGTCTGCCGACCAACTTGGCGGCCCGATCCTCGATAAACACTCCACCGGCGGCGTAGGCGACGTAGTCAGCCTGATGCTTGGCCCGATGATTGCCGCTTGCGGCGGTTTTGTTCCAATGATCTCTGGTCGTGGCCTGGGTCATACCGGCGGTACTCTGGACAAGTTGGACAGCATTCCTGGTTATACGACGAGTGCCTCAGAATCTCTGTTTCGCCAAGTAGTCAAAGACGCGGGTGTCGCTATTGTCGGACAGACCGGCGAGCTGGCACCGGCAGATAAGCGCATTTACGGTGTTCGTGATGTGACTGCCACGGTGGAATCCATCGGCATGATCACCGCCTCGATTCTGTCGAAAAAACTGGCCGAAGGTCTTGATGCCCTGGTCATGGACGTCAAAGTGGGCAGCGGTGCCTTTATGCCTACCTATGAACAGTCCGTAGAACTGGCTCGCAGCATTGTTCAGGTAGCCAACGGCGCTGGAGTGAAAACCACTGCGCTGCTCACTGACATGAACCAGTGTCTGGCATCCAGTGCCGGTAATGCCATCGAAGTGCGTGAAGCAGTGCGCTTTTTGACCGGCGAGTACCGCAATGACCGCCTGCTGGAAATCACCATGGCCCAGTCTGCTGAACTGCTGGTCTCCGGTAATCTGGCTACTGACGTACAAGATGCCAGGCAGAAGCTGCAAGCGGTACTGGACAACGGTCGCGCGGCGGATATTTTCGCCAGAATGGTGGCTGGTCTTGGTGGCCCGACTGACTTTGTTGAGCGCTACGACCATTACTTGCCCGATGCCGCTATTATCAAGCCGGTGTTTATGGAGGCAGAAGGTTATCTCTCAGCCATGGATACCCGCGCCGTGGGTATGGCTGTGGTACAGCTCGGTGGCGGACGTAAGGTAGCTGCTGATACCATCGACTACAGCGTTGGCTTGAGCGACATTTGTCGTTTGGGTGAGCGGATTGATCCGTCACAACCAATCGCCATGCTGCACGCCAGCTCTGAGGATTCCTGGAACCAGGCGGCGGATATGCTGCGCGCAGCTCTGACCGTCAGCGACCAGCAGCCCGAACAAAACCCAATGGTGTACCAACAGTTGTGAGCGACAAGAACACCCCACGCGGGTGTTCTTTTGTCAGGAAATCGCGGTAAACACGACAGATCAGGAGAAACGAATGAAGCGTGCAATTGTCCTTGTGATGGATTCGTTTGGTATCGGTGCCACTGACGATGCCGGAAAGTTTGGCGATACCGGATCCAACACCATCGGCCACATCGCCCAGGCCTGTGCCGATGGCGAAGCCAATCAGGGCCGCAGTGGAGTGCTCAGGCTGCCTGAGCTTTCTGGTCTCGGGCTGGTCCACGCCGCCCGCGATGCCTGCGGCGAATTCCCCAAAGGCATGGCCAATGATATGCCAATCATCGGTGCCTACGGCTATGCCAAAGAGCTTTCCAGCGGCAAGGATACACCCAGTGGCCACTGGGAAATGGCCGGGGTACCAGTGCTGTTTGATTGGGGCTATTTTCGCGATGAGCAAAATACCTTTCCCCAGGAGCTGCTTGATGAGCTGATCGAAAAGGCCAAACTGCCCGGCGTGCTGGGCAATTGCCATGCATCGGGCACCGGCATTCTCGAAGCGTTGGGCGAAGAACACATGAGAACGGGCAAGCCCATCGTTTACACGTCAGCGGACAGCGTATTCCAAATCGCCGCCCATGAAGAAACCTTCGGGCTGGAGCGACTGCTGGAAGTGTGCCAGATTGCCCGGGAGATTCTTGAGCCATACAACATTGGTCGTGTTATTGCGCGCCCATTCATCGGTGATGATGCCGGTGACTTCCAGCGCACAGGCAACCGTCGGGACTTCTCCGTTCTACCACCGGCACCCACTGTATTGGACAAACTGGTGGCCAGCGGTGGTCATGTGGTGAGTGTGGGTAAAATTGCCGATATCTTCGCTCATCAGGGTATCACCAAAAAGATCAAGGCCACTGGTATTCCAGCCCTGTTTGAAGCCACCCTTGAGGCATTGGAGCAGGCCGGTGACCGTACACTGATCTTCACCAACTTTGTCGATTTTGACTCGTCCTTCGGTCACCGTCGCGATGTTGCCGGTTACGCCCTGGCGCTGGAGCAGCTTGATGCCATGCTGCCAGAGCTGTTCTACGCCATGAACGACGACGACTTGCTGATCATCACTGCCGACCATGGCTGTGACCCAACCTGGCACGGCACTGACCATACCCGTGAGCACATCCCGGTCCTGGTCTACAGCAAAGGACTGAAGCCGTGTGACCTGGGCCAGCGCGAAACCTTTGCTGACATCGGTCAGACTCTGGCCAGCTTCTTTGACCTGGAGCCAATGGCCTACGGCACATCCTTTTTACCGGAAATTTTTGAGCAGGCATGACCTGCCGCATCAAGACCTTAGGAGATAACCATGACGCCACATATTAATGCCAAACCCGGTGCCTTTGCCGATGTTTGCCTGATGCCCGGTGACCCGCTGCGCGCCAAACACATTGCGGAAACCTTCCTCGAAGGTGCTGAGCAGGTGACCGATGTGCGCAATATGCTGGGCTTTACTGGCACTTATGAGGGCAAGCGGGTATCAGTAATGGGTTCAGGTATGGGCATTCCATCGGCCTCTATCTACTACAAGGAGCTGATCACTGAGTATGGCGTCAAGAGTCTGATTCGTGTCGGCTCTTGCGGTGCAATTTCACCAGATGTGAAAGTTCGCGACATCGTTATTGGCATGGGTGCCTGCACCGACTCCAGGGTAAACCGTATCCGCTTCAAGGATAATGACTTTGCCGCCATTGCAGACTATACCCTGCTGGAAAGGGCAGTTAATGCCGCACGGGATATGAACCTGCCGGTCAAGGTGGGCAACCTGTTCTCGGCAGACCTGTTCTACAGTCCCGACCCGACCATGTTTGACACCATGGAAAAATACGGCGTGCTCGGCGTAGAAATGGAAGCGGCTGGTCTGTACGGTGTCTGTGCCGAATTTGGCGCCCATGGTCTGGCCATCTGTACTGTCAGTGACCATATCCGTACCGGTGAAGCTCTGCCAGCAGAAGACCGTCAATCGACATTTAACGAGATGGTTGAAGTGGCACTGAAGTCACTGGTGTAGTTAACCACGCGGGCGTCGTTCAAGTGCGGCGCCTCTGATCCATTATGGTATTTGATATAAGCGCTTTAACGAGAACCATCCCTTGTTCAGTGAATCGATGGTTTTGCTGCCTGGGTAAAGCAGTTTGAATGTGCTGAACACATGCCCAAGGCTCCGTGTCTGGCAGACAATACCGAACAACCATTCTGCCACTTCCATAGGCGCCAGATCGCAGGTGATTGCTGTCACCATAGCCAGTACGTCCGCTTCAAAATGATCCGGCTGCGGCAGTTCAGTGTAGCGGATACCAGTTTTGTAGATAATATTTTCCAGTAGCAGATCACGGGCGATATTCAGATGCTTCCGAGCCATTTTGGCCGCCGCACTATGGCGATCAAACTGAGCTTGTTCTGCAACATGGATATGCTCCCAGGCCAAGTGTTCTACCAGTAGTTCTGCGCCACGCTTTCTTTTGAGCTTTTTCAGTGCGCTATCCAGCCAGTCAATTTGCTCAGCCGGGCTGAATTCAGCTTGGTTTCTGCGCTGACAATACTGTTTTAATGCGCTGCAAACGGCCGGATCCCACTGTGACGTCAGTCGATTTCTGACCAAATTGCAAAGAACGCTCCTGTTTCTCTTGTTATTTTTTGGGATGGTAGACACCTGCGTTCCGAAGCCGTGCCAATTGGCGCCAAACTCGGTTATCGCTGTGTCAGCCTCACAGGGAGTCTCCAATCTGGCGCTTGTTGACGAGCTGGTCTTTTCCTCAGCAGCCACACCATTGACGTATTGCTGGATTTCTTCGGGCGTCAGGTTGTGCAGATACACTGTATCCTTAGCCTTGATGCTCAGGTACTCAATTTTTGATGCCAGATAATCCAGAAACGAGGGACTCAGATAACCGCTCTGCTCAGATAGTGGACCACTCCCTTCCCGCGCTTGAATGTTGTCAACGATTGTTTGCAAATGCTTTTGCACCATTTCATAACACTCGTGGGCCTGGTGGTAGTCCCCGATTTCGGCATAGAGATCGCCGGCTTTCAGACCCAGGGGCAGAAACTGCCCACGCGCAACCGCCTTTTGGTAAAAAGCGGCTGCCTCGACCGGCGACGCATGATCGATCAGTTTTTGCTCATGCAGCCAGCCCATAAGAAAGCACGTGTAGCCGTGAAGTGCGTCAGGCAGCACGTCAATCCGTTGCTCATCCTTATGCAAGGACTGCCCAAGCTGGTTATAAGCCCGGATCATTCGATCCCTGTGAGTGGGCATATTATAAATACGGGTTTTGTCGTCTGGCTTGGGATAGGTCATCACATTGATAACATTAGCCATGGCGGTCGCCATATTGTCTGGCTCAGGAAACTCATTACCTCGTTGATGCCACGTTACCGCTGTTTCACCTTGCCCAGGCTTCTTTTTGGTCATGAACAAGCCTTCCAACTGCAGATCGGTCTTCCCGCCGATGACGGACCAGATTTGCGCGCGGTCAGTCATAGCCTTTGTCTTGCCAGTCGCGCAGGAGGAGTGGTGTGGTGAGTCAGGGGCTTGTAACTGATGCAGATATAAGGCCGACTGATGCGAGAGACGAGCTACATCATCAAAAATGGCACTTCTCAGGACGATAAAAAGGGCATGATCCTCTCCTTTTAGCCTAGACAGAAAGTAGCTCCCGCACTGGATAAACCTGAGTAGGCCATCGTAGGGAGAAAACAGCAAAACGGCAGAATCGTGAGTACTCCTGGGATAAAAGAAGTTCACCCTGTTTAGCTCTTGCGCGATTGATGATAGTTGTTCAGCGAGTAGGAGGGGATGACCCAATGTTCGCGTTTCCGGGTAAAAACCGCTTTCGATAAGCATCTTGAACCAGCGTAAAGAGAGTTTGCCCTGAAAATCCGCGCGGAAGTGCTTAATTTTCTCAATGTCATCAATCTGAAAACTCAGGCCTTTATTGAGGGCAAACTGGATAAGCCAGGAGCGTATCTGTTTCTGCGTCAGAGTTGGGTCCAGTTCATAAGCTTTGCTCAATCGCTCATGGGCTTCTTTGCGCTTTTCACCGGCCCGAGCCAGTAGCAAGGAGTTTGCGTTTTTTTCCGATTTTTGTCGGTCGTGCAAGACTATTAGCCTATCGGCCTCTATCAGGTTACATGCCGCTAAAGACAAAAGTGCGCTCACATCCTTGTCAGCACTCTGGGTAAACCGCAATTGGTTTTCAAACAAGATTCCGCCCACTCTCTGTCCCGGATACTTTTTATGAACTTCATGACAGAGGCACTGGTAATTACGCGCTGGCAATTGGCAAATTTCACCAAAAAACCAGGAATTGAATAATTTTTGAACGTACTTGTTGCGTGGCTCCGGGGAAAGTCGGGACTGGCTAACCGCTTCATAGAGCACATCGACCTGATCATCAAAAGGCTGACTGTCAGACGTGCAAACAGTCAGTAACGACTTCGAGTTGATAGCAATCTTCCTGCCGGCAAAAAAACTCTCCTTGACATTGAAAGGTGCTGCAACTTCGGTGTCGCTGCTGCCCTGTACGTGCCCCGTGCCTATACCGTCCATAGCCATAGCCAAGACCCTGAATAAAGCGGTGGTAGACAGACAGTCGACCAACCTATCCCGGCAAACCAGGGTTGCTGGATGAGGAGGTCAACTGCATGAGTGGGCAAACGAACAGACACAGCGCTTGGACAGGCATAGGCAACAAAAGTTCAATCGCAACAACTCAGCCGTTGATTCACATTATTTGGCATCGCCACTGGCAGGATTCTCAGCTTCTTTCTTCGGGCTCTCAACTTCGTTCTCTGGGTTCTCGGCGTTGACGTTGGCGCTTGCACTTTCGGTGTCAACGTTCAGATTCTCAACACTCAGCACGTTATCCAGAATCCACCGTTTGCTGGAAACGTCGGCCGCTGGCTTTTCGACATCAAACTCCTTAATGCGCAGGTGATAGATATTGCCGGGCTCAAATTCAAAGCCATCGATGGTGCCAAAGTAGGTGGTCCAGGGTGCATCTTCAGACTCCCGAATCTGCAGGCACTCTGTGGGAGCAACGCCAGTACATGGCACCTTTTCTGAGGCCACGTATATCAGCCGGGTCAAGCCGTCTTCCATATCCGGCTGCCTGGTGAACCTGTAGGTCTCGTTGCCAACACCAAGAATCAGCTGATCCCCGGAAACCTCTACAGTTGGCTTATTGGTCAGGAGTTGTTTCAGCTCCTCCTCTTTTTCACCTTCAACACCATGACACAACATCAAAGTGCTGGTCAGGCGTTCCACCAGTAGCTGGTCACCGGACATTTTCGCCATGCCGATCATACGATTACAGCCAGCGTAAGCCGAGATGCGGTCATCGTCGATATCCAAGACCATTGCAGGGGTGCCAGCTGCCGGGCTGGTTTCCTGCCAGCGGCCTTCGGGCAAACCACTGCATCCTGTCAGCAAGATCGACATAGCCACAATCCCGGGTTGGAAAAATTTCATTTGAGACTCCAAAAAACGGCCCTGACGCAGGGCTGAGTCAGGATACTTGTCGCTTATTTCTCTGTCTACACCTTGGCAGTCGTGCGCCACCAGCGCCAGAAGGCATCTACGAGCAAGGCAAATACATTAGTGCACCAGACGTAAAGTAAACGGATAGTAGTAAAACTCACCACGGCTGGCCTTGATAGCCGCCTTGACCATAAACAGCAGCGCCGCAATAAGCACCACCGGCACCAGTGGCAGCAACAGTAAGCCCACCAGCATCCAAGTGAGGATAGTCCACACGACACACAATAGAGAGAGGGTAATCTGAAAATTCAGGGATTCCCGAGCGTGACATTCAACAAAAATCGACTTATTGCGTTTTAGCAGCCAAATCCCCAGTGGCATGCCTACGTTCAATCCGGGCAACAGAAAACCCAGCAACGGCAGCAAGTGTGCCATTACGGCCAGGTTTTTGTCATCCCGGGGGATGTTAGAGGGTTTTACAAGATTAGAACCGGTATTACGCATTCGTGTACTGGTGCACCCGACAGACCAAGTGATTAATGATGGCGCATCGTATCGTGAATCTGCAAGCATCACCACCAAAGCGGTCGCGTCAGGCTGTTAACCCGAACCAACTACTGAGAGTTCACCTGTTCGAACAGTGGCCCTAACTGGTTTTCCAGCAATTGGTCTACCTGTTGGCTCTTGATTTGAACCGGTCTTCCTCTGAGCGGGTAGTAGCGGTCATTAACCCAGTGTACTGACCAGTCCCAGGTAGTTGCTACGCAATTGGCGGCAAACGATTTGACCCCGAACTGCTGACTCTGCTCTATGCAACCGGTGAGAAACTGATCCACCTCAGACATCAGGATCGGATAGCTGCCAGCGGGCTTGCTGATATAGTTGGCACGTGTCTGGTAAATCCAGAACTGGCCGTTTGCAGGAATCGTGGCATCATTCATGGCGCTCAACTGAGCTGGATTGACCTGAATACGACAAGTTCGGGGTTGATGACGATCAATCCCCTTGATTCTGCCGGGCGACATGGCAACCAGGATGCCATTGAACCGATCACCAATAAATGGCACTACGCCCAACTCGGTCAGTCGAACAAAACTGTCCTGACGGGTTCTGGTGAGCCAACCCCGACGAAAACCATCGACCCAAACGGGTATCTCTGATCCCGAAGCAATGCTGGCAGGAGTAACAGTTTGCTCCTGAAGCAGGCTACCATAGCCAATTACGTACTGAGGTACAGTTTTATCAAGGGTTGGGAAACAAACATCAGCCAAAACAGCAGGGGGAACGGCAGACAGCGCTGCCGCCAGAACGGGAGCAAAAACTTCTGGCCAGCTTACCTTCCACATTGTTTTTTCCTCGTTTTCTCACCGCACATCCGCAGAGTCTGCTATGTCTCAACCAGTCTTCATTAATCGATAATCAATCGCTATACGGGACGAAACTTGCACAGGTCAGACATGACGGGAATATACAGGTACAAACCAACTCTCATGCCGGTGCGCCCGTATGGTCGCCAACTGCCATAGGGCTTACCGTTGTCGTGCATGAAAGAAGTCAGCTCACTAGCCGAGAAGCTTAAAGCCCATTTGCCACTGCATCAAGCCCGGACCAATCTTGCCGCACCACAGAGCAGCCACACATAAATGTACGAAAAACAATCAGACCATATTCGCAGCATTTGCAGTCCTGACAACTACTCCATTTTATTCACAGCTTCGTGGCCATTTTGATCAGTGACTGGCTGATTTTTTAATGAAAAAAACGACGCTTCCGACAACGTATTAGTATCCACCACAAAAGCCAAAATAATTGGGAAAAATTTTAATTAAAATTTTTTTTGTTATTAGGTTTGATTTGCACTGAATTCAGAAGGATCTGTTCACCATGTCCGGTCGACTGTTGTTTAGGGAGAAACAACTCAGGCTCTGTGTCGTGGCCGCTCTTGCCTCCGTCGCGGCTCCAGTGGCGCAAGGTCTTGTCCTGCCCCCCAACCCGTTAACTGTGAATCATTCATGGAGCTGCCAGTCAGCTGGCAGCAACATCTGCCCCAGCAAAAATACAACAACTGACGTAAAATACGCGACTCCGGCAGCTAATTCTCCTTTGGTAAACGCAGATGCCCTACCCTACGATTCTGAGGAATCACAAGCACTTTTGAGCCTGCTGGAAGCACCGGGCGAACACTTTGTTCTGCAGTGGATGGCGGCAAGGGAGCGCAGTGAGCTGGAAACACTAAAGGACCGCTATCCCGTTCTGCAAAAAGCGACCATCGCCCAATATGAGCGATCCGGCAAGACTTGGTACGCTCTTCTCGATGGTCCCTACGCGAGTCGCACAGCTGCTATGGCCGAACTGGATGCACCGCCTCGATCACTGATGGCGCGAGAGCTTTATCCCTGGACCAGATCACTGGCCAGTATTCAAAAGCTTGATATCATCAAACCAGAGTTTACCGGGCAGCAAATTGCCAATATCAAGCCACCGGCGTTACCACCACATATGGCTAATGTGGCACCCATCGAATACAACATCTCCTACAACCCAAAGCACCAGACAATTCACGCCGACCACCCTCCAGCCGCAGAGTTGAACATTCCTTACGGCATGGAGTTCAGCAATGATGCGGACTTTAATCTTGAGCAAAACCGCCCACAACCCGTCGGCCAAGACAAAGCTGATCAGCTGTACGCCAGCATCGCACCGACTTATCCAGATTCACATGGGCAATCTACCCAGCAGAACCTGGATTTCAATGGTTACGACTTTAATGTTCAGGAAAGTGAGCTAACCCAATCCATCTTCCATCAGTCCCGGGAACAAAATGCCTCAGTTCTGACTGCCAATCCTGAGCGCTACACCATTGAATGGATGAGTGCTGCCAGAAAGGCGTCTCTTGAGCGAGCTCAGTCGCGCTACAGCGAGCTGCAAGATACCCAGATCATCCAATACCAAAGCAACAAGCAGAATCGCTATGCCCTGGTCAGCAGATCGTTTGCCGATCGCACGGATGCACTTGATGCCCTGTTGATGCCGTCGCTGGCCAAAGTTTCGGCGCGTTTTGCTCCAAAGGTACGGCAGGTGGCTTATTTGCAGTCACTGTCCGGCGTCGAGAGTTCGCAGTCAGTACTCCCGGAGCCGACAGTTAATAGTCATCAGTGGCTAGTCCAGAACAAGAGCGCGGAAAAGACTTACCTGACCGATCTGTCCCGACAAGTAGACCAATACCGACAAAAAAGTGCACCGACCGGACAAAACAACTACACCATTCAGTGGTTCTCCTCCAGTGACCCGCTGGCTATTGACAGACTGAAGCGACGTTTCCCAGAACTGGCAGCAGCCAACACGGTTCACATCCGGCGCAACCAGAAAGACTGGTATGTTCTGGTACAGGGACAGTACAGAACCAGTCAGGAAGCTATCGAGGCACTACAATCACCGGCCCTGAAAAATATCGCCATGATATTGCATCCGTGGACGCGCCCGTTGAATTCGCTGAAACAACTGCAAATCGCCAGCCTCTGAGTAATTCCCGCCTCCTACCCGCCTGTTTTGCCTTGATGACCATTGGTTTCAGAGTAAGATGGGCGCTGCAAATTATGTAGCAGGGGCTCATCTTTTTTTCACGGTATGTCGTAAGCAACACTGGCAACCGCCCACCTCTGCTGACAACACTGTCAAAGTTCAGATTCTGAGGAATTCATGAAACGTATTCTCAAGTTCATCACTACATTGGTGGTGATAGTGGTTTTCCTGGGTATTGCCGCCGTGGTACTGCTACCTCGTATTCTTGACCCGGATAAGTATCGCGAAGAGATTGCCAAACTGGTATACGACCACTCCGGCCTGCAACTCAGTATCAATGGTCCTATCGACTGGTCCATTTTCCCGTGGGTGGGTCTCTCCCTTGAGAACATCTCCGTGGTGGGCACGCACAACACCCAACTCGGCCAGCTTGGCTCGGCCGAAGTCAGGGTCAAACTGCTACCGCTGCTGAGCAAGCGCGTTGAGATGCGAACCGTTCGGCTAAAGGGGCTTGAGTTAACACTGGTCAGGGACGCCCAGGGCGTCGGCAACTGGCAAGTAAAAGCACCGCAAGCCCAGCTACCACAGGCAAAAACCGCCCAACTCCCTGCGCAACCAGTACCACAACCGACTCCGGAAAAAGCTCCCCAGCCCACCACGGGCGACAGTTCGACACTCATGATCGACATCGCCAGCGTTAACGTCAGTGGCCTGTTGATCAGCTATGACAACCAGCTTACCGGTCAGAAGTACACCGTGTCCCAAGCCAGCCTGACCACTGGCGCTATTGCCCAAAACCGGGCATTCCCTTTTGAACTCAAGGCTCATATTGCTATTCCTGAGCTGGCCATGAATGCCCTGATCAATGGCGATATGACCTTTGATCTTGAAGCTGGCAACTACGATATCAAGAATCTGAAAGTCAGTGCCGCACCCGATGTTGCCAATGGCGAAAGCCTGAGCATCGTCGGTAATGTGCAGTATCAGCAGTCGCCGCTACTGATTACGGGCGAGCTGGGGGCAGCTCCATTTAACCTGGCTAGCCTGCTTGCTCAACTGAAAATGCCTCTGCCGCCTATGGCTGATCCCGATGCGCTGACCCGGCTCTCGTTTGACAGTCATTTCACCAGCAACGGCGACAACTTTAATGCCAACAAACTGGCCCTCAAGCTGGACAATTTCGCCCTGGACGGCACGCTGAATGTGGGTAAAGGCGGCAAAACCCAATTTGCCTTCACCGGGAATGACCTGAATCTGGATAACTATCTGCCACCGTCCGTTGCTGACGCAGAGCCACCGACAGATACCAAAGCAGCACCCGCGCCAGACAAGCCCGCAGCGCAAACCAGTAGTACACCAGCCCCGACACCGGCCAGAACGCAGACTGCCAAGCGCACCAGCAAAGAGCACCCATTGCTGCCCGAAACCATGCTCCGAAGCCTTAACCTGGACGGCTCCCTCAAGCTGGATTCGTTGACCGTTGCCAACTTCCTGTTCAACCAACCCGCACTGTCGTTACATGCAGCAAATGGCCAACAGCGGGTGCAGATCGGCTCCGGCTTCTACCAGGGCACCATTGATCTGACCACCGGGCTGGATGTGCGTCAGCCGAGCAACCCGAAAATTGCCGCCACCGCCAACCTGGACAATATTACCCTGGAGGCCCTGGCCGTTCGCCTGCCTGACCTGGCATCACTGCAAGGCAAGATCAACGCCAACATGAATCTCACCACCCATGGCCAGTACATCAGCGTCCTGACACAAAACCTCAACGGTGAAATTGCATTCAATATTGAGCAAGGCGCCTTCACGGGTACGAATTTTAACTATCTGCTGTGTGAAGCCATTGCCAGCGTACGCAAAAAATCGCTACGCGACACAGACGAGTGGGGAACAACCACCGAATTCACCAATCTCAGTGGCACGCTCATCATTCGTAACGGTGTGGCCAGCAACGATAACCTGATTGCCGCCCTGGCCAATGCCAACCTTAAAGGTGACGGTTACGTCAATCTGGTAAATCGGGAAATGGACTATCACCTTGGTCTGAATATCCCCGGTGGCAAGGCACCAGGCAACGACCCGGCTTGTGAAGTCAACAAAGAGTTCGCTGATGTCACCTGGCCGATGCAGTGTTATGGTAGTCTGGATGCTTTGAAGTGCGGTATTGACCTTGAGCGTATGGCCAAAACCGTTGCCGAAATTGCCGCCAACCGGCTGAAACTGAAGTTTGACGAGAAGCTCCAGGAGCCGGTCAGAAATCTACTCAAGGGGCTATTCAATAACTGACGTCAATAACTGAAACTGACGCTCCGCGTATTCTCGTCTTATATTCTCGACCGACAGTGCGGAGCTTTACGACAAATCGCGGTAATCACACAAGCGTAACTCGCCTGCCAACCAACAGAAGACACCGGACAATATTTTTCACCTCATTTTCCGGTGTCTTTTGTGATACCTTTTGTAGCCAATCTAGGAAACCTAATTTCAACCACACATCTCACCCAGAACTCATTCCACAAGTTGCGACCCAGTTAAAACACATGCCCGAACAAACCTACTCAGACCCTACATTCAGCCAACGACTGCTGCACTGGTATGACCTTCATGGTCGCCATAACCTACCCTGGCAACAGGATAAAACCCCCTATCGCGTCTGGATCAGCGAAATCATGTTGCAACAGACCCAGGTGACCACCGTTATTCCCTATTACCAGCGCTTTATGGCCCGATTCCCGCAAGTCCTGGACCTTGCCGATGCCAGTGAAGATGACGTATTCCATCACTGGAGCGGCCTTGGTTACTACAGTCGCGCCAGAAATCTGCATAAAGCAGCAAAGTTAGTGGTTAATGAGCACTCTGGCGCATTTCCGCGCTCCGTCGTCGGACTGATGGAGCTGCCAGGCATCGGCCGCTCCACGGCTGGTGCCATTGCCGCCATCAGCATGGGCATCCGGGCACCCATTATGGATGGCAACGTCAAACGGATATTGACCCGTTACTTTGCCATCCACGGCTGGCCCGGATTAACGGCCGTAGCCAATGAACTTTGGACTATTGCTGATGGGCTGACACCCCAGGAACGCGTCGGTGATTACACCCAGGTGATGATGGATCTGGGCGCCACGTTGTGTAAGCGCAGCAAACCAGCCTGCCAGCTATGCCCATTGAACAACAGCTGCATCGCCCATCAAACGGACCAGCAACAATGCTTCCCGGAATCCCGACCCAAGAAAACCAAACCAGAACGGTCGACTGTGATGCTGATGATCGTTAACCAATTCGGCGAGGTTTTGCTGGAAAAACGACCACCAACGGGTATCTGGGGTGGACTGTGGAGCTTTCCAGAGCTTACTGACCCAAATCAGATCAGTGCAGAAACACTTGCCAGGACAGGGTTGCTCATAGACGACTGTGAACTGTGGCAACCATTTCGTCACACATTCAGCCACTATCACTTGGATATTACCCCGGCACTGACTTTTGTCGATTCCCGACAACAAGCATTATCAGTTAAAGAACGCGACGATTATTGCTGGTTTGCCCCTAATCAGTCCCGCCAACTGGGTCTGGCGACACCTGTCAAAAAGTTACTGGAAAAAATTAATTTAATTTTGTGAACTTGTTTTTATCACGCTCGCTCACTGCTTTGGCTGGCGAGCACTAGCACAAGACGCAATGGCTCGTCGCCGTAAAATAAGCCGCAATAAAAATCCTTCAACCAATAAACTTATTTAAAAAGAAAATAATAAAATTTTTATTTAGTTTAAAACGGTATTTGTCAAAAAAAATCTTTCCGCTTTGCTCATCATTGGCCTGATTAAAAAGTCTGATCCTGAACAATAATTGACAGTCCGGTTCCGGAGCATTTCAACCAAGGCTAAGTTGCTTTTATCCATTGTGGTTTCAAGCCGTTGATACAACCCATCGGTCGAGGTATCTATGAAGTATCCCAGCACGGGGGTATTCCCCAAAAAAGCAATTGCGTTTGCGATCACATCAGCAATGCTGATGCAAACGCACAGCAGTTTTGCCGAGGGCGAGACAGAAAGTTCTGGCACTTCATATTTGACCGATGCCCAGGTTCTGCATTGGCTTAGCCAGCCTGAAAACCATGACAACGCCAGAATCATGGAACACTCCAGCGATGAGGACAAAACCAAAATCGTTATCGAGATCAGCAATACTGAAAAAGGCATTAGTCCTGCAGTTGCCGCGCACAACATGACGATACCCTCAGCAAATACAGCGATACCATTAGCAGAACTGCCAATAGTAGAAAACGACGATGAACTTATAAAACTGCCTGCCATGCTGCCGGAAGCAGGTTTAACAGCCGGTCATGATGAAGCAGCTCAGCCTTTGGATGCCGATGAGTATTTAAATGTCGCCCATTCCATCGACCAGTCATACCCCATTGACCCGGCACATCCCGTCAACCAGGTGCATCCGCACTTTCATCCCATGATGCTGGTTGCTATTCCGCCAGATCGAGATATTATCGAAACCGAACCAGACACTCAGCGCGCGCAGTTAAGCCGCTACGCCACCACCCGTGTGAATGGTGGCGAGGCAGAATTAGCTCCAGCCATATCACCTCATGCGGTACACAATGCCCACCTGGCCATGCAGACAACCGGAGATACCCTGGACGAACGTATGTCAGGTCAACGCACCGGGATTGATAAAGGTCACGGCTTATCCGATCAGGGTCTCTGGATTCAATACAGTTACAACAAGGCGACGCAAGATGTCAGAGACGCTGTTCCGGGCTACCAGGCCAAAACCAATGGCTTCACCATCGGTGCTGACAGCGCTCTGGAATACAACCCCGACATCAGGACAGGTATTGCCTACACCTTTGCCAAGGGGCGTGTGCACGGCGAGAATGGCAGCAACGGCAGAATCAACACTGACACAAATATTTTCAGCCTCTACACCTCCTCATGGGAGGATGACTACTTCTTTGATGGTCGATTGAGCTACGCTTTTGGCAAAAACCACGGACAGCGCATCGTTGCCGGCAATCGCCTTGATGCCAGTTATCATGCCAAAACTTGGGGGATAGGCCTCAGCGGTGGTTATCAGGTTGAGCTGGCAGACTCATGGTACTGGCAGCCAAAAGTAGCCTTTAACTATTACAGCATCGACATTGATGACTACAGCGAAACAGCCAGAAATCCAGCGCAAACATTCCTTACCTTCGATCAGGTCAATAATGGGCGCTACAACATTCTGGAGCTTGGGGGCGGCATGAGTCTGTTAGCAGATTTTTTTGTCGCTGACGATACGGTCATCCGGCCAGAGCTGGGAATAATGGCTTTTCACGACTTCAAAAAGGATCCGATAGACGTCACTGCCCATTTTGCTGCTGGCGGTGAGAACTTTCTGATTCATGGGGCGCAGCGAACCAGGAACCGTTATCAGGCCGAGGCGGCGGTAAATCTTAATGTGTTGGACAACACCGTCTTCGTGCTCAGCTACTCCCACCATTGGGCCAGTCAATTCAAGGCGAACAGTTTTATAGCCAGGCTGCGCTATGAATTTTGACTGGTCGACCGACAGGCTGGAGTGGAACTTCAGGCAAGTGCGTTGATCTAACGTTGCGACATCAATCGTACCTTGAGGATCATTTTATGCTACCTGCTCCCTTTACCTGTCCTAATTGTTCGAAAGCGCCTGCTAGACAGGAGCCTACACAGGCTGACCTGCTTCCGGCTGCTGTTGGCATAGTCACCTACCTTAATGAGCACCACTCCTGGTCGAAAAGAGACATCAAGACACTAGGTGGATACATTATTGGGCTTTGCGACACCGAAACTCCATCGGCAAAGAAACCCAGCCTACATGAAACGATGCTCAACCATTTTGCTGCACTCTTGAATACGGATTCAACAGCGTTGCTTGCATCCTGGCAGCTTGACCGATCCTTTTCACGAACAATCCAGGGTGAAACAGACGGCATAGAGAATTTAGTCAGTAAACTGAGCCGTGAACAGATTAAGGTTATTTCCCGTGCGATACTCGGTAGCACTACAACTAACATTGTTTTTCTTGACAATAAGGATGAAGAAAAAGCAGAAATCGGCTATCAGGTAATTAATAAAATCTGCCAGGCCAAAGGTTCTGGATTCACTATCAGACAGTTTCTTGATGGATTGACAGGCTCCCACCACCAAGCCTGACGGCTATGGTTGGGGGATTCGTTCGACCCATGTTGAGCATTCTCAACACTTCTCACGACAAAACCTGCGCTGACGGGACTATTTGTAGGGGAACCCTTTACGAATCTGCTGTTCGCAAAAATACGACGATTGTGTAAAGAGTTCCCATGTGGGAATATCTACTGGCACAGATTCTACAGTGCATAGCTTCCGGATTGTTGTCTCGCCTGACTGGGCTTGAGTGAAGTAAATACTCTCAGCCCTGCGCCTCGACTTTCACTTGGGAATGGGATCTGAAGATGTACTCATGCACGCAGACTGTAAATTCCTTTAATACGCCCGCTGATATGCGGACAGGTCACTTTAACAACACCTACCTGCAACTGCCAAAAAGCTTTTACACCAGACAAGGGCCAGTTCCCTTGAAAAATCCACGCCTGGTCACTATCAGCCCTGCCACTAGCGCGCTACTTGACCTGCCAGACTCCTCTGCCAACAGGGCAGCGCTGACGCAAATCTGCTCCGGACACAGTCTATGGCCCGGTTCACAACCACTGGCCATGGTTTATTCGGGACATCAGTTTGGCAGCTATAACCCGCGCCTTGGGGATGGCCGTGGACTGCTGTTGGGCGAGTGGGTTAATACACGCCAGGAGAAGTGGGATCTGCATCTCAAAGGTGCCGGTCCAACGCCCTACTCTCGCTTTGGTGATGGCCGTGCCGTATTGCGCTCATGTATCCGCGAGTTTCTTGCCAGCGAGGCGCTGCACCATCTGGGTATTCCCACCTCCAGAGCACTGGCCGTCATCACCAGCGACACGCCAGTACAACGAGAAACTGTCGAGGCAGGTTCAACCTTGCTGCGCGTTGCCCGAAGTCATATTCGCTTTGGACATTTTGAATATTTCTATTACACGGCACTGAATCAAAAAGAAAAAAATCGCTTCAATTTGCTCAGGGAATTGGCAGACTACACTATCTGGCAAAACTTTCCCGATTCTGCCGAGCCTGGCACAGATTCGTTTTATCTTAATTTTTTTACTGAAGTCATTCGTCGTACAGCTACACTAATTGCCAAATGGCAGGCTGCTGGCTTTGCCCACGGTGTGATGAATACCGACAATATGAGCATCGTCGGCGATACTTTTGACTATGGTCCTTATGGCTTTATGGATAATTTTGACTGGCATTATATCTGTAATCATTCCGACTACGCCGGTCGCTATGCATTCAGTCAGCAGCCAGGAATTGGCTACTGGAACTGCGGTAAGCTGGCACAAGCTCTGACGCCACTGTTCACCGATACCAAACTGCTTCAACTGGCGTTACAAAGCTATCCAACGATTTATAGCCAAACGTATATTCGCCTGATGCTTGATAAACTCGGCCTGGTTGAGCAAGAACCAAACGACGATCAGCTTATACAGGAACTGCTGCAGTTGTTACAGGACAGTCAATGCGATTATACCCGGTTCTTTCGTACGCTCTGCGATTATCCAGCAGATTCAGCTTGTGCTGCCCTGCAACAGCAAGTCGATAATATTGGTCCGTGGTTAAATAAATATCAGGAAAGACTTAACCGTAACTCAATAGATGACCAGACACGCCAACAGCGTATGAAACAGGTTAATCCAAAATACATCCTGAGAAACTATCTGGCACAACAGGCAATCACACAAGCAGAACAGGGTGACTATCAGGAAATCGACAATCTGATGAGCGTGCTGACTTCTCCTTTTGCTGAGCACCCGGATTTTGAGCACTATGCTGCTACGCCACCTCCATGGAGCAAAAAACTGGAAATCAGCTGTTCGTCCTGAAGCATAAGCGATTTCTATCCTGAGATTTTGTCGTTAAGATTATCGGATCAACAAAAGCAGAGCGGTGAGAACAACATGGCCAGAATGGTGCATTGTGTAAAACTAAATAAAGAAGCAGAAGGGCTGGCCATCCCACCATTGCCCGGTGCCAAGGGGCAATGGCTCTACGAACACGTTTGTCAGGAAGCATGGACTGCATGGCAGGCACACCAGACTCGCCTGATTAATGAAAAACGGCTGAACCTGTTGGAGCCGACAACTCGCCAGTACCTGCTTGAGCAAATGGATCGCTACTTTGCCAACGAAACAGTTGATATGCCCGAGGGTTACACTGAGGAAGATCGTTAAGCCTTGAAAAGGCCAGAAATACCTGGCGCTCTTGCTTAAAATACGTCTAATGTCGCATAAATAACAATTTGGTATCGCGTTGCCAACGATACCAAGATGTTTTTTCTGGAGATAGAAACAAAAAAACTCCGGATATTATCCAGAGTTTTCATACTTTCAATTTTCATACTTTCAAAATGGTGCCTAGGGGCGGAATCGAACCACCGACACGCGGATTTTCAATCCGCTGCTCTACCGACTGAGCTACCCAGGCCAAGACTTGCGAGAATAATGAATGGTGCCTAGGGGCGGAATCGAACCACCGACACGCGGATTTTCAATCCGCTGCTCTACCGACTGAGCTACCCAGGCAATACTGCAAACCATGTGCGATGCGTATTAAACGGATTTCCCTATGGCGAGTCAAGTCATATATATTTTTTTATCGCCGCTGGCCAAAACCTGATACCAGTCGCGTGTTCAAGGCGTACAGAAAATGCTCAGGCGGCAATAATGCGATCAATCACCGTAAGTACACCGTCGTTATTATTGGCCGGTGCAAGATAACGGGCAGCCTGTCGGATGCTCTCGCAGGCATTGTCCATGGCAAAACTGAAGCGCGCCTTTTGCAGCATTTCAAGGTCATTGCCGTTGTCGCCGAAGGCTGCTATGGCATCGTCACTGATACCCCACTGCTCCTGCAATAGCTGCAAACCGTGAGCCTTGTGAACGCCGGGTATAATTAAATCCAGCCACTGATGCCCGCTAGTGACTGGTACCAGAACATCACCAAGCATCTGGCGAGCAGCGTTTAACACACCACTTTGAATATTTTCTGGCATCTTCAGCGCTATTTTAATTATTGTGTCGTTTATTTCACGATAACAGTTTACCTGCTGCAAACGCTGATAATGATTGAGAGCATTGGCAAATTCCGCAGCATCGTTATTCATTAAGGTGTAGGCACTGTTTTTGCCGCAAATAATAGACGTCACTTGTTCATAATTCGCCAAAAATTGGTAAATCCGTAGCAGGGTATTCTCTGGAATATCGGCAACAAAAAGTTCACGCTCTCCGTCGTGTACATAGCCGCCATTTTCCGCTACATAAGCAATATCATTACAGTCAATGCCAGCAAAATAATGACGCAGTCGGTAATACTGATTGCCACTGGCGACGACAAAACGAATGCCCCGATCTTTGAGCGCCCGGAATTGTGTTCGAAAACGCGCCTGATCAAACGTCTTGTTATCGTCAAGAAAAGTCCCGTCCATATCGACGGCAATCAGTTTAATTTCGCTGTAACCTGACACGCGGATATTATCTCTGCAAAAAAGGCGAGATAATAAGTAGCCTGAAGACGCTTTGTATAGCAAAAGTTGCTATTGCGACTTCAGGCATGTCCTCAAATCACTGAGTCCGACGTTACGGGAGTAACCGGAAAGTCACTGGCTGGTGAGACAATTTCTTCTTGTGCAGCGATGGTCTGTAACTCCCACTCATCCCGACGAGATGTTTCCTTCAGGATGCCGTAACAAGCACTGTTACAGTGTCGAAAGGCGTCCATGGGCGTCCACCCTTTAAGCAAGCCACCGGTAAACAGTGCTGAAATCAAATCCCCAACACCCACCGGCTGGCGAGTAAAGTCCAGGTGCGGGCGTTGGGCGAGATAGCACTGATCACCAAGTGCCAGCATCATGGAAAAGCTGGTGGCCGAGAGACTGTGCAGGTGTTTTACCAACACCATCTTCGGTCCCTTGCTCAGCGCTACCTGGCAGGCGCGCACGGCATCTTCGAGGGAGTGAATGGCAACGCCGGTAAACTGGGTCAGCTCAAACTGATTCGGCACAATGACATCAGCAATCGGCATTACTTCGCGGATCAGATTCTCCGCCACGCCATCGGGAACGATGCAACCTTTCTCCGGCGAACCCATTACCGGGTCACAGACGTATATTGCCGCCGGATTTTGCCGTTTAACCTCACTGACCACCTCCACAATCGCCTGACACTGGTCGGCACTCCCCTGATAGCCGGAGATCACCGCCTGACACTCTTTTAATACATCGATGGCTGCCAGCCCGCTGGCCAGCTCACGAATGGTTTCGGCACCAAAGGCTGTGCCGCGCCACTTTTGGGGATACTGAGTGTGATTGGAGAATTGCACTGTGTGCAAGGGCCAGACTTCAAACCCCATGCGCTGCAGTGGAAACACCGCCGAGCTGTTACCTGCATGTCCATAAACCACATGGGACTGGATAGACAAAATGCCCTGCATACGAACTCCTATCTTGCCGGTGAAAATGCCGCTGTTGCCAAAGGATCCGGCCAGCGGCATTTTCTGCCTTATCACAGTTTAAGCGCCGAAGTCGGCAACCTGCCGTCGAACCTGATCAGCACCTGTTTGATTGTCAATGCCCGGAATTGAACATACTGAGTTTGCCCACTTCCGGTTCACTGGCCATGAGCGTGCGCAGCATAAATAATTTGTTTGGTCGCACTCAGCTTGAACGGTGAAAAATTGTCGCGCAGATGGGCATATTCTCACGACCCCGATCGACCGCAAGAATATACTGTGTCAGGCTATTGATGCCAATGCCCAAGAAGTCCGGTTATGCAATCAGTTATCCAAAGCATCCTGTTCTTTGGCTGTTGTGATTGCTATCCATTTCGTTCCGGTAACTATTTCTATAGCTACTGTTTATATAACTGCCGTTGTGTTTATAACCTCCGTGATATAGGTCTTGATTAACCCGGCAATGCTTGGATCATCATTGCCACCTATCTGCATGTCAGCGTGAGTGAGCAGCGCATCGCTGCTGTGCCCCATGGCTACGCCCAGTCCGGCCATTTGCACCATGCTGATGTCGTTATCGTTATCTCCTACGGCAATGATCGATTCCGGACCAATCCCCCACTGTCTTGCCAGCTTCAGCAACGTGCTGCCTTTGCTATTGCCACCGTTGGCCACGTCCATACGGTCTGCCCAGGAGCGCTCACAACTGAGGCCCGACAACGTAGCGATGTGTTGGTAAGCGTCCAGAAACGTTGGCTGATCGGGGTGGGACAGCACAAATTTATGAATGGCTTTTGCTGACTCCATTACCTGCAAAGCGTCGTCAATCTGACGTATATGTGGGCGGACCACCTCGGGCTGTCTGTTGGCCCACTGGCACAACTTGGCCATATGAGGACTGAGCACCTCGTAAGTCATGGCGTCTTCCACATACATCAGAATCTGCAAATCACGCTCACGGGCAATGCGAATAATCTCTCGAGCCTGGTCTTTACTCAGCGGATTGCTATACACCGGTTCGGGCTGACTGAAATCCATGATGTAAGCACCGTTGCAGCACACTGCCGGGGTATCAAGACCCAGCTCGTAATGGTAGGGGCGCGCTGCGACGTGGTGGCGGCCGGTGGCCAGCACCACTTTGATCCCCAGCTCGCGAGCAGCCAGAATCGCCGTTTTGGACTCAGGCAGAATCTCACCTTTACTGTTGAGCAAGGTTCCGTCCAGGTCAAAGGCTAGTAGTTGGATCATCAATAATCAGTCCTTTTTGCAGCAGAAAGTCATTATTGATCGCGGGTATCAATAATGGCTCTCACACGAAAGCCGCCACTAGCGGCTTTCATATCATACGACACTATCCTTCTAATTTAGTGACGAAATCAGTCAAAAAGACGATAGCCTCAGCTTCGTCGGCACCATCGGCGCGAATCTGAATTACGTCGTCTTTACAGATGCCGGCGGCCATCAGTTTCATCAGGCTTTTGCCGTTCACGGTTTTGTCACCTTTTTGCACCGTAATGTCACACTCAAATTGCTTGCAGGCTTGCACAAAGTTTTTCCCAGGACGAGTGTGCAGCCCATTCTCGTTAGTAATGGTGACTTCAGTGAATTGCATGTTGTGAGTCCTTTAACAAATTAAACGTCAGTTAACGTATTATTTCTGACCATAGTAGGCATTGGCACCGTGCTTGCGTAGATAATGCTTGTTCAGCAGCACCGGGTCGATATCCGACAGTCGTGGATTAATGGTGATGGCACGAAAAGCCATTTTTGCCACCTCTTCCATCACCACCGCGTTATGTACTGCATCCATGGCGGTTTTGCCCCAGGAAAATGGGCCATGCTGGAAAACAATAATGCCAGGGATCGCCATGGGATCACGCTTGGCGATGGTTTCAATGATGACCTTGCCAGTTTCGTATTCGTACTCGCCGTTGATCTCATCGCTGGTCAACGCACGGGTGCAGGGAATTTCACCGTAAAAGTAATCGGCATGTGTCGTACCCAGCGCAGGTACAGCACAACCTGCCTGTGCCCAGGAGGTAACATAGGTGGAGTGGGTGTGTACCACGCCACCTAACTGCTCATAGGCTTTATACAGCGCCAGATGGGTTGGGGTATCCGACGACGGGCTCAGTTTGCCTTCCACCACATTGCCGTCCAGGTCCACCACCACCATATCGTCGGCGCTCATGTTGTCGTAGCTGACGCCGCTGGGTTTGATCACCACCAGCTCGCGGTTGCTGTCGATAGCACTGACATTGCCCCAGGTAAAAGTCACGAGTCCGTGGCGGGGCAATTCCAGGTTTGCGCTCAGGACGTCGTCTTTCAATGCTTCCAACATGGTTACAGCCCTTTTGTTTGCCAGCCGGCTTCTTGCATTTTGTCCAATACCCAGGCACGGGCATTTTTTACTTCCTGAATCGGATTTTCGGCGCTCTCAGTCCACATCTCGATCAGGAACGGTCCCTGGTAATTCAGGGTACGCAGCCTGGTGAATGCCTTGATAAAATCCACTGTGCCTTCACCGAAAGGAACGTTCTTGAACACACCAGGGCGCGTGTCTTTAACGTGTACGGCGACCATGTGGCCCTTACCTACTGCCAGTTCAGCATCCAGGTCGTTGTCCCAGGCAGAGAGATTGCCGATATCCGGGTAGATCTTGAAGCAGTGGCTGTTGAATTCGTTGACATAAGCCATGCCCTTGGTGATGGAGTTGATCAGCTCGGTGTCCATGATCTCCACCGCCAGCATGACGTTCATGCGCTCGGCCCAGGTAATGCCCTGGCGCAACCCTTCTTTAAACAGCGCCAGAGTCTGTTCATTACCCGGCTCGTAATAGACGTCATAGCCCGCCAATTGCACAGTACGGATGCCAGTATCTGCTGCCAGTTCAATGGCTTTGCGCAGGATTTCCAGACCTTTTGCCCGGGTTTCGGGATTTTCACTGCCCAAAGGAAAACGACGATGACCGCTCAGGCACATGGTGGGAACATACACGCGGGTTTCAGCAATGGCGTCACGAAACTCCTGACGCTCACGGCGAGTCCAGTCCAGCCGGGCCAGACGCTCATCGGTTTCGTCCACCGAGATTTCGACAAAATCGAATCCGGCATCCCGCGCTGCGGCCAATCGCTCGTACCAGCTGGTGCCCCCCGGCAGTGCCTTTTCGTAAATACCCAATGGAATGGTTTTGTTGATCATCACTTGTCTCCAGAAGGAGGACTTACATCCTCCGGAACATCCTCGGGGACATGGCAATCAGATTCATGCCGTTGCTCAACAAAGCACTTTTGCTCAACAAAGCACTTTGCCCGCATTCTGCGACGGGCTCACACTGAGCGCAGTATCCTGTTATCTTCTTGTCTGTCACTTCCCCTGGCTTGCTATTAGCCCCACAGTTCAGCAATGGTTTGCTTGAATTGCGCCGCAGCAGTGGCCGGGCATTGCGCGTCCCGAATGCTGCGACCTGCAATGAATACGTGGATGGGAATGCCTTTGAACAAGTGCAGGTCTTCCATGGCCAGCCCACCGGTTACCGTCACTTTGAAGCCCATATCCGCCAGTTTGCGTACGGTATTGATGTCACTTTCACCCCAAGCGACACCAGCCGCCTGAGCGTCACGGCTGCGGTGATATACCACCTGCTCGATACCGGCTTCGCGCCAGGCTTTGGCCTGGTCCCAGGTCCAGTAGCCGGTCAGTTCAATTTGTATGTCGCCACCCTTTTTGGCTTGAGCTTCCTTGATGGCGGATTTCACCGTGTTGATGTCGGCGCAGCAGATAACAGTGGTCCAGTCGGCACCGGCATCGAAGCACATTTTCGCCAAAATGCTGCCAGCGTCAGCGATTTTAGCGTCGGCCAGGATAATCTTTTCCGGATAGAGCGCCTTGAGGTCACGCACTACCGAGATGCCCTCGGCAATGCATAAAATAGTGCCTACTTCGATAACGTCGATGTGCTCATGAACCAGCCGAGTGCTTTTCAGGGCGTCGGCCAAACATTGGTTATCCAGGGCTACCTGCAACAAAGGAAGGGTTTTGGACATGAGAGTTACTCCTGAAATGGGATAAATCTTGTTGTTAGTGGCGCATCAGGCAGTGGCAACGGCTTCAGCCTGTTCGATCAGGGCGATGACTTCTGCTGGCGTTCTGGCTGCGCGCAGACGATCAAAGTTGTCTTCATCTTCAAAAAGGTTCACGACCTGGGTGATGCCGCCAACATTGTGGGACTCCTGATCCACAGCCGCGAGGGTAATCAGAATATCGATCGGGTCGTTGTCCTCGTCACCAAAGACCACTGGCTCTTTCAGGGTGACCAGGGCGAAGCCGTTTTTCAGCACCCCTTCTTCCGGACGACCGTGGGGCATCGCTAGGCCTGGTGCCAGCAGGTAATAAGGGCCAAACTGGGCAGTGCCGTCGAGAATTGCGCCGTAGTAGCGCTCATCTACTACGCCGGCTTTGACCAGCAGGTCAGTGCCAAGCTTGACGGCGCTCTGCCAGTCTTTAGCTTCGGCCTGCAAGGCGATAGAGTCGTTGGCGATCAGGGAGTCTTTCAAAGTCATGGGGAGGAAACCTGTACTCAAGGCGGCCTTTCGCCAGAAAGGCCACCGGGTCATCTCAGAACACTCAGCGAATGTCACCAGGGAAGTGCTGCTCGATCACCTCCATCAGCTTCGGACCGAAATCCTGTTCAGACAGCAGGTTCTTGACGCCCACTACGTGCTTGCCTTGTGGCACAGCGATATCGGCAGCCAGATGAGTAGAGGCGACGATGATGTCAGCACTGCCCATCATGGACTTGTACTCACCGAAGGCGCAGGAATTCAGCTCATGGTCGATGTTGCTCTTTTTCAGGAAGCCGCCCATCTTCATCTTCAGAACCATGCTGGAACCCTGACCGTTACCACATACTGCTAATACACGTACCATGTTGTTTATCCTCAAATAATTTGCTTACTTGTTTAATCGTTAATGAATCGTCGTTTATCTCAGGCGGAGGCTAATTCAGCTTTTTTCTCGGCATCGTCGGCCGCCCGCAGTGCCTTGCCGGCCCGCAGCATATACACCAGCGCACCAGCGAAAATGAGCACGATGAACATGGGAGAGAAACGCATGCCCTGCATAAATGCAGGCACCAGGGTGACGAAGTCGAACATGCCCAGCCAACCGTCTTTCAATCCAGCCAGAGATACCGCCCAGGCACCACCAAAGGCTTGCAGTAAACCGGAGCACAGGCAGATCTTCCACGCTGCACGCCAGCCGCCGAAGTGGTTGGCAAAGACGCCGATGACGGCGTTGTCGAAGAACATGGGAATAAAGCCAGGGATGATCAGGTATGGAGAACCGATTGCGATCAGCAGTGCAACGCCGGAGAGCATGCCAACGGCACCGCACACAAAGCCAAAGACCACAGCGTTAGGTGCAAAGCCGAACACAGCGGCACAGTCCACAGCCACCACGGCACCTGGCACCAGTCGCTCAGAGATACCCTGGAAAGAGGTGGTCAGCTCGGCCACAAACATACGCACACCCTGGACGATCATGGTCATACACACAGCGAACATCATGCCGGTGTTAAAGATGTGGATCAGCCAATGGGTACTGCCCGCCATGGTGGTGACCTGGTCTTTGCCGAGAGAGAACATGATGCCGCCGAAGAACACCAACATAACGATGGCTGTTGCTGCTACGTTGTCGTTGAAAATTTTCAACCAGCCTGGCATTTCAACGTCGTCTACCTGCTCCTCTTTATTGCCCAGGTATGGCGCAATTTTCGACGCCAGCCAGCAACCGAACATCTGCTGATGACCAATACTGAAACCAGCGCCGCCGGTTACTTCTTCGGTGGGCTTGAACACCATATTGGTGGTAATGCCCCAGTAAAGTGCGGTGATAGTGCCAGCCAGCAAGATGGTTGCCATCATACTGGTGTCCATGACCGAGTAAATCACCCAGGCAAAGATACCGGCTTGCTGAAACATGATATGACCAGAGAGCATCACGGTACGGATACCGGTGAGGCGTTTGAACATGACCAGGGCAATGTTCAGAGCCAGGGCAAACAGAACGGTGTAGCCAACCCAGGAGTAGGCATCCCCCATGGCATCCATGGTGGCCATCATGCCCGCATAAGGGTCAAGAATGGTCCCGGTCAGGCCGTAGGTGGTAGACAACGCATTGAGGATTGGCCGGAAGGTAGAGATCAACAAACCGGCGCCCTGTTGCAACAACATGAAGCCGACAATGGTTTTGATAGTACCGGCGATCACCTTGTCAGCAGACTGACGCATGGCAATGTAGCCAATCATGGTGACGATGCCGAGCAGCAACGGTGCCTTGGTGAGCACCTGGCTGTAGAAAACGGTAAAAATCGAATAGATGAATTCCATTCGCTTGTCCTCTTACTTAACCTTCAACTGTCGTACGAAGGAAAAACAGATCCGCTTTTCAGGAAGGAGGCGCACTGCCTCCGGTTAGCTAACCTTGATGAATCAAGCCTTACAGGAAAGAGGGAAACGGCAGGTCGGGCTCGATGGTGAAACAGTCGTCAAAACCGCGCGGGTGTTGATAATCCACACGTCCAGCGTCGGTTGGATAGGTGTACTTGCCGCCTACTTGCCAGAAGAACGGCGTAAAGTCGTATTGCAGACGATCTTTTTTCATATCCCACAGGACTTTGATCTCGCGGGTATCGGCCTGGAAGTTGGACCAGATGTCGTGGTGGAAAGGCATCACCACTTTCGTTCTTAGCGACTCAGCCATACGCAGGATGTCAGAGGCAGTCATCTTGTCGGTGATGCCGCGTGGGTTTTCACCGAATGAACCCAGGGCCACATCAATCTCATGCTCGTTACCGTGTTTGGCGTAGTAGTTGGAGTAGTGAGAATCACCGCTGTGATAAAGGTTGCCGCCCGGAGTCTTGATCAGGTAGTTGACGGCGCGTAGATCCATGCCATCAGGCAGCTGGTTCCTTGCTTCAACGCCTTCGGGCAGCGTGATGAGGGCGGTACGGTCAAAGGATTCCAGGGCCAGAATTTCAATATCGCCTACTTTTATGCGGTCGCCAGGCTTGACGGTGATACAGCGCTCGGCAGGTACGCCCCATTTGGTCCACATTTTTACGCACGCTTCCGGGCCAATGAACGGCACGTCATCGTCGCAGTTTTGTAATACCGCAGCCGCAACATTGATGTCGATATGGTCGTTGTGGTCGTGGGTGGCGAGGATCGCATCAACTTCTTTGATGCCAAACGGGTCGAGCACAAAAGGCGTGGTGCGCAGGTTGGGTTGCAGCTTTTCTACACCCGCCATACGCTGCATCTGATGCTGTTTTTTCATTAACGGATTGCCGTGAGTCCGTTTGCCGGTGCCGCACCAGAAGTCGATACAGAGATTGGTATTGCCTTCAGACTTGATCCAGATGCCAGTGCAGCCGAGCCACCACATGGCAAATGTGCCAGGAGCGACAGTTTCCTGCTCAATCTCTTCATTCAGCCAGGTGCCCCATTCCGGAAAGGTGTCCAGAATCCAGGATTCTCGGGTAATGTCACTTACAAGGCTCATCAGACTATCCTCCAACTTTCAACAATGAAAAATTTTGTTTCTTTTCGTTGATATATCATGAGAGGATGACAACTCTAATGATTAAAAATGACAAATAAAAGTGATCCAAATCAATAATAATCATTTTAGATCATCAAAGGACTATGGCCTTATCTTTGTAGGGCTTGTAGGTTATTAGCACGGTAAAAAACCTTAAAAAATTTTTATTCAACTGCTAAAATGCTAAAATTCTGAATCACGCACCAACAAACAGTCATTTTTGAGCATAAAGAACCATTTACAATCATGCCTACGACTATGATAATGACTCCGCCATTCATGGTGGAAAGTAAGGTGTCAACTAACGGGTCTGTTTCGCCTCAACTTCGAGTTTTACGACTATGAACGAACAACTCAGACATACTGAACTCCTTAACCACCTGAAAAAAGCCGGTCAAGCCAGTGTGCAGGAGCTGGTGGCACTATTTGATATTTCACCCGCCACGGCCCGGCGAGACATCAACAAACTGCATGAGTTGGGACGACTGAGAAAAGTCCGCAACGGTGCTGTTTATACCGGCGGCGGTACACATTTACCGGAAGCAACGCCAACACCTTCCGGTCACCTATCCATGAGTACCCCGCCTGACGCCATTGACAACGCTGATGAAAAGGAACGTATCGCTAACGTAGCGGCCAACCTTTGCCAGAACGGTGATAGTGTCATCATCAACTGCGGTACCACAGCATTTATGATGGGCACCAAACTGGCCGGGCGAGATATCCAGGTCATTACCAACTACCTGCCTCTGGCCAATCATCTGATTCGCGCCCAGCATGAGAAGGTGGTGATTCTCGGTGGTCAGTATTTTGCCGGCTCCGAAAGTACTATGATGCCGTCTGAGGGGGACGCCCAGCTCTATTCAGCCAACTACATATTCACCAGCGGCGCCGGACTCACCGAACAAAAGCTGACCAAGGTTGACCCGTTGACGGTGATGGCTGAGCAGAAAATGATGAAACAGGCGGATAAACTGGTGGCACTGGTAGATAGCAGTAAATTGGGCATGGGCAGTGGCCTGCTTTTCTGCAAAACCGGGGACATCGATATCCTGATCACTGGTCGGGAAGCTGATCCAGCCATTTTGCAAGCCCTGGAAGAGCAAGGTATTACGATTTTACTGGCGTAGTTGCACCGCGTCGGGACTGAACATCAGTGGAGAAAAAGCGTGAAAAGTCAACTTGATCAACTCAGAGAATTCACCAAAGTGGTCGCCGATACCGGTGATATCGAGGCCATTCGCCAGTACAAGCCGGTGGACGCTACCACCAATCCATCCCTGATTCTCAAGGCGACGACGCTGGCTGATTATCAGCCATTGATCGCCCAGAGCATCGAATGGGCCAAAACGCAGGACAGCGAAGATACCATCGCGCTGGCCAGCGACTGGCTGACGGTCAATATCGGCAAAGCCATCCTGGCAGTGGTGCCGGGGCTGGTATCTACCGAAGTGGACGCAAGGCTGTCGTTTGATACCGATGCCACAGTGAAAAAGGCTCAACGCCTGATTGAGCTGTATCGCTCCATGGGTGTGGATACCGCACGGGTACTGATCAAGATCGCCTCCACCTGGGAAGGCATTCGTGCTGCCGAAATTCTGGAAAAACAGGGTATTCGCTGCAATCTGACTTTACTGTTTTCCTTCGCCCAGGCCAGAGCCTGTGCTGATGCCAACGTTTACCTGATCTCGCCGTTTGTTGGCCGAATTATGGACTGGTATAAGGCTAACCAGGGGGTTGACGGCTTTGCGCCAAAAGAAGATCCGGGCGTGCTCTCAGTCACCCGTATTTATAACTACTACAAGCAACACGGTTACCGGACAGTGGTCATGGGTGCGAGCTTTCGCAATATTGATGAAATTCGTCAGTTGGCCGGCTGTGACTCCCTCACCATCGCTCCGCCGCTGCTGGATGAGCTGAGCCATAGTCATGAACCACTGGTGCGTCAGCTATGCCCTGTCGAGGGTGCCACCAGCCCTAAGCCAGAAGCCATCACAGAAGCCCAGTTTCGTTGGGAGCAAAATAACGATGCCATGGCCACCGAGAAACTGGCCGAGGGTATTCGGTTGTTTGCCATTGACCAGGAAAAGCTCGAAGCACAACTACGCGCCCTTTGATACCCTTTGATAAATGCCCCCTCGCCGCTCTGGCGCGGGGGGCTTCTTCTGCGAAAAAATAGACTCACCCAACACAGCGCAATACCATTACCGGCATCACTCCTCTGGCTTTTTTGAAAAGAATGGGTACGCCTGTGGTTCATATGCATCAAACCTGCTGCGCTTTATTGCCTGAACTGTCTGAGCAAGACATGGGGCGGCTGGCAAAGATTTTTCAGTTACTGGGCGACAGCAAACGGCTGCAACTGGTGATTGCCTGCCTGGAACAACCACAGTCGGTTTGCTGCCTGGCGGATATTTCTGGTATGTCCCAGCCGTTGACCAGTCATCATTTACGCAGTCTGCGTGAGGCCAAGATTCTCAAATCTTCCCGCCAGGGAAAGCAGATGCTGTATGAACTGGATGACCATCATATCCGCCACGTCATTCTCGACCTGGCCAACCATGTGCAGGAACCATAGTCTTTATCTTGTCAGGCACAGAAGTACGTTTTGACTTTTCACCTATCCTCTTTTTCTGGTGCCGCTGACCATTGTGTTTACCCGGCTAAGGACAGGTATCAGCTTGACGCACCCAACACATAAAATTATATTTATATAAAATTTATTTTATAGGTGAAAAGCCACATGGGTGTTCGTACCACAGACTCCAGCCTCTGCCTGGAGTCAACCTGCCACACCACTTCGTGCTGCCAGGACCAGCAGAAGCCGCAGTCAACCGCTAACAGCGCGTCGCTCAAAGATCCCATCCAGTTAAGCTGGACCATCACCGGCATGGACTGCCCAAGTTGTGCTGCCAGTATTGAACATGCTGTGCTGGGGCTTGCTGGTGTTAGCCACGCCCGGGTCACCTTTGCCACTGAGCGGCTACTGGTCAAGGCAGAAAATTCCGGGCACATCAGCGATGTGATTCTCAAGACCATTCAGGATCTTGGTTTTTCCGTCAAAGATGAAGAGTCCCCATCTTCAACAAATCCCACTCTCAAAAGTACCCTCAACAGTTTGCTATTGAAGTACTGGCGTATTCTGATACTGGCACTGATCACGCTGGCAGCATTTATTGCACCCTTTGACAGCAACCTGTTGTTTTACCTGGCCACGCTGTGGGGACTGTACCCAGTGGCAACCAAAGCCGTACAACTGGCTCGTAAGGGAACTCCGTTTTCCATTGAAACGCTGATGAGTATTGCCGCCATCGGCGCTCTTATTCTGGGAGAAACCGCTGAAGCTGCCATCGTGTTGCTACTGTTTATGGTTGGTGAGCAAATGGAAGCCTTCGCTGCCGGGCGCGCCAGGCAAGGTGTACGTAAACTGATGGCTCTGACGCCGCAAACAGCCTATCGTATTGATCCTGACGGCAACAGAACCGAAGTGTCTGCCCGGCATCTAAAGCCTGGTGACATCATTGAAATTCTGCCTGGTGGTCGCCTCCCTGTGGATGGTGAGCTATTAACACCAAACGCCAGTTTTGATGAAAGTGCCCTGACCGGAGAGTCTGTTCCCGTTGAGCGGGACCATGGCCAGAGCATTATGGCGGGCTCACTGTCTGTGGATCGGGTTGTCCGGCTAAAAGTCATTTCAGAACCGGGCGAGAGCGCGGTTGATCGCATCATCCGTCTGATTGAAGAGGCCGAGGAGCGCAAAGCACCGGTTGAGCGTTTTATTGATGCTTTCAGCCGCTGGTATACCCCGTTGATGATGTTTCTGGCCACGCTGGTGGCGCTTATTCCTCCCCTCGCCTTTGGTGAACCCTGGACAGAGTGGGTCTACAAGGCGCTGACTCTGCTGTTGATCGCCTGCCCATGTGCACTGGTGATCTCTACGCCTGCTGCTGTTACCTCAGCATTGGCCAGAGCTGCCCGCAATGGCGCTCTGATTAAGGGCGGTGCCGCGCTGGAACTTCTCGGGTCAGTAACCACCATTGCATTCGACAAAACCGGCACGCTCAGCGAAGGCAAACCTGTCGTCACCCACATAGAACCGTTCGCGCAACCAATACAGAATGTACTACGCTACGCCGCCGCTGTTGAGGTAGGCTCAACGCATCCACTGGCCAAGGCAATCGTCAGCAACGCTGAAGTGATGGCGCTTGAATTACCAACAGCGCAACACGTTGAGGCCAAAGCCGGACTTGGCGTTCAGGGCGTCGTGGCTGACAAAATGGTTATGGTGGGTTCACCACGCCACTTGCAAGAGTGTATTGATCCGAGTGCCCAACAAAAACTGATCGAACTGGAAGATCAGGGCAATACCATTGCAGTGGTCACGGTAGACGAACAACTGGCTGGTTTTATTGCTCTTCGAGACAACCCGAGAACTGATGCCCACGATGCTATTGCAGCACTGAAAACCATGAATATCCGCAGTGTCATGCTCACCGGCGACAATTCCCGAGCAGCAGCGGCCATTGCTGGTCAGCTCGGCATGGAGTATCGGGCACAACTCCTGCCTGGCGATAAATCCGCCGCTATCACTAAGCTACAACACCGTGGTCGCGTAGCGATGATCGGCGATGGCATCAACGATGCACCTGCCCTGAAAACCGCTGACATTGGTATCGCCATGGGTTCTGGTGCAGACATTGCTCTGGACACTGCCGACTGCGCCCTGACCCATAACCGGATAACAGAGCTGGCTAATCTGATTGATCTGTCCCGTGCGACCATGGCCATTATTCGCCAGAACGTGATCCTGGCCGTGGGTAGTAAGGCATTGTTTCTGGTCACCACATTGTTGGGCATGACTGGCCTCTGGGTAGCGGTACTGGCAGACACTGGTGCTACAGCCCTGGTAACCGCCAATGCCCTGCGCCTGTTGAGAAAACCAAAGCGATATTAAACCTTTAACCATTCCGGGCGACTCAGAGTGAAACCAGTTCGCCCGGAGATCGCCCACTGTGCCAAAGAAAAAGCGTTCCACAAAAACCCCTGTCAAGCCCGGACACCATAAGCTCCCGAATACCATTCTGGATACCGACGGTCAGAAAACTGTTGGTTTAAAAGGCGATAAACCCACTCAGATACCCAAAAAAGCGGATCATTACGAGGTACAGCCGCAAGCTGATATCGTCGGGCAATTTGAGCTGGAAAAAGAGAAGGCTGCCCAGAAACAGACGCTGTTCGATGGCCTGCATCCCGGCGGGACCGCACCGAACGGTGCTGATTTTTCCGGGACATCGCTGGCTAATCGAGACCTGGAGCGGACACGCTTTGCCAATAGCATGATGCGTCGCTGCAAGTTCAACAACAGCCAATTGCGCGGTGTGCACTGGAAAAACTGTGACCTGCGCGGTATCGATTGTCGTCATGCCGATCTGCGTGACGCTATTTTCGATGGCTGCAATCTTAACGGTGCCGACCTGCGCCACGCCGACTTGAGCAATGCACGCATCATCGACAGTGACCTGTCGGCCGCCAATTTCGACGGCGCGGTGTTGGACAAAGCCATTATCGAAAACTGTGATATGGCAGCCCAAACCTTTCACAACAGCTCCTGTCGGGAGATGGGTTTGTATCATAGTCAGATCGTGCACGGCTTTTTCGACCATGCCGACTTTACCGGTGCCGTGATTCAGGATATGACCTTTCGCCACTGCACCCTCACCAGCACATCGTTCGATCATGCCAGCATTGGCAACACATCGTTCAAAGGCTGCGAGAGTTTTGCCGATGGCCCCTCGTTTGCCCATGCCAGCATTGATGGTACTACCCTGGCCGACTGTGAATTTCAGGCCATCAATTTAAGCAATACAAAAGTAGCTAAGGGTCTGTGGGAACGAGTGGGTTTGCGCGATGCGCAACTGGATAACACCGTTTTCAATCAAGTCAATTTCAGCGAAGGCTTTTTGACCGACTGTTTCAGCACCGAAAAAGCACCAAGCTTTAACCAATGCCACCTTAAGCACTTGGTGATTGCCCATACCGACCTGACCGATGCGGTGTTCAAAACCAGCCACTTTGCTGGAGCCATTATTCGGGATTGCGACATCCACCAGTGGCAGTTTATCCAGACGGCACTGGACCCTGAAACCATTATCGAAAGCTCTTGAAAAATTAGTGGGGGGAGCGCCTTCAACTCCCCCCGATTAACGAACCATAGATTATCGATGTCACAGCATTATCCAATTCTACTGACTATCCCCTCACCTTCGATCTTTCCCATCTGAATAACATCTCCACTAAGTATGGAGCGAACTTTAACGCTCCGTCAGTGCATTTTGTTTGGCTTTGAGAATTGGCTTGAGCAGATAAGCCATCAACGTTTTGTCGCCAGTAATGATGTCCACGTTGGTTCTCATGCCAGGAATAATCAAAAGTGGCTTTTCTTCCGTGCCGACAGAATTACTCTTGGTTCTGATGCGCACGATATAGAAGCTTTCACCCTTTTCGTCCTTGATGGTATCCGCACTGATGTGTTCCACTTCGCCCTCAAGACCCCCATAAATGGCAAAGTCGTAGGCGGTCAGCTTGACGATGGCGCGCATACCTTCGCGCAAAAAGCCAATGTCTTTGGGTTGAATCTGGGCTTCAATCAGCAAATTGTCTTCAAGCGGGACGATCTCCAGCAGGCTCATACCTGGCTGCACTACGCCACCGAGCGTGGTGACGTGAATTTTTTTCACGATGCCGTCCATAGGAGAGCGCACCAGTGTGCGCTCAACCTGGTCTTCCAGGGCAATATTTGACTCATCGAGCTGATCCAAATGCACCTCGGTCTCTTTCAGCTCCTGCACAATGTCGGCACGGTATTTCTGAATGATCTCTTCGCGGCGCGCGCGGGATTCCTGGTAACTGGCGTTGAGCGTGGGGATACCAAGCTCGGTTTTGCGTTTTTGCGATTCCAGATCGTTTACCCGCTGCTTTAACTGCAACAGCTCTACTCTGGAAACAACGCCTTGCTGCGCCAAGGGAATGGTTAGCTCCAGTTCGTCATAACCGAGCTGGAAACTGGTAGTGAGGAATTTCAGTTGATCCCTGGCATTACGCAGTTCGTGGTGAGCCTGGGTAACCTGCTCACTGGCAACGTTCAGTTCAGCATTGAAACGATCAGCACGCTGACGAAAAATCTCCCGTTCACGTTTGACGTAATCCGGATAATCATTGAGCTCTTTAGGAAAGCTCAGGACCTGGCCAGAAAGCTCCGCTTTCAATCGTGCTACCTTGGCCAACTCACTGTAGTACTCGATGGCGCTCTCACGGAAGGTGGACGAGAAGCGGGTATCATCAAGCTGCATCAATGGCTGTCCGGATCGCACCTGTTCGCCCTCCTGGATAAAAATCTTTTCCAGAATACCGCCCTCAAGATTTTGCACCACCTGCAGGCGAGAAGACGGAATAACCGTTCCAATGCCTCGCGTAATCTCATCAAGGCGAGCATAATTGGCCCAGACAATGCCGGAGAATAGCGCCAGAATCATGGTGTAAATCAACAGACGACCGCCCCTGGGGGTTTTGATCAACACGGCGACGTTGGTGTCGGAGATGTATTCCATATCTTCCGGCAGCACTTCTGGCTCATCGCTGTTGGGCCGCGCTGAGCCCCGGTCAAGATTAAATTGCAGATCAGACCGGTCCAGCTCCGGTTGATGCGCCTCTCCTGTTGGTCGCTTTGGCTTATCGATGTGGTTCACAGGCGTCTCTCTTTAATTGTTGATATCCCTGTCGGCTTAGCCAATTTTCAGCTTTCCTTGCTTGAGTGCTGCATGTACCTGATCTTTCGGGCCGTCGGCAACAATACGGCCGCTGTCAACAACAATTAATCGGTCCACCAAATCCAGCATTGAAGCTTTGTGCGTGACCAAGACTAATGTCTTATCCTGAAATCGGCTTTTCAGCTGCTCTTTCATACGCAGCTCGGTGGTGTTGTCCATGGAGCTTGAGGGTTCGTCCATCACCAGAATGGGTGGGGTCATCAGTAGGGCGCGAGCCAGAGCAATGCTCTGACGCTGACCGCCAGAGAGATTTTGTCCGCGCTCACCAACGATCATGTCAAAGCCGTTTGGGTGTTTGTTGGCAAACTCGGTCACGCCAGCAATCTCCGCCGCCCTGAGCAACTGGTCATCGTCCACATGGCTGGCACCAAGAGTGATGTTGTCGCGGATGGAGCCGTAAAACAGAGTGATGTCCTGACTGACGCAACCGATGCTGGAACGCAGATCAGTGGGATTAATCTGACGCAAATCGATGCCATCAATACGAACAGCACCGTCATCAGGCTCATAAAGACCAAGGATCAGCTTCTCAATGGTGGTCTTGCCTGAACCAATGCGACCGATAATGGCCACTTTTTCCCCAGCCTTGATCTTCAGGCTGACCTCTCTCAATGCCTGAATCTCCTGGTTGGGATAGGCAAAGTTGACCCCATCAAACTCAATAGCGCCTTGCAAGTCAGGTCGATTAACGTAGTCCCGGTCCTCATGGCGTTCGGAGGGCATTTCCATGACCTGATTGAGGCCATCAAGTGCTGATTTTGACTGATTGTAACGGGTAGCCAGACCAGCAATCTGCGCCATCGGTGCCAGGCAGCGGCCAGAGAGCATCACCGAGGCAATCAGTCCACCCATGCTCAGCTCTCCGGCAGCAATCAGGTATACCCCCATGATCACCATACCAATATTGGCTACTTGCTGAACGTAGGCACTGAAACTGGTGGCAGAAGCGGTGAGCAGTTTGGTTTTAATGCTCCAGGTGGCAATATGACTGACGGACTTTTCCCACTTGTACTGGACATCACTCTCGGCCTGAGAAATTTTTAGCGCTTCCATACCCGTCAGGCTTTCGATCAGCGTCGCGTGTTTTTGCTGGTTGGAACGGAGGGTTTTATCAATGGACTGCTTCAGGGGCTCCTGAATAAAGAAGCTATAAAGGGCAATAGTCAGCATAGCCACCAGCGGGATAATAGCCACTGGACCGCCAAGCATAAAAATGACGAAAAGAATGATGCAGGTGAAGGGCAAATCCACCAGGGCGGTGATGGTGGATGAGGTAATGAAGTCGCGAATGCTTTCGAAGTCTTGCAGGTTTTTGGCAAAGGAACCGACCGAGACCGGTTTGGCTTTCATACTCAGGCCGAGCACCTTTTCCATAATGGTGGATGAGAGCAGAATATCGGATTTTTTACCGGCCAGATCGATAAAATAACTACGCACCATCTTCAGGACAAAATCAAAACTGAAAACGATAAATGCTCCCAACGCCAGCACCCATAGGGTATCAAATGCCTGGTTGGGAACCACCCGGTCATAAACATTCATAACAAACAGCGGGCTGGCCACGACGAAAATGTTGATCAGTAACGAGGCCAATAACACATCGCGATAGATGCGCCAGGAGCCAAGAATAGTGCCCCAAAACCAGTGTCTTGATTTAACAGTCAGCGTTTGCGGTGTTCTGCGATCGTAACGGTGTTTTTCGCGAACATAGATGACATAACCGCTGTACATTTGCGTCAGCTCATCAATGCTGAGTGTCTTGGTGCCTTCACCCGCCTCTGGCACTATGATTTTCACCGTGCCGGCGCCATGATCAATTTCCGTCAACACACAGGCTTTGCGTTTGTTGAGCAGCAACACCGCAGGCACCACCAACGAGGAAATTTCAGATATGGCGCGCTTGTGCACTCTACAGGCCAGGCCGACGCGCTCAGAAGCCCTGATAAAAACTTCTGCCGTAAACTGGCCATTCTCAAGGGGCATCCCCGATTTCAATGATTCCCGGGAGTAAGGGTTACCATAATAACGGGTTAGCAGGGCAAGACATTCAAGAAGATCATCGCGACTGGCTGGTTGTTCCTCAGGAATATCCCAGCCGTCATGCACAGTACTGGATTGGTTCATAGCTACCTGCTAATTAATTCGTCCGTGACTTTGGTACAAGGGAAATATTTAAAAACAAACAGCGTAATTGCTTAAAATTTTCAACTAATTGTAAGTTATTTATTGAGTCTTAATGCAAAAGCGTCAAAAACAATTTTGAAAATAATTAAATACGTGCTGAAAAATAGTTGCAGACTGTTATTGATCCTCCACAACTGCACTTATCGAATTAGGCTTAAACAGTTATCGGGAAATTTCCACGCAATCGATACAAACTGGCAAAAAATGCTCTTTGACTCCATACAAACCGGTTAAAAATCATCTCCCTGCTGCGTCACAGGGAGTGTTCTTCCAGAATGTAATAACTAACCCTCGTCGTCAGCTATCAACAATCATTACTGTCATTACTGCGCTTGCGGGTCAGCAAAGGACATTTCGTGATGACGACGCATGCAGGCGCACAGAACCAGCAGGTCAAGTGTGTACTGGTGTGGATCCTGACGATACAACGTCAGGGCCTGATCCAGCAGGTTGTCTATTTGTTGCTGGCGCTCCATGTCTGCCGGAGTCATGGCCGTTGTCGAAAGATGCAAGTGGTTGACGAGATAGGTCATCTGCTCAAGTGCCTGCTGATAGGTCGCTTTAGTGCGGTCGCACGCTTGTGTGCTACTGCTCAGCCCATGCAACTTCAAACGCATACTGCCCATTGAAGCCAGGGTATCTATCCAGTTCAGTACCTGTTCCTGCCGTTGTGGAAACAGCATCAGCATGGCAAAGCTCAGGGGCAGTATCTGGCGACGGAACAGCATCGACGTTATGCCCGCGTCTCCCCGGTTCATGGTGCGTTGTAATAAGGAGGTAAGCGATCGCAGATAATCCTTGTACAACTTCTCTCTGGGCGGAGAGCCAATAACCTCAACACAGAGATAGCCAATGAAAAAGCCAACAAGCAGCGCCAAAGAATTATTAAAGAGCGTCAGAGGCTGAAACGACTGTGTATTGGCAATCGGCATCATGATCGGGATCAAAATGGCGCAGAAAAACCCAACCAGGCTCACTTTGTAGTAGATTGACCACACAGTGACAGCAAGTACCGGAATGGACAAAAAATAAAGCAACCAGAAGCTGTCAACGTGAACCAACAGGACATACTGGGTCACAAAGACAACGACTATTGAGATTGCTATGGCACTCAACGCCCCGGCAAATGGTATGCGTGGAGCTGCTGCCATCACCCGCATTGAGGGCACCATAATACAGCCGAGCGCCACAAGCGGACCAAGAGGTGTGCCCGTCATAACCCAGAAATAGAAGCCAATCACCAACGGCACTACTGTTGCCAGACTGCCGTACAAGGTATTGCGCCAGTTCTGCAGATTCAGCAGTGAGTTCTGGCCCGGTTCCGAGTCCTGCTGCCTGATCTGTTCCGGATGTTTGAGCAGATAGACCAGACGTTCCATTTCTGCGTCCAGTTCCTGACCTTCCTGTTCAACTGCCTGTTCAATCGCCTGGCGATCCTCAGCCCCTATTTTTTTCCTGACCAGAATGCGCCGTAGCATGGTCAACGTGGCCATCTGATCCAGCACCGAGAGGATGACGCGCTGCATATAACCAGACAAATGCCCTATTCGGTTATCCAGAAAAAGCGTGTAATAGCGTTGCTGATCACAGTCGATCACCATCCGGCTCAGTTGGGTGTGCAAACCGAGAAACATTGGGTAAGGATACTGATCCGGATGCCGGGCCAGCTCCCCCAGACGGGCAATCTGGTTACGCAGATTGGCAATCGAGCGAGTCAGCCAATCCTGACTGCTAGTTGGCCAGATGACCAGACTGCTAATCAACATAGCCACTACCCCGAGGCTAATGGCAATAACCCGGTAAACGGCAAAATACACGATAGCGGCCTGATTACTATTGTTCAGATTGAACAAAACCACCACCAGACAGGTAATGCTGGTCAGAAAGCTGGCCGAACCAGCCATGGCCTGATAGCGGCTGGTGAAGGTAGTAGACACCCACACCACCATGCTGAGCAGAATAATCACCAACAGCGGGGATTGACCGGCAAACATGACGATCAGGACACCGGCAATACCGCCAAGCACAGTACCGACGATACGCGCGATGGATTTGACGTAAATATTGCTCAGCTCTATCTTGAAGCCGATAAATACAATGCTTATCAGCGCCCAGTTCGGTTGGGGAATATTAAAATAAAAGCTGACCACGAGGGTAATCAATCCGGCCAGCATTACCCGGAAAAATACCGTCAGGCCCGGGAGATAGCGAACCGGAAAGGTCATGGGCAGCTTCCGTTATCATGGATAACAACGGATGCCGTGCGCCCGGCAATCAGTGCCTGTTGGGGTGGCAGATGATCAAATCCGACCCGCACTGGTATCCGCTGAGCCAACCGAATCCAGGGAAATGTCTGGTTAATATTGGCCAACAGCTGACTGCTGGTATTCTGGTTGCTGTCGGCAATACCTCGACCAACACTGATCACCTTGCCCGGATAACTCTTGTCCTCCCCGAGAAAACTGATGGCGGCTACAGCACCTGGACACACGCCCTTCAGGCGATTTTCCTGAAAGTAACCGACCACGAAAAAATGATCCTTGTTGATAAAAGCCAGAACCGGTTGTCCGGCATTCAGCCAGCTGCCAACACGCAAATCCATATTGGTCACAAAGCCATCAAATGGTGCCTTAACCTGGGTTCGTTCCAGGTTCAGCTTTGCCTGGCTAAGTGCCGCTTCTGCGGCCTTGACCGCCTGCTGCTGCGCTTTGAACGCCAGATTCGCATTGGTGACCTGTTCGGCACTGATCATGTGCGCCGGCATCCCGTCAAAGCGACGGGCGGTACTCGCCAGTTGCTCCTGTTTGAACTTTGCACCCGCCAGCTCCGACTCACGCTGCGCCAGGGCAATACGATAGTTGCTCGGGTCGATCTCCAGAATGACATCACCCTCTTTTACAAAGCCATTGTCGGGTACGGCAATACGAATAATATTGCCCGATACCTGTGGGGCTATTTCTGCAATATCTGCTCTTAGTCGTCCATCTCTGGTCCAGGGAGCAACCAGGTAGTTCTGCCAGAGGTAATGGAAGCAGTACGCGCCGACAGCAACAACGGCACAGGTCAAGAGAACCGGGCGTACCCAGGTTTTAACAAAGGTATTGATTGTCATAGACTCAGAATCCGACTGGTAAAGGCGTAACTAATAACCAACAGCGACAGTTCAACCAGGCCGGTATGCCAAAACCATCGGTCAATGGAAAAACGACGATAGACGTATACTAGAGCGAGCCAAAGGATCGTGCCGAAAAATGCTGTTCGGAAAAATGCCGGAAAGGCCAGCGAGCCAAACAGCAGCCAATCATTCATCATGGAAGATTCCTGCAAGTGACAGGAGTGGATTTGGCACAACGACCAATTGTTGTGCACCTCCTGCCAGATTTGGTGAAAATGGCAGCCCTTTTCCTGTAGTTAAAAATCAAGCTCGGTATAGCCGGATACCCACAAAGGATTGTTCGGCTACGAACACCCAACTGCGAAAAAAGTCAGCGGGAAATTTTTATAAGACAGGACAGGCGGAGTGGATTCTCATGAATCAACAGGGAAACTATGGCGAGCAAATATACACTTACCGGCTCATTTTGCCAAAGAACCGCTCAGGATATTTTATAGATAGTTGTTATCACGATTTGTTATAGCAGTATTTTCTGCGGGAAATTCAGAGAGTTGCACTTATTGTATTAATCCAGCATTACCACTGCACCTGGCCATCCGTAAATGAGACCTGGTGATGGCGACGCAGGCAACCACAGAAGATTAACAGATTGAGGTTGTGCGACAGCTGCCTTTGTTCGTAGAGGGTAAAGGCTTGATCAAACAGGTTGTCCAGCTGTTGCTGGCGTTCCCGGTCTGCTGCGGTCATGGGGGTGGTGGGCAGATGCAAATGATCAAGCTGGTCGCTCATCTGGCGCCGTGCCTGAGCGAAAATTGCTTTGGCCTGGTCACAGACCCCGGAATCATCATTCAGCCCATGCAGCTTCAGACAGGTACTGCCCATGGAGGCAAGCGTATCCATCCAGTTCAGCACATGGACCTGCTGCTCAGGGAACAACGCCAGCATCTCAAAGCCCAAAGGCAATATTTTCAGACGAAACTGCGGGGGCGTGATCTCTTTGGAATTCTGGTTCATGGTACGCCGCAACAGGTTGACCAGTGCTCGCTGGTAATCCTGGCATAATTTATTCCGCGGCGGCGTACCCACCAATTCAATGCAAAAATAACCAATGATAAAGCCGACCAGTACCGCCAGTTCACGATTGAACAACTCAAGTGGCAGAAATGGCTGCTCATTGGCAACTGGCATCATAAGGGCGGTCAAAATGGTCGCTAACAAGCCGGTGGCGCTCTTGTTGCGATAGATCGACCAGGTAGCTATCGCGATTGGCACTATAGTAAGCGCAAATAATAGCCAGAAATTATCAAGGTAGGGCAACAGGACATACTGCGTGACAAAAACCACAGCCGTGGATATCAGCACAGCCATCACGGCTGCCCTGAGTGGCATACGCTGAGAACGGGACAACACCCGAATCCCGGTAATAATAACAGCGCCGAGTGCCACCAGCGGACCGTCAGGGGTGCCAGTCATCAACCAGAAAAAAAACCCTGCTACCAGCGCCAGTACCGCGGCCACACAGTAGTACAACGTAGCACGCCAGTTCTGCAAATCCAGCAACGTATCATAGCTGGTCTCTGCTTCTTGTTGGCGAATCTTCGCCGGATGGGTAAGCAGATAAATCGCTTCTGCTAGCTCACTATTCAGTTGCCGGGCTTCTTGTTCAATCGCCCGCTTGATGACCATTCCTTGCTGTGGACTGTATTGTTGCCGAATCAGAATGCGTCGCAACATGGTAAGGCTACCCATCAGATTCAGCACTGAGAGTATCGCCCGTTGCAAGTAGCCGGAGAGATGCCCTATCCGACTATCCAGAAAGAGCGTGTAATAGCGTTGCTGATCGGTGTCGATGACCATTTGGTTCAGCTTGGTGTGCAGGGCGACGAATACTGAATACGGGTACTGTTGCGGATGCTGGGCCATAACTGCCAGTTCGGCGATATGGGTGCGCAACGCCGCCACGGAGCTGATCAGCCGATCCTGACTGCTGGTCGGCCAGATAACCAGGCTGCTGATCAGCAGCGCCACAGCCCCAAGACAGATTTCAGTGATGCGTACAATGGCGAAATTACCAATTTTCGCCTCACTGCTGGTCGTTAAATTAAGCAACACCACTACTGTGCAGGTCAGATAGGCCAAAAAACTGGTATAGCCAGCCATCGCCCCATAACGACTGGCGAAGGTGATACAGATCCATAACACCACACTGAGCAGGATAATGAGCAACAGGGATTCCTGACCAGCAACAACCAGAATCAAAATGCCGGTAACACCACCGGCCAGAGTACCGCCGATCCGGGCGAGTGACTTAACATAAATACCTCCCAGATCCACGCGAAAGCCTAGCAGGGCAATGCTCAGCAATGCCCAGTTCAGACGTGGAAGATCAAAATAAAAGCTAACGACCAGGGTAAGCAAACCAGCCAGCAAGACGCGCAGTATGACGGCCAGGTCAGGAAAGTAACGCATTATCATGGACAGGGCCGGTCATTATGCACAATCACAGACACTGTGCGCCCGGCAATCAGCTCCGACTGCGGCGGCAGTTTATCAAACGCCACCCGTACCGGTATGCGCTGGGCCAGGCGAATCCAGGGAAAGGTCTGGCCAACGTCGGCCAGCAACTGACTACTGATATTCTGGTTAGTGTCAGCAATCCCCCGACCCACGCTAGTTACCGTACCGGGATAGACCGTTTCTTTGCCAAGAAAAGTGATGCTGGCCGATGCGCCCGGACAAACGCCCTGTAAGCGATTTTCCTGAAAATACCCCACGGCAAAAAAGTGATCTTTATTGACAAAAGCCAGGCTAGGTTGTCCGGCGTTCAGCCAGCTACCAACGCGCAAGTCCATATTGGCGACGTAACCATCAAAAGGTGCTCTCACCTGCGTGTTTGCCAGATTCAGTTGCGCCAGCTCAAGCACCGCTTCAGCGGTGCTGACCGCCTGCTGCTGCGCTCGCCAGGACAACCTGGCATTCGTGACTTCCTCAGCACTGACCAGATGTGTCGGAATGCCCTCAAAACGGCTTGCGGTATCTTTCAGCTGCTGTTCCTTGAATTTTGCCTCGGCCAGTTCCGATTGCGCGCGCGCCACAGCAATACGGTAGTTGTCCGGGTCAATCTCCAGAATGATATCGCCCGCTTTTACGAAGCCATTGTCAGACACAGCAATATGGACAATATTGCCAGATACCTGTGGAGCTATTTCCGCAATTTCGGCCCGCAGTCTTCCATCCCGGGTCCAGGGAGCAACCAGGTAGGTCTGCCAGAGATAATGAAAACAGTACGTGGCGATGGCAACCAGCACTGCAGTCAGAAGGACGGGGCGTAACCATTTTTTGCAAAAGGCAACGATAGTCATAGACTCAGAATCCGACTGGTGATGGCACAACTGATGACCAGCAGCGACAACTCAACCAGGCCGGTATGCCAAAACCATCGGTCTATGGAGAAGCGACGGTAAATGAACCTTAAGGTGAGCCAGAGGATCGTGCCGAAAAATGCTGTTCGAAAAAACGCCGGAAAGGCCAGCGAGCCGAACCACAGCCAGTCACTCATTACGGGCGATTCCTGATTGTCGATGCCGGGATTATTACTGCCGTACCAGCGATGTCATTTGCACGAGGGCATCAGTTTATTCCTTGCAGCATACTTCCCCGGTGAAAATCGGTCTTTGCCGGTTTGTCCGATGATATTGTCGTTTTTTCCGGGTATTCATTCGTGGGTATCGAGAGATATGGCCATACACATACTTATGAGCATGAGTTCTGTTGTTTGATTTTTTTCTTATGGTTGCTTGCCAGCGGTAAAAAACCGGCGTATCGTTCATCGTAAATTAACGATTAGCATGTAAAAACAGGTAACTGCCTTAATGTCTGAAATGCCTGACTGCCTTAAAGACCTGACCAACGTTCGCTTCAATGAAGCTGAAGAGAAAGAACTGGCCGCCTACGCCAGAGCCTTGGGGCATCCGGCGCGGGTGAGGCTATTGCGTATTCTGGCCAGTGGCCAATGTCTGAGTGGCGATTTAGTCGGGCAAATTGGCCTGGCCCAGTCCACTGTTTCAGAGCACTTGCGAATCCTGCGCGAGGCCGGACTGGTGGAAGCACAAGTGCAGCACCCGAAAAAATGCTTTTATTTGCGCCCGCAAGCGTTAGAACGAGTACGACAGTTGTTGTCTGGCCTTGGGGGAGTCTAAACAGTCACAGGCGTAGTCCGGTATATCAGAATGCCGGAAAATTACTTCCGGACAACGCCACAAGGGCGAGGCAAATCTGCTCACCGCCCGTAATTATTGATCAGTTGTTGAGGTGAGATGGTCTGCTTGCAGTCTTTCTCCCCACGACAATCGTCGTTCGACGATAGTAGATATTAACAGGTAAGCAAGTCATGGGTATTTTCGAACGTTATTTAAGTGTCTGGGTAGCTCTGGCCATGATTGCCGGACTGGTCGCCGGAACCATGTTTCCGGCTTTTTTCACGCTGCTTGGGGGCTGGGAGTACGCCAACATCAATTTTGTTATTGCTGTGCTGATCTGGCTGATGATTTACCCCATGATGATGCAGGTTGACTTCACGGCAATAAAAAACATCCACCGTCGTCCAAAAGGCCTGATCGTCACGCTGACGGTCAACTGGCTGATCAAGCCGTTTACCATGGCACTGTTGGCCATACTGTTTATTCGCTACCTGTTCAGTGATTTTGCTGGCCTGATCTCGCCAGAGCTGGCCAATGAGTACATCGCCGGAATGATTCTGCTGGGCGTTGCTCCCTGTACGGCAATGGTCTTTGTCTGGAGTCAGCTGACCAAAGGCGACGCCAACTATACCCTGGTACAGGTTGCGGTTAATGACCTGGTTATGGTGGTGGCCTTTGCCCCGATTGCCGCTTTCCTGCTCGACGTTACCGATGTGGTTGTGCCCTGGAGCACGCTGTTTCTGTCGGTGATTCTGTTTATCGTTATTCCGCTGGTGGCCGGGCTGCTCACCCGCAAAGCTCTTCATTCAGCCCAAGCGTTGCAAAGTTTTAGCAACAAAATCAAACCGCTGTCGATCCTTGGCCTGATTATGACCGTCGTGTTGCTGTTTGGTTTCCAGGCACCGCGCATTCTGGCCAATCCGGTGGATATCGTCCTGATTGCCATTCCGCTGATTATCCAGACGGTGCTGATTTTCGCCATTGCCTACTACTGGATGTACAAGTGGCGCGAGCCGCACAGTGTGGCTGCGCCCGGCGGCATGATTGGTGCTTCCAATTTCTTTGAATTGGCGGTTGCTGTAGCCATCAGCCTGTTCGGTCTGAACTCCGGTGCGGCCCTGGCAACGGTGGTGGGTGTTCTGGTTGAGGTGCCGATCATGCTGGCACTGGTGGCTTATGCCAATCGCACCCGTAATCGCTTTCCGGTAACGCACGCCAACTGACCTAATCAAATCATCCGACTCCTGACGTATTGTGGGAGTCATTTTCTGGCAATAAAAGGTAAACAACGATGTCCACCATTACTGTATTTGATCCGGCCATGTGCTGTTCTTCCGGTGTTTGCGGCCCGAAGCCTGACCAAAAGCTGTCGGTTTTTTCCGCTGACCTGAGCCACCTGGAATCTCTCGGCCACCGCGTCACCCGTCATAATCTGGCCCAGGAGGCTGCTGCTTTTGCCGCCAATCTGACCGTGCGCACCATGCTTGAAGCCCACAAAAACGATGCGCTGCCCATTATCATGCGCGATGGAGAAATGGTTAGTTACGGCACTTACCCAACTCGCGAGCAGTTGGTGGCTATAGCAGCCGGTGAAACCGTAGAGCAAGCGCCGGGAAAAACCACAGGCTGCGGTTGCAGCGGCAGCTGTTAAAGGATCACCGCCATGAAATTTCTGGAAAACATGCCCAGAGTGCTGTTTTTTACCGGCAAGGGCGGTGTGGGAAAAACCAGCACTGCCTGTGCCAGTGCTGTCCAGCGTGCGGCCAGCGGCGAGAAGGTTTTACTGGTGAGCACAGACCCGGCATCCAACATTGACGAAGTGTTGGAAACCCGGTTAAGCGGAGAACCGACAGCAGTCAATGGCGTGGAAAACCTCTTTGCCCTGAATATTGACCCACGAGCAGCCGCTGCCGCCTATCGAGCCAAGGCCATCGACCCATACCGTGGTGTACTGCCTGATGCGGTGCTGGAAAATATGGAAGAGCAGCTGTCGGGAGCCTGCACGCTGGAAGTGGCAGCTTTTGATGCCTTTACCGGGCTGCTGGCAGATGATCAGGCCACAGCAGGCTTCGATCGCATTATTTTTGATACTGCCCCCACCGGCCATACACTGCGTCTGCTCTCCCTACCCCGTGCCTGGACCGGTTTCGTGGCAGAAAACACCACCGGTTCTTCCTGTCTTGGCCCGTTGGCAGCGCTGGAAAAACAGACGGCACTGTATGCCCGCGCGCTGGACATTCTTGCTGACGAAAGCCAGACCCGACTGGTACTGGTTACTCGGCCGGACGCTGCCGCCCTGAAAGAAGCTGCGCGTACCAGCGGCGAACTGCTGGAGCTGGGCATAACCAATCAACATCTGGTGGTCAACGGCGTATTCCGAGCCAGCGACACCACCGACCCGGTAGCAGTTGCCCTGGACGCCAGAGGACAGTCTGCTCTCGATGCCATGCCCGAACAGTTGCGTCCGCTGCCCGTTACTACCATTGCTATGTCGGCCAAGCCACCGCTGGGCATTGCCGGACTGCAAGCCTTTTTTACCGACCAAAGCACACCGGACAAGAAACCGAAGCTGACTGCAACCCACTGGCAAGGTGCCGACCTGGAGCACTTTATCGACACTCTGGCAGATGATGGTCGGGGCGTGGTGATGACGCTGGGCAAAGGTGGGGTAGGCAAAACCTCAGTAGCCGCTATGATTGCCCGCAATCTGGCCAATCGAGGACTGCCGGTAACGCTGACTACCACCGACCCTGCTGCCCATGTGCACGACGCTGCCGGACAGGTGCCGGATAATCTGGTGATTGAACGGATCGACCCGGCAGCAGAAATTGCCCGTTATCGCGCTGAAGTGCTGGCCGATGCCGTTAATTTGGACGACGATGGTCGCGCGCTGCTGGAAGAAGACCTGAAATCCCCCTGCATTGAGGAAATTGCCGTCTTTCAGGCCTTTGCCCGTACCGTGTTCAATGCCGACAACCGCATTACCGTGATTGATACCGCGCCCACCGGGCACACCATCTTGTTGCTGGATGCGGCCCAAAGCTACCACCGCGAGGTACTGAAGCGTGGCGATGCCCATTCAGAAGAAGTTACCGGCCTGCTGCCGCGCCTGCGCGACCCGCAGTTTGCCCGGCTGCTGATCTGTACCCTGGCCGAAGCAACACCGGTGCACGAAGCGGCTGACCTGCAAGAAGACCTGGCCAGAGCTGGAATCAAACCGGCCGGTTGGGTGGTGAACCAATCTCTGACACCGCTAACGGTCAGCGACCCACTGCTGGTATCGCGTCGGAATATGGAGGCACGTTACCTCAAGGAGATCAGTTCACAATACAGCGATACCGTCTATCTATTGCCCTGGCTGGCAGAGGGTTTAGTTTAATCTTTCATGGTCTTGATGCTGGGGTTGTTGTCTGATAGACGACGACTCCAATCTTCCACCTGGCCTGTTTCCAAGCGCTTGCGAAACACCTTCTTGATCGCTTCGGCCAGCGGTTCCAGCAGCAATAGCTGCGCCATCATCTCGCGGTTATCCAACTCAGTGTTCAGATAGTGCTGCACCTTGGCCAAAGTCCATTGAGGATAAGGGCGTTCAATAGCACAGAGCGTATCCCCCACAGCAATTTCTCCCGCCTCCAGCACGCGATAGAACCAGCCGACCATATCGTGATCCTGCACATAGCGGGACAACTCCGGCTCGCGGAACTGGTAATTGAGCTTGAAACAGGGCAGACGCGGCTGGGTTATCTCCAGCACAGTGCTGCCAGCCTGAACCCGGTCACCGATGCACATATTGGCTTCGCTCATGCCCACCGCCACCAGATTTTCGCCGAAGCTACCCGCTACAAAGTATTTGGCTGACTCAGGAAAGCGCGCTGCAAGACTTGCATAGTGTCGTGTATCAAATTGCAGCAGTGCCCGGTCCGGCCCACCGTGAAATGGTTCTGCCTGTTCATCGCCAACTATACCGGCAGCTGTTACCTGACACTGGTCCACTGGTTGTTTGCTGATGGCTGACTGGAAGGTAAAGCACGGAACCACTTTACCGGCACGTAATTCATTAATGGTGGCTGACTGGAGCATTTTTTATGCACTGAATGGTTATGGACAGAATCTGACGATTTTAACAGCAAATTTTGCGGGTAATAATTAATCTTTTCAATCATACAAAATCTGAAGGAATATTTTGCCATGTTAATTATTAAACAAAATCAGCCAGTGATTAATCAAACCGTTTAAACATAAAACAATATTCATGTGTTGCCAATTTAATCAAGATGAATAATTATCAATCACTATTAATTAATCAACGCGTGTTTTTTACCAACAAATTATTTACCTGAAATCCACTACAGGAGTGATAAATCGAAGCTAGATCAGATTATAACTGGTGCTCTTTTGCACTACACAGAGTATGCGGGAACCAGATTTTAAATAAAAAATTTATTGCATCATATTTCTTTTTTCGTCACTCAGGATAATTACTCTTTTATTACAAATTTTATAAGAACAAAGGCTTATTTAAATAAACTGTCAACACGTTCACGATTAAGCAGCGTTCCCAAAATCTCTTTAAGTGCAAAGCAATAATCTATGGCCAATGGCCGAAGAAGGAGTATATGGTGAAACCCCTCTTGTTGAATAAGATTACAACAGCAATTTTGCTGGCGTCTTGCGTAGCGCCAATGGTGTCTGCTGAGACTCTCACTTTTACTGGTGGTGCAAGTGATCCAGCACTAGCACCCATTACGCTTCCGCCAGGCACTACTCCAGTAACAAACTCCTTGTTTTCCAACGATGTACGAAATAGCAACGATGTGACCGTTTCTGGCGGCACTGTGGGTGGTAGCGTCTTTGGCGGTGTAAACTTCTCGACCGCAACCACACCCGAAAATGTGACAGACAACATTGTTTTAATCAGCGGCGGAACAATTGGCACTGCGGCAGCCGGAGCCACACCTGCTAATGGTGGTGATGTCTTCGGTGGCTGGACTTCATTGGGAAATACCTCCAATAACAGAGTCAGGGTAGCCGGCGGAACAGTAATGGGCCGCGTGATCGGTGGTTGGACAAATAACGGCAATGCTACAAACAACGAAGTGAGCATAATTCCCACCAATTCAACCACCGCAGTAAATGTCTCCACGGCGATTGGCGGCTGGGCTAATTCGGCTGGCAACATGGCTACAGGAAATAAAGTCATACTTGGTGCGGGTGCTAATGTTGCTTTCACGGGAGATTCAGCGGCGGGTGCAACTCCCGGTCGTGTTATCGGTGGTTGGTCCGTAGGCGACGCGTCAAGCAATGGTGTCGAGATTACTGGCGCTACTGTCAATATCTCACTGACTTCCGGTGGTGGCCCCGATCGGATTGTTGGTGGTTACAGTCAGATGGGTAATTCCACCAGTAATTCGCTGTCAATCGTAGATAGCACTGTATCTCTACTGGTTGCCAACGAGGCAAGTCCACTTGCCCCTATTTCAGGCGGCTGGGGTAGGTTATCTGCCAATCAAAATACACTTACTATCGGTGGTAACAGCACAGTAAGAGGTTTTAGTGCCGGTGGAGCATCCGATGCGGATGCCATTGGTAACACGGTAATAGTGACTGGGGGCACCCTCACCACTATTGGCACAACTCCCACCACTGCACAGACTGCTGCCGCGCCGAATGCTACAGTGCTGGCTGGCGGCTTTAATAACGGACAATTTCCCGAGCTTCTAGCGACAAGTGTTGTCAGTAATAACACAGTTAATATATCCGGCAACGCAAACATTACTGGCAAGGTACACGGTGGTCTTTCACTGGGCGCAACAACGCTCAGAAATAACACCCTGACAATTAGCCAGGACGCCGCTAGCCCCGCGATACCTACTATGAACGGTGATCTTTATGGTGCAACGTTTGAAGGTCTGTCAACGCTGACTACGCCGATTAATGGGGTCACTATTGACTCCAACACCATCAATCTGAATGCAGGCAATGTTACTGGTGATGCTTTTGGCGGCAAGATTCTTAGTCAAAATGTAGGCGTCAGTAATAGTACAATCAGCGGCAACCAAATCAACCTCAATGGTGCTAGCGTTAGCGGTAGCGTCTTTGGCGGCTATGTTACCTACGCAGGCACGGCTACAGCGGGTTCTACAGTCACCGGTGTCAACGTCCTGAATAACACCGTGACGCTAAATTCTGGTACCGTCCAAAGACCAACAGCTCCGGATACAACTCAACCGTTCCCTGGCAGCATTTACGGCGGCAATATCACCACACCCGCAATGAGGATCGACAATAGCACAATCTCGGGTAATAGCGTCATTGTGAACGGTGGAAACATAGCAAATGCTAATGCTTACGCCGGTTTTGTCCAATCCGGTATTGGTATAAGTAATACCACACTGACAGGTAATACTGCTGTGGTTAATGGTGGCTCTGTCACTGGTAACGTCTATGGCGGCTTTGCTCTGCTGACTCCAGTAGCGATGGGAACCCCAGACGCGACTGGAACAGGCATTCATGTGACTGGCAACACCACCGTAATTAATGGTGGTTCGGTTCTTCAAGGCACTGCACCATCCCCCGTTTCTGCCGCACAAGCTCCTCCCGGGGTGTACGGTGGCAAGATCATCAACGCCGGCACAGGGGCTGTTAGCAACAGCAGCATCAGTGGCAACACGGTGATGATCAACAGTGGAGCAACTATTGGCACCTCTAGCGCTCCGGTCAACGTGTATGGCGGCTTCTACTCCTCCAGAGGGACATCAACCAACGTCAGCATTACCAATAACACCGTGTATCTGGCCGACGGCAGTACTATCAACGGCAATATCCGTGGTGGTTTTGTTGAGGCGGGAACGCCAGGGGCAGACACGGTAAATATCAGTAATAACACGTTGGTGGTTGGTGGCCACGTGAACGGACAGATAGGCGAGATTAGCGGTTTTGATAACTACGACTTCCGCCTGACCAGTGCAATGATCAATGGCACGCCCATATTGAACACCACAACGGCTGTGGATTTGACCGGTGCCAATATCTCCCTCAGCAGCATGGGTGGCGACGGCCCTCTGGTAAGACAGGGACAAAGTCTGGAGCTGTTTAATAACACCACTGGTCTGGCTCCTGGCCAAATGATAGCTGTACGAGGTATTACTTTCCTTGATACCTATAGCCTGACTGCCGGAACTAATGGCAGCCTGACAGCTACTCTGGACCAAACCGCGCTGAACGCCCGGGCCAACAACGTAACCAGCGGTCATACTGCGGCGATTACCGGTGCCATGGCAGGTAACTCTTTTGTATCTGACCAAGGTATGGATGCGTTCCTGCGCTCTGCCACCACAGCAGGAAAGTGGGTACCATTTATCGCAGCCGGCGTTGGCCGTGATGATTATGACGGTCAGAGTCTGGAAATAAGGGTTAATGATCGCCATACAGACAGAAGCTCCAATGATCTGCGTATAGACAAGCGTATGGGTGTGCTGGGTATCGGTACAGCTATGCCGCTGGCCGATGGCATCTGGCATGTCGCTGCCTTTGCTGAAACCAACCACCAGAGTTATGACGCGCACGGTGGCGGTATTTCCGGCAGTGGTAATACCACTCAGAGCGGTGGTGGTTTGATGACCCGACTCACCTGGAACAATGGCGTGTACGGCGAGTTGATACTGCGTACCGGTTCCAGCAAATACGACTACAGATCTAACGGCTTTGGCAATCTGGATGCCAGCTATGATCTGCGCGGTAACTACCGGGGCGTCACTGCCGCCGTGGGTATGATGCACGACTTTGCTGACCATCTGGCACTGGATTCTCACATACAGTACCTCTATGCCAGACAAGACGGTGACACAGCTATCGTAGCCGGTGACCGTGTTGACTTTGGCACAGCCAGCATCAGTTCTGCGTTGATCGGCTTTGACCTGACCTACAAAACCAACGATCGCTGGACGCCTTATGCGTCTGTCAAGCTGGAGCACACCTTCAGTTCTGACCACCGCAACACCGCCCAGGGTATCACTCTTGAGTCAGTGGATATCAAGGGTTCTACCGGCTCTGGTGGTGTAGGTGTGCGCTTCACACCTACGTCTAACTGGATGATCGATGCCAACGTCTCTGGCAACATCGGTGTTCGCGACGGTTATCAAGCCAATGTTGGTCTGAGCTACGCCTTCTGATCACTTAAACGTTTGGGAGCGTTTAAAGGCGACAGGGTGTGAACCCCGTCGCCTTTTTTCGTTAACGCAGTACCACCGCACCTACCTCACCATGGGACGAGCCAGCCGGAAACGGACAACCAAAAAGAACAATTCCTGAACAAAAAATTCCGGCATAATTGCTCCTTTTCTGTGCGGAACTGCCCCCATGAAAGACTCCATGATTGCCTTGGCTGTCCAGGATGCCATCGAATGGTCACTGCTCCACGGCATGGCATTAAAAGCATCACCAGCCACTGCCATACACTGCGCGTTCAGCTTTGCCCCAACGCTTATTCAACGGGAGCGCTTCGAGCTACTCAAGGCCATCGTGCCGCTGATGGGTAAGCTGATCCACGGTGTATCGCAGAATCATGACTTTCTTACCAGGGCTATTGCTCCTTTGGCTGATCACCAATGCAGTGCCGATGATTTTTTTGCCAGCCTGCTGGCGCTGCACCGCGAACTTGACCATCACCAGGCCAGACGCATTCCCATGTTGCTGATGCGCACCGACTTTATGGACGACGCCGAACATGGGCCAAGGCTGATTGAGTTCAACGGCATCGCCGCCGGCATGGGGCCGTTTGGCCAACGTGCCCACGAGTTACACCAATATTTGCAGCATCAGTGGCCACAAACCTTTGGCAACTGGTCAGAGCGTGCTTCGGTGGGGCTGGTGCCCAACCACTGTATTGACAATCTGGCCAAAGGCATCGCCGGTGCTGCCAACACCGTCAAGGCGCAATCCGGTGAAACCGGACAACCGTTGTTTATTATGGTGGTACAGCCTGATGAAGATAACGTCTACGACCAGCACCTACTGGAACAGGCGCTTCAGCGTGAAGGAGTGAAAACCGTCCGACGCACCTTTCGTCAACTGTATGAACAACTGTCGTCTGGTGACCATCACCGATTACTGCTCGACGGCCTTGGCGGTGTTGATGCCATCTATCTGCGTGCCGGCTATCAGCACTGCGATTACCAGGCCCACGACCTGGAAGAAGAACGCTGCTGCACCGAGTTGACTAAAGTACGAGTAATGATTGAACGACATCGGGTAGCTATTAATGCCACTGTTAGCCAGCAGCTGGCCACCAGCAAGCGAGTACAAATGTTGTTATCCGCCATGAGTGCGGAACAGTTGACCGCGTTTGGTCTGACGCTGGACGAAGCCAACAGAATCAAACCATTCCTGGGTGAAATGCGACCGGTGGATGACCAGAGCGTCGCCTGGTTTGCCCAACAGAACCCGCAACATTGGGTGCTGAAAAACCAGGGCGAAGGCGGTGGCCACTGTGTGTTTGACCAGGATATTTTGCCACGCCTGCAAAGTCTGCAACCCGAGGAATATCCAGCCTGGTCGCTGATGCGTCGGCTGCATCCAAGGCATCGTTCCCATCCCGCATTGGTGGTGCGCCGGGGAGAAGCGAATGCCGTGGATGACCTGATCAGCGAGATTGGTATGTTTACCCTGCACCTGGATGGCCACTCGCTGACCAGCGACTTAGGATATGCCGGTTACCTGATTCGCAGTAAACCGTCATCAGTTACCGAGGGCGGTGTACACAGTGGCCAGGGGGCGCTGGATTCCCTGGCCCATAAGCTATAGCTATGGAGTAAAAAAAGCAGGAACCATAATCTCTGACATCTGTCCAAGGCTGGTCGAATATTCGTTTCAGCAGAGGTGGGCTAATTATGAGTTCCGTTAACGTTAACCACCGGGGGCTGTTCCCGGAGAGCGGCTATGAGATGGTGTTTACCACTCAGAACTCGCAGAAAACGGCCACGGGTGAATTGGTCATCAGCAGTATTTTCGGTCCCGGCAAAGTGATCACGGTTAAGCCTGCCATAACTGAACTGCGTACACCAACCCAGCCGGTGGGTGACGATATTGCCTGGGGCGCGGAAAGCCGCATTGATCTGGTCAAACCTGCCCTGGCAGAGCGCAAATCTGCCGCGCAAGTTCTGGTCAGCTTTGAAAATGGCTTGCGAGTAGCCACTACCTCCCCAACAAAAGAGGTTACTGATGTGGCCTGTGTCTGCCTGGAGATCGGCGGCCAGCGCTTTTTCGGTGAGTCTGCCGCCGTGCCTGTATGGGTCAATGGCGAGCGTGTGGGCCTCGTCACGGATGAAATTCTCAACCATCTTGAGCACGATTTGGCCGGATACGATTTTACCAGCCGTTATGAGCAGCTAGACGCTGCCCAACAGCGAGTATTCAACCTGATGGTTTTTGGTCGCGGGGAGGGTTCTGACGATAACGACGCCACTGGCACACCCGAGGTAGCCGGGTTTCGTCAGCGAGTTGTCGAGGCACTACAGAAAAAAGGCGTCGAGGATTACTGGGAAGAGTATTCCAATGGCAGCCTGAGTCGGGACAAAGGTCTGTCCCAGGGGCTCAAAGCGGCCATTAGCCAGTTCATCAATGCGCAGCGCGGTCAGGACAAGCTGGCTCTGGCACACACCCTCAGAGAAACGCTGATCAGCCAAGGTCTATCCGCTTCACTTGGCGGCCGCTATGGGCAAACGGTGTGGATGCGCGACTATGGCATTATGATCGACACCCTGAATCCTGCCGATGTAGCGCGACCCGGCGCCTATTCTGCCCTGCTTGACTCTCTGGCTACCATTGCCGACCATCAATACGACAATGGGCTTATACCCCAGGTAGTGATCCCGGATCAGCTGCTCCCGGAGTTTGTCTACCTGCGTATTCTTGGGGGCGACAACGGCCAAAGCTGGTTTGCCCACCTGCAAAGCTTTGTGCAGGCCAATTATCCTGAAATAGCCAGTCAGCTACCAAAGCTGAACACCAGGAATCTGCGGACCTTGAAGCTGTCGGAACTCAAAGAGCGCGTTGAGCAGCTGAAGGCCATTTACCGAAAAGTTACCACAAAAGCCGCTGAAGACGATCTTGATCTACCCAAACCAACTCATACCCTGAATGGCTTTCTTACCGATACTCTGGGCATCCTGACGCCCGGTACCACTGACAGCGAAATTCACTTTATCCGTGCGTTCAGCAAATTGCTCGATCTGGCCCAGGAAGAAGAACAAACCGAGCGGCTACGAGCCATGATTCCCAATCTGGCCCAAGCCATTGCCTACCTGGATCAGCAAGTGCTCGACCCCGGCACCGGCTTGCCTCAAGGTGGTGATAATCGTGACATGCTTGATTCGTTCCTGTTGCAAAAGTTGTTGTGCAGCAACGCCTGTTTTCTTTACCAGGGTTTTTCCGCACTGGTACGCCACCTCGCGGTTATTGGTCCTGAGTTAACCGTTGAACTGAGAAAACAGTTTCGGGAAATGCCACCAACATCTCCTTTTATAAGATCACTGTCGTACGACCATCAACGACTGCACAGTGAGCTGGCACAATTCGCGCAGCAAATTAAAAACACTTTTATCTACCCGGACGGCGTCTTTGCCCCAAAAGATTTTATTGATTCTGACCATGGCGTTTCCCGCCAACCCAAAGCACCGGACAGTTACATCACCCCGCTAGTAGAGCAAAATACGGCATTTTTGCAGGGGCGCGAAGTGAACCTGCAAGGGTTGGCGCTGGCAATTGAACTGGGGCTGGTCGATAAGGCTGATCATCCAGCGGCAGTGGCGTTGATTCGCTCGCAGCTGACCTGCGCCGGCCTGAAGGTATTCTCACCCATTAATATGGCCACTGATTATGAAATTGCCCTTTTACAGCAGAGCCGGGGTTTTCTGGTCTGGCCACAAATTGAGTGCCGCGTGATTCATGTGCTGAAAAAATACATGGATGAAACACCGGCAATCAGTGAGCTGCTGAGCAGACTGGAAACCATAGACAAGCAGCGGGCCGGTTTTCATGAATGGTATAGCCCTTGTGAGTTGAGCCAAATCTATGCGGGGGGAGCGGAAAATCAGAGCTGGTATATTACCAATCTGATTCAATCCTGAGAATTGCTGCTGCTTTCCTCGCACCCAGATTTCAGCAGAACCTGATCTGTTGAAGTCTGGTCAGGGAGTGCCGGTTGTTCTGCAGTCATTACGGCTTGGCCTGCAGCATGGCTCTTTGTCCTCTTTGGTGAGGGCGACATGGCTGCTCTGTGTTGCCCAGGCTCATGTTGCCCAGCTTCGGGCAACGGATCGGCGTTGCTATTGCGGCGACTGAATTCCAATGTCCACTCTGGCTGCGCCTGGTTTAGCCTCTTGGCCAATGTCACCAAAACATCACTTATTTTGTAGCGATTTGAATCGGCGGGTTGTGTCGGAACCTTGATCTTGTCGGTAGCTATATTTAACGTGCGCTTGTAGGGAGCGCCCTTGATTTTAGTTCGCTCACATTGCTGTAACTGTTCGTACATAAGCTGAGCATCATTTACTCCTGATTCACAGGCTTTTCGGAGCACTTCAGCTCCCTGCGCCTGGCTGTAGCCATTCCAGCTACGGTCCAGAAGCACCAGCGCCTGCAGGAAAAGCGCGTAGTTTTCACCGACGCTAACCGCTTTGCTGAACCATCGCAAAGCCTGAAGACAATTCCTGGGCTGTGAATAATGACCATAGAAATAAAGCTTGCCCAGTAACATCTGGGCATAAGTGCAGTCGCCTTTGGCTGCTCTTTCTAACATCTTGATGGCACATTGTTTGCTGGCGATAACTGGAAAATCGTCGGGTGCATCGCCGCTTTGGAGATAGAGCTCCACCAGGTGTGCCACAGCCATATGCTGGCTGTACAATGCCAATGGATCATCGAGCAGGTAGATTTGAATTTGATTCGGATCAGTCATTGTTAGCGATTTTTCAACAACCTTGGCCAGCAGTCTGATGGCTTGCTCCATATCCAGCGGGCCGCCCAGTCCCTTGCGGCACATAATGGCGTGACTGACGATGGCAGAGAGATGCCCCTGACTGGCTGCCCTGCCATACCACTGTCGGGCTTTCTCGAAATCGCTGTCGCTATAGCAGGCATCCCCCATCATAAACTGGCCACTGGCATGCCCATGCTTGGCAAACCATGCTATCCAGCGCAATGCCCCAGCTTTATTAACCGGACCACCAGTCCCTTCATTCAGCATTTTACAGTAGTAATGCAGTCCCCAACTATTACCTTTTGCCAACCCTTTTTCCAGAAAAACCCGAGCTAAAGGCGCATCGCATTCAATGCCTGGCAAGTAACCGGTGAGATGGTAATATCCCAGGGCAAAAAGGGCCGGAACATAATCCATTGTCGCAGCCTGTTTGAGCCATTGGGCTGCTCCGTGATCAAATCTTGCCGCATTGCCGAGCGCCTGTCGGTGCATAACTGCAAGGTTGATCATGGATGCGCCGTGGCATGAAGAAGTAGCGGCCTTTTGAAACCATGTGCGCGCTTTCACCTGATGCTTTCGTATGTCGTACTTGCCTTGCAGGTAGATGACGCCAAGCTGATACGCCGCCTCACTGTGGCCATTTTCTGCCAACAGCTCAAGGCAGCTGACAAACTCATTTATCGACCCCAATCTCGCGTAGTCCCAAGCCGCTCGATAGACAATATCGTGCTCCCTCGCTCCTGCGCGCAATAGCTCTCTAGCCACCCTGAACTGCATAGCATGGACGGCCCGGGACAACGGGGTCTCCCTACCGGATTTACCAGCATTGGCATCCCCTCCCTGATGCAATATATCCGTCACTACATTAAAGTCACCTTTTGCTGCTGCAATGCACAGTTTCTCTTGCCAGTCTTGAGGTAACGGCGGCAAAAACCGCAATCCGCTGACTTGCTTACAACCGAGAGGACAGGTGGGTTCCTCGCTAAATTGCTGTGCCAGACATTGAAAATGGAAATAGTGCTGGCAGGGCTTTGTGACAGCGACCAGTCGTTTACCAGAGGTGCCAACATGACACACACGGCAGTGGCCTGGGGGGGGAATTGACGGCTGCTCGGATGATGATGACGAGGGTGGTACTGTTATTTTATTCATCGCGATCCCACGTTATGCAGCCTGCCAAACAAGCGACCGCCGCGGGACGATTTGATCCGGAATATGCTCTATGCGCAGCGGTGCTATTTATTATTAGGTCACCGTTTGCCAACAAGCACGATCAAACCAGAGCGCTATAAAACCGGTCGGGCATCAGACCAACCGGCTGCTGGGCGGACTGACTTAACCGAGTTGCTATAATCCTGAACCAACTCGGCCGACAGTATGGCACAGCGAAGCAAAACGTCGACTTATCCAACAATCGTCAGCGTGGTTTGCAGGATAATCAGGTTGACGATATCGATGAAAAACGCGCCGACGATGGGTACCACCATAAAGCCCTGGGGCGATGGGCCGTACTGATTAACCACTGCACCCATATTCATAACGGCGGTGGGCGTCGCCCCCAGGCCAAAGCCGCAATGGCCACTGGCAATCACCGCGGCATCGTAGTCTTTGCCCATTACCCGGAAGGTGACAAAGTAAGCGAATATCGCCAGCATGACCGATTGTGCCAGTAGGATGATCAAAAATGGAATAGCCAGGTCGAGGACGTTCCATAGCTTCAGGCTCATCAATGCCATGGCCAGGAACAACGCCAGAGAAACCGTACCGAGGACGTCCACCGTCTCGAAATCAAGCTTTTTCACCTTGGTGACTTCCAGCGTATTGGTGATCACCACCCCGATAAACAGCGCATAGACAAAGTCCGGCACCTTCAGCCAGCTAACGTCAAGACTGTTGACCCAACCTTCCAGATACCCAGCGCCAGTAACGCACAACAACATGAAAAACAGGGTTTCGATCATCTTTCTCGACGTAACCTTATCCTCTTCGTTTTCGTTGTAAGTTACCAACTCCGGAAACTGCTCATGAGTATGGTCGGTGTCGCCATAAGTGGACTTCAGGTTGAACTTCTGCACCAGTCGCTGGGCCACGGGACTTCCGATAATACCACCCATAATCAAGCCGAAAGTGGCTGATGCCATGGCGATCTCCAGGACATTACTCATGCCATAGGAGTTTTGGAATGTCTGCGCCCACGCCGCCCCTGTACCGTGGCCACCCGATAGGGTAATGGAGCCGGCAATCAGCCCCATCAGCGGGTCAAGCCCCAACAGCGTTGCCAGACCCATGCCCAGACCGTTTTGCAGGATAATGTAAACCGATGCCACGGCCAGAAAGATCAATACTTTTACGCCGCCCTTGAGCAACTGGGTATAGCTGGCTGCCAGGCCAACAGTGGCGAAGAACATTAACATAAAGGTGTTTTGCAGCGGCAGGCTGAATTGTACCTCGAAGCCGCTAAAATGCAGGACCGTAATCACCGCGGAAACGATCAGGCCGCCAACGATGGGTTCAGGAATATTAAACTTTTTCAGAACAGGAATTTTCGCGTTAATGAAATGGCCAAGAAAAAGCACAAAAATGGCAATAAGAAATGATTCAAGAGTGTCAATATTCAGTACTCGATTCATAAACCCTCGATACTTGTAATCAGTCGAAAATACTACAGGCGAAGCGGCTGTCTAAATTGCTATAGCCCAGGCCATTCTTTTTCGTCACCTCGATGCGGGTGTGAATCCGTTCTTTCAAAGACTCGACGTGGGAAATAATACCCACCATCTTGCCGCTAGCGTTCAGGCAGTCCAATGCGCTGAGCGCTGTCTCCAGCGTTTGCGGGTCGAGTGTACCAAACCCTTCGTCGAGAAACAGCGAGTCAATACGGGTTTTATGACTCACCAGGTCCGATAGCGAGAGCGCCAGGGCCAGGCTAACCAAAAAACTTTCGCCGCCAGAGAGAGTTTTGATATCCCGCGCCGTATCGCCCTGCCAGGTATCAAGTACCTCAAGGCTTAGCTCTTCTTCACTTTTGCGTCTGAGCAAATAGCGGGCATGGAGCTGCTCCAACTGGCGATTAGCCAGCAGCACCAGCTGACTGAGAGTCAGGCCTTGGGCAAATTTGCGAAATTTGTCCCCCTTGCCAGAGCCGATCAGACCACTGAGGTGTGCCCAGATCTGGTACTGACTCTCGTTTTGACTAATATCCCTGAGCAGGCTGGCCTGACTCTGACGTTTGGCGTCATCGGCTTTCAGGGTCTGGGTTATTTCACCCTGGCGCTGGCTGAGTTGGTGTAACTGTTGTTCCAGTGTCTCCTGTTGGCGCCGTGCGGCTACCAGAGCCTCAGCGCTGTTGATGTTTGCGGCATTGGTCACCAGTGCCCGATGCGCCCTAAGGCTGGCCTCGGCAGAGGTCAGCTTGCCTTTTGCTTCATGCAGTTGCTGCTCCAGTTGTTGGCACAGGCTGATGAGTGTCTGGCGTTCTTCTTTATCGAGCAGCGCCTGACGGAACTGTTCGTCATCGGCAAATGGGCTGCCAGCCAACTCGCTCTGCCAGTTTTGTTGTGCCAGCTCCATGCCCTCAGTCAGTGTCGCCAACTCCCGGTTTTGCTGGCCTATCATGCCATTGAGCAGGTTTACCTGTTGTTCAAGAGTTTGCAGTAGATCATGGGTTTGCTGATGCTTTTTCCGGGCATCGTCCACCAGAGTCTTGAGCCGTAGGCGTTCATCGGCAACCACCTTTTGACCAAACAGCTGCTGGCGTTGCTGCTGCTGACCGTGCAATTGGACAGTCACGTGGTCAGACTCCTGTTGCAACGCCCGAACAGTTGCTTCTGCCTTTTGTTGATCCTGGTTTTTGTGTGCCAACTGTTGATCGAGACGCTGAAGCTGTTCGCTCAGGATCTTTTGTTGGCTGCTGATGGTTTGCCACTGTTGCCAGTTGGCCTCTTGCAGCTGCAACCACTGGAGTTGCTCAGACAGCACCGGCGGCGTTTGCTGCAATTCCTGTTCGATAGTGTTGGTTATTTTGGTGGCGAGGATTTCCGTGCCCTGGTCGTGCTGCGTCAGTCGTTCATGCTCTTGCGCCAGTTGCTGCTCCAACTGTTGTTTTTGTTGCTGATTGACCGCCTGCTGGTGGATCTTTTCAGTCAACTCACGCTGGCGTTGGTCAAGCTGTTGCTGCTCTTGCTGTATGCGTTGGTTAAGTTGGGTCAACTGCTCCAGCCGTGCTTTTCTGGCCTCGGCACTGGTCGTTGTCTGTTGCAGCAGGTCGCTAAAAGTTTGCGTATCGTCGATGACTATCGACTGGCCGAGAGCGTCGCAGGCGCCCGTCCAGTCGCTGGTTATCCCAGTAATCTCACTGTTGAGTCTGGTAATGGTGTGCTGCGCGCCATCTGACTCAGTTTGCCAGCGCACCAGCTCTTTCTTCAGAGTCTGACCCTGGTTTTCCAGCTGCTCTAGTGCTTGTTCACGGGCGCTCAGGCGTTGTTCGGTTGCGGATACATTGAGCTGTTGGTACTGCTCAATGGCCGGGTGCTCAGTGGCACCGCACAGAGGACACGCTTCACCGGCCTGCAACTGCTGGCGATGCTGGCTCAGACTGGTGATCTGTTGCTCACGGACAAGCAGTTGGCGCAGGTCGTCCCGGTGCTGGCGCGCATCCTGAAATTGCGCTCTCAGATGATCGATTTGCGTGTTCTGGTGCGCAATGGACTGTTGCAGGGTTTGGTGCAACTCCCGAGTTTTGTGCAGCTCACTGCGGTCGCTGGCAAATTGCTGACTCAAGCGTTGCAGTTGCAGCCAGAGCGGATAATTATCGTGCCATTGTTGCTGGTCGTTATGCAGCTGTGCTTCGCTCTGGCCCTGCAAAACAGCCGCTTTTTCTGCCAGCACGGTTTCATGCTGGTTTTTCTGCTCGCTCTGGGCCTGCCTGAGAACCTGAATCTGGTCGGCGATCGCCTGATCCTGCCGCTGGCAGTGGCTAATAGCTTGCCCAAGTTTATTAATGACGCCCTGAATCTGCTGCCGGGTTTGCCCAGCAGTGGTGCGCTGCTCAAACCAGGATTGCAACAGTGGCAGCAACTCACCCAGCTTTTGCTGGTGAGCATTGTTTTGTAGATAGTTATCCGCGGTTTGCAATTCATTGCGGCATTGCTGGCGGCTCTGGGTATCATCACTGATCCCCTTGTTGAGTGCCGTCAACTCCTGTCGGGCGGTTGTCAGTTTATGGTTGCTCGCCTGGTGCTCGCTGACCAACCGTTCAATGGTTAAATCCAACGGGATAACCTGTTCCAGTAGGACATCGGTGCTGACCTGCTCCTGTTGACAGGCCGCCAGTGCATCGGCCTGTGCCTGACACTGCCGCTGCACTTGCTGTGCCTCACTCTGACGGAGCTGCAGTTGTTGGCGCTGATCGGCCAGTGTTTTACCGGCTTCCTGCTGTTTTGCCATCAGCTCTTTGAATCGCTCCCAGTAGGGCAGCAGCTCCATAGCGGGCTGTGACTGCGCCAGGCGATGCCGCTGCGGTTCGTGGTGATCCCACGCTTGTCGGGCTTTGTCTTGGGTCTGCCTGGCAGCTACCAGCTCCTGCTCTTTACTGACCAGTTGTTCCAGCCAACGACAGTGATTGGCCACGACTTGGCGCTCAGTATTGGTTTGCTGCTGCTGAAGCAGCAATTCGCTGTGCTGCGCCTGCAACTGGTTTAGCTGCTCGTCATCCAACAGGGAGAAACCTTCTGCCCTGGCCTTGAGCAACTTTAATTTCTCCCCTTCGTCGCGCGCTCGTTCGAAGACCCGACGGGAGATGTCGCCGTAAATTTCGGTGCCGGTCAGCTCTTCCAGCAGTTCCGCCCGTTCGTTGGCGCTGGCCTCCAAAAAAGCAGCAAAACCGCCCTGGGCCAGCAACATGGACTTGGTAAAACGCCCAAAGTCCAGGCCGGTCAGCTCACTAATGGTTTTCAGCTTGTTGCTGATGCGGGTGGTGATGATGGTGCCGTCAGCGCCAGCCAGCTCTACCTGAGGAGCCTGTAGCTTGCCATCGGCTTTGCCCCGGGCACGGCGCTGGGACCAGAAGGCTCGGTAGGCACTTCCTTTTACCTCAAACTCTACCTCGGCCAGAGACTCGGCGGTGTGGCGCGTCATCAGTTCGTTATCGCTGGCGGAGATGGTGCTGAGGCGGGGAGTCTGGTGATAGAGGGCGAGGCAGATGGCATCAAGCAGCGTTGTTTTGCCGGCACCCGTGGGACCGGTAATGGCAAACAGGCCATTGTTGGCAAAGGGTTCCTCGCGGAAGTCGATTTTCCACTCACCTTTGAGGGAGTTGATGTTCTTCAGGCGCAGGCTGAGGATTTTCACCGGACTACCTCCTTCCTGGTGGTGCTGTTCTCTGTGGTAGCAGAATGCACCGCTTCGAGTATTTCCTGAAAAGCACTGGTGAGCTGTTGTTGCTGCTCGTCGCTCAGCGTTTCCTGTTTTAGCCGCTGAACAAAGACGTCGGTGACGCTCAGCTCGGCCAGGCTCTGGTCGGGCGCCGTGAATGCTGCCTGAAGTCGGGTTCTTTTTTTGCGTACCCGCAATAGCTCGCAGGTGGTCAGCTCTTTATGGGTCAGTACCAGCTGTTCTACCTGGTTTTGCAGGTCGTGCAGATAATTTTCGGTGGTGATTTCAACTTCCAGCCACGGATTGAGCGGCGCTTGCCATGGCTGGCGCCCCAAATCAGCCAATTGCTGGTCGATACTGGCCAGCGCTCCTTTCAGGCTGATCAGTGGCCGGAATACAGGTACCGGAATGGGCTCAACCTTCTCCAGGGTGGCACCGTTGAAATGGACAATATTGACCTGTTTTTCGCTGCTCGCCTCATCAAAACTGAGTGGGATGGGAGAGCCACAGTAGCGAATATGCTCCTGTTTGGCCACCAGTTGGGCACGATGGAGATGACCAAGGGCAATGTACTGAGCATCGGGAAATGCCGCGACAGGAAAGGCTGCAAGCGTGCCGACGTAAATCTCGCGCACCGACTCGCTGAGCTGGCCACCAACAGTGGTCAGATGGCCGGTGGCGATAATGGGCAGCGTGCCATTGGCCAGCTTTTCGGCTTCGGCGTAGATCGTCTGGTAGTGATTGGCGATGGCTTGTTGCAAGGCTTGTTGTTTGCTCGCCCCACTCTCACCCGACTGACTTCTCAGCACGTCTGCCGGGCGCACGTAGGGAATGGCGCAGATTACCGCGCTCGGCACACCATGGTGGTTATTCAACACCAGTACCTGCTCACGGTGGTCTTTGCTGACACCACCGACCACGAAGGTGTTCAAACAAGCCAGCAGTTCTTTGGATTCGTGCAGCGTAGCCACCGAATCGTGGTTACCACCGACCACGATCAGCTGTCGGCAACAAGTGTTTTGCAAGCTGACGATAAAGCGGCTGTAGAGCCTGCGGGCGTAGCTTGGCGGCGTACCAGTATCGAAAATATCACCAGCGATAATCAGCGCATCCACACTCTGTGCCTGCACGAGGGCCACCAGCCAGTCAAGGAAGAGCTGATGCTCAGCTTCACGGCTTTTGCCTAAAAAGTGCTGACCCAAGTGCCAGTCTGAGGTGTGTAGAATGCGCATAATGTCTATCCGGGTTATTTGGTCAGCAGCCGAGTGTTTAATACCACTCGTTTGCGGCAGGTAGAATTGTAGAAAATACCAACCATCCATCGTCCTGGCGAAGTTCGGAAGTCACTTTTGCGGACAGATCGTCGCTCGCGCAGGCGTGATGAGGTTATGTGCTCGACTACAACTTTTCTTAGACTAGGAATCAGAGTTATTGTTCAGCCGGTAGCGTGCCAGTTCATGCAGCAGCCAGGTGCGGGAGTGTTGTTTTTTGCTGCCCGGACATTCAATCCAGTAGGGTTTGCCAGAGAGCAGGCTTTTACTGGCGCTCAGTTCGATAAACTGTTCGGCAGTATTGACCTTTTTGCGAAAGTAGTCGTACTTCTTTTGCATATGCTCCACGGCTTCAGCGGCATTGTGGTTGTCGCCGTTGCGGATGAAGGTACAGTTGGACTCGCCGACAAAGGCGATCAGATGGTTAATTTCACTCGCCAACGCACTGGCATTGGCGGTGGTGTGAAACATAAAGACGGTCACCAAGGAGAAAAACTTTATCAATAAAGAACGCGACAACGAATAGTCCCTGCAATTTGCCGTATCTTTTTCATGGCGATGTCGCTGTGATCAGCATCCACATCAATCACCACGTAACCTACGGACTCGTTGGTCTGTAAATACTGACCACTGATATTAATAGTGTTCTCAGAGAGAATCTGGTTAACCTGGCTAAGCACGCCGGGAATATTGCGGTGAATATGCAACAGTCGATGTTTGCCGGGATGGGCAGGCAGGGCAACCTCGGGGAAATTGACCGACGACAGGGTCGAGCCAATGTCGCTGTACATAATAAACTTTTCTGCTACTTCCCGACCAATGTTTTCCTGAGCTTCCCGGGTGCTCCCGCCAATATGAGGCGTCAGGATGACGTTGTTCATGCCCTGCAACGCACTGATGAACGGTTCATCGTTATTGCACGGTTCCTCGGGAAAAACATCAATGGCCGCGCCAAGCAGCTTGCCGCTACGCAGAGCATCAGCCAGAGCATCGATGACCACCACGGTGCCCCGGGCGGCATTGATCAGAATGCTGTTCTCCTTCATGGCGGCAAACTGTGCGACACCGAACATCCACTGGGTCGCGGGCGTCTCGGGCACATGAAGGCTAACGATATCGCTGGTGCCCAACAAAGTTTCCAGGTCATTGACTTGGGTGGCATTGCCCATGGGCAGCCGGGTGGCCACATCATAAAAACAGACCTCCATGCCTAACGCCTCGGCCATAATGCTCAGCTGGCTGCCAATATTGCCATAACCGACAATCCCCAGCTTTTTGCCGCGAATCTCGTGGGCGTTGGTGGCGGTTTTGTGCCAGCGCCCCTGATGGGCCAGGGCGTTTTTCTCGGGCAGTCCGCGCAGCAGGGCAATGGCTTCGGCCAGTACCAGTTCGGCGACAGAGCGAGTGTTAGAGTAAGGAGCGTTGAATACGGGAATACCGCGGCGAGTAGCGGCTGCCAGGTCAACCTGATCGGTGCCAATGCAGAAGCAGCCCACCGCACAAAGCTTTTTGGCAGCGGTAAAAATCTCATCGGTTAGCTGGGTGCGGGAGCGAATGCCAACAAAACGGGCCTTGGCAATGCGCTCCTTGAGTTGCTCCGGCGGCAGGGCGGTGGACACATAGTCAATGCGGGAGTAACCGGCTGCCTTGAGCATTGCCACCGCCGAGGGGTGCACGCCCTCAAGCAGCAAGAAGCCTATTTTGCTCTTATCCAACGATATTTCCGGCATATAGTTCTCTTTTTTAACTGTTGACCGGCCCACTGCCCGTTTTTCAAATCCCCATACTGGTAAGCGTAACCATCAGTTGCCGAATAGCTTGGGACAGTTTCGGGTGTTCCTCACTGATGCGAATGGCTTCCTGTTCAAGCAAGTCATTGTAACCCTCAGCTGGAATCTTGCCCTCTGCCTGGGCTACGGCAAGGCGGATCTCTTCGGCAGTCTGCTTCAGGGAAGCGGCTGTGCACTCATCGACAGGTGAATCTTGCAACGCATCGTGAAGCTTTTGAATATTGATTTGCAGCTCTTTTGACATGACCAAACTCCTGTGGATTACCTGTGCATTACTTGTAGATTGCGTGTGCGTTACCCGTGTTTTCTTTGTTGATGTGTGGCTTCAGTGGCTGCCACCGGCAGGGGAGTGCTTTTACTGCACACAGAGCCGTGGGAAAATACCGGTGATGCAGTCACGCCCATTGTAAACACTTTCGGGTGGCCCAAAGAAGTCTGAGCTAACTTTGCCAGCGAATTATTCCTGATACACGTTGTCTGGTAAGGGAAAAGAAAAAAAGTAGTAAGGGAAAAAAAGGCTACGAAAAAACAGACTACGGGAAAAACAGACTGCTGCACAACAGACCTGATACAGAGACCCCTCTTGACATCCTCCCGCCCCTAAAGGAGCGGGATTCCTGTTAGTCACCCAACAGGATTCCTGTTTCACAGCTCGATGCCGCCAGTGATTAACACCTTTGGTCTTACTCAAGCTCCACAGGCTAACACCGCTAGCCCAGCGGCTTTGATATTAACGGCAGCATTGGTATCCCGATCATGCACAGTTCGACACTCAGGACACTCCCAGCTACGCACAGAAAGGTCGAGGCTTTTCAGTGTGTAGCCACAATGGGAGCACCGTTTGGACGACGGATACCATTTGTCGATGCTAACCAGCGTTCGACCATACCAGTCTGCCTTGTACTGAAGTTGTCTCATAAACTCCCCCCAGCCAACGTCGCTTATGGCTTTGGCCAGTTTGGAGTTTTTGGCCATGTTCTTGACCTGAAGCGACTCGGCACTGATTACTTGGTTTTCGTGGATCAATGCGGTTGTCAGTTTATGCAGAAAGTCCTTGCGACTGTCTGCAATTTTGGCGTGAACTCTGGCCACCTTTAGTTTTGCTTTCTGGAAGTTTGCCGAACCTTTTTGTTTCTTGCTCAAACGACGCTGGTACTTTGCCAGCTTTGCCTGATGCTTGTAGGTGTACCTTGGGTTGCCGGATTTCCAGCCGTCAGAGGTAACAACAGCATCCTTGATGCCAAGGTCAATTCCCACAGTGTTCGGAGAAACTGGCAGCTTCCCAACATCGGCATCGCAAAGCAGGGAGACAAAGTAACGACCGGCACAATCCTTGGTGACTGTCACAGTGGTCGGCTTATCTGGAATTTCCCAGCTCCAGCGGATGTTCAACGGTTCCTTGTGTTTTGCCAGTGTCAACTGACCATTAGCCCACTTGAATGCAGAGCGGGTGTATTCCGCACTCTGAACAGCGTGTTTCTTCTTGAATGTCGGGTACTTTGCCCTGCCATCCCAGAAGTTTTTAAATCCTGTTTGCAGGTGCCGGAGTGTTTGTTGAGTGGGTACGCAAGAGATTTCGTTAAGCCAGAAATATTCTGGATTTTTCTTCAGGGCAGTGAGAGCACTGGACGATTCGTGATAGCCAATGCGCTTTTGCTCGTTGTACCAAGCATCAGACCTGAGTCGCAAAGCCCAGTTATAGACAAAACGTACACAGCCGAACGTGTGAGCAAGTTGTCGCTCCTGTTCGGCTGTCGGGTAAAATCTGAATTTGTACGCTTTTTTAACCATCGTCACACACTACTATACTTTTGTGTGATTTTAAAGACCACGGCCAGCCTTATCAGACTGGTCGCTATCCCTCCCAGCACTAAAAGTACTGGGTTTCTCGCGAGGTTTCGATGAACTACAGACACTACTGGCTCACTGGTAAACCTGTTAACCTTCCTGTGGGCAAGGCGGTCTGTGTCGGGCGTAACTACGCTGCCCACATTCGCGAATTGAATAATCCCTCGCCCGATGAACCGGTACTGTTTATCAAGCCCGTCACAGCCATAAGCGACCTGGCCCAACCCATAGCACTGCCCCGTGGGCGCGGAGCGGTGCATCATGAGATAGAAGTATGCCTGTTGATTGGGAAACGCTTGACCGGTGCTGATGCTGATCAGACCAGTCAGGCTGTGATGGCGGTCGGCCTTGGTCTGGACTTGACTTTGCGCGATGTGCAGAGTCGGCAAAAAGAGCGCGGCTTACCCTGGGAAGTGGCCAAAGCGTTTGACGGGAGCTGCCCGCTATCAGGCTTTGTGCCGATTGAACAGATTGACCACCTGGATGACCTGGCTTTTTCGCTATCGGTCAATAATCAGGTGCAACAGCAGGGCAATACCAGGCAGATGCTGACCCGAATTCCCGAACTGTTGAGCTTTATCAGCCAACACTTTTCCCTATTGCCAGGAGATATTGTCATGACTGGCACCCCAGCCGGTGTTGGACCGCTGATCTCCGGCGATAAGCTGGAACTGGCTATGGATGAGTTAATATCAGTGCGAACCCAGTGTCTTTAACGAAACCTGCGAAATTCTCCCTCCATAGCGCGAAGCGTTTGGATGGAGATGGATAGCAGGCAGACCGTGGAGGTCTGCTATTTCTTCGACCTTTCCTGTTTCTGGATATATTCCTTGAGCACCTCCAACGGCGCACCGTCAGCGGTGATCAGGCAATATGCCCTTGTCCATAGTACCGGCTCCTGGTAGTACGCTTTCAGGTGTTGCGAAAACTCTTTCCTGAGAAGCCGACTTGTGACCGTTTTCAAGTTGTTGATGAACTTGCTGGGTACTATGTTTGGATGCATATTCAGCATGAGATGGATATGATCAGCTTCTCCACCAAACTGATCCAGACCTACCTCCCACTTGCTGCATAATTCACGACAGATGACTTCCAGCCTGTCCAGCATTTGAGGTGTAAAACATTTTTTCCGGTACTTTGTTACTAACACTAAGTGATATTTTAGTTTGTAGAAACAGTGATAATGAGATTTCATGTATTGACACTGATGATGTTTTTTCTATCATAGCACCATGAAAGCCTACAAATATAGACTCTACCCGAACGCAGAACAGAAAGTGCTGATTGCCAAGCACTTCGGTTGCGCTCGGTTTGTCTATAACTGGGCTTTGTCTGAAAAGGACAAACACTACAAAGAGACAGGCAAAAGTCTGTCAAAGCGTCAGCTTCAGGATATGGTGGTTGCCAGCAAAAAAGCCGATAAGGAGTGGCTGACGGAAGTGAATAGCCAAAGCCTGTTGGCTTCACTGGCTAACTTGGAAACGGCATTCACTAACTTTTTTCAAGGTCGGGCGAAATTCCCACGGTTCAAATCAAAATACGCCAGCTGGCAGTCGTTTCAATGCCCACAGCATGTGACCGTTGATTTCCAACAAGGTCAAATCAATTTGCCAAAACTCAAGGGAATCAGGGCGAAATTGCATCGCCCTTTTGTTGGCAAGGTAAAAACAGTCACGATTAAGCGTTCCCCCTCTGGCAAATATTTTGCCAGTGTTTTGGTGGACAATGCTGCCATTGATCCTATACCGTCGTTGATTGAGTCTGAGCACACCGTTGGCCTTGATGTTGGGCTGACCTCGTTTCTGATCGACAGTGAGGGGAACAAAACAGACAATCCAAAATTACTAAAGGCGTCATTGGCTCGGCTTGCCATTGAGCAAAAGAAATTATCCAGAAGGAAAAAAGGCTCTGGTAATAGGGCAAAACAGAAACGAATAGCCGCCATCATTCATGAAAAAGTGGCTAACCGCCGTCGTGATTTCATTCATCAGGTAACTGCAAAGCTGGCTGGCAAAAACCACGCAACCACGTTTGCAGTTGAAGACCTGAATATCAAAGGCATGACCAAGAACCGGAAGCTGGCCAGAGCAATACAGGATGCTGGTTGGGGTATGTTTCTAACGACACTGGACTACAAGTGCCGCTGGAATGGCAAAAACCTGATTCGTATAGGAAGGTTCCAGCCAAGCTCAAAACTGTGTAATTGCTGTGGCTACAAAATGGATTCCATGCCGTTATCAATCCGTGAATGGGAGTGCCCAGGTTGTCATATGATGAACGACAGGGACATAAACGCCGCCCGGAATATAAGAGATATGGGTTTAGCTGATTCGCTGGGACACAGCGATTGTATAAAGAGTTCCTCTGTAGATTGCCCTGTCAGCGCAGGTTCTACAGCGAAAGGTGTTGAGTGTTCTCAGCATGGGTCGCAAGAAGCCCCCCACTATAGCGGCCTAGCGGCTTAGTGGTGGGAGCATGTCACCGAAAATAATCTTCATCCGTTTAGCCATCAAGACAAATCCAGATTTAATGAAAAACCGTAATGACTCAGCACTCTGCAAGGACGCATGTTGCAGATCACATACTGACATAAGACCATCAATTCCAGTTTTGCTGTATATCTACAACCACTAAGTTTTCAGGATACTCCAAGATTGGGATTGTTTGGCACACATCAATAAATCAACTACTGCGTGTTGATTATCAGATCTTTAGTGCAATTAAACTTCTCTGATATACACCAAAATAGTTTGACACTAAAGTTTAATTTATCAATGTCTGGTAGTTTGTCCTATTGATAATCACAAGATATTTCCTCTGAAAAAAATATGTGATCCTCATTCCATTATGCTACTTTCCACCGAAAGCGTTGGTGCGAAAACCTGAATTTGGTTTTGAAATAACTACAGTGAAGCAACTACGCATACGGTTAGTTTAAAATTATTAAGGTGGCAGGATTAGCATGCACACAGTCAGTAATTCTATTTTACTGAATGCGAACAGTATTCAATCATCAGACATTCAGCCTTTTGCTCAATTTTCGCATGGTCGACAAATAAGTGATTCACCAGGAAACACAACGAAAATTCCATCGGCACAAGAAAACATGAGCACACATGTTACAAAGTCGATATTTGACTCAAGAGCTATCAAAAAATTTTCTGATCCCAGCATTACCCACTTTGGAAGATCTTCGACACCCAATCGGATCTCTATTATCGATATCGGTAAAAGCTTCGATTCCGAAGTTCTGTGGGAAGATATTGAATATTATCTGCGAAGACTGATCAATGTTTCTCCGGATCATCTGGAAATCGCAAAACACTATCTATCTACGCTGGAGATGAATCGTTTTAAGTATTTTGAAGATTTGATTGATCACTTGGTATTATTGCTAAATGAAAAAGAAGGTACTAACTATCCATTAGTGGATGAGGCAGACCCAGATAATAACCATCCAGCCGAACGGAATAAAAAAATCAGTGGCAAAGTGTGGGATTTATGCAAATACATGACCACGGCATTGGCTGCAGAATCGGTCATGTCCGGTGTTATTTCGCCGACAGCGGCAGCCACTATACCTCTTAATGGAGCAGCCATTGCCAATACTCAGGAACGATCAGCCACGTTTGAATTTGTCTCAGGTAATGGCTTTGACCCGGTCGTTACCCACTCTGGCCACTCCATGGTGCGAGGATTACCAGACACCTGCTCAACGCGAAGACCAACAGGAAATATGTTTTTTGGAGCTGTTAATGGTGAAACCATTTGTATTCCAGACGGTGGTCGTGATCAGAGCTATACAGTAGGTCTCTCTGATGACAAAAAAAGCATCGCTATCAGTACGGGGCACGGACGTGGAGATTTAAAACTGGAGGTAAAAAATGGCGAGGTGTCGGGTGTTTCAGACCAACCAGAAAGCAACACAGAATGTGTTGTGATTAATAATCCCCAGTCATTCCGAACTGAGATAACAATTACAGGAAATAGAGAAAAAGCTTCGCTTGCGGTGGATTTTAACACCAATACATGCCGACTGCCGATTCGCAGAGGATTTACCGACAAAACAGAGATCCGAACCGATGGATACCCATTCAAGTCGGCGCATCTTTTGATCTATGAGGTTGAATTTGCCGATGCCAAACTTAATTGGCCAGATCTGGCTAAAGATCTTGATGGCATGAACAATTATTTTAAACGTCAATCCTATGGTGATTTCGATGTCACCTGGGATGTCATCAAGGTGAAACTGGGTGAATCCATTGAACAGTATAATAACGCCGACTGGACCGCATGGCGAAACAGGTATCATGGCATAGTGAAAGAGACCGGAGTCGATCCGAAAAATCCGGGTGGTAACCGGATTGTTCTCATGATTGCTCCCTATATTCAAAATTCCACTGCGACTGCCAGCCGTTCATTAATTACAACCAATGATCGTGAACAAGGGATCGCCACTCTAGCTCATCAACTGGCGAATGCCATGGGGTTACGACATGCCAATGCGCTGGAATCCGGTTCCGGAATTATCAGGACCATGCCGGATGATGACTCCTGGTATAACTGCCAGGGGGAACTGTCCTGCGAGGAGACTCGAAATGCTTACCTGGTTAATTCCGGTAATGTTTTCGACCTGATGGGTGCGGCTGCTCGTACGAATACAACGGCAGAAATGAATCTGTTATACAAGAGCTTCTTTGGCTGGGTCGATTTGGTTACCGATGTCCCTCTGGTCACTGCCTCCGGAAGATACCGGATTTATGCCTTTGATCATGGTGAGAAGTCTAATGGGCCTGTTGGTTTACGCATCCAATCCGGCAATTGCAGATATACCTACTGGTTAGAGTATCGAACCACAGAGCCTTATGCAGACAACAACAAGCAAGGGGTTCTGGTTAATCTGGAAGGTTATGCACAGAACGACGAAGATCCGCAGTTCTGGAAAACAACATCCTATTTGTTGGATATGACACCTGAATCCAACAATGATGCCGATCCGAATTGGTGGGGCAGTGATTATACGGATGCCACGCTGGGTCTTGGCCGGGATTTTCAAGACAAGTGGGGGGCGTTTAAACTCAGACCTCATCGTGTAGGAGGGAAAGAAGACAGTGCCAATGCCTGGATTGAAGTAGATGTAGTGACGAAAGCCGATGGCCTGTCCTTTCCCAGTGACCTCAACGCAATGAGTTCTACGACACCCGCTTTGGTAACCACAGAAGTTCAGGATTTAATAACAACGACAGCTCTTCCTGCCAGCAGTACTCAGGCAACTGGAAGCTCTACAGCCAGTACTTCGCCAGATCCCGCTTCAGCCAACAACCAATCCACAAGTGCTTCTACAACAGTAAGCCGCCCTGGTCACACCCAGCAGACGACTGCGTCACCTACGGCTAAAAGGCGGAATGAAATTCGTCATAATGTTGCTGTTATCTATCTAAAAGAAAAAGGTAAAAAACCTCAGTTTCATCTCAGAACACTTCACAATCGCATCGTGAACCAGTTGGATAGTCTAATAAGAAGTAACAGTTATCAAAAGGAAGGTTTTGGAAAAATTGACAAATTCGGTTGGTATAATTCGGGTAATAAAAAGTGGAATCAGGTATTGAATGCAAAAGATTGGACGACCCTAAAGTCTGTCATTCGAGCAAAAAAAAGTGGTGCATTGGACCTGAAAAATCACGACTATGTGATCACTGTTTGGGATGATAAACAACAGATTGTTGGTCTGCAAGGCGAGGCACTTCCTTACAAAAAAGACATCATTATTGATGGTAAGACGTATCGTGATAAATATGAAATTGCTAAATATCTCAAGCCCGATGATCTGCAAAACCACTGTTTTTACCAACGCCCGATTCTCAGGGAACTCGAACGTTGTTATACCAACCCTGTGGGGGAAAATCTAAAGGAGTTTGAGGGCGTGCTATTTCATGAGTTTCTGCACACCAAAAGATTAGCCCACCATAGCGCAACGAAATATTGTGCGAATTTTTTAGAGGGGCCTTGTCGCAGCGAAAGATACAATAGGTTCGATCCTTTATCTTCCGAAAGACTGTATGGCAATAGCCTGAATGCCTTTGAAAAGTATTGGATAAATTGGTTGACCGGTGATGATATTGTTTCCCTGAAGTCAGAATCCGGCTACCATGAAATCACTCTGCACCACCTGAGCAGTCAGGCTTATGGTAAAAAAGCGGTAAAAATAGATTATCATGCATTCTGGGGGGCTGATATATGGTTGGAGTTCCGGCAACCTACTGAACTGGACTACGGCTTGTTTAATCCGGTCTTTGATAAGGTAAGGAATGGCTTGCTGGTCTATGAAGATAATCTATTACTGGATGCGACTCCTGAAACAAAGGCTTTAGATGATCAGACTGACGTAAGTATTACCAATCATTTCAGTTTTGCTCCCTTAGGTCTTAATGTTGACATTATAGATGTTGACCCGGCTAACGGAACCATACGTTTTCGTGTTGATTTGACTACTACGAATCCTTTGCGAAATCCACCATTAATTGAATATTCGAGGTGTAACTATCCTACTGCTTGTCGTGTTTTGAGGGGAGGATCATTTGAGACACAATATATGGCTGCAATTTCTGATTTCGGCTATGGCAATCAGATTAATAAAGCCTGGAAATTTAGCCTGACAGGCCTTCCGGAAGGAATCCGCTGGGTAAACGACGGGGTTAAGAGAGCGTATACAACAGAACCGAACCTTTATACAAGATCTCCACACACTTTCGTTTTTTTTTCTGTTGATACCAGAGTGTTGCCAGACACATACGAATATACCATGCGTTTTATCCACCCTGATGATCAGTCCAAATATGTTGATCTTCGTCAGTTTCTTAAAGTACTTGGATAAGGTACTCCCACCACCAAGCCTGACGACCACGAATAGTGCTTCGTTTGACCCATGTTGAGTCTCCCACTATAGAACCTGTGCTGACAGGAATTCCTATATGGGCATCCTTTACGAATCTGCTGTGTCCCAAGGCAGTGGAATCGGCTTTACCCAGCTAGCCATACCGGCCGCTTCTCTGGGCGACGGCCCACAATGGTTTCAGGGCTTTCTTCGGTGACAGGCTTTTCCTCCAAACCTGGTATCAATGCGTCTTGATTGTCAGATCCCGGTTACAAACGAACCGCGCAGCACCGAACTGACGGTATGCCAGTATGTAGAGTTTACAAAACCCGTAGGAGCCAGCAAAAGGTCTTGTTTTTGCGAAGTATCTGCCAGCAAGTGTGAAGGTCTATCACGTCTGCTGGCAGAGTCAGGAAGAGTTAGGAAAAGTGGGTTTTACAGCGCCTCAGCCTCAGTAGTAACTAATGCCATCCTTAACATCGTTGGTGATCACGGTGCCTGAGTCACGGGTCAGAATCTCTGCCGCTTGCTCCAGCGAGCCAATGGCCGCCATCTTGCCGCCGTTGCGTACAAATCCCACTGCCGCTTCAACTTTTGGTCCCATGGAGCCGGCGGCAAAATTGAGGGCTGTCATCGCTTCCGGCGTTGCACAACGGATGTCTTGTGAATCTGGCTGACCAAAGTTGGTTGCCACGGCCGGGACATCAGTCAGGATCAAAAATGCATCGGCTTCCAGACCTTCGGCCAGCACTCTGGAGGCACGGTCCTTGTCGATGACCGCTTCAATGCCTTCAAGTTTGCCGCTGCTGTCGCGTGCCACCGGCACGCCGCCACCGCCGCCGCAGATCATGGTGATATTTCCGGCTGCGACCAGGGTTTTCAGGGTTTGCAGTTCAAGAATTTCCTCAGGCTGTGGGGATGCCACTACTCGGCGGAAATAAGCGCCGTCCTGCTTAATGGTCCACTCTGGGTTGGCAGCTAACAGCCCCTCGACTTCTTCTTTGCCGTAGACTGGCCCAACGAATTTATCCGGGTTGAGAAAGGCTGGGTCATGGGTATCCACCAGCGTTTGGGTGGAGATCGTGCAGACCTCTTTGTCCGGCATGCAGTTGCGTAGCTCCTGCTCAAACATAAAGCCGATCATGCCCTGGGTCTGAGCACCCAGCGCATCGAGTGGATAAGGTGCAACTTTCTTGTAGGCATCGTTCATCAGCGACAGCAAGCCGACCTGTGGCCCGTTGCCGTGAGTCAAAATAACCTGGTGGTCTTTCGCTATTCTGGCGATGGCAGCAGCGGCCTTGGCGATGTTTTCCCGCTGAATATGGCATTCCATGGACTGCCCGCGTTGCAGGATCGCGTTTCCCCCAAGTGCAATAACAATTCTCACGATTTCTGTCCGCATTTTATTGTTAAGACAGGAAAGGGAGGCTTCCCTTCCCCGAAAGGACATAGAGGGCAGTCACAGAATCGGACTACCCTGCACTGCTCAGGAACCGAGCGTGGCAACCATCACTGCCTTGATGGTGTGCATGCGATTTTCAGCTTCGTCAAAAACGATGGAGTGGCGGGATTCAAAAACATCCTCGGTCACTTCCAGACCGTTCATGTGGTACTTTTCTGCCACTTCCTTGCCAATGACGGTGTCTTCATTATGAAATGCTGGCAGACAGTGCATGAACTTCACGTTGGGGTTCCCGGTCTTGCCAAGCAGTTCCATATTTACCTGGTAAGGCGTCATCAGGGCAACGCGCTCATCCCATGCTTCAGCACTTTCACCCATGGATACCCATACGTCGGTGTACAGGTAATCCACACCTTTTACGCCTGCGGCCACATCTTCGGTGATGGTAATGCGGGCTCCAGTCTCTTCGGCGATACGGCTGCACTGTTCCACCAGTGACTGGTCTGGCCAGAATGCCTTGGGTGCCACCATGCGAACGTCCATACCCATTTTGGCTGCACCCACCAGCAGGGAGTTGCCCATGTTGTTGCGGGCATCCCCCAGGTAAGCAAAAGACATCTCGTTAAGCTGACGACCCTCGCCGTGTTCCAGCATGGTCATAAAGTCGGCCAGAATCTGGGTTGGATGCCATTTGTCAGTCAGGCCGTTCCACACAGGCACACCGGAGAATTGCCCCAGTTCTTCCACGGCATCCTGAGAGAAACCACGGAACTCAATACCGTCATAAAAACGACCGAGTACCCGGGCAGTATCTTTAACAGTTTCTTTCTTGCCCATTTGCGAGCCGCCGCCAATATAGGTGACGTTAGCGCCCTGGTCGAAAGCAGCCACTTCAAAAGCACAACGAGTGCGAGTGGAGTCTTTTTCAAAAAGCAAAGCGATGTTTTTGTTTTTCAGGCGCTGTTGTTCATAACCGCCATATTTAGCTTTTTTCAACTCCATACTCAGGTCGATCAGATGTTGAATTTCACGCGGGGTGAAATCAAGCAGCTTAAGAAAATTACGGTTGCGTAAATTAAAGGCCACAGGTTATTCCTTATAAATAAAAGGCAGCTGATTAAAGTGACCCGTTAATCCGGGTCGATTGTTTTAGTTATTAACAAGACAAGGACTAATTAAATATCGTCCCGCAGCAGCGGACAACTCATGCAGCGAGCGCCACCACGGCCACGTCCCAATTCTTCCCCCGGAATGGTCAGTACGTTGATTCCGGCTTCTTCCATATTGCGAATGGTATTAACATTGCGCTCGTACGTGACCACAACGCCTGGGCGAATGGTGAGTACGTTATTCGCGTCATTCCATTGTTCTCTTTCGGCTTCGAAAATATCACCACCGGTGGGAACCAATCTTAATTCCGGCACATCCAAAGCCCTGGCAATGGCCTTGGTAAAACCGTCTTTCACGCGGGTAGTTTTCAGTGATTCGTCAGCACCCAGAGTTAATTCCCAACAGCTGGTATCAGCACGCATGATATCGGGGTAATAGGTAAAGCAATCGATATCCATATGGGTAAAGACAGTATCGAGGTGCATACAGCTGCGTGCCTTGGGCAGTTGCAGGGCTATGACTTTTTTCGCCTGGCCGGTTTTCAGCAGCGCCCGGGTCAGTTGCTCAACCCCTTGAGGTGTAGTGCGCTCAGACATACCCACCAGTACGCTGCCACGGCCTAATACCAGTACATCGCCGCCTTCTATGGTGGCGTTGTCGTAGCTGATATCTTCATTGCCCATGTAGGTCAGGAACTCGGCATTTTTAAACATGGGGTGGAACTTGTAGATAGCCCGCATATGCACAGTTTCGCGTTTGCGCGCGTTTTTGGCCATGGGGTTCATGGATACGCCGCCGTATATCCAGCAAGAAGTATCACGGGTAAACAGATGATTGGGAATCGGTTCGATAATAAAATCCGTTGGCCCCATCATTTCCAGTGTCATACTGGCGCAGGAACGATCCATCTCAGCCACGGTCAAACCACCGGTCAGATGTTTGGCCAGGGTTAAATTATCCAGAGACATTAAATAAGCGCGTACTTCTCGAGCCAGCGATTCACCAAAGCGATAGCTGTTGATTTGATGATCAAGAATCCATTTTTTCGCATTATCGTAACTCAGTGTTTCAGCCAGAAGCCTGGTCAGCAAAAATACTTCAACACCGTTATCCGTTAATACTTTTTGAAAAGCATCGTGCTCTTTTCCAGCTTGTTCAATTCGCAGGACATCGTCAAAAAGAAGCGACTCGCAATTGCTGGGCGTTAAATGTTTAAGGCTGAGTTCCGGACGGTGTAAAATAACCTTGCGAAGCTTGCCAACTTCAGACCCTACATAAAACCTATCCACAAAATTACCCCCGGTTAGCGCTGATAAAATCAGGCTTTTTTTTAATAAGACTTAAAAAATCTGATAATTTTATGACCAAATAAAAACATATATTTTTCTGCTCGCAGCTAGCATAAAGCCTTGGCAACGTCCTGAAAAGTAAATGGTCATGTACTTAACTATTGTTTGCTGTTGTCTATTTTTTCCTTGTCTACGCGCAGTGTACTTTTTGCAGTTGGATAAATATTGATGCACATCAATTGATTGAATGAATAAAAATAACCAGTTATCCGCTATAACAAGTAATTAAATAAATAATCACCGCTGTTATTCATTATCAGGGCAACCCTAACCAGGTTAACGGATTTTTATGCAAAAAAGACCATGCATCATTTTCGTGACGTAAATCAACAAAAAGACCGCATGAATTAAGGAGACTGCACGGACAACAACACAGCAGCCTTGACTCGCCTTGCGAGCCAAGGCCTTACAAGCAGACTACGGACGGGAATATCGTTCTTTTGTCAGTACTTTGGGGATCACAATGAAGGCAATAAATGAAATAAAACTTCCTTCTGCCTATACCATCCTGTTTCTTATTATTGCCTTTATGGCAGCTATGACCTGGATCGTGCCAGCGGGAAAATACGCCACACAGATGAATGAAACCCTGGGCCGAGAAGTAGCCATTGCCGGCACCTACGCTCCGGCCACAGCCAACCCACAGGGTTTGCTTGATGTGCTGGCTGCACCCATTACTGGTATTCAGCAAACCATCGAACTGGGTCTGTTTATTTTGATGATTGGCGGCCTGCTGACGGTGATTTCTGCCACCGGCGCTATTGATAACGGGATTGCCAGGGCCATGGTACGCATGAAAGGCCGCGAATACCTGATGATCCCCATCCTGATGCTGTGCTTTGCCGCTGGCGGTACGGTTTACGGCATGGCAGAAGAGACCATTCCATTTTATATGCTGCTGATTCCGGTAATTATTGCCGCTGGTTACGATTCGGTGACCGGTGTAGCTATTGTTCTGGTGGGGTCCGGTGTAGGGGTTCTGGGGTCAACTATTAATCCATTTGCTACCGTTATCGCGTCTGACGCTTCCGGCATTCCCTTCACTCAGGGCATGGGGCTGCGCCTGACCATTCTGGCTCTGAGCTTCCTGGCCGGTTGCTATTACGTCATGCGCTACGCGAAAGCGGTGCGGGAGAATCCGGCGGCCTCCATCGTGGCCAATATGAAAGAAAGTAATGAAAAGCACTTTCTGGAAAAAACCGGCAAAAAAGACAATATCGAATTCACCTTGCGGCACAAGATTATCCTGGTGATCTTCGCCCTTACCTTTGCTGTGATGATCTGGGGCGTGGCCGTGGCCGGTTGGTGGATGACGGAGATGTCCATGCTGTTCCTGGCTTCATCTATTCTTATTGCTGCTATCGGTGGCTTGAGCGAAGAAGACTTTGTGGACAAATTCGTTGACGGCTGTCGTGATCTGCTCGGTGTCGTGCTGGTGTTGGGTATTGCCCGGGGCATCGGCCTGGTGATGGACGAAGGTATGATTTCCGGCACCATTCTCAACTGGGGAGAATCCGCCCTGACAAACACGTCGTCAGTCGTTTTTGTTAACATGATGTACCTGATCCACACCGTGTTGTCCTTTTTTATTCCTTCTACCTCTGGTCTGGCGGTGTTCTCCATGCCGATCATCTCACCACTGGCCGATTTTGCCGGTGTTGGTCGTGAACTGGCCGTGACTGCTTACCAGTCCGCCTCCGGTCTGGTTAACCTGGTGACGCCTACCTCTGGCGTGGTGATTGCGGCGCTGGCCATTGGTCGTGTATCCATCGTGCAGTGGTTCAAGTTTATGGCACCTCTGCTTCTGGTACTTGCCATTATTGCCATGAGCTGTCTGAGTATCGCTGCCATCTGAAACAACAGGCCGGAGATAACTCCGGCCACCAGCCAATAACATCAGAAGAAGAACATCAGGACAAGAACATGCGGACTCAGGATGCGGAGCTGATCAAAACCTTTAAGGTGATGCTGTGCGAAAAGCATTTCAAGAATCAGGGGGAGATGGTTGAAGCGCTGAAGGCGCAAGGGTTTGGGGATGTCAGTCAGTCTAAAATTTCGCGCATCCTGAACAACATCGGCGCGGTGCGCACCCGCAATGCAAAAAAAGAGACGGTGTACTGCGTACCGGGTGAAATCAACATACCGGCCATCGATGCGCCCCTGGCCAGCCTGGTGACTGATATTGATCACAACGATCATCTGGTGGTGATCAAAACAACGCCGGGCGCTGCCCAGATTGTTGCCCGTTTGATGGACTCTCTGGGCAAGGCAGACGGCATCCTCGGTTGTGTGGGGGGCGATGACACTATTTTTGTTACCCCAACGCGCAATACCGCCATCGACAAGCTCTACCTGACCATTACGGCAGTACTGGGGTGTTGACTTATGCTGGCTCCGGTGTGCGTTCCGGTACGACAATAACCGTGGGTTGGTGACCAGTAACGGACAGAAACCGATTAATTCCGGGCTTACTGATCACCAATGTGGCGGTATTCACCAGTGGATGACACTGGATCGCACTCTGCGACCAGACCTCTTCGTCCACCAGCAGTGTTACCCGATGCTTGCGGTCATTCTTTAGCGCTAGCAGGGAAACGGCGCCCGGGGCAATATTCAGCACCTCCTGCAACTGCTGCGCTGCAGCCAGCTGCACTCGCCCGCCAATGATTTGGCCCAGCGCCGCCCAATCCAGCACCTTATGGTCAGCCATTACCAGTAAAAAATACTGCTGTTGTCGGCGCTCAACAATAAACAGGTTTTTGGTACGTGCTCCCGCCAGTTCTGGTAGCAGTTGGTTAGCTTCGTCACAGGTAGTAAACGGTGGGTGGGTAACGCGAATAAAATTGATATGCTGGCGAACCAGAAATTGCTCAATGGCCATAGGTAAATCCCTGGTGCATTGTTGTTATGAGTTATTGGTTGTTATGAGTTATTGGCTATCCTGGCACCACCAACAGCCTGACAGTAATCGACTGATGTCGCACTGTTCAGGCTTATTGTGGCAAGTCAGGCTCACGCCGCCAGAGCGTTGATGGCAGTTTTCAGGAACGTCCAGAATCGGTCAACGCTCTCAATGTGCACACACTCGCCGGGCGTGTGGGCGCCTACGATCTGGGGACCGAAAGAGATCATATCCAGCCCTGGTTTGACAGCACCCAAAATGCCACACTCCAGGGCGGCATGGATAATCCTGATCGCTGGCTCTTTGTCGTATAACCGCTGGTGCACCCCGATAAAGCGCTTGAGCACCTCAGAGTCCGGATTAGGCTGCCAGCCAGGGAAAAGTCCCACTTGTTGCACCTGAGCACCGGTCATGCGGAACAAGCCGGTAATGTTGTCGGCCAGCTCCTGGGTAGCACTGTCCACCAAGCTGCGGGTAAAGCAGTTAACAGCTATATGACCATCTTTCATGGATAAAATGGCCAGATTGTTGGAAGTTTCCACAACGCCGACAAAGTGGTCACTGTACCGTTTGACGCCATGATGACAACTGTGTAAAGCATTCAGCCAGAGCGTTTGCTCGGTGACGGCAAATACTTTGGCAGGAGCAGTAGTGGCATTGAAAGCCAGATGCAAGTCCGGATCGACCGCGTTTAACTCCCGCTGCAAACTGGAATAAACGTCATCAATCATCTTTTGCGCGGCTTCTGTCTGCTCTATCGGAAACCCAATCAGGGCAGAGGCATTTCGCGCGATAGCGTTGTCCAGTACACCGCCCTGACATTCACTGATGCGAAGCGCCAGGGGCTGCAGCGCTTTGAGCAGGCGTACCAGCACTGCAATAGCGTTAGCGCGTTGCAGATGAATATCAATACCAGAGTGCCCACCCCGCAGGCCAGACACCTGTAACTCAAACCACTGGTAATGCTCAGGTGCTGGCTCCATTGCACATTGATGCCGAGCCTCGATGTTAACCCCACCGGCACAGCCTATGTAGAGAGAGCCGTCTTCTTCGGTATCGAGATTTAATAAAACAGTGCCGTTTAATAGTGACGGATCAAGCCCGAGAGCACCGGCCATGGTGGTCTCTTCCGTCACTGTAAACAGCGCTTCCAGCGGACCATGGTCAATATCCTTGCTTGCCAGCAGCGCGAGCATGGCGGCGACACCAATGCCGTTGTCAGCGCCCAGTGTCGTATCAGTGGCCGTCAGCCACTCGCCCTGAATTTGTAGTTGCAGACTGTCAGTCAGAAAGTCGTGCGCGCTGTCCTGAGCTTTTTCCGGCACCATATCCACGTGGCTTTGCAGGATAGTTGTCGGAGCGTTGGCGAAACCGGTAGTGGCTGGCTTGTACACTACTAAATTACCAACGTCATCTTGCTGCCAGCGCAGGCCGTTATTGTCCGCCACATCTTTGATGTATAGGCAAAGCGCCTGTTCATGGCCGGAGGGGTGAGGAATACGGGCTATTTGTTGAAAATGGTGCCATAGTGCAGCGGCACCGACCTGATCAAGATAGGTTAAATTATTCAAAGTCGTTGTCCTGTTACATTTGTTCGATGCTTTCAATGCCCAGCAAATCGAGGCCAAGCTTGAGCGTTCTGGCGGTCAGGGCGCAAATCAGCAAACGGCTGTTACGCAGGGTGGCATCCACCCCTGCCTTGTTTACCGGACACGCCTCATAAAACTTCATAAATGCACCAGCGGTGTCGTACAGATAAGCGCACAACTGGTGGGGCAGCCCTTCTCTGGCCACGGATTCAATGGTTTCGCTAAAACGCCCGAGTTGTATGGCCAGCTCCCGTTCGGCCTCATTTTCGAGGATGATATCACCGTGCAGGTCAGAAGCCCGAACCCCTGCCTTGCGGAAAATGCTCATAATCCGGGTGTAGGCATAGAGCAGGTAGGGAGCGGTATTGCCTTCAAAGGCCAGCATATTATCCCAGTCAAAGACATAATCACTGGTGCGGTTCTTGGACAGGTCGGCGTATTTTACTGAGCCGATGGCCACCGCACGAATCACCTGCTCTTTTTGTTCAGGTGCGAGATTGGCAGACTTGCTGTTGATCAGGGCTGCGGCGCGCTCCTGTGCTTCGTTGAGCAGATCGGTGAGCTTGATGGTGGTGCCGGCACGGGTTTTAAACGGCTTGCCATCTTTACCCAGCATCATGCCAAAGGGATGATGCTCCAAAGCGGTATGAGTTGTCGCCAGTCCAGCCTTGCGGGCAATCGTGAAGACCTGCTCAAAATGTTGCCCCTGCCGGGCATCCACATAATAAAGGATGCGATCTGCCTGTAGCTGCTGGCAGCGATGGTGGATGGCGGCCAGGTCGGTGGTGGTATACAAAAAGCCGCCGCCGGATTTTTCCACAATCACACCCATAGGATCACCGTCTTTATTCCTGAACTCATCCAGGAAAACCACTCGGGCACCGTTGTCTTCACTGAGCACACCGCTGTCATCCAGGATTTGCATGATGACAGGCAGGCTGTCGTTGTAGGCACTTTCACCTTTCACATCAGCGCTGGTCAGAGATACATTGAGGCGGTCGTACACTTGCTGGTTATGGGCCAGGGTGATATCAACCAGTTTTTGCCATAGGGCCATGCAATACTCATCACCCGCTTGCAGGCGCACCACATAACTTCTGGCCACGGCGGCAAAATCATTGCTGTCGTCAAAACGTTTTTTCGCTTGTCGGTAGAACATCTCCAAATCGGCCAGCTCCATGCTGGCGGCGCTATTGCCCTGGTTTTGCAACTCCTCCAAATGGGCGATCAGCATGCCGAACTGGGTGCCCCAGTCACCAAGATGGTTCTGACGAATCACCCGATGCCCAAGGAATTCCAGGGTTTTGCTAACGGCGTCGCCGATGATGGTGGAGCGCAGATGACCAACGTGCATCTCCTTAGCCACATTGGGTGCCGAGTAATCCACGACAATCGTCTGTCGCTGGTCGGCTTTGGCAACGCCGGCACGAGGATCTTGGCTGGCAGCCATGAGTATCTGGCCAAGCCATTGGCGTGCGAGATAAATATTGATAAACCCGGGACCGGCAATCTCAACCCGCTCAGCAATGTCGTCCAGGTCAAGGTGGTCAATAACTTTCTGTGCCAGCTCCCTGGGCGGCACACCGAGTTTTTTGGCCACGGCCATCACGGCATTGCACTGATAATCGCCAAAACCTGTCCGGGCAGCAGCACGAACCATGGGCGAGGTATTTTCCGGTGCACCTGCACTGACCAGTGCCGAGCTGATTCTGTCTTCCAGTGTTTTTAGAATATTCACAGATTGGTCTCTGATAATGGTGTTTCAGGGGCTATTGACAGTAAGCGTCAGCAGCCGTCGGTAGCGGATTCTACCGTGAAATGGCCTGCGAAAAATTGACCAGCCACAAGACGGTGCACATTGGCACGCCTAAAGTCATGATGGCTACCGTCTGATATAGAGAGGGTTAACGATGGAACGGGCTGCGCACGATGGCATCTGAACTCAATCTGAACATACTGCTGGCCGAGGACAACCGGGTAAACCAGATGGTTACTGGCAAGCTGCTCAAGACACTCGGCTGTCACTGCACCATCGCCAACAATGGTGTTGAGTGTCTGGAGTACCTGCAACATAACCACTATGACTTGATTCTGATGGACTGTATGATGCCGGAGCTTGATGGACTTGAGGCTACCCGCAGAATAAGGGCTAACGACACTGATATTCCTATCATCGCGCTCACTGCCAAGGCCATGCCAGCCGACGAGCAAGCTTGTCGGGATGCCGGCATGGACGATTACATCGACAAGCCAGTCAGCCTTGAGCGCATGAAACGAATTCTCTCTTTGTGGGCTGACAGAATCGGCAAATCCAGAAGCGGCCCGTGGCGGTAAAAGCAGGCAAGCACCGTATCGTTGAACTATCTTTGAACCATTCCCGAATAATTATCCTACCGTCGTCGTACCATTGCCGTACCGCGCAAGCCATACAGAGGTGCATACCAATGGCGTCATCCTGGGTGCTGGTTGCTGATAATAGTCAGGCCAAAGTTTATCGTTTTGACCGACACAAAAGAGAGCTGGACCTGGTTGACCAGATTGACCACGCGGAGGGCCGCTGGAAGCGCCAGGAGTTTGTTGCGGCCGGCCCAGGGTTTTCCGTGGCGTCTGCCACCGGTACCCATATGATGGGGACAGACAACTCGCCCAAAGCCAATGAATCACTGCACTTTGCCCACCTCCTGGCCAAGTCCATCGGCCATGCTCACGATCAGCATCAGTTTGCCACTCTGCGGGTCTGCGCGCCGCCAAAATTGCTCGGTGAGATACTGCCGCTGATTGACAAGCATGTTCCTCTTGGAGAACACATCAATAAAGACCTGATTCGCGAAACACCGGAGCAGTTGCTTGAACGCCTTATTGAATTACCGTGTTGAATTGCCTGATCATCTCCGCTTATCCTGCGCGGCGCCCACCCGCGCCGGGCCAATCGAGTAAATAGAATAAATTGATAAACATCAATGGCGTTGCTTTTTTATCCGATTTTATTTTTCCTGTTTTTCTCGCGGTTATTGCCTTGACGATTCAAACACCTATCTGCCTGAACCATTTCGTATTCGTGTGGTCGAACCGGATGATATACTCCCACCATAAAGCCTGACGACTACGACCATGGATTTTGCTGCTTGCCTGAAGGAAGCGAATGTAGCATAAAATCTTTGCAACACATCGGAGGCCATGGGTCTGTCCAATAATAATAAGCACCAAAGTCCATCACTACTTGGGGGTGTCTGCATCATCGCCAGCGTCTGTGTGGGTGCGGGTATGCTGGGTCTGCCCAGTGTCGGTGCCGGGGCATGGACGCTGTGGTCCATCGCTGCAATCATTCTGACCATGGTGGTGATGACGCTCTCAGGCTGGATGCTGCTCGAAGCCTTCAAACATTACGACCTGAAAGTCTCTTTTGATACGGTTACCCGAGACCTGCTTGGGGAGAGGGTTAACCTGTTCAATAATTTCACGGTTTATTTTGTTGGCGGAATTTTGCTCTACGCCTACATCACTTCATGCGGCCTGATTATTCAAGATTTGCTGGGCATCAACGCCAAGATCGCCTCGATATTGTTTGTACTGGTTTTTTCCGTCGTAGTATGGCACTCCACCAGGGCAGTGGATCGCATCTCGGTGTTGCTGCTCGCTGTAATGGTACTGACTTTTGCTTTTGGTATTTCCGGGCTGCTCGGCAATGTGGACATGACCACGCTCATGACCAGTGACGGCAGTAGTTATGGGCCATTTGCCATGGCTATGCTGCCGGTGGCGCTGACCTCTTTTGGTTACCATCATTCAGCGTCGTCCATGCGTGCCTATTACGGTGAAGAACGTCAGGCCAGCCGTGCCATTGCTGGCGGCACCTTGATTGCCCTGGCACTGTACGTGCTATGGATGATCAGTATTTTTGGTAATCTGCCGCGTTCCCAGTTTGGTCCGATAATTGCGCAGGGTGGCAATGTGGATGTACTGCTCAACGCACTTGGTTCTGTGGTGGCCTCAAAGGAAGTGGCCAGGGCGATTAATGCCTTTTCCATAGCAGCTATTCTCTCGTCGTTTATTGGTGTCGGGCTGGGTGTATTTGACTTTCTTGCTGATTTTTTCCACTTTGACGACACTCGCCAGGGCCGCGCAAAAAGTTGGCTGGTGACGTTTGTGCCGCCGCTGGTGCTGTCATTGTTGTTTCCGTTCGGGTTTGTGGTGGCCATCGGCTATGCCGGTGCAGCAGCAACGGTTTGGGCTTGCATTATTCCGGCCCTGTTGGCCTGGAGGACCCGGCAAAAATATCCCGACAACAACGGCTTCAGGGCGCCAGGTGGCCAAGTGATGATCTGGCTGACCATCATGTTTGGAGTACTGACTGCAGTTTTTCATTTCGCGTCCATGATGGAGCTGTTGCCGGTATTCACTGGCTAGCAGCGAGGCTGGGCTGGGCACGTTTTTTCTGCTGGGCAACGCTGGCTCTGCAGCTGCGGAATTGCTATAACGTTTCGCAGTTATGGAAATATATGGATCAAAAACCATGTCCAGCCTGGAAAGCCTTTTAGAGAACAACAGCCAGTGGTCCAAGTCCATTCGCCAGGAACATCCCGGTTTTTTCGAAAAGCTCTCCGAGCAACAGGCACCTAAGTATTTGTGGATTGGCTGTGCCGATAGTCGGGTCCCGGCCAATGAGATCGTTGGCCTTATGCCTGGCGAATTATTTGTCCATCGCAATGTGGCCAATGTGGTGGTGCACACCGACCTGAACTGTCTGTCGGTGCTGCAATACGCCGTTGACTACCTCAAGGTTGAACACATTATTGTCACCGGCCATTACGGCTGCGGTGGCGTGCGCGAGGCCATGAACAACAACAAGCTGGGTTTGATCGATAACTGGCTGCGCCATGTTCAGGATGTACGCAAAAAACACACTGCACTGCTTGAGCAGTCAGGCAACGAGGAAGAAAAGTTCCAGCGGATGTGTGAGCTGAATGTGTTGGAACAGGTGCTTAACGTTTGTCAGACAACGGTCGTTCAAGATGCCTGGGATCGAGGCCAGGTTCTGACGGTACACAGTTGGGTGTATGGTCTGAAAGACGGTTTGGTCAGAGACCTCGGACTGAGCGTCAGCTCCAACGATCAGGTTGATGTCAGATACCCGACAGCGCTGGCAAGTATCGCCAGAAAATCAGGCTAGCCCAGTTTATTCATGATGAAAGTAACCAAGATAGCAACGGTCAATCAGACGCCACAGGTTATCCCGGTGGAGTTTCTGGTTCTGCACTATACGGCAGTGGATCTGCGCGAAACGCTGGCCATTCTTACCGACCCGGATTCCGGTGCTTCGGCTCACCTGGTGATCGATACTGATGGGCAGGTATACGAACTGGTCGAGTGTCTTGACGGACGCACACTGCGAGCATGGCACGCCGGGGTTAGCCGATGGCAGCATTGGCAAGGGCTGAATGATTGTGCCATCGGGATAGAGTTGGTGAATTTTAATGGCAATGTGTTTCCATTTACCGACGCTCAGTATCACAGTCTGCAGCTGGTGTTGCGGCAGTTGCAGACCCACTATCCCAAATTATACGACCATGAACGTATTATCGGCCATGAGCATATTGCCGGCTTTCGTGGCAAGGCCGACCCCGGCCTGTGCTTTGACTGGTCCCGCTTTTTCGCGGAGAACTACCCTGATGCAGTAGCGCCACAGCGTTCGAGCGTATGTCCGGTGCAGCTACAGGAGCGCCTGTGGCAACTGCGTACGTGCGAACCGGAATCACCGGAAAAAAAATGTCAGTTCTGGCAAGCCATCAGCCTGCTGACAGAAACCGCCATCAGCCTGATTGCACAGGCCGGAGACGCAAACCAGCAAGCTGTGCGGACGGATAATCAGCAAAATACGAATAATCCTGATAACCTGTCGTGGTAACTGGGCGGACCAAAAATCAAGCAAGCAAGTCACCACAATTATTTAATGCAAAGGCTGTTTGCTGTGTCCTATGGGTTTGTGAAACAATGCGTAACAAGTAATCGTTTAAGTGGTCACCGAACAGTAATTGCGCTTGCTCCTGTTGTATTATGACGAATAAATTTCATGGCCCGGTGCAGATTGAGGCTAAGGTTATGAACCAGGAGGCGTTTGGGGTTTTTGCCCCCGTAGAGTGGAGAACCGAATACTGAGGACAAGCCGTTTCTGTGGAAAATAGTGTGCTATTTATTCGTCAAAACGGTCCCATACCAGTTTGCTGCCACCACGGGGTAGTCTCCATTGCGCCATGGCACCAGGAGCGATTCGCAAGGCTGCATGGTGACTCCTGAGGTAGCCAAATACGTGATTGACATCGATGGATTCAGGCCAAATGTAGGCATTATCCTGGCAAATCATCGCGGTCAGTTATTGTGGGCACGACGCATCAGGCAAGATGCCTGGCAATTTCCCCAGGGCGGTATCAATGACGGGGAAACGCCGGAAGATGCTATGTACAGAGAACTTTTCGAGGAAATCGGCCTCCATCCTGAAGATGTCGAAATCCTTGGTTGTACCAGGGGCTGGTTACGCTATCGTCTGCCAAGACGACTGGTTCGCCGGGACCAACAACCTCTGTGCATCGGACAGAAACAGAAATGGTTTCTGCTGCAGCTGCTAAGCAATGACGACCGTATCCGGGTTGACCATACAGGTTCTCCGGAATTTGATGACTGGCGCTGGGTGAGTTACTGGTACCCCCTTGGTCAGGTGGTTTCGTTCAAGCGAGAGGTTTATCGCCGAGCCTTGAAGGAGTTGGTACCACGAGTTGGGAAACTGCAGTCTGACGGCTAGTGTCGTCGGATTTGCCCTTTGGCGGGGAAGATATTCAAATAACACATCAAGGTTCTGCCATGACTGCGTTTTCATAGTAAAGTTGCAGCAAATACTATCAGGCCGGATATGTGACGGACATGCTAACGACCCTGCGCAATATCGTACAGGAAGTCAGTTCAGCCTCTGATCTCCAGGTAGCGCTGCAAGTAATCGTGCAGCGGGTTCGTGGTGCCATGAAGACCGAGGTCTGTTCGGTCTATTTGTACGATCCAGAAAACACCTCCTACACCCTTATGGCGTCGGAAGGCTTGAACGCTTCATCGGTTGGCCAGGTGACACTAGCCCACTGTGAAGGGCTGGTTGGTCAGGTTGGCCAGCGCGAAGAGCCGATCAATCTCGAAGATGCTGCCGCCCATCCAAACTTTCATTACATCCGCGAAACCGGCGAGGAGCGTTTTACCTCCTTTCTCGGTGTGCCCATTATCCACCAGCGGAAAAATCTCGGCGTCTTGGTAGTACAGCAGGTTGAACAGCGTCGCTTTGATGAGCACGAAGAAGCCTTTTTGATCACCATGTCGGCCCAGTTGGCCGGAGTGATCGCCCACGCCCAGGCCACCGGTTCCATTAACAACGTTTCCAGCCCTCGGCGCATTGTGCGCTTTCGTGGCAGTGCTGGTGCTACCGGTGTAGCCATTGGTGATGCTGTGGTCATCACCCAGCCCGCTGACCTGGGCGCAGTGCCAGAACAGGTCTGTCAGGATATCAACAGTGAGATCGCCCTGTTGGACAGTGCCCTGGCCGCAGTCAGAAAAGAGATGAAAGAGACCTCAAAGCGTCTTGCCGATCGCCTGCCAGCGGAAGAACAAGCACTTTTTGACGTCTATCTGCGCATGCTTGATGACCAGGCCCTCGGGCAAGAAATTCGCGAGCGCATCCGCAGCGGCTCCTGGGCCCAAGGTGCCTTACGACAGGTAATTAACGAACACATCCACAATTTTGAGATGATGGATGACCACTATCTCCGGGAACGGGCAGCCGATGTGCGTGACCTCGGGCGGCGCGTGCTGTCCTACTTGCAACAGGGCGAGCAGGCGCAAGTGCGCTATCCGCCAAACACCATTTTGATCAGTGAAGAGCTGTCGCCGGTTATGCTTGGCGAAGTGCCACAGGACGCTCTGGCCGGGCTGGTATCAGTGCGCGGCTCAAGCAATTCCCATGTGGCTATCCTGGCCCGGGCGCTCGGGGTTCCCACGGTGATGGGGGTTGTGGATTTACCATTTCACAAACTGTCCGGCAAAAAACTGATCGTTGATGGCAACCTCGGGCTGGTGTACTCCTCGCCTGCCCAGGAACTACTCGACTATTACACTGAGGTACTCGAAGAGGAAAACCAGTTCAGCAAGGGTCTGGAGGTCATCAGGGATCTGCCCTGCGAAACCCCCGACAACTATCGCATCCCCCTGTGGGTCAATACCGGCCTGATGACCGATACCATTCGCTCACTGGATCGCGGCGCTGAAGGTGTCGGGTTGTACCGAACAGAAGTGCCCTTTATGGTTCGTGACCGCTTTCCCAGCGAGTCAGAACAGGAAAAAATCTACCGCCATCAGCTGGCGGCGTTTGCTCCTCGCCCGGTCACCATGCGTACGCTGGATATCGGTGGCGATAAATCCCTGAATTACTTTCCCATCAAGGAAGACAACCCGTTCTTGGGTTGGCGCGGCATTCGGGTAACACTGGACCATCCGGAAATATTCCTGGTGCAGGTGCGTGCCATGCTCAAGGCCAGTGTCGGGCTGGATAATCTGCGGATTATGCTGCCGATGATATCGAGTATTTTCGAAGTGGAAGAGGCTCAACACCTGATCCACCGCGCCCACGCTGAAGTGTTGGCCGAAGGGCTACCGGTAGCGATGCCACCAGTGGGAGTAATGGTGGAGGTGCCAGCAGCCGTTTATATCGTACGCAACCTGGCAAGACGGGTGGATTTTCTCTCCATCGGCTCCAATGATCTTATTCAGTATCTGCTGGCGGTGGATCGCAATAATCCCCGGGTATCTAACCTCTATCACTCCTTCCATCCGGCAGTGTTGCACGCCTTACAAAAAGTGGTGGATGATGCCCATCAAGAGGGAAAAACCGTCAGTATCTGCGGGGAAATGGCCGGCGATCCAGCCGCTGCGGTGCTGTTGATGGCCATTGGTTTTGACATGCTCTCCATGAGTGCAGTCAATTTACTGAAAGTAAAGTGGGTACTGCGCCGGATTAGCATGGCTCGGGCGAAGCAGATTCTGGCGGAGTTAATGAAACACGACAGTGCCCAGGTTATTCGCAATGCCCTTGAGCTGGCCCTGTGCAAAGAGGGCATGGGCCAGGTACTGGGTGTGAACTACTCTCCCCTAAAGGAGCAAGCCGCTAATGCCAGGCAGCCACTGGAGTGATTGCCGTTCCTTTCTGTTTTGATGCTTCTCTGTTTTGATGCTTCGCAGCCACCAAAGCCAGAGTGCAAACACTCTGGCGGCTTATAGTTCAATCAAAAGTAGCTGCTTTGTAGAGGCATGGCAGGAGCTACTGGCAGTCCCAGCAAGGTCAGCGTTACCGCTTGGTTGGGTGATTGCCGCTGCCTGAAGGTATAAAACACCCTGACCTTCCTGATGGGGCTTTGCTGAGAGCCAACCAACGGCGCGGCTCTGGAATACACTCTGGGCAAAAGACCACTGCCATAATCACTGGAATTAAAGGCTCTGAGATTGGTTTGCAAGTCGATACGAAATACGCTGCCGTTAACCAGATAGACCAGAACCTGGTTCAAAAAGAGACTCCCATCAGCCAGGTGAAAACGCAACTGACTGTACGACTGATCATTTTGAGGAAAAATAGTCAGACAATTTGCACTTGCCTTGGCCCTGGCGGAGCCAATCTCTACCCATGAGTCGCTGGCAAACACGGGCATTACCAGCATCAATAACCAGCCAACCAACACATAACGGATGCGCGCAGACATAAAAGCACCTCAATTATTTATTCAACTTGAGTATGTGTAGACAATATTGGGAATCGTCTCAATGGTAGCCGATCCGGCGGCACTGAAATGTGAATTCTCCCAGAAACCAACTATGATCCATTCAGCCAGCAAGTAGCAAGGGGGATTACCATCAATGAGTCGTCTGAAAGCCGCCGTCGTGCAAGTCTGTTCTGGTGTGGATATTGCGGCCAATCTTGCTGGCATTGAGCGCCTGCTGCCGGAGCGCCAGGGTATCGACATTGTGGTATTGCCGGAATGTTTTGCCATGCTCGGCGCTCCTCAGTCCACAGCGGCAGAACAGGCTGACGATGTGATGGTGTGGATGGCGTCGTTGGCCCGCAACCTTGGCTGCTGGCTGATTGGTGGCGTGCTGCCCATTCCGGATGATAAAGACTCCCGTAGTCATGCCACCTGCCTGGTTTTCAGTCCTGAAGGTGAACGGGTTGCTGACTACAACAAAATACACCTGTTTGATGCCGAGGTAGCGGATAACATAGGTTCTTATCAGGAATCCAGTGAGTTTATCCCCGGATGCCGACCGACACTGGTCGATATCGGAGTGGCCAATATCGGGTTATCCATCTGTTACGACCTGCGCTTTCCCGAACTGTTCCGCCATCTGGTCAGACTGGGAGCCAACATCCTGACCGTCCCCGCAGCGTTCACCAAAGTGACCGGCAGCGCTCACTGGGAGCCGCTGCTACGCGCCAGAGCCATTGAGAATCAGTGTTTTGTCCTGGCTGCCAATCAAGCTGGCACCCACCCGGACGGTCGCCAGACATACGGCCACAGTATGATCATTTCTCCATGGGGAACTGTTTTGGCGGAAGGACCGGCCGAGGGGCCTGGCGTGGTGGTGGCAGAGCTGGATCTTGTTGAACAGGCAAGGATTCGCCAGAAAATGCCCTGCCTGCGCCACTGCAGGCTCCGGGGTGGGTGACGCTATTGACGCTATTATTGTTCTACTCGCTGGCGGGTTTATTGGCGATGATAGCCAGTGTTTCCATCAGCCGTTCCTGGGCGTTACGCCGCCGCTGTCCGCGTATCGGTCTGTTTTTCTCGTAATTGCCATCGCTGAGTAACTGCCAGCTGCGAGTGTTGTCGCTCAGGTAGTAGTCCAACTCTTTTCGTACCCTGGCTGCCAGTTTGGTGTCCTCAATCGGGAAACAGGTTTCGATCCGCATGTCCAGATTGCGGTTCATGGCATCAGCACTGGAACAGTACACCAGGGCATCCTCATCACCATTTTCGAAATAGTAAACGCGCGTATGCTCCAAAAAGCGTCCGACAATCGAGCGCACCCGGATATTTTCCGAGAGTCCTTCAATACCCGGGCGCAAGCAGCAGATACCACGGACGATCAGATCAATTTCCACGCCTGCCTGAGACGCTTTGAACAACGCCTTGATAATGTGTGACTCAGTCAGCGAGTTAATTTTGATAATGATCCGGGCCGGCTTGCCCTCTTTGGCGTTATTGCTTTCCTGATGGATCAGGTCAATCAGACCCTTTTTCAGTGTAAAGGGCGCATGGAACAACTTGCGTACCCGCACTGCCCGCCCCATGCCGGTCAACTGCTGGAATATCTTGTGTACGTCGTTGGTCAATACTTTATCGCAGGTCAGCAGGCTGTAGTCGGTGTAAAGACGGGCATTGGCCGCATGATAGTTACCAGTACCCAAGTGAGCGTAACGCTGGATGTGACGACCCTCCCGGCGAACAATCAACATCATCTTGGCGTGGGTCTTGTAGCCGACCACCCCATAGACGACTACGGCACCTGCTTCTTGCAGGCGTCGAGCCAGGGCCAGGTTCTCTTCTTCGTCGAAACGCGCCCGAATTTCCACTACTACGGTTACCTCTTTGCCCTGCCTGGCTGCTTCTACCAAGGCATCAACCATTTCCGAAAGTGCTCCGGTACGGTACAGGGTCTGACGAATGGCCAGTACATCAGGGTCTTTGGCTGCCTGGCGCAGCATATCCACCACTGGAGTGAACGACTCAAAAGGGTGATGGAGCAGGATATCTTGTTTCGCGACCAGATCGAGCACACTGTTGTTACGCTTGCGCTTGCTGTGCAACCCCTTCGGATAACCGGGAGTGAATGGTGGGAATACCAACTCGGGTTTGGTGTTGGTGTCACAGATGGACATCATACGTGTCAGATTTACCGGACCGCTGACTTGGTACAGCTCATCTTCGGTCAGACCAAACTCCTGGAGCAGAAAATCAACCAGCGGTTGCGGGCAATTATCGACCACCTCCAGCCGTACCGCCTTACCATAACGCCTGGAGAGCAACTCACCTTGCAGGGCCTTGGCCAGGTCTTCAACTTCGTCCTCCAGATCCAGGTCGCTGTTGCGGGTTAAGCGGAACTGGTAACAGCCTTTAATGTCCATCCCTGGGAACAGGTCACTGGCATGGCGGTGAATAATAGACGACAAAAATACATAATCATTTTCCCGACCGTCACAAGTATCTTCCGGCAGCTTGACGATGCGTGGCAAAGACCGTGGGGCAGGAATAACCGCCATACCGGTATCACGGCCAAAGGCATCTTTGCCCTCGAGCGAGACAATAAAGCACAACAGTTTATTGGCCAGTCGTGGAAAAGGGTGTGCCGGGTCCAGTCCGATAGGACTGATGATGGGCATCACTTCATGGTAAAAGAAACGCTTGATCCAGGCTTTCTGCTTTTCGTTCAACTCGTTGCGGCGCAGAAAACGAATACCCTCTTTGCGCAGGGATGGCAGCAAACTGTTATTGAGCAGCTGATATTGCAGTTCAACGTACTCTTTGGCCTTGTGACTGATCTCTTTCAACACCTGCTGTGGTCCCAGGCCATCAAGTCCTACCTGCTCCCGGGAAAAATCCACTTGCTGCATCAGGCCGGCAACGCGAATCTCAAAGTACTCGTCAAGATTGGAACTGAAAATAAGCAAGAAGCGAAAGCGTTCGAGCAGTGGGTACTCGTCGTTCAACGCCTGCTGTAACACGCGGAAGTTAAAGGCGAGGTGGCTAAGTTCACGGTTGATGTAGTAGTCAGGGTTTTGATAATCGTTCACTTTGGTGGGTTTATGCGTCAATGATTCGCAAAGCACGGACGGCAGATTCCGGGTGCCTTGAGCATCCGACTGATGGGGATTATCCATATAACCTCATTCTCAGCATCAATAGCTGTAGTCCGTCTGATGGTTCATTCGTACGATTAATTCTATCAGAAACCAGACGAACGGTTCTCACCTGCAACTGTGGAAATCATCAAATTATACGACAATGGATAAATGAATATAATTCACTCAAACAGTTTGGGATCGAGCTGCAGGGCATTCAGTTTTTGCTCGAAGGCGTTATATATGGCTTGAAAAGCTCCCGTCAGCCTGACGCTTGCACAAGCACTATCACTGCTCTTTGCAGCCGTTTCCTGGGCTGCCCCAGAGGTAAGGGCGCAACTGTTGTTTGTCACCGATCGCACTTGGGAGCACAGCGGCTGATTGCCTGGCGCCCCCTGAACAGCGCCGGACGTCCCTGCGCCATTCTGGGCAGTATCTCCTTGTGGGCACGGCTTTGTCTGACTTTTGCGACCTGATGCCGCTACAACACGGACCTGAGGTGTGCCCATTTCAGGACGTCTGAAATTAATGGAAAAATTTCGTTGGCTATTGTGCCACGCACGATCATGATTGCAGATGGCCACCTGGCTGAAACTCTTGTAGCCGCAACCAGTCACATTGCACGAAAACTTTACCTCCTTGGTATGGCGTCTGTTGATATGCTCTCTGAATGTCCTGGCGGTTGTCAGTACCTTATGACAATGTCGACACTGGAAACTGTCAGGCGCCTCTTCATGCTCCATGATAGAAATGCGCCGGAGCAATGGGTTGCGCATTCTGACAGCTCTTGGGGCTGGCGTCCTATGCATCCTGCGATCCTTGTTGTCAGATGATGCAGGCTTTACTGAGCTGGCAGTGGTAACGGCATCCATAGAAAAACCTCAAGTTGACCCATCTTCCCGATCTGCAGCAACCCGTCTGACGGCTCCTGCTTTCGGGATGCGCAAGTGCGAAAAGTGACACTCCTCATCCTATATAACGAGGCATCTTTCTGGTTTCACAGGCCGCAACCGGAATAATCCGGACTTATGCCAGCCTCCAGCTGCAGTGACCAGGTGTGTCTTGGCCATTGGTCTGGCCTTTCGTTTGATCTGTGGGATAGCTATACGGTTCCCCACGATGCGCCGCCATAACGTCTTTTGTGGTTATCTGGCGCAACAGGCACTTGGAAGTTGTCAAAGGATAAGACGCATCCAGCAATTAACAGCGCCGCAACACTCTGGCAGCTTCTTTGGCAAAGTAGGTCAAAATGGCATCGGCTCCGGCTCGGCGAAAGCAGAGCAGCGATTCCATCATCACCGCCTCGTCGTCAAGCCAGCCATTGGCAGCTGCTGCCTTGTGCATGGCGTACTCGCCGCTGACCTGGTAAGCGAACACCGGTACTTTAAACTGGTCTTTGACTCGCCGCACCACATCCAGATAGGGCATCCCCGGTTTTATCATTACCATATCAGCCCCTTCGGCCAGGTCAGCGGCCACTTCCTGTAAGGCTTCATCGCCATTAGCCACGTCCATTTGGAAGCTGAATTTGTTGCTTTTGCCCAGGTTATTCGCAGATCCCACCGCGTCACGAAACGGGCCATAGTAGCTGGAAGCGTATTTGGCCGAATAAGCCAGAATGCGAGTATTGCCATAGCCACCAGCTTCCAGCTGCTGGCGGATGGCACCAATGCGACCGTCCATCATATCTGAAGGTGCCACGATGTCAGCACCGGCCTCGGCATGGGAAAGTGCCTGACGAACCAGCACAGTCACCGTTTCATCATTGACCACATAGCCCCTTTCGTTGGTCAGGCCATCAAGCCCGTGGACGGTAAACGGATCGAGTGCTACATCGGTAATCACGCCTAGTTGGGGTAGTTCCCGCTTTAAGGCACGCACCGCCCGCTGCACCAAACCATCAGGATTCCAGGCTTCTTCAGCCAGTAAGGACTTTTTCTCTGCCAGGGTGACAGGAAACAGGGCAATGGCAGGAATACCCAGTTCAGCCAGCTGTGTGGCTTCTGCAAGCAACAAGTCAATGCTCAGGCGCTCAATGCCAGGCATTGAGGCGATCGGCTGGCGCTGCTGCTGACCGTCAACAATAAACACCGGATAAATAAGGTTGTCCACCGAGAGCTGACTTTCGCGCATCAGACGGCGGGAAAAATCGTCGTACCGCATGCGCCGCAAACGGGTGGCAGGAAAGGAACGCGCAATCATGTCTGGGTGTCCTTTTTGACTTTTTGAGTGAGTGTCTTTTTGAGTGGCCACGATAGTCCCCAATCATAGCGTCTTGGCCCGTGTTTTTGCCCGTTCCTAATTTACAGTGGTAATGGCATCATACGATAAAGATCCTCTTTATTAGCAGAAATTATTCTGTTAACACCACGGTTTTGGCTGTCTGGAGGTACTATGAGCGTAAAAAAATGGTTGTTGCTAGCGGCGATTATAATAGCGTCGGTTGCCTTCTACATTCTGGATGGTCAGCAATATTTGACTGGTGATTTCTTCCATCAACTGTACCAGGATGACCCGTTAAAAACTGCCGTCATATTTTTCGTCATCTACGTTGCCGTTACGGCGCTGTCCCTACCCGGAGCTGCCATAATGACGCTGCTGTCGGGCGCCATTTTTGGCTTTTTTTACGGCGTGGTGCTCGCCTCCTTTGCCAGTACCATTGGCGCAACTCTGTCCTTTATCTTTTCCCGCACCCTCCTCAGGGATTGGGTGAGTCAGAAGTTTTCCAGCTACATAGGAACCGTTAACCGAGGGATAAAAAAGGAAGGCGCGTTCTATCTGGCCACCCTTAGGCTGATTCCTGCTGTACCCTTTTTTGCTATTAACCTGGTCATGGGGCTGACCGCCATGCGCGTCTGGACCTTTGCCTGGGTCAGCCAGCTGGGTATGCTGCCGGGTACGGCCGTTTTCGTTAACGCCGGGGACCAGCTTGGGTTGATCAAGGAATTCACGGTCAGCGGAATCCTCACTCCTCCCCTGATTGCTTCCTTTGTGCTGCTGGGTATTTTCCCTTGGCTCGCCAAGCTGTTTATGGGATGGCTGAAACATCGTCGTCTGTATGAGCGTTTCCAGCGTCCAAGTCGGTTTGATGACAACCTGGTGGTTATTGGTGCCGGTTCTGCCGGCTTGGTCAGCAGTTATATTGCCGCTGCCGTCAAAGCGAAAGTGTCGTTAATTGAAAAAAATAAAATGGGGGGTGATTGCCTGAACACCGGTTGCGTGCCCAGCAAGGCACTGATTCGCTCGGCAAAAATTGCCAACTATTTAAAGCATGCGAATGAGTTTGGCCTGGAAAACGTCAGTGGTGATGTCAACTTCCGACAAGTTATGGAACGCGTACAGGCGGTAATCAACAAAGTCGCTCCCCATGACTCGGTAGAGCGCTATTCAGAACTGGGTGTACGCTGCATCCACGGTGCTGCGCGGCTGGTCTCTCCCTGGGAGGTAGCGGTAGACGGGGAAACCATTACTACCCGAAATATTATTATTGCCAGTGGTGCCCACCCCTACGTCCCGCCCATGAAAGGGCTTGATGACATCAGCTATTACACCTCAGACAACATATGGACCCTGCGCGACAAGCCTGGCACCATGCTGGTGGTTGGCGGTGGTCCTATCGGCTGCGAACTGGCCCAGGCATTTGCCCGTCTTGGCGTGCATGTTACTCAGCTTGATTACGGTACCCGTCTGTTGCCCCGCGAAGATGAAGATGTTTCGCAACTGGTGATGGCCCAGTTTATTAAGGACGGCATAGACTTGCGCCTGCAACACGAAGCACGTTCATTCCATAAAGTGGTCGATCCTGATACCAAAGAAGTGCGTCAGTACCTGGAAGCAGGCTTCCAAGGCAAGAAAGAGGAAATCGATTTTGACGTAGTGCTCTTTGCCACCGGGCGCCATGCCAACACCGCTGGCCTGGGGCTGGAAGACCTCGGCATTGACCTGACCGACCGCGGCACTATTGATGTCAATGACTACCTGCAAACCATCTATCCCAATATCTACGCCTGTGGCGACGTGGTCGGTCCCTACCAGTTCACCCATACCGCCGCCTACCAGGCCTGGTACTGCACGGTCAACGCTTTGTTTGGCCAATGGCGCAAGTTCCGGGTGAACTATTCCGTTATCCCCTGGTGTACTTTTACCGATCCGGAAGTAGCGCGTGTCGGCCTGAATGAACAGGAAGCCAGGGACAAGGGAATTCCTTATGAGGTGACCAAGTATGAACTCGACGATCTGGACCGTGCCATTGCCGATGACGAAACAATCGGCTTTGTGAAGGTACTCACAGTGCCGGACAAAGATACCATTCTGGGCGTGACTATTGTTGGCTATCAGGCCGGAGAGCTGATTACCGAGTTTGTTACCGCGATGAAATACGGCTTGGGCCTGAACAAGATTCTGAACACTATTCACATTTATCCCACCATGAGCGAAGCCAACAAATACACCGCCGGGCAGTGGAAGCGAGCCCATGTGTCGCCACGGATACTGGCTATGCTGGAAAAATACAACAGCTGGATGCGCCGTTGACTATCCTTAACGGGTCATGACCGACATAAGGATGTTTAATGAGTGACCCGGACCCTTCTGCGGGTTTATCAGACGCCAGCTCGACGGGTAATCCCAAACAGAGCCACAGTCCTGCCAGCCCGCAACCCGCATCAGCTATCGACGACCAGACCATCTGCCAAGAGCTGAACAAAATCCTCAAAGATCGCAATATTGTCCTGGCCGAACCTGCCACTGCGACCTTGCAGGAATCTCTGCAACTCAATAAGCGCAGTTTTCGCAATCGCATCAAAAACCTTCTCCCAGTCTCGGTGTACAAGTTCTTTACCCGTCTTGAATCAGCCCATCAGCAGAAAAAAGTTGGTGCCATGATTGCCCTGTTGCAGCAAAAAAACCAAGCCGCTTGGCAACGTCTGGGCGAAGGACGAGCAGAAGGCGTTAACGAGCGTGAATTGCGTCAGCTCCTGCTGGACTGCGAGCAGTCCCAGCTCTGGCTAGACCTGATGGAGGGTCGTGGTCAGTCCCAGGTAACAGCGGCTCGCGCCCGGGTTGTGGATTGTCTGAAGCAATGTGTGGGCGCCCAGACTCCCAGTGACTTTCACTCAGCGAACGAGACGTACTATAGGGCCACTGTCGATCTTAAGCGCTCCATTATTCACGAAGATGAACTCAAAGTTGGTTTACTGGCCGCGACGGGGGAGCAAGCCAGGGAGCTGAAACAGTTTGAAAAAATGCTGGTGGACGAAGCAGCCGCCATGGAAGCCTATCGTCTGTATGGACAAGCAGAGCAACCTTGAAGGCACCATTTGCGGAACAAAAGTGTATAGTCTGCTGTCACAGTGGATATGTAAAATCCTCGTGACGTAGAAACCATCAAGGTTCTTAAGCAATGAGTATTGACGGTCCCTCAAGCTCAGGGATATTTCCAAACAACAGCAGACCAGCGGAACAATGTTCAGCATGCAAAAAGTCGGACACTTCGGCTTCGGTAGCCACGCCCGCAACGACGGAGCGCCCCATCAAGAGCCTGTTCGAACGAAGAAACAGTAAACTGGTTGCTGGTCGACAGTCCCTCAATCTACGCCTGAAGAAACATGTTAAATCTCCCTTGGAGCGCTTGGTGGATGAGCTGGATCGCAAGCTTTTCGATGAGCGGTTTTCGCCCATCGGTTCGCCCGTCGTATCATCGGACGGCACCTTGAAGATGTATCGTATTCCTTGTTATGACCAACAAAAAATAATGATTCACTCCCTACGCCCACAGCCCAAAACTGATGAGGTCTACGAGAACTTTGCCAGCAGTTTCTGGCGCATGGTTGATCAGGAGAATACCAGTGTTTGTGCCTTGGCCAATCCCGGAGGCAGGCCGATATACATGCCGCCACAACAAAACTCCCAAGCCATGAAATCACACCCACTCAACGTCGGGGATTGTCGCCACTTTGCCAATGGTATGTGCGTGGACGTGGTGCAGATTGATTTACTCACAGATCTGAAAAACACCGTCCTGGAATACAGGCAGGATCCTCAGGGAGAGTCCCCCATTGCCAGAGAAGTCCAACTTGAGCTGACCAAGCCCGCTGACTGGATAAGCCATGCGGACAAAACCACTGAGTTAGCCGACAACGAACCATCCAGAACCAGCAAGATGGTAAAAGTTCGCCAGATTTTTTCCTGCTGGTCTGACTCTGAACCGTTAGTTCCGGAAATTGCCCACAAGATTGTATCCAGGTTAACGTCCCCTAACCTGCAACTGCACTGCGAGGGTGGCGTGAACCGTAGCCCGGCGGCCGCGGCAATGATATTGCTGAACAAAAAGCGAGAAAGTCTGAACGCCCATAATTTGCTTGATGAGGTGGCTAGTACCATTAAATATATACGACGATGTTGTCATAATAGTGCGGCCATGGATCGTTCTGCCCGGATCACGATATTGCATTTTGCCCTGGACTGCCTGGGGCTCACAGCAGAGCATATGCTTTCCTCATGCCAAACACCCACCGTGACTTCGCCACAGTCAAGCTATTTCCAAAGTGTCTAGTGTCGTGCTACTGGTCTAGTGTCGTGCTACTGAATGTGCTTTAGCAGCAGACCCTCTTCAAGGAGCGCCCTTCTTACTAAAGCAAAACCAGCAAACCACGGACTATCGTACAAGCTTGCACAGACAACTTTAATTGCATCATCGTGCAAAGAGACGGTTTGAGTTTTCAGACAGTGCGTGATGACTGGACTAATAACCTCAATGGCCTGACAGATTTCGCCGGCCAGAACAATGCACTCCGGTCGTAGCAGGTTAACACTCATGGCAATGGCTCTCCCCAGGTTGCCAGCGGCTTCCTTTAACAGGTCGATGGCAAGTTGATCGCCGGCATTGGCCGCCGCACAAATCGCATTGGTATCAGCCCCCTGCTCCAACACACTGGGCACACCGGATTCGAGCAATTTGTGGCAGCGACGTTCCAGGGCAGCATTGCACACCAACGTTTCCAGGCAACCAAAATTACCGCAGTAGCATCGCTCTCCCAGCGGATCGATCTGTACATGGCCAATTTCCCCCACCGCTAAAGAACTGCCCTCGTACAACTTGCCGTCTAGAACCATGCCAGCACCCACTCCATTGTGAACACAAACGAACAGGCTATTGCTGATCCCGTTACTGACACCGAAATGGCTCTCTGCCAGCGCCATGGATGACACAAAATTGTTGATAAAGCACGGTATTCCCAATGCCTGAGACACCTGCTCAGCCAACGGCATATTACGTACTGGCAAATGAGGCATAAAGCTGACGATGCCCGTGGCTGAGTTGACCAATCCGGGAATGGTTATGCCCACTCCCACCAGCCGGTGAATATGCTTTTTTTGCGCTTGCAGGAAGGTTTGCAGCGTAGCAATAAGCTGCTCGAAAAATGCCAGCTGACTGGAAGGTCGTAGTGGCTCGGAGTAGTTGGCCAGCAATTGTCCGGAAAGGTCACACAGTCCGAGGTGCAATTTAGTCCTGCCAGCACGGGCGGCGAGAATCTGCACTTGTCCCCAGGCTGGGGCCAGTGATGTGGCTCGACGCCCCCGTGGAGAGTTTTGCTGCTCCAGCTCAACAATCAGGCCAGCTGCCAGTAGCTCCCGGGTAATCCGGGTGACGCTGCCCGCGGCCAGGGCGCAAAGCCTGGCTATCTGGATTCTGGAAACCGAACCATGATCAACAATGCACTTGAAAACTGCGGAAACATTGCGCTCTTTAACAAAGTCCAGATTGGCAATCATATTAATTAGCCATCAGCCATGTAATTTCAGTTCGCCACCGCTGACCGAGCCTCGCACCCTGAAGCTGTCGTCAAAAATGGCAAGGTTGGCAAACTGACCAGCGGTAATGCTGCCCATCTGCGAGTGCACATGGATTGCCCTGGCCGCATTGATGGTAGCCATGCGAATCGCTGTCTGGGGCTCAATGCCGACACGGATGCTGTTGCCTACGGCTGCCATCATGGTTAGTGCGGAACCGGCCAACGTACCGTCAGCATTGCTGCACTTGCCATCGCGGTGGTAAATGGTTTGTCCGGCAAAGGCAAAAGTCTCCATATCGGTCCCTGCCGGAGTGGTTGCGTCTGTCACCAGCACCAGACGATCAGCTAGCAGACGCTGGGCAATGCGCAGGTTCTCCCACGACAAATGATGGCCATCGGCAATAATGCCAGCTCCGAGTCGGTGACTGTCAAAGACCGCGCCTACCACTCCGGGCTCACGACTACCCAGTGGACTCATGGCATTGTGCAGATGGGTAGCAAATGAGGCTCCCGCCGCTTCTGCTGCCTTGACCTGAGCGCAGGTAGCGTTGGTATGGCCAAGAGAAACCACAATACCCGCTGAACTCAGTGCCTCCAGAGTACCTGGCGGACATACTTCCGGAGCCAGCGTCACCATGGCTATGGCATCAGCATTGGCACACAGATAATCGATCATGTCAGGCGTCGGGCGACGAATAAGGTTGGCATTATGAATCCCCTTGCGCTCAGGATTCAGATAGGGGCCTTCCAGATGCAGACCCGGAACTCGATACGGGTACATGAGCTGGTATTCCCGGACAATATCAATCGCCTGACGCATATCATCGTCGCTGCAAGTGATCAGCGTCGGCAAAAACGCCGTGCAGCCCGAACGCAGATTGACAGCATGCATGGTATCGAGGGTATCAAGAGTGATATCACTGTTAAAAAGCACCCCACCACAGCCGTTCAACTGCAGATCAATAAAACCAGGGCTCAGAGTCAAACCTTGCAGATTAATCCGCTGTAACCCAGCGGGCAGAGCCATGTGTGCCGCTAAGGCAGCGGCAACAATCCGATTGCCCTCAATAATGACCATATCCAGCTGCTCACAATGGCCGGTTAATGGTTTGAAACCAGTCAGCGCGTAGGCCGTCTGTGGGCTGGCAATAACAGTTGCAGACATATCAAAAGTCCTTGATGTTTTCTGACTCGATATCCGCAAAGTAACGCAGTGTACGAACTTTCAGGTCCAGCGTGGCCGGCTCATCGCAAATCATCATGGCTTTTGGATGCAGCTGCAAAGCGGAAATCGTCCACATGTGGTTCACGCAACCTTCAACGGCGGCCTGTACCGCGCGGGATTTATCAGCACCGGTAGCCAGAACCATCAGCTCGCGAGCGTCCAGCACCGTTCCCACACCAACGGTAAGGGCCCGTTTTGGCACCAGGTCAATCTGCTGGCCAAAGAAGCGGGCATTGGCTTCTCTGGTTTGCGTAGTCAGCGTCTTCAGCCGGGTGCGCGAAGCAAGCGATGAGGCCGGCTCATTAAAGGCAATGTGCCCGTCGTGCCCCACGCCACCCATAAACAGCTCAATGCCGCCATAACGCTTGATAGCCTCTTCGTAGCGCTGACACTCAGCGTCGAGATCGTCGGCATTGCCATTGAGGAAGTTAATGTTGTTCTGCGGGATATCGATATGGGCAAAAAAGTGTCGCTGCATAAACATTCGGTAGCACTCCGGGTGATTTGCTGGCAAGCCGACGTACTCATCCATATTGAATGTGACTACGTTGGCAAAGCTCACGTCACCAGCGCGATGCAGGCGCACCAGCTCCTGATAGGTGAGAATTGGCGTGCTGCCGGTGGGTAGGCCGAGCACAAAGGGGCGCTCAGGCGTCGGGGCAAATGCCTTGATTCGGGCAACGATGTGAAGAGCAGCCCAGCGTCCTGCTGTCGCCTTGTCTTTTAAGGGGATAAAACGCATGTCGAAAACTCCAGCAAAATCTGCCACATAATAACCCATTTATTTTTCATTAAAAATTAAATAGGCATATAAAAAGAAAATATCAGACAAAAAATGTTTATTCATGATGATTCTGGTCACATATTGAGGGTTTTTATTTTTTTCAGAAAAATAAATTAGTAACATTTAACCGTACACAAACACTCTCAGCACAAATATTGAATGGTTGATCAATCATGAACATCTTGGGATATCTACAAAAACTCGGTGCGGCACTGATGCTGCCCATTGCCGTTCTGCCGGTGGCGGCCATACTACTGCGTCTTGGTCAGCCAGATCTTCTGGACATTCCTTTTATTGCCCAGGCAGGTAATGCCATTTTCAGCAATCTGCCGCTGCTGTTCGCCATGGGCATTGCCGTCGGTCTTGCGGCTGACGGTGCGGGGGCTGCCGCCATCGCTGGGGCGGTTGGCTTCTTCGTTCTCAAGGCGACGACGGCAACCATTAACCCTGACATCGATATGTCCTTCTTTGGGGGCATCATCAGCGGTATCGTTGCCGGTCACAGTTACAACCGTTTTCACGGTGCCTCACTGCCCGACTACCTGGGCTTTTTCGGCGGCAAACGGCTAGTGCCGATTATGACCGGCCTGTTTATGCTGGCCATCGGCTGGGGTTGCGGTTATCTCTGGCCAGCCGTACAAAATGGCATTGATGCTTTTGGTCAGGGTGTTGCCGAGTCTGGTTCACTGGGTCAGTTTGCCTACGGGACGCTTAACCGGGGCCTGATTCCATTTGGTCTGCACCACGTCCTGAACTCCTATTTCTGGTTCGGCCTGGGCAGCTTTACCAATGCTGCCGGTGAGGTAGTCAACGGTGACTTGCACCGCTTCTTTGCCGGCGATCCGGCTGCCGGAGTCTTTATGACCGGCTTCTTCCCGGTCATGATGTTTGGTCTGCCTGCTGCTGCCCTGGCCATGTACCTGACTGCAGAAAAAGATCGCCGTACCCAAGTGGGCGGTGTCCTGCTGTCTGTAGCGCTGACCGCTTTTCTTACCGGCATTACTGAGCCACTGGAATTCATGTTCATGTTCCTGGCGCCTGCTCTTTATGCAATCCACGCGCTGCTGACCGGAGTTTCGCTGGTCGTTACTAATACCATGGGGGTACTCAGTGGCTTTGGTTTCTCCGCCGGACTGTTCGACATGGTGCTAAACTGGGGGCTGGCAACTAAACCTTGGGCTTTGGTGGGCATTGGTCTTGTATTTAGTGTCGTCTACTTTTGTGTGTTTTATTTCGCTATCAAGGCGTTCAATCTGAACACGCCAGGCCGTGAACAGCTCGACAACACCCTTGTTGACCATTCGACAGAAGCAGTCCCTGCGACTAGTGCCGGTCTGGCGCTGAAAGACAACGCTTACAAGGCTCGCCAGTTTACCCGTGCCGTGGGTGGACTAGCCAATATTGAGGGTATTGATTCCTGCATTACACGACTGCGTTTAACCCTGAAAGACACCACCGTTGCCAATGAGCAAGCCATCAAGGCTTTAGGTGCCAGCGGTATGATTCGCGTGGGTGAGAAAAATCTGCAGATCATTCTTGGGCCACAAGCTGAGATCATTGCCGGGGAGATGAAAAAGATTGCCGCCGATGAAGATCTGAGTACCATACAGGTTCCCGGCAAGATTCCTGAAGCCCAGTTCAGTCCGGCTCACTGAACAGGAACACTTTGCACTCTCCTGAATTTGCCGCCTGCCACTCAGGCGGCATTTTTGTAAACCAGTTTAACGTTTGAAGAACCGATGGTTATTTTAATATGAGCAGTCCAGGTTTCTTTCAGAAGCTATTAAAAGCTTTCAGTCCGACAGGTGATGACCAACCCCAGGCTTCTCCGGCCAAGCCGGTCAGCACTCCCCCACCGGCACAAAAACCAGCTTCCTCCACCGAAAGTCAAACGACGGCACCTGCCAGCCAGCCAACGACGCCGAAATCCATCGACAGCACACTGTTCGCCCGTCAGTGTCTTAAACTGGCCGGTGGGCACGCCAACGTAACGCGCATTGACGCCTGCGTGACGCGCGTGCGCCTGACGTTGAAAGATAACACCATGATCAACGATGATCGCTTCCTGGCCATCGGTGCCTTGGCAGTCGTGCATGTGGGCGATAAACATTTGCAAATCGTGGTGGGGCCAGAGGCCGAAGAAATTGCTAAAAAGATGAAGGAAATTCCGGTAACGGATGATCTTGCCAACGTTGAGGTTCCTGCATGAGTTCCCCTGTTACTCTCGCCCTGGTCGCCCCTCTGACCGGAATGCTGCTCGCCATTGAAGAGTCTTCTGACCCGGTATTCGCCGGCCGGCTGATTGGCGATGGCGTGGTTATCAATCCCACTGGCAAAGTGGTTCTGGCCCCGTGTGACGGTGTCATCACTCAGCTGCACGACGCCAAACACGCCGTCGCGGTTAAATCCGACACCGGTGTGGAGATATTAATCCATGTGGGCATCGATACCGTTATGTTGCGCGGTGAGGGGTTTACTGCCGACGTCAGCATAGGCGACAAAGTCACTGTTGGTCAGCAACTGATAAGCTTTGACCCGGAACTGATCAAGGCCAAAGGCGTCAGTACCCAGACTGCCATGATGATCACCACCGGTGAAACTGGTGTGATGGCCAAAGATCACAGCGAAGTTACCGCCGGGAAAGATGTCGTCTTTACCATTGGTGGCGAGCCGCAAAAAGAAATGTCCACTGAGAGCAAATACAGTCATCACGACAGTATTACCCTGACCGAAGACCTGGTACTGAAAAATCCCCTGGGGCTGCATGCTCGCCCGGCAGCAACTCTGATCAAGATCATCAAGTCATTCAACTCGCAAGTACAGATTCTCAACAAGGACAACGGCAAAGAGTGTTCCGCCACGAGCCTGACCGCCCTGATGGGACTTGGCACAGTACTTGGCTCCAAACTGCAAATCACGGTGACCGGTCCGGATGCCAAAGAGGCCATGGCCGCGATCATTGACGGGTTCAACAGTGGCCTTGGCGAAACGGTGGCTGATAAACTGCCGGCCGAGGACGAAGTGATGGCTGAAGAGCCACCACTATTAGGCCCGGTAGCTGGTACCGATGGCCGTCTACCCGGTGTTAAAGCGGCACCTGGCATGGCTATTGGCAAATTGTTCCAACTGGTGCATGAGCTGCCGAGTTACCCTGAAGAAGGTGTGAGCATCAGCGACGAAATAGGCCAGTTGGACTATGGCATCCGCAAGGCCAATGAGTCCTTGCAGCAACTAGTGGCCAAAATGGAACAGGAACACGTCGGTGGTCATGCCGACGTGTTTATGGCTCACCAGCAACTGCTGGAAGACCCTGCCATCCGTGACCGTGCCCTCTCCCTGATTGAGGCTGGCAAGAGTGCCATGTGGGCGTGGCATCGAAGCTTCATGGCCGAAGCCGATGAGATGCGCAAACTTGATAATCCCTTACTGGCTGCCCGTGCCACTGACGTGGAAGATGTTGGGCTACGCGTACTGCGACTTCTCATGGGTGTGGACGATGCCCGCGAGCAGTTACCGGACAATACCATTCTCTGCCTGGAAGACATTACACCTTCAGAGGTCGTCACCCTGGACCGTCAGAAGGTGATCGGCATTGTCACCCTGCATGGTGGTGCCACATCCCACGCCGCCATCCTGGCCAGCTCGCTGGGGCTGCCTTACCTGGTGAACATTCCGGCCAGCGTGCGTGACTACGCCACCGGTACAGAGGTTATCCTCAACGCCAACCGGGGCTACATGTTGGTCAACCCCACGCCAGAAGATATTGAGCGTACCGTTAATCGCCAGAAACGCGCTGCCGCCGAGCTTGAGGCTGCCATGAAGGTGGTAGACGAGCCAGCCATTACGCTTGATGGTCACCGCGTGGAAATTGCTGCCAATATCGCCAATCAGGATGAGGCCGAAAAGGCAGTGAAACTGGGTGCCGAAGGGGTCGGTCTACTACGCTCCGAGTTCCTCTATATGGAACGGGCCACCGAGCCAACGCTGGCTGAGCAAGTTAGCGCTTACGAAGGCATTCTGAGCATTATGGGCAAAGATCGCCCGGTGATTATCCGCACACTCGATGTGGGCGGCGACAAGCCTCTGGCCTACTTACCCTTACCCAAGGAGGAGAATCCGTTTCTTGGTGAGCGCGGTGTGCGTATCGGCATTAACCGCCCAGCCATGCTGCGCAAACAGATTCGTGCCATTTTACAAGCAGCCAATGCTGGGCAGGCACGCATCATGTTCCCGATGATCAGCTCGCTGGATGAGTTCCGGGCGGTGAAAAGGCTGGTGCAGGAAGAGGAAGAAAGAGCTGGTGTCACTGTTGAGGTGGGCATCATGATCGAAGTGCCATCGGCGGCGTTGTTAGCCGACCACTTTGCCAAGGAAGTGGACTTCTTCTCCATCGGCACCAATGACCTCACCCAATATACGTTGGCGGTTGACCGTGGTCATCCGAAACTGGCGGCTCGTGTTGACGCTCTGCACCCGGCGGTGCTGCGCCTGATTGACATGACCGTCCAGGCGGCTGATCGGGAAGGCAAGTGGACAGGTATCTGTGGGGGTCTGGCCAGTGATCCCGATGCAGTGCCCATTCTGGTTGGTTTGGGCGTGCAGGAGCTATCCGCCAGTGTGCCGACCATTCCGGTGGTCAAAGCCAGAGTGCGCGCCTTGAACTATAGCGAATGCCAGAGCCTGGCCCGCGAAGCGCTGACGCTGGATTCAGCAGAAGACGTCAGACGTTTGATGGCTTGATGTCGTAATACAACTGTCGTAATACAACTACTGCGGACACGCCCTCTGCTTCAGCAGTGGCGGAGTGTCCGCAGTAGTTTTCTGTTAGCGGTTTGTTGGATTTTGACATCCTCCCGCCCCTAAAGGAGCGGGATTCCCGTTAGTCACCTAACAGGCTTCCTGTTTCAACACGCCTTCCCTGGATGGCAAAGTCTAAGATCCTGCCATCCCCGTTCCGGTCGCTCCACAGGCTAACACCGCTAGCCCAGCGGCTTTGATATTGATGGCTGCATTGATGTCTCTGTCGTGTTTAACGTTGCACTCGGGGCAACGCCAGTGACGGATAGACAACGGCAGACTTTCATGAACAAACCCACAACTGGAGCACCGTTTGGAACTGGGGAAGAATCGGTCGATTTTAACCAGAGTACGACCAGTCCACTCGGACTTGTACTCCAGTTGTCTGACAAACTCCCCCCAGTTGGCATCGGCAATGTGCTTGGCCAGACTTGGATTTCTGATCATTCCTTTCACGCTCAATGACTCGACACACACAACTTGGTTCTCGTTAATCAGTGTGCGGGATGCTTTGTGGGTGGCATCCATTCGGCAATCGGCTATCTTGGCATGGATACGAGCAACCTTGAGTCTGGCTTTGGCTCGATTCCTGCTTCCTTTCTGCTTTTTGGCCAACTGTTTTTGGTAGTAAGCCAGTTTGGATTGATAGCGCAGAGTATGGCGGGGATTACCTGATTTCTTGCCATCGGACGTGATGAATAGATCGGTTAAACCTAAATCAATGCCAACCGTTTTATTGCTGATCGGCATTGGTTTAGCCTCAAACTCGCAAAGCAGGGAGACAAAGTATCTGCCAGCGCAGTCCTTGCTGATAGTGATACTGGATGGTTCAGAAGATAGTGGCCGACTCCAACGGATGTTCAGAGGCTCTTTGCTTTTGGCAATGAACAGTTGGTCATCTTTGAATCTGAAACCGGACTTTGTTAAACGCATACTCTGTCTGGCATTGCGCTTTTTGAATTTCGGATACTTTGCCCTGCCAGCCCAAAAGTTTTTGAAAGCTTCCTGCTGGTGACGCAGGGTTTGTTGCAGGATAACATTAGAAACTTCGGTTAAAAATGGGAACTGCGCTTTGGGGTGTACTATCCGTTTCTCAGCATCCGAGTGCGAAATTGAAGTTCCATCCTTGTAGTATGCGTCAGTGCGAAATCTCAAAGTATCGTTATACACAAAACGAACACAGCCGAACGACTGGACAAGAAGTTTCTCCTGCTCAGTCGTTGGGTAGAATCTGTATTTGTAAGCGCGTTTTGTATTCATTTTGACAGTATTACAGAAAGTCTGTCAAAAGAAAGTATGCAAGAGTATTCCGAGTGTGCGGATGACAAAAGAAGTTAGTCTCGGCTTGACCCCGCACTAGAAGTATGGGGCTTGCGCCTCAGTTCAGGTCAGCAGTTTCAGCGCATTGATTTCATCAGCCCAGATTGTCTCATCAACGGTCTCAAGTATCATCGGTATGCCATCAAACCGTTTATCGTTCATGATGTAACGAAATACTTCCCAGCCAATCTCACCGTGACCCAGACTGTCATGACGATCCTTTTTTGAACCAAGAGCCCCTTTGGAATCGTTCAGGTGCATGCCTTTGAGATAGTCAAAGCCAACGATCTTTTCAAACTCACCAAAGGTTGCCTGACAAGCCTGCGCAGTACGCAGATCATAACCGGCGGCGAAAGTGTGGCAGGTATCGAGACAGACTCCGACTCGGCTTTTGTCCTCAACCTGGTCGATGATTTCGGCAATTTGCTCAAATTGCCACCCCAGGTTACTACCCTGACCGGCGGTATTTTCTATCACCGCGATAACTCCCTGCGTCTGCTCCAGAGCAAGATTAATCGACTGGGCAATACGAGTAAGACAGTCTGACACGCCAATCTGCCGCAGATGGCTGCCCGGATGAAAATTAAGCCGGTCGAGCCCAAGCTGCTGGCACCGCTGCATTTCGTCAATAAAAGCCAGACGTGACTTTTCCAACCCTTCAGGCTCGGGATGGCCGAGGTTAATCAAGTAACTATCGTGGGGCAGGATTTGTTGCGGTTGGTAGCCGTACTGCTCGCAGCGTTCTTTGAACAGTTCAATGCTTTTTTCTGACAATGGCTTACCGTGCCATTGTCGTTGATTTTTGGTAAACAGGGCAAAGGCGGTTGCACCGATGTTATGGGCATTTAACGGGGCATTTTCCACCCCACCGGCAGTGCTGACGTGTGCTCCAATGTATTTCATTTATCTTGATTTCCTCTAATTTACTATATGAGAGGTGTCGTCCTGAGCAGTGTCGTCCATAAGGTACAGATAGCGATCAACCAAGCTGAATACACAACAATCCTACTGTTTTTCGGTGAAGTCTTGCATGCGAGGTCGTGATAGGCAATGGATATAGTCGGCACGAAGAAGATTGATGACACAGCCCTACAGTTTTTTAACGACAACGTCTGATTATGTCATCAGCTTTTGTGCCAACCACTCCATATAAAACATTCTGGTTTCCTCAAGTTCATTGGCCAGCTGGTGTCGGGCACCTGTCAGCCACAGCGTCTCCGGATTGTGATACAAACGCTCCAGAACACGGACGTTGTATGGACCATCCACGGTGGCATCCGCTGTCCCCTGAAGAATGAGCGGGCTCAGAGGAATTTGCCAGGTTACTGACTCAATCCTGCGCACCCAGCGATCCAGCGCAGAAACCCACTGCGTCGGCAGTACCATCGGAGCCAGAGGATCATTGTGAACTCGCTTCAGGAACTGTTCATCCCGGCTGTTGTCGGTAAACCTCCTCGGAATTTGCTGCAAGAAAGGTCTTAACAGGTACAACTGGATACGGCTCAGATGCCATAGCCTGGGACGCACTAAAGGCGCGGAGAGAATCACCTGGACAAAAGGCATGGGCATCGCCAGACTGGTGCGGTGACTCAACAGATCAGTGATGATGGCACAGCCAGTGCTTTGACCGTAGGCCAGCCAAGGTTTGGGCAACACGGTTTGACAGTAATCCATCACATCTTCCAGAACCTGACGGTAGCGGTCAAAATCGGCGATGGTGGCCGACTTGCCACTGGAAAGTCCGTGACCTGGCAGGTCGTAGGCCAGAACGCTGTAGCCCTGCTGCAAAAAGAACCGGATGACGTGGGCGAACAGCCCGGTATGGTCGTAGTAGCCGTGCAGAAGAAAAACGGAACCCTTGCTTTCTGACTGGGCATACAGGTGACAAGCGATACGATAGCCAGCACTGTCGACATAGCCAAGCCAATGCTGTACATCCGGCAAGTGATTCTCAAGGTCGATGCCGTAATGGGCAAAATAGGCCGCTTCATGGGGATATGGCATCCCGGAATCATGGCCATTGAAACCATAAGACAGTGGGCGCATTGAGGAAATCAGCTGAGACCTGTCCATCAATTCTGTTCGGGGGCTTTTTGTAAATCTTTCAATGCGACTTCAAAGGTTTTTTCTGCCACTACCTGTCGCTCAACACCATCTTCCGTGCGCTGACTTTCGATGAACTGGATAAGAATCACACCACGGCTCATGTTTACCCCTTTGACAAAAGTCGCCTCCAGGTGACTGAACAGTGAATTATCATAAAGTACCGTCTCACCTTGGCTAAAGCCTGTGGTGTCGGGTTTGACAACAGGTGCCTCAGCGCCGTGCATCATGGCAAATAGCTCTATCTGTTCAATCAGCTGATCACCGTTCGGTATGGGACAGGGCAGCAGAACACCCATTTCATCGGTGGCTAGCTTGCCCTGCTTGTGGAGCTTGTGGGCCACGCGATTAAACCGGACAAACTCAGAGACTCCCCTGGTGGAACGGATTTTATGGTAAGTAGGCAGGTCTTTAATATCCAATCGAATAAACAGGTAGCCAGCGAATAAGGGAACCGATCTACCCTTTTCTTTAATCATTGGACAGTACACTTCAAAGTCCTGATTTTCCAGATGTGCCTGGGCACGCTCCTCTTCACGAACTTTGGTCTTCAGCAGGTACCATCCCTGTCTGAAAGCCATCTCACTGGTTGACATAACATATCCTTTTAACGACGTTTACCGGCCATAACCGGATGCCGGCTTTGGGCATAGCAGGCGATTTCGAGAGCATATGAACATCATTGTCAATCATAAAGATAACCGGTGAAATAATACTTCAGTCGTCTTTAATGGCAACCTGTGAAAAAACCCGAAACGACCGAGTGTAGCCGCCACATCCCTGGCAGCCTGTTGAGCAGCCAAAAGGAACACAAGTCTCCTTCTGGCCATTTGCAGTGGGGAAATTAACGCTTGGCAGCTTCTTCAAGCATGGCTACGGCTGGCAGGGTCTTACCTTCAACAAACTCCAGGAAGGCACCCCCGCCAGTGGAAATGTACGACACTTTATCTTTGATTTTGTACTTATCGATAGCGGCCAGAGTATCACCACCACCAGCAATGGAAAATGCCTCAGAGTTGGCGATGGCCATGGCCAGCGCACGAGTACCTTCGCCGAACTGGTCGAACTCGAAAACACCCACCGGGCCATTCCAGAGAATGGTTTTCGCCTTGGTCAGAATCTCGGCAAACATCTCCCGAGTTTTCGGACCGATATCAAGAATCATGTCGTCATCTGCTACATCATCAACGGATTTGATGACGGCAGGCTCATTCTCATCAAGTTTCTTGCCGCATACCACATCGACAGGCAGAGGAATGTTGCATTTTTCCATTAGGGCTTTGGCCTGGGGGATCAGATCAGGCTCGTAGAGTGACTTGCCAACATTTTTGCCCGCAGCCGCCAGGAAGGTATTGGCAATACCACCGCCAACAATCAGCTGATCACAAATGCTGCACAGGGACTCCAGCACGGTCAGCTTGGTGGAAACTTTGGAGCCACCGACGATGGCGACCATGGGACGCTGAGGATTGTCCATAGCTTTACCCAGCGCCTCCAACTCGGCGGCCAGTAGTGGTCCGGCACTGGCAACAGCAGCAAACTTGCCTACGCCGTGGGTAGAGGCCTGGGCACGATGAGCAGTACCAAAGGCATCCATCACGTAGATATCGCTCAGAGCAGCCATTTTACGCGACAGCTCTTCGTCGTCTTTCTCTTCACCAGGATTGAAACGACTGTTTTCCAGGATAACCAGTTCACCGTCAGCGACGTCAAAACCGCCGTCAACCCAGTCCTTGATCAGACGAACATCCTTACCCAGCAGTTTGCCAATGTAATCAGCAACCGGCTTCAGGGAGTACTGCTCTTCGTACTTACCTTCAGTTGGGCGCCCAAGGTGGGAAGTCACCATCACTTTGGCACCGCTTGCCAGCGCTTGCTTGATGGTTGGAAGTGCCGCGAGAATACGGGCATCGCTGGTGATCTTGCCGTCTTTTATCGGCACGTTGAGGTCTTCGCGGATCAGAACACGCTTGCCGGCCAGATCCAGGTCGGTCATTTTTAAAACGTTCATGGAGAGTCCTCTATCGCTTGGCTCAAGGCTATTTATCCACATACGGCCGGACTTTCTGGGGGTTAACACGGTCAAATGCTGCGCACCCTGTAGAAATGGCCGGGGATAACTTCGGAACAGCAGAAAAACGTCGCGGACAATAGCATATATATTACGTCTCAGGTATTCATTAAAGCGTTCTAATGACTTGAATCAAATCAACTTTCAGAATATTTCCAAAATTTTCAGAGTACCTGCGAGGTTCTGTTTGGACTTGTGAGTAGGTCTCTAGGGAAGCACGTCGTTTCAGGAAAAATCCGCAAAAGGAAAAGAGAAGAAAGGAGGAAAAGAGAAAACCAACAGGTGGTGAGTACTTCACCTGCTGGTCATGACGCGAGGACTAATCTTGCAACTGCCAGTTGCTTGGTAGAACAAAACCCATATTTTGTAGCAGTTGTCCACCGGCCGCCAGAACCCGGTAGCGGGCATAGGTTTCCTGATAGACGGCAGAGGTCAAACTGATGCTGGACTGAAACAGCTCGTTCTCAGTATCAAGCAAATCGAGCAAGGTTCTTTTACCGATATTAAACTGCTCACGATAGGCGGCTACTGTCTCACGGCTGGCGTGTTCGTGGAGCAACAGATATTGGCGTTGACCGCTGGTGTACTCAAACGCTGCCCAGGCAATGCGCATACGTTCTTCCACGTCCCTCATAAGCCGGGTCTTTTCGGAACGACTTTCTTCGGCCTGATAGGCACTTTCCAGCAACCGAGCCTTGTCACCACCGCCATTGAACAGGTTGTAACTGAATCTGAGCATACCGACTGTTTCCATTACATCGCCCGATTGCCCTTCAATACCACCGGTCCACTTCTGGTCCAGCTCGGCATCCAGTGATGGAAGATAGCTGCTCTTGCGTGACGAGTAGGCTGACTCAGAAGACTCAATGGCCAACTCAGCGGCTTTTAAATCAGGATGATTTTCCCAGCCCTGTTTGATGGCAGAAGCCAGGTCAGCAGGCAGACGCAAATGGGCAAAGCCGGGAAATTCCAGATCCATCGGACTGTAGCCTGCTATTGCCCGATAGGCACTTTCGGCATCCATCAGGTTATTTCTGGCATTGATCAGATTGGCATTGGCCCTGGCTCGCCGACCCTCTACCTGAATCAAGTCAGAGCTGCGAGCTACGCCCTGACGGGTACGCTGCTCAATCTGGTCGAAAATCTCATTGTGCAATTCCAGATTCTCTTCCGCCAACCCCAATAGGTCCTGGCGCTCAAGTACTTTCAGGTAGGCATCAGTGATCTGCAAGGCAAGATCTTCAAGAGTGGAATAAAGCCGCCACTGTTCCGCTTGTGTGTCCTTCCTGGCACTGTCAACACTGTTTACCGTATTAAAACCGTTAAACAGGTTCTGCCTGAAAGAGAGAGATGCCTCTTGGTGATCAATACGAACCTCTTCACTCGGCCCCTCAGAGTCTTCCTCGGATCGCCGCTGGCCGATATCACCAGTAAGATCAAGCGTTGGCCAAAAAGCAGCACTTGCAACGCCAATACTGGCCTCTTCTGCCTTCAGTCGGCTTAACGCCGCTTTGGCTTCAGGGTGGACAAGCAATGCTTTGGAAATGGATTCTTCGAGAGTTTCAGCCAGAGCCTGCGTATTCCATATCAGCAAACTGGAAAAGACGCCGGTCAAAATAAGGGGAAAACGATTCATAGGTGTCCCTGTATCTTTTCGTACCGAGATTTATTACCAAGATACATCGCCTGTTATAAGGGGCACTTTATAGATAACAGCAAAATATTTGCCCACCTATGCTTGCGCTTCTGGTCAGCGAGAACTGACTTGTGATAAAAAAGCTAAAAGTCATCCATCTATTGAATAGCCACGATTAGCAAGTGCAGCACACCAAAAAACTGCATTTGACCAATAAAAAAGGCAGCAAATCATGGCGGTGGATGTCACCCCTTGGAAACAAAAATGAAAACGAGCCGAGGTCAAACTGCCAACAACAACTAGTTCAAATTGATTATGACAACGGCGCACACCTCCCTGAATCAGCCGTGATGATTTTCGCCAAGGGCCGCCAGAAGGAACGAAAAAGGCTTTCAAAAAAGGGGATACAATGAATAACACCACCCCAAATCTGATTGATCAGCCAGTTCAACAGCCAAAGCGCTGGCAAGGCGTCGACTTTTTACTCCATGGCCAGCACTATGTTGTTGCCCTTGACTCTATCGCCGAAATTATCCCGCATCCCAAAACCACAGCGCTTCCTGGCGCGTCGCCCTGGATTAAGGGCATTGCTAACGTCAGTGGACGTCTTGTTGTCATTATCAGTCTCGGTGCGTTTATTTCTGACACTGACAATAGCGGCCCTGACGGCCGCGTTCTGGTCATTCCCCAGCATCAGCTGGCCATCGGTTTGGCGGTTGATGCAGTGAGCGGGATAAAACAGTTCACCGCTGATAAATACGCTGAGCAAATACCGCCATCAATCCCTGCGGGCATGCAGCCATTTACCCAAGGATCTTACGATTCGCAGCATGTTGTCTTTAGCGTTGAACGGTTCCTGGGCAGCGAACAATTTCTAACAGCCGACGCGGGATTTTGATTCGGGGAACAGACCATGACAGGCAAACAAGCAAACAGCGAGCAAGGCAACAGTGCCGCCATGACCGGCTCGATCACCATGCTGGTGCTATCCCTTTTGGTCATGACTGGTGCTTTTATTCTCAATATGGAGCAAGTCCGGCTATCTCATGGTTACGCCCGTGATGCCGGAAATCTGCAAGTGCTTTCCCAGCAGATTGCCGCCCACGCTGCTGGGGCGGTCGCTGGTGAAGAAGAAGTGTTCTCCCTGCTGCAAGAGGCAACATCGTCGTTTAACCAGTCTGTTAATGACCTTGGTAATGCCCGACTATCCCTTTTCCCCCTGACCGACACAGATGTCCCGACCGGTCAAATCGCCGGAGTGGCGGCCACCTGGTCAGAGATGGAAACAGAAGCGCAAACCATTCTGGCAACCCAGGAAGCCATATTATCCTTGCATGTCCTGACCGCTACGCTCAACGAAACCGTGCCTCAGTTGCAGATTGAGTATGACGAAGTGGTCGCCATCTTGCTTGATAGCGGCGCACCTGCCGACCAGATTGCCCTGGCCCAGCGGCAGCCCTGGCTGGCAGAGCGCATCATGGGTAACGTTGCCAAAGTGCTCGAAGGTGGCGAAGACGCCATTATGGCCGCAGACAGCTTTGGGCGTGACACCAAACTGTTCGGCCGGGGGCTTAGTGGCATGCTCCAGGGCAACCCGGCCATGGGTATCAGTCGGATTACCAACGAACAGGCCACACAGCGGCTGATCGAAATTGCTGAGCTCTTTGTCTTTGTGGATCGCACCGTTGACGAAATATTGGAAGTTTCGCCCGAGCTGTTTCAGGCTCGCCAAAGTGTGGATGTTATTTTTGCCGACGCGCAACAACTGCTGCAACAGACATCGGTACTGGCAGACACCCTTTCCGATGCCAACCAAATTGCGCTGAATCTGACCATGATTATTGCCGGCGGTCTGTCATTGCTATTCCTGTTACTGAGCGCCATCACTGTTAAGCGTCGCCTGCAACAAAAAGAACAGCTGCCAAAACCACAGAACAACCATAGCGAAAGCAGTGAAGTGGAAAGTGCTCCCGATCCACAAGCCATTTCCCAATTATTTGATGAAATACAGGACGAGCGCACCGAAGCCACTCATCCACACACTGACCTGGACGATGGTAAGCCAACCGTCAAAGCCCTGGTGCACGAAGACTTCAGCGATACCACGGCCGAGCAGCTGCAAGCGCTGGCACAGACCATTGACCAAACGGCTGCCAAAGTAGATACCGCTGTTCAGGAAACTCAGGCAACTGCCCGGCTACTGGCCGAGGCCTCAGATCATCAGGCACGGGAAATCAGTGCTACCGCTGAGTCTGTCAACCAGATGGCGCAAGCCATTAACCAAATATCCAGCCAGGCAGTGGAATGTGTTGAAGCGGCTGAACGCTCCGGGCAGATTGCTGCCAACAGCAGTTTGGCAGTGCATAACTCACTCAATGGCGTAGAGACCATGCACAGCCAGATGCAGGAGACCACCGAATGGCTCAAGCGCCTGGGCGAATCCTCCCGGGAGATTGCTGAACTGGTAGCGCTGATCAACGACATTGCCGACCAAACCAACATTCTCTCGCTCAATGCCACCATCCAGGCTTCCATGGCGGGCGATGCCGGTCGGGGTTTTGCCTCGGCTGCTGAAGAGGTGCAGCGGCTCACTGAGCGTGTGGCAACTGCTACCCGGCAAGTAGGTACGCTGGTGGCCAATATCGAAAGCGATGCCAGTGCCGCAGTCAACTCCATGGAGCAAAACACCTCGGAACTGGGCGGCGATCAACGCCTGACCAGCGAGGCCAGCACGGCTCTTAAAGAGATTGAACAGACCTGTAACCATATGGCCGTCCTGATTCGTGAGATCGCCCGGGAAGCCAGGGAGCAGACTCAGTCGGCTAACGTCGTCGCCAGTCGCATGGAAGCCATTGGTAATATCGCCACCCAAACATCGTCGGGAACCCGGGCAACGGCTCAGTCCATCGGCGAGTTAGCCGGCATAACCACCGAAATGCGTCAGGCCGTTATGGGCTTGAGGTTGCCGACAGCGGGAGCCTGCCATGAGTGAACAGCAAGAGCAAGAGTATGTAGACACCGAGCTGATCAGCGGTGCCATCGCCAGAGCCCAGCGTGGCTTAGAGAATTTTACCGCTGATGCCGAGGGGCAGAGGCGGCTTAACCGCTGTCGCGTGGATATCCAGCAGGTCCACGACGCTCTGCCAGCCCAGTCTCCCGCCCGTTCGCTCACCAGGGCGATGCTGCCAGTGCTCGATAGCCTCATGGCTAATCCACAAGAGGCGTCCGATGAGCACAGCAAAAAACAACAGGCCAAACTGATTGCAGCGCTAAAACAACTGCCGCACAGCATTGTCTCCACCACCGATAGTCAGTTACCGACACTGCTTAAAGAGTTGCGACAACTGCAAAAGGGGCCGCAAAAAAACTGGCACATGCCAGGGTTGATCACTTCTGGCTTGATGCCTGACTACTTACAACCGGCAACAGACACAACACCTATCGACTCATCGCAGCTGGAGGTGCTTCAGGACAGTGGCTTTGCCGTTACGGTCCGAAAAATACGCCAGAAGTATCAGTTGTGCCTGGCCGCAGTGATCAGGGACAGCCAGCGCCAGCAACAGTTGCAAATCATTGACAAGCTCTTTGCCAAACTGCAAAACCTCTGTTGGGATTCCCCCCTGTCATCCCTTTGGGAGGTGTGCAGTGCCTTTTGCCAGGGCCTGCAAGCGGGAGATATTCTCCTCGATAACGACGCCATCCGATTGCTCGGTGATATTGACCATGAGTTGCGCCACTTGGTTGATGAGGAAACAGCGCGACTTAATACCCCACCGCCCCAGAAATTATTTGCCCAGATATCGCAGCGGATCCGAGAGACTCACAGCGATAATCCCTTGATCCTGTCAATCCAGCAGCGCTATGCTCAGCACGAAGTCAAAGAGGAACCGTCGCCACTCGAAGTGGAAAAATCGCACGCCTTTGCGCTACACAGGGCACCGACCAACAAGAGCACCCCAAACTGTTCCGAAGACGTTTGCCCCCAATCTACTTATGAAATATTCGCTGCCCAGACCAACGAGATAAAGCAACAACTGACCGTCGAGCTGCCAAAATGGCGCGATGATTTTACTGATCAGGTGGCTGCCAGCAGAATCCGGCGCGCTTGCCACTCGCTTAAAGGCCACGGGCGCATTATCGGTGCGGATGTCATCGGTGAACTGGCCTGGTCACTGGAGAACATGCTCGACAGCGTGATCAATGGCATCACCACTGCCAGCGAACCCATGGCCAACCTGTTAGCTGAAGTTGTCACCATGCTACCAGAGCTGGTGCACGATTTTGTCGATAATAGCCAGCAGCTAACGCCAGAAGTGCTGATGTGCATGGAGAAGGCTGATGCGCTGGGCGCCGGGGATCATTACGCTGTTGATGATGAGCCAGAAGATATGGTGGACCTTCAGGACTCACCCATGATGTTTGGCCATGTGATGGCCGCTCCTGCACAAAGCAGCGATGCAGAAACCACAGCACAAACACCGAACCAGCCTGAAATGAACCAGCTGCACTGGTTAACCAACGCCACCGATCATCTTTCCCAATGGCTTGACCATATCCCACCTGCCGGGCTGCAGCAGTGCCAGCAAGGGCTCAAGGCGGTGGTAGAAAACGCTCGTAACCTTGAACAGCACGAACTGGCTCAACTCGGTGATGTACTGCTGGATATCTGCGTTTACCTGGAAACTTACGAAGGCACTCTGCCAGCGCAACTGCTGACGCCACTCAATAACGGTTTTACCACCTTGCTGGCGATGCTCAACCAGGAGGAACAGGCTTCACCCCAAGGTGTTTTTGGTGCGCTTTGTGATGCCCTGGAATCATTACTGCTTGGCCAGCCTGTCAATGCAAGGCCCATCTCCGAACCGGTTCCCCAGTCTGTCCCGGTCGAATCGCAAGATCCATTAGCCAATATTACCCTGCCTGACTACCTTGGACAGACCACCACCAGTACACCTGTCACCCAACAGGCTGACAAATCGACAACAAGTACGTCACAAGAGCTGCCATCGCCTGTCAGGACAGCACCGGCTCATGAGCTAATCCAGGTTTCCACCCAGCGGCTCGAAACCCTGATCAACATTGCGGAAGAGTCCAGCAGCAATCGCACCTGCATTGAGCAACAGCTCACCGAAACCGTGCAGGCGATTGCAGAGATGAACCGAACAGTAGTACGACTGCGCGAGCAGTTCCGTCGCCTTGATTGTCAGATACAGAGCCGCCCGCAGAGCAGTGAAAACCCACAACTGTCACCACTGTCCAATGCGCTGGCTGAATCAACATCGGACCTGATGGAGCTGCACGGCATATTGCAGCAAAAAACCCGTGTCGCCGAAATTCTGCTGCAACAACAGGCCAGAACCCAAATCGAACTGCACGAGCACCTGCTAAAAACCCGAATGGTGCCCTTTAACCAGTTGGTGCCCAGACTGCGTACCTTTGTCCATCGCATCTGCACTGAGCTGGACAAACCGGTAGAGCTGCTGGTGCGCGGGGGTGAAGAAGAGCTGGACAAAACCACGCTGGAACAGATTTTGCCGACGTTGGAGCATCTGCTGCGTAACGCCATTGACCACGGTATCGAAGACTCAGCAGATATACGTCGCAAAGTCGGCAAACCAGCCGCAGGCCAGATATCCCTTACCATTCATCGTGATGGCATGGCGATGGTGGTAGCTCTTGCTGACGATGGCCGTGGCATCAATCCTGGCGCAGTACAAGCCAGGGCAGCAGCGCAGCAACTGATCGGCCCTCAAGAATCGGTAGATATGAACCGAGCCGTCAAACTGATTATGCAACCGGGCTTTAATAGCGCTGCCAACCCTGCATCCCTGGCAGCCATCGACCTCGAAATACGCCAGCTCGGCGGCAGTGTTGCGCTGCATTCCGAGGGTGGCCAAGGTACACATATCACCCTGCGACTGCCATTTGCCCAGTCCATCCATCGCGCCTTGATGGTGAGTGTGGCCGGCAATCATTACGCCCTACCCATGCACACCATTGACGAGATAACGATGGTGGCAGCCAACGAGTTAAGTGAATCCTGTGGAACCCAGGCCGTTAATGCCAACGGTACACAGTACCGGCTGGTTCATCTGAGCGATCTGCTCGGCAATGTCAGGACGAAAGTCGCCAGAGGACAACGTCCCGTGGTGTTGGTACGCCGGGACAACGACCATATCGCCATCGAGGTGGATACCGTCGAAGGCAGTCGGGAGATCATCAGCAAGCGTCTTGGGGCGCCCTTCTCAGGACTGACCGGCGTCACTGGAGTCACCATTGCCGGTGATGGTCAGGTGGTTATCATTCTTGATCCATTGGCGCTTTATCACAAACATCTGATCACACCACCAACACCTCACCAGCCTGACAGTAGCGATCTGGCTGCACAGGTAATGGTTGTGGATGACTCAATCACGGCTCGCAAGACAATCAGCCAACTCCTGGTCCAACAAGGCTATCAGGTCATCACCGCCAGAGATGGCAGGGAAGCACTGGCAATGCTGGCAGAACAGCAGCCGGATATTGTTCTGGTGGATGTGGAAATGCCGCACATGGATGGTTTTGGTTTACTCAGAGCACTTCAGGACGATCCGGCACTGGCTCATTTGCCCGTAATCATGATGGCCTGTGAACAACATCGTGAACAAGCTCTTGAGCTGGGTGTCAGTGAGTTGGTGGCCAAACCGTTTCGGGAAAAACGGTTACTGTCCGCCATTGAGTCGCTGACCGAACGGGCCAGCAGTTAAGCCGTCAAAAGTCTTCTGCCTGCTGCTTTCTGTTTAATGGCAGGCAGAAGGCTTGGCACTACCGATAATCACCCCATAAATACTGCATCAGGGCAATGGCTACCACTGGTGCCGTTTCAGTACGCAAAACCCTGGGCCCAAGGGCCAGCGCATGAAACTGATGACGCTCTGCCAGGGCAATCTCGGCAGCAGTAAGACCGCCTTCCGGACCGATCAACAGTGATACCGATTGCGGTGGCTCAAAGCCACTGAGCTTCTGTTCGGTACGATGATGCAGTACAAAGCCCAGATCAGTGTTGCGACTTGCCAACCACTGCTCGACGGTTTGTGGCGCATGGATAGTGGGCACTATGTTGCGACCGCACTGCTCGCAGGCACTGATGGCTACTTGCTGCCAGTGTCTAAGCCGTTTATCAAGCCGGTCCGCATGCAGTTTGACTTCGCAGCGTTCGCTCCATAGCGGCGTGATAGCAGTAACACCCGCTTCGGTGGCTTTCTGAATGGCGTAGTCCATACGCTCGCCCCGACTCAGAGCTTGGCCCAGTTCAATCACCAGTGGCGACTGGGCATCGCCGACAATCACTGCCTGCAAAGTAACCGTCACTGCCTTTTTGCTGACGTTCGCCACCGTACCTTGCCACGCTTCTCCTTGACCATTAAACAGCACCAGCGGCTCGCCAGACTGCATACGCAAGACACGACCCACATGGTTAGCGGCACTTTCCGACAGTTCGATGGTACTGCCTGTCTGAAATGGCTGGTCAGAAAAGATTCGAGGATTTCGCATGAGATGATATCGAGATGACACGGTAGACGGTCGGCATTATAAGCGCCGGACCAGGAAGAAAGATAGAACCACCAGCTACACCAGTGGCTCAGGCCAGGGGAATGCCAAGGTTGTCGCAAATACCCTGGCATGGGGCGGACTGGTTCAGGGTGTAAAAGTGCAGCCCCGGCACACCATCTTGCAGCAGGTTTTCACACAGCCGGGTCACCACTTCTTCGCCAAACTGGCGGATACTGGCGGTATCATCCCCGTAAGCTTCGAGCTGTTTGCGAATCCAGCGGGGAATTTCTGCCCCACAAGCATCGGAAAATCGCGCCAGACGAGTGTAGTTGGTAATCGGCATAATGCCCGGCACCACTGGGATCTCAATGCCCAGACCATGGAGACGTTCGAGGAAATAAAAGTAGCTGTCCGGATTAAAAAAGTACTGGGTGATGGCTGAATCCGCGCCAGCCTCCACTTTACGCCGGAAGTTTTCCAGGTCGCGCTCCATGGTCAGTGCCTGGGGATGTACTTCCGGATAGGCCGCTACTTCAATATGAAAATGGTTCCCGGTTTCACTGCGAATAAGCGCCACCAGCTCACTGGCATGATGCAAATCGCCGCGTTCGTGCCCCATGCCGGAGGGCAAATCACCGCGCAAGGCCACGATGCGGTCGATACCTCGCTGTCGGTAAAGATGCAACAGCGCTTTGATCTTTTCCGGCGAGTCACCGACGCAAGACAAGTGCGGCGCAGTAGCCACCGATGTTTCATTCTGCGTAGTGAGTACCGTAGCCAGCGTGCGGTCACGGGTTGAACCACCGGCCCCGTAAGTGACAGAGAAAAACTCCGGTTGGTAACGGGCCAGGTCATGGGCACTGTCTACCAGTTTTTTGGCACCCTCGGTGGTTCTGGTGGGGAAAAACTCAAAACTGATGGCAACGGAATTATTAAGATTATTAGTAGCCATGATATTCACCAACAGCGGCTTTCTGACTGGGGCGAAGCCCCGTTCAGAGCATTAGTATTTGTAATCGTTACCCTTGAAAGGGCCATCAATTGGCACATTGATGTAACCGGCCTGTTCCGGTGTTAACCGGGTCAGAACGCCGCCAAATCCAGCCACCATATAAGCAGCAACTTCTTCATCAAGCTTTTTCGGCAGTACCGTTACAGCCAGTCTGTCAGGTTTTTCACTGGCAGGCAGGTCAGCAAAGCCGTTCTGATAAAGATGAATCTGGGCCAGCACCTGATTAGCGAACGAACCATCCATAATGCGCGATGGGTGACCGGTGGCATTACCCAGATTCACCAGTCGACCTTCAGCCAGAAGGATCAGATGGTCATTGACCGGCCCTCTGATAATCTTGTGCACTTGAGGCTTGACCTCCTCCCACACCCAGTTCTCACGCATAAAGCGAGTATCGATCTCCGTATCAAAATGCCCAATGTTGCACACCACGCAACCGCTTTTCAGTGCCTTGAGCATATACCGGTCACAGACATGCACATTGCCAGTGGTGGTCACCAGCAGGTCAGTGGTGGCCAGCAGCTCCTTGTTGATGGCCGCTTCGGTGCCATCGTTAATGCCATTGAGATAAGGCGATACCACCTCAAAGCCATCCATACAGGCCTGCATGGCGCAGATTGGGTCCGCTTCCGACACCTTGACGATCATGCCCTCCTGTCGCAGCGAAGCAGCAGAGCCTTTGCCCACATCGCCATAACCGATCACCAGCGCTTTTTTGCCTGACAGCAAATGGTCTGTAGCTCGCTTGATGGCGTCATTGAGGGAGTGGCGGCAACCGTATTTGTTATCGTTTTTGCTTTTGGTCACGGCATCATTGACGTTAATGGCCGGCACCTTCAGGATGCCTTTGGCCAACATATCCAGCAGCCGGTGCACGCCAGTGGTGGTTTCTTCAGAAATACCGTGGATGCCATCAAGCAGCTGTGGATACTTGGCGTGCAGCAAGTAGGTCAGGTCACCACCATCATCAAGCACCATGTTGGCTTGCCAGGGTTTTCCTTGACTGTCGAGAGCGGTCTGCTCAATACACCACCAGAACTCTTCTTCCGTCTCGCCCTTCCAGGCAAATACCGGAATACCCTCGGCGGCAATGGCCGCTGCGGCGTGATCCTGGGTAGAGAAGATATTGCAGGACGACCAGCGCACCTGCGCGCCAAGAACGACCAAGGTTTCGATCAGCACAGCGGTCTGGATGGTCATGTGAATACAGCCCATGATCCTGGCCCCCTTAAGCGGCTGTTGATCACGGTACTTGGCGCGGATCGCCATCAGGGCAGGCATTTCACCTTCGGCAATCTCAATCTCCCTGCGCCCCCACGGAGCCAAGGAAATATCAGCCACTTTGAAGTCCGACGATGTTATTGTTTGCAGTTTGGGAATACGGCTTGCCACATCAAGGTTAGCGCTCATAAGTCTTCTCGCTGTGCATAAGAACCAAATCAGCATTCAGCCTAGCAGCGCGCCAAATCTATATCAATAAATGTTGATATAGAGTTATTAGAGTGTCACAAGCACTGCCTAAGCATATTGTCCGGCGTATTGTCCAATGATGGTTTACAGGGATGCCGATTTTCTGAGCAGCTCCGCTTTATCAGTGCGCTCCCAGGTGAACTCGGACTCCTCCCGGCCAAAATGACCATAGGCAGCAGTTCCCTGATAAATGGGCCGCTTGAGGTCAAGCATTTTTACCAGTCCGCCAGCGCGCAAGTCGAAATGCTCGCGAATTAACTCAACGATGCGCTCATCACTGATTTTGCCGGTTCCGAAGGTGTTGATGGCAATGGAAGTGGGTTCAGGAACCCCAATGGCATAGGAAACCTGAATTTCACAACGCTCGGCCAGACCGGCAGCGACAATATTTTTAGCCACATAGCGCCCGGCATAAGCTGCCGAGCGGTCAACCTTGGACGGGTCTTTGCCTGAGAACGCGCCACCACCGTGGCGTGCCATGCCACCATAAGTATCAACAATGATCTTGCGCCCGGTCAGGCCGCAGTCGCCCACTGGCCCACCGATCACAAAAACGCCCGTTGGGTTGATGTGGTATCTGGTTTGCTCATGAAGCCAGCCCTGGGGAAAAACCGGTTTGATAATCTGCTCCAGCACCTCACGACGAATGTCCGCCAGAGAGATATCCGGCGAATGTTGGGTGGAGAGCACTACCGCATCGACGCCGACAACCTTGCCGTGGTGATCGTAACGCATGGTGACCTGGCTTTTGGCATCCGGGCGCAGCCACGGTAGTACGCCATTTTTACGCAACTGCGCCTGACGCTTGACCAGTTCATGGGCGTAGTGGATGGGTGCCGGCATCAGCACTGGCGTTTCACTGTTGGCGTAGCCAAACATCAACCCTTGGTCGCCAGCACCCTGCTCCCGTTCGTCGGTTGCATCCACCCCCACGGCAATATCCGGCGATTGCTTGCCAATGGCATTGAGTACCGCCACGGACTCGCCATCAAAACCCAGGTCGCCGTGGCTGTAACCAATGCTCGTCACCACTCGTCGCACCAGCTCTTCAATATCGACATAGGTGCTGGTACGCACTTCACCGGCAACAATAACCATGCCGGTTTTTACCATGGTTTCAACGGCTACCCGAGCGTGAGGATCGTCCTTGATGATGGCGTCCAGAATAGCATCGGAAATCTGGTCAGCAATTTTGTCCGGATGCCCCTCAGATACAGACTCCGAGGTAAATAGCGAATACTCAGACATAGCCGTTGAACCCTCTTGCATGGAATGACTTCGCCGGCATAAGGATAGGTCAACGTCTTGATTCGGGAAGAAAAAATCGCCTGACCTGAATCTGAAAACCGTTGCGCAACCCTTGGTACTGAGCCTCGCCTGCCAGCAATCCGGCTTTGTCAGCCCACTGCGCCAGCTCCTGGGCGCTAAACCCCAGCCACAGATCACCGCAAGACTCGCGAACCCAGTCCTGATCATGATGGCTCAGGTCACTGATGAACAGGCTGCCACCGGGCTTGAGCAATCGGCCAGACCACTTGAAAATGTCCGCCGGGCTAGGCACATGATGCAGCACCATATTGACCACAATGCAATCGAATGCACCGGTCATATTGCCCAGCGTATGCATCTCCCCGTGGGTAAAGATGACATTGCTGATCCCCTGCTCCCTGGTCAGCGTCCGAGCGCAAGCGAGCATTTTTTCTGAGTTATCGAGTGCGTAAACCAGCTTGAACCCGCTGGCCAGAGTACTCAGAAACTCCCCTTCACCTGGCCCTAGCTCCAGGGCCAGACTGTGCTCTGGAAAGATCGTGGCATCGATCAGACCGGCCACAGTATCAGCATAAAGCTGATGCTCGGCGATCAGCTCCTGGTGCTGGCGAAACTCCTGGACATTGCGGGCAAAAAAAGCCTGGGACAACTCCGAGCGCTGCTGGCCAAGCACCTGCAAGCGCTGCACCAACTCATCCGGTAGCGACAAACTATCAACAGCCTGAAACAGTGCCCGCACCACACCATCAAGGTGTCCATCCACCGGTGGCAGGGCACGGCGATAGAAAATCGTATTGCCTTCCTTGCGCGTCGAAACCAATCCCGCTTGTAACAGCACCTTCAAATGGTGGCTCATGGCCGGCTGACGCACGGCAAACACCGCACTGAGTTCCAGCACGCTGATGGACTCCGTACTCAAAACCCTGAGAATCTGTAATCTCAGCACATCACCGCCAGCTTTACTCAGGGCAGCTAGTCGCTCGAAAGCATCAGTCAACGCTAAATATCCTTGTTGCTATTTTTTCTTCCCCGGTATATCCGGTTCGTGCCCGGCAGCTACCTTACTTCCGGCAACCGCGATGCTGAAGTCTAGCAAGCGGCAAAATCTGCATCAAAAAATTTTTATATTCTGCAAATAAACACATCAAAGCAAATCCCTGAACTATATTAACGCATCGCTTTATGACCCGCGTCTGAGGATGTTGCGAAAGGGGCACTCATGGCCAGGAGTCGAAGAACTCTCACTCTCTTTCCGGAAAAATAGCAGGCGGATTCACACCACCGTTCGTCCTGATTACCTTTTTAGTGGGCGCGCACTGCTGTGTGCGTGTGTGCCTGTGGCCGTCGCCATCAGGAGGCAAAAAAGTAAGCCGTGAAGAATAAATCCCTTGCCAAAAATGCAGCCAACAGAGCAAGCCCCATGCTCTGTCTGCAAATTGCCATGATGGCCTGCTGCACCCTCAACTTTGACATACTCTGGAACCTGAAAGAGTCGCTGCTGATCACGCGACTTGGTGTCGAGGTAATCCCCTTTATCAAGCTGGCGGTGGTGATGCCGGTGGCGTTTTTCTTTTTGATCAGTTACAGCTTTCTGGTCAACCGGCTGCACAAACGCACACTGTTTGCCGTAGCCCTGATACCGTTTCTGGTCTGGATGCCGCTGTTCTCCCTGGTGATTTATCCCAACCTTGACCAGTTTGCCCTGACCAGTGCCTTTGAGCGGCTCTCGCCATTGATTCCGGAGCATCTGCAATACATTGTTGGCGTTATTTATTACTGGCCGCTGACTCTGTTCTTTGCTCTGGCTGAGCTTTGGGGCTCGGCGGTGATTTGTATTCTCTTCTGGACGGCAGTAAACGATTTTCACAATACCCAAAGCGCCACCCGGCAATACCCCCTGATCACCATGATTGGCAGCAGTGCCTCTATTATCTCCGGTCCGTTGCTCTACTACTGTGTGGCCAGGGAGGTGACGACGCCTGACCTCGGGTGGCAGGAAAGCCTGAAAACCCTGTCGCTGGTATTTGTCCTGATTGGTCTGCTGATCCTGATCCTCAATGACTATTGCTACCGGTTGACGCCCAAAAAGCCGTTAGGCATTCGCCAGAGCCCGACAACCCGTTTACCTCTGATAGCCAGCGCCCGTTATCTGCTTCGCTGTCCGTACCTGGCCAGCATCGCCCTGGTGATGCTGGCTTACTGCGTGGCCATCAACATGGTGGAGCTGGCATGGAAAAGCCAACTGGTGGCGCAGTTTCCCAGCGAGGCAGACTACTCCATGTTTATGGGTAAAGTAGCGCTGATCAACGGCGTTGGCAGCCTGATCTGCGGCCTGTTGACACCACTGCTGCTGAGCCGCAGCTGGTGGGCGGCGGCATTTGCCACGCCCATTATTTTAAGTGCTACCGCACTGCCTTTTTTTCTCCTGGCGCTGTCCCAACAGGCGCAGGTGACCTTTTTGGGCATCTGCTGCATAGATTTACCCATGGTCGGCTTGCAGATTGGTATGTACTGTCACGCGCTGGGGAAATCGGCCAAACACACGTTGTTCGATGCTACCAAGGAGATTACTTTTGTGCCCCTGGACGCTGAGCGCAAGTACAAGGGCAAAGCCGCCATTGAACTGGTGGTCAGCCGGGTCGGCAAGTCCGGCAGCTCTTTTTTTCAACAGATACTTATTACGGTATGCGGTTCGCTGAGTCTGGCCATGTCCTGGCTGGCGGCAGCCTTTATGTTGGCCATTGCGCTATGGCTGATTGCCATCCGACACCTTGGGCGCCACTACCACGAGCGCTACGGACAGCCCGATCACTGAAAGACCGTGCTGTACAGAGTGTTTTCACTTCACGCCTGAGGGCTTAGAATAGCGCCCGAATTTAACCAGACTGGATATTCAGGAGCACCAATCCCCATGTCTTCTCGCCGCGAGCTTGCCAATGCCATCCGCGCCCTCAGCATGGACGCCGTCCAAAAAGCCAAATCCGGTCACCCGGGAGCCCCCATGGGAATGGCGGATATCGCCGAAGTACTGTGGCGTGATTATATGAATTTCAACCCGAGCAACCCTCAGTGGGCGAATCGTGACCGCTTCGTGCTGTCCAACGGCCACGGCTCGATGCTGCTCTACTCGCTGCTGCACCTCACCGGCTACGATTTGAGCATTGATGACCTGAAAAACTTCCGTCAGCTGCACTCCAAAACCCCAGGGCACCCTGAGTACGGTTATGCGCCTGGTATTGAGACCACCACCGGTCCGCTCGGTCAGGGCGTCGCCAATGCGGTTGGCATGGCAATAGCGGAAAAGGTACTGGCGGCACAGTTTAACCAGCCGGGACACGACATTGTTGACCACTACACCTACGTCTTTATGGGTGATGGCTGCATGATGGAAGGCATTTCCCATGAAGTATGCTCGCTGGCTGGCACTCTTGGGCTGAACAAGCTGATCGCCTTTTACGATGACAATGGCATTTCCATCGACGGAGAAGTGGAAGGCTGGTTCACCGACAATACTCCAGTCCGCTTTGCCGCTTATAACTGGCATGTGATCTCGGGGGTTGACGGTCACGATGCCGAAGCGATCAAGGCTGCCATTGAGGATGCCAGAGCTGAAAAAGATCGGCCAACCCTGATCTGCTGCAAGACCGTCATTGGTTTTGGCTCACCGAACAAGGAAGGTAAAGAGGAATCCCACGGTGCACCGCTGGGCGATGACGAGATCAAGCTGACTCGCGAGCGCCTTGGCTGGTACTACGCACCTTTCGAAGTGCCCAATGAAATCTACAGTCAGTGGGATGCCAGAGCTGCCGGTGCCGCCAAAGAGAGCGCCTGGGACAAAACCTTTGCCGCCTATCAGGCTGCATATCCGGAACTGGCCGCAGAATTCAAGCGTCGCCTGCACGGTGAATTACCGTCTGAGTTTGCCGCCAAAGCTGACGAGTACATTAAATCCTGCCAGCAAGCAGGTGAGAAAATCGCCACCCGCAAAGCCTCCCAGAATACCCTGAACGCCTATGGCCCGCTGCTACCTGGACTGCTCGGTGGTTCTGCTGACCTGGCTGCCTCCAACCTGACCATCTGGAAAGGCTGCAAGGGCATCGAACGTGACGACGCCAGCGGCAACTACCTGTTCTACGGTGTGCGTGAGTTTGGCATGACCGCCATCATGAGCGGCATTGCCCTGCACGGCGGCTTTATTCCTTACGGTGCCACCTTCCTGGTGTTTATGGAGTATGCCTGTAATGCGGTACGCATGGCGGCCCTGATGAAGCTGCGCTCCATTTTGGTTTACACCCACGACTCCATTGGCCTTGGCGAAGACGGCCCGACCCACCAGCCCATTGAGCAGATTGCCAGCCTGCGCATGACGCCCAACATGAACGCCTGGCGCCCCTGCGATACCGTGGAATCTGCCGTGGCTTGGAAACACGCCATCGAGCGCACAGACGGCCCAAGCGCCCTGATTTTCTCGCGCCAGAATCTGCCTTGCATGCCCAGAAGCGATGAGCAACTGGCCCTGATTAAGTGTGGTGGCTACATCCTCAAAGACTGTGCCGGCACTCCTGAGCTGATTCTGATTGCCACCGGCTCCGAGGTGGAGCTGGCCATGCAGGCTGAAGCCGTGCTGTCCGATCATGGCCGCAAGGTGCGTGTGGTTTCCATGCCATCCTCCGATGTGTTCGATGCCCAGGACGCCGCCTACAAGCAATCAGTTCTGCCACTGGAGGTGTCGGCACGCATTGCCATTGAAGCGGCGGCAGCCGATTTCTGGTACAAGTACGTTGGTCTGGACGGTCGCATTATCGGCATGACCACCTTCGGAGAGTCGGCACCAGCTGAACAGCTGTTCCCGTACTTTGGCTTTATGGTTGATAACATTGTTGCTGCGGCTGAAGAGTTGCTGGATTAATGGCTTTAGATTGTTATGGGTAAAACCCCATAGGTGATCCAACTATCTCAAAAAACGGCAGAAGACTTACGTCTTTTGCCGTTTTTTATTGGCAGACACCTGCGGACACCTTGGTAATTACTGCCTGCGCCGGTAGCGCCATCTATTTATCGCCAGTCTTTTTTGTGAAAGAATCATCCACAGCCGAATAGACCATTCAACGATGTAGCCTCCTGCTGTTCTGCCGCAGTAAGCAGGTCTCCCTCCCCAGAATGACATTCACTGTCGTTTACATCTCAAGGCGCTACAACGACTCGGCTCTTAACCTGACATATCGATTTTTACACCATGTTTATAACGGGCAACTGCCACGCCTGGATAGGGACAACTCGTCCTGCGGGTAGCTGCCGGATAACACGAGCCTGAATTAATGACGACAACCCCCCAGTCTCAAATGGGTATGGACAAGCGTGAACGCCTGCAACTGATTCTCACTCTTGGCGTGCTCACATCACTTGGGCCTTTGGCCATTGACCTTTACCTGCCAGCCATGCCGGCCATCGCCAAAAGTATGGGTGAGCCACTAAGCCGGATACAGTACACCCTGAGTGCCTATACCATCGGTTTTGCCCTTTCCCAACTGATTTATGGGCCATTGTCAGACCGGTTCGGGCGCAGGATAGTGATGTTCCCCGGTATCATTGGTTTTATGCTGGCCAGCATTCTGGCAGCACTTTGTACCACTGCCAACGAGCTGATTGTTGTCCGGGTGCTTCAGGCACTGTCAGCAGCAGCCATACTGGTGACCATTCCGGCCATGATTCGGGATATTTTTCCCAAAGAGCAGATGGCCAAGGCGCTCTCCTCAACCCTGATGGTGATGACCGTCGCACCGCTGATCGCGCCACTGCTGGGCGGCCAGATTCTCAAGCATTTTGGTTGGCAGCATCTGTTCACCTTCCTGGCCATCATGGCTGGTTTAACGCTAATCCTGGCATCGTTTCGGATCAAGGAAACGCTGTCTGTAGAAAACCGGCTGAACGTTCCGCCAATACAGCTGATCATTAACTACGGCAATATTATCAAGAACCGTCAGGCCATCGGCTGCATGCTCTGCCACGCTTTTTTCTTTGGCGGCATGTTCGCTTTTATCTCGGGTTCACCCTTTGTCTACATCGAACTGTTTGGGATAGCCCCTGACCACTATGGCCTATTGTTTGCCATCAACATTGTCGTTATGGGCATCACCAACTTGGTGAATATTCGCCTGGTTAGCCGGTTTAAACTGCTGGCGATTCTCCGAACCGGGAGTGCCATGGCCGCTTTCTTCTCCCTGATATTGCTGTTGTGTGCGGTTACCGGCTTTGCTGGTTTGCTTGGTCTGATAATCCCGATTGCCTGCTACATCGGCTGCATTAGCTTCACCGGACCAAACTCCAACGCCCTGGCACTGTCCTACTTTCCCAGGTCCGCCGGTTCGGCCAATGCACTGGCCGGCGCGCTGCGTTTCACTATAGGTGGTATCTCTTCAGGACTGGTGGGCTTTTTTCATAATGGCACTGCCATTCCAATGGCAGCCATTATGGCTTGCTGTGGCGTGCTATCGGTAGCAGCGCTGACCATGACAACCATGAAAAAAGATGACGACAGCAAAGGATTTGAAGGTCCGACGCCTTTGGATACCGCCAAGGCCGGTTAGCAGTGCTTATCGGCAAATACCCCAGCCGTCCGGGATGCCCAATAGACCGCATACCGCCGACTCTCCAGATGCCCGGTAAGTTGGCGGATTGCCCGAATATATTTGTGGTTGGTTTGTTGTTGGCAGATTTTATTTTCAGCAGGACTGTCAGAACAAATTTTCATCACGACACGAACGGGACTACTGCGGATAGTCCCTGAACATTACCCAACCTATAATCCGCAAATTTCCGCTCAATTTGGCAAACTATGCGCCCCATATATGTGATATACGCGACCAATAAATCAAATCTCGGCAGCAACGCCAGACAAGGCAGCATAACTGGTAGTCGCGCATCGAATGGGATCGCATCAAGTGGTACATCTCTGCCAACTCCAGGTCAACCTGCAGGTTCTCTGAGGATGGGAGCAGCTGCCAGTTCAATCACTGGAGCAACGCAGCAATCTCGGCAAATTGAAGATGTTTCTGCCAATGAAGGCAGGATTCTTGTCCAGCGCTCGCAGGTGGAAGATGTTTCCGCCAATGAAGGCAAGATTTTTGTCCAGCGCTCGCAGGTGGAAGATGTTTCCGCCTATGAGGGCACGCTTCTTGTCCAGCGCTCGCAGGTGGAAGATGTTTCCGCAAATGAAGGCAGGATTCTTGTCCAGCGCTCACAGGTGGAAGATGTTTCTGCCAACGAGGGCAGCATTCTTGTCCAGCGCTCACAGGTGGAAGATGTTTCTGCAAATGAAGGTCAGATAATTGTCCAGCGTTCACAGGTGGAAGATGTTTCTGCCAACGAGGGCAGCATTCTTGTCCAGCGTTCACAGGTGGAAGATGTTTCCGCAAATGAGGGCAAGATTCTTGTCCAGCGCTCACAGGTGGAAGATGTTTCTATGCTTATGGGCAGGCTGGAATTTGTTCGCAGAACCCCACCATCTCCTCCCCCGCCTCCTCCCCCGAATCGTGCTCCATCACCAATAAGACAATCGCTGCGCGATAGGCTGGAAGTTGCTGCCCGCAGGAGGGCTGACCTACGGGGTTTCGACTTACGTAGCGCCTCTCTGTTCGGTGCCAATCTGGCGAGAATCAATCTGGAAGGAGCCAATCTGGAAGGGGCCAATCTGCAAGGAGTGAATCTGGAAGGAGCCAATTTAAGGGGAGCCAATTTAAGAGGAGCCAATTTGAGAGGAGCCGACTTGGAAGGAGCCAACTTGGTGGGGGCTGATCTGGAAGACGCTAATCTGGAAGGTGCTAATCTGGCAGACGCTAATCTGACCAATGCCAATCTGAGAGGATCTGCACTGATAAGAGCTACCCTGACAGGAACTCTTTTGCGTAGAGTCAATCTTATAGGAGCTCAACTGTTCGGTGCCACGCTAGAAAGAGCCAGATTGGAAAGAGCTAACCTGGTGGGAGCCAGACTGGAAGAAGCAAACTTAGCCCGTGCCAATCTGCAAGGAGCCAATCTAGAAGGAGCCAATCTGACAGGAGCCAATTTGATAGGAGCCGACTTGAAGGAATCCAACTTGGTGGGGACCAATCTGACAGGAGCTAATCTGACCAGTGCCAATCTGAGAGGAGTTCAACTGTTCGGTGCCACGCTAGAAAGAGCCAGATTGACTGAAGTTAACTTGGCAGGAGCTAGTCTGGAGGGAGCCAGATTGGGAGAAGCAAACTTAGCCGGAGCCAATCTAGAAGGGGCCAATTTGAGAGGAGCCAATTTGAGAGGAGCCAATTTGAGAGGAGTCGACTTGGAAGGAGCCAACTTGGAAGGAGCCAACTTGCTGAGAGCTAATCTGGAAGACGCTAACCTGGAGGGAGCCAGATTGGAAGGAGTAAACTTAGCCAATGCTAACCTGACATACACCAACCTGCTCAATGCTTGCCTAAGAAGAGCCAACTTGGTCGGTGCTGACCTACTCGGTGCCAACCTGGAAAGAGCCAACTTGGCAGAAACCAACTTAGCAAGGGTCAACCTAAGACTAACCGACCTGACAGGAGTCAACCTGGAAAGAGCCAACTTGAGCGGGCTCAATCTGGAAGGTGCTAACTTGGCAGGAGTCAATCTGATAGGAGCTGACCTGACGGCAATCGACCTGACGAGAGCAAACTTGGTAGGAGCAAACCTGACGGGAGCGATCCTAGTGCTAGCCAACTTGTTCGGAGCCAATCTATTCGAAGCCAACCTGTTCGGAGTCAATCTATCCAGAGCCAACCTGCTCGGGGCCAGACTGGACAGAGCTAACTTAGAAGAAGCGACTCTGGAACTAATTAACCTGACAACAGCTAGCTTGGAAGAAGCTAACCTGACAGGGGCCGATTTGAGAGGAGCACGCTTGGAAAGTGCCAACTTGGAAAGAGCGAACCTGGAAGGGGCTAATCTGGGCGCAGCTAACCTAAGATTGGCTAACTTTGCGGGAGCCAATCTGCATGGAGCTAACTTAATATTTGCTGACTTAGCGGGGACCAACCTACGTGGAGCTAACCTAGCATGGGCTAACCTAGAGTGGGCTAACCTAGAGTGGACTAACCTAGAGTGAGCGGATCAGTAGTGTCGTATGTGTCGGGCCAATACATCTTCTCGCCCCGCCAACCACAGAATCACCATGGTGTCCACCTAATATTAAGTGGACACCTGTTATGGATTCATTAGCTTCACCACCCCAAGTGCTCAAGACGCGACATAAGCATTCCCAGGCGTTCAGAGCTATGGTCGTTAACTGCAGAGAACTGCAAGCTACAGGAAAGTATCCTCCTCTCCGCTTGAATCAGAGCCAGTTGGCGAGGCTGGCCTCTGATCTTGCCCATGCTGCTGAAGGAAGTCTGTTCTGCGTCCTACCATTGGCCTCCTTGGTGGCAACGGCGGCACATTATCCCCTGCTCTTCTTGGGGGTGGCGGTGGCGGTTGCGATCCAGCAAACCCACCCTGAGGTGTCAGCCTAGGTCGAGCACCCGACGATGGCGGAAGCGAGGGTGGGAGCGAGCCAGGTGAGGACATATCTCGCGAATCACTGGCTCGCACAGGTCCCCCACCAGTGGCCGTCCCTCTGCTGTTTGGATGATCAGTTCGTGGGTGTGCGCTTGACGATCTATCGTCCGACTCGCTTGAGGGAAAGAGACCCCTGACATCCCCCCGTTGGCCAAATCCTCTAACCCTTATATTTTTTAACTCCACTATCACACGGCCATCAGGCATGCCACGACGTAATTCCAACTTTTGAACTCTGCGATTTGATGGCATGACTGGCGGCGTTGGCGGTTCAGGAGGTGTGGCACCACCACCCCCACTTGCACTCATATGGTGTCTTTGATGATGCTCCCGCTGGTTTGGAGCAGGCAATCCGTCGCCACTACCACTGGCGGCTAGTGCAGCAGCAGGTTGGCCTTGAGTTACACCACTCCCCCCTTGATCTCCTTGTCTCCTGCGCTCATTACTGCTCGCGCCCTGCACTGGCGAGCCAGGAGGCGTTGAACCAACAGGCCGTGGTCCCATCTTTTAGCTCCTTGACTGTGCTCGCCTGCTGCTATTTTCCTAGCGACAGACACTGGCATATACGCCCATTAAGGTAGGGAGTGTTTGTACACTCCTGACGAGATTTAAGCGTTTGAAGGTAGCCGAATGCCATATGAAAACAAACTGTGGATGACCCCAAGAAGAGCGCTACCAAAGAAATGAGTCCTGGTTTGATACGTCCCGCACCCCTAAAGGCAATGGATTTTCGCCTCAGTTGTAATCAATTATTCAGATCAAAAAATATCCAACCAGGGCGCAAAAATCAGCAATTGCGAATAAAGGCGAGGCATCTTCTTTTCAGGCTGCAATCTTCAGTTTGTTGGTTGCAAACCGCAGACAGAGCAAGTCTTTGTCAGAAGTAGCCGGTCTTTGGAATCTTTTTACAGAAAAAAATAAGACACTCATAAATGTTTCGACCGAGAAAAATGAGTGTCCTTTTTTGTCCTTCCTTTTTTTTTGTCCTGTTACCAATCAGAGCTGAGTCTCATGGATGATTTTTGCGCGCCGCTCCATGTGCTGTTTAAGCAGCATTTCATAGGCCTTGGTTAATCTTACAAATTCTGCCGGTGCTCCGCCTTTATCTGGGTGATAACGCCGTGATTGCTGACGGTATGCGCTGTTTAATTGCCCAGGACCAGGTTCGCCGCTGCTGTTAAAGCCTAACAGGCGCAGCGCTTCACCTCTTGTCAGCATTGTTGACGGGTCGCCTTGTGCCTGCGCCAACAATCGGCGTAACCCGGCCCGAAGGTCATGAATATCACCGGCTGGCAGAGTAGTACCTAGAGACTCAGTACTCGCAAGCGATACGCCAGCAGCCATGTCCAAATAGACAGTAACTGGATATACATTTGCTATTCTGCCGTCAACAAAGCCTGACTGCTCTGCAAGCCCTTCTATACGCCGCACGTTCAAGGAGCTCTCGGCATTGACCTGAGCCCTGAACGCCGATGCTGCTTCAGGAGTGGAGAAGAAGAATGTTCTCGGGAGTATACCCTCTATACGGGTGGTTCCTGGCAGGGCGCTTCCATCCGGGAGTATGGTAAGGGAGGCATGAATACCCAGCGATTCATTCTGGAAGATCATGGTTACCGTGCCACCCTCTTGAGTGGCATATCGTAAATTCTCTGAGCTATAGACAATCGAATTCCGCTGCAGCCAACCCCGTGACATAGTTTGGTCTATAGCGCTAAGGATATGCGTCACCTGTCCGCTAGATACCCGTCGCCCTATAGCTGCTTGCATATCATCAGCCGGTGGAGAAGGCGGTGGCGTTGGAGAAGGCGGCGGCGTTGGAGAAGACGGCGGCGTTGGAGAAGACGGCGGCGTGGGAGAAGGCGATGCTGTCGGGGACTGCGGTTGAGATGCAGGTGTCTCTAGTGTTGTCCACTCCATTCTGGCACCCGATGGACGATTTTCATCAGGTATAATCGTGACTCTGCTATCACTGCCCATCATCTCGTTATTGGTGTTTATTGTGAGCTGTGCCAACGACAGCGAAAAATCGCTACTGCATCTGCCAATACCTATCGGATTAACTGCACCCGTCATCGGGTCATACAAGAAGTTGCCCAGCTTGTTATCGTTACTGACTATCCCAGCTGCGTTCAACCTTATTATTGTGCGGTTATAGGCCTCGATAAGTTCAGGTTGTAGCCTGCCCATGCTACTTAATGGGCGCCCCGGAATCTTCTGCATGCGCAGGAAAATCTGTCCGTTCTCGGTAACGACTTTGGCGCTCCCCCTGCCATGAAAAGCATTAAAACAGAATGCCTCCTCTTTCATGCTGGCAAGTGCATCAGCACCAGTAGCAACCTTGATTACATGGTTCGCCGATAACGTGTCCTGGTAAATCATGGAATTTGCACCTGTGCCAATCAGCGCACCAAGTCGCTGGCTTAGTGGCAATACCGCAGGCTGCACAGCGGCATCCGGTACAGGCGGAGGCGGAGGTGGTGGAGGTGGGGGCGGTGGTGCTCCTACCTGTGGCGCTGGTGCCGACGGTGATGGTGGTGGTGTCGGCGGCGGCGGAGGAGGCGGTGGTGCTGCTACCTGTGGCGCTGGTATCGGTGGCGGTGGTGATGCTGGCGGCTCAGGTGACTGCGGCTTCTCTTTATCACTCATAGTCGGCGACTGAACAAATCCAGATCGTGCTCTTCTGATTGCTGCTGCCGCATCTTTCGCGGCCTGCGATTTCGGTGGCACAGGCGGCGGATTGTCTGCAAATTGCGGGGGTGGTGATGGCACTGGTGGCACATTGTCCGCAAATTGTGGCGGTGGGGGTATAAAAGGCGGAGGTGGTGAGACTGTTAAAGCCGGACTACTGCCAGCACTACTCAACCCACCAATAGTTCCGCCTTGAGGCAGCCCCATACCCGTGCCGCCGGTTGGCCCGGTGAGTATCGATACAGCAGCTCTGCCATTTCTGGTGAAAATCGTAGGTAGTCGGACAGAGCTACCAAGTCCTCTCAGAGCAGTTAAATTAGGTCTAATAGGCACTTGGTATTCCTCTCCACCTATTCGGCTTGGTTATGGAGCTATCCACGACTTTCCGCAGATAGCTCTTATCTCTTATGTAGATAGTTTTTATTATGTCGCTCAGGGTGCTGCACAGACTGCAACCGCAATAACCCGGATTTACGCAAATCTCCAGCAGCAGTGATCGAATGCCTCTCGGCCATTTGTTTGGTCTGTTGGGGCTCGGGACGGTCTCCTACGACGCACTGCAATAGTGTCTTTCGTGGTTATCCAGCCCAACAAGGGGAGCCGCTGTTCAACTTTGTTGTTAACAGTGCTTGCTTTTCATCACCGTGAGGCTCTGTCGAGACAGACCGGGTGCAACTATAGAGAGCGGGTTCAATCATGGACAGTCGGACATACCGCAACCATTTGACATCCTCTGGCCCCTGAAGGAGCGGAATTCCTGTTGAGAAAAATGGATGTCCTTGTTTTCGTTGTTTCTCTTTTCCTTGTGCCTATCCTATTCATATTGAGTTTTCATGAAATCGGATAACCCTCCCAAAGTGTTTTGCCCGAAATTGCAATATTCGTAATATAATACCCCGCTTTCCACTGTCTATTTCCCATCAATTAACAGGATTATCGAGTATTTTGGCAGCAATTTGCTTAATTACTGATAAGTTCGGGTTAGCTTATGAGCAGAACAGATAACGCAGTACAGCGCTTTATTTTTGAGGACACCGATATTCGCGGTGAAATCGTCTCATTAAACAGCAGTTACGTCGAGGCGCTGGCATCGCACGACTATCCGGAGGTGATTCGTCATCTGCTGGGCGAACTGATCGCTTCGGCTGTGCTCTTGAGCACAACATTAAAGTTTGACGGCTTGCTGACCTTGCAGGTGCGGGGCGACGGTCCGTTGAACCTGCTGATGGTTGAATGTACGGATCAGCACTCCTTTCGCGCAGTGGCGCAATTTCAGAACGATATCACCGACGCACCCCTGCTGACACTGCTGGGCAACGCCAGTCTGCTGATTACTGTCGATCCGGTCAAAGGCAAGCGCTATCAAGGCATTGTGCCATTGGAAAAGGAAACGCTGGCGGCCAACCTGGAGGACTACTTCGCTCAATCAGTGCAGTTGCAAACCCGTCTATGGCTGGCCTGTGATGGTCAGAGCGCAGCTGGCTTGCTGCTTCAGGCACTCCCAGCCAATACCGAGCTATCGCCCGAGATTCGCAGTGAGTCCTGGCAACGAGTAACGGCACTGGCCGAAACCGTGCAACCTGAAGAACTGCTGGACCTGGATCATGAGACATTGTTGTTCAGGCTATTCCACGAGGAGACGGTGCGAGTATTCGAGCCGGAGCCGGTACAGTTTGTCTGCACTTGTTCCTGGCCACGAAGCGCTAAAATCATCAGCACACTGGATCGTCAGGAGATCGATGCCATTCTCGCAGAAGAAGGCCAGGTGACCATGGATTGCCAGTTCTGTAACCACCAGTACACGTTCAATAAGGATGACATCGACGCAATTTATGAGCAGCGCTACGATCCGAACCTGAACGAAAAACCGCAACTGCATTAATAATAAACTTGATCCGGGGCAACACTTTTACGTTGGTAAAGGTTTAACGTCTCTACCCAGACTCAGTTAACCAGCTGGTGTGACGATCAATGAGCCGTAGCCGGTAATTGCAATAATTACCGGTTGATCAACCTGTCATCGCGCACAACAGCAATTATCATAATCCAACAACATAAAACATTGAGTTGTATTGCCTCGGGAGAACTTTGCATGGCCCATGTAGACGTGATGGAAGCTCTGGCAGCAGTCGGCATCAAAGATGTCGTTGACGTGGTTTATAACCCCTCTTACGACACCCTGTTTGCGGAGGAAACCAGGCCAGAGCTGACAGGCTTTGAAAAAGGTGTGGTTACTGAGATGGGCGCGGTGGCGGTTGATACCGGCATCTTCACTGGCCGCTCTCCCAAAGATAAGTACATTGTCAAAGACGAGACTACCCGCGACACCATCTGGTGGTCAGACCAGGGCAAGAACGACAACAAAGCCATTTCTGAAGCTGTCTGGGCCGATCTCAAAGCACTGGTGACCGATGAGCTGTCTGGCAAACGCTTGTTTATCATCGACGGCTTCTGCGGTGCTAATCCGGAGACTCGTCTGAGCGTACGCTTTGTTACTGAAGTCGCCTGGCAAGCCCACTTCGTAAAAAATATGTTCATCCGACCCACAGAGCAGGAACTCGAAGGGTTCAAGCCAGATTTTATCGTCATGAACGGTGCCAAATGCACCAATCCCAAATGGCAGGAGCACGGCCTTAACTCTGAAAACTTTGTCGCTTTTAACCTCACCGAGCGCATTCAGGTCATCGGTGGCACCTGGTATGGTGGCGAGATGAAAAAAGGTATGTTCTCCATCATGAACTACCTGCTGCCGCTGCGTGGTATTGCCTCCATGCACTGTTCGGCCAACGTTGGTGAACAGGGCGATACCGCAATTTTCTTTGGCTTGTCCGGCACTGGTAAAACAACCTTGTCCGCCGATCCGAAACGGGCACTGATTGGTGATGACGAGCATGGCTGGGATGATGATGGCATCTTCAATTTTGAAGGTGGTTGTTATGCCAAGACCATCAATCTCAGGGAAGAAAACGAGCCGGAAATTTTCCACGCCATTCGCCGCGATGCCCTGCTGGAAAACGTCACCGTGGACGCAGACGGAAAAATTGATTTCGACGACGGCTCAAAGACCGAGAATACCCGGGTCTCCTACCCACTGTTCCACATCGACAATATCGTCAAGCCGGTATCAAAAGCTGGCCACGCCAGGAAAGTGATCTTCCTCACGGCTGATGCCTTTGGAGTGCTGCCGCCGGTGTCACGTCTGACCCCAGAGCAAACCAAGTACCACTTTCTGTCTGGTTTTACCGCCAAACTGGCCGGTACTGAGCGCGGCATCACCGAGCCAACACCGACGTTCTCCTCCTGCTTCGGGGCAGCGTTTTTGACCTTGCACCCTACCAAGTACGCCGAAGAACTGGTGAAAAAGATGGAAGCCCACGGTGCTACTGCTTACCTGGTCAATACCGGTTGGAACGGCACCGGCAAGCGTATCTCCATCAAGGATACCCGGGCGATTATTGATGCCATTCTCGATGGTTCCATTGATGAAGCAGAAACCAGCACTGTGCCTTTCTTTGGTCTGCACGTACCAAAGAGCGTTGCCGGGGTGGATTCTGGTATTCTGAATCCTCAGGATACCTACGAAGATCCGGCCGAATGGGAGCGTAAAGCCCAGGATCTGGCGGATCGCTTTATCACTAACTTCGTCAAATTTACTGATACCGATGAAGGCAAGGCCCTGGTCACTGCCGGGCCATCCCTGACCTGATTTCTGCCAGTAAAACCAGCCAGCAGCGAGGGTGAAATTTCACCCTCCGATGGCGCCTTGCATCGAACAAAAAACGACAGAGGATGATTATATTTGGCGAGTCATCCCCGGATCACCAAGATACCAGGGATGGAGCAGGTAGCTTATCCGGCAACTGTCTGCTCTTTGCAGTCCAGGCACTCAATGGTTACCCGATCAGTGGGTAAGTCAGATTTTGCCTGACCATAGAAGTGTAATTCCCGTTGTGGGAATGGAATAGTAATACCCTCGTGATCAAAGCGTACTTTCACTTCACGAGTAATATCCCAGTACACATCCCAGTAGTCTTCTGTTTTTACCCACGGGCGAACGATGAAATCCACCGACGACTCATTAAGCAGTTGCAAGCGAATGATGGGCTCAGGATTATGCAACACTTTCGGATGGCTGATGACAATATCAGTGAGGATTTCTTCTACCTTGACCACACTATCGCTATAGGCGACACCGAACACCATATCAACCCGACGCAGCCGCTCAGAGGTCAGGTTCTTGATGGTCTCGCCCCAAATCTTGGCGTTTGGCACCAGAAAAACCTGGTTATCAAAAGTACGGATGGTGGTATTGACCAGACTCATCTTGCCCACTTTACCAGCAACACCGCCGGCCTCAACAAAGTCACCGACATCAAATGGCCGGTAGATCAGGATCATCATACCGGAGGCAAAGTTGGAGAGGGTATCTTGCAAGGCAAAACCAATAACGATACCGGCAACCCCCAAACCGGTGAGCACCGGCGTTAAATCCAGCCCGACCTGAGCCAGGGCAAACAGCAATCCGAAAATCACCACAATATTGCCGCCGACTTTGATAAAGAATTCTTGTACAAGCGTACTGAATTTAGCGCGTTTATGGGTAACTGCCCGGGCGATGATCCGACGCACCAGACGAGCGATCAGAACGGTTGCTCCCATCAAGATAGTAAACAACAACAGACGTGAGATAAGTCCACCGATGTTGTCTTTAATCCAACCCACAAAGTCTTCAGAAAAACCGATCACTACTGTTTTCATGGTGCCAAAGTCCACCACGGCTTCAGCCAGGTTACCGGTGGTTTTGAAGATCAACTCATTGTAGCTGCCAACGGGTAAGCCCTGCTCTTCCATCAGAACAACCAGCTCGCGCAGATTATTAACCGCACTTTGTACCAGACGATTCTGGTTGGCTACTCTGGTTTCCATGGCACTACGGGCATCAGTCGGCAACGTATTGATCTCGTTTTCCAACAGTTCGCGCATGCGTGTGTTGTTACGCAGGTAGGCCACCATAAAATTGGCGTAGCTGGTTATTTCACGGTCCAGTTGTTGCTGCTCGGCGGTGGTATCGATGTGCCAGCCTGCCAGCAATTGGATATTGGCTGCGCGCTCCGCAATCAGCCAGTTGATGTAGGCATAGAAGTCGTTGATGTTAAACAGCACTAACAGTTGTTCGTCGGCACTGGATTTTTCGTACTGGGCAAACAGCTCGCTCAAATCAGTGGATGCTGGTGCCAGGCGTGCTTCAAAAAAACGAATTTCCTCCTTGACCAGATCTTCACCAAGGGCAATCGCTTCTGGTGTGTTAACGGCGTTGACTTGCTCAAGAAATTTGTCGATCCGACCGGTGGTAGTGCGAATATCAGTAACAGCCTGTTGCTGAATCAAATCACGGTTCATCTCGGAGGTGCTGTTTTTCCAGCTTGTCTCCAACTGACTCACTCGCTTGCTAGTGGCTTCGATATTGTTTTTTATCATGGCGTGCTCAGCCACCAGAGCATTGATCATTGGTGACGGGCTGATTGTCTGGGCTTCAGCTTGAGCTACTTCGGCAGGAATTGTTGCTGGTTCAGCTTCAATGGTGGTGTCTGCCAAACTGTGAAAAGAAAAAAACAGTAAAAACCATAAGGCTTTGCGGAACATTATATGCCTCCAACGTTAAAAACAGACCTGAATTCGCCACACACGGAGGCTGAGACGGAGAAAAAAATATTGCCATTAGTCAGAATTCAGGAAAAACCAAGCGTATTTACACACATCCTGGTCTTAAATCGGGCATTATATCCAAATTGTGCTGAAAAATAAGACAGTAAAAAACCGGTAGTTATTAGCAGAATCGTCGTAAACCGTCGCCCCCAATCGGGTGGGGATACAAGACGGGAGTGCGTAGCGCTCCGCCATCAAACGATTGCGGTGTATCCAACTATTCATAATCGAATTCCTTGCCTATAGTTGCACTCGGTCTGTCTCGGCAGAGACTCACGGTGACGAAAACCAAGCACTGTTAACAAAAAACTTGAGCGGAGACTCCCGCTCGTTGGGCTAGATAACCACGAAAGACACTATTGCAGTGCATCGTAGGGAACCGTATAGGCACCCAACAGATCAAACAAAAGACCAAACAAATGGCCGAGGGGCACCCGGTCACTGCTGATGGAGGCTTCTGTGTAAATCCGGTTTATCGCCGGTTGTAGCCTGTGAAGTCAGAAAGAAGCCTCGCCTTTATGCCCTCGGGTGCGATAGGGCGGGGAGTGTCACTTAAATGAAATTATTGGCTGCACAAAATGAAAATCTGTTTTGATCAGATAAACAAGAGATAGGAGGTTTACGGCAATTGGTAATTAAAGCTAGCTTTAGTGGCTTCAAAAAGAGTTGAGGGTATTTCACTGCAAAAAGAACGCAGCCCTAAGGCTGCGCTCCGATCGATGATAAATCTTTTCTCGGAAAAGAATTATTCGATGATTTTGGCAACAACGCCGGCACCAACAGTACGGCCGCCTTCACGGATCGCGAAGCGCAGACCTTCTTCCATGGCTACTGGGTTAATCAGGGTAGCGATGAAGTTGATGTTGTCACCAGGCATTACCATTTCAACGCCTTCGTTCAGTTCTACAGCACCGGTTACGTCAGTGGTACGGAAGTAGAACTGTGGACGGTAGCCCTTGAAGAATGGAGTGTGACGACCGCCTTCTTCTTTGGACAGGATGTACACTTCAGCTTCGAACTTGGTGTGTGGCTTAACGGTTCCTGGCTTGATCAGACACTGACCACGCTCAACGTCTTCACGCTTGGTACCACGCAGCAGGGCACCGATGTTCTCACCAGCGCGGCCTTCGTCCAGCAGCTTGCGGAACATTTCTACACCGGTAACGGTAGTCTTGGTAGTGTCTTTGATACCAATGATTTCAACTTCGTTACCGACGTTGATGATGCCACGCTCAACACGGCCAGTTACTACAGTACCACGGCCAGCGATGGAGAATACGTCTTCGATAGGCATCAGGAACGGCTGGTCGATAGCACGCTCTGGCTCTGGGATGTAGGAATCCAGAGTTTCTACCAGCTTCTTGACAGCGGTAGTACCCATTTCGTTGTCGTCTTCACCGTTCAGGGCCATCAGGGCAGAACCGATGATGATTGGAGTGTCGTCGCCTGGGAATTCGTAAGTGTCGAGCAGTTCACGAACTTCCATTTCAACCAGTTCCAGCAGCTCAGCGTCGTCTACCATGTCAGCCTTGTTCAGGAACACGACGATGTAAGGAACGCCTACCTGACGAGACAGCAGGATGTGCTCACGAGTCTGTGGCATGGGGCCATCAGCAGCAGAACATACCAGGATAGCGCCGTCCATCTGGGCAGCACCGGTGATCATGTTCTTAACGTAGTCAGCGTGTCCTGGGCAGTCTACGTGCGCGTAGTGACGCTCGGCAGAGTCGTACTCTACGTGGGCAGTAGAGATGGTGATACCACGCTCACGCTCTTCAGGAGCGTTATCGATCTGGTCAAAAGCCTTGGCACTGCCGCCCCAGGTTTCAGCACATACGCGAGTCAGCGCTGCGGTCAGGGTAGTTTTACCGTGGTCAACGTGACCGATGGTGCCGACGTTAACGTGCGGCTTCGAACGTTCAAATTTTTCCTTAGCCATGTCTCTTAACCTTTAGCTATAGATAGTTTGATATCGGGTTAGATTTCCGGCAGGCATTCTAACAGCGATTGACCAGGGAAAGGAATTTTCCAGTGTAAAAAAACTGAGAAATCCGCCTACTCTCCCCGGTCATGGCAGTTAACCGGCCTGAAGTGCCATTCGCCTCCGGACTTCCCCGCAGGCATCAGGCCATAAAATCAACCCTGGTTTTTGATAACCGCTTCAGCAATGCTGGCGGGCGCTTCGGCATACTCACAAAATTCCATGGAGTATGTTGCACGCCCCTGGGTTGCTGAACGCAGGTCAGTAGCGTAGCCGAACATTTCACCCAGCGGCACCTGAGCATTAATCACCTTGCCAGAAGGTGTGTCGTCCATGCCCTGAACCAGGCCGCGACGACGGTTCAAGTCGCCCATAACGTCGCCCATGTAGTCTTCCGGTGTTACCACCTCGACTTTCATCATAGGCTCCATCAGGACTGGCTTGGCCTGCGGCGCATATTTCTTCAGAGCTTGTGAAGCAGCGATTTTAAACGCCATTTCATTGGAGTCAACATCGTGGAAGGAGCCATCGTACAGACGAGCTTTCAGACCCAGCAATGGGTAGCCGGCGATAACGCCGTTCTTCATCTGTTCTTCGATACCCTTCTGAATGGCCGGGATGTATTCCTTCGGAATAGCACCACCGACGATCTCGTTGATGAATTCCAGGCCTTCTTCGCCATCGTTGGCTGGCGAGAACTCGATCACAACGTGACCGTACTGACCGCGACCACCGGACTGCTTGGCGAACTTGTGGTTGGCATCCACAGAACCCTTGAGCTTCTCACGGTAGGCAACCTGAGGCTTACCAATGTTGGCCTCTACCTTGAACTCGCGACGCATACGGTCAACGATGATGTCCAGGTGCAGCTCACCCATACCGGAGATAATGGTCTGACCACTCTCTTCGTCAGTGTGAACGCGGAACGATGGATCTTCCTGAGCCAGTTTGCCCAGGGCGATACCCATTTTTTCCTGGTCAGCCTTGGTCTTGGGCTCAACAGCCACAGAGATTACCGGCTCTGGGAACTCCATGCGCTCCAGAGTGATGATGCTGTCCATGGCACAAAGGGTGTCACCGGTGGTGACGTCTTTCATGCCGATCAGGGCAACGATGTCACCAGCCACGCACTCTTTGAGTTCTTCGCGGTTGTTGGCGTGCATCTGCACCATCCGGCCAACACGCTCTTTTCTGCTCTTGACCGGGTTGTAAACGGTATCGCCGGAGTTCAGGACGCCGGAGTAGTTACGGATAAAGGTCAGAGTACCCACGAATGGGTCGGTAGCGATTTTGAACGCCAAAGCCGAGAACGGCGCACTGTCGTCGGCTTCGCGCACAGCCACAGTGCCTTCGGCGTCGTCCAGGATACCTTCGATCGCCTTAACTTCCTTCGGCGAAGGCATCAGTTCGATAACAGCATCCAGTACGGCCTGCACACCCTTGTTCTTGAAGGCAGAGCCGCCAAAGACAGGGATGATTTCGTTAGCCAGGGTACGGGCACGGATACCAGCCTTGATCTCTTCTTCTGACAGTTCGCCCTCTTCGAGGTACTTTTCCATCAGTTCTTCAGAGCCTTCGGCAGCGGCTTCGACCATGAACTCACGCATTTCAGTGCATAGCTCAACCATGTCTTCCGGAATTTCGCCGTACTCAAAGGTCATGCCCTGGTCAGCTTCATTCCACAAAATGGCCTTCATCTTCACCAGGTCAACCACGCCCTTGAATTCATCTTCAGAGCCGATGGTCATCTGCATGGGAACAGCGTTAGCGTTCAGACGGTCACGCAGCTGGTCAATAACCATCTGGAAGTTGGCACCAGTACGGTCCATCTTGTTGACGAAGACCATGCGCGGTACTTCGTACTTGTCAGCCTGACGCCATACAGTTTCGGTCTGCGGCTGCACGCCGGAAGAGCCACACAGTACGACAACAGCGCCATCGAGAACACGCAGGGAGCGTTCTACTTCGATGGTGAAGTCAACGTGTCCGGGAGTGTCGATGATGTTGATGCGGTGCTCATCGAACTGGGCATCCATGCCACGCCAGAAACAGGTAGTGGCAGCGGACGTGATAGTAATACCACGCTCTTGCTCCTGCTCCATCCAGTCCATAGTGGCGGCGCCATCATGAACCTCACCGATTTTATGGCTCAGACCGGTGTAAAACAGAACGCGCTCTGTAGTCGTTGTCTTGCCCGCGTCAACATGGGCACAAATACCGATGTTGCGATAGCGGTTGATCGGGGTTTTACGGGCCACGACTCAATCCTCTGATACTTAGAAACGGTAGTGGGAGAATGCCTTGTTGGCTTCAGCCATACGATGCACGTCTTCACGCTTCTTAACGGCAGCGCCTTTGCTGTCAGATGCGTCCAGAAGCTCGCCGGCCAGGCGCAGTTTCATGGATTTTTCGCCACGCTTGCGCGCAGCGTCCACCAGCCAGCGCATGGCCAGAGCAGTACGACGGGCAGGGCGAACTTCAACCGGCACCTGATAAGTTGCACCACCAACACGGCGGGACTTAACCTCTACCATAGGAGCAATGGTTTCCAAAGCTTTTTCGAACAGCTCCAGAGGCTCCTTGCCGGTGCGCTCCAGGACAACGTCCAGGGCACCGTAGACGATCTTTTCAGCGACAGACTTCTTGCCACTGACCATCACGTGGTTGATGAATTTGGTGAGTGTTTTGTTGCCAAACTTAGGATCTGGCAGCACGTCGCGCTTAGCGACTACGCGTCTTCTTGGCATTGATAAGGCCTCTGCGTCGGTCTTCAGGTAATCCAGGATCGTTTGGCGTATTGCCGTGACCTGGCCTTACTCTCATCAACCTGATATTAAAAATTCGTTGCTTCTCTAGTGACTGGCCTCAAGCCAGCGGCTAGCTTAGCTCTTTGGTCGCTTGGTACCGTACTTGGAGCGGCCTTGCTTACGGTCGTTGACACCCTGGGTATCCAGGCTACCGCGAACAGTGTGGTAACGGACACCTGGCAAGTCTTTTACACGACCGCCACGGATCAGAACAACACTGTGCTCCTGCAGGTTGTGACCTTCACCACCGATGTAGGAAGTCACTTCAAAGCCGTTGGTCAAACGCACACGACATACTTTACGCAGCGCTGAGTTAGGCTTCTTGGGAGTAGTGGTATAAACACGGGTGCAAACCCCGCGACGTTGTGGACAAGCCTGCAGCGCAGGTACGTCAGTCTTTCTGACTTTGCGCTTGCGGGGCTTGCGCACCAGCTGGTTAATCGTTGCCATTGAGCAAACTCCAATTGCTTCGCGCAGCTATTGCAAAAAGCTATTTCCCATACAAAGTGGTGATAACTGACTGGAAATGCCGTCGCGAAAACCGTTTCTAAGTGTCGGGCCTGAACCGTCAGAGGAGGTGCAGTTCAGGCGCCTGCCGTAAACAGCGAAAGCCGGCAGGCACCGGCTCACGCAATGCCCGTCCTGAATAGAGCACGGGCAGAATAAGGCGGGGAGATTTTACGGATTGACAATAGTGACGTCAAGTGCCGGTTTTGGGGGGAACGGGACGCTAAACAACTGAGCAACCGGTATTGCACAGGTGGCGCTCGAACGTGGTAGCTTAGCGCTCAACAGCAGACAATTGGAAAAAAATTGCGTCTGAGAGAATTTGTTATATGTTGTAGATGCTAATGATTATCAGAATACTTTAGATTTAGTTTGGCGCGAATGATGAATGTGCAGTTAGACGTCTATTACCATCTATTTTTGAATTAATAGCATTTAACAAAACGTAATTTATAGCCAAAGGAATTATGCGGACAATGCCTGCAAATGCAATAACAGATCATCGACCAATATTTCCGGGCAGCAAAGAGGCTCATTCCATTAACACTCCGGACTCTTCAGGTTCCGGTTTATCAACAAGGCTCAGTTGTTGTTATGAGTTTGTCAGGTCGCTGAATCCAGGGCATAGCTATCACAAGCCAGATGATGGTTCGATGGTACAGTTTGATTTTCAACCCAGGCTATTGGCTGAGTCTGCTATCAGTACCATTTCACCCATGACTAAACTACTTATTGATGTCATCAAGTTTGCCAATGGGAATCAGTGGCTTGCTGGCTCTTTGGGTTTGCTGGCAAACGTCGGGGGGAGCTTGGCCAGCTCTGAAAGCCCTATTGAAGTCAAAGATGCGAAAACACTGCAGCGAATTGGTGAAGACAAAAATTACCCGATAAATGGGAATTACATCCAACGTGAACCTATAGACCTGACTGGCACTCAGTTTCAATCAATCGGTTCCCAAGGCAATCCTTTTATTGGTCGCTACGACGGAGGGGGAAACCCCATTGCCGGTCTGGACACCTGCTTATTCAGTAAAATCAGCTGCGATGGCACAGTGGCAAGTGTTGTCATTACGGATTCCAACATAAACGTTGGTTCTTCACAAAGCAGCAAAAACCGAGGTCTTATTGCCTGCGAGTTATCAGAATCGGCATCTTTAACAAACAATCGGTTAGTTAACTCAACTGTGGTTACTCACAGATCCCGCGACAGCAAGCAAGTTGGCCTGGGCATTATGGCAGGACGTGTATCCGGAGCAGTGCAGATTGCTGGCAATGAAATTATTGATTGTGCAATGACAGCTACAAGACAAGAGCGTGCTGGACTGGTTGTTGGTTTGGCCACAGCGGATGCAGCTTTTGCAAACAATCAAATCCGTGATAGTTCCGTCAAGGTCAGCGGCAAGAATACCAGGGCTTCAGGCGTGGTAGGCGAAGCCTCAGGAAATGTAAATATTGAGCGGATATCGCTCACTAACATCGAATTGGAAAGCACAGGCTACCCTGATGCCAAAGTTGGGAGTGTCGTTGGGTCAGCTTCAGGTACGGTGAGAATTGATGGCACCTCAGTCACTGGTTGCACCACTACGGCTCGTGGCAGAAACACATGGGCAGCTGTTATTGTCGGTGAAGCAAATGACAATGTAAAAATCAGTAACACCTCAATTACTGGCTGCACCACTATTACTCGTGGCAGGGACACAAAGGCAGCAGTCATTGCCGGTGAAGCAAATGACAATGTAAAAATCAGTAACACCTCAATCGCTGACTGTGCTGTTCTCGCCAGAGGAAGTAAATCTCGAATAGCCTTCGGAGTAGGGGAAATATCCGGCAATGCACACATTACCCAGACACAGGTAACCAACAGCAGTTTAGAGTGTGTCGGAGACGCCGGTGGTGGCGCCGGCCTACTCCGGGACAGTGCCGGAATTAATGGCACGACCCTGACAAACACCACGATTCTGACGACAGCACCTGCCGGAGATGTGGGTGGCGGAGTGGGCGCTTTTTATGGGAAAACCAATGCCCTTGTTGCTCATACAGTAATTGACTCAGCAAACATAATATCCAAAGGTCGCAATTCGGACACGGGTTTTGCTGTGGGCCATGCTCGTGGTAAAGGCACTATCTCTGAAACAGTGGTAGTTAACAGTATGCTCAAAAGCAACGAACCACTATCCAACACCGGTGGGTGCGTTGGACGGCTGATGGACGACATTAACATTCAAAGGCACTGGATTAAAAACTCCACTATTTTGACCACCGGTGGCGAGGCGAATGCAGGTTTTGCCGCTGGCTTTGCCAGTGGCAGAGCAAACATAAATCATACTGTGGCAAGTGACAGTACGATCCGAACCTTTCGGAAGTCAGCCAATGCGGGTGGCGGGGCTGGAAAACTGGCTGACCAAACGGTTCTGCAAAATGTCCAGATAAATAACACGCATATTGCAACTGCTGGTGATGACTCCAGTGCTGCCTTTGGTGTTGGTCACGCTTCCGGTCAAGCTAATATAACAGCCGTGACAGTAAGCAGTAGCAGGCTGGAAACTTCTGGACTGAATGCTAACGTCGGTGGCGGTGCAGGCAGGCTGGAGGATAGGGCAAAACTCAAAAACATCCATATTAGCGCGTCTGAATTATTAACCACCGGTGATAATGCCGATGTTGGCTTTGCTGCTGGATACGCCGATGGTGACACCGCCATTAATATTACCAATGTAAACACTGGTACAGTCAGATCTTTTGGCGTGAATGCCAACGCTGGGGGTGGTGCAGGAGAACTGACTGACAAGGCATCACTGCTAAAAACCCGAATCCAGGATTCAGTAATTTCAGCTCACGGGCAACTTGCGCACGCTGCAGCTGGTGCAGGCTCAGCAGCAAAAAACAGTCAGGTTCATGATGTTTTGAGTAAAAACACGAGTATTGCGGCGGTAGGAACTTTCAGCCACGCAGGCATAGGTGTAGGCAGCCTTTCAGGGAGTGCCCGAATTGAAAAAATAGTTGTCGGGTGTAGTGATGTTGAGGCGAAAGGAAAATTTTCCAGCGCCGGAATCGGTGCCGGCGTTGCTACCGGCAACCCCCGGCTTGCAGATATTCTTGCCTGCGAAACTCATGTCCGTGCAGATGGGAATTCCAATGTTGTTGCCGGATCTGTGACTGAAATGCCGCAACTTGGCAATGTGACGGCCTGCAATGTCTGGGTCAATGACCGGTTTATCAATGACCATTGTGAACAGGCAAGCTGTTCCGATGTGTGTTTACCAACTGCCCACGCTCCAGTGCTCCAGATATCGCCGGGAACAACGATGAAAGCTGCTCCATCTCAGGGAGGGTCGGTTTTATCATCCAATGCAACAATTGCCACCAGTTCTACAATTTCCGCTAGTTCCACAATTGCCACTGGCTCTACAATTTCCCCTAGTTCTACAATTTCCCCTAGTTCTACAATTTCCGCTAGTTCCACAATTGCCACTGGCTCTGCGACAGGTACAATACGCCAAGCATCATTCGGATTGGCTGTTCCCTCGCCAACGGTACACGCACCGACACTCTCTTCTTCAGTTGCTACCAACCATGCAACAAATGCTACGCGCCAGATATCTTCCGGAACCGTTGTGACATCAGTGTCCCCGACCCAGGTAACCCAGGTTTCATCCATATTGTCTTCTGTTGATGCCCAACAATCCTCAGGCCTGAGAAATAATAGAAGTGTCAGGCAAGTTCCCGCAATAACTCAACAAGAAGCACAGGCACTCCCTCTGGGATGTGTACTTGGGGTTAGCCTTGCTTTGGGAATCCCAGCGATTTACGCCTCGGTAAATATTGCCCGAGGCGTTAGAGATGGTCGGACCGGCTTAGATTTGCTCAAGGCACCTGTCACCTATCTGAAACAGGATGTGCGATCGTTAATTAGAGCAATAAGAGGAAGTCAGACAGTAGGACCAGCGCAAGATACGATTCCTTTGCAAATCCAGAGAGAGAACACCCTTTAGTGATTGCATTCAATTATACGACTGTTGATTTTTAGTAGGACTACAAGAGCCAAAAGCTGGGTATTTTTAAGGGGAAACCGGGGATTATCGAAAACACAAAACAACAATCGTCGTTTTATTTGATAAATTTTAACTTATATCGAGGAACTATTACACAACCAATGTGTCTCATGGGTTGCTAGAGGTGTGTTATGTAAGTGTTTAAGGCTTACTTAACATTGAACAGTCATCTACTGAAGCAATATGAGGTGGTTATATGATATCTGGAAATGCTCCCAGTAATCCCCTGTCAGCCTATCAGGCTCCGGCTAATAATATCTCAGGATCAGCAAATCCTTTGGTATTCGGTCATAGAGCTGTCGGCCAAAACCCCAATGTTGCAGCTGCGGCAGATAATTATTTGCAGCAGATTATTAATGACGACCCTGGTCGGGCGGTAGCTTTAGAGGATGTTGCGCAAGATGGCGGCACAGCCGCATTCAAACAACTTTTGGACCGACTTAATATACACCAGACTCAACCGCACGATGGTAATCGTGAACGGCGCTCAGCTGCAGATGCTTCACAACAACAATTCACGCCAGTTCCCTTTGCCCAAAATGAGAATATGGATATACCACTCACGCCTGCTAACCTGACCAGTGATGGTCAGTTTGCTCGCATTGGCGATTCAAAGCCGGGACGCCTCAAACAAAGAAATCTGCCCGATGGAGAGACGACTTATCGGTTTGTGTATAATCACAAGGCCAATCGCCAGCCATCTTCCGAAAAAGATGTCGAGTTGACTAATTGTTTTCGAACAAGCGCCAGGGGTAGTGTAAATAACAAATACAATCCGCAAATCCAGGAACTAAGAAGGCTTACTAACGCTTCTGATAACGCTTGTGCTGGTAGAGGAGAGTATTCTTATACCGGAGAGATGGATATTCACGTTCGTGTCATGGATTCAGCCAATTCCGGAGAAGCCACAATCTTCAGATTCATTCCCCATCACGAGGTAGCGTACAAGAATGAAAATAATGAGTTCTTCACTCTGCCTCACGATAGTGCCATCAGCGAGTACAAGCGGCTGATAGAAAACGGGAACGTATTTAATCAAAGAGGGAAGCCACCACTTACCATCAATGTCGAAAGGCACGATGGCAAAGATTATCTGACCATAAAGGCCCGCTGTAATTATGTCCGATTTACTGAGTCTGATAATCATTGTGATATCCCATTCAGAGGCGCTGACACGCCTGTTAATCAGGCGACTTGCTGTACGGATGGACGATTACAACGCGAGGATGTCAAGTACCTGTACAAAGCCCCCCTGCCAAATGGCTGGTTCAATGTAAAATTCCATACTGCATTCTCACAGTTTGTCCGTGGGGAAGAGCGAGACACAGGCAACCCGGATACTCTGGTTCTTATCAATGACAATACGGTGGTCAGGAGTTATGCCAGACTAGGTAACAATGACTGCAACTACGACGACGAGTATGGTGCTAGTGCTGCTTGTGGCTACCATGTTCAATTTGGCATTTCAGATGCATCCATGTCTATGGCTGTCCGGATTAAAAATCCGGATTTAAAGCATGCCCAATATGGACAGCAAAGGAGCTTCCCGAAGTCAGACTTCCTGTTGTCGAAAGCCCTTCTGGCCACACCTGCCAAGGTTGTTGGAGAGTGTCAGGCTCCATCATCAGTACCTGGATAATCACTGTCCCAGGCCTTTGAAAACGAAGACTAACCTGATTGACCTCCTACCTTTACCAAGCCTTACGGCTATGGTGAGGAGAGGAGGTCAATTTTGCGTATCGGATATTTGGTCCTGCCAGCCAGAAGTTTTTGAATGCTTCTTGGTGGGGACGCAGTGTTTGCTGCAACGGAATGGATAGTGACTGCCTGATTGAATTTTACATTGCCACAAATCCTGTCAGCCCGAATCGTTTCGTCCTTATGTTCTACGAGAATATCGCTGCGGATACGAAGACCACACAGGATTGTTTTCGCTTGTAACCATTTGAACCAGTCATGGCCGTTGACATCCTCCTGCCCCTAACCCTAAAAGAGCAGGATTCCTGTTAGTCACCCAACAGGCTTCCTGTTTCACAGCTCGATGCCGCCAGTGATTAACACCTTTGGTCTTACTCAAGCTCCACAGGCTAACACCGCTAGCCCAGCGGCTTTGATATTAACGGCAGCATTGGTATCCCGATCATGCACAGTTCGACACTCAGGACACTCCCAGCTACGCACAGAAAGGTCGAGGCTTTTCAGTGTGTAGCCACATTGGGAGCACCGTTTGGACGACGGATACCATTTGTCGATGCTGACCAGCGTTCGACCATACCAGTCTGCCTTGTACTGAAGCTGTCTTATGCACTCCCCCCAGCCAACATCGCTTATGGCTTTGGCCAGTTTGGGGTTTTTGACCATGTTCTTGACCTGAAGCGACTCGGCACTGATTACTTGGTTTTCGTGGATCAATGCGGTTGTCAGCTTATGCAGAAAGTCCTTGCGACTGTCGACAATTTTGGCGTGAACTCTGGCTACCTTCAGTTTTGCTTTCTGGAAGTTTGCCGAACCTTTTTGTTTCTTGCTCAAACGACGCTGGTACTTTGCCAGCTTTGCCTGATGCTTGTAGGTGTACCTTGGGTTGCCGGATTTCCAGCCGTCAGAGGTAACAACAGCATCCTTGATGCCAAGGTCAATTCCCACAGTGTTCGGAGAAACTGGCAGCTTCCCAACATCGGCATCGCAAAGCAGGGAGACAAAGTAACGACCGGCACAATCCTTGGTGACTGTCACAGTGGTCGGCTTATCTGGAATTTCCCAGCTCCAGCGGATGTTCAACGGTTCCTTGTGTTTTGCCAGTGTCAACTGACCGTTGACCCACTTGAATGCAGACCGGGTGTATTCGGCACTCTGAACAGCGTGTTTCTTCTTGAATGTCGGGTACTTTGCCCTGCCATCCCAGAAGTTTTTAAATCCTGTTTGCAGGTGCCGAAGTGTTTGTTGAGTGGGTACACAAGAGATGTCGTTAAGCCAGAAATACTCTGGATTTTTCTTCAGGGCAGTGAGAGCACTGGACGATTCGTGATAGCCAATGCGCTTTTGCTCGTTGTACCAGGCGTCCGACCTGAGTCGCAAAGCCCAGTTATAGACAAAACGTACACACCCGAACGTGTGAGCAAGTTGTCGCTCCTGTTCGGCTGTCGGGTAAAACCTGAGTTTGTACGCTTTCTTAATCATCGCCACACAATGCCATTCTTTTGTGTGATTTTAAAGACCACGGACAGCCTTATTGATGTGAGCCGGTACTATGCAGCAACCCAATACTCTCTCATAGATACCTATTCTACTGAGCTTATGAGGAGCCGACAATTTGCATAGCATTGACACCTATCAATATCAGGCTGGTCGCTATCCCTACCAGCACTAAAAGTACTGGGTTTCTCGCGAGGTTTCGATGAACTCACGAGCAGCCAGTAACTTTTCAATTTGCTCTCCCGGAATAATCCTTAAAACCTACTCCATCAGGGCAATCTGCTCAGCTGTAGATTGGTAGCGCGCGGATCAGGAACAGAAAAAAGTCTGCAATAAAATTAGCTCGGGCTTGATGCAATGGCAAATGGGCTTTAAGCTTTCCAGCCTTATCAGGCTGGCCGCTATTCCTCTCAGCACTAAAAGCACTGGATTTCTTGCGAGGTTTTCGATGAGAAGGTCATTCAACTTAATGGCAAAACCCACCAGTTACCAGTGTAATCTGTCATGCGACTATTGCTTCTATCTTGAAAAAGAAAAATTTCTGAAAAAAAACTCGTCCACTACCCGACCTGATAAAATCACGACAATGAGCGACGAGGTGCTACGAACCTACATCAAACAATTTATCACCTCCCCGAATCGTGCTGTTATCGATTTTGTCTGGCAGGGGGGAGAGCCTACCACGGCGGGACTGGATTTTTTTGCAAAGGTTGTCCACTACCAGTCCAAGTTTAGCGAAGGCAAACAGATCAATAACTCACTACAAACCAATGGCGTCTTGTTAAATGACAAGTGGTGTTCCTTTTTACAAGAGCACCAGTTTCTTGTAGGTGTTTCCATTGATGGCCCAGAACAGATACATGATCGCTATCGAGTATCTCAGGGCGGTAAGCCAACTTTCTCCAAGGTGATAAAGGGTATAGATAACCTGAAAAATCACGGTATTGAGTTCAATACTCTGACTGTTGTCAACAATATCAATGGTGAACAGCCATTGGCTGTTTATCAGTTCCTGAAAGATATTGGCTCAACCTTCCAGCAATTTATCCCCATTGTTGAACAGTCCCAGATCAATACCACTAACCCCATGTTAATTTTTCCTGCGGATCACTCGGAAAAAGCACTGATGCCGTTTTCGGTGAGCGGTTCTGTTTATGGGGATTTTATGATCAGTATTTTTGACGAGTGGGTACGCAAGGATGTGGGTAAAGTTTATGTTCAGCTATTTGAGAATGCCCTGGCTTCGTGGACCAAAATTCCTTCTGGTCTCTGTATTTTCCAGGAGCAGTGCGGTGACTGCATGGTGATAGAACGCAACGGTGATATTTACAGCTGCGATCATTATGTCTATCCGGAGTATCGATTAGGAAATCTTTTAGACACCAAATTAAATAAAATAGCCAAGAGCAAACAGCAACAAAAGTTTGCCCAGGATAAAGCCAACGTTGGTACAACTTGTAAACAATGCCGGTGGCTTACGGCCTGCAATGGGGGTTGTCCAAAGCATCGGATACATCCCAACACCGATGGAACGCGACAGAACCACCTCTGTGAGGGATACCGGAAAATTTTCCATCATGTCGATCCCTATATGCGCTTTATGGCGGATCAGCTGTCAAAAAATTTATCGCCGGTAAATGTTATGCGTGTGGCTGATCAGATTGCTATGGCTAGAACCCGTCACTGAGCCAATACGCCCTATTTTGATCTAAAACAAATTTTATCAAAGGAAATTCAGGTATAATTTCTGGTTATTTTGTGTTAGTCGTGGCTTTAACCTGATGAACAATCTTATTCTCAGCGGTCGGATCACCATTCGCATGTTGAAGTACTTTATGGCGGTGGCTGAAAATGAGCATTTTGGTAAGGCTGCAGAACAACTCAATGTATCTAAATCTCCACTGAGTATCAAAATCAAAGAACTCGAAGATGCCTTGGAAACCACCCTGTTTGTGCGTGATTCAAGAAATGTAAAGCTGACAACGACGGGTAGGTTACTGAAAGAGGAATGTAGCCGAATCTTTGATGTGTTGAACTCATCGGTTAATAACATTATCAAGGCCGAGCGAAATCAAAAAAATATCATCACTATTGGGTTGGTAAGCTCTGCTTTCTGGACCGACCTCCTAACCGACATCCGTCGTTTTCAAAAAAGCTATCCCTCTTATGAATTCAACTTCATCGAAATGTCACCCGCTGAACAAAAAGTCAGCCTATTGAATAGCACTATTGATATCGGTATTTCTCGATATGCAGATACATTTAACATTCATCCTCTAACATCAACAGAGTTAACCAGAGAATCAATGTTAGTAGCGATTTCAGATAACCACGTATTCAAAAATAGAAAATTGGTAAGCTTGACAGATTTTAAAGATGAAAAAATGGTGGTCATGGCTCGTAGTCGTTCCGCACAAACCGAACTGGTTATCCAAAAATGTATAGAGCATGGCTTCCATCCCATGATACATCATGAGGTGAAAGAACCTCATACCATGATGGCATTTGTTGCTGCGGGGCAAGCTGTAGCTATCGTACCCTCGTCATTCCGGTACCACAAATGGAATCATATCCGTTTACTACCACTAACAGAAATGATTCCAGCAGGTTTAATGATGCTTCATAACAATAAAAATAGTTCATCTATTACAGAGCACTTTATTCATACCATGACTTCTCTTCGATAAGTTAGCAATTATGACTTTGTCTTTTGTCTTGCCAACAGGAGAGAGTCATTGTTGATATCGTGGATATACTGTTTCATGACTGGCAGCATCTTATCAAGAATATCTTTTCTTTTATTCAACTGATTGAACATTTCAAAGCGATCATTCTTGATATTATATAGAGCTACTGGCTGCTCATCTGGATTCATGATCAACTTCCAGTCACCGTCACGCATAGCCCATTCGTTTTCACCATTATCGATAGACCATATAAACGGATGAGTGCGTTCTACCCCATGTCCAGAGAATGTTGCTGTTATAGACTGACCATCCAGAGTTCTATCAGAAGGAAGTTTAAAGCCAATCATTTCGCTGAGTGTTGGCATCAAGTCGAGAGCAGTTACTGGCTCGTCAGAAATCTGACCAGGTTTGATTTTGCCTGGATATTTAATAATGGCAGGCACCCGTATGCCTCCTTCAGTGAGCAAATCTTTCCGGCCTTTCAGGCCATTGGTCTCACCAGCCATATTCAGTTCCCATGGTTTTTTAGCATCACGGGTAACGGGGCCATTGTCACTGGTAAAGATAATGATGGTATTGTCCTCTTCGCCTATCTCTTCCAGTTTATCCATGACTCGACCTACTTGATCATCAAGGTAGGAGATATTGGCATAATATTCTCCAGCACCACGGTAGGGTAACTTATGAAAGTCTTCGTTAAAGGCATAGGGAGTTTTTCTAGCGCTCTCGGTCATATAGTCCGAGTACATATCCAGATACTCTTGTGGTGAAGACAGCGGCGTATGGACTTCGGAGAAGGCAATGTAAAGGAAGAATGGATCATCATCCTTGCGCTTATCCAGCCAATTCACCACTTCATCAGCAACCAGGCCACCACTAAAATCATCTGTAGCGCCAATAGCTTTACCATTGCGATAGTAATTATCTGGATAGAATTTTCCCTGACGAACCTGTCCATCTTTCCGAGGTGCTGCAATGCTTGCATTGGTGGGAAAACCACCGGACATAACAAAGCCGTACTCAAAGCCCAGATCATCAGCCTGCGGATGATCCTCCCGATCTAAACCACCATTGAGGTGCAACTTACCCATCATCGCCGTGTCATAACCGTGATTTTTGAGCAGGTGTGCCAGGGTAACTTCATTCTCGCCAAGATGAACATCCTGGCCAGAAGGAATCCACGAGCGGATACCGGTCCGGTAAGGCGTTCGCCCGGTCAGCATGCCAGCTCTGGATGGTGAACATAAAGGTGCTGGCGCATAGTACTGGGTGTAACGAATGCCCTCGCTGGCTAACTGATCAAGATGCGGCGTTTTGACAATACTGTGTCCATAAGCGCCTAAATCACCATAACCAAGGTCGTCTACGTAAATCAAAACAATGTTCGGGTTGTTCACTGCAGCCATCGCATTTGGTATGGCGGCTGTCAGCGATAACCCCATTGCAGTCGCCACAACTGTGGCGATGGCTGATTTTTTCATAACAAATATCTCAGTCAGGATAGCTGGCTTATTCGGATATTGAAGTTAAAAATGGTTTGCCATAAAGGCTTTGACCAGCTGAATCAGCTTTGGTTGAGCCAGCTTTGCGCATTCCAGAGTCTGCTCATGGGAAAGCGTCACATCACCCAGACCTTCTGCCAGGTTGGTAATTGCACAGAATGCCATGGCAGGTAAGCCACAATGAGCTGCAGAGATAATTTCCGGTACCACGGACATGCCCACCACATCACCACCGATAATTTGCATCATGCGAATTTCAGCAGCAGTCTCAAAGTTCGGGCCGGTGTAAGAAACATAAACGCCAGGCTCGACATCAATACCTGCTTCCCGGGCTACACCAAAGGCTTCTTCACGCAAATTTTTGTCGTAGGCGTTGGCAAGACTGAAGAAACGCGGGCCATATTCTTCATCGTTCTTACCGCACATAGGCGACTCTGGCATGGTGTTGATATGGTCATGGAAAATCACCACGGAACCAACGCCAATACGCTCAGGACGCAGAGAACCTGCGGCACAGGTGGAGAGCATAAATTCACAGCCCAACAGCTTAAAAGTACGAACAGGTGTGGTCATAATCTTCATGGAGCGGTGCTCGTAGAAATGACCACGACCTTTCATACACACCACATCGACGCCATTCATGGTACCAAGAACCAGCGTACCGGAGTGGCCTTCAACGGTACTGATCGGGAATCCATCTAACTCTTCGTAAGGGATCTCAATTTTATTTTCCAATTCATCCGCAATCACACCCAAGCCTGAGCCGAGAATAAATGCGGCTTTGGGCTGAAAACCGGGCTTATATTTCAAAATGGTAGCTACTGCATTTTTAGGTGCGTCATTTTTCATAGATCGTCTCTGGCGGTGCGATTGCGTCATTGTGTTGAATCGTTGCAAGCAATCTAAATAAGCTGTCGTCCAATAAAAATTCCGATAATGGCACCAATTGTTTCGAAAAACAAAACAGAACACAATAAAACAGGCTAATTATTGTTCTAATTTTTCGATTATCACTTAAAAATAAAATAAATTATAAGTAAAACACGACGATACACGATGGTTATTATTAAAATACGACGACATCTGTGTATTTCTGCTCTTCCTGATTTGTACTGCTGCGTTGATCTACAGCAATTTTTTGAGTTGTTTTGATTGCATTTGTTTCATATTGAAAAACAGATATGCTTCCTGTGTCCACTCATTCGAGTTAACCTTCCACCACTTCTATTTGCTGTGAGAGCCTTCTTGATGAATCAGGAACAAGCGTTTATATACCGTGCCATCGAATTGGCAGAGCAAGCCGTTCAACACGGTAACCATCCATTTGGAGCCCTGCTAGTACACGACGGAAAAATTATATTGGAAGCGGAAAACACCATTCATACGGAAGCGGATGTCACTCGCCATGCCGAACTGAATCTGGTTAGCAAGGCCAGCCGGACGATTGACCCGGAAGTTCTGAAAGAGTGCACGTTGTATACCAGCACGGAACCCTGTGCGATGTGTTCAGGCGCTATTTACTGGGCAGGCATTCGTAAAGTGGTTTATGCAACCAGTGCCAAAACTCTGGATAAAGTAGCAGGGCATGGTATTGATATTGCCGCTGAAACAATCTTCGACTCCACTCACCCGAAAGTAGAAATCATCGGCCCGATTCATGAAGACAAAGCCGATAAACTGCATTGGGATTACTGGCCAAACTTAGGGTAGGTTGTGATGACTATGTAGCCAAGCAGGCATTGCCCAGCATTTGGCAACGCGGTTTTGTTCGTCAAACACTGGCAAGTCAGTCGTTAATCACGTGAGGAACAAATCTGGAGCTATCTTTGGTAATTGTCGAGTTGTCCTCACGAATTCCTATTCCCGCAGAGCGATCGGCAACAATCCAACTGCCGATCAGGGTGTGGTTGCCTGAATACACCGGCAGCGGATGATACTTTTGTAGAATGTAACCACTATCCAAATATGGACCATCCACAAAGTCCAGCACCTTACCTTCCCTTACGATTGAAATGTTGGCGCCTTCCCTGGAAAAAACCGGCTTTTTCACAAAACAGCTGCCCAGGTCGTCGCCGGGCCGCTCATCCTCAAAATAACTGGGCAACAAGTTAGGATGGCCCTTAAATGCCTGCCACAGCAGGGGCAAAATACCTTTGTTGGATAAAATGGCTTTCCAGGATGGCTCAATAAACAGTGTGTCGCTACCAGGAAGATAACTGCCAAACTCTTCGGCTAACATAAACTCCCAGGGATACAGCTTGAACAGACCGGGAATCGTCATATCCTTTAAGTCGGTAAATTGTCCTTGCGGGTTTATGCCGATATCTTCGGTGTAGATAAACCCAGTAGTCAGCCCTGCCTGCACGGCACAATCGCGAATATACTCAACGGTCCCGAAGTCCTCCTCTGAGCCTTCACTACAGGAAAAATACAGTGGCTCATCTCCCATATGCTGTTTTTTCAGCAATACCAGAGCCTCGATCAACATCTCCTGGATAATATTGAACTGATCGGCATCGACTGGCAGCTTTTGCTCAGCGACCATCTGCTCAAGCCAGAGCCATTGGAAAAAAGCAGACTCATACAAAGAAGTTGGCGTATCGGCGTTATATTCGTAAAACCTGGCGGCCGACTGGCCATCATAAGAAAAGTCCATGCGACCGTAGAGATGTGGATCTTTACGCAGCCAGGATTGACGAATTGTATCCCAGAAATATTCCGGTATGCGCAGTCGCTCCATCATCTGCTCAGAGTTAACCGCCTGGTCTACCAGCTGCAAACACATCTGATGCAGCTCAGCGGTTGGTGCTTCAATATCTGCTTCAATTTGCTTCAGGGTAAATTGGTAATAAGCCGACTCATCCCAGTAGGGCGCATCATTAATCGTGTGAAATTTAAAGCCAAGCGAGTCCGCCAGTTGCGTCCAGTGTCGTCTCGGCGTTGAGGTAATACGCCGCATTATCCGCCCCACCCTCCTCTGGCAGCAGAGCGGCTGCCAAAACCGCCCCGACTCATCGTGGTGCTTTTCAATGAGGGCTTTGCCGGCTTGCTCAACACGCTATTGTCTACTGCTACTCTGCCCTGTCGGTAGCCACTACTTACACGGTCATAAGTGCCGGTGCGAAAAAAACCACCGGCGCCAAGGTAAAGAGGAATAACGGTAAACGACGAGCCACGCCCGGAAGCACCTTGGCCAGCCAGCATAAAGCCCTGCATGGTGGGAATGTATTCGCCGGACGACACCGGCTGACAGCCAGCGGCAAAATCCTGCTTGCACAGCGCCTCAGTACTGTACCTTGGCGCGTCACTCAAATGTTCTTGCCAGGCTTTGTTGTACTGGTACTGGCAAACCGACTCAGAGACCACACCACCTTTGGCACAACTGGCCACGTCCTGATAGACCAAGGCTTGATTGGAGGAATCGGCGCAACCACTGACTATCAGCGGGGCACTCCCCATAATGGCCAGCCGTAACGTTTTTGAACGCTTCATTTCCCGTCACTCCGGCGCTAATAAGTAAGACAGGCAGCGTTCAACAGACCGGCCGCAATGGAAATACCGCCCAGCCAGATGCCCGAAGCCAGTTCATTATTGGCAATACGCTCAGAGATTTTAGGCATAAACAGTCGCAGACCGAAAAAGGTAGCCAACTGAACCACCAGCGCAATGGCTCCCCAAAGCGCCATATCCACCAGATTGACGGAGTTTTCGATAACACTGGTCAGCGGTAAGACAAAACCGATCAGGCTCCCGGCAAAGGCGATAGACGCCGCTGGCACATTCTCCCTGATCAGCGCCATTTCATCGTGCGGGGTACACCAGGCGTAGACCAGAACGTAGATTCCGGTCAGTAACAGGCCCAGGACAAAATAGGCCAGAAACAGCGGCACGCCTGCCAGATAGTCGGTGATGGTAATCATCTAGTTGCCTCGCTGGAGGAGGATGTCAACATGTCGCATCCTGAACATTATCGAAACTGGCTGACAAGGACATCCTTACCAGACGGAATATTTACGGTCACAACTCATTTTGCACAAGAGCCAATGCACGACTATTTTCGCAAAAAAGTACCACGTTTTTCATCCAGAGCATGACGCATTTTCCGTCCGTGACCATCTGAGTCAAGTGATATGCATGGAAGAAATATCCAGATCAAAACCCAGACTAACCACAGCGGTTGCTTCATTCTCGCCACTGAACTCCAGGGATGCCAGTAAATACTCATAGCGTTGGCCGTCGCTGACCGGACGCTGGTAGAGCATGGCCAGGTGATCAACTTCATAAGCGGCGATAGCACTGTCGCGGTTATAAACTGTTTCAGTAAAATTCACCGGCTCAATGGCGCCGGGTACCTCTGCGTCCCAGACTCGCTGATAGACGGTTTCATCCAACTGAAATTGCGCTTTGCCAATCAGGCCACCATCACCGACCCACAAATCCACTCCGCTTTGGCTGGCAATATTATGAGTCTGGGTAAAGACAAAGAATTTTATGTCATCAATATTCTGGGCTTCATAACCACCATTGGTAGAGATTTGAATAAATCCGTCATCCGACGTATAAAATCGACAAAGCGAAGCACCGGCACCAAGATCAATAAAACCGGCAGCTTCGATGATTTGCAGACCCTCCGGCAACGTGCAGCGCAACTGCTCGCGTATCATCTGCAAAGGCAGCAGATCCAGCTCAACTGCACTTCCCAGACGTAAATTAAGCGGCGCGGGTAAAACAATCTTACTTTTTTCGTCGTCTTTATGGCTTTTTAACCAGTCAAAAATCATAGCGGCAAACCATCCATTAACAGGCCAAATCAAGGCTATACTTCTTCACCCTTGTTGCCCTTCGAAAAGCTGCCATACAGGCAGCCTGCAACTTGTGGCAATAAAAAGAGAATTTGTTATGCCTGAGTCATCACTGGCGCTATTTCTTATAGCGACCCTCGTTCTTGCTTTGGCTCCCGGTCCGGACTTGCTGTACATCACCACCCGGGGTCTTGATCAAGGTGCCGTGGCAGGACTTATCTCTGCACTGGGCGTCCATACCGGTGTTCTTATCCATACCATCATCGCGGCTTTCGGGCTTTCTGCCTTGATCGCATCGTCAGCCGTGGCCTTTGCGCTTATTAAATACGCAGGCGCGGCGTACCTGTGTTTTCTCGGATTGACGTCTTTGCTCTCTTGGCGTGAGGCCACTGCTTCTGGCGGTCAACAGCCCATTTCCCAGACCGCCCTGAGAAAGGTATTTTACCAAGGTGTTATTACGGACGTACTAAACCCAAAAGTCATTCTGTTTTTCCTGGCTTTTTTCCCGCAGTTCGTTGATCCGACCAGCGCTTCAGCGCCGGTGGATATCTTTTTGCTCGGACTGGTGTTCGTCGCCGTTGCCTTTCCGATTGATGCCGTAGTCGGCCTGTTCGCCGGTAGTATCAGCAAACAATTGCAACACAACCGCCAACGTCGGCGCTGGGGAAAATGGATGATCGGTTCGGCCTTTATCATTCTGGGCATTGGGACGGCATTTACCTCGCCGCCCTCGTGACCCGATAAGTTCCTATTTTTGCCGGGCTTTCAGCCGCTCCAGCACGCTGGCAGCGTCTGCATCGCCCTTGGTGATGCCAGCCGCCTTGAGCTTGGCTTGCAGCTCATTCTCAGCGGTGTCGCCAGACAGTTCACTGGCCGCTTCCATCTGGGCAGCTCTTTCGGCCTGACGGCGCTTGATCCGCTCAAGAGAATCAGTAGCAGTGGCCATTTTTGAATTCACACCGCTGTGTTTGACAGCACAGGCTGCCTGTGCTTTTTGCACAGACTCTGTCGCTTTTACCGTATCCACTTGTTGCTTTAGACGACGCAAGTTTGATTCTGCATCGACAATGGCTTTTTTCAGACTGACGGTGCTCTGGGCAAAACTCCGTTCCATCTCCTGCTCAGCAGCAAGCTCCGATTCGTACTCCGCTATCTTGCTGGCGATTTCAGCGGCCAGCGACTCATCATTTTGCCCCAGGGCTTTTATTGCATAACCTTCGTACTCTGCCACTTTTTCCTTCAGCTCAGCGCACTTTTGTGCCGAAAGTTTCTGCTTGGCCATAATGCTGGCAAGCTGAGTCTTGGACTGCTGAAGCTGTTCGCTGGCCTCACGGATTTCCTGGTCCAGAATTCTCAGGGCATTGCTGTCGACAATTGCCTCACCGACTTCATTGGTCGCTCCTTTCAGGGCCGTCATGACCTTTACCCAGATGCTCATTACAATCACCTACTAAAAATTAACTAAAAATTGTCGTATTTATGTCGCTAGTCAGGCAATCAAATGATTGGCGTATGCCTCTGAGGCCTTGATGGCGTTGGCCGCAAGGGTGTCTATTTCCAGGATGATATTGGACAGCGATGAGGTAGAACTGAGTGCACCAAAAATAGTGTAATACTCTTTCTCGTCGGGAAAGCGATCCAGGCCGATAGTGGACAGAGGAAACAGTTTGTGGGTACGCAGTATCTCCTCATTAAGCGCCACCGGGTCTTTTACCGTAGACAACGGCCACAGTATGGTATCGGCAACAATCTGCTCGCCAGACACCGTCAGGTAAATGGGCAGATCGCCAAACCCGTTCATGTTGATCACCAGGCAGGGATCGGTGCCGTCCACCAGGGTCAGCTCAAAATCGGTATTCGAGGAATCATTGTTCAGCGCTTCGTACAAGCTCTGTATCGTCCAGGCACTATTTTCACTCTTTGGCAACGTCATGATGGTTGTTCCTGATGGTTGACCGGACCCGGCTTGCCGAAGGTGCTGCTCAATGTCACGAAGTGCACTGGCGTTCTCAGGCAAAATCCAGATCTCTTTCTTGACCAGTCCTTGCTCTCTCATCCTTGAGCGGAACTGGCGCTGATAGTGGGCAGCAGTTTTCCGCAGTGCCATGAATAAACCCTCTCGGCCTATGCTCTGTTACAGCTTGTGTTGCCACCCAGGCATTTATTACATGTAACAAATGTTACATGTAATATAAGGGTCGTCCTGTTTTTTTCAACCGGCCTTTTGCCACGAGTGTGGCAGGCGTTGTCAGCGGAAATTGTCAGCGGCGCCAGTAGGCAGAAGTGAAGAGAACCAGAACGGTGATGACCTCAAGACGCCCCATCAGCATCCCGACAGCCAGCACCCACTTAGCCATATCAGGCAGCGGAGCGAAGTTGCCGGCCGGCCCGATCACACTGCCAAGCCCAGGGCCAACATTGGCAATGGCCGTCACTGATCCGGTCAGACTGGTGATAAAATCCATCCCCATCAAACTCAGCAGCAATGTCATGATGCAAATGAGCATCAAAAAGAAAAAGGTAAATGCAACGAAAGAGCGGATGATGTCGGAACTTATTGGCTGGCCATTGTATTGCATACTGAAACAGGCCCGTGGATGACTCAGTTGCTTGAGTTGGACATTAAGCAGCATCAGACCCAGCTGGAAGCGGAAGATTTTCACGCCACCTGTGGTCGACCCGGAACAGCCGCCAACAAATGTCATAAGGAAAAAGGCGGTAACGGCAAAGCCGCCCCACAAAGAGTAGTCGGTCAGGGCGAAGCCCGTGGTACTGATGACGGACGTCGTATTAAAAGCCACCAGCGTCAGTGCCTTAAAAAAATCATAATCTGAATGCATCATCAGCCAAACGGTCATGATGCTCCAGACAACGACCAGTAACTTCAGAAAACCCTTAACCTGACAGTCTTGCCACAATGGTTCGGCATTTCCTGAAAACGCCCGCACCAGCAAAACGAACGGCAAGCTGCCCAACAACATAAATAATGTGCCAGTCCAGTGGATGGCAGGGCTGGTAAAGTGACCCATTGACGCATCGGAGGTGGAAAATCCCCCCGTAGACAAAGTTGCCATCGCATGATTAATGGCCTCAAAAATGGTCATGCCGCCCATGTAATAGGCCACGGCGCACAAAGCACTCAGTCCCAGGTACACCTGCACAATACGCTTGGCAATGACGCCCGAACGGGGCATTGCTTTATCTGACCAGTCGGAAGACTCGCTCTGGAACAGGCGCATGCCACCGACTTTCAGAAAAGGCAAGACAGCAACCGCCATAACAATAAAGCCGACGCCACCAAACCAGTGCAGCACTGAGCGCCACATCAAAATACCGGGATTCATATAATCAAGACCCACCAGCACGGTAGAACCTGTGGTGGTGATCCCGGACATACTCTCGAAAAAAGCATCGGTGAAGCTGATGTTCGTTTCAAAGATAAAAGGCAATGCCCCGAATATGCAGACCATTACCCAGCTCAGGTTGGTCAACATGAAAATTTCCCTGGAGCGCAACCCAAAGTACTCCACCTTACAGGATCGCCATAACAACGCGCCAAAACTGAAGGTAATCAGTGGGGATAACGTGAAGGTCATGTGATCGGAAGGGGTATCAAGAATAAGATTGGTAATCAGCGGTATACACATTAGCACCGCCAGCGTCATAAGTAATAGCCCAATGACGTATAAGACTGGTTTGTAGTTCATGGTCTTAAAAAACTTGTCCGCTTGGAGTTATATTGCTCGAAAAATTTATCCAATTCGTTGGGCCTGAGTGTTGGGACTATTATTGTTTTGTCTTGTTTTGCCAACTATTTTTGTTCGAGCACAAACGACTAACTGCTGATCAAGGGGGAGCATTATTGTCAGTGGCTTTTGTCCTGTCTGTAGAAGTTTATACCTAGCAACACAGTGAATTCCGAAATTCATGATCTTGGGATGAGCATCCGTTTGCATGCCAGCAAACAAGCAAGCACGACGCTTTGAGAGCTTTCACAGTCACCAGGCAAAGACAAGCACCACTAAATCATGCAGCCCGTTTTTCCAGCATCTGGCAGCGCAAAAATTGACCTCAGTCATGGACAGCCAGGAAGGCTATCGCTGAGAATCACTAAAGAAAATAAATGACAGCGTTACGTTAATTGAAGGAAGCTCCATGTCCGCCACCATTGAAAAGCTGAATGTTGTTCTGGCTAATGCCAACGTACTCTTTACCAAGCTGCACAACTACCACTGGCATGTGAAGGGCCCCGCGTTTTTCCAACTGCACGCCAGGACCGAAGAATATTACACTCAGTTTGCCACCATGTACGACGATGTGGCAGAAAGAATCCTGCAGCTTTCCGGCACGCCCCTGGTCACACTGAAAGCCATCCTGAGCACGGCAACCATTGCAGAAGAAGAAAAGATCGAGTTCAGTGTTGAGTACATCGTGCGCGCCATCATTCATGACTTTGATGTGATGCAGAAGCTGCTTGTGGCCATTTCTGCCGATGAAAGCACCGACGATATCACCCGCGCCTACTGTGACGGGCAGATCGGGTTTATAGAAAAAGAACTGTGGATGCTGCGCTCAAGCCTGTAACCGGGCGTTTTGCCAGGCGCTTTTTGCACCGCAAATCGCCTGGTTTTACCTTTCCCCTTGCGCCTGTGGATTTACACGACATTTTTTTTCTTTTCAGCGCTTTCCTTCCAGGTGATCACCGGCAACTTGCTCGCCGATCAAGCATCCAAAATGCCCCCATCTTGTTTGACTACCTGACCCACTTCAGAGTGTTGTATACCCAGATAGATTGAGGGAATTTCTTATTGAAAAAAGCGGGTTATGTGGGCAGTGTTGACTATCGCTTTATGGTCGAATGGCCATAAAACCAGGCAAATGCTTTCGCGTACTGGCAGATGACAAGCACGCGAACACATTATCGCTGTGCGGGTAAAGGTCGGTTTCTGAGCACGGATAACGTGGGCACCGTGACCGAGCAAGGCAGAGAGCAGAATTACTCTGACGACGGTTTTCCACTAGATAAATCTTACATCCGGAGCACACCTGAGTATGAAAGCGCATGATTCCACCCATTAATCCACGCACAGGCAGAGCAACCACGTCGCATTCATCATCGCCCGCAACAGAGCAGGACAATCCTCGCCCCTCAGGCTCCAATCCTCAACCACCAGGTGCCGATGGTTTTGCCGCAACCCAATCCACGTTGAGAAGCATACTAACCTCTGCGCAACACAGCAGCAGACGACGACAGCACCAAGGGGAAGAACCAGAAGGAAGCGCGGCCAGAAGAGCCCGTTTGGCCTCACCCGCTGACATTGCTGAAGCCATGCGTCAGTTGACGAATTGTTGCACGAACAGAGGCCTCACGGTCAAAGATACGCTGTCCAAGTTGGTCGACAAGTGCGCGGATGCTGACAAGCTGCAATTCATCCAAAAGTTGATCTGTTATTTTTCCCACATCAACGACGTTGTCAGCAATACTGCCACCATAACCAACATGCTTGGTGACAGAAAGAATGATCAAGCGGCGCGATTTATTGCTGCATTCATGAATTTTTCTGATGCCGAAATTGGACAGGTAGCGTCTTCACCGTTTATCAAGTCAATCTCTGCCATGTGTCACGGCCGCGGTTTTCCGCATCCGCAGGCAGTGGCCGAACTGCTGGCAGTGGAAGGTCTCAGGATAGATGGTGTCATCAGTCCGTGCATGGTGAGCTGTATTTCTTCCATGTGTTGTGACAAAGGCGTTCCCAGCCAGGAGAGTGTCACCTCATTGTTAACGTTGCCAATTCTTCGCCAGGGGACTCAGGTCAATCTGCAACTATTGCGCCCCATCGCCTCCATGTGTCATGGCAGGGGGATTCCCTCTAAGGAAACTGTTGCGGCATTGTTGGCGCTGCCAATTCTCTGCCACGACGGTCAGGTTAACCTGCAACTGCTACGCTCCATCGGCGCCATCTGCCACGGTAAAGGTATTCCAGCGCATAACGCCGTACAGGAATTGTTAAGTCTTGACAGCCTGCAGTTCGGTGGCCAACCAGACCCAGAGATGCTCGAAGCCATTTCCGTCATTACTGCATCCAAAGGTATCCCGGCATCTGATCGTACTGATGGGTTGCTGAAGCTGACGCACCTGTTTGGGAATGGCAATATTGCCCGGCAAATGCGTTTACTCAAATGTTTCTCCACTCTCTACAGACACAGAGACATGCCAGCCGTCAAAGAGATGGTAACACTGCTGACATTGCCAAATTTACAGACCACCGGTGGTCAGTTTAACCTGTCGCTACTGGAAAGGGTTGCCACTTCTCACTCTGGCAAAGGTTTTCCAGGCAATAATCTGATAGAGCAGTGCCGACAGCACCCCACGTTTCAGAGCACTCATGATCCTCGGGCATTCATCGTGCCCGCTAATATCCACGCAGTTATTGTCAATCTCGGTATTACATATGAGCCAAACGCTGACGGTAGCAGCCAACCATCAACAAGCTCAGCGTCCCTGACAGCCACAGGCAGAGGCACATCGTCCCTGCGGAGTTTATTGGCCGCTTCACCTTGGGAACTTGTCCGGCGTACAGACCAGTCTGGCCAGCAATTACCAGGCACGAGCAGACAAAGCGGCGATGACTTGCAGCAGAGCGCCTCTATGACCGAGGAACAGCCATCCACATCGGGTTATCAACCGCGCCTCGCAGGCTCCTTGAGTCATGGCTCTACAACACAAAGCCAACAGCCGTCCGGGTCAGCCAGTCCTGAGTTAACCGCCTGGATTAACAGAGTGTCCCAGTGGGCTGATGAGGCACGGTTCGCTGACAGTGCCACCAGTGTTCGACAAGACTTGACTGATACCGATGCCTCAGTACAGACGACTCTGAGCACTGCACAGGAAGAAATGCTCGATTTGCTTGGTGAGGTTATTGCCGAAGATGCGGCCAGTGCTGCACCAGCAACGTCGTTAAGCGAGGAAGAGTCACTGCAACTTGATTTAATTACTGAGTTTATTGCCGCCGACAGGTCAGATCACGGATAACCAGACCTCACAATAAGCAAAATGTGTGTCTGCAACCGGAGCCAGTAGTAAATCCTATTGGCCGCAGTGGGCGTGAAATCCAGCATTCTGTGTTCATTCGGGTAAAAAGACAATGATTAGACCCATTGGTTCACCAACAGCCAGCAGTTCCAGCAGATCCTCGTCAGTGGCCTCACCGGCTTCTGATCAACCCAGCACGAGTGCCCAGGCACTCGACAGATTTGCTGTGGCCCAGTCAAGCGTCAGGAGTGCAATGGCATCCTCCTCACAACCGCCTCGTTCCAGAAGAAGACCAAGAGAAGGTGGTGACGCAGAAGGGAGCGCCCCGAGAAGGGCGCGGGTGGAATCGCAAGCTCAGGATGCTCCCTATGTGAGAGCAGAGAATCGGTTGCACGCGGTTTTAGAGCGCAAGCAAATCGAATGCAAGCATACGCTCACTGAGTTGATCCATAAATGTCCGGCAGACAAGCAAATCCTGTTGATGGAAAAATCAGCTCATTTTTTTACCCATGTTGATCGCGCCCAGATCGCAGATACCTCTGTGCTGACTAGCATGTTATTCGGAGGATCAAGAACCCAACGGGCATTGATTGCGAAAATCGATAGCTTTATTAGTAGCGAGAATAGCTTTATAACACTCGTCGCCAGCTCCCGATGCCTTAAGCCCATAGCTGCCATGCACCATGGCGTGGGTTTTCCCATCTGTGCAGATACGCAGAATTTTTTGTCGCTGTCACTGCTTGAGACGTACGGAATGTCAGTGGTGAGGGCCCTCTCTTCCATGTGCACAGGCAAACGCTTTCCCAGCTCTGAGGCTGTTAATGAATTATTAGCAGGTGCAGTGCGCCAGGCAGATGGCAATATTGACCAATCCGTACTGAGGTCCATTGCTCATATGTGCCACGGCAGAGGAGTTCCTGCCAACACTGCCGTGGCTAGTTTACTGAGCCTGCCAAGCCTCCAGGAACGAGGTGATCTCAACAGTTTTGCCCTGCATAAGATAGCGGCCATGTGTAGTGGCGGTGGGCTACCCAATCAGACAAGCGTCGATACAATAATGGCTCTGACCCAGCAGCACAGCGGTAACGAACTGGATTTGCAAAGACAACTGCTCAGGTGTTTCGCTGATCTCTATCACCGTCGTGGTGTACCTACTGCTGGAGAAATAAACCGAGTCCTTGGGCTAGCAGACCTCAGTGTCGGGGGTCAGCTGGATATAGCGCTGCTCGAGGCGGTCGCCCGTGCTAATAAGGGTGCGTGCATTCCCCGGCCAGACATGATTGAGCAGGCGCGAAGAACGCGCGCCAGGCTGGGTTCAGTTGCCGGAGCCAGTGCAGAAACTGTCGCTACACCAAGGGGAACCCCGTTGACTTCTCAGCGATCCAGTCATTCAGGATCAGAACTACAGAGTTTGTTGAGTCCCTCACGCTACCTCAGAAATCAGGGGAGAACAGCGGCTCCATTGCCGGTTACGCCTGCCGACGCGAATCAAGGAACTTCATCACACTCATCGGTTCAACCATCGACGTCGACAAGTCGGGGGCCTCATCAAGCCGCCAGTGGTCAAATGTTTGATCTGGACTTTTCCAGCGAAGATGCCCTGGAACAGGCACAGGATGCAGTTACCAGTATTAACATCGCACTCCTTGGCGCGCTTGCAGACAGTGCGGCATCAACCAGTACAGTTCCAGGGCCAACAGCACAACCTCCCGGGCTACTAAGCCTTGATGATGAGTTTGACCTCATCAGTGAGATGATGACCGACGACGGTTTTGACGAGGCTGATAACCACTGATGCTGTTAGCACGCATGACTCGTTAGAGTTCTGCAGTCCCATCTGACATTCAAAATAAAAGTCGTGGAATCAAGGCAGGCAAAGTATCACCAGGCGAGAACTGAACCATCAAATACCCGGAAACATCCTGACTCTTCCGGGGTCAGCTCACGAATTACTTTCATCATTCCTGCCACACTCTCTTCAACAGTAAACATGGCATTCTCTCCGCCCATATCCGTCTTGACCCAGCCCGGATGAAGAGCAACAGTCTTTACGCCTTGTTCTGCAAGGTTTTTGGCTGCACTGACCAATATCTGATTAAGGGCAGCCTTGGAGGCTCTGTAGCTATACATTCCACCGGAACTGTTATCATCGAGACTGGCCACCCGAGTGGATATACCGGCGATAGTTTTCAAATCACTGGCGGCAACATTATCTCGTAATGCCTGAATCAGAAGCGCAGGAGCAACCGTGTTAATGGTCAGCACTTCAAGCCAGCCAGACTGAGTCATCTCCCCCAGGTTTGCACACTTTTCACCAAGAATGCCTGCATTTAATATCAGGTGATCTATGGGACGTCCCTTTAAAGAAGTAGCCAGCTCATTAATTTCGTTCTCACTGGCCATATTCAGTTTATGCAACTCAACATCATGCTTTTTAGCCAGCTCACCAAGTGCGGTAGCTTGCTCAGGTGAACGACAACAGGCAATAACTTTCCAACCTGACTCAGCATACTGCCGCACAAATTCAAGACCCAGACCGCGGTTGGCTCCGGTAATAAGAACGGTATTCATAGAAAGCATCCTTCAGAAGAAAAGCAGACCATAACAAAAACCCCTGACCGAATAAACGATCAGGAGTTTTGCAGCCTTGAGCAAGTCAAGGTAAAAAATATGCCTGGCGATGTCCTTGCTCGCTGGCGTCATTTTCTGTACAAAGCAAAAACCCTGATCGAATAAACGATCAGGGTTTTCTAACGAGTGCCTGGCGATGTCCTACTCTCACATGGGGAGACCCCACACTACCATCGGCGATAAGTCATTTCACTACTGAGTTCGGGATGGGATCAGGTGGTTCTAACTTTCTATGGTCGCCAGGCTTAACTGGTTGCTAGTGTCAAGAAACAAGTTTCAAGACAATAGCTGGAATCCGATAATTAAGCTGTTCTTGCACGACACTCTACGTGTATGTCTTCTAAATCGCTTTGGCGTTATATGGTCAAGCCGCACGAGTCATTAGTATTGGTTAGCTCAACGCCTCACAGCGCTTACACACCCAACCTATCAACGTCATAGTCTTTAACGGCTCTTTAGGGAGATCATGTCTCCAGGGAAGTCTCATCTTGAAGGGGGCTTCCCGCTTAGATGCTTTCAGCGGTTATCCCGTCCGAACATAGCTACCGGGCAATGCGTCTGGCGACACAACCCGAACACCAGTGGTCCGTCCACTCCGGTCCTCTCGTACTAGGAGCAGCTCTTCTCAAACTTCCAACGTCCACGGCAGATAGGGACCGAACTGTCTCACGACGTTCTAAACCCAGCTCGCGTACCACTTTAAATGGCGAACAGCCATACCCTTGGGACCGGCTTCAGCCCCAGGATGTGATGAGCCGACATCGAGGTGCCAAACACCGCCGTCGATGTGAACTCTTGGGCGGTATCAGCCTGTTATCCCCGGAGTACCTTTTATCCGTTGAGCGATGGCCCTTCCATTCAGAACCACCGGATCACTATGACCTACTTTCGTACCTGCTCGAGATGTCCCTCTCGCAGTCAAGCTGGCTTGTGCCATTACACTAACCGTACGATGTCCGACCGTACTTAGCCAACCTTCGTGCTCCTCCGTTACTCTTTGGGAGGAGACCGCCCCAGTCAAACTACCCACCACACAATGTCCCCGATCCTGTTTCAGGACCTGGGTTAGAACCTCAATATTGCCAGGGTGGTATTTCAAGGATGGCTCCACGGCAACTGGCGTCACCGCTTCAAAGCCTCCCACCTATCCTACACAAGCAACATCAAGATCCACTGTGAAGCTGTAGTAAAGGTTCACGGGGTCTTTCCGTCTAGCCGCGGATACGCTGCATCTTAACAGCGATTTCAATTTCACTGAGTCTCGGGTGGAGACAGCGTGGCCATCGTTACGCCATTCGTGCAGGTCGGAACTTACCCGACAAGGAATTTCGCTACCTTAGGACCGTTATAGTTACGGCCGCCGTTTACCGGGGCTTCGATCAAGAGCTTCTCCGAAGATAACCCCATCAATTAACCTTCCGGCACCGGGCAGGCGTCACACCGTATACGTCCACTTTCGTGTTTGCACAGTGCTGTGTTTTTAATAAACAGTCGCAGCCACCTGGTATCTTCGACCGGCCTCAGCTTGCGGAGCAAGTCCGCTCACCAAAGCCGGCGCACCTTCTCCCGAAGTTACGGTGCCATTTTGCCTAGTTCCTTCACCCGAGTTCTCTCAAGCGCCTTGGTATTCTCTACCTGACCACCTGTGTCGGTTTGGGGTACGGTCCCTTGTGACCTGAAGCTTAGAAGTTTTTCCTGGAAGCATGGCATCAACCACTTCGGTTCCGTAGAACCTCGTCGTCAGTTCTCGGCCTTGAGGATCCGGATTTTCCTGGATCCCCAGCCTACAGCCTTAAACGCGGACAACCAACGCCGCGCTGGCCTAGCCTTCTCCGTCACTCCGTCGCAGTCGCAAGGGGTACAGGAATATTGACCTGTTTCCCATCGATTACGTCTTTCGACCTCACCTTAGGGGCCGACTCACCCTGCGCCGATTAGCGTTGCGCAGGAACCCTTGGTCTTCCGGCGGGGGAGCTTCTCACTCCCCTTGTCGTTACTCATGTCAGCATTCGCACTTCTGATACCTCCAGCCTGCCTCTCGGCTTGACCTTCTACGGCTTACAGAACGCTCCTCTACCGCACACACTAGAAGTGTGTACCCGTAGCTTCGGTGAACAGTTTGAGCCCCGTTAAATCTTCCGCGCGAGCCGACTCGACCAGTGAGCTATTACGCTTTCTTTAAAGGGTGGCTGCTTCTAAGCCAACCTCCTGGCTGTCTGGGCCTTCTCACATCGTTTCCCACTTAACTGTTACTTTGGGACCTTAGCTGACGGTCTGGGTTGTTTCCCTTTTCACGACGGACGTTAGCACCCGCCGTGTGTCTCCCGTGATTGAACTCATCGGTATTCGGAGTTTGCATGGGGTTGGTAAGTCGGGATGACCCCCTAGCCCAAACAGTGCTCTACCCCCGATGGTTAGACACGAGGCGCTACCTAAATAGCTTTCGAGGAGAACCAGCTATCTCCGGGCTTGATTAGCCTTTCACTCCTATCCACAGGTCATCCGCTAGCTTTTCAACGATAGTCGGTTCGGTCCTCCA
>OZ246962.1:840000-855000 GCA_965232255.1 Endozoicomonas sp.
GAGCAGACGCACTGCTGCCACCAGCGAACTGAGTTGATATTTCAGGCGAATTTCATCAGGCAGAAGCTCTTGCAATGAGTAGTCGTCGTCGAGCAATTTCAATGCCTGTTCGCACAAACTGCGGATACGCTGTTGGGTCAGACCTGCTGTCGCTGGGTAAACGGGCGTTAGCGTATCTTGTACGTCAGTGGGTGCATCAGGCTTAATTACCCGACACTCAGGGTGGTAGATTTCCAGCCCGGTAGCACCCCGACGAGGTTCACCGAAACAACGAATCTCTGTGCCCGGGCGAAGATTATTTTTCTGCCCTGCCGTGAAATGGAAAAAACGCAGATTGATGATGCCGGAACCATCACCAATACGACACAGCAGACTACGGCGTCGGCCGGTAACCACCTCAGCGGCCAGAATAGTACCCTGGATCACCACATCGCTATTGGGCTGTAACGTCGCAATGGGCGTAACGCGAGTTCTGTCCTGATAGCGCATGGGCAGGTGGAACAGCAGGTCCTGAATACTGTGAATATTGATTTTGGCCAGCGTGTTTGCCAGCGCGTCACCCACCCCTTTGAGCGTTGTTACCGAGATATCATTCAATGATCTGTTCATGCTCGCCGCCGTCTGCTCCACTCACCTGACCGCACACTGTCGCAAGGCATCGGTAAGAACATCGATAGCCTTGGGTCTTGGGAAGCTGGCTCTCCAGGCCAGTGCCACCGTTCTGCCAGGCACAGGCTGACAAAATGGTCTGGAACTAAGCAGGTTAGGCGCATAATGATGATCAACAACCGCCGATTGCGGTAATACGCTGACTCCCATGCCTGAAGCCACCATGTGCCGAATGGTTTCCAGCGATGTTGCTTCAATGCCGCCGCCATCAAGCTCAGCAACGCCATCTTTTTTATTGACCAATATTGGGCAAGCCTCAAGCAACTGGTCACGAAAGCAATGCCCTTCTCCCAGTAACAACAGGTTTTCCTGCACCAGGTTAGCCGGATCAATTTCTGCTTGCTGCTCCAAAGGGTGGCCACAAGGCAACAGTACCCTGAACGACTCGTCGTACAAGGGGCTGATCAACACATCCGGCTCGCTAAAAGGCAGCGCAATAATAATGGCGTCCAGCTCTCCCATGCGCAGCTTTTTGCGTAAGACGGCGGTGAAATTCTCCTCGATGTACAGCGGCATATTGGCAGCGCGCTTAGCCAATTGTGGCACCAGGTGAGGAAATAAATAAGGGCCGATTGTGTAGATTGCACCCACTCTTAGCGGTGTACTGAGCTGGTCGTGGCCGGTCTTGGCCAGCTGTTTTATCGCCGACGCTTCTTCCAATACTTTTTGCGCCTGACTGACGATCATCTCACCCAATGGAGTGACTCGAACGGCATTGCGCGTTCGTTCAAACAGGGCCACACCCAGCTCATCTTCCAGTTTTTTTACCCCCACACTCAACGTTGGCTGGCTGACAAAACATTTGCCGGCAGCTCTGCCAAAATGTTGCTCTTGGGCGAGGGTGACAATGTAGCGAAGTTCTGTCAGTGTCATGGTGTTTTGGATAATAGTGCTTTAGATAAAAGAGCGAGTTAGCAACTTGGTGACAACTGGCGGGAACATTCACACTCACTGTACAGTCGCACAAGCACTGAATTCGTACAAATGCTCAAAGGTGCGATGCCGCCATTACGTTTTTTCCAAAGGGTATATCATGCAATAGGCGATAGCTATCATGAATAAGCTCAATGTGTTAATTGCCGGCTGCGGTGATGTGGGTTGTGAGCTGGCTCGGCAGTTGTTAGCCACGGAGCGTTTTGCGCTTTGGGGGTTGCGGCGCAATACTGCGGCGCTACCGACTGGCGTTAATCCGATCGTTGGCGATCTTTGTCTGCCACAGGATCTTGGTGAGTGGCCGGAACAACTCGATTATGTCATCTACGCCGCTGCCGCAGATGGCAGTTCTGAAGCGCAATATCAGCGCGCCTATCTGCTTGGCCTGCAAAATATCCTGGATCGCCTTGCAACCCAAAGATATACACCAAGGCGTATTTTTTTTACCTCCAGTACCAGTACATTTCATCAAAGCGACGGCGAATGGGTTGACGAAACCTCAGCCACCAGACCAACTCGGTTCAACGGCCAAATTATGCTGGCCGCAGAAGCGCTGTTACATTGTGCGCCATTTCCTGCCACCGCCATTCGTTTTGCCGGTATTTACGGCCCAGGCAGGCGCCGACTCATTGATCGGGTTTTAAGAGGGGAAGGCTGCCCAAAAGAGCCCGTGGTGTTTAGCAATCGCATTCATCAAAAAGACTGTGCAGGTATAATTGCTCACCTGATTCATCGGGATATGGATCGCTTGCCTATTGATAACCTCTACCTCGGGGTTGACTGTCAGCCGACAGCATCATTCGACGTACTGCAATGGCTGAGTCAGCAACTGAATGTCTTGTTAGATAACGGCAGCTATCCGGCCCCTGCGAGAGGGAACAGAAGATGCTCTAACCAGAGGATTATTGAGTCTGGTTACAAATTCTTCTATCCGGATTTCCAGACTGGTTATACCAGCCTCTTGCAGCAGAACTACTAAAAAAATCATGGAACTATTCCCACCCAAGACTTTCTAATCGTCTAACGAGATCGAATTTCAGAAATGGGTCATTCCATGATTGCGGTTCTGCCAACTGTCCATATTTCAGCTCTCGTTCGATCATCACTTTCCACTCAGGAAAATGCTCAGGCCTCGTTCTTTTTTGGTCGATCGGTTTATAACAACATGGATAGCAATATTGTGAATAGCAACATTGGCATGGTAAGAAGGCCGGATAAAGAACCCACCCAAAGCGAGTTGAACCAAAAACCCCCACAAAATCATGAGTGGGAGAGCCACTGCCAGTTCTATGCGGACTGCGCCGACTGTCAGCAATTCAAACAGCAACCAGATAGCTCAATAGAATCATTCTCTACCCATGCAAGCGAAGAGCCAGCAAATAATCATGAAGGCTGTCAGAGAATAAAACCCACCGAGATATCTACAAACCAGCCAAATTGCCAGACAAAAATTGCCAAAAGCTAATCAGGCGTTTCAGTTATTTCAGCTCCAAAATGGCCTCTACTTCCACCGGCACACTCTTGGGCAGTTCGCTTACACCCAGAACAGCACGAGCTGGGTATGGCCGTTTAAAAAACTCTGCCATTACCTCGTTGGCTTGGTCAAAGTTCGTCATATCAGTTAAGAAAATCGTTATTTTTGCTGCGTCGTCCAGCGATCCTCCGGAGGCAATAGCGATGGCTTGCAGATTTTCAAAACATCGGCGCGTTTGCTCTTTGAAGCTGCCCTGCAACAGCTCCATCGTCTCTGGAATCATGGGAATCTGACCGGAAATATAAACTGTCGTTCCTGATTTAACTGCCTGAGAACAAGCACCAATAGCCTTCGGTGCGTTGCCTGTGTTCATTGTTTGCCGATTACTCATGATTTATCCCCTTTTATACCGAGCCACGCTCTGAAGGTAGCTCCACGCTCCCTGGAAAAAAGTGCAATGAAAAAGACACGATATTAACCTGAGCATTTCATAGACAAGGGCAGATTCCACCAGACGCAGCAACGCTGATCAAGAGACGTCCCCATAAAGACAAACCGGAATCCACTACGGCGAAACATACACAAGAAACCGAGTGTTTTCATCCCTTGAGCAGAGAAACTGTTGGAAGTGACTGCTCTCCAACCTCCGCCACACTACAGGGGATGCCGCCAACTTCGCAGCAATATCGACAGCGCCAGCGGGTACCAAGTTACTACCGGCAGTTGTGGCATTCTGGTTCAATTGGCACAATGTATTTTTAGCGAAATCGTCGTAAACCCTCGCCTTTATGCCTTTATGCCTTTATGCCCTATGGGTGCTATGGGTGCTACGGGTGCAATCGGGCGGCGATACAAGACGGGAGTGCGTAGCACTCCGTCATCCAACGATTGCAGTGTATTCGACTGCCATTTTCTGACTTGGCAGCTATGATGCAACTTCGGCATAACGGAATACTGGCCATGCTAAGAGCCACCAAAGTACGAATCTACCCAACACCAGAACAGGCGGAATTTCTGAACCGTCAGTTCGGTGCTGTGCTGTTCGCCTGGAATAAGGCTTTGGCCATCAAAACGCACTGGTACAAAGTGCGAGGACAAAATCTGTCCCCCAGAAAGCATCTGAAACCGCTGTTGACCGTGGCCAAGAGAAGTCGCCGTTATGGTTGGCTTGGAGAAGCTGATTCGATTGCCTTGCAGCAGGCCACCATAAACCTGGATACGGCCTTTCAAAACTTCTTCAATCCCAAACTGCAAGCAAAGTTTCCCCGATTCAAATCAAAATATGGCAGACAGAGCAGCTATCACTGTACGTCTGTTGCAGTCGGTGACAACTGGATCAAAGTTCCCAAGTGCGAGCCAGTCAAGGCAAAGATTCACCGGGAGATAACTGGCAAAATCAAGTCCATCACATTAAGTCATGAGACCACTGGTAAGTATTACGCTTCAATTCTGGTCGATGATGGTATTGAGCAGCCAAAGCCAATAACTGATCTCGATGCGGCAAAGATTATCGGCGTTGATATGGGAATCACCAATCTGGCCATCACGAGCAACGGCCATAAGACTGGCAATCCCCGGTTCCTGAAAAATGCTTACCGGAATCTGCGAAGAAAGCAGAAAGCGCTATCGCGCTGCCACAAAGGTTCCAAGGGCAGAGTAAAAGCTCGATTACTTTTGGCAAAGGCACATGAACGGGTGGCCAATGCCCGTAATGACTTCCAGCACAAACTTTCCAGACAACTCATTGACGAAAACCAAGCGGTGATTGTGGAAACGCTGAGGGTCAAGAACATGGTCAAGAACCGACAACTTGCCAAAGCCATCTCTGATGCCGGTTGGTCATCGCTGATTGCCAAGTTGGAGTACAAGGCAAAGCAAGCAGGAAAGCACCTAGTCAAGATAGACCAGTGGTTTCCATCGACAAAGACCTGCTCTGTCTGCAACTTGAAACAAGCTGAGATGCCGTTGCAAGTCCGGTCGTGGGTGTGCTCTTGTGGTGCAATACACGACAGGGATGTTAACGCTGCTGGAAATATCCGACAGCAAGGCATCTTGAAATTAAAGACGGAAGGACATTCCGTTTCTGCTGATGGAGGCTTGCGTAAATCCGGTTTATCACCGGTTGTAGCCTGTGAAGTCAGAAGCCTCGCCTTTATGCTCTAGGGTGCGATAGGGCGGGGAGTGTCACCAAATACCGTTGATGTACATAACAAAATCAGCCCGGCATCAGGCAAGTATATCCAAAACCGTTTTACCAGCGCCGTATACAGACTCCCAATCTTTGGTAAATCCGGCAACGCCAGAATCAGTTAACGGATGCACCAGTAACTGATCAAAAACGTCGGGGGCAATCGTCACCGAGTGGGCACCGGCCTTGGCTACCTCGTGCACTTGCTGGACATTCTTGAAAGAAGCAGCCAACACCTTAGCGGGTAGGTCATAAATATCGATCAGATGAACGATCTCGGCGGCAACCTGGCAGCCATTACCACAAATATTATCCAGACGATTGATGTAAGGTGCGAGAAATTCAGCACCTGCCACGGCAGCCATTAGAGCCTGCTGTGGGGTAAGAATAGCGGTAGCAGTAATACGCATGCCCGCCTGCTTCATTAGCTTCATGGCCTTGATGCCTTCGGGCACCACAGGCACCTTGATAATCAGTGCTGGGTCAAGCTGGCGCATTGCCTGCGCTTCTTGCAACATCACGTCTGCAGTGGTGCCCATCACCTGGGCATGGAGCATGCGCTCATCGCCGATGATTTCACGAATATCCAGCAGAATATTGCCCAATGGTCGTTTTTCTTTGGCAATGATCGAAGGGTTGGTGGTTACGCCAGCCAGTGGGTATAAGTCAACAGCCTTCTGAATAGCAGTCAGGTCGGCAGTATCAAGCATGTAAATCATAACAATTATTCCTGTGGTAAATCAGCAACTGATGCCAAATTCCCGAAAACATTTGGAAATAGCCGGTTTGCTCTCAGTAAATGCAATACCGTGGGACGCCAGTTTTTCTGTATTCAGGCGAATGTCCCGAGTCTTGGGAGCATCCCCCGCCGTTAGCAGGGTGGACAGTCGCTCTCCCAGACCCAGCTCTTCCAGAATATGGACAGCAATATCGTATCGGCTCAGCGGATTGTGGGCGCCGGTGTGGTAAATGCCGTAGGGGATAGCAAATATTTTCGGGAATTGTTCAAGCAGTTCGTGCACGTAAGTCAGCCCACGGAACTCATTGCGTCGCTCAACCATAACGGTGCCATTTTGCAATGCCTGAAGCGCATTCCAGACCACATTGGGGTTGATGGTCGTATTGCGCTCCGGCATACCAAACAACCAGGTAAACCGAAGCACCCACAACTCGTCCAGAATGCCTGCCAACTCCCGCTCAGCTTCCAGCTTGTTTTGGCCGTAGACCGTATCCGGCACGGGAATATCGTCCTCTGAATAAGGACCAGACTCCGAATTGCCATTGAACACCTGCTCAGAGGAGATAAACACCAGTTTCGCACCCACTGACTTACAGGCGTTGGCCACATGAATGGCACCCTGAACATTGATTCTGTGTGCCAGTTCCGGGTTGTTATTGCAAAAATCTGTGACCGCGATGGCCGCAGCGTGAATCACATAATCTGGCCGGAATTCAGCGAACAGGGCATTGACCCTATCGACATCAGTAATATCAAGGTCAGCCACATCGGTGGCCTTGATCGTGTATTGATCTTGATAACGATTAATAAACCGGGTACCGAAAAAACCGTTCGCTCCGGTAATCAGAATCTTTTCCTTCACGTTTAACCGCCTACTACAACGTTGTATCCATGGGATTCAATATGCAAACGAATCGCCGTTATCTCGCTCTCTGTGGGTACCGCGATCTTTTTCATTTGGTAATCCATGCCAAATGTCTCGTATTTGTTGGATCCCAACTGATGGAACGGGAGAATATGAACCTCGCGCAATTGCCAGGGCCGTAAAAAAGCCAGCACCCGATCAACATTGAGAATATCCAGGGTATATCCGGGAATAAGTGGCAACCTGGGAATCACATTGATTCCTGCAGCCACTAGCTGTTCGAAATTGTTCAATACCTTGGGCAGATCCATGTTGAGCACCTGTCTGGCCCGATCAGCGTCCATTATCTTCAGGTCAAACAGAACCTCATCACAGAGGCGTCCCAGAGTCAGCAAGTGGCTCTGCTTGCCAACGCCGGTAGTCTCAATTGCCATGTGATAGCCCTGGGCTTTCAGCGCCTGCAATAGTGCGGTAACAAAGCGTGGCTGTACCAGAATCTCGCCGCCAGACAAAGTCACGCCGCCTCCGGAAGTGCGGAAAAAGACCTCATCTCTGGTGACTTCCTGCAGTACCTCATCCAAGGTCATATCTTTGCCGACAGACTCAAATGCCCCACTAGGACATTCGTCTACATCTTCGCTGCACACTTCGCATTGCAAACACTTTGCCTGTCGGCGCACATTAACAGTGCGATGCGATCGCGATTCCGGGTTGGAACACCAGGGGCAGGTCAGGGGACAGCCTTTGAAAAAAACCACCGTCCGAATGCCAGCACCATCATTCAGGGAGTAGCGCTGAATATTGAAAATCCGCCCGGTTAACGGCTTGGGCGTAGTTGCCAGGGAGCGGTCATCCGCCGCCCCAGCCAGCACATTACAGGGCATGAGCTGTTCTTCTGATAATATCGTCCTGAATCTCTTTCGAGAGTTCCACAAAGAACGCGCTGTAGCCAGCAACACGCACCACTAGCCCCGCATATTCGTCTTTGTTTTGCTGCGCCTTGATCAGCGTTTCTGCGTTAAGCACGTTGAACTGGATGTGCTGTAGCTTCAACTTCATAAAGGCCTGGAGAAAATCGCTGAGTTTATTCAGCCCTTGCTCGCCTTCCAGAGTGCTAGGGGTAAACTTGACATTCAGCAGGCTGCCGTTGGACAGCAGATAGTTATCCAGCTTGCTGACACTCTTGAGCACAGCGGTTGGTCCCTGCTGGTCTTTACCCAACATGGGCGAGAGCCCTCCGTCTGCCAGTTGCTCACCGGCCAGTCGACCATCCGGCGTTGCGCCCACTACAGCACCAAGTGGCACATGGGCGGAGACGGTGTAAGAGCCAGGTGTGAACTTGCCACCCCTTGGGTTGTCGTAGTTCTCAACCTCTTTGCAGAATAGCCGCAATAACTCAGCACCAAGATCATCGACTTCATCAATGTCGTTGCCATATTTCTCATAACGGTTCATCAGGCGAGCACGGATTTTCTCACCGTTCGACACCTCGAAGTTCTTTTCCAGGATATCGACAAACTCAGCAAACGAGCAGCGCTGTTCTTCAAACACATAGCGCTTCAAGGCCTGGAGTGAGTCGGACAGGTTGGCAATGCCGATGCCCTGGACGCCTGAGAAGTTGTAGCGTGCGCCACCATCGGTGATGTCCTGCCCTTTTGCCATACAGTCGTTGATGAAAGAGGACAACAGCGGCACTGGTGCCCAGTCCCGATGGCCGATGTCGCAGATATTGGAGCCTGCCACCATCAACGAGATGTAGTGTTTGATATCTTCGCGTATCTCTGCCAGCAACCCGGCAAACGTAACGTCAGCATTGGTTTTGTTACGCAGCAGCACCAGCTCCATCACCTTCAGCAGGTTGAACATGGCGATATCGTGCAGGCCGTATGTCTTGCCCGGAATGGAAAGTTCCACACAGCCAACCACTGAGTAGTCCCGAGCGTCTTCCAGCGATACCCCACGGTTAAGAAACGCAGGAACCACAACCTCATCATTGAAAATCTGGGGAATACCAGTCCCAAGACGTATGGTTTCTGCCGTCTTGTTCAGGAAGGGGCGATCAATAAACTCGTTTATCCGAACGCCAAGGTTAGGTTGTGGCAACTGAACACTCTGATAAGCATCCAGACAGAGTGTGGACAGTGGATTAACGGCACTGCGACCGGCTTCAGTAAGGCCACCAAGCAAAATGGTATAGCCAGTAGGGAAGCCAGCAAAAAATTTCGCACTGGATGACGAACGCAACAGAACAATGTCGTTCATTTTAATCCAGAGGCTTTCCAACAGCTCCCGCAGAAACGCCGGACTCTCGCCGTTAGCCAGCGAAGCCTGGTAAAACGGTAGCATATACTGGTCAAACCGGCCGAGAGAGAGCGAGCTGGCGTTGGATTCGTACTGCAGCACAATATTCATGTACCAGAACAGCTGGCAGGCTTCGTAGAAGTTTTCAGGCTTTTCCAGGGCGATTTTGGCCGAAATGTTGGCGATGCGTAGCAGCTCATCTTTACGTCGCTGGTCGCCAGTATCCGCAGCCATGGCTCTGGCTTCGCTTTCATATCGCTGAATATGCCGAATGGATGCTCGCAACAACAACTCTGCTGCCTGATAGAAGACATTGTCAGGATGCTCACGAACCATTTCACCCAGCTCATCGGCCAACCGGCCCAGACCGTTTTGTAGCAGACGATCAAAGTCGATAATGATATGGCCCTGTCCCTTATCAGTCTGATTGATGCTGAAAATTTTGCTGGCTGACGCCTCTTTCACTGCCGGTGGAATCTGGCTGTTGATAAAGTCTTTCATGGAGCGATCTGTCCAGTAAGGCAGTAGCTGCTCACGAAAAATCGCTTTATCTTGTTCTGAAATGGAAAATTTATCCTGTGGGCGCGAGTGAAAGGTATCCAGCTCCTTATCAATCCAGTACGGATCCATTTCCGGTGAAATAATGCCAGCCCTTGGCTTGATCGTCCGGTTTCCCGCAATCAGCTCATCATCCCGAATGGTGATATTGACGTTATCCAGCACATAAGCCGTTGCCTTGGCTCGCCGCAACAGAACAGGTTCTCCTTCGGTTTGTCGGTGACTTTCGGTGTACAGGAGCGCGCGTTCCAGAGAGATTTCACGCTCTTTGGCAAAAAGGGCCTGTTTTAATCGTTCGATTCTTAATGTCGTCATGGCAAACGCCTGCTGATTTGATAAGCCCACAGTGGCATAAACAGTTGTATAAAAAAGAGAAACGGGCAGATAAGCAAATAAAAGGCTCAGCGATTTCTCTCCCTGAGCCAGCCACTGTTAACCAGCCAAATGTGCCTCAATTTTATCCAACACTGCCGGCGCACGTTTTACCGCATCGCTGACACCAATGCGAACCACAGTTTTGCCAGCAAATCGCTCGGTATTTTTGATATCAATATCCTTGGTCAGCAAAACAACATCAGCTCGCTTGACCACCTCAGGGCACAGCTCGTTCTCAATACCGATTGACCCTTGGGTTTCAACCTGACACTCCCAGCCTTTTGCCTTGGCAGCGGTGGCAATCGCTTCAGCAGCCATGTAGGTATGGGCAACCCCGGAAGGACAGGCAGTTACGGCAACGATGGTCGTCATGGTTCACTCCAGATAAAAAAGTTATGTGTATTACTTTTTGCAGATCACCCGATGGTGATCTCCATATCAAAATCGTCTTCAACAGATTCGGTTGCTGTCACCTTGCGACGGGCCTTCATGAAATTAACCAGCAACGCAGTCACCACAGAACCGATGGCCAGGGCCACGACAAAGCCGAATCGCCCTTCAACCACTGGCAGCACAATCAGCCCACCCCACGCAGCATAGGTTTCTACCTGCAGCACAGCGGCGGTCACTGAACCGGCGGCAGCGCCGAGCATAATGGCGGGAATTACCCGCAGCGGGTCAGCGGCGGCAAAAGGAATAGCTCCTTCAGTAATGCCCATGGTGCCCATCAAAATGGCAGCGCGACCTGCCTCTCGTTCACTGTCGTCGTAGAGCTTTTTGTTCATGAAGGTGGGCAGCCCCACTGGTTCACCAATGCCCCACACCATTGCGCCGACGGTAATGAAGATGCCGACAATAGGAATCACAAAAATCGGCATCACCGAACGGGCAAAATCCGGTACTTTGATTTTTTTCAGGTAGTAGACAACGATGCCGCCCAGCAGACCGGCAAAGATCGCGCCGAAAAAGCCAGTGTTATACATATTGGTACCAATCATGGCGGCAATGGCACAAGGTGCCAGGGCAGAACGATCAGCAATGGAGTAACCAATATAAGCCGCCAGAATGGGCACCATCAGCTGAAAGCCGGTTACCCCAATCATAAACAGGTCGTTAAGAAAACTGCCCGCTTCTGGCACCGCGCCCTTGCCGCTGAGCATGACGGCAGCAGCCAAGAGGATACCACCGGCCACCACGAAAGGAATCATATGAGTGGGGTGATGAAGAGGCACAGTTCGTGATCATGCTGACTCTGAACAAACACTCTGCCGGTGACCAACATATGAAAATATTTTCTCGGTTGGCCAGACGCATCATGCATCCGGACTTTCGGGAGTCCCTGTTTAATGCCGAATCCTCAGCAGCGATTGCAGCAATGTTGAATACTGAGTTGGAAATCAATTAATGAGCCAGCGCAGAGTATTGAACTCTGCGCTCTGTTCTCGGATCAATGGAATAATGATGGAACCGATCAAAACGGCAATTGTCGGGTTTGGTATCTCCGGGCAATCCTTTCAAGCACCCATCCTGCAAGCAATTAGCCAGATCGACCTGCGAGCAGTGGTATCAAGTAATGGCGAACGGGTTCGCAGCCAACTGCCCGAAGTTGCGGTGTACGCCGATATAAGTCAGCTGTTGCACGACCCGGAGATAGAGCTGGTTATTATCGCAACGCCCAACGATCTGCACCATCAACAGGCTGCCGAAGCTTTGCGGGCAGGTAAGCACGTAGTGGTGGAAAAACCGATCACCGTCAGCAGCAGCGATGGGGATGCCCTGATCGAACTGGCGCAACAATACGACAGAAAACTGTCCGTCTATCATAGCCGACGTTACGACGGTGATTTTCTAACTATCAAACAACTGTTGGCGGAACAACGGTTAGGCGACATTCATACCTTCTATTCCAGCTATAACCGCTATCGTCCGGCGGTGAAAGATCGTTGGCGAGAAGTGAATGTCCCTGGTGCCGGAATACTGTACGACCTTGGTTCGCACCTGATTGATCAAACTCTCTGCCTGTTTGGTAATCCAATTGCTGTGCAGGCGACACTGCGTAACCAACGCCCCGGTTCCCAGGCCACAGATCATTTCCACCTGGTGCTCTCTTACCCAGACACGGACGTTATTCTGCATGGCAACTGTTTAAGTACAATAGCAGGCCCACGATTCCAGGTATTTGGCACTGAAGGCAGCTTTATCAAGCACGGAATGGATCCACAGGAAGACTATCTACGCAATTTTCAGGGGCCCGAAACCACGGGCTGGGGCAAAGATATACCGGAACACTACGGAATATTAACCGCTATCGATGGCGAGTCTGTGGTCGTTCCCACAATGAATGGCGGTTATGAACAGTTCTATCACCAAATGAGTCATGCCATCCGTCACAATCAGCCAGTGCCGGTGGCGCCAGAACAAGCAATCGATGTGATTAAAATCATCGAGTCATCTTATCTGAGTAGCCAAGAAAACAGAACCGTCTTTTTATAAGACAGGATTAGTATAATGACAGAGATTCCAACCGCCCTGCTGGAGCAGGAAGCGCAATTACAGTTTGAAAATTTTTCTCACCAGACCGCCTGGGAAGTGGGGAGTGCCATCAAAAAGGAGGCTGAAGCGCGCGGGCAAAACGTCGCCATTGATATCACTCTGAACGGACAAGTGCTGTTCAGCTACGCTATGCCCTCAACTACTATTGATAATCTGGAATGGATCAACCGAAAAAAACGCGTTGTACATCGCTACCAGCACAGCTCCTGGTACATGGGGCACTACTACCGATCAAAAGGAAAATCCATCGAAGAAAGCTCGCTGGTAGACCCAAAACTTTATGCCCCTTACGGCGGAAGCTTTCCATTGACTGTCAGAAATGTCGGCGTAATCGGCAGCATCACAGTCTCAGGACTTCCCCAGGAACAAGATCATCAGCTGATCGTGGATGTGCTGACCCAGTTTTTGGTGCGAAGACCCAACCCATCTAGTCCGCGGTCAGAAACTTTTTCTTGAGCAGTAAGTCCATACTCCTATCTGGTTTGAAATCGTGGATTCTTTCATTAGCGTGACAGCTAACCATGAAAAGAATATAGGTAGCCAGTCATTTACCAAGGAGACAGAGTAATTATGGGTACAGACATACATTCGTATGCTGAATTCAGGAATGGTGCCGGGCAATGGGAGGAAATTCCGGATTACGAACCTTTTGGCAGTCGCAGTAGTAATATTTTTTCATTTCTTGCCGGCGTTCGTTTCAACAACACCTGTTACTATTCGGACTTCCGGACAATTACCCCGTATCCTATTATTGATGACGTTCGAGGTCTGCCAAAAGATATTAGTCACTCCGTTAAAGCCAAATCTGATGAAGAAGGGGATACTGTATTCGGGCGTTCCTGGTTATCCGTCGATGAACTGACTTCCTACAACTACGACAAACCTTTAAGAGACAGAAACATTGAATCTGTCTCGGTTCCAGAAGGACTTGTCAGTCGCACAGTCAGAGATGCTCTAGGGGCGTACTATTTTAATGAATTGGCTAAGTTACAAAAAAGTAAAGCTGAGCGCATCGTCTTTTGGTTTGATAACTGACTAATGCCAGGAGTATTTTTCGATCGACGATAGCAAATGAATGGGCTCAGGTGATTTTTCCTGCAAAGCAAAAACCCCTGACCGAATAAACGATCAGGGGTTTTGCAACCTTGAACGAGTCAAGGTAAAAAATGTGCCTGGCGATGTCCTACTCTCACATGGGGAGACCCCACACTACCATCGGCGATAAGTCATTTCACTACTGAGTTCGGGATGGGATCAGGTGGTTCTAACTTTCTATGGTCGCCAGGCTTAACTGGTTTTGTGCATGGATGCACTTATGTCGCGATGCCATGGATGGCAAGGAGCGACTCTCTCCATACACTCGGAATCCATTTTTAAGCTGTTTCTTGCACGACACTCTACGTGTATGTCTGCTAAATCGCTTTGGCGTTATATGGTCAAGCCGCACGAGTCATTAGTATTGGTTAGCTCAACGCCTCACAGCGCTTACACATCCAACCTATCAACGTCATAGTCTTTAACGGCTCTTTAGGGAGATCATGTCTCCAGGGAAGTCTCATCTTGAAGGGGGCTTCCCGCTTAGATGCTTTCAGCGGTTATCCCGTCCGAACATAGCTACCGGGCAATGCGTCTGGCGACACAACCCGAACACCAGTGGTCCGTCCACTCCGGTCCTCTCGTACTAGGAGCAGCTCTTCTCAAACTTCCAACGTCCACGGCAGATAGGGACCGAACTGTCTCACGACGTTCTAAACCCAGCTCGCGTACCACTTTAAATGGCGAACAGCCATACCCTTGGGACCGGCTTCAGCCCCAGGATGTGATGAGCCGACATCGAGGTGCCAAACACCGCCGTCGATGTGAACTCTTGGGCGGTATCAGCCTGTTATCCCCGGAGTACCTTTTATCCGTTGAGCGATGGCCCTTCCATTCAGAACCACCGGATCACTATGACCTACTTTCGTACCTGCTCGAGATGTCCCTCTCGCAGTCAAGCTGGCTTGTGCCATTACACTAACCGTACGATGTCCGACCGTACTTAGCCAACCTTCGTGCTCCTCCGTTACTCTTTGGGAGGAGACCGCCCCAGTCAAACTACCCACCACACAATGTCCCCGATCCTGTTTCAGGACCTGGGTTAGAACCTCAATATTGCCAGGGTGGTATTTCAAGGATGGCTCCACGACAACTGGCGTCACCGCTTCAAAGCCTCCCACCTATCCTACACAAGCAACATCAAGATCCACTGTGAAGCTGTAGTAAAGGTTCACGGGGTCTTTCCGTCTAGCCGCGGATACGCTGCATCTTAACAGCGATTTCAATTTCACTGAGTCTCGGGTGGAGAC
>OZ246962.1:860000-880000 GCA_965232255.1 Endozoicomonas sp.
GCCCAGCTAAACGCAACCATGGCCGGAGCAACACCAAAAGTTACCATGTCTGCCAGGCTGTCGTACTGCTCACCAAACTTACTCATGGTGTTGGTCATTCTGGCCACACGTCCATCAAGGCCATCAAGGATCATAGCGACAAAAACCGCGACGCAGGCCAAGGAAAAGTAGCCGCCCTGGGCAGCAATAATGGCATAAAAACCACAAAACAAGTTGCCTGTGGTAAACAGATTGGGTAACAGGTAAATACCTTTGCGACGAATCGCTTGTCCTTCTTCAATAACCTCTTCTTCGTGCTCATCCACGGGAAAGAAGCCATCAACGACATCGTCATCATGCTCCGGCTTTGCAATTTTCTCAGTCATTGGTTCTTCTCATTAAACAACCAGTGCCGAACTGTACCATGAATCACCGTTTTGCGGGATAGAACCGGATCAACCTGTCTCTCACCAAAATAGCTCTTACAAAAACAGCGTCGCTGAGTTTTGCCCCGGCACGCAATGAGCATCGCGATGGCATCATAGACAGCAAATACCGGCTTATGATCATCCCTCGACAGGTTTACACTCACCATACGTTATTTTCTGGCGCTTGTTCTGCTACTATTGACGCTTCTTTCATTTAGGCCAAGCCGTTTCAGGTGATTTTGCACATGTTCCCTTGGTTGGTTGTCAGGTGTCGTTTGCCCCTGTTTGTGCTAAACAACTACTTGGCACTTGGCCGAAAAACGCACAATGGAGTGTTGTGATCAAAACGATCGAGAGCAAAGACAGATGATACGTTTCCCCACCCCTCTTACCCGGCCGTTCAGGTACGCCAGCATTCTGGTGGCGTTAGCACTAACGGTGGGCTGTCAGAACACCTACTACAGCGCCATGGAGAAGGTTGGCATCCATAAGCGGGATATTATGGTAGACCGCATTGAAGGAACCCAGATTGCCCAGGAGCAGGCGCAACAGCAGTTCCAAAGCGCCCTTGAACAGTTCCAGAGTGTGGTCAACTTTACCGGCGGTGACATTGAGGTGGCCTACAAGGATCTCAATACCGAATACGAAGATAGCGTGGCGGCAGCTGAAAATGTCAGAACGCGCATTAACGGTGTGAAAAACGTCTCCGAGGCACTGTTCAATGAATGGGAGGATGAGCTGAAACTCTATAGCAACGCCAGCCTGCGCCGGGCCAGTGAACAGAAATTACAAGACACACGACGTCAATATCTGCGCATGATCCTCAGCCTGGAACGAGCAGAACAACGGATGCAACCAGTTCTGGATGCCTTCCAGGATCAAGTCTTGTATCTCAAGCACAATCTCAATGCCCGAGCCATTAGCGCTCTGAAAGGGGAGTTCAACACCATTAAAGCCGATATTGACCGTCTGATACGAGATATGCAGGCTTCCATTGATCAGTCCCGTCAGTTTGTGGATGCCCTTAAACAATCCTGAACGACAATCCTGAACAGCCGTCATAGCCCTGCACTGAGAGTGCTTTCAGTCAGGGCCAGTCAAATTTACCGCCACTGCCTTCCAAGCCAGAAAACTACCGCTTGTCCGCACTCACTCCCAGGGAAAATCTGCCGATTCTGAATACTTGATGGGTTGATCATGCGCCTTATCAGCATCAGCAAACAGGACAAAGCGCGGATAAATTATGGCTCTTCTTCGACCAGTAACGTTTATTGATCTCAAAGCATGGTATCTTGCTGTCAGGGCAAGCTGGAAGGTTGTTAGTAAGGAATTGGCTAGTAATCCGCACGAGCGTATTTCTGTACAAGAGGTCAGATCAATACTGAAAAAGGCGACAGCAGCCTATTGCCATTATCTGCGTAAAAATCGTGCCACACTTAAGCCGTTAAGCCCGGCTGATAGCGTTGAGATTGAAGTGTGGGAAACTGAATTGCTGGCCATACTAAATAGCTCCCGCCAAGAAATTCACCATATCGCTGTTTCTGGCTATCAAGGTGTCGACAAGAAGTCTTTCCTGCGCCGCTTTAGCCAACGGAACCGACAATACCACCGCATTACCCTATCGCTGGACACTGTCGTTAAAACGTCTGATCACCGCACGCTTGAACAAGCCATCACCCAACAACTTTTACACGCTACCACTGGTAAAAAGACCCCGCAACGCGCCCAACAGGTTACAGTCACGCACGGCTACCTCACTGTAATTGCCGCACTAGCGACCTGTTCAGCTATGGCCGTACTTGGTTACACCAAGGGCGTATTGGGCATTAACCAAAGCGTCACGGTAGAGGCTCTGAAACGTTATCTGCCTGATGTGTTGCTTATGACTCTGAAAAAGTACGCACCATTGTTGGCTGAACTTTCACTGTTTGCCCTGGCAACGACTCTGATGCTGATGTTATTCAATGGCGCGCGCAGACTATTGAATGTCACCACAGCTCGACCCGAAGCGGTTCCGGGCCAACCAACAAAAACCAGCTACATTGATAAGCTAACCCAGCGACTAATGCACATTAATCGACCATTAGTCATCATTGAGAATTTGACTCATACCATTGAACTTGAAGCGCTGCACCAGCTGAACCGACAACTCAATTGCCAGAATAAAAAACCAATTCGCTTTATTTATGCACTTAATGATGAACTACTGACGGATAGAATCCGTTGGTTTGACTTAATCATTCCTGTTGTGCCCAGGTTAAGAAGCAATGACGCTATAACCTTATGTCGTCAACTGAGTAACCTGCACATCAATCAGAACAAAAACGACGATGGTGCAGAAGCAACCGAATTTCCTGACCAAACACTGCTCGCCGGCATTGATAATTATCTTGCTGATCCACGCGTCATCACCAACATCGTCAATGAGTTCACCGTTTATCACCGGCAGCTAACCCGAAAACTGCCACTGCTTGATAACAACAAATTGCTGGCCATGATGGTGATCAAAACGCTCTACCCACAAGAGTATGCCGCACTGTGCAGCAATACGGGGATTTTTGCCCGAATTTTTACCGATTTCCGGCATCATAAACAACAAGCGCTGGATGAATACAACCATGGAATCGTCCCCTGCCAAAAGACCGCTGATCAGCAACAGGCGTCAGGGGCAGCCAGCCAGCTACAGCGGACGAAACTTAAACTATCGGGCAGCAGTATTGCCGAAGCGCTAAAACAGGGGCTCATGGACGACTCTTTTCTCGGTGAGTTAACCGAAGCGTCTTTTGGTCCAGTACCATGGCTGGTGAAAAATGGCTATTTTGCCGAGGACTACCGCGATTATCTATCGTTTTTCCAACCTGGCGTAATCACTTTTAACGACAAATGCCTAGCGCTTAAATTAAGTTCAGGACGATCCGTTGAATTCACTGAGCATATCGACTCCCCCAAGGCTCTGCTAACTCAGCTGAAGCCCGCTGATCTTGCCGGCAGTCGAGGTTTGATCAATCCATTGGTGACTGAGCTGTTGGATCAGCCTGCATCCGACTACAACGGTTATCCGACTGAAAGCTTTTTGTTTGCGCTTTTTGATTTGCCAGCGCGATATTTTGCCCGACTGACGATGTTCATTGTGCAATACCAACAAGACACCAGTAGCCAAACACAAAAACTGTTCCAGAATCTTCTATCGATTAATCGCCCGGTATTAACTCACTGCGTCAGCAATGATTACTCGGCACACAGCGCCGAGATTATTGCCCAAGTGCTGATGGCGCTCACGATTGACGAACTCAAGACAATGAGCAACGACCTAATTCCCGCTATCAACAATCTGGAAAACATCCAACCGATTTTTCAACACAGCAAGCAGCGACCAGATATCTGGCGCTGGCTGGAAGACAATGAGATAAAGTTTCACCGCCTGTCACTGGAGTATTGTTCGCAGGAGATTGCCCATAAGATTATCCATGGGGCCATGTACTCGATGAACGCCCATATGCTGGGTCTGTTGCTGGCTTTTACCCAGGAGCAGCGACCAACGACACCAGCCAAGTTGAGTTATTCCGCCATTTGTGCCAGCAAGCATAAAACGCTGACAGCACAGATCCAGGAAAATCTGGCGTCGTTGGTCAACCAAGTCCTGCTAAACCTGCCACAACAAACAGAAAATCAGGAAGAACAGCGTTGTCTGATGCAGTTGTTAAATGCGCCCCAACTGGGCAACGCCGACAAACTGAAACTACTGGTCCACACTCGCCAGACAGTTACTGCTGTGGAAAGTATTGTCGATAACGACTTGCGCGCCCAACTGTTTGCAACAAACATAGCCGCCCCCACCTGGGACAATGTTCGCCATCTGTTTGCTATGACCGGGATCGACTCACTGCTGTTGCAGTTTATTACTCATCCCGAACATCTGGAGCGGCTATCCCATCAAAGCCAATCCGACACCCCTCATCCGGATCACTTGCTTGTTGGCCTTATGCACAGCAAAGACATCAGTGACACAACACTGGAAAAACTGTTGGCGACTTTCCCGGCCATTGCTATTGAACATTTTGATCCGCAAAGTATATCGGCCACCCGACTGGCAACAGTTCTCCAGCATTCTGGCTGTCAGTTCTCTCTCAGCGGGCTGGGGTGGCTGGCACGCAATGAGTCGCAGTTCGATACCGACAGCACTTACCGGTACACAATCCGCTTCTGGCATGACTACAAGGCAGTCACAGATAACACCACCCATCTGACCGTGGGTGTCATTGCCCGCTTACTGTCGAATGACGACATCCACGTCAATGATCAGCTATGGCTTTGCGATCTATTAAATCGTGAACAGGAAAACGACTCGCGCATTCTGAAAGCTATGGTCACGCTGATCCTGCGCCAGTCAGCAAAGAGTTTTGCTCTGAAAATCAGCAGTAATCGGCTGGGAGCGCTATTGACTGTCACAAATAGTCGGGAAGAAAAAATCAAACTGTTGTCTATGCAGGCCAAACATCTGTCCTGGTCAGAGGTAGCCACCATGCTGGCCGAGCTGGCAATTGTCCCCGTATTATCTCAAGAGAGCTTCCAGTTCTCACTGCCTGACACACCAGAAAACAACCAGTTAATCAACGCGCTCAGGCAGGCCAACCATATTGTTGCCATTCACGCTACAGAACAGAGCGGGGATGTGATCAAAGCCTACGTCAAGCGCTCAGCCATACCAGAGTCTGTTGAGATCAGTTCATCAGCTGATCGAACTGCTCAATAATCTTCATCAAGTCATCACTGTGCAACCCTTCAGCGGGCAGGGCAATTTGCGCGTAGGGTACTATGTTGGACCCTGTTGGCAACGAGCCCCCACGATCAAGCAGCGCCCGTATTCGGGGCGCAAAGACCCACTGTAACCACTGACTGCATGTCATGCCATCAAGACAAAATGGGGCAGAACTAGCCATCGCCTCAGGCGGCGGAGGCATTGGGCACCAAGCGTTTAATCGCTGCAATTCCTGTTCCAGGGCTTCGAGCAGATCAATAATTTCTTTGGACATAGCCGCGCACTCACTACAAGATTTGGCTTTTTGGCAATAGGCAATAATCTGAATCTGCGCCTGTCTAGCGCCTGATCAAACGCCTGATCTCTCTGGCCAATGCCGCATCCGGCCCAAGACTCAAGGCGCGTTCAGCCAATTGATTCACTTGTGCGGTCTGTCCTTGAGCTTGCCGCAGTAACGCCATCTGGTAATACACTTTCGGCGACGTTGGGTTGATGCGCATGGCCCGGTTCAAAAGACTTTCCGCCTCATCCAGCTGATGATCTGCTCTGGCACTACGGGCCTCACTGAGCAGGGATTCCAGAGCATCCTGATGTTGCGGAGATGCAACGGTGGAGTTGTCAGCCACAGGCATTTGTATCAATGCCGAGGTTGAGCACCCTGACAGAGTTCCCGCCAACGCCAGTACCGTCAGCCTGGGCAAAAAATAAGACTTTTGCTTTTTATCACAGATCTTTTGTCTTTTATCACAGTTAGTGATGCGCTTGATCAAAGCCATCGGAAAACCCTCCTGAGAATGGACTCTCTGTCATTGAAAGTCCTTGCTGGCCTTTCTGGTATTTCTGGCCTTCTACACCCTTGGTAAGTCCGTGGTTCAGACCCTTTGATATAAGGCAGCAGTTTCGCTCCCGGGCAGCCACGGTCACTGAGGCCGTTAGCCTGCGGGTTAACCCATACTCGTGTTACGTTAGTGTTTTTTATAGCAGTAACCGACTGGGGCGACACACTGGCCATAAAGTGTCCCCAGACTTTCAGTGCACCACTGCTACCGGTCAATCGGGTTGGACGGTTGTCATCGTAGCCAACCCAGCTCACTGCCACCAGATTATTGGAGTAGCCGGCAAACCAGCTATCACGCAGATCATTGGTGGTGCCACTCTTACCGCCCAGAAGAACTCCCCGCTTGACGTACCGATAAGCACCGTAGCCAGTGCCTTCGGTCATAACTAATCCCAACGCAGTACGTAATAACTCCATAGGCCCGGGTTGAACCACGCGCTCAACGGAGATGCTGTAGCGGGTCAATGGTTTGCCCTGGCTGTCCACCACTGCATCAATGGCTCTTAGCGGCATCCGGTAACCGCCACTGGCAATGGTCTGGTACATATTGGTGATTTCAATCGGCGACATGGATGGCGAGCCAAGCAGCACTGAGGGATAAGGCGGTAGCGTTTGCTCAATACCCAGCCTTTTGAGCGTATCAAGCACTGACTTAAGCCCCACAGCCATACCCGTGCTGGCAGCTGCCTGGTTATGGGATTTGGTCAAAGCCTGATAGAGCGGTACCTTGCCGTGGGACTTGCGACTATAGTTCTGCGGTCGCCAATATCCTCCTCGACCATCGCTGATTTTCAATGGCACGTCATCGACAGGTGTCGTCAGCGTATAGCGGCTTGGCCGTTCCAGTGCTGTCAGATAGATAGCTGGCTTGATCAGTGATCCCACCGGCCTGCGGGCTTCAACAGCACGGTTGAAACCGGCATAGCCCGGTGTTCGATCGCCGACAATAGCCAATAAGTCACCGGTCTGAGCTGAGCTGACGACCATAGCTCCCTGAAGCGGGCTATCCAGCGGTCGGCTATCGAGCTGACCAAGAATATTCGTCACACTTTTTTGCGCCTTGCGCTGAATCATCGGGTCCATGTTGGTGAATATTCGCAGGCCTTCGCTGGTCAGGTCTTGCTCCCCGTAGTCGTTGCGTAACTGCGCCCGAACCATATCGATGTAGGCAGGAAAATCATTGCTGCTCACTTCCTCCCGACTAACGACGCCCAAAGGCAGCTTTTTCGAGCGTCTGGCCTCTGTCTGGGAGATAATGGCCAGCTCTGCCAGCACATCCAACACCAGGTTGCGCCGTTCCAGAGCGCGTTCCGGATTTTTTCTTGGGTCGTAATACGACGGTCCCTTAACAAGAGCCACCAGCAACGCTATGCGAGCCAGATTCAACTCCTGCAACGGCTGGGCAAAATAAAATTGGCTAGCCATGGCAAAACCGTGAATGGCGCGCCGCCCCTGCTGACCGAGATAAACCTCATTCAGATAGGTTTCCAGAATCTCGTCCTTGCTGTAGTGCAGCTCAAGCAACGGTGCCATGATCGCTTCTTTAACCTTACGCGTCAGCGATCGTTCATTGGTTAAAAAGAAGTTTTTTACCAGTTGCTGAGTAATGGTACTGCCCCCTTGTACCACGTCACCGGCTTTGAGATTGGCCAGCATGGCACGGAAAATAGCAGAGGGAGATAAACCAAAGTGGTCGTAAAATTCCTGATCCTCAATGGCCAGCAAGGCAGGGACCAGGTAATGAGGTGTCTGATCCAGGCGGATCAGTATCCGATCTTCATAACTGGCCGGAAAAATACCACCAATAGGTTGTGGATCGAGGCGCAACAGCGGCAAACTGTGTCTGTCTTTCCCTAGCAGGCGCACCACTTCACCGTTCCTGAAATCAGCGATTACCAGGCGTGGCGGCTCTGCGCCATCAGGAAAATGAAACCCACGACTGTAGATTTCTAACCGATTGAGATGTCTGGAAAACGTTCCTGGTCGTCTCACTTCTTCTACTGGCTGATAGCCCTGATGCTGTAACTGGGAGAGCAAATCAAGCAACGCAATCTTTTTACCCACATATAATTCCACCGGGCGTGCATAAACCTTGGCGGGAATCGCCCATTTTTTGCCCTCAAACTGCTTGATGACAGCAGCATCCAGATAAATAGCATAAGCGCCCACCAGCACCATAAGCGTCAAACCCACCTTTAGCGTAATGGACTTCCATCGGGCTGATTTAGGTACTGGCTTACGGATGGGTCGGCGCCTTTTCCTGGCAACATTGCCTGTTTCGGTCGTCGGTTTCTTTTCCATAGGGGCGATTATACGTGAGACACCTTTGATGATCTTTTGCGGAAAACGAAAGCAGAGAAAATTGTTCTACACTCCCGGCATTAACGACAAATATTGCCGGAAAAAATACAGCCGTCCGTACAGGCAGAACGGCAATGGGACCAGGTTCTGGTAATAACTGATAACTCTATGGAGGCACCTCAAAAGTCTGGTCTATTCTTAGGGTCAAATGTCTCACGACTTTCAATAATCATGCAGTCTCTGGTACGGACGCTGGAGTTGAGTTAGAGATCCGGCACATGGCAACTGATCTGATCGAACTAAAAAATCTCGGCAAAACATCCGTGCAATGGTTGAATGCTGTTGGCATCAGAACCCTTGAGCAACTTCATGATGTTGGCTCGGTAGCGGCTTACTGCAAGGTTCGTGACCGTGGATTCAAAGTGTCTAAAGTATTGCTCTACGCACTCGAAGGCGCCCTGATTGGCACTCACTGGAATGATCTTGACTCTGATTACAAAGCACGGCTGCTCGCAGCGGTAGAAAACAGTCTGCCCCCTCCCTGATCAATCAGGTACGACCGCAAACAGGGCACTGTGGATCTGGCGTGATTTGCAGGGTCTGCCATTCCATGGTCATGGCATCGAAAATCATTAAGCGGCCATTGAGCGTGCTGCCAAAACCGGTGATTAGCTTGATAGCTTCAAGCGCCTGCATGGTGCCAATGGTACCAACCACCGGGCCGAGAATGCCCGACTCAGCACAACTGAGATTTTCATTACTCTGCTCATCATAAAGACAGCGATAACAGGGCGCATCACTCTGACGACGATCATAAACTGTCAGCTGACCATTGAGCCTGATAGCAGCACCACTGACTAGCGGCACACCGGCCTGAACACAGGCAGCATTGATGGCAAACCGACTGCGGAAGTTATCAGTACAATCCAAAACGACAGTAGCCTTGTATACCTGATCCAGCAAGTCGGCGTCGGTCAGTGTCGTTTGCAGGGTTTCAACACTAATTCCATCATTGATTATCGATAGCCGGGCTGCAGCAGCCACTACTTTGGCGACTCCCTGATCGGCACTGGTGTAGAGCAACTGCCTTGGCAAGTTGGTGAGATCAACCGTATCCGGATCAGCCAGTACCAGTTGCCCGACCCCGGCAGCGGCCAGATAGTTGGCAGCGGGGCATCCCAAGCCACCCAATCCCAGAATCAATACCCGGGCTGACAGCAGATGCTCCTGTCCGGGAATGTCTATTTGCGGGAGCATGATCTGTCGGCTATAACGAAGTAGCTGCTCATCGTTCATGGGCAAGGTGTGTGAACAGTGTTCAGGAATCAATAAACTCAGCGTAAGCCTCGGCGTCGAGCAGATCAGCCAGTTCTCCGTCGTCTTCCAGTTTCATCTTGAAGAACCAGCCGTCGTTGTACGGGTCACCATTTACCGTCTCAGGTGAATCTTCCAGGGTACTATTCACGTCAACCACTTCGCCAGTCAACGGTGCGTATATTTCTGAAGCGGCCTTCACCGACTCCACCGCTCCGGCTTCATCTCCGGCACCGAGCATGGCGCCAATCTCAGGCAGTTCGACGAAAACCACATCCCCAAGTTCCTCCTGGGCATGATGCGTAATACCAATAGTGACAGTACCATCCTCCTCCAACCGGACCCACTCATGGGAACGCAGATACCGTAACTCAGAAGGAATGTTGCTCATCTATTTATCCTCGGTCGACTATTTCAAACACTTGTATTGGCTCTTTGCTGTTTCCGGGCTCGAGCAGATTGGCACGAGCATTCTAACGAGTTTGTCTGAAAGTTTACATAGTATTGGCAGTGCACGCAGAGGCTTCTGACACCAAGAGTCAGTAACAGCCAAAACGACCAACTTACACAACACAACCCAGATAAATACTTACACTACCGCAATGCTTGGCAGTGATTTTTTCGGACAATAAGGACAATTTCATTAAAGGGTTCAAAAAATACTTTTTCCCCAGTGATAAGCCGTCGATACAACCTGCATTCACCGGGACTTTGGAGAAAGGATTAATGAACCGACTGCTGGCAATGATCGCGGCAGCAACCGCTATTTCAACAGTGGCGCTTATGGCCCGGGCGGAAGAAGACAATTACCGGCTGCTTTTGCAAAGAACCGACCGCATCATCGTCCATTTCCATGAACAACCGACAGCGCCCAGAGCACTGGCATTTACCGAGCAAGATGTTACCCACAACAGTTTTGGTGTCGTGGCTGGTAAACGGCGGCAGATTCTGGATATCGGGGCCCCCCTGGCAATCGACGATGTAAGAATATTGGCTGAAGCATTAGAAGACGATCCACAGGTAAAATTTGCTGAACCAGACCTTGTTATGCACACCATGCGAACGCCTGACGACCCGCTCTACAAACGTCAATGGCACTTTTTTGAACCTCAGGCCGGTCTCAATTTACCAGCCGCCTGGGAAATTACCACAGGCAGTACCAACAATGTCATTGCCGTTATCGATACTGGCATTACCGAACACGACCAGATCGATGAGCGCCTGGTTCCTGGCTACGATTTTGTCTCAGATCCGTGGATGGCCAATGATGGCGATGGCTGGGACGATAATCCACAAGACACTGGTGACTCACTGCAAGCAGGCGCTTGCGGCACCTTTCACGGCAATCCAATACCGGCTAACGCTCAGAAAAGCAGTTGGCATGGTACCCACGTAGCCGGCACCATCGCTGCCCGAACTAACGACAAACAGGGCGTAGCCGGCGTCACCTGGCTATCGCGAGTTCAGCCACTCAGGGCTCTTGGTCGCTGCGGTGGCTATACCTCCGATATTGCCTCAGCCATACGTTGGGGCGGCGGTCTGAAAGTATACGGATTACCGGTGAACCCGACTCCGGCCAATGTCATTAACCTGAGCTTGGGGGGGACAGCGCTGTGGTGTCCGCAAACCTATCAAGATGCCATTAACGAAGTGGTGGCTGCCGGCATCACTGTGGTAGTAGCCGCCGGTAATGAACGACGCAATGTGGCCATGAGCACACCGGCCAATTGCGACAACGTTATTGTTGTAGGTGCCGTCAATCGTGATGGTGATCGCAGTGACTACTCAAACTATGGCCCGAAAATTGACATCATGGCACCCGGCGGGGAAATTCACACGCCCGGAAACGGCATTTTATCTTTATACAATTCCGGCCAGAAATCTCCCGAGCGTGGCTCGTACAGCGAGTTACAAGGCACCAGCATGGCAACGCCTCATATCGCCGGTCTGCTTGATCTCAGCTATGCCGTGAATCCTGATTTATCACCTGCTGAGCGTCGTCGGTTATTAAAAGAGACAGCAAAACCATTTGCGCCAGAAAGCAATTGCAACACATCTCAGTGCGGCGCCGGTATTGCCGATGGAGCCGCATTTCTCAGGGCAATTCAGCAAGCTCGATAAAACAGGCCATCGGGCGATGACAATATGTATCGCAGGCCGATCGGAGCAAGAGGCGTACATCGCTTTTTGTCAAATTCCATGGAGTGGAACCTTGAAACCAACACGTCAAACACTGCTGCTGGCCACTGTTTTTCCTTTCCTGACGTTTCCGCCGGGTCTCAAAGCGGATTCATCTGTGCTCGACGATGCACTGCTTGATCTGAGTCTGGAAGAACTGATCTCTCTCGATGTACCCGACGTTACCTCAGTATCAAAAAGAAAACAGCGCTTGATGGACTCACCCGCTGCCGTTTATGTCATGACTGATGAAGATATACGACGCTCTGGTGTTACCTCCATTCCCGAAGCCCTGAGAATGGTGCCGGGTGTGCAGGTAGCCAGACTGAACAGCAACACCTGGTCCATCAGTACTCGTGGCTTTAACTACATTTTTGCCAACAAACTGCTGGTATTGATTGATGGGCGTACCGTTTACTCACCTTTGTTCTCCGGCGTTAACTGGGACGTTCAGGACACCATGCTGGAAGACATCGCTCGCATTGAGGTGATTCGTGGTCCAGGCGCAGCTCTGTGGGGAGCCAATGCGGTCAACGGCGTGATCAATATTATTACCAAACATGCAGCCGATACTCAGGGCGGTCTGCTCGTCACCGGGTTCGGTTCGGAAGAAAAAGCCTTTGGTACCTACCGTTATGGTGGCGAATTCGGTGACGACGGCTACTATCGGGCTTTCGTTAAAACTTTTTCCCGCGACGGGCTAGCCAATGCCGACGGCTCCGATGCCAACGATGACTGGCAGATCAATCGCGCCGGGCTACGCGCCGACTGGCGCACTGAAACCGGTGCCAAAGCCTCTTTACAAGGGGAGATTTACGAGGGAACCACCAGTCCTACGTTAAAGGTGTTCAACGAAGACACCAAAGAACAGGAGCTACTCACCAACCAGAGCCGAGATCAAAAGGGTGGCCACCTGATCGGCAACTACAAGCGTTATTTAAACGACGGAAGTCATATTTCTTTCAAGGGTTACTATGACCGCTACGAGAATTATGACTACCGAATAACAGAAAAACGGGATATTGCCGATCTGGAGTTTCAACACCAGATGCTGCCGTGGGGCAACCACGACATTATCTGGGGTCTGGGTTATCGCTTTACCCATTACAACCTCACCGATATGAATCATATCAGCACGGCTGAGCCGGACCGAACTGACCAACTCTACAGTGCCTTTATTCAAGATCATATATCGCTGGCACCGCAATGGGCACTGACACTAAGCTCCCGCTTCGAACATAACGACTTTACCGGCTTTGAGGTACAGCCTAATGCCAGCCTGACCTGGAAGATTTCCGAGCAGCAAACCCTCTGGTTAAAGGCAGCCAGCGCTGTGAAAACACCATCCATCAGTGAAACCTCAGTAACCTCACGCGGTATCGCTTTTTTACGAGAAGATGATGCTCCCGTGCCGGGCACAAGAGTTCCTGACTTGTTGGCCATCACCGGTAATGAGCAACTGGAGTCAGAAAGCTTATTTGCGCTGGAAGTGGGTTATCGAGAACAATTCAATAACCGGCTACTGTTTGATATCACGGCATTTTTCAATCAGTACAAAGACCTTCTCGCTTATGTTGATTACCCCGCCTGTCTGGAAGGAACACAACCAGACCCAATTTATGGTCTCTGCTCCTACGGTCGCGTGGGTATACAACCATCGCAACCAATCGTCGAGTATTCAACCACCTTTGCTAATGGTCTGACTGCCAACACATATGGTGTAGAACTGACCACAGACTGGCAGGCAACCCCCTGGTGGAAACTGCAACTCAACTACAGCTTTCTCAGTGTTGATGCCTTCAGCAAGAGCCGCGGCTCGACGATAACCGACACCTATCTCAAAGGTAATGAAAAGCTACTTGAGACACTCAGTGCCGATCACACGGCCAATATCCGCTCCCACATGAACCTGCCCAACCATTGGTACCTGGATTTTTGGGTACGTTATATGGATAACATGAAAAATGCACGGGTCGGCTCATACACGGCGCTAGACGTTCGAGTTGCGAAAAAGATTAGCAAAAACCTTGAGGTCTCTCTGAGCGGACAAAATCTGTTCGATAAACAGCGACTGGAATTCAGCGAAGTATTCAGCGGTCTTGGCGCAACTGAGGTACAGGAATCATGGTACCTCCAGTTGCGCTGGCAACACTAATCGGATGAGGAGAGCAACTTCATGCCGATAATCAACAAAACTATCGCTATTCTGGCCATTGTCCTGTTGAGCACCCTGAACTCGGGCCACTCAGCAGCAAGCACTGCTACCAAAGCGGACAGGGTGAAGGCAGCCATCGTCTATAAGCTGACCAAATTCATCACCTGGCCAGAAAAAAAGCAGACACTCTCCTTATGCATTGTGGGGAATGGCACCATCAACAGTGAGTTATTAAAAATCAATCACAAATACAGCTCAGGACGGCGGATTTCGGTAACCCACAAAGCTCCCCACGCCCCGCTGGAAAAACTGTGTGACCTGGTTTACATCCACAGCATTAAAAACAGCACCATTGTTGGCATTTTATCCGACTTGCAAAGCGACCCGGTACTGACCATAAGCGACAGTGACAATTTTGTTTATCAGGGCGGTGTTATTGGCCTGTTCCGTACTGGCAGCCGAATTCAGTTCGCCATCAGCCAAGAGGCAACCAAAAATGCCGGACTGGCTATTAATCCACAACTGATGAGGCTGGCCAAGATTGTCAAATGATGACCTTCAAGAACCTGCCCATCAAAAAGAAACTGCGTTACGCCATGCTGTTAACGGCGTATACGGTTTTGCTGGTTACCCTGAGCGTACAGACCGTTTCTGAGTACATCCATTCTCGCTCACTGCTGGTGAGCAAGCTGGAAACACTGGTCGAAGTGATTGGCGCTAATGTTCAGGCGGCGCTGCTGTTTGAAGATAGCGCCTCCGCCGAGGAGTTACTCAATGGCTTTGCCAATACCGATGAAATTGAGGCCGCTTACTTGCTCAATCAGGACGGTGCCAAAGTCGCTGCTTACTATCGGAAAAAAAAACAACCATGGGCATTTACTCTGGAGGAACTTAACCAGCCAGTGACGCTGTTTAGCAACGCTAAGCTGCACCTGTACCGACCCATCGTTCTGGATGATCAGTTTATTGGCTCCATTTATGTCCAGTCCAACCTGCACGAGCTCTATCTGCACTTGAGCAGTATCCTGTTTCTGGCGCTGATTGCTGCGCTGATTTCGGTGGGGCTAGCCGCTGCCTTGAGTTCCCGACTGCAACGACTGCTGGCCCGACCAATCACAGAACTGGCCGACACCATTAGCGACATTACCCGACACCAACGCTACGACCGACAAGTCCAGAAGTTCGATAACGATGAGATTGGCCAACTTTATGACTGCTTTAATGACATGCTGGCGCAGATCAAGGAGCGGGATGACCGCTTGCAGCAGCATCGGGAAAATCTTGAAATTACCGTAGCCAGTCGCACTCACGAATTAAAAGTAGCCAACCGTGACCTGAAAGAGAATCTCAGCGAGCTGCATGAAGCTAAAGAGGCGGCACTGGACGCAGCCAAGGCCAAGAGTGCATTTCTGGCCAATATGAGCCACGAAATCCGCACACCGATGAATGGTGTCCTTGGTATGCTGGAGCTGATAAAAGACACTTCATTGACAAAAACACAAGGCGACTTACTGGGGACCGCCTACGCCTCTGCCGACTCTCTGCTGGCCATCATTAATGACATTCTCGACTTTTCCAAAATCGAAGCTGGCAAGATGACTATTGAGCATATCGAAATCAGTATCCGCGATATTGTCAGCGAAATCTGTACGTTGCTGGCCGGGACTGCGCGGGAGAAGGGGTTAACCCTGAGCTGCCATACCGATATGGATCTGCCCAAGGTACTGATTGGCGACCCAGTACGCTTACGACAGGTATTGACTAATCTGATCGGCAATGCAGTAAAGTTCACGGAAAGTGGTGAGGTTAACGTTCAAGTTAACTTGCTCGAAAACATCTCATCTTTGGCTCGGATTGAGTTTTCAGTAGAAGACACCGGTATCGGAATTTCCGAGGACATACTACCAGACCTGTTTAACGAGTTTACCCAGGCCGATGGCAGCACCACGCGCAAGTTTGGCGGTACTGGTCTTGGCCTGACCATCTCCCGCCAACTGGTGGAACTTATGGGTGGTGAAATTAGCGTGGTCAGCACCGAAGGACTGGGTTCAACGTTTACGTTCGCTCTGGATATGGCCATAGCCGAAAACCAGAGCAGACAACAACGTCAGGTTCTCCAGATTCCCGCCGCAACACTGGAGCAAAACCATTCGGAAGAGACTGTTTTTCCAGACAGTATTCAAGTGCTTATGGCGGAGGATAATGTGGTCAACCAGAAAGTGACCATCAGCATGCTGAAAAAAATTGGCATCCAACGCATTGACGTGGCGGAGGACGGGTGCAAAGCAGTGAGCATGAATAGCAGCCAGACTTACGATCTGATTCTTATGGACTGTCAAATGCCACAAATGAGTGGTTACGAGGCCACGGGCATTATCCGACAGCAGGAAAGAGCACAACAGTTGCCGCCTATCCCGATCATTGCCATGACCGCCAATGCCATGACTGAAGATCGAGAGAAGTGTCTTGCCGCCGGTATGGATGACTACCTGAGTAAACCAGTAAAAAAAGAGGAACTGAAAAAAACCCTGGCACAATGGCTGATTTACGACACCTTGCCACAGACTGCCGATAACACCAACACATCGAGAGAAATGGCAGAAAAAACCGCACAATATCCGCTGATTGATCAGCAAATACTGGCTGCTCTGAAAGAACTGATGGAAGAGGAGTTTCCAGCACTGATTAACAGCTACATCGAAGATGCTCCGAAATTGCTAGCCGATATCCTGTCATCATCGAAAGAAGCGGAGCGCGAAGTGCTGGTCAGAGCAGCACATACCCTTAAATCGAGCAGCAGCAATCTGGGCGCAAAACAGTTGGCTGCCATCGCCGAGGGCATAGAAAAACAGAGTCAAGCCAACAAGATGGGGGCAGCTGCCGCACTCATTCCTCCACTACAAACAGCACTTGATGAAACAATGGAAGCTCTTGCCAAGTTTATGCACTGAGCTGGTAACAACTGACGCTGAGTACATAGAGGTAGTCTCGGTTTTTTGGTATGGTTATTCTCACTGTTACGCGCTGGAATCTGCCATTAACTCATGGCAAAAATCGTTGCCGGATGACGTTCAGTTCACCAGAATGCCCGGCTTTTTTCGTTCCAACCTTTGGCAGACACGCACGCAGCTTTACTATACTGTGCGCGACCTTGAGCTGCCCGAAAGGATTCATGCACAAATCTTCAGTGAGATTCACCACCGCCGAAACCCACTGGAAGATAGCGAACAGATGGCAGCGTTTTTGCATCGGGAGTTTATTATTGAACCAGTGCAGTTTATGCAATCGTTCAACGCTTCTGAAGTACGCAACCTGATCCAATAAGCCCATACAATACTGAAGGGCTATCGGCTGATCGGAGTCCTTGTCGTTGTATTAATGGAAGTTATATTGTTGAGCCAGTGTTGGCCAGTTCGCTGGATAATATACTCGTGATCGTTGGCTACCAGGTTCGCAAAGCCAAGCAGAATTGCCAACCGCCGTCGTTGTAGCGGTCACCTATGTTCTCGTTACCAATAGCGAAGTTATTATGCCCATCAGAACGCTTACCGGAGCCATTCGCCGACGCCTCCACCGACAGCGTTGTCATTTCCACCCCGGGCATGTGCAACGAGCCAATCCTGGGCAAAAGTCCGACTGTCGACTAAGTAAAAACACACTCAACCTGCTCAGTTTCAATATTCAGGTGGGCATCAACACCCAGCACTACCGACACTATCTAACCCGCAGTTGGCAGCACATTCTTCCCCATGCCGAGCGAGTAAATACGCTGGATAAAATTGCCAGCGTCCTGCCAGACTACGACTTGGTAGCATTACAGGAGGCTGATGCCGGCAGTATTCGCAGCGGCTTTATCAACCAGACTGAGTACCTTGCCCTGAAAGGCCACTTTCCCTACTGGTATCACCAAATTAACCGCAACCTGGGCAAGCTGGCCCAGCATAGCAACGGACTGCTCAGCCGGATTGAACCGGTGTCTTTAGAGGATCACAAGTTACCTGGCTTGATTCCCGGTCGCGGTGCCATTGTTGCGCGCTTTGGTTCTGACTCCGAAATCCTGACCGTGGTGATGATGCATTTGGCACTGAGCAAAAGAACCCGTGACATTCAGCTTTCTTATATTCGTGATCTGGTTCAGCACTGTCAGCATGTGGTACTGATGGGCGATATGAATACTCATGCCGACCAACTGCTTAACGACTCACCGCTCAAGGATACTGACTTACACGCCGCCCACTGGGGACAGAATACCTTTCCGAGCTGGCAACCCAAACGATCCCTGGATCACATTCTGATCAGTCCCTCTTTGCGAGTTAATCGCTTTGGCGTGATCAACTTACCGATTACGGATCATTTACCAGTAGCGGTTGAAATTCAGGTGCCGGATTCCATCTTGATCAAAGGTTAATTGGCAAAAGACAGCATCGAGAAGTGCTTTAGTACAGGCTATACCTGGGTTTGGAGTTAGATGATTTTTCCCACATAGCAAAAACCCCCGACCGAATAAACGATCAGGGGTTCTGCCGCCTTGAGCGAGTCAAGGTAAAAAATGTGCCTGGCGATGTCCTACTCTCACATGGGGAGACCCCACACTACCATCGGCGATAAGTCATTTCACTACTGAGTTCGGGATGGGATCAGGTGGTTCTAACTTTCTATGGTCGCCAGGCTTAACTGTTACAAGAGAATTTCTTCTTCTCTTGCCTGGAATCCGATAATAAGCTGTTTTCTATTCTTGCCTTACACTCTTCTGTGTATAGCTTTTTCTAAATCGCTTTGGCGTTATATGGTCAAGCCGCACGAGTCATTAGTATTGGTTAGCTCAACGCCTCACAGCACTTACACACCCAACCTATCAACGTCATAGTCTTTAACGGCTCTTCAGGGAGATCATGTCTCCAGGGAAGTCTCATCTTGAAGGGGGCTTCCCGCTTAGATGCTTTCAGCGGTTATCCCGTCCGAACATAGCTACCGGGCAATGCGTCTGGCGACACAACCCGAACACCAGTGGTCCGTCCACTCCGGTCCTCTCGTACTAGGAGCAGCTCTTCTCAAACTTCCAACGTCCACGGCAGATAGGGACCGAACTGTCTCACGACGTTCTAAACCCAGCTCGCGTACCACTTTAAATGGCGAACAGCCATACCCTTGGGACCGGCTTCAGCCCCAGGATGTGATGAGCCGACATCGAGGTGCCAAACACCGCCGTCGATGTGAACTCTTGGGCGGTATCAGCCTGTTATCCCCGGAGTACCTTTTATCCGTTGAGCGATGGCCCTTCCATTCAGAACCACCGGATCACTATGACCTACTTTCGTACCTGCTCGAGATGTCCCTCTCGCAGTCAAGCTGGCTTGTGCCATTACACTAACCGTACGATGTCCGACCGTACTTAGCCAACCTTCGTGCTCCTCCGTTACTCTTTGGGAGGAGACCGCCCCAGTCAAACTACCCACCACACAATGTCCCCGATCCTGTTTCAGGACCTGGGTTAGAACCTCAATATTGCCAGGGTGGTATTTCAAGGATGGCTCCACGGCAACTGGCGTCACCGCTTCAAAGCCTCCCACCTATCCTACACAAGCAACATCAAGATCCACTGTGAAGCTGTAGTAAAGGTTCACGGGGTCTTTCCGTCTAGCCGCGGATACGCTGCATCTTAACAGCGATTTCAATTTCACTGAGTCTCGGGTGGAGACAGCGTGGCCATCGTTACGCCATTCGTGCAGGTCGGAACTTACCCGACAAGGAATTTCGCTACCTTAGGACCGTTATAGTTACGGCCGCCGTTTACCGGGGCTTCGATCAAGAGCTTCTCCGAAGATAACCCCATCAATTAACCTTCCGGCACCGGGCAGGCGTCACACCGTATACGTCCACTTTCGTGTTTGCACAGTGCTGTGTTTTTAATAAACAGTCGCAGCCACCTGGTATCTTCGACCGGCCTCAGCTTGCGGAGCAAGTCCGCTCACCAAAGCCGGCGCACCTTCTCCCGAAGTTACGGTGCCATTTTGCCTAGTTCCTTCACCCGAGTTCTCTCAAGCGCCT
>OZ246962.1:885000-1125000 GCA_965232255.1 Endozoicomonas sp.
CATTGTGCCATCGACCTTCTCGCCAGGCGCTGCTGATGGTCCGGACAAATCGTTGGACAGGGACGCTGGTAACCTGGCGCTACCGAGCAGAGCATTTAAATTGGTACCGAGCCGTTGTTTCACCATGGTTATACCGTTCCTGTTTTTCTTGCTACCTTGTGCTGGATGCTTCTGTTATCGTGCCTGCGGATCAGCTCTCCCGCCAACGCCAGATAGGCGACAGCACCACGGGAGTTACGATCGTAGGCCAGCACCGGCTTGCCATGACTAGGTGCTTCTGCCAGTCGAACGTTACGAGGAATAACGGTTCTATAGACTTGGTCACCAAAATGATTGATGAGCTGTCTTGATACTTCAGTGGTCAGCGTCATTCTTGGGTCGTACATGGTACGTAGCAGACCTTCGATATGCAGGTCCGGATTGATGGTCTCTCGCAGGCCGATGATGGTTTCCATTAATGCGGTCAACCCTTCCAGCGCATAGTATTCACACTGCATGGGGATGATCACGCCACGGGCCGCCACCATGGCATTAATGGTGAGCATATTCAGCGACGGCGGGCAATCAATCATGACGAAGTCGTACTCCTCAGCCACGGTCGCCAGAGCGTCCTTGAGTCTGAACTCCTTACGCTCCATGGTCATCAATTCGACTTCTGCTGCCGTCAGATCGGCATTTGCCCCAAGGACGTCGTAACCGCCGTCAAGAGAAGGCAACACGGCCTGTTGGATAGCGCATCGTCCGGTCAATACGTGGTACGCAGTCCACTGTTGGGCGTGCTTGTCAATACCGCTGCCCATCGTGGCGTTGCCCTGAGGATCAACATCAATAAGCAACACCCGTTGTTTACTTGCTGCCAGAGAAGCCGCCAGGTTAACGCAGGAAGTGGTTTTACCAACTCCGCCCTTCTGATTGGTTACTGCAAGAATATTAGCCACAACTGTTCAATACCATTAATGCCTGTTACGCAAAATAACCAGATGACGATCGCCGTCCGTTCCCGGCACATGCAAAGGTTCGCAGCCGACTAGCTCTATCTCCTGACGATCCATCAGCTCTTTTAATTCCTCATCAGGATATAGCCCTTTCATGGCCAGATAAACACCTGAGGATGATAATAAATGTTTCGTACCTTCAACCATATTGACCAGGGATGTAAATGCCCGTGACGTAATGGCATCAAACGGCTGTGGTGTTGTAAATGCCTCCACGCGGGCATTAATCACGTCCAGGTTGTTCAGTTGCAGGTCGCACTTGGCCTGGAGCATAAAACGGGTTTTTTTGCCATTGCTGTCCAGTGTCGTAAATTTTCCAGCTGGATTCATAATGGCCAGGACAATGCCCGGCAGTCCGGGACCTGAACCAACATCCAGCACGTTGTCACCAACAACGTGCGGCACAATGCTCAAACTATCAACAATGTGCCTGAACACCATCTCCCGCGGGTCGCGGATTGCAGTAAGATTGTAGGCTTTGTTCCATTTATCCAGCAGTAGGACATAGCGGGTCAGCAAATCAGCCTGCCCCGGTGACAGATCAAGGCCAAGGGATTTAGCCCCAAAGGTTATATCATCGCGCAGGATCGGTGCCAGGGAGGAAGCGGTAAGGGATGGCTCAGCATTCATTAACAGGTTATCCGGAAGGTCAGCCAGAGTTGGCTGAAAAGAATGTCACTGACTGACTTGGTGAGTCAGTGTATTGCAAAAGTGCTGCCAATGCGATTTTTAAACAAAACGACGCGGTGCACTTTGAGTACACCGTCCTTTTAGCGGCGGACTGTGGAGTCTAAACCACTGCCTCCAGACCATAAACCTGCTGGCCAATTCTGGCAGGCAGCGAGCCCATCACATTAACACAAAGCAGCCGTTCGGAACTGGATAACAAGGCTGGGTGGGATCCGGGCAGTCCTTGCGGCATGGCACCGTCGGACTCTCCATAGTAATTTATCCAAAACGGCAGCAGCTCTCCGGTGTCTGCGTCACGAAAGCTCATCGGTGTCTGCTCAAAGAAAAAGCACCCTTCATTGGCGTGACGAAATGCGTGCACGATCAGCTCGCTACAATACCAGCTTTTTAATGGCTCGCGCGATGGCATAAAGCGTGACTTGCAAGCAGTACGCAGTTGTTGCTCGACAAATTCCAGGGCAGCAGGAATCAGAGATGAGTAGCTGAACTTCAGACGGCAGACCAACACACAAGGTCGGCCATAATTATCGAGAACCGAGCTATGAATGAACACTTCGATAGCGGTTTTCTTTACCTCGTGCATGACCGCCTCGATCACCATTCCGTCGCCGTCATATATTGCTACATGGTTAATTGCTACGCCGTCCCGACCAGGGAACAGGCGACCAATGGCCCACTCCTCCTCACCGCCGGCACGTAGCTGAAAGAGCAGGTCTCCTGGTAACAGGTCTTCTGCAATTACTGTGGTGGGTATTGTCTTATCCATAACCTTTTCCGTTATTTCGCCGTCAGACCATTTCATTACGCAACAAATCGAGTGCTCTGGCACTATCAGGGCGTATTCCCCGCCAGAGGGTGAACTGTTCCGCTGCCTGTTCCACTAACATGCCTAGTCCATCTATGGTTTTTCCCGCGCCGTGCTCACGGCACCAGCGGTTAAACACGGTTTCACCCGGGCTATACATCATGTCGTAGCAGCAAGTCTTGTGATCAATAGTGTGTGCCGGCAGCGGCGGCATCTCGCCTTGCAAGCTCGCCGCAGTGCCATTGATCACCAGATCAAACCGTCCTACCAGATGCTCATAATCGCTGGCGGAGACAGGCTCTTCACTGAACCGCGATACCAAAGCATTGGCCTTGGTCAGCGTCCGGTTAGCAATCACAACTTCAGCTGGTTGTTCGTTGAGTACCGGCCCAAGCACACCTCGCACCGCACCACCAGCACCGAGTATCAGTATCCGCGCGCCTTTGATGTTAATGCCATGATTGGTTTTGAGATCGGTAATCAGGCCTGCACCATCGGTGTTATCACCGTGCAACAGCCCCTGTTCATCTTGCCACAACGTATTGACGGCCCCCGCTTTTTTCGCCCGGGGCGTGAGTCTTTGAGCCAACCACCACGCCTCTTCTTTAAACGGAATGGTGATGCTTAAACCGAGGTCGCCATTGGCAAAGAACTCATTCACGGCTTCCTGAAATCCACCAACGTCTACCAGAATGGCCGTATAGCGCAGATTCTGGTTGGTGCTATCGGCAAACAACGTATGGATAATCGGGGATTTGCTATGGGCAACCGGGTTGCCCATGACGGCATAGCTGTCAACGGGTCCAGCCATAACTCAACTCCTCCACGAATCCTCAATTAAGACAACCAGTCTCTCGGCGGTAAAAACTCCTCGTACAGACGAGCCTCATCTGTCCCGGGATCTGGCTGCCAGTTATAATCCCAACGCACCTGTGGTGGCAATGACATCAGGATAGACTCGGTCCGCCCACCGGATTGCAAACCAAATAGCGTTCCCCGGTCATATACCAGATTGAACTCCACATAACGGCCACGGCGATAGTGCTGAAACCGTTTATGATGATCCTTATATGACAGAGTTTTACGGCGCTGCACAATGGGCAGATATGCTATAAGGTAGCTATCTCCCACAGCTTGCACAAAAGAAAAGCAGTGTTCGAATGGCCATTGATTCAGGTCATCGAAAAACAGACCGCCAATTCCCCTTGGCTCCCTGCGGTGTTTAAGAAAGAAATAATCATCACACCACTTTTTGTAGCGGGGATAAACATCATCACCAAAAGGTTCACAGGCGCTCCTGGCCGTCTGATGCCAATGTTTACAGTCTTCTTCGAAGCCATAACAAGGGCTCAAATCATAACCGCCGCCGAACCACCAAATTGGCGCTTCGCCGTCTTGATGAGCAATTAACAATCGAACATTAGCGTGGGACGTTGGCACAAACGGATTATTTGGGTGAATCACCAGAGACACTCCCATGGCCTGAAAACGCCGACCTGCCAACTGTGGTCGATGAGCGGTGGCACTGGCCGGTAGCCGACTGCCGATGACGCAGGAGAAATTCACGCCAGCTTTTTCAAAAACCTCCCCCCCCTCAAGTATCCGGACCTTACCGCCGCCACTTCTTTTATCGCCGTCCACATAATCCCAATGGTCTTCCTGAAAAACACCAGATGACTCCTCGGCCTCGATGGCGGCACAAATGCGACTTTGCAACGTCAACAAGTATTGCTCGACGAGATCAACCGGCAGTTCAGACATTCAATGGCCACCTCTTTAGCGCACCAGCTTACCAGAGCACAAATCCTGAATTCTGGAAGGCATTTTTTGCTCTCCTGTGGCACCCTGGACAATGGCGTCCAGCATGGCACCAAATTGCTCCTGAACAGACTCAGCGGTTAACAACGGCGCCTGACCAGCCAAATTTGCCGAGGTAGAAACAATGGGATATCCCACTGCCCGGCACAAGGCAACCACTACCGGGTGTGCACTAACGCGCACAGCTACAGTATCAAACTGCCCCTTGATCCAGTCCGGTGCCCAACACTCAGGATCAGGTACCAACCAGGTATGCGGACCCGGCCAAGAAGCATTGAGCGTCGCTTTTTGTTTCGGTGAGAGAGGCTCCAAAAGTGGTGCGAACTGTGCCGAGGTAGAGCCAATCAAGATAACTCCTTTATCCACCGGACGCTGCTTTAGTGCCAGAATACGGTGCACTGCCTCCGAATTTCTGGGATCACAGCCAAGCCCCCAGACCGCCTCTGTCGGGTAAGCAATAATGCCCCCATTGTTTACCACTGCGGCAGCTTCACTAACATCAATCATGCAACTATTTCTCAACACGCATTTCTTCTCAACACGCACTTTTCAACACGAATCAGACGCCCAGCCACGGCCAAAAAATCCTCGGCGTGGAGGGTCAGTCTAGCAAGAGAAGTTCACCAGCAACAGGCACAAGACCGCGTCAACCCAAGCGAATAAAACCGCCCGGAACAGATTCAATCAACCCATCAAGCTCCATCTCGGTAAGCACCACTGATAGCTCCGCGTAAGGGATGCCCGACAGCGCACTGATCTGATCCACATTGACCACCTCAAACCCCATGGCCTCAATCACTTTCAGGCGCAATGGATCCGTCTCCTTGCGGGTTGGGGTCGTGGACGAAAACCCATTCATTACCCCATTCATAACGGAGTGCAGTTGGGGAGCCAGTTCGAGCAGCACATCGTCCGGGCTCTCTACCAGCACTGCGCCTTCACGGATCAGTTTATGACAGCCACGGCTCAACGGATTCAGCACCGAGCCAGGAATGGCAAATACCTCACGCCCCTGCTCAGCAGCCAATCTGGCAGAGATCAGCGAACCACTTTCCAGTGCAGCCTCAACCACCAGCACGCCAAGGGACAAGCCGGACAAAATACGGTTCCTGCGCGGAAAATTGCCGGCGAATGGTTTGGTGCCCAGCGAAAATTCACTGACCAATGCACCCTGACTGGCAATCAGCTGATAGATATCCTGATGCCGGGCCGGATAGACCTGATCCACCCCGGTGCCCAGTACGGCAACAGTGCCACCATAACAGCCCAGTGCCCCCTGGTGCGCGGCGGCGTCAATACCCAGAGCCATACCACTGGTAATCACCAGACCGCTACGTGACAGATGCTCAGAGAACTCTCGGGCAACCCGACGCCCGTTTGGCGTGGGCCGACGACTACCAACAACACCCAATTGTGGCTCATTAAGTAGGTGGAGATTACCAATCACGTAGAGCACCATCGGGGCATCGGGCAGTTCCTGCAAGCTCTTGGGGTAAAACGGTGAATCCGGCGTCAGAATATGGTGGGCAGGGCTGACCTGTAACCACGCATGGGTTCGTTGCAGTTGTTTTTGTATGTCGGGATTATCTGGCGTACTGAGCAGAAGACGCGCTAATTTCTCCGGAAGTTTTTTTTTCAGATCACAGTGAGTGGTCGAAAACAGCTGGTCGGGATGTTGGAATTTTTCGAGTAGCTGACGGGATTTAATTGGTCCCAGGCCGGGAACAAGAGATAGTGTCAGCCAGGGAACCAGTTGCAGCCAGTCCGTCTGGCTTGTATCGGTGTGTATCATCGGGCTCTCTTTGCGCAGTGGCGCGGCTTATTCTGATTTTTGGCAGCTTCAGCAGAGAAACCCGACCTGTACTTAACCGCTACATAGACTGTGGGTTTCGCAGGATATAGCCAACTTCAATATCTTCCCGTGCTGATAGCACAATACCATAGCTCATTTTGGCGAAAGATCGATACACCATCACCAGCCCGATTCTTTCCATGGGCAGAGCCACGACCTCACCAGTCAAAACATCAGAAGCCATTTCTCTTTGACGATAAACCGCAAGAACATCACCTTGCTTCAGGCTCTCACGCTTGCCACGATTGATGACCACAGTATCAAACCGGGAAATTTTTTTGGAGTTGTTCAGGTTTGCCGTAACCACTCCTGCTACCGGCGCTTCTGGTGCACTGGGAAAAAAGGTGGTTACCAGGCCACTGGCACGCTGACGTACCAGGCGGTCGCCGGGCTTGATTTCCATCTTGCTCTCCTGAACCACTAGCGATGCAGTCCCATCCTGAATCCGCCTGACGTTGACAGTGCCCACATCTCTGGCAATCAGACCAAGCAGCTCGCCGGTCTGCGGATCAACTACCCGCTCGGCACCACGCACCACATTGAAGCGCACGTTATCTTCGGCAAAATTGCCCCGTGCGTAGACTTTATCGCCGATCGCAGAGATCAGCTTGCCATCGCGGGCAGCAAACACGTACGGCGCATAGGCCAACTGTTCCTCGCTGGCGAAAACATGCCCACTGTACAGATGACTCTCTATGGCGCTTAGGGGAATGGCTGGAATGGGTGCCTCACCGGGCATAACCCGAACCTGCGGGCTTAGTCTGATGGTGCGCCCGGTGGTGCCACGCTGCGAAACCATCAGCCTTGGCTGACCGTCAATGTACACCAGGCTGATCATATCGCCCGGATAAATCAGGTGGGGATTTTTAATCTGTGGATTGGCATGCCATATCTGTGGCCACAGCCATGGACTGTGTAAAAAGGTGGTGGAGATATCCCAGAGGGTGTCACCTTTTTGCACCGTGTATTTATCAGGAGAGTCCGCCTTTATCGGGTCAGCCTGACCGAGGGTGGACATGCACAGCAGGATTCCTGCCAGAACAAAGCGTCTCATTGTGGTCCCGATTCCTTGTCTTTAGTTTTTGCTCTTTTGCGCTGTGGTAACAGCCCGTCAGCCACCTCCGGTAGGACCCGTCGGTACTCTTCTAGTTCTCGGCGCTGCTGGTCAATTCTCAAGTTTCGCCAGGGCTCAGTTGGCAGCCTGACAGGTTTGGTTTGTCTGCCAACGATCCAGCTGATGGCGCAGCAGGCAAAAACCAAGGTAACGAATCGCCACTAGGTGCGAGCAGCATTTCTCGATATACTGACAGGCCAATTCACAATCGCTGACTGCGTCAAACCGAGATCACTGATGGCACTACTGGAAATACTTGAATACCCCGACCCGAGGCTGCGTACAATTGCCAGACCGGTAGCGGAGGTGAACGATGAAATCCGCCAACTGGTCAGTGACATGCTGGAAACCATGTACGAGGCCAATGGTGTTGGCCTGGCTGCCACGCAGGTGGACTTTCACCAGCGCATCGTGGTTATGGACCTGTCAGAAGCAGGCGATCAACCGGAAGTGCTAATCAACCCGAGCTACGAACCCCTCGGGGAGGAGAAGTCAGACCTGCAAGAAGGTTGTCTGTCCATACCGGGATTTTACGAATTGCTGGATCGCTACGCCCGTGTCAGGCTAACTGCGCTAGACCGTGATGGCAAAGAGTACACCAAAGAGTGCGAGGGTCTGGCTGCCGTGTGCGTCCAGCATGAGCTTGATCACCTGGAAGGCAAGTTGTTTATCGACAGTCTCTCTCGCCTGAAGCTGGACCGCATCAAGAAAAAGCTGGGTAAGAAAAAGCGCTGAACCACATCACCGCCCACTCCCCATGAGACGTACCCAACACAGAGTCCCCATGAACAGCCTTCGCATCATCTTTGCCGGAACGCCTGAATTTGCCAGTAGCCATCTTGAAGCCATACTAGCTAGTCATCATCAGGTTATCGCCGTCTACACCCAGCCAGACCGTCCAGCCGGACGTGGCCAGAAAATAATGCCCTCTCCGGTTAAAGCGCTAGCGCTTAAACACAATATTCCGGTTTTCCAGCCCAAGTCGCTGCGCTGCACAGAGGCACAACAGGAGTTGGCTGCCCTGAATGCGGATTTAATGGTCGTCGTGGCTTATGGGCTGATCCTGCCCCAAGCCGTTCTTGATGCGCCCAAACACGGCTGCATCAACGTACACGGTTCCATTTTGCCGCGCTGGCGCGGTGCGGCTCCCATTCAACGGGCCATTGAAGCCGGAGACAGCGAATCCGGCGTAACCATCATGCAAATGGACGCTGGTCTCGATACCGGTGACATGCTACGCAAAGCTTTCTGTGCCATTCATCACACTGATACTGCTAACGATCTCCACGACCGGCTTATCATTGCCGGTAAGCAAGCGCTCACCAACTCACTTGATGACATTGCCAGCGGCAACATTGAACCAGAAAAACAAGATGACAGCCTGGCCAACTATGCCCACAAGATAACCAAAGAAGAGGCCAAACTGGATTGGCGACAACCGGCCACCACGCTTGAGCGTCAGGTACGAGCTTTCAACCCGTGGCCGGTGGTCACTACTGCATTGGATGATACCGGCATGCGCGTCTGGGGTGCCATTGCCCTAACTGCCAACACCACGGTAGAACCAGGCACTTTGGTCAAAGCCGACCGGGAGGGTCTGGATATTGCCTGTAGACAAGGCATATTGCGGATTACCCAACTGCAACTGGCAGGCAGCCGGGCAATGACGGTTCAGGAGTTGCTGAATAGCAAAAAAGCGATGTTCAGTCTCGGAAAACGATTCAGTTAACCTATGGCCAAGCAATCTTCTGTACGCCAGCTGGCCGCCCGAGCCGTAACTCGGGTGAGCCAGGGCGAATCCCTCTCCAGTGTACTGCCTGCCTTGCAGGAGAAACTGTCGAAAAAAGATCAGCCACTGCTGGCAGAACTGTGTTACGGAACCCTGCGCTATTACCATCGGCTCGATGCCTGGCTGAAGTTCCTGACCGAAAAACCCTTAAAAAAAGAACCGGACATCCATAATCTGATCCTGGTCGGGTTATACCAGCTCTTTTTTACCCGCATTCCGCCCCATGCCGCCATTGGTGAAACTGTCCAGGCTACCCGCACCATGGGTAAGGCCTGGGCACGAGGGTTGGTCAACGGCGTATTGAGAAATGCTGAACGCCGGTTTGATGAACTGGATGAACTGACCAGACGCAGTCCGGTTTGTAATTATTCTCACCCCAAATGGCTGATCAACGCTGTTAAACGGGCGTGGCCAGAAGATTATCAGACCATTCTGACGGCTAACAACCAGCCACCACCCATGACTCTGCGAGTCAATGAACAACAGAGCAAACCGGGCAGATATCTGAAAAAACTGCTTGATCAGTGTCTGCCAGCCAAGCTGTCGGCTATCGCACCGCAAGCCATTACCCTGAGTCGTCCTCAGCCGGTGGATCAACTGCCCGGATTTCAGACCGGTGCAGTCAGTGTGCAAGATGAGTCAGCGCAACTGGCGGCAACACTGCTTCCGGCCAAAGCCGGTGACCATATTCTTGATGCCTGCTGCGCGCCTGGTGGCAAAACCTGTCACCTGCTGGAGCTGTACCCGGGCATTACCGTTGACGCTCTGGACAATGATTTGACACGGCTGGAACGGGTGACGGCTAACTTGCAACGCCTTGGCTTGAGCGCGAATACTCTCTGTGGCGATGCCAGTACACCCACTGGCTGGTGGAATGGCCAGCAGTACGATCACATTCTGCTGGACGCACCCTGCTCTGCCACAGGCGTTATCCGCCGTCACCCTGATATCAAACTGCTGCGCCAACCCGATGACATTACCGCATTGGCACAGCTTCAGGAAAAAATACTGCACGCTGTATGGCCTCTGCTCAAAACCGGTGGTACGTTGCTCTACGCCACCTGTTCGATCATGCCCGAAGAAAACCACCTGCAAATCGAGCGCTTTGTCGCGGCCACCCCTGATGCTCAGCTAGTGCCACTCGACGGCCAGTGGGGATACAATACCGGCTTTGGCAAACAGCTTTTCCCCAGTGCCAGCAGCCCTGACGACGTCAGTGGCCGACCCACCTGCGGCGATGGTTTTTTTTACAGTCTGATGATCAAGACGGATTCTTAATTGACATCCTCTCCCAGCTAATTTCGCTGGGGATATCCAGCGAGGAACCAAGATGAAAATTATCATTCTCGGTGCCGGCCAGGTCGGTGGCACCCTGGCAGAGAATCTTGCCAACGAAGAAAATGACATCACCGTGGTTGATATCGACGCCACACGCCTGCGCGAGTTGCAGGATAAAATCGATATTCGCACCATCCAGGGCAAGGCCTCATTTCCCGGCGTGCTGAAGCAGGCCGAAGCCGATGAAGCTGACATGCTGGTGGCAGTCACCAACAGCGATGAAGTCAATATGGTGGCCTGCCAGATTGCCTACACCCTGTTCCATACCCCATCAAAAATTGCCCGCATCCGCCAGGCAGCCTACCTGAAAAATGCCAACCTGTTTTCCAATACCGCGCTGCCCATCGACGTACTGATTAGTCCAGAGCAAGTGGTTACTAACTACATACAACGTTTGCTGGAACGCCCAGGTGCTTTACAGGTGCTGGACTTTGCCGGTGGCCGCGTACAACTGGTAGCTATGAAAGCCTACTATGGCGGTAATCTGGTAGGGCATGAACTGCGCTATATTCGCGAGCACATGCCCAATGTTGATACCCGCATTGCGGCCATTTTCCGCCGGGGCAATCCCGTGATTCCTAGAGGCAACACGGTTATTGAGGTGGACGATGAAGTATTCTTTATTGCCGCCAGGGAGGATATTCGTGCGGTCATGGGCGAATTACAGCGTCTGGACGATGACTACAAGCGGATTATCATTGCTGGTGGCGGTAACATCGGCCTGCGTCTGGCTCAGGCTATCGAGGACCAGTACAAGATCAAGATCATCGAGCGCAATATGGAGCGGTGCCAGTTCCTTTCTGAGACGCTGACCAGGGCTATGGTGTTCTGCGGCAACGCGTCTGACAAAGAGCTGCTGATCAGCGAGAACATTGAAGAGACGGACATCTTCTGCGCCCTGACCAACGACGATGAAGCCAATGTCATGTCATCCATGCTGGCCAAGCGTCTCGGTGCTCGTAAAGTCATGGCGCTGATCAACAATCCGGCTTACGTTGATCTGGTGCAGGGTGGCGAAATTGATATCGCCATCTCGCCCCAGTTGGCCACCATCGGCAGCTTGCTCAAGCATGTTCGTCGCGGCGATATAGTGAACGTTCACTCACTGCGTAGAGGCGCTGCCGAGGCGATTGAGGCCATTGCTCACGGTGATGAGCACAGCTCCAAGGTGGTGGGTAAAACCATTCGCGAGGTAGCGCTGCCCCAGGGCGTGACCATCGGTGCCATTGTGCGCGACGACAAGGTACTGATTGCACATGACACGACCCGTATTGAGTCCGGCGACCATGTCATCCTGTTCCTGACCAATAAGCGCAAAATTCGCGAAGTGGAACAGCTTTTCCAGGTTGGGCTGGGATTTTTCTGATCCCGCCAGTAAAGCTCAACCTGTGTGGGCTCTATTACTTCTCAAGCAAGAGATCCCTTTTGTGTGCTTTGTTTTCCAATGAATTGGGAGTAATCTGCCAGATAAAGCGTTAGTACTTTCCGACACGGCGGTTTACCAGGGCTGGTATAACAGGACTAGCCTCTGATACTGGATGAAGCAGGAGCACCATGCAGTTTCAGATGATTTTTCCCATTTTGGGCATTTTGCTGGTTCTGTTCAGTACCTCCAGCCTTCCCCCAATCGTTGTGGCACTGATTTACCAGGAGCCAGAAGCGGTTATTTTTATCTACACCTTCTTACTGACACTGTTGCTTGGTCTGGTGCTCTGGTTTCCCTTTCGTAACCTCAAGGGCTTGCTACGTACCCGTGAGGGTTTTTTGGTGACCACGCTATTCTGGATTGTCCTGGGATCTGTGGGCTCATTGCCATTTTTGCTGATGGAAAGCCCGGCAGTGAGCATTACCGATGCCTTGTTTGAATCCATATCCGGCCTGACCACCACTGGCGCTACTATTCTGACAGGCATTGAGCAGCTTCCCCGCTCCATTTTGTTTTATCGCCAACAACTGCAATGGCTCGGTGGCATGGGTATTATTGTTCTGGCGGTGGCCATCTTGCCCATGCTCGGCATTGGCGGTATGCAACTGTATCGCACCGAAACTCCGGGACCGGTAAAAGACACCAAACTCACTCCGCGAATTACCAGCACTGCCAAAGCCCTGTGGTATCTCTATTTGTTTCTGACAGCAATCTGTGCGCTTGCTTACTGGCTGGCGGGGATGACGCTGTTCGATGCCATCTGTCATAGCTTCAGCACCATTGCCATTGGTGGTTTTTCCACTTACGACGGCAGCATGGGGCACTTTAACTCCCCGTTGATTATCTCAGTGGCCATCTTTTTCATGGTGATTGCCGGTTTCAATTTTGCCCTGCACTTCAGTGCGTGGCGGGAGAAATCCCTGAATCACTACATCAAGGACCCGGAGGTGCGCTGGTTTCTGGCCACAGTGGCTGTTGTCGGTACCATTACCGTTGTCACTCTTTATCTGTCAGGCACTTATTCGTTCAGCAAATCGTTCCGCTATGGTTTGTTTGAGGTGGTATCAGTGGCCACCACCACTGGCTACACCTCGTCATCCAGTTTTTCTTCCTGGCCCTTGTTCCTGCCTATGCTCTTGTTTTTCACTAGCTTTATGGGTGGCTGCGCTGGTTCCACTGCGGGGGGAATGAAGGTAATCCGGGTGGTGCTTATTGCCAAACAGGGTATGCGGGAACTGCGCCGTTTTGTCCATCCGAACGGTGTATTTACCATCAAGATTGGCGACGATGCCATCAGCCCCAGAGTTGGTGAAGCGGTATGGGGATTCTTTGCCACTTACATTGTCATGTTTGTGCTGCTTTTTTTGGCGTTGCTCGCGACCGGAGTGGATTTAACCACCGCGTTCTCAGCCGTGGCCTCGTGCCTGAACAACCTGGGTCCGGCCCTCGGTGATGCCGCCTTCAGTTACCAAAGCCTACCCAACACCGCCAAATGGTTGCTGGCATTTGCCATGCTACTCGGTCGTTTGGAGATATTTACCCTGCTGGTACTGTTTACCCCGACATTTTGGCGCTACTAATCAGCCTTGGGTGGTTTATTGTTGTCCTGAATGATCAGGGCATCGAGGCTCTGTGCAATCCGGGCCCTGGCATTAACAAAGTGGCTGTGATCAAGACGATTTTTCCATAATGGATTTTTCTGTATCGCATAACCACGGTCCATCAATTTTTCCAGCACCTGCAGCAGCTGCTTTTCATTGAAAATCATGCAAATGCCCTCTGCCATATTTAACGAAGTGGGAAAAAAAGCAGTAATGGGAAAATTAGCCTTTTCGTCTGTGGCCAGACTGTGGGCATCGACATTATGATGGATGACTGGGTATTCCCTATTCAATGCTTGCTGATAATGCTGAACCATCTCACGGGTACGGCTTGAGACATTTCCGAGGGTCAAGTCTTCCTTGAAGATGCTTTTGCCAAACAAATCCGTCGTGGCATAAAAATCTGCCAATAGCTTCTTTTCCAGAACGTTATAATGCTCAAGCCTACTCTTGAGTTCCTGCTCACTGATCTCGCCACGTTGGCAATATTTTTGTGCCCGCTTTCGATAACGATCCACCTGTCGGGAAACCACGCGATCGGAAATCATCGGCAGCGGCAGTCGATCCCGTTTCTCCAGGTCCAACTCCTCGCGGGGAAAAATCTCCATAAGAGGGTCAACATCAGCGGTCATGGGTAACGACTGTGCGCCAGGCTTCGCCACAGGCTGAGCCATTACCATGATGGGTGTAGATGGTGAGCAGTCGGCATCATGAACTGCCCACTGACCATTCGGTTGCAGTATCAACAGCTGTCGGTGCTCAGGCCCATCTTCCCGATGACAAGCGCGAGTGGTGAAATAAAGGCAACGATCGCCTTTGGGCATAACTCGTTCATCCCGTCCATACAAGTAGCCTTGCTGCTCCAGTTCAGTAAGTCGGGCAGTGCTGATGGTTAAGGGTATAGCTCGGGCACACTCTTCATCCGCCAGACTCTCCCGGGCCAGTCTGGTGTACTTGTCAATTTTGCTCTCGGTATCGAGTGCCAGTTTGCTGTACCGTTGCAGTACCGGTATGGTGCCTGCCTGGGCTCCCCAGTTACTGCTCTTGGCTTTAATGCGAAAATGCTTGGTGGGCCAACCCTCGGCAATCAGTGTCCGACAGATCGGTTCCACCGGGCGAGTTAATAGCGCGGCACCCCGTTCGCTGGCCGCCTTTTGTAAGTCGCGCAGCAACTCCAGGGGAATGCCTTGTCGAGCGTGAGCCGCAACGCGATGCAAGCCGGTAATTACCTTGTCTTCTGCGCTGTTTGCCGCAATGTTTTGTGACGTTGGTGGTACCGCAGTGATGGATGATTTGCTCAACTTGCGGTTGGTGCTCTTGTTTTGTTGAGCATTTGCATCATGTGAAACAGCAGGTAAATTTCGGGGTGCAACGCGCCGACCATTGACCGAGCCTACTGACTCAGGACAATTTTCCCGGGTTTCGGGATGCAGTGGGAGAGGAACGTTATCAGAGGTGATTTTTTTTACCAAGGGAACTCTCCCTCTATGGTTAACAATATGATTAAAAAGCCAGTTATCCTGTTGGCATCGACCATTCTGACAGAAAGAAAAGCAGTTGATGGGTAGTTATCCAGACGATTTACCCACATTAATAACAACTTATCCACAGCTTAAATTTAACTGTACAAAACGTTATAATCTGCCTCTATTTTCCTCCCCCTGTCGCTCACAGGGAAAACCACGCCAGGGAAATAAATCCGACAATTGCTCGCTCAATGCCCCGAACTTTTGCATTTGAGCCAAGAGGTAAAACAGTGACTTCCCAGTGCACGCCTGATATCAATACCTTTCAGGGATTGATTTTTTCCCTGCAACAATTCTGGGCCCAACAGGGCTGCGTCATCATGCAACCGCTGGATATGGAAGTGGGTGCCGGTACATTCCACCCGGCTACATTCCTGCGTGCCATTGGTCCGGAGAACTGGAACGCCGCCTACGTTCAGCCGAGCCGTCGTCCTACGGATGGCCGTTACGGTGAAAACCCCAACCGGTTACAACACTATTACCAGTTCCAGGTGGTGATGAAACCGTCTCCCGACAACATTCAGGAACTCTATCTGGAATCCCTGGCTCAATTGGGCATTGACCCACTGGTACACGACCTGCGCTTTGTTGAGGACAACTGGGAGTCACCCACCTTGGGTGCCTGGGGACTTGGCTGGGAGGTGTGGATGAATGGCATGGAAGTCACTCAGTTTACCTATTTTCAGCAGGTGGGTGGTATTGAGTGCTACCCGGTCACCGGAGAAATCACCTATGGCCTTGAGCGTCTGGCCATGTATATCCAGGGTGTGGATAACGTTTACGATCTGATATGGACCGTTGGCCCACAAGGGCCGGTAAGCTACGGCGACGTATTCCAGCAACAGGAGGTGGAGATGTCCACCTTCAACTTTGAGCACGCTGATACTCAGGAGCTGTTCAAGCAGTTTGATTTTTACGAGCGTGAATCGCAAAAGCTGGTCGCCATCGATCTGCCGCTGCCTGCCTATGAATACGTGCTTAAGTCATCCCATACTTTTAACCTGCTAGATGCTCGCCACGCCATTTCGGTCACCGAACGTCAGCGATTTATCCTGCGTGTCAGAACTCTGGCCAGAGCTGTTGCCAAAGCCTATTTCGACAAACGACAAGCACTTGGGTTCCCCATGGCCGATGAAGCCATTCGTAATGAAGTCCTGGCACAGCTCGCGCAGGAGGCAAAATAATGAGTACTGCTGATAATCACTTCCCACAGCCCAAGAGCGCTGACTTTCTGGTCGAACTGGGCACCGAGGAGCTACCGCCAAAGGCGCTGAAAACACTGTCTGAAGCATTCACGCAGAGCATTATTAATGGACTGGAAAAAGCCCAGATTGGCTTTAAGAGCCACGAATCATTTGCCGCTCCCCGTCGCCTGGCACTGCTGATCACCGGTCTGGATACCGCCCAGCCTGATCAACATCTTGAGCGCAAAGGACCGGCGCTGGCTGCCGCCTACGATGCCGAAGGCAACCCGAGTAAGGCAGCTCTCGGCTTTGCCCGTGCCAATGGAGTCGATTTTGCCGATCTGGAGCAGGAAGATACGCCCAAAGGGGCGTGGCTGGTCTATCGCTCTGTGCAAAAAGGCGAGGCAACCAGTAACTTGCTCGGCCAAATCGTCAGCGACGCTCTGAACAATCTACCCATTCCCAAGCGGATGCGCTGGGGTGCTCGTCGGACTGAGTTTGTTCGCCCGGTACACTGGCTGCTGATGATGCTTGGTGAGCAGGTGATTGACTGTGAAATACTTGGTCTGCAAGCAGGCAATACCACGCGTGGGCATCGCTTCCACGCGAACCAGACCATCACCGTTACCGACCCGACGCAATACGCCACAATCTTACGTGAGCAGGGCAAGGTAATCGCCAGTTTTACTGCTCGTCGCGAGGTGATTCGTGAACAGGTGGAACAAGTCGCTGCTGCTATTAATGGTCACTGCGTTATTGACCCGGACCTGCTTGATGAAGTCACCGCACTGAATGAGTGGCCAACAGCTCTGGCCGGGCGTTTCGACGATGAGTTTCTCTCAGTACCGTCTGAAGCACTGATCTCCTCCATGAAAGGGCATCAAAAATATTTCCACGTGGAAAATGACGATGGGCAACTGCTACCTTATTTCATCACGGTGGCCAATATTGAGAGTCGTGAGCCAAACTTGGTGGTTGCCGGTAATGAGAAGGTAATCCGTCCACGTCTGGCTGATGCCAAGTTTTTCTACGACACTGATCGCAAGCAGACACAAGACGATCGTCGTGAAAAACTCAAGCCAATTGTCTTCCAGGCACAGTTGGGCTCGGTCTTTGCCAAAACCGAACGCATTGCCCGGCTGGCTGCTTATATTGCCCGCTGCGAAGGTGATGATACCAAACTGGCCGAACGTGCCGGACAGCTGTGCAAGTCGGACCTGGTTTCTGAGATGGTGTTGGAATTTCCTGAGCTTCAGGGAATTATGGGTCAGTACTACGCCGATAACGACGGCGAGCACCCACAAGTCAGCAAAACACTGTACGAGCAATATATGCCGCGCTTTGCCGGTGATCAACTCCCCTCTTCCCTGACCGCCTGCGCCGTGGCCATTGCCGATAAAGTGGATACCATTGCTGGCATCTTCGGCATTGACCAACTGCCCACCGGCAGCAAGGATCCGTTTGCCCTGCGCCGGGCCAGCATCGGTGTGTTGCGTATCATCGTAGAGAAAAAGCTCAATCTGGATCTGGTTGCCTTGATTGATCAGGCCAGCAAAGGCTATCAGGAACAGGGCATTGATCTGCCTGCTGGGGAGCAACTGAACAAAACCGCCGTGAACTACATGCTTGAACGTTTTGATGCGGCCTATCAGGAAGAAGGCGTGCCGGTAGAGGTCATCAATTCTGTTAAGGCATTGCGCCCAACCCGTCCGCTGGACTTTGACCTGCGCATCAAAGCCATCAGTCGTTTTAACGCCATGGATGAAGCCGATGCCCTGGCCAGTGCCAACAAGCGGGTATCGAACATTCTGGCCAAGGCCGGCAATATTGTTATTCCTGATGTGCTGGACGAAGCGTTGCTCAAAGAAGCGGCTGAGGTGGAGCTGGCACAGGTGCTCTTTGCCAAGAAGCAGGAGATCGCCCCGGCACTGGCCGAAGGCCGCTACGCTGCGGTGATGGAAAGCCTGGCCGCACTGAAAGAGCCGGTAGATCGATTCTTCGACCAGGTGCTGGTCAACGCTGAGGATGAAGCAGTCCGCCTGAATCGCTATGCCCTGCTCAAGCAGTTGCGCAGTCTGTTTCTGTACGTTGCCGACATCTCTTTGCTGCAAAAATCGTAAGCGTTACCGGACCATGGTTGGCAAATAAGCCCACCATGGTCATATAAAAGTTTTACTGCACCTGAAAGCCACAGCATCATGACCAGACTTGTGATCCTCGACCGCGACGGCGTCATCAATGAAGATTCTGACCACTATATTCGCAGTGCTGAACAGTGGGTGCCCATTCCCGGCAGTATTGATGCCATTGTCCGCCTGTCCCGTGCCGGATTTACCGTGGTAGTGGCTACCAATCAGTCTGGCGTTGCCCGGGGGTATTTCACACAGGAACAACTTGATACCATGCACGATAAGTTATCAGGTTTGGTGGTTGCCAGTGGTGGGCGGATTGATGGCATTTACGTCTGTCCTCACGGGCCGGATGATCACTGCCAGTGTCGTAAACCGGCACCTGGCCTAATTGAGCAGATATTTCGCGATTATCCTGCTGAGCCAGCCAGTACCTGGCTGGTGGGTGACTCACTGCGGGATTTGCAGGCGGGGGTTGAGAGTGGCTGTCAGGTTGCGCTGGTACTGACGGGTAAAGGACGTAAAACCCAGGCTACACTCGACGCTCACCCAGAGCAACTCGGCAAAAATGTGCCCGTTTACCACAATCTGAACAGTTTTGTAGCAGAATTGCTTACCGAGGGGTTTTAATGTCATCAGCTGTTTATCCGGGAGTTGTCGTTTTTTACAGAACGACACTCTCTACTATCAGAACCATCATCTTTTATTTGGCGTTTGCCGTATGGACTGCTCTTTGGTCACTATTGATGGTTCTGTGCGCCTACCCATTCTCTCTTCACAACCGACACCGGATTTTTGTCCGGACCTGGGCCAGGGTAACGATTAATTTGTGTCGTTTAATTTGTGGTATAAGTTGGGAGGTGACTGGCAAAGAACACATTCCCGACAGTGCTTGCGTGGTGGTCAGCAACCATCAAAGTACCTGGGAGACGTTCTTCCTGCAAACGCTGCTAAGCCCGCAAACTCAAGTGATCAAACAGGAACTGCTGCAAATTCCCTTCTTTGGTTGGGCGATGAAAACCATCGGCCCCATTGCCATCAACCGCAAAAATGCCAGACAAGCACTGGAGCAAGTCAGGGAGCAGGGCAAAGCGGCGCTGGAAAAGGGTATCTGGGTGCTTATTTTCCCCGAAGGCACACGCACCCCACCGGGCACTTTGGGAAAATTCTCGCGTGGTGGCGCCGGTCTGGCCAAAGCGGCAGCGGTAGATATCCTGCCAGTGGCACATAATGCCGGCACTTGCTGGCCAAACCAAACCTGGTTGAAACACCCTGGCGTGATTCAGGTGAATATCGGGCCGGTAATCAGTACCGAACAACTGTCCGTTGCCGAAGCAAACGACCGTGCACGCACCTGTATTGAGCAGGCTTTGCAAAAAATGACCTGATACCAGCTTGTCAGATCCCCTGCCCATCCAAGGGCATAAGAATTGACAGAATGTGGCAGATGAGTGGCCTAATGGAGATTCCCCAGCGAGTTGGCTGGGGAAAGCCTTCAGCGCATATATTGTTCAATTAGCTGAATCATAATGTGAATGGCCTTGATGTGAATCTCCTGAATGCGATCTGCATAGCCAAAGTGTGGAACCCTAATCTCCACATCAGCCATACCAGCCATCTGACCGCCATCTTTGCCTGAGAGCAGGATAACCTGCATGTCCTTGTCCCGGGCTGCCTCCACCGCACGCACAATATTACTGGAGTTTCCGCTGGTGCTGATGCCAAGCAGAACGTCGCCCGCCCTGCCAACAGCTTCGACATACCGGGAAAAAACATACTCATAACCAAAGTCATTTGCTACACAAGAGAGGTGACTGGGATCAGAGATGGCAATCGCCGGATAGCCCGGACGATTCTCCCGAAAGCGGCCGGTGAGCTCCTCGGCAAAGTGCATGGCGTCACAGTGCGAGCCACCGTTACCACAGGAAAGGACCTTGCCGCCGGCTTTAAAACTGTCGCTTAGCAAGCGAGCGGCCTGATCGATGGCATCGATGTTGGCATCATCAGCCAGGAATTGATCCAGTACGGTAGCGGCTTCTTCCAGTTCACGGCGAATCACTGTTTTGAATTCTGTGGTCATAAAACGGGATACCGAAAAAAGATAATAAAAAAAAGGCCGGTCATTGCCGGCCCTGTTTCTGGTATCAGATGTCCAGATTGGCCACATTCAGGGCATTGCTCTCAATGAACTCCCGTCGTGGCTCTACGTGGTCACCCATCAGGGTATTGAAGATCTGATCGGCGGCGATAGCATCATCAATGGTAACTCGGAGCATACGGCGCACGTCCGGGTCCATGGTGGTTTCCCAGAGCTGCTCCGGATTCATCTCGCCCAATCCTTTATAGCGCTGAATGTAGTGGCGCTTGGTGGACTCATTCATCAACCACTCCAGCGCCTCTTCAAAAGAGCTAACCTCGCGCTTGCGCTCACCTTTCTGAATAAAGGCGCCCTCCTCAATCAATCCTTGCAGCTTGCTGCCCAGAGCCTTGATTTTGCCGTAGTTGGTGGAGGCAAAGAAGTCCGCGTTCCAGCGGTAGTCAGTTGGTATACCGTGAGCGGTGATGGTGACGGCGGGCAGCCACGCATTGTGTTCCTTATCTTCGATAACCCGAAACTCCAGGGTGCTGCCAGAGAGCTTGAGCTTTTCGATCCGGGCACTGAGCTGATCAACCCACGCTTGCATCACTTGCTGATCCGCCAGGTTGTCAACTGCAGGCATGTAGATCATCTCCCGTAGCACCTCCTCCGGGTAGACCCGGGAAAGACGCTTGGCTAAGGCGCGAACATCGCGGAACTCTTTGACCAAATCTTCAAGTGCCTGATCAGCGATACCAGGAGCGTTCTCATTAACGTGCAGGCTGGCGTTTTCCAGGGCTGACTGAGTGAGATAGGCATCAAGGGCGGTATCGTCTTTTAGATATTGCTCCTGTTTGCCACGCTTGACTTTGTACAGCGGAGGTTGGGCAATGTAGATATAACCGCGCTCGATCAGCTCCGGCATCTGGCGAAAGAAAAAGGTCAGCAGCAGCGTGCGGATGTGGGAACCATCCACGTCCGCATCGGTCATGATGATGATATTGTGATAGCGCAGCTTTTCGATATTGAACTCCGTGCGCCCGATGCCACAGCCTAATGCCGTGATCAGGGTGCCCACTTCCTGGGAGGAGAGCATCTTGTCGAAGCGAGCTTTTTCCACATTCAGGATTTTACCTTTCAGCGGCAGAATAGCCTGGGTTTTGCGATTGCGTCCCTGTTTGGCGGAGCCGCCAGCGGAGTCACCCTCGACAATATAGAGTTCAGACAAAGCCGGGTCTTTTTCCTGACAGTCCGCCAGCTTACCCGGCAGACCGGCAATATCCAGCGCACCTTTACGACGAGTCATTTCCCGCGCCTTGCGTGCCGCTTCCCGGGCGCGGGCAGCGTCAAGCATTTTACCAACTACCGCTTTGGCTTCCTGCGGATTCTCCATCAGGTAGTCCGCCAGGTATTTGCCCATCTCTTGCTCTACCGCCGCTTTCACCTCGGAAGAAACCAGTTTGTCCTTGGTCTGGGAGGAGAATTTCGGGTCCGGCACTTTGACCGAAATAATAGCGGTCAGACCTTCCCGGGCATCGTCACCGGAGGTGGTTACCTTGGCGTTTTTCTGAAATCCTTCGCGTTCGATATAACCGTTCAGGTTACGTGTCAGGGCAGCACGAAAACCAGCCAGGTGCGTACCGCCATCACGTTGGGGAATGTTATTGGTGAAGCAGAAAATTCCTTCCTGAAAGCCATCGTTCCATTGCATGGCCACTTCTACACCGATGCCATCTTCGCGAGTGGTATCGAAGTGAAAGACCTTGTTGATGGTGGTCTTGTTGTGGTTCAGATGTTCGACAAATGCCTGCAAACCGCCTTCATAGCGAAAATCGTCTACCTTCCCGGTACGTTCATCGGTCAGCTGGATATAGACCCCAGAATTCAGGAACGACAATTCTCGCAGGCGCTTGGCCAGGATGTCGTAGCTGAACTGGATATTCGAGAACGTTTCCGGGGATGGAATAAAGTGCACCTCGGTTCCGGTGGAATCGGTCTCACCAATCACTTTCAGTGGTTCCTGAGGTACGCCACCGTGGTAAATCTGTTGATGTACCTGATTATGGCGACGAATGGTCAACTTCAGTTGACTGGACAGGGCATTCACCACCGAAACCCCCACCCCGTGCAGGCCACCGGATACCTTGTAAGTGTTGTCATCAAACTTACCGCCGGCATGCAGTACCGTCATAATCACCTCAGCGGCGGAGACGCCCTCTTCCTCGTGGATATCCACGGGGATACCACGGCCGTTGTCCTTGACGGTAATGGACTCATCCGGATGGATGATGACAGAAATCTTGTCACAGTGGCCCGCCAGCGCTTCATCAATGGAGTTATCCACCACCTCAAAAACCATGTGGTGCAGACCAGTACCATCGTCGGTGTCACCAATATACATTCCCGGGCGCTTGCGGACAGCATCCAGGCCCTTGAGGACCTTGATATTGGATGCGTCGTAATTTTGTTCACTCATGCTCTATCTCCAAAGACTCAGCCCGGCAAATACTTTGCTGCCCAGGATGCTCGTCCACTGTAATGTGCCCATGTTTCACGTGAAACATTTTTACGTCGGTGTCAGGCAACCAGCAACTTTCCAATGCCTCCTTCTCAACACAAGTGATGAAGGTCTGGCATTTCATGGTTTGCAATAATCGACACAATTTTTGCCGATTAGGGATATCCAGTTCCGATGGCAGGTCATCCACCAAAAAAACACACTGTTTATTTTGCAACGCTTGGTATAAAAATCCTTGCGCTAACTTCAGTGCGCACACCACCAGTTTTAACTGTCCCCGGGATAAGGTATCAACTGCACTGCCCTTTCCCATTCGAATGCGTAAATCGGCTCTTTGCGGTCCGGCGTGGGTATAACCGGAGCGCATATCACGCTCCAGGGTATTTGCCAGCACTTCCTGTAACGATCGTTCTTTATCCCAACCGCGATAATAGTGAATAGCCAGATTGTCCAGATCGACCAATTCAGACAGCACTCGGTTGAACACAGGCGTCAGTTTCTGGATATAGTCGTCGCGCAGTTGGTCAATGGCATTGGCCGCTTTTTCGAATTCAATGTTCCAGGAGGTCAGTTCAAAGCCGCTTATTCTACCACGTCGGAGCAGACTGTTCCGCTGTTTCAGTGCTTTCTGCATGCGTTGCCACAGGGGGAAAAAGTACTGATGTTTCACGTGAAACACTCCCCAGTCGATAAACTGTCGGCGCAATTTAGGTGCGCCTTCCAGCAAACTGAACGTGTCTGGATTGATCACTTGCAAGGGCAATAAGCGGGCCAGCTCCGCAGTGGATTTCAGGTTTTCACCAGCGACCCGAATCTGTCGGGTCTCTTCCTGGGCATTGCGCGAGATACCCACCGGAATGGTCTGAGAACTGGTCCCCACCCGCCCAAATACCGTACACGCTTGGGCATCACGGTTGATAACTGGCTTTATGCGGCTGGTACGAAATGAGCGGGCAACTCCGAGGATATGAATTGCTTCAAGCACACTGGTCTTGCCGCTGCCGTTAAGACCATGGATCACATTGACCGAAGGTGAGGGTTGCAGTGTTACCGGAGCGAGATTGCGGATGGCGGTAATGGTAAGTTGCTGGATCATATGCTGTTCATTTCCGAGCCTTGTCAGCCCGGAAAGAGCCGGACCGGAAGGTGGCTGCTGAGTCAGCCACTGAGTACCGACAACGGTTTGCGTTACAACCTCATGGGCATTACCACGTAGGTAGAGTCTCCGGCTTCCGACTCTTCGAGCAATGCACTGCTGTTGGGGTCGGACAGGATCATTTTCACTGCATCGCCAGAGAGCACCGAGAGCACATCAAGCAGGTAGCTGACGTTAAAGCCAATCTCCATGGAATCGCCGTGATACATCAGATTTAATTCTTCCTCAGCTTCTTCCTGTTCGGGGTTGTTGGCCATCACCTTTAGCTGACCGTCAGAAAGAATCAGGCGAATGCCACGGTACTTCTCGTTGGAGAGAATAGAGGCACGCTGAAAGGCCTGACGCAGCATCTGACGGTCACCCACGATGACGTTATTGCCGCCTTTGGGAATAACACGCTCGTAGTCGGGAAACTTACCATCCACCAGTTTAGAGGTGAACATGAAGTCCCCGGTTTTAGCCCGGATGTGGCTGGCACCCAAAGTAATATGAACGCTCTCGCCCCCATCGGTCAGCAATCGGGCCAGCTCCAGGATACCCTTGCGTGGCACGATCACCTGGTGCTTTTCCAACTGGTTGATATCGCCGTCGGTATAGCACATGGCCAGGCGATGGCCGTCGGTGGCGACTGCTCGCAGACAGTTATGGCTCACTTCCAGCAGCATGCCATTAAGGTAATAACGGACGTCCTGCTGAGCCATGGCAAAAGCAGTACGGTCAATCAAGCGGCGCACCCGAGCCTGGTCGATGGTAAACGAGACGGAGCCAGCCTCCTCTTCGATACTGGGAAACTCATTGGCCGGCAGCGTAGACAGGGTAAAGCGGGAGCGACCGGCCTTGACCTTGATCCGTTGATCATCCTGTTTTATTTCAACCAGAGTGTTTTCCGGCAAGGACTTGCAGATGTCCATCAGCTTGCGGGCCGGAACGGTAATCTCACCGGCGTCAGCGCCCGCCTCTACTGTCACTCGGCCGACCAGTTCGACCTCCAGGTCGGTGCCGGTCAGGGAGAGTTGGTCGCCCTCGATCACCATCAGCACATTGGACAGCACCGGCAGCGTATGTCTGCGCTCCACCACACCGGCAACCAGTTGCAGTGGTTTCAGCAATGCTTCCCGATTAATGGTAAATTTCATCGCTTTCCTTTCTCTTGGCTAGACAAGGTATGCACTGCATCCCTGTTGAAATTGAAGTTAACTTGTCAGCGACCGCAACAGGTTTTTGTAATCGCTTTTGATTTCGTTGTCGATTTCCACCAGCTCTTTCACTTTGCGACAGGCATGGAGCACGGTGGTGTGATCGCGTCCGCCGTATGCATCGCCGATCTCTGGCAGACTATGGCTGGTCAGCTCCTTGGACAACGCCATGGCAATCTGTCGCGGCCTGGCCACGGAGCGACTGCGGCGCTTGGAGAGAATATCCGCCACTTTGATTTTGTAATATTCCGCCACCGTGCGCTGGATATTATCGATACTGACCTGTTTGTCCTGCAGTGCCAGCAGATCTTTCAGGGACTCTCGTATCAGGTCAATATCAATGCTGCGCCCCATAAAGTGAGCACTGGCAATAACGCGCTTGAGTGCTCCTTCCAGCTCGCGAACATTGGAGCGAATGCGCTGGGCAATAAAAAACGCCGCCTCGTGGGGTAACTCGATTTTTTGTTGCCCGGCTTTTTTCATCAAAATGGCTACACGAGTTTCCAGTTCTGGTGGCTCTACGGCCACTGTCAGCCCCCAACCGAAACGAGACTTCAGGCGTTCCTCTACCCCACTGATCTCTTTGGGGTAACGATCGCAGGTAAGGATCATCTGCTGGCCGCCTTCGAGCAGGGCATTGAAGGTGTGGAAAAATTCCTCCTGGGAGCGCTCCTTGCCAGCAAAAAACTGAATATCATCAATCAGCAGAGCATCCACCGAACGGTAATACTTTTTGAAATCATTGATGGCATTTAGCTGCAATGCTTTGACCATATCCGCCACAAAACGCTCTGAATGGAGATAAACGACTTTGGCATTACGATTCTGCTTGACCAGAAAATTACCCACCGCCTGCATCAAGTGGGTTTTACCTAAACCAACACCGCCGTATAAAAACAGTGGGTTGTAGGAAGCGCCGGGATTTTCAGCCACCTGCCGAGCCGCCGCCAGGGCCAGTTGGTTGGATTTACCTTCCACAAAGGTCTCAAAGGTAAAACCGGTGTTGAGCGAACTATGATGCTTGATTGCGCCTTCCACCTCAACCTGGCGAGGAACCACCAATTCATCCGCTGTTTCTCCGGTCGGCTCTTTCAGCGGGTTAATCCTGAACTGGGCCAACTCGACGTCACCCTCCGCCTCCCCTGGCGAGCCTGAGAGTTCGGCATGGGGTATCGCTTCGACAGCCTCGTCCTGCGCTTGCGACAAGGCAGCCACCAATTCATGGGTCACTGACGAATGACGGAGTGAGGCTGGTTGTACAGAGCTTGTCATCGGTTCGACAGCTGCCATCGGACGTGCCATTGGCCGTGGGGCAGCACGTCGGCTCAGGGACGCCGGACGACGGTTGGATACCGCCAGGGCCACCGCTGGAGCATCGCCGTCGGACAAGTCATCGAGGATCTCTTCGACTCTGGGCAGGAATTTCTCCTTAACCCAGTCAGCAACAAAGCGGTTGGGCGCCAACAAACACAGGTCGTGCGCATCCCCCATCACTTTCAAGGGACGAATCCAGGTGTTGAACTGTTGCGACGACAGCTCATCCTGCAAGATATCGATGCATTTTTGCCATAGCTCAAGGGGCACGGCACACTCCTGATACGAATCGGATAACACTGAAGCGGGTCAGACCGCCTCAGTGCACAATGTCAGGTCAAAATAGGTCAGATAAAAACAAGTCAGGTCAAAATAAAGACCGGTTAGAAATTGTATCCTTTCCGGAAAAAGTTATCCACATATGGGTTTTTCCCGACCAGTCTAAGTAAAAACAATTTATATATACTTATCAATAACTTATAAATATCTTGGGCAATTTATCGAGATTTTATTACCATTTTATGGGCTGTGGACAGTCCAGTTGATGAACGGCAATAAGCCCTCTGATTTTCCTGTGGATAAACCGTAGCACAGTTTTGCTGTGGATAAGCGTCCTATTTATCCACAACTGATCCCAATCAAAGACACAAGATACACCGATGATGTCTACCGTCTGATGCACAGGCCCAAAGCCTTACGATGTCTAGGCTAAATTGAGTTATCCACAAAAAATCCGCGCCCTAATAATTACATCTATAACAAAAAAACAAACATCATAAGAGATAAGATTTTTTAATTTTTTTGTTAGCAATCCGCAAAGCCCGGATCATCCTGTGTATAAAAACATCCATCATAAAGGCAGTACCAAGTAAGAACACGGTTTATGCAGGACTTCTTGACAGATGCAAATTGACGCTTCCCCGGCAATTCCTTAGAATGCCCGTCTTTTGTAAGTCCATTTAAACGAGTAATCACGATGAAAAGAACTTTCCAGCCCAGTATCATCAAGTCCAAGCGTACTCACGGCTTTCGCGCCCGTATGGCCACCAAGGGTGGCCGTGCCGTGATCAACCGTCGTCGTGCCAAGGGACGCAAGCGTCTGTCAGCCTGATCTGCGTCTGCGGTCAAAAACACCTGCAGCCAATAAGAGAGCATCAATGTGAGCTTGTCTTTTAGCCGTACATCACGGCTGTGCACCTCGGCTGATTTCAAACAGGTATTTGATACAACGGATATCAAGGTATCCAGCAGGCAGCTTCTGATCCTGGCAAAAGCCAACGAGCTTGGCCGGGCAAGACTGGGACTGGTGGTAGCCAAGAAGAATATCCGTACTGCCGTTGGCCGAAACCGGGCCAAACGCCATATCCGGGAAACCTTCCGTCTGCAACAGGATGGTGTAGGTAACCTGGATGTTGTCGTTCTGGTTCGTAAAGGTTTCAGTGATCTCAATGACCGGGACCTGAATCTACTCCTCAATCAGCAGTGGCAGAGATTGAAACGAAGACTGCATGAATGGGAAGCATCGGCAGAGGCCAACCTGATAAACATCCAACCTGAATAAAGGCGCAGGTATGGCCAGACCAGCAGATATTCCCCGAACATTATTGATCGGGATCATCAAGATATATCGCTATGCGCTGAGTCCGTTGATGCCCAGCCGATGCCGCTTTTACCCCTCGTGCTCTGCCTATGGCCTGGAAGCCTTAAATCGTTATGGTTTTCTGACCGGTAGCAAACTTACCTTGCTCCGACTACTGAGGTGCCATCCCTGGCATCCCGGCGGATTTGACCCGGTACCGGAAAAAGATTCTGGTAATCATCAATCAGACAATCATATTCACTCATCTGAATGTGTGGCCCGGAACTCATGGATTTCCAAAGAACACTCCTGATCGGTGCCATTGCTGTGGTCGGTGTTTTAACACTGCAGCAATGGAACGCAGATTACCCCAGCACGCCCAAAACGCCTGCCGTCGCCCAATCCGTTTCCAGTAACCAGGCCGGTTCTGACCTGCCAGTGATGGGTAGCGACAACGCCATACCTGCCATCAGCGGCGGCAAAACCAGCCCCACGGCCGAGTTAATCAGTGTCAAGACCGATACCATTGATGCACTGATCGACCCCGCTGGCGGCGATATCATCAGTCTGTCTCTGCCCAAGTACCCTGCTGCGCTCCCCAAACCGGGAGAGTCAAGCGTACCTTTCCAACTACTGGTAAACAGTCCAGACTGCCAGGGTGAGTTAACCTGTGTATTCACGGCTCAAAGTGCCCTGGCCAAAACAGATGGCCCTGACGCCAACAACAGGCGTGGCGTATACCAGGTCAAGGATGTCAACTATACCCTTGCAGATGGGCAAAACGCTGTACAGGTAGACCTGTTCAAAAGTAATGACGGGGTGGATATCACCAAAACATTCACCTTCTACCGCAACCGTTATGACATTTCGGTGAACTACACCATTGTCAACAACAGTGACCACGTATGGCGTGATCAGCTCTATGCCCAGCTCAAGCGGGATAACTCAGAAGATCCCAGCCAACTCAACTCCAAAGCGCCCATGAACACCTATCTCGGTGCAGCGGTGCGCTCTGATGATGAGTCGTATATCAAGCTGCCCTTTGATGAAATCAGCGAGCAGCCCTTTGCCCAGCTGGTCAATGGTGGTTATGCAGCCATGTTGCAGCACTACTTTGTCAGCGCATGGATTCCGGATCAGCAAAAACAGCATCACTACTACACTCGACGGGACCGGGACGGCAACAACTTTGTTGGTTTTTACGATGAACCGCTGGTAGTGCAACCTGATGAGACCGTGAAAACCGGTGCCACACTGTACGTCGGCCCAAAAGAACAGGAAAACCTGAAGGAACTCTCAGATGGCCTTGAACTGACCGTAGATTACGGAATGCTCTGGTTCCTGGCACAGCCACTGTTTATCGTCCTGACCTGGATTCACTCGCTGGTGGGTAACTGGGGCTGGTCCATTATCCTGTTGACTGTCCTGGTTAAACTGGTGTTCTACCCGCTCAATGCCACCAGCTTCCGTTCCATGGCGAAAATGCGCAAGCTCGGTCCTAAATTGCAGGAACTGAAAGAGAAGTACGGCGACGACCGCCAGAAAATGTCTCAGGCCATGATGGAGCTGTACAAGAAGGAGAAGGTTAATCCCATGGGGGGCTGTCTGCCGATCTTGGTGCAAATGCCGGTGTTTATCGCCTTGTACTGGACTCTGCTGGAGTCCGTACAGTTGCGTCATGCACCGTGGATAGGCTGGATCCATGACCTTTCCCAGATGGACCCATACTTCATCTTGCCGCTGATTATGGGGGCGTCGATGTTTGTCCAACAGATGCTTAACCCGACTCCACCAGACCCGGTTCAGGCCAAGGTCATGAAGTTTATGCCGGTGATCTTCACCTTCTTCTTCCTGTTCTTCCCGGCTGGTCTGGTACTGTACTGGGTGACCAACAATATTTTGTCGATCATTCAGCAGTACATCATCACCAAGCAGATTGAAAAAGAGAGTTAATCCCTCCTGATCTGGCGGTTTTTCTGTCAAGGTGCAGAAAAACCGCCCCTCTTCCCGTCAGAATTTCTTACTAAGCGCCTGCCCTCTTTCTTGTCAAGTTTTCTCCAGTCGCCTCCGATAAAACCCTGGTAGCAAAAATTTCAACCTCAGGGCATATAGGATCATGATAAAAAAACTGATAAGTGCAGCCATTCTAAGCAGTGTTATCGGGAGCGTATCAGCCGATCCTGAACTGGGGTCGATGACCATGGCAGCTGGGCACAGTGAGCGGTTCAGTGCCACTATCGCCATTGATGCCTCGACAGCCGAGATCAGCAACCAGAAGCTGACAGTAAAGTTGGGCACTATTACCGATTTCTACCGTCATGGAATTGACTATAACCAGCAAGTAGCCAGCCTGCGCTTCAAGGTAACCAGAAATGACAAAGGCAAGCCAGTAATCCAGGTCTCCTCCGATCGAAAAATTGTGGGCAACAATCTGAAAGCCGTGGTCAAACTGACCGTTGGCAAGAAAAAAGCCTATGGCATATACGATATTCAGCTGGCGCCAAACAAAAGTGGTCATCGGGTAGCCTTTAACCTGCTTAATTCACCGCACAAGTCACAGCCGCGCCAGTTTGCTGCCAAGCCCATGCAGCACAGTAAAATCATGCCCATCAATAGTCGTCAGTCAGTATCTTCGGAGGATATGGCGAAAAAAGCAGCTCTGGCCAAGCTGAGAAAAAAGCTGATGGCTTTTGAGCAGACATCGAAACAACGTGAACCAGGCATGGGTCAGTATCGGGTATCTTCCGGCGAAAGCATCAGTTCCATCGCCATGAAACTGCTGCCCAAATATCCAGAAGCCAAGCGTTGGCAAAGTGTGATGAAGCGTTTGGTGGCGATGAACCCTAACGTATTTATTAACGGTGATATCAATCGATTGCCAGCTAATGCCACCCTGACCTTGCCTGGACAGGACGATTTTGCTCGCAGCAGCACTGCACGCCGGGATAAACCGGCTTATCAAGCCAGCGACATGGTTGACCATCAGAATGCAATGGTTAAACCTGCCGTACGGACAAGCATGGCGAGCCAGGATCAATACCGGGTATCCCGGGGCGAAAATATCAGCTCCATCGCTTTTAAACTATCGCGCACATCGCTAAGTGGCCATAGCTGGCGGGCAATCGTAAAACTACTGGTCAACCAAAACCCGGATGCTTTCATCCGGGGTAATGTAAACCGAATCCGCACAGGCACCACCCTGGTGCTGCCGCAACCAGCAGATTTTGCTCATCTTTATGACGTGGATCGAGGCGAGTCGATCAGTAGCATTGCCATGAAACTGCAACGGCAAAACCCTCAGCCTGGCGGCTGGCGTAGTATAAAAAGCCAGCTAATTCGACTGAACCCTGAGGCGTTTATCAATGGTGATCCGCGCTGGCTGCGTGAAGATGCGTTCTTGCTGCTGCCTGGTAATGTCCAGCCAATGGTTGAGGCTGAGATGCATGAAGTGCCACGTAAGCAGGTACTGGCAAAAGCCACACCAATAGCTGAACCAGCGGTTATGGCCACGGTAAAGCCGGCACAATGGACCAAACAGGCCATTTCTGAAAAGCCCATAGCCAAAGTAAACCCCGTCGAAAACACCTATCGGGTAACAGCTGGAGAAAGCCTGAGCGTTATTGCACTGAAATTAAAACCGGATTACCCACAGTTCGACAACTGGTATGACCTGATGCAAGCACTGGCCAGACTGAACCCGACACTGCTGGCCAATAACGATATTGGCTCTATCCGAGGCGGCACAATACTGCAACTGCCACCCAAGGCTGAGAACCAACAAGCGGCCCCAGAACCCAACATCAGCAGCGTGCAGCCAGCCGTTGGCCCTGTTGCCACCCCTTACGATAAAATCAGCAAGTCGCTGGCGGCCACGGCTGACAAAGCATCGTCCTTTCCGGTACCCGAGGGTTACACCATCAGCATGGTGGCCATCAAGTTATTTCCCCAATACCCTGAGTTCGACAGTTGGCCGGAACTGATGGACGCCATTTACCGCATGAACCCAAAAGCATTTATCAACAACGATATCAACCGGTTACGCTCTAACGCCCAGCTGAAACTACCGGACAATATTCGTTTATGAATATGTACTAAAGGTCTAACCGGGCATAGACTACGCCATCCATTAAGCAGTTACTGATAGCCAGTTATGTCAGATTCCAGCGTCTTTGCCCAACCACTCCAGCAGATTCATCAGGACACCATTGCCGCCCGGGCGACCGCTCCAGGCCGGGGCGGAGTAGGTATTATCCGGGTATCCGGTCCTGCTGCCTTACAGGTGGCCCGGGAGGTATTGAAGCTGGAACCAAAACCCCGCTATGCCCATTATTGTCCGTTTTATGATGGCGACGGTCAGGTGATGGATGAGGGTCTTGCCCTTTACTTTCCCAATCCCAACTCATTTACCGGGGAAGATGTGCTCGAGCTACAGGGTCATGGTGGCCCGGTCATTCTCGATATGCTGTTGCAGCGGATCCTGGCGCTGGGCATACGCCAGGCCAATCCCGGAGAGTTCTCGGAACGGGCATTTCTTAATGACAAACTGGACCTGGTCCAGGCAGAAGCCATTGCCGACCTGATTGACAGCACCTCTGAACAGGCAGCCCGTTCTGCCCTGCGCTCTCTGCAAGGCGCTTTCTCCATGCGAGTGAATACTCTGGTGGAAGCCTTGATTGCACTGAGAATTTACGTGGAGGCAGCCATTGATTTTCCGGAGGAGGAAATTGATTTTCTGAACGATGGCAAAGTTACCACAGAGCTGGCCAACATCGCTGCCCAGTTGTCTGAAGTCATTCGTGAGGCAGCCCAAGGTACCATTTTACGCGATGGCATGACCGTGGTGATCGCCGGACGGCCCAATGCCGGCAAATCAAGCCTGATGAATGTACTGGCCGGACGTGATACAGCCATTGTTACCGACATTGCCGGTACTACCCGGGATATCTTGAAAGAGCACATCAATATTGATGGTATGCCTGTACATGTGGTGGATACCGCCGGTCTGCGAGAAACCGATGATCGTGTTGAGCAGATTGGTGTTGAGCGGGCTTTCAAAGCCATTGAGGAGGCTGATCGAGTGTTGCTGATGGTAGACGGTTCCGCCACCGACGCAATCCATGCTCATGATATCTGGCCAGAGTTTGCCGACCGCTTACCAATCCAGGACAAGCTGACCATTATTCGCAATAAAATTGACCTGACCGGGGAACAGCCCGGTCTGTCTGAGGTTAATGGTGTACCAGTGCTGCGTATCTGTGCTTGTAATGATCAGGGTGACGTGCGAGGAGTTAACGTGCTTAGGGAACACCTGAAAGCATGCATGGGCTTTGCCGGGGCGATGGAGGGTAGCTTTTCAGCTCGTCGCCGTCACCTGGAAGCCCTACGCCAAGCCAACGAACACATCGGCAACGGGCGACTGCAACTTGAGCACATGGGTGCAGGTGAGCTATTAGCGGAAGACCTGCGTCAGGCTCAGAAGGCTCTTGGGGAGATCACCGGTTCATTCTCCAGCGACGATCTGTTGGGACGTATTTTCTCGTCTTTTTGTATTGGTAAGTAGTCCGTTAGTCCTCCTTTTAATTATCCCCAACCGGCCAGTAGAGTCATGCTTTGCTGGCTAATCTGTCCTCTTCCTGAATAATCTCTGCCACTGCGCACCAAGCCTTTCCCCAGCTTATCCACAAGTGGATAACTTAAACGTCGTCTGTCACATTACTCACTCCAAACACTGATAATCAGCTGGCTGTGCTCAATCGGATAGAAATTAGCCCAAATGTGGGTATGTACGTAAATAACCTATTGACAATAGGTGGTATAACTTATGCATAATTTCCGTCTGTGGATAAATGCCGTTTTATTCACAATTTAATGACAGGTTAGCAAAAGCTTACTCGCAGCTAATCAACAAGGTTATTAAATTCTTAATTTTTTGAAAAAAAAGAAGTTTTTTTACTTATCCACAGAAATTGTCAACAACAATAATTACAATAACAACAAACATACATAGTAAACAGCTAACGCTGTTAATATTGCTTTGTTGATGAACAAAGAGAAAAGTCGCTGATACCAATTTTCGTGAGTAGCACTACTAAGAAAACAGCACTGCTGAGCGCCCTGGAATACCCCCAAACCCGGTTAACAGCGCAAACACTTCAGATCCCACCTATTCGATACAGGGTCACAGCACGCTTGATCCCGTGTATAATTACCGGCCTTATTTTTTTGTGATGACAGGTGACAAACCTTGGCTGTGGATTTCCCAAAACAGTTTGATGTGATTGTGATCGGTGGTGGCCATGCCGGTACCGAAGCAGCACTGGCTTCTGCACGTATGGGCGTAAAAACACTGTTATTGACCCATAACATCGAAACACTGGGGATAATGTCCTGTAATCCAGCCATTGGTGGTATTGGTAAAAGTCACCTGGTGAAAGAAGTGGATGCCCTTGGGGGTGCCATGGCTAAAGCCACAGACTTGGCTGGTATTCAGTTTCGTATACTCAATGCCAGAAAAGGACCGGCAGTAAGAGCCACCCGAGCCCAGGCTGATCGCGCCCTGTACAAGGCAGCAATTCGCTCAATCCTGGAAAACCAGGAAAATCTCTGGCTGTTCCAGCAAGCGGTAGATGACCTGGTAGTGGACGGAAGCCAGGTACGTGGTGTAGTAACCAACATGGGAATACGCTTTCTCGCCCCCAACGTGGTGCTGACAGCCGGCACGTTTCTTGGGGGACGCATCCATATCGGTCTGGAAAATCACAGTGGTGGTCGGGCTGGTGATCCACCCGCCATTGCCCTGGCCAATCGCTTGCGTGAGCTGCCATTAAACGTGGAACGCCTGAAAACCGGGACACCGGCACGCATTGATGCCCGCAGCGTGGATTTTTCCGTGATGACAGCCCAGCCAGGGGATACGCCGTTGCCGGTCATGTCTTACACGGGCTCAGTGAATGAACACCCTGAGCAGCTTTGCTGTTACATCACCCACACCAACGAGCGCACCCATGACATCATCCGTGGTGGCCTGGATCGCTCGCCCATGTTTACCGGTGTGATTGCCGGCGTCGGACCACGCTACTGTCCGTCCATTGAAGATAAAATCACCCGTTTTGCTGACAAATCTTCCCATCAGGTATTTCTGGAACCGGAGGGGCTGTCGACCCACGAACTGTATCCCAATGGCATTTCCACCAGCCTGCCGTTTGATGTTCAGCTCAACCTGATCCACTCCATTCGTGGATTGGAAAATGCCCATATCACTCGCCCTGGCTACGCCATTGAATACGACTATTTCGACCCGAGAGGGCTCAAGTACTCGCTGGAAACCAAAAGCATTGCCGGCCTGTTCTTTGCCGGGCAGATCAATGGCACTACTGGTTACGAAGAGGCAGCTGCCCAGGGGCTGTTGGCCGGCCTGAATGCTGCCTTGCGCGCACAGGAGCAAGAGCCATGGTGTCCACGGCGTGATGAAGCCTACATCGGCGTGCTGGTGGATGACCTGATCACCAGCGGCACCAGCGAGCCATATCGGATGTTCACCAGCCGGGCCGAGTACCGGCTGATTCTGCGTGAAGACAATGCCGATTTGCGGCTGACGGAAAAAGGTCGACAGCTTGGCCTGGTGGACGATCAGCGCTGGGCTGCGTTCAGTGACAAGAGAGAACGCATTGAGCGCGAATCTGAGCGCCTTGGCGGGGCTTTTGTTCACCCCGGTACCCCAGCAGCCATTACCCTGGAAAACAAGCTGAAAAGGCCTTTAAATCGCGAATACAGCCTGTTGGAGTTACTGCGTCGCCCTGAGCTGACTTATCACGATCTTGCCGGGCTAGTGGGTACAGCTGAGACTCATCCTCAAGTGGCAGAGCAGGTGGAGATCCAGATCAAGTATCAGGGCTACATTGATCGACAGACCGATGAGATTGAGCGTATGCGTCGCTACGAAAATACTCGCATACCGACAGCGCTTGATTACGCACTGATTGAAGGGTTGTCAAACGAGTTGAAGCAGAAGCTCAGAGCTGCCCGGCCAGAAACTCTTGGGCAAGCATCGCGCATTCAGGGCATGACACCGGCAGCTGTGTCATTGTTGCTGGTGTACATGAAAAAACGTTCCATGACTGCCTGATTCTGTCATAAAGCAAAAACGGCCGAATGTGGCCGTTTTTGTTGTTTCCGGGTGACGGATGTACTACATCTGAAAGCTGGCTATGCCCTGCATAAACATTTGTACCGACAACATTACCAGGATCATCCCCATCAACCGCTCAATGGCAAAAATACCGCGGCCACCCAGCAATTTCATAACCCTGTTAGACATCATCAGAATGGCGGCACTCAACGCCCAGGAGAAAAATACCGCCATGGACAATTCCAGCTGATGACCAGGGTACTGACTGGACTGCAAAATCAGTGTTGCCAAGATCGACGGACCGGCAATCAGCGGAATGGCTAACGGTACGATAAAAGGCTCACCATCCGGCGTGGTGCCCATAATGCCGCTGCCAGTGCTGGAGGGGAAGATCATACGGATGGCGATAATAAACAGAATGATGGCACCGGCAATACTGACCGACTCTTGCTTGAGGTGCAGCGATAATAACAGGTATTTGCCACCAAACTGGAAGATAAACAGAATGATCAGGGCGATGATCAACTCCCTGATCAAAACCTTAGTGCGTCGTTCTTCAGGTACACCTTTGAGAATGGACATGAATACCGGCAAATTGCCCAGTGGATCCATGATCAGGAACAGCAGAATGAAGGTTGAGTAGATTTCCATTATGTCTAAGCCAGCACGAGTGAGAATTCGTGTGGCTTATAACATACTGGCCAGTGACCGAAAAGGGATCAGTCAGGGAGTGGCGAGCGAATCAGATAATCAGGTTCCTGGCCATCAAGGCAGCCAGTCTCTGGATGTTGGTTGGGCCGTCAGTATCCCTTGCAAGCTGCTCTTCCAAAGCCAGCTCTGTGTGATACAGATCAGCCTGCTTCTGTGCTTGTTGCAGTGCATTGGATTTGGCGGTTTCTTCGGCAATCCTGGCCTGAATAGCGATGGGGTCTGGCTTATCGGTGATAGTAACTCGGTCTGTGGACATGGGCTGGCCTCTTGTGAAAAGTCATCGTCATGAACGTGAGCGTTCGCGAAAATCTGTTCTCAGAGTAGCTGGAAAGGACTGGGGTCGTCTTTAATACCATGGTCGCAAGTCCTTCATCTGCGCGGCCATTCGAGAGTAACGCAGAAAAAGCAGAAGGTGAAACCTACCCGGTTTCTGGCAAATACTGGTTCTTCAGCTTGACGTAGTTTTGAGCCGTATAGGTGAAGAACTGACGTTCCTTTTCACTAAGCGCCCTAGCCTTGACAACCGGACTCCCTCTGTACAAAAAACCACTTTCCAGCCGCTTGCCCGGTGGCACCAGAGAGCCTGCCGCAATAATTACCTCCTCTTCCACCACTGCGCCGTCAAGAATAATCGCTCCGATCCCAATCAGGCTGCGATTGTGGATAGTGCAACCGTGCAAAACTGCCTTGTGCCCTACAGTCACCTCGTCGCCGATAGTCAACGCATAACCACCCGGGTTGTAATCGCTGGCGTGGGTAATGTGCAGTATGGCGCCATCCTGAATGCTGGTGCGCGCACCAATGCAGATGCTGTTCATGTCACCCCGGATGACCGCAGTCGGCCATACTGAACTGTCATCACCAATGGTGACATTACCGATGACTACTGCATTGTCGTCGACATAGACCCTTGCGCCCAGAACTGGCATGTTATGGTTGAAGCTGCGAATGGCTCTGCTCATACAACGAACCCCGAAAGTAATTGCAACCAGTTGCTTGATTTCCTTTTGGAACGGACCCATTTACAGCCAATAATAACCATGTTGCAGAGACCATCCCATGAACAATCCGCTCCTTGAGTCCCACGAATTACCACCCTTTTCACGTATTCTCCCTGAGCACATCAAACCTGCCATCGAAGCCATTGTTGCTGATAATGAACAAGCGGTTGCTGAGTTGCTGGCCTCGGGCAACGGTACGGACTGGGTATCATTGCAGGAGCCCCTGGATGCCCTGGACGATCGGCTGAGTCAAGCCTGGTCACCGGTGGGACATATGAACGCGGTGGTCAACAGTGATGCTTTGCGAGCCGCCTATAACGGCTGCCTGCCCTTGTTGTCTGAGTATTCTACCCGTCTTGGGCAGAATCGTCAGTTGTTCGAGGCATACCAAGCACTGGCTGACTCGCCCGAGTTTCATAAGCTTGATAGCGCCCAGCAAAAGGTAATCAACGACACGCTCCGAGATTTCCACCTGGCGGGTGTGGCACTGGACGACGAGAAAAAAGCCCGTTTTGGCGAGATCAAAAAGCAGCTCTCTGAGCTAACCAGCAAATTCTCCGACAACGTGCTCGATGCCACCATGGCCTGGAGCAAGCTGATCACTGATGAGTCAGAGCTTGCCGGACTGCCTGAGTCTGCCCTGGCTGGCGCCAAACAGCTGGCAGCAGCCAAGGGGCAAGACGGCTGGCTGTTGAATCTTGACTTCCCCAGTTATTTCCCGGTGATGACCTATTGCGATAACCGGGAGCTGCGTAAAGAGGTGTATACCGCGTTTGCCACCCGTGCCTCCGATCAGGGTCCTAACGCCGATGAGTTCGATAACAGTGATAATATCCGCCAGATTCTCAAATACCGTCAGGAACTGGCTGAACTGCTGGGCTTTGTCAACTACGCCGAATATTCTCTGGCCAGAAAGATGGCTGATTCTCCCGAGAGTGTGATGACTTTCCTGCAAGATCTGGCGCAAAAAAGCAAACCACAAGCCGAGAAAGAGCTGGCAGAACTGCTGGCCTTTGCCCAGAAAGAATACGGGGTAACCGAGCTGGAAGCCTGGGACATCGGTTACTACGGCGAGAAGCTACGCCAGCAACGCTACGCCATTTCGCAAGAAGAATTGCGCCCATGGTTTCCGGCAGAAAAAGTCATTGCCGGCATGTTTGCCGTGGTCAACCGGCTTTTTGGCGTTGAGTTTGAGGCAGTGGCAGAGTTTGATACCTGGCACCAGGATGTGCGCTTTTTCAACATCACTCGTGATGGCGAAGTAATTGGCCGCTTCTATCTCGATCTGTACGCCAGAGAGCACAAGCGCGGTGGTGCCTGGATGGATGTGTGCCGTTCGCGCTGGCTCAAGGAGGACGCATTGCAGCTGCCTGTGGCCTATCTGACCTGCAATTTCACCCCACCCGTGGGTGATAAACCTGCCCTGCTCACACACGATGAAGTAGTCACACTGTTCCACGAGTTTGGTCATGGGCTGCATCATATGCTAACCCAAGTGAACTATGCTGCCGTCTCCGGCATCGGTGGTGTGGCCTGGGATGCCGTGGAACTGCCCAGCCAGTTTATGGAGAACTGGTGTTGGGAAAAAGAGGGGCTGGCCATTATATCCGGCCATTATGAAACCGGCGAACCGTTGCCAGAGGCCATGCTAGACAAGCTGCTGGCGGCGAAAAACTTTCAGTCTGCCATGACCATGGTACGTCAGCTGGAGTTCTCCCTGTTTGATTTCATGCTGCACAAAGAGTACCAGACAGATATGGATGTGCAGGCCGTACTGGATGGCGTGCGTCAGCAGGTTTCTGTGGTGATTCCGCCAGCCTTCAATCGTTTCCAGAATAGCTTCAGCCATATTTTTGCTGGTGGTTATGCCGCCGGTTACTACAGCTACAAGTGGGCTGAAGTGCTATCTGCTGACGCTTTCTCGCGTTTTGAGGAAGAAGGTATTTTTAATCGGGAAACCGGTGAATCATTCCTGCATGAAATTCTGGAAAAAGGTGGTTCTGCTGAGCCTATGGAGCTGTTCGTCAATTTCCGTGGCAGAGAACCGCAGATAGACGCCTTGTTGCGCCATAGTGGTATCTGTTAGGTATTTGCCAGGTGAGCGTGAGCCAAATAGTCATGCTGATTGTTTGGCTCAGGTTGTATCCGAAGGGTTCGCAATAACCGTATAACGATGACAGCCGTTCGGAACCTGATCATGAAAAACAAACGTTTTATCGCCGGCGCCGTCTGTCCTGTCTGTGGTGCCATGGATTCCATTCGTACCTTTCGCAGTGAAACACAGCAGGATTACCGTGAATGTGTTGACTGTGGTTTTACTGACGCCATGGAAGATGATCTGCGGCTGGAAGGCGATTTACCTGAAACACGAATTGCCAGAGAAGAGAGTGTGCTGGAAGAGCACACCGACGTGCTCCGGTTTGTCGATATCACCGATCAGCACTGAATCCGATCAGTCAGGCCACAGTAGTGTTCTGAAGCTCAATGCCAAGGTTTTTGGCCACGCCATTTAACTCTGACCAGATTCTTTCCCATTGTTGTATGTCAGGAGGACTGTTGATGCTGCCAAGTTGTCCAAGGCTTGTCGGCTGCGAGCGGATCAGCTGACTGACGATGCCATCGACGACGCTGTCGAGCTGATTGGCAAACTCCTCACCCAGCATAGCGTGAACGATCAGATTAGCTTGGGTCATGTCCAGAGAGATCAGTGGGAAACCAGTTGTGTCTGAATAAACATCAGCCACTTCCTCGATTAGTCGGTGAGCGAAGTAGGCTTTATCGAGCAGCTCGTCAAGCCTAGCCTGGTCAATGATAAAATTCTCTACCGCAATATTCAGCAAAGGCGCCACAAGGTCGGCAATACCAACAGTACGAGACACTTCATCGAAGGTAGCCATAACATCAGGAACACTGTCGATGTAATCCATGGCAAAGGCCAGGAGGGTTTCAGAGGCACGATGCTCAGGCAGGGCAATCTCCCCGTGTAACGGCCCGGCAACAATAAGCTTTTGCAGGTAGTGACTCTTTTGTTCCAACTTATTGGCGTCGCGGATTAATTTGCGGATTGCCTCAATGTCCATAATTTTCCCCTGTTTGGCAAGAATCGTCAGTGCTGTAAATACTGACGATGAGCGTCCGATAAATTATTAAAACCACAGTTATTTTGATAAAACAAGATGGAATAAAAAGATGCTTTGGTAAATACGTAGATTTCTGTCGGGAGCAAAAACGGGTATGCAATAGTAAAGTTGATTTCCTGTTGATTGCTCATGTTGATTCGAACTGACAGGGATGTTTATAACCAGGGTATTCGTTTTTATACACCGTGTTGTTTAATGGTTTTGTAGAACTATACTCTTGTGACGATTATTGTCAGACAGGATGTATTCTGCTCGAAATGGTTTATCGATAGTGTTTGATTTGCAGCTGCACGCAGGTCTTGGTTATATGTTTGTTCTTGATTAGAGGTGGTGGAGTTTTTCAGGTCAGATAAATAAAAATCGCTTATACCCAGTGAACAGTGAATCTACGCAGTGTTTTGCTGCGTAAGCCAGACAAGCCGGTTTCATGAAGTGGGGTAGTGATGATAGGCGTTCGTAACCACGTCGGACCAGTGGACAGGTCGCCGTCATGCAGCTGGCAGCTCTTTGGTCTGTGGCTCCGTTGTCAGTCATGCCTCTAAGTAGTAAAGCAACGCAGCAAGTCTGCACAATGATAATAAGAAGTCTCCGCCTTGGTTGGCGGGAAACTTGGGGATGCAAGGGAATAACGATGCAACAGGCGAAATCTCTCTTTCTTCTTCTTGCAGGACTGGCGGTAGCGGGTAATGGCCGTGCTGCGTGGGAAGTTAACATGACCGAGGGGGTTACAGCGGTCAGTCGTAATATTTACGGTCTTCACATGACCATCATGGCAATTTGTGCCGTTATTGGTGTGATTGTCTTCAGTGTCATGTTTTATTCCATTTTCAAGCATCGTAAATCCAAAGGTGCTGTTCCCCAGCAATTCCATGAAAGCACACTGGTAGAAATTGTCTGGACGTCAATTCCGTTTCTAATCCTGGTACTGATGGCCATTCCTGCTACCAAAACACTGGTAGATATTTACGATACTGATGAAGCGGAAGTGGATATCAAAATTACCGGTTACCAATGGAAGTGGCAGTACGAATATCTGGGCGAAGACATATCATTTTTCAGTAATCTGAGCACTCCTATCGAGCAGATCCAAAATGTTCGCAATAAAAACCCCAATTACCTGCTGGAGGTGGATGAACCGCTGGTATTGCCAGTGGGTAAAAAGGTACGTTTCCTGGTCACGGCTGCTGATGTGATTCACTCCTGGTGGGTACCAGCTCTTGCTGTTAAACGTGATGCCATTCCGGGCTTTATCAACGAGGCCTGGACTAATATCGATGTCCCCGGCACCTATCGCGGTCAATGCGCCGAACTGTGCGGCAAGAACCACGCTTATATGCCCATTGTCGTCGAAGCCAAGTCTGAGGAAGAATTCGAGCAGTGGCTGCTGGATAAAAAAGCGCAGGCAGCCAAAGAGCGCGAATTGACCGATAAGGTGTGGAGTATGGACGAGCTGATGGTGCGTGGTGAGCAGGTCTACAATAAGGTCTGTGCCGTTTGTCATCAACCCAATGGCACTGGCATGCCTCCCATCTTTCCAGCACTCAAGGACAGCCCAATGGCCACTGAGGCAGACCAGATCGGTGCTCATGTGGATATCGTCATGAACGGTAAAAAAGGCTCTGCCATGCAGGCATTTGCCGGGCAGCTCAGCGAAGTTGATATTGCTGCTGTCATCACCTACGAACGCAATGCCTGGGGCAACAACACCGGTGAGATGGTCACTCCAAAAGAGATTGTTGAATACAAGAAAACTGGTGAGTACACGCAAGATCCCGCCAGGCAGACCATGCCCGATAACCAACAGGCGAGCCTGTGAGGAGCCCAGAAATGTCCACAGTAACCGATTCTGTTGCAGATGGTGTTAAGGTTCATGAGGATCAACACGGACCAGCCAAAGGCTTGATGCGCTGGGTGCTGACCACTAACCACAAAGACATTGGCTCCATGTATCTGTGGTTCAGTTTTGCCATGTTTCTGACCGGTGGCGCCATGGCCATGATCATTCGTGCCGAACTGTTTCAGCCCGGATTGCAGATTGTGGAGCCGGGCTTCTTTAACCAGATGACCACCATGCATGGTTTGATCATGGTATTCGGTGCAGTGATGCCGGCCTTTGTTGGTCTGGCAAACTGGATGATCCCGATGATGATCGGTGCACCAGATATGGCCATGCCACGCATGAACAACTGGAGTTTCTGGATTCTGCCATTTGCTGCCGTGATGCTGATCAGTACCCTGTTTATGGAAGGCGGCGGTCCCAATTTTGGCTGGACCTTCTATGCACCGCTATCCACCGATTATGCCCCGCCATCAACCACCTTCTTTATCTTTGCCATCCATATGCTGGGGATATCCTCCATCATGGGAGCGATTAACATCATCGCAACCATTCTCAATCTGCGTGCTCCTGGCATGACCATGATGAAGATGCCGCTGTTTGTCTGGACCTGGCTAATCACGGCCTATCTCCTTATTGCTGTCATGCCGGTGCTGGCTGGTGCAGTGACCATGATGCTGATGGACATCCATTTTGGCACCAGCTTCTTCAATGCCGGTGGTGGTGGGGACCCAGTGCTGTTCCAGCACATCTTCTGGTTCTTTGGCCACCCCGAAGTGTACATTATGATTCTGCCCTCCTTCGGTATTGTCTCGGCCATCATTCCAGCCTTTGCCCGCAAGCACCTGTTTGGCTACACCTCCATGGTTTATGCCACCGCCAGTATTGCCTTTTTGTCATTTCTTGTCTGGGCACACCACATGTTCACCGTCGGTATGCCATTGATCGGTGAGCTGTTCTTTATGTATGCCACCATGCTGATTGCCGTACCCACCGGAGTGAAGGTGTTTAACTGGGTGACCACCATGTTCCGCGGCTCCATGACCTTTGAGGCGCCGATGCTTTTCTCCACCGCTTTTGTGGTGCTCTTTACTATTGGTGGCTTTTCCGGTTTGATGCTCGCCATTGCACCCGCTGACTTCCAATATCACGACACTTATTTTGTCGTAGCTCATTTTCACTACGTGCTGGTGCCCGGAGCTATTTTCGCCATCTTTGCAGCAACCTACTACTGGCTGCCCAAGTGGACTGGTCATATGTACGACGAGACGCTGGCCAAAGTGCACTTTTGGTTGTCGTTTATCGGTATGAACCTGACGTTCTTCCCCATGCATTTTGTTGGGCTGGCCGGTATGCCCCGGCGGATTCCAGATTACGCCTTGCAGTTTGCCAACTTCAATGAAATTTCCAGCATTGGCGGCTTTTTGTTTGGCACCACTCAGCTCCTTTTCCTGTTCATCATTATCAAATGCATCCGGGGTGGCGAAAAAGCACCAGCTAAGCCCTGGGAAGGCGCTGAAGGACTGGAGTGGAGCGTACCGTCACCAGCGCCTTATCACACCTTTACCACACCACCGGATGTGAAGTAGACAGCAGGAGCGAGATATGAGCGATCGGGTGAATACACCGCAAACGGTTGAGCGATCAACCCGTCGGACTGTTATTCGCTCAATCCTCGTGGCCTGCGGCATGTTCGCCTTCGGCTTTGCCTTAGTGCCGCTGTACAACGTCTTTTGCCAAGTGACCGGCCTCAATGGCAAGACCGACCCGGACCCCTACTTGTACAAAGCGGCTGAAGCCAAAGTGGATAGCAGTCGCAACATCAAGGTGCAGTTTGTTGCCACAAAAAACGCCGGCATGACCTGGGATTTCTCCCCCAGCACACCTCAAGTGACTGTCCATCCTGGCGAGCCAGGCTTACTGACCTTTGTTGCTAAAAATCCAACCGACAAAAGAATGATTGGTCAGGCCATTCCCAGCGTGACCCCCTTTGAGGCGACTAACTATCTGCACAAGGTAGAGTGCTTCTGCTTTACCACTCAGACCCTTGAGGCTGGGGAAGAAAAGGTAATGCCATTGCGGATCATCGTCGATCAGGACCTGCCAAAACACATAAAAAAACTAACTTTGTCATACACACTGTTTGACGTTACCCACATGTATTGAATATCTGCGGGAGAGTTAGGGTCGTGCTCTCTGGCAAAGGAGAAAAAACGTTATGGCTAACGAAGGTTCCTACTATGTTCCGGCCCAGAGCAAGTGGCCGATTATTGCCTCCATTGGCCTGTTTTTAACGCTGCTCGGCGCCGGTATGATGATGAATGATATGTCTGCTGGCGTGAAGGACTCCAGTGCCCACTATGTATTTTACACCGGCGGCTTGTTGATGGCCTGGATGCTCTTTGGCTGGTTTGGCAATGTTATCCACGAATCCCGTTCCGGCCTCTACAGTGCCCAAATGGATAGAACGTTCCGCTGGGGTATGTTCTGGTTTATTTTTTCCGAGGTAATGTTTTTTGGTGCTCTGTTTGGAACACTGTTTTACGTGCGGGTTCTGGCAGTGCCATGGCTGGCCGGAGAAGGTGATGGAGCAATGACTCATGAGCTGCTCTGGCCGGAGTTTGCTGCCCAGTGGCCATTGATGGTTAATCCGGACAATGCTCTTTTTGTCGGCGCTGCCGATGTGGTTGATCCCTTTCATTTGCCCCTACTCAATACTCTGCTATTAGTAGCATCGAGCATCACCCTCACTCTGGCCCACCATGCTCTAAGGGCTAATAATCGCATAAGAATTAAACAGTGGTTGCTGGCCACACTGGTACTTGGCACCGCCTTCCTATTTTTTCAGGCTGCTGAGTACATTGAGGCCTACCATGAACTGGGACTGACATTGAGTGCCGGTATCTACGGCTCAACCTTCTTCTTACTGACCGGTTTCCACGGTGCTCACGTCACACTGGGCGCGATCATGCTGGCGATTATGCTGGTACGGGTTCACAAAGGACATTTTGAGGCGGACAACCACTTCGGCTTTGAAGCCGCTAGCTGGTACTGGCATTTTGTCGATGTGGTGTGGGTTGGACTGTTTATCTTTGTTTACTTGGTATAACTAGCGGTATAACCACGGTGCCTGACTGTGGATGTCTCCATGCATCCACGCAATAACAATAATGACCATGATCAGAACAGTTAAGCTGATCCTGACTTTCAGGGAGTTTAACAATTTCGCTGAGCTTTTTTTCTCAGTCAGCAAGAAGTAGAAACCAGTCCCCAAGCTGGCTACAACACCAATAAAAAGCGCAATAACGACGAATTGTATCCACATATGCCTGGTCCGGGAAAGTTACCTACAGATCGCTCAGTAATGCTTATTTTTTCCTACATTAGCACACGCAGAATGATCATCCGATGTTTGCATTCAGAGTAAAGCTCACTGTGCTCGTACTGGTCTTATTGCCGATCCTGCTGATGCTCGGATTTTGGCAGCTCGACCGGTACGAGCAAAAATTGTCTCTGGAGCAGGCTTATGAGACCAGGCGTGCTCTTAAGCCCTTCACACTTGGTGAACTCAGGCTCCAGCCAGATCCGCTCTACATGCCCCTTACGATTAGTGGGCGATTTGACCGCAATCGTTATTTTTTGCTGGATAACCAGGTTTTTCAGGGTGAGGCCGGATACGAGTTGTATATGCCATTTTTGACGGATGAAGGGCAATGGCTGTTGGTGAACAGAGGATGGATTCCCGCCGGACAACGCCAGCAACTACCGAATGTGATCACCGATTCGGCTCATCTGGTATTGACCGGCTTTGCGTATAAGCCGCTGGGTAAACCCTTCATGTTGGCGGAGGATGCTTGGCTCGAAGGCTGGCCAAAACGCATTCAGGCGTACAATCAGAATAAAATCGCCAAAGCGCTTGAGCAGTCGATGCCAGATTTTTACCTGGTGCTCGGAGCCGGGCAGGCTGAGCAATTTCGCCCAATGGTGGTTAATCTGAAGTCCGACAGGCATATGGGGTATGCCGTACAGTGGTTTGCCATGGCGCTGGTGATGTTGTTGCTGTACGGCTTTCACATGATACGCTCAAGCGGGAACAACAATAACAACGAGATACGAGGTGGTCATGACAGCCATTGATCAAAGCTCGACACAGAAAAATCGTAATCGGCTCCAGCTTGTCCTGGTTTTTCTCATTCCAACCGTTGCCATGTCGCTGGCCTGGATTATGTATTTCACCGGCCTATGGATACCTGAAGGGCGCACCAACAAGGGAAAGCTGCTGTCACCACCAGCTAATTTTGCTGATCTGCAGCTGAAACATGGCGAACAAGACTTCGAGGCATCAGCAACCGCAGGGTTGTGGCGGGTTGTGGTGTTTGGAAGTACTCACTGTCACGAAACTCAGTGTGTAGAAAGCCTCTATAAAACCCGTCAGGTCCATATCGCCCTGGGCAAAGATGCCGACCGGGTGATTCGCTTCTACGTTGCACCACAAAAACCAGCCCTCTCTGCTGAACTGGCCGCTGAACATTCTGGAATCCACTGGCTCACCGCCAATGAAAAACAAGTACAAACCGCCTTAAAGCGAAAACAATGGCCACAAAACCAGATTTTCATCATTGATCCGCTGGGAAATTTGATCATGAGCTACCAGGCAGAGCAATCCGGTGGCGATTTGCTTGATGATTTAAAAAAGTTGCTCAAAGCCTCGAATATTGGCTAATGGGTACTAAATGATTATTTACCAATATGTATTATTTTATTGGGTATTTTTATGGTTATTTGGTGGTCGTTAACGGGTAATGTGAGCACAGGTATCTTTATGAACAAGAAAAGGAAAAAGGGATTTTATCTGGCACTGATTGCTACTCTCTTCGCCAGTCTGGTAGTTGGTATGGGTGCTTATACTCGTCTGGTTCACGCCGGCCTTGGTTGCCCTGACTGGCCCGGCTGTTACGGATTCCTGACCGTGCCTGATACTGCGCGGGAAATTGCTCACGCTGAATCGTTGTTTCCCAATGCTCCGGTGGAGGTAGATAAGGGCTGGGCTGAAATGATCCATCGCTACATCGCTGGCGTCCTGATGCTATTAGTGCTCCTTATTGTTATTCGGGCCATGCGACATCGACATGAGCCTGGTCAGCCGCTGAAGTTGCCTCTCTTCATTTTGGTCTTAATCATTCTGCAGGCCGCCTTTGGTATGTGGACGGTGACACTAAAGCTATGGCCTCAAGTGGTGACGTCCCATCTGCTTGGCGGTTTCGCCACCTTCAGCCTGTTGTTTTTACTGACTCTTAGGCTCTGCGGCCAGCACGAGAAAAAACTGGGCGGAAAGCATCTGTGGTTGTTGAAAGGTTTTGCCGTGCTTAGCCTGTTGGCTGTGATTGGGCAGATTACGCTAGGCGGTTGGGTCAGCGCTAACTACGCTGCGCTGGCCTGTCCTGACTTACCCTTGTGTCAGGGTCAGTGGCTGCCTCCCATGAACTTTAACGAAGGTTTCCATATTGGTCAGGATATCGGGCCAAACTATCTTGGCGGCCAGCTGCATGCCGAAGCCAGGACAGCTATTCACTTCACACACCGGGTTGGTGCGGTACTTATCGCTGCGTTGTTGACGATAAATGTAGTAATTGCCATGCGAGCATCAAGCAGCTTCGGTAGCGCCGGCGTGATATTGCGTCGGCTGGCACTGCTGATTCTGATGATGCTAGTGATTCAGATTGCCCTTGGCCTGAGCAATATTATCTGGAATCTGCCGCTGAACGTCGCTGTTGCCCATAATCTGGGTGGGGCATTACTTCTGTTATCAGTGGTGGCCTATAACTACTATCTTTTTGGTGGCGCTGTTGCAGCGCCTGATCAGGATCAGGGAGCGGGATCATGAGCCAAAGTAATGTGTTACCAGCAACCGGTGCCAGCTGGCGTGACTATCTGGAGCTGACCAAGCCCAAGGTAGTCGCACTGATGATATTAACCTCCGTCATCGGTATGTATCTGGCCACACCAGGATGGGTGTCAGTGGATATTCTCTTTTTTGGTAACCTGGGAATTGCCCTGTGTGCTGGGGCCGCTGCGGTTATCAACCATGTGGTTGATCGGCAGATCGATACCATCATGGCCAGAACCCAAAAGCGCCCGGTAGCCACCGGCCGTGTTGGTCCAATGCAGGCGATTATCTTTGCGCTAGTGCTCGGTACCATCGGCATGACTGTGCTTTTTGCGCGGGTCAATCCGCTGACTGCGTGGCTGACCTTCGCGTCGCTGATGGGTTATGCAGTGGTTTACACCCTGATCCTCAAGCGAGCAACACCGCAGAACATTGTAATTGGTGGATTGGCCGGTGCTGCACCCCCACTGCTTGGTTGGACAGCCGTAACAGGGCACTTTGAGAGTCATGGGCTATTGCTGGTGCTCATCATCTTTGCCTGGACACCTCCCCACTTCTGGGCACTGGCGATCCACCGCAAGGCGGAGTACGCCAAAGCTGATGTCCCCATGTTGCCGGTTACTCACGGCGAAGCTTATACCAAACTGCATATCCTGCTTTATACCCTGATTATGCTGGTGGTCAGCATGCTTCCTTTTCTGACGGGTATGAGTGGTGTTATCTATCTGATCGGAGCAACTGTGCTTGGTGCGCGATTCCTCTACTGGGCCGTTGTCCTGCTTCGTGATAGTCGATCCCACGCCGCCATCAAAACTTTTAAATACTCGATAACCTACCTGATGCTGTTGTTTGTGGCCCTGCTGGTTGATCACTACTCCATCTACTTCTGGAATTAAGGAGCGCTTGTGGACACTGACCCAAGGAGTAAGGCAGTAAGAAAAACGGTCATGGTTATTTTGGCGGCAATAGCCGTGGTGCTTGGGCTGACCGTCAACAAATTCCTGAGCAAGCCATCGCTGTCGAAAGAGCAGCTGCAACAGATGGGCACGGTGATTTTTGATACGCCCCGAGTCTTCACCATGACCGGGTTGGTGGATCACAACGGTCAGCCATTTACGCCAGAAAACCTGCAGGGACGGTGGACTCTGATGTATTTCGGCTTTACTTTTTGTCCGGATATCTGCCCAGCCACACTGAGCCAGTTGAACAAGCTCGACGCCCTGATCAAGGAACAGTCACCCGAGTTGGCCAAAAACTTGCAGTACGTTATGGTGTCGGTGGATCCGAAGCGGGATACGGCGGAAAAACTGAAAAACTATGTACCGTATTTCAATAAAGACTTTGTTGGTGTCACTGGGGAAATCAACAATATCTATAATCTGGCGGTACAAATGAATGTGCCATTTACGCCAGTGATTGATGCACAGGATGATTTTTACCTGGTAGACCACGGGGCCAACCTGACGCTGATTAATCCGCAGGGGGATTATCAGGGATTTATTCGACCGCCTCTTGAGCCATCTAAATTACAGGTGGTGCTTAATCATATCGGCAAGTGAAAAAATAACCGGTTGAGCCACAAGTCAACCGGTAAACGTTTCTCTCACCTTATACCCAAAACATTCATTACGGTTGCTTTGTGTTTGTTTCTTGCTCGCTCAAGAGCTGCTTCAGCTTCCAGAAGTTTTATTTTTTGGCGCGAAAATACATTCTCCAAAAGTCGGTCAATCCTCTTAGGGTTAGTATCATAATGAATCAGACCGCTGATAAAGGCCTCGGTAATATCTTCTGGTAATAGAAATTCGATATTGCAACCGGTTTTTTCCAGTTGCTGGCGCAAATCTTCATTTTCCATAAAAAAGGTTCGTGGCGTTTGTACCACAGTAGCGATACCAAACCACGCTTGCATACGTCCTTTCAGACTTTTTTTGCCCTTTTTTGCTCCTGCAGCAAGGTTGTGCAGATATTGATCGAGAAACACATTAAGGTTTTGTTTGAAATCATTGTTCCGGTCAACTTTTTGTTCACGACCTAAAACATAACTCTCATACTCACTTTTGCTGACTCGTTCATGCTTTTGCAGCTGTCCGGTGGCATCCCTGTCACTAACTACTGCATTGATAACACCGGTTTTATTGGCAAACCTGGCGTGTTCTTCCATCAAACGGTTCAAGTGATGGTTGCTGGTTGGTTTTCCCCCTGACTCGGTAATCATTCTGGTCAACTTGTCTTTGTAATTATCCCAGGAGCCGTCGGTGATATAGGCATATGCTGACCTGAACTGCACTTTGGTATTTGCCAATTTTGCTGTCCTGATATTCTCCTTGGGAACAGTTTTTCGCAGGGTAATACCCTGGCGAATGGCCTCAAGGTGCGCTTCATGGTGCTGGCTGCTAGCTGGTTTGAGTGGGCTGGCTACCAATGGTCCAGTGCCTGAAGAAACAGGCGGTGGTGGTGGAACATTTGCAGGGGGAGGAGGTGGAGCATTGCGGACATTACGTGCAGCCCAGGCAGCTGACCTTTGTGCATTTCTTCTGCTTTTTTTTGTGGGTGCAGCATCAAAACTATCGTTCGGATTTACTGTTTTAGCGGAAGTTGAGATTCTCTCGGGCATTGGTAACACTCCTTTGCTAACCAAATTGCAAAATTATTGCTAAACACCAGTAAGTGGGCAATCAGACTTTGGATGTAGAGCGCCCGAAAAAAACCAAAACACGCTGGTTTTCAGGATTTTTTTCCAAGCAACCCTGTCATTAAAAATAGTATAAAGCTTGATACCACTACCGATGGCCCAGTGGGTGTGTCGAAATACCACGAAGCAGCCACCCCACCAGACACACTGAGAATACCCAGCAACGCAGCAAAAGCCACCATCTGCTCCGGAGTCTTGGCAAGGCGTTGGGCGGTGGCGGCCGGAATGATCATCAAGGAGGTAATCAGCAACACACCGACGATTTTCATGGCTACAGCAATCACCAGTGCCATTAGCAACGTTAGAATCATGCGCAGCTTACGCACTGGAATACCTGCGACCTGAGCCAACTCAGCGTGCACTGACATGGATAGCAGCGGCTTCCATAACCAGCCCAGAGTAGCCAATACGAGCACGCCTCCCCCGTAAATCCAGTAGATTTCCGACGGACCAGTGGCCAGCAGGTCACCAAACAGATAAGACATCATATCCACTCGAACATCGGCAAAACTGACCGCCACCAGCCCCATGGACAGAGTACTGTGAGCCAGAATACCCAACAATGTGTCCGAGGCGATGCGCTGTTTTTCCTGAAAGATGACCAGCACTGCCGCCACCACCATAGAGCTAAGGACAACGGCCAGGTTGATATTGATGCTGAGTAACAAGCCCAACGCGACACCGAGCAACGCCGAGTGAGACAAAGTATCGCCAAAGTAAGCCATTCTGCGCCAGACCACGAAGCAGCCCAGTGGTGCTGCCAGTACAGCCACGCCATAACCTGCCAACAAGGCATACAAAATAAGATCAGGCATGATTACTTGTCCTTGGCAGGCTGAACATGACCGTCAACTCCGTGCAGATGGTCGTGGTGATGGGTATAAACGGCTAATTCGTCTGCTTCACGGCCAAATAGCTGTAGATAGGCCGGATCATGCTTCACTTGTTGCGGGTGCCCATAACAGCAGACGTGATGATTGATGCAAATTACTATGTCGGTAGAGGCCATGACCACGTGCAGGTCGTGGGATACCATCAATACGGCACAATTTTCCCGACCTTTTGATTCGTCACGAATATCGGTAATCAACTGGTATAACTCTTTCTGACCAGTGACGTCCACTCCCTGTACCGGCTCATCGAGAACCAGCAGTTGCGGCTTATGCAGCAGTGCCCTAGCCAGCAGGACTCGTTGTAATTCCCCGCCGGACAGTGACTGCAAGGGCGAGTGCAAAACTCGAACCACTCCGGTGCGCGCCAGGGCATCGTTGATTGCCGTCAGACGACAGCCTGTCAGGCGCAAAAAACGATCAACAGTCAGTGGCATGGTTTCATCGATATGGAGCTTTTGTGGCATATAGCCAATGCGAAGCCCTTTTTTTATTACTCTTTGCCCGGAAGTGGGTTGTTGCAGGCCAAGAATAATTCTGACCAATGTCGTTTTTCCGGCACCATTTGGGCCGATCAAGGTGACTATTTCTCCCGGATCTATCTGCAGGTTAACTCCTGTCAGTACGTCGTGACCCTGAAACCTCATCCCGACGTCGTACAACGCTACTAGTGGTTGATTCATAACCTGTTGATTTTCAATTGTTTTGAAAGGAGTGAATACCCTTGGGTATCGGTAAGGCCGTGATCAATCGCGCAGGCTTCGAGCAACTGATCCATGGCAAAGTATTTGGTTTTGTCGGTTGTACCACATCGGATAAAGATCAGGAAGCATCGTAAAGTAACTTGCCTGGGTCGCAATCACCGGATGGCCAGATCACCGCAAAATCACAGAAAAACCGCTGTTTTTCCAGGTTAGTGGAACATTGTCGCTAATTGTTGCCTGAGTAGGAGGGCTATCGATATTTCGAGATTAGGAAGGTAATTTTGGGTGGTTGTTTGTTGTATATCCCGTGTCCGTGGACTGCATAAAAAATCCGGCATCAATAAATTGATACCGGATTTGGTGTCAGCTTCTCACTGCGCTTCTCACTGGAGGGCGTCCAACAATATGTCGGACACAGGCAGTCTGTTATTCGAGTGATCAAATAACATCAGCTACTCCAGAGATTGTTATTAACGACGATTCTTGCGCCAGCCATCGCGATCGTCGTCATCATCGTCGTCATCACGATCGTCGCGGTCATCACGATCGTCGCGGTCATCACGATCATCACGATCGTCGCGGTCGTAACGATCATCGTCATAGCGATCATCGTCATCATCGTAACGATCATCATCGTCGAACCAATCTTCGAGCTGCTCGTGGGGATCCTGATCCCAACCTGGCGCCAGAATATCGCCAGTATTGGCGTCAACGTCTGCCTTAATCTCGTAGTTAGGCTTCAGAACTTCTGTGCTGAATACGAAGCGTTCATTCAGACGAGTGCCTTCCAGGTCCAGACTTGCATCAACAGCGTAAGGGCCGAATTCGCCTTCAACAATGTCCAGAGCATTTACCAGGGTGATCATGCCAGCAGCTTCAGCTGCAGTTGGCAGATCACGGCCAATGCGTTCGTACTCCGGGCGAGACATTCTGCCAGAAGCTGCGTTCACTTCTACTTCAACAACACGCTTTTTGGGATATTGGATAATATCGAAAGTGTAAATCAGGTGACGGCCTTCCATGTCAGCTTCATAGCCAGACATAACGCCCGGATAGCGAGCCATAACTTCTTCGGCGCGCTCACGAACGTTGTCGTGCCTTTCCATTGCACGGTACAAACGCGCATCGTTTGCTTGAGCTGCACCAGAGAATGCAGCGACTGCCAGGGCAGCAGCAATTACTGTTTTTTGAAAACTCATTTCAATACATCTCATTGAGTAATTTGGCTTTTTGATTCAAACGCTCTCAGGGATAAAAGCAGTGCAGACACACGCTTGGATCCCGGATTGCGGCCGCCTATGGTACTAATAAAAACTGAGGGGAAAAATATGAATTTTTACGCTTAAAAAGTGTAACGGCATATAGCTAAATACTACTGCCAAGCAGCTTAACCATATCGATTTTTATTTTACGAATTGGTTTCTGGATAGTACTTAAAAAATCCTTATCAAGTTCGGTTGTTGTCATTATTAATCGCATAAATGCTTTTTGTTTTTTGATTTATTAGGTGCTTGTGCTTGTTGTTGTTCACAAAATTCTGACCACTTATGTAGAAAATTCTTGATTCCACATGAACTGACCATAACGATTATTTTTGTCAATGCAGAGTTATCTGAACGTTTTCACCATAAGCAAACGATAACTATCCTGACACAGCGGGTACACCACTGATGACTTTTGTGTGAAGTTATCGCTCACTAACGTGAATAATCAAGTAGTAAGGTATGGTCAACATTCTGGGCACCATTTTTAACGGCCGCTCGTGATCGGCTCATGATTAATGACCGCGAAACTATTACACTGACCGTGCCAAAGCGTCTTGCAGATGTGCCTTGTAATACTAACCGTGAGTGAGTCCATAACCCATGTCAGAACCAGCCAGCACCCCACCTCTCATTCTTGTTGATGGCTCATCTTATTTGTACCGTGCCTTTCATGCTTCTGAGCGTGCCAATCTGCGAACTGTCGATGGACGCCCAACCGGTGCCATTCGCGTCATGACCAATATGCTGCGCAGTTTGTTGCGTCAGTACCAGGACAGCCATGTGGCGGTGATTTTTGACGCCAGAGGAAAAAACTTTCGTCACGACCTTTACAGCAAGTACAAAGCCAATCGCAAGGTCATGCCTGATGACCTGCGTCCGCAAGTGGAGCCGATCCATCAAATCATTCGGGCTCTGGGCTTGCCTCTGCTGATGATTGAGGGCGTCGAGGCGGATGATGTAATCGGCACACTGGCTAGACAGGCGACGCAGCGCAAAATCGACACCATCATCGCCACCGGCGATAAAGACATTGCCCAGCTGGTGACCGAACACGTCTCACTGATCGATACCATGAGCAATGTGTTCACCGATGTTCATGGTGTGCCCGGCAGATTCGGAGTTCCGGCTCACCTGATTGCTGATTACCTGGCCCTGATGGGCGATAGCAGCGACAACATCCCGGGTATGCCGGGCGTTGGCGAGAAAACGGCACAGGCACTGTTAAACGGCATTGGCGGTATTGATGAGATTGCTGCCCGGTTGGATGAGGTGGCAGAGCTCGGGTTTCGTGGCAGTAAGAGTTTTGCGGCAAAGTTCGAAGAGCATAAGGATATTGTGTTGCTATCCCGGGAACTGGCCACCATCCGGACCGATGTGGCGCTGCCTGTTGCCATCGACGACCTGATTATGCAACCGGTGGATCAGGCACAACTGCTGGCACTTTTTCAAGAGTATGAATTCCGGGCACTGATTGCCGAGCTGGAGCAGGCAGATTCTGAGCCGGCCGCTAACGAAGCTGCCAGTCCAGCCGGTGAGTACCACATAATAACGGACGAAGCCGAATTCCTCGACTGGGTAAAACAGCTGCAATCGGCACCACTTTTTGCCTTTGACACTGAAACCACCAGTCTGGATTACATGAATGCTGAGATTGTCGGCGTTTCTTTCGCTATAGAACCTGGCAAGGCTGCTTACGTGCCGGTGGCACACGACTACCTTGGAGCACCCGAGCAGCTTGAGCGCAGTTTTGTTCTGGCAGCGCTAAAGCCATTGCTGGAAGACCCGGCCAAACAGAAGGTTGGCCAGAACCTGAAATACGACCAGAACGTGCTGGCTCGTTACCACATCAGTATGCAAGGTATGGCCTTTGACACCATGCTGGAATCCTATTGCCTGAACTCGGTGGCTACTCGCCACAACATGGATGCCTTGGCGGAGCACTATCTTGGTCAGCAAACCATCAAGTACGAAGACATTGCTGGTAAAAAAGGCAAAAAACAACTGACGTTTAATCAGATCGAACTGGAACGTGCTGGCCCTTATGCCGCGGAGGATGCTGACGTCACGCTGCGTTTACACCAGACCCTCTGGCCACAGTTGCGCGCAGAAGCCAGCCTGAGCCATGTCTTTCAGGATATCGAGATGCCGCTGGTGGACATTCTCTCGCGCATCGAACGTCACGGCACTTTGGTGGATACCGGCTTATTAAACCAGCAGAGCATTGAGTTGGGCCAACGCCTACAAGAGCTGGAAAGCGCTGCCCATGACGAGGCTGGCGAGGTGTTCAACCTTTCCTCAACAAAACAGCTGCAAACCCTACTCTTTGACAAACTGCAACTGCCGGTAATCAAAAAAACGCCTAAAGGACAACCATCCACTGCGGAAGACGTATTGCAAGAACTGGCGTTGGATTACCCATTACCCAGGCTGCTCCTGGAGCACCGCAGTTTGAGTAAGCTCAAGTCCACTTATACCGACAAACTGCCACAGATGGTCAACGCCGTTACCGGACGTATTCACACTTCGTACCATCAAGCAGTTACGGCCACCGGACGTCTCTCCTCCTCAGACCCGAATTTACAAAATATCCCCATTCGCACACCCGAAGGCCGGCGGGTGCGTCAGGCATTTATTGCCCCGCAGGGCTATCGATTGGTGGCAGCGGACTATTCACAGATTGAGCTGAGAATCATGGCTCACTTGTCTGAAGACCAAGGACTGCTTGCTGCCTTTGCTCAAGGGTTGGATATTCACAAGGCGACGGCCGCAGAAGTATTTGGTGTGGCGTTGGCGGACGTCAGTAGTGACCAGCGACGCAGTGCCAAGGCCATCAACTTTGGCCTGATCTATGGCATGTCATCGTTTGGTCTGGCTAAACAGCTGGGAGTTTCAAGAAAGTCTGCCCAGGAGTACATCGATCTCTACTTCCAGCGCTATCCTGGTGTGCTCAGGTATATGGAGACAACAAAAACCTTTGCCCGAGAGAAAGGGTACGTGGAGACTATTTTCGGCCGTCGTCTTTACCTGCCAGAAATCAATGACCGCAATAAAATGCGACAGCAAGGCGCTGAACGTACCGCCATCAATGCCCCTATGCAGGGCACAGCAGCGGACATTATGAAAAAAGCCATGATTCTGGTGGATCAGTGGTTACAAGCAGCCGATCTCGACGCCCGGGTGATTATGCAAGTGCACGATGAACTGGTATTGGAAGTGGCGGAACAGCACGTTGAGACAGTGGTTGCTGGTGTTAAGGAGCAGATGAGCAATGCAGCAACACTCAGCGTACCACTACTGGTAGAAGCTGGAGCTGGGAACAACTGGGATGAGGCACATTAATCATTGATTTATAAGGAGAAATTTTTTTTTATTTTTTTGGGAACTTTTTTGAATCTTGTTTGTCTAATCCCCCGAGGTTTGAAAGTTTGCATGTTCTGAATGGCTTCCTCACCTCGTATTGTGTGTTTCACTTTGTGTGTTTTGTGTTGGCTTATGGTTCTAACCGATCTGTGAGCCAGGTGACAAGCCGCTTTGAGCTTTCTGTGGCTTAAGCCTTATGACCAGTGCTCCTCCCCCGGGGTACTGGTCTTTTTTTTGTCCCTGTAATTTATCAAGATGCGTGCCGTGGGTAGGTGATTACTTTCTCCGAAAGACTAGGTAATAGCCGGTTTTTGGCTGTCCATTCAGTACGTTCCCCGCAGAAGGTAGATATTTCCTGTACGTCCGTTGATCAACCCCAGCGAACATTACTCAAAGTATCAAAAAAAGCAGCTAAATCATGAATAATGATACTTGGGTGAGTTGTTGCTCCTTTCTGAAGTGAATAGACTGAACTCGAGCCAAAACAGTTGCGATCAGTTGGTGCAGTCTGCGTGGAACAAAAACGGGCTGTATTTTCATGGATACCCAGAGAAGTAGGAATCCTCCCCTCATGAGATCAATCACAAAATCCGTTTTAGCCTTGGGCATTTTCATCGCTGCCGGTTCAGTACAAGCCCTGGAAATCAGTAGCAGGGACATCAGAGAAGGTTACCCCATGGCAAAAACCTTCGAGTTCAATGAATTCGGTTGTAATGGCAACAACTTGTCGCCGCAGCTTTCATGGACAGACGTTCCTGAAGGCACCAAAAGCTTTGCCATCACCGCCTATGATCCCGATGCACCAACCGGCAGTGGCTTCTGGCACTGGATTGCCTACGACATTCCAGCCACTGTCACCCAAGTGCCACGCGGCGTTAATATTGCCCGAATAGGCGGTAAAGTAGCTCGCATTGACTACGGTTTTGCCGGTTTTGGTGGTGCCTGTCCACCGGTAGGTGATGGTATGCACCGCTACCAGTTCACTATCTGGGCTCTGCCGACGGAAACGCTGAACCTTGGGCCTAATACACCGTCAGCACTTTTCGGGTTTAACCTGAACAGCATGGCACTGGACAAAGCCGTGTTGACCTCGACCTATACCCGTTAACCACTTGTTTGTCAGCGGCTGGAACAATGGCGAGACATCAATACCAAGTCACGATATACCGCGCCGGACAACGGCAAAAATTGCGTAACGTGAGGATGCACTCGCCTGGCATTGTTCAGATTATTGCCGGGAGCAAACGCTTCTTCTGGCAAGAGTCTGCCATTGATATTGCTCGCTCGACATTGTTGTTGTGCGAGGCTGGCGCCTCGCTCAGCTTTGAAAACCTGCCCGATAAAGGACGTTTCCTGTCCCGAGTATTCAGTTTTTACTGTTTACCGCCTGAGCCCATGCTTGAGTTGAGCATGAAGCGTTCTACCGCAAACTCTATACCAATTCTTAATGCCGATCACGCACTGCAAGAAACGCTGCACGCTCTGTTCTCTTTTGATTTGCACAACATGAGCAGGCAGACGCAGGTATTCTGGCTGCTGGGACTCTACCAGCAATTAGCCGAAAGAGGCTCGCTACACTGCCTGTTTCCGGGCACCAACATCACATTTCGGCAAAAACTGAGCGCTTACTTGTCCCACCGACCCGGCGACGGGCATCAGCTGGATGCCGTGGCCGAGCGTTTTGCCATGAGCAGGGCAACGCTGATTCGCAAACTGAAGCACGAGGGCACGGCGTATCGGGAAGTGTTGGTGGAGGTGCGTTTAAACCACGCGCTATACCTTATGCAAAACGGCAACTGCAACGTGGCCATACTGGCCCATATGTGTGGTTATCAATCAGAAGGCCGCTTTTGCCAGCGTTTTAAGGCCAGGTTTGGCCTGACACCCAGCAGTTATCTCAAAACACTGGCAACCGTCAGCCCACCCAGTCAGGCTAACCCATCAGCACGCTGAAGCGATCAGGGATAACTCCTGCACCGCCACCGATAACATGGCAAAATTTTTCTCCCGGGCTGATTGAATATCAACCACCGTAGTCTGCCAACGTTCAATGGGTTCGGCGTTTTTCTCCAGCCACTGTTGAAGTTGCTGATCCGGTTTTTCTTCCGAGTGGGTTAACACGTTAATGCAGTTGTCGTTCAGAGTGCGATCCAGCTGGTCTTTCAGTGACGACTGTGCCTTGCGCTGCCAAAGGTCGTTCACCGGCAGCTGGCGGATTTGTTCCCTGAGCCAGGGCAAGTGAAGCGCGTCCTCCAGGGCAAAAAAAACTGAGGCCACATCAGTTACTAGCAGTTTGTACTGACCAGCTATACAGACCATGAACAGCACGTAGTAAAGATAACGCAGACCGGCGCAGGTCTCTGCCAGCGCCAGGGGCAGTTGTGCTTCTTGCAAAGTGGCAACGCGGCCACCGAGCCATTCACAATCGTCCGCGCCGAGCAGTTGTGCCAACTGACCGCTGACGGCATCAATCCCCGGCTTGTAGTTGCTGATCAGTGCTTCAATATCCAGGTCGTTGGCGTGGTTTCTCAATAACCAGATACAGGCTTTTTCGATGTGCAGTTGTATGCGGAATAGTTCGATATTCTGGATGGTATCGCGGACGGTAAATCCGAGACTCTCAAACTGATCCCAGATGGCAGTAATGGAGAAAATCTCCTTGATGGCCATAAAAGCCCGAACGCAGTTCAGCTCTGGGTTACGGGTGGCTTGTTGAATGTATTCAATAAACGTGGCACCCATACGGTTGCCAATCTCATTGCTCAGGTGGGTGGCCAGAATCTCGGTTTTCAGGGGATGAGTCATGATTTGTTCGGTAAACCGCTCGCGCAAGGGAGACGGGAAGTAGTCCAGCAGTTTGGCCGCCAGCACTTGGTCCTGGTCCACCCGATCGGCCACCAGAGCCTCAAACAAGTCCAGTTTGGTGTAGGACAGCAATGTAGCAATTTCCGGACGGGTAAACCCTTCGCCGGCTTTGACTCTGGCTTTCAGATCAGTATCGGAGGGCAGGCAGTCCAATGATCGGTTCAGTCGACCTTTCAGCTCCAGTTTGCGAATCAGAAAGCGGTGGTCGTTAAACAGTTGGACGCTCTGTTGCAGACTCAGGCTTAACCGCTGGCTCTGCAAAAAATTGTGGCGCAGCACCAGCGCAGCTATTTCGTCGGTCATGCTGGCTAACAGCCGGTTGCGCTGCTTGGTGGTGATGTCACCGTCAGCCACCATGCGATTGAGCAGGATTTTGATATTGACCTCATGGTCAGAGCTATCGACTCCGCCGGAGTTGTCGATGGCGTCGGTACTGATCAAACCGCCCCGGCGGCCAAACTCGATTCGCGCCAGTTGCGTCAGACCCAGATTGCCGCCTTCGGCCACTGCCCGCACATTTAGCTGCGTGGCGTTTATGCGAACACTGTCGTTGGAACGATCGCCAACCTCGGCATTGCTTTCGCTGCTGGCCTTCACGTAAGTACCAATACCGCCATTCCACAACAGGTCTGCCCGAGCCTTGAGAATGGTCTGGATCAACTCAGCTGGCGAGAGCACGGATTTTTCTGCACCCAGTCTTTTGCGGGCTGCTTCACTGAGCACAACAGTTTTTTGTTGACGGCGAAATATGGCTCCGCCTGTCGAAAGTTTGTCCCGATTGTAATCGTCCCATGACGACTGGGACAGTTGGAACAGGCGCTGACGTTCATGGAAGCTGGCCTCAGTGTCCGGCTCCGGATCGATAAAAATATGCTGGTGGTTAAAAGCGGCCAACAGGCGAATGTGCCTTGAGAGCAACATGCCGTTGCCAAACACGTCGCCGGACATGTCGCCAATTCCGATCACCGTGAAGTCCTGACTCTGGGTGTCGATTTCCCGCTCTTTGAAAATGCGCTTGACTGACTCCCAGGCGCCCCGGGCGGTGATGCCCATTTTTTTATGATCGTAACCCTGGCTACCGCCGGAGGCAAAGGCGTCGCCGAGCCAGAAGCCATAAGCCTTGGCAACGTCGTTGGCAATATCGGAAAAACAGGCGGTTCCCTTATCAGCTGCGACCACCAGATAAGGGTCATCGTCGTCGTAGCAGATTACATCGTCTGGCGAAATGATATTGCCGGCCTGAAGATTATCGGTCAGATCCAAAAGCCCCGAGATAAAGGCACGGTAACAGGTAATGCCCTCGGTATGCACCTCATCCCTGGAACTGGGCAGTTGTTTGGTGACAAAACCGCCTTTGGCACCGTGAGGGACAATCACGGCATTCTTGATCATCTGAGCCTTGACCAGGCTGAGAATTTCCGTGCGAAAGTCCTCCATCCGGTCAGACCAGCGCAGGCCGCCGCGAGCAATCTTACCACCGCGCATATGAATGCCTTCAAACCGGGGCGAGTAGACAAATATCTCAAACATGGGTCTTGGTTGGGGCGACGTGGGAATCTGCCCGGGTATTAGCTTGAAGGCGAGATAACCTTTTGGTTCGCCATCTTTTTTCTGGTAGGCGCTGGTTCTGGAAATGGCTTCGATAACGCTAAGAAAGTGGCGTAAGATACGGTCTTCATCCAAGTTGGCAACCTTGTCCAACAACTGGTTGATGCGCTCTGAACTGGAGCTGGCCATTGTCTGGCGGTTGCCACGAAACCCAGGGTAGAAACGGATACTGAACAGGTCGGCCATCTCACGCACCACCGCCGGGTTGCTATTGAGCACTTTTTGCATATAGCTCTGACTAAATGGCACCCGAAGCTGCAACAGGTATTTGGACAATGCCCGGATTAACACTACCTGTTCCCAATTCAGCCCAGCTGAGACCACCAGGCCATTAAACCCGTCGTTCTCCATCTGTCCCTTCCAGGTGCGAATAAACACTTCGCGAAACTGCTCGCGCAGATAGGTATCTTCCAGGTTGGTATTACCGACACTGGTGGATGCATCCATGGCACTTCCATTGGGTTCGATGCTGAAATCAAGTACCCAGACCCGCTGCAGGCCACACGGGTTGATGGCGTACGGTCTGGCACTGCGTACCTTGACACCCATTTTTTCCAGAATGGGCAGAATGTCCGACAGGGCTAGCAAAGGTCCTTTGCCGAGTACCCGAAAGTGCCAGCGATAGTGGTCAGTCACTGGTCGGTACAAACTGGTGCTGATGGGCTGGTGATCCTTGATGGCCTCCAGCCGCTGAATATCAGCCACTGCCTGTCGGGGCGTGACGTCCTCCCGGTAAGCGGCAGGAAACGCCTCAAGATAGCATTGGGTCAACCGATTGCCAGCCGCCTCGCCAAACGCTTCTTTCAGGGATTGTTGCAGGTGGTCTGACCAGCTCAGCATGGCTTCGTGAATCATCGTCTCAAGCTGTTCAACATCAACGCTGAGTTCGCTGGCGTGCTGACAGTGCACCGTGAAGCGCAGCTGCGCCATGGGATTCTCCGAGAGCTGGACGTTAAAGTCGATGCTGTTGCCGCCTAACTCACTGAGCAGGATTTGCTGCATTTTCAGTCGCAGTTCGGTATTGAAATTATCCCTGGAGACATAGACCAGCACGGTAATAAAGCGATCGTAAGTGTCCGGTCGCAGGAACACTTTCAGTTGGCGCAGTTCGTGACAGTCCAGTATGGCGTTAATCACGCTTTCGAGCTGGGCGTAGCTGGCCTGTAGCAGTTCATCTCGCGGATAGCTGTGAATAATATGGCGCAGGGCGTTGCCGCGATGACTATTGACACAATGGCAGATGTTTTGCACCAGCCTGGCCACTTTTTTGCGGATCAGGGGAATGGTATCCAGTGCGGCGTTGTAAGCAGTGGAGGAAAATAGTCCGAAAAAGCGCCACTCGCCGATCACATTGCCGTCGTCGTTGAATTTTTTGATGCCAATGTAGTCCAGATGGGCACTGCGATGGACGGTGGAGCGGCTGGTAGATTTGGTGATCACCAGCAGCTGCGGGGCGCGGATTCGGGCGGCAATGCTGGCTGGGACTTGCAGCAGTTCGTCGGTCTGACCTTCCCGGAAAGTGCCCAGACCGGTTTGATTCAGGGCACGCAGTTGCAGGGTGTGGGCTTGCTCGATGATTTCGTAATAACGAAAGCCAATAAACAGGAAATTATCCTTTTTCAGCCAGTGTAAAAACGCCAGAGCCTCCGGATGCTCGTCATCCTGAGTGGGTTTGTGGCTCTGGCACCACTGGATTGCCTCGGCCAGACGACTTTGCATGGCTTCCCAGTCTGAGACTACTTTGTGCACATCTTCCACAGTACTGCGGATGCCACGGGCAACCCGGGCCAAATCTGCCCGTTCGGGCTGGCGGTCGATGGCCATGCGAATCACTGCCTCACTGAGAGCCGATGCATCTGGCCCAATAGCTCGCAGTTGGCCATCGCCATTGCGCTGACACAATAAGGTTGGGTGGTTAAGGGCATACACCTTTATTTTCTGACGATCAAGTTCCATCAATACAGAAGAAACCAGAAATGGCATATCGGTCACAATGATCTCAACGATGCTGTGGGTGGAGTGCCAATGGTGCGTTTCCGGTTCAGGGTTATAGACACGAATCTTGATCTGTTGGGCCGGCCTGCTTTGGAGAAACTGCCACAGGCACAACAGCGCCCCATAACAGTCATCACTATTGATCTGGGTGAGGTCTTGCGGGGAGATGCCCTGGTAATAGGCGTCAGCCAGCGACAGGATCTGCTCGCACTCTTTGGTCGACATGCGCTTGGTCAGCAAAGCCTGAACCTGATTGACGATAACGGCCCGAAAATCCTGAAAGTGGCTCATTATTTCCCCTCCCTCTCCTTGCAAGACGTGCTTCTGGTCTTGCTGATCAAGAGTGAAGATAGACGAGTTATGCCGTCAGAGCCTCTTAATTACTGATTATATGGGGAGGTTGGAATGCAAGGGGTTTGCAACGGATGATCGAATTTGATATAAAGCCCGATCGTTGTATGAGGGTAGCTGCTGATGAGTCTTGATGGTCTCTTGACTCTGTAACCATGGGCAGAACTGCCCGAAGCAGACACTGGAATTCAGTTGAGTTTTCCGGCCTCATGGCTGGTTTATTTGGTTTTAGAGACGGTTTGAGAGGCCATTCACATGTCCAAGGTTTGTCAGGTTACCGGCAAGCGTCCGGTCACCGGGAATAATGTTTCCCACGCTCAGAACAAAACCCGTCGTCGCTTCGTGCCTAATCTGCACAGCAAGCGCTTCTGGGTTGAGAGCGAAAAACGCTTTGTGCGTCTGCGTGTTTCTGCAAAAGGCATGCGCATCATTGACAAGAAAGGCATTGACGCCGTTTTGGCTGATCTGCGCGCTAGCAGCAAAAAAATCTGAGGCAGGAGCATAGATCATGGCTAAAGGTATTCGTGAAAAGATCAAGCTGGTTTCCAGCGCCGGCACTGGTCATTACTACACTACCACCAAAAACAAGCGTAATACGCCTGACAAATTGGTGTTCAAGAAGTACGATCCGGTCGTTCGCAAGCACGTTGAGTACAAAGAATACAAGATCAAGTAAGTCTTGTTGCCTGTACTTTGGTTCGTATCCGGTGCAACTCTGGTACGAACCGCCCCTTTCTTTTTTCTGTTTTCTCTCCCCTTCTTACACCGCTGCCCATATTTAAGCCGGGCTATCACTACTGTTGCATTTTGTTTGCGTTGATATAATGCGCGCCATTCAAGAATATCTACTGTAGGTCATGATGAAACCGGAACTCCTTTCGCCAGCGGGCACCCTCAAGAACATGCGCTTTGCCTTCGCCTACGGTGCCGATGCGGTTTACGCGGGCCAGCCTCGCTACAGCCTGAGAGTCCGCAACAACGACTTTAAACTGGATAATCTGCAACAAGGCATTGATGAAGCTCATGCGTTGGGTAAAAAACTCTACCTGGCCAGCAATATCGCCCCGCACAACAGCAAAGTGAAAACCTATCTGCGTGATATGGAACCAGTCATTGACATGAAGCCCGATGCGCTGATTATGTCGGACCCAGGCCTGATCATGATGGTGCGCGAAACCTGGCCGGATATGCCAGTGCATCTCTCCGTGCAGGCCAACGCGGTGAACTTTGCCACGGTGAAATTCTGGGCCAAGCAGGGGGTGGAGCGAATTATCCTGTCGCGCGAACTGTCACTGGATGAGATTCAGGAGATTCGTGCAGAGTGTCCCGATACCGAGATTGAAGTTTTTGTCCACGGTTCTCTGTGCATTGCCTACTCAGGACGCTGTTTGCTCTCTGGCTATATCAATAAAAGAGACCCGAATCAGGGAACCTGTACCAATGCCTGTCGCTGGCAGTACCAGGCTCATGAGGCACAGGAAACCATCAGTGGTGATGTAATTCCGGTAGCCAGTCCGGAGATATTCACCCCGACACTGGGCACCGGTGAACCCACCAGTGAGATTTTCCTGTTGCAGGAACGCGGGCGACCGGAGCAATTCATGCCTGCGTTTGAAGATGAGCACGGCACCTACATCATGAATTCCAAGGACTTACGCGCTGTCCAGCATGTTCGCCGGTTTGCTGAAATGGGCATCCACTCGCTGAAGATCGAAGGGCGTACCAAGTCATTCTATTATGTGGCCCGAACCGCCCAGGTTTATCGTCAGGCCATTGATGATGCTGTAGCCGGTGTGCCTTTTGATATGGGTATGATGGATTCACTGGAAAGCCTGGCCAACCGCGGTTTTACCGAAGGTTTTTACCGCCGCCATGTGCACGACGAATACCAGAACTACGAAACCGGCAACTCCCGCGAAAGCAAACAGCAGTTTGTTGGTGAGATTGTAGAGTTTGACGATCAGCAACTGACCATTGACGTCAAAAACCGCTTTGCACTGGGCGATGTCTTGCAATTGATGACACCACAGGGAAACCACACGTTTAGCCTGACGCATCTGGAAAACCGTCACGGGGAGTCCATCGATGTGGCACCAGGATCTGGCCATCAAGTCAAAATCCCACGGCCAGAAGGCATTGCGGTCAACGAGTACGCACTGTTGGTGCGTAACCTGTCGTGATCAGACTAACGTGGATGACCTGGCGGATCATCCACGGAAACCAAAATAACCGGACGGTTACTTGATGATGCACTCCGCCCGTTTTTTCTTGGTTTTTTCCAAGTATTCCTGAAAGTCTTTGGGTAGCCTCCCAGTAGTTGAGCCTTCCCATTGCACGGTCTTGCCGGCGGAATTTTCATATTGAAAGAGGTGCTTGGTAACTGCTCGCCGACGTTTGGCGCCTTTACCGGCATCGCCAATACCATCAAGGTCTGAGATGGTAACGCCAAGCTCGGCCATCTCTTTTTGAATAGCGGCAATATCCTTCATTTTTTTCTGTCGTTTGGCATCCTCTTTAACCCGGGATTGCAGCTTCTCTTGATGAACGTCCTTAAGGCGATCAAGCATCTTCTCAAGTTCTTGCACGGTGACATCCTTGAATAGAGAACGGATGCGGGATTTACTACCCAGTCGATGATGTATCTCATCTAGCAATTTCATTGTTTATCCTCGGACTAAGGCAACCTTTGACTGTTTGAGTTTTGCAATGGAGTATGACGCACGATGTAAAAACCAGAACAAGCCAGGAACTAGACACTTAGCGACTACCTGTTGCATACACAGGCCAACGGAGCAACGCGGAACATAACTGCTCATTACTCACTCAATAGGAATAAAAGTAATGTATTTTGTTTAATTGGCAAGGAATTGATGAGTATGAGATAAGCATAAATAGTTGCCATCACGATGGTTTTGCACCTGTCTCTTTAAATCCCGGTACGCCAGACTGAACTGACTTGTCTGATCAATAAAAGTACGGATTTCAATTCTTGTGGTTGTCGCTTAAGACCACTTTTAATTGGCTTTGCTTGCAAGCCAGTCGATAACAAAAATTACCATCCCGATTTGGTAATTATCGGGCAGCCCGTAATTAAGACATGCCAGTGACTCATATGCCCGGACGCTTCTTTCTACCGACCGTGTTATTGTTGCTGACCTATGGATTCTGGGTCAGCCCTGAGTTTCAGATGATCACCGCCGGCGTTGTCATTTTCCTGTTGGGTATGATTTACCTGGAAAAAGGCTTTAAGGTTTTTACCGGCGGCGTACTGGAAAGCATTTTACAAAAAACCACTGATAGCCTCTGGAAAAGCCTGACCTTTGGCATTACCTCCACCACCGTATTGCAGTCCAGCTCTCTGGTCTCAGTGATCGTAATATCTTTTCTCAGTGCCGGCCTGATTGGTCTGACCGCTGGAGTCGGAATTATTTTCGGTGCCAACCTGGGCAGTACCCTAGGTGCGTGGCTAGTGGCAATTTACGGCATGAAACTGAATCTGATCTCCTATGCGATGCCACTATTGGTTTTCGGTTTGTTACTCAAGGTACGCAAAGAGAAAAACTTCAGCGGTTTTGGTTACATTTTGCTGGGTGTGGGCTTTCTCTTTCTCGGTATCCACTACATGAAAGAGGGTTTCGAGGCATTTCAGGGAGTGATTGATTTTCGTGGTTATGCCATGGAGGGAATGACTGGGCTGCTGGCGTATATCCTTTTTGGTGTATTGGCTACCATCATCATGCAGTCCACCAATGCGGTGCTGGTGTTGACCTTTTCTGCCCTGGCTTCTGGACAGTTGACGTATGATAATGCCCTGGCATTGGCCATTGGCTCCAATATAGGTACTACGATCACTGCTGTGTTGGGAGCGATTGGTGCCAATGCAGCAGGTAAACGGCTAGCTACTGCTCATATTGTTTTTAATGTGGCCACTGCTGTTCTGGCGGTTTTGCTATTTCCCCAATTAAAAGCGCTGGTGGCTATCGTCGCTGACCAGTTGTTCATCAAGTCGGATGAGCATGCCCTGAAACTGGCGCTGTTTCACACCCTGTTCAATATTCTGGGAATTATGACGCTATTGCCTGTCTCGGACTGGTTGATTCGCTGGTTGGAAACACTGTTTACCAATCCGGGCGAGCAGTCATATCTCAATCTTGCCCAGCCGAATCTTGGCCAGCGAGATAATCCCGATATCCACCGCGCCCGACATCTGACGCCAGCCGTATTAAACTACCCTGATGCGACGCTACGCGCCTTGACGCGTGAATGTGATCATCTGTATCGCAACGCGTTAGAGCTGATCTGCTACGGCATCTACCTCACCGGCGACAAACTCAGGGAGGCGGATAATCTCACCGAACTGGTCAACAACTGCGTGCGCGACGAACAGCCCTGGACGATCAAGGAGCTTTATATTCGCCATATCAAGGGCGTTTACGCGGATATCATTCATTACTCGTGCGCCATTGAAGGCCACTTGTCCAAACAGCAGGTGCAGGAACTGTTTGCGCTCAAGGTGGCCTGTCGTGACTTTGTCCAGGCCATCAAGCACGTTAAACATGTTTACAGGAACATGGGGCAACACTTGCACAGCGACAACGAGCAAATCCGGCATCAGTACAATCAGTTGCGGCTGTGTCTGGCATCGGTACTGAAGCTGGTGGATCTGTTGGGTATGCGGCGCAATTATGACCACATCCGTCACCACACCGGCCAGTTAAAACAAGAACTGCGAGAACAGGATGAGCAAATGAATCAGCAGCTTAATGAGTTGATTCGTTCCAGTCAGGTTGATTCATTTACCGCCAGTTCATTGATGAACGACAGCGCTCACGTACACGATGCCTGCACCAACTTGATTGATGGTGCAGTAATCATGTTGACAAGAGACCATGAAGAGTACCGTGAAATAGAGCTGGATGGTCGTCCGGCGCCTGAGACGACCTGACGATTCCGCATCAGGTAACTACCAGTTTAAATCCCACTTTACCTAAGTAGCTGCGTTCTGCGGCAAAGTTAGCTGCCGTCAGCGGATGCTGCTCAATCCAGCCCTTGGGAAAAAATAACGATATGGTGGTTCGGGAAACGCTCATGGAGTATTCAGGCAATGCTTCACCATCGAGGCCCAGGGTCAGGACATTGGCAATGCGTAGCAGTATGGTCAGGTGCATTAACCGCCGGGCGGCTTCCCTGGACCAATGTTTTAGCGACAGTTTGGATATAGAGCGCCGATGCCCCCTGATCAGCAGTGCCAGCTGCTGCTGTTCCTGTTTGCTGAAACCCATCAGGTCCGAGTTGTCGATCAGGTACGCGCCATGGCGATGGTATTGGGTGTGGGAAATATCCAGACCAATCTGACATACCCTGGCCGCCCAGGATAACAATTCCAGGTCTTTGTCCGTCAGTTGCCAGGCATCAGCTACCATGGCAAAGCAGTTGCGAGCATGGATCATGACATTGGTGGCCAGCTGTTCGTCAACGTGATACCGACTCATTAAGGCATTGATGGTACGTTCGCGCACATCCTCATGACGGTCGCGCCCAAGCATGTCGTGCAGAACGCCTTCTCTGAGGGCGCCATCAGAATAGCGCATATGCTCAATGCCAAGGGCATCAAAACAGGCGGTCAGGATGGCCAATCCGGCAGGAAAAATGGCTTGGCGATCTGGCTTCAGGCCCGGAAAACGCACACTGTTGATGTGCTTGAAAGTCAATACCTTCTGCTTCAGCATGGCCAGGCTGTCGCGGGTGATAATCTCTGACTCGCCCATGGCCTGGAGAATAGTGCTGACTGCCCGTATGGAACCGGAAGAACCAACAGCATCCACCCAGCCAAGGCGGGAATAAGACTGTTCAATATTCAACAACTCCAGGCGCGCCGCGTAGTACGCAGACTGGAAGCGTTGTGGTGACAGCTCACCAGTGCCAAAGAAACGGTCAGTGAATACTACGCAGCCCATGTGCAGGCTTTCCATCAATTTCGGTTCAAACCGTTCACCAATGACGAACTCTGTGCTGCCGCCACCGATGTCAATCACCAGTCGGCGCTCATTATCGTCAGATTGAGTCTGGGCAACGCCGAGGTAGATCAACCGTGCCTCTTCCCGACCGGCAATGATCTCCACCGGGTAGCCAAGAATGGCCTGAGCCTTGTCAACAAATGCCCGACTGTTACGGGCCTTGCGCAGAGCGTTGGTGCCGACCACCCGAACCGCCTGAAAGTGGTTGCCCGAGAGATACTGGGCGAATTGACTCAGGCAACTGAAACCGCGCTTCATGGCCTCAGCGGTCAGCTCGTCGTGCTGGTTAAGACCGGCTGCCAACTGAACCTTTTTACCAAGCCTTTCTACAGGCCTGATCTCACCCTGATCGACCCTGGCGACAATCATATGAAAACTGTTTGATCCAAGATCAATGGCCGCAACCAGCGGCTGACTGTTGGATGGTTCACGCCCTTGGTGTGTCATGGTGGTATCAAGGCACTTCATAGTTAGTCAATTGCTTAGATGGTTTTTGCGCGTTTCCTGACGCTCACTGGCTCAGTACAGCAACACCGGGGGACACCGGAGCAACAGATTCTAACAGACTAACGGTCGAAACGTTGCCTGTATAAAACTTATTATTGGTGCTGCCGGGAAAATCAGGTTCGGGCCCAATAACCTTGGCATGCACCGCAAAAAATGCCTTCTACAGTACGACAAGTCTGCAATGCCCGCTTGGGCAGAGGCATTTTTACAGAAAAAAAAGCCACAAAATTCCATGAATCAGGCATAATGAATCAGTCCTGAACCTGTGTATCCATGGGTAACCGGTCAGGTGTGACCATGGTCAGGGTTCGTCATCAGGCTTCAACACGGTTAAGCACAACTTAAGTGTTTTTTTAAGTAAGACGGTTAGGAGACCCCATTCCATGAGCGAGATTATCAAAGTAACAGATGATTCCTTTGAAGACTTGGTTCTTAAGGCAGAAGGTCCGGTACTGGTTGACTATTGGGCAGAGTGGTGTGGTCCTTGCAAGATGATCGCTCCGGTGTTGGACGAAATTGCCCAGGACTACGATGACAAGTTAACCATCTGCAAACTGAACATTGATGATAACGAAGTAACACCAACAAAGTATGGTGTGCGCGGCATCCCTACCCTGATGCTGTTCAAAGGCGGTAATGTGGAAGCAACCAAGGTTGGGGCACTGTCGAAGTCCCAACTGATTGCGTTTCTGGACAGCAATCTGTAAGCAACCTGTAATTGTATTGTGCGCTGGCAGACGGTAACGTTGACCGCTGTCAGCCCGGTGCAAATACTGCGGCTGTTGTCCGGCAACGCTTGGTGTAATTTTTACAATGTCGTTTGGTTTTGAGCACTTGAGAACCGGCTGATTAAAATTTTAAATCAATCCGGTTGACGAAGCCTTTATTCTTGCTTATTTTCCAGAAAAGGATATAGACTGTAGCTTCACAGGGCTGTCAGGATCTCTGACCGCAAGGATATGGCCCAGCAGGGCAGCCGTTATAAACACTCGCAGGCATCAATCAATACTTAGCTGTCCCTTATCATAATAAGCCAAATACTTTCTGATCTTCCTGCATAGACAACGGCCATTTACCATTCAATTTAACATTCGCAAACAATTGGTTATGCATCTTACCGAACTGAAGAAAAAGTCTGTTCCTGAACTTCTGGCGATAGCGAATGAAATGGGTCTCGAAAACCTTGCCCGTTCCAGGAAGCAGGATGTAATTTTCACCATACTCAAACGCCACGCACGCAGTGGTGAAGATATCTATGGTGACGGTGTCCTGGAAATTCTCCAGGATGGTTTTGGTTTCCTTCGCTCCGCAGATAGCTCCTATCTGGCCGGACCTGATGATATTTACGTTTCCCCAAGCCAGATTCGTCGTTTTAACCTGAGAACAGGCGACACTATCTCTGGAAAAATCCGCCCACCCAAGGAAGGTGAGCGCTATTTTGCCCTCCTCAAGGTCAATGAGATCAATTTTGACCAGCCGGAAAACGCCCGTAACAAGATTCTTTTTGAAAACCTTACCCCGCTGTTTCCCCAGGATCGCCTGACCATGGAGATGGGTAATGGTGCCACAGAAGATCTGACGGCACGCATTATCGATCTGGTCGCGCCAGTGGGCAAAGGTCAGCGCGGGCTGATCGTTTCTCCGCCCAAGGCGGGTAAAACCCTGATGTTGCAAAACATTGCCGCCAACATTACCCGTAATAATCCAGAGTGCTATCTGATCGTACTGCTGATCGATGAGCGCCCGGAAGAAGTAACCGAAATGTCCCGTTCGGTACGTGGCGAAGTGGTGGCATCCACCTTTGACGAACCACCATCACGGCATGTTCAGGTGGCCGAAATGGTGCTGGAAAAAGCCAAGCGCCTGGTGGAACACAAAAAAGATGTGGTGATTCTGCTCGACTCCATCACCCGTCTGGCTCGTGCCTACAACACCGTCATTCCTTCTTCTGGGAAGGTGTTGACCGGTGGTGTTGATGCCCACGCCCTTGAGCGTCCCAAGCGCTTTTTCGGTGCGGCCCGTAACATTGAAGAAGGTGGCAGCCTGACCATTCTGGCCACGGCTCTGGTGGATACCGGCTCCAAGATGGATGAAGTTATCTTCGAGGAGTTCAAGGGTACTGGTAACATGGAGTTGCACCTTGACCGCCGCGCCGCCGAAAAACGGGTGTTCCCGGCTATCGGTATCAACAAGTCCGGCACGCGCCGTGAAGATCTTCTGACCACCGAAGAAGAACTGCAAAGAATGTGGATTCTGCGCAAGATTCTTCACCCAATGGATGAAATTCAAGCCATCGAGTTCCTGCTCGATCGGATGAAGCACACCAAAACCAATGAAGAGTTCTTCCAGTCCATGAAGCGGAAGTAAGCTGTTTGAAATATCGGGACTTACGAGATTTCATCCGGCAACTGGAACAACTGGGTGAACTCAAACGTATCCAGCTTGAGGTCGATCCTTATCTGGAAATGACTGAAATCTGCGACCGTACCCTGCGCCAGGGTGGCCCGGCATTGCTGTTTGAAAACCCGAAAGGGTTTGATATGCCGGTGCTGGGTAACCTGTTTGGTACGCCAAAACGCGTAGCGCTGGGCATGGGGCAGATGGACGTCAATGCTCTCAGGGAAGTGGGTGAGCTACTGGCCTACCTGAAAGAGCCCGATCCCCCCAAAGGCGTGAAAGACGCCATCGATAAGTTACCGCTATTTCGCCAAGTGCTGAATATGGGACCGAAAGTGGTCAAGTCCGCACCTTGTCAGGAGGTCATACTGACCGGGGATGACATTGACCTGATCCGTCTACCGATTCAGACCTGCTGGCCCGGCGACGCAGCACCGTTGGTCACCTGGCCACTGGTGATCACCGCTGGACCAGAAAAAGAGCGTCAGAACCTGGGCATCTACCGCCAGCAACTGCTCGGTAAAAACAAGCTGATCATGCGCTGGTTATCTCACCGGGGGGGTGCCCTGGACTATCGTGACTGGCAGAACAAATACCCTGATACCCCGTTTCCTGTCTCCGTCGCTCTCGGCGCTGACCCGGCCACTATTCTTGGGGCGGTGACACCCATGCCAGATGCGTTATCGGAATACGCTTTTGCCGGTCTGTTGCGCGGTAGCAAGACGGAACTGATAAAAAGTCACAGCAATAATTTGCAAGTGCCTGCCAGTGCCGAGATTGTTCTGGAGGGCTTTATCTATCCTGGTGAAATGGCCGAGGAAGGTCCTTATGGCGACCATACCGGTTATTACAATGAAGTTGAGTCCTTTCCGGTATTTACCGTGGAGTGTCTGACTCACCGCCGCAACCCCATCTACCTGAGCACCTATACTGGGCGGCCACCGGATGAACCAGCCATACTTGGGCTGGCGCTAAACGAAGTGTTTGTACCCATACTAAAACGACAGTTTCCGGAAATTGTCGATTTTTACCTGCCCCCCGAAGGATGCTCTTACCGTCTTGCGGTGGTGACCATGCGTAAAGAGTATCCTGGGCACGCCAAGCGCATTATGTTTGCCGTGTGGTCATTTCTGCGTCAGTTTATGTACACTAAATTCATCATTGTCACCGACGATGATGTTAATGCCCGAGACTGGAACGATGTCATCTGGGCGATGACGACTCGCATGGACCCGAAAAGAGATTCAGTCTTTATTGACAATACACCCATCGATTACCTGGACTTTGCCTCTCCAGTGGCCGGGCTTGGCTCAAAGGTCGGTTTTGATGCCACCAACAAGTGGCCTGGTGAGACCAGTCGCGAATGGGGCAGAACTATTGTTATGACAGACGCTGTCAAACAACGGGTTGATGATATTTGGGATCAGTTGGGCATCGATCCATAACCTGGACGACGATAGTCATATACTTGCCAAACCAGGCAATTCCAGCGAACTTTTAGTGTTTTACGTTTCAGAAGGTAGTGGTATCCGTGCAGATCACCCCGAACACTTTCCAGCCTTTTCAGGTTGCCGACCTTCAGCTGCTGGCAGAAAATATTTATCGTGTCATTCTCAGACCACATCAAGGCGCTGTGCCCGACTTCCGACCGGGGCAGTACCTTGAGATCATGCTTGACGATGGCCGGGTCAGCGCTTTTTCCATCGCCAGTCCTCCCGGGCAGAAGGAACTGGAATTGCATATTCAGAAAGTGCCGGCCAGCGCCAACTCGATACAGTTGTTCAATGAGCTGGAACGAGGGTATGTGCAGGTAAGGATGCCCAAAGGACGTTGTTTTTTACCTGAAAATATAGCTGACCGACCGCTGGTATTCATTGCTGCCAGCACCGGTTTTGCTCAGATGAAAAGCATGATCGAATTCACCCTGGCGGCAGCAAACCATCCTGATATTTATCTGTATTGGGGGGCATCCTCTCCGGAAGGGTTTTATCTGCCTAATTTGCCCATTTACTGGGCTGCCCCACATTTTCACTATCACCCGGTGGTGAGCGACGTCACAGAAAAAGACGGCTGGCAAGGTCGCCAGGGGCTGCTGTTTGAAGCGGTAATAGACGACAAAGACCAATTTACCGAAGGTGAGGTTTTCATCAGTGGCTCACCGCAAATGGTATATGCCACCTTTGACGCACTGTTGGCCTGTCATTTTCGGGCCGAACAGATTCATTCTGATGTGTTTGAATACGCACCAAGATCCTGATAACGCATAGCAAGCCTGCAATTTGTCCTAATAAATACGACAGTACTTTTTATTTAAATACTGTCGTGTTTATCCGGCCGTGGAAAAAGCGCGTCCCTTGGCTATATTCAGATCGAGTATAATCAATGCAAGGTACGGTATTCAGTATGCAACCATCACCCTCAAAAACAGATCAGGCAGGATTAAAAAATAGTCGGGTCCGGCAGAAAAACATTCAAATTATTCTTCAGGCTGCAGAAGATGAGTTTGTTGCCAGCGGCTTTAAAGGTGCCTCCATTCGTGATATTGCCCATCGGGCGGGATTGCCCAAGGCCAATGTCCACTATTATTTCAACAGCAAAGTCGAGCTTTACGGTGCCGTGCTCAACCATATTATGGAGTTGTGGCAGTCGGTTTTCAGCGGTCTGAATCCCGATGATGAGCCAGCCACTGCGCTACGGCAGTTCATTCGGGCAAAAATGAAATACGTTTTGGCTCATGCCAATGCATCGCGCATTTTCAGTAGTGAAATACTGCACGGTGGTCAGCATTTAAAAGGACATTTGCAGCCATTTAACGACTGGATTCAGGAAAAGTCCGGGGTTATTCGCGGCTGGATTTCCCGGGGCAAGATGAAACCGGTTGATCCGGTACACCTGTTGTTTACCATTTGGGCAACGACGCAATACTACGTCGATTACGGGCCACAGGTGGCGTCTGTGCTGGGAAAAGCAGAGTTGGATGCAACCGATGTTGATGCCTATACCGAAACCATTTGCCAGATGATTCTGGCTGGTTGCGGTATTGATGACAATATGAACAGAGTGTGAACAGAACGTAAACAGTTAGCGTAAAACGGTATTTTCGAAATGGGTATGTTTAACGTCTGCGCGATGAGAATAAGCCTTAACAGGCTTATTCGCTGTGTGTTCTGCAGGTCACCCTGCAGAAGTTACCTCAACCCTGTCTACTTTCTGAAAGCCTCTCGGTAGCTTATTGCCTCGCCTGCCACGCTCACCCCGATAATGTTCAAGGTCTGTAAATTTTAACGTCAGGTGTCGCTTGCCGGCAAAGAGCGTTAACGAATCACCCACATTAAGAATGGCCAGCTGTGTCATCAGCTCTGTTCTGTCGGCTGCACGAGTTGCGGCAATATTGATAATCTTGTTGCCTTTACCCCGGCCCAGGCGCGGTAAATCCTGCAACGGGAATACCAACATACGGCCTTCGTTGGTAATCGTCAGCAGTAGTGGATTATGACCACTGACCGGTATGGGTGGCAGCACATGGGCATTTTCAGGCAACGTCAGCAATGTTTTACCGGCTTTGTTTTTGCTTACCATATCAGCAAAACGGGCAATAAAACCGTAACCAGCATCACTGGCCAGCAAGAAGCAGTCATCACTGTCACCAACGCACAATCCTTCAAACGTTGCACCTGATGGTGGACTGATGCGCCCGGTTAATGGCTCACCCTGTCCTCTGGCTGATGGCAGAGTATGGGTCAGGATCGAATAAGTTCGCCCTGTTGAGTCGAGAAATACCGATAATTGGTTACTTTTACCTTTTGCCGATAAGTGATAATCGTCACCAGATTTGTAATTAAGCGTCAGTGGATCAACATCATGTCCCTTGGCACAGCGTACCCAGCCTTTTTTCGACAGAACCACAGTAACAGACTCGGACACCATCAGATCAGTTTGCGACAGTGCGTGGGCTTCGCCTCTGGTAACGATAGGTGAACGACGATCGTCGCCAAAAGTTTCAGCGTCTTTTTTCAGCTCTTTTTTGATCAGTGTTTTAAGTCGTTTTTCTGAACCAAGAGTCAGCTCAAGGGCATTACGCTCTTTCTCCAGTTCATCCTGCTCACCACGAATTTTCATCTCTTCCAGTTTGGCCAGGTGGCGCAATTTCAGATCAAGAATGGCTTCAGCCTGAATATCGCTAAGACCAAAGCGCTCCATCAGCAAGGCTTTGGGGTGGTCTTCAGTGCGGATTATTTCGATGATTTCGTCAATATTCAAAAAGGCGATCATCAAGCCCTCGAGAATGTGCAGTCTGGCCAGCACTTTGTCCAACCGGTGCTGTAAACGACGACGGACGGTTTCACTGCGCCAGGCCAACCATTCGGTGAGCATAGTATCCAGCGACTTGACGCGCGGACGACCATCAATACCGATCATGTTCATGTTTACCCGGTAAGTTTTTTCCAAATCCGTGGTGGCGAACAGATGGTTCATCAGGCTTTCGGCATTAATACGGTTGGACTTGGGTACGATTACCAGTCGTGTAGGGTTCTCATGGTCGGACTCATCACGCAAGTCGGCCACCATGGGCAGTTTTTTCGCCTGCATCTGGGCGGCAATCTGTTCAAGTATTTTTGCCCCGGAGGCTTGGTGGGGCAACGCAGTCACAACAATGTCACCACTTTCAAGTTGATAAACGGCACGCATTCTCAGCGACCCTTTACCTTGCTCGTACATTTTCACCAGCTCGGCACGCGGGGTGATCAGTTCAGCTTCAGTGGGAAAGTCCGGCCCCTGGATATATTCACACAGCTCGGCAACAGTAGCGGTGGGATTTTCCAGTAGATGAATACAGGCACTAGCCACCTCGCGCAGATTGTGTGGCGGAATGTCGGTAGCCATCCCTACGGCGATACCAGTGGTGCCATTGAGGAGCAGGTTAGGCAAGCGTGCTGGCAAAATGGCTGGTTCTTCCAGCGTGCCGTCAAAGTTAGGAACCCAGTCTACGGTGCCTTGACCCAGCTCACCGAGCAGGGTGTCAGCGTATTTAGTCAGGCGGGATTCGGTGTAACGCATGGCGGCAAAAGACTTGGGGTCGTCCGGTGAGCCCCAGTTACCCTGGCCATCAACCAGCGGGTAACGGTAGGAAAACGGCTGCGCCATCAACACCATGGCTTCGTAACAGGCGCTGTCGCCGTGAGGATGAAACTTACCGAGTACATCACCGACGGTGCGAGCCGATTTTTTGAATTTGGCGCTGTTTTTCAGGCCCAGTTCACTCATGGCATAGATGATACGCCGCTGCACCGGCTTGAGGCCGTCCCCGATATGAGGCAAGGCACGATCAAGGATGACGTACATGGAGTAATTCAGGTACGCGTTCTCTGTGTAGGATCTCAGGGACTGACGCTCGACTCCATCGTCACCAATTATGATCTGCTCCGCCATGTTTCAACCTGTTTCGGGATGTTTAGACAAAACAGTAATCATAGCAAGCATCCATATGGCACTGAAAGTCCGTCGGTAGCTGGGGGTGTGACTATGATAGCGGGTATGATAGCGGCGAGGGAGTAACGGAATTGCCAAAGGAGCCCGAACCGACCCCTGCAATTTTTACGACAAGTGTCCTTAATGTGTCTGAGGCATATGAATGCTACTGAGCGGCTGGGCAACGGTATCAGGTTGGCCAGCTACCTGTTGTCTTTCCACGTAAGGATTACCCCAGCCTTGTATTTTGCTGATGCGCTGATTGCGTTCCGACTCCCAGGAGGTGACCGGATACATTTTGTCCCACGCCTGAAACAGCTTTTTCTCCTTGTCGCTCAGCCTGAATTTGTATTGGTCGGCCATGTACAGGTATATCCTGGCGATGCTGCCACGTTGGCTTTCTGGGGGCTGGGCAACGCGGGCTTTGAAATCAACTTGAAAATCGCAGCGTCCGTAGTAGTCCGGCGCATTAGTTAACAGGCCAAAGCCGTAATTGGAGCGATCACCATTGACTTCCCCCACGGCCGGTACCAGGTTATGCAAGTCCGCCTCCATGGCGCGAAATTGCGGATTGTTGCGGCTGCAATTGCTGCGCCCTCCTTGCTGCCAGCACTGTAATTGATGGCCGAATGTCCAGGCAGGCACCACATGCTCCCACTCAATTCGGTTGGCTCGCACGGGCTGTTTACGCACGGTGTAACCACAAGCTTGCAGGTCCGGAACCAGCTTTTTTCCTTCTTTTTTGATTGGGCATCCACAGTAAAAACTAACCATGTTTTTGTCGTATATTTTTACTGCTTCTCGTTTCGCGCTGGAAAAACTTGTGGGTGGACTGGCGTGAACGACACAGGAAAGTGTCGTAAGTACCAGGACTGAGAACCATTGACGTATTTTTAATGAAGGCATGGGAGTTCTGTATTGAGGGCTTTAAGGTTGGCAAAAGATAGACGAAGGCCAGCTACCCGAAAAAAATACAGGACGATTTACCAGTGATGTTCCGCTTGCAGGGAATCAGAAATAAGGGAGCTGAAAATACCGCAGACGACTACCGTCAGGGTGATGCCGACGCCGGATGTCAGTGAATCCCACAGCGATGCCTGCACGATGGTGTAATAATAAGCGACACCGACAATTAGCCAGATTAACCAGAAGTTCAAAGCAGCAATGGCTGTAAGCCGTAAACTGGCTGATAGGAGCATTTTCATCGTCGGGATTTTCCAGGCTGGCACTTTTCATGGTGCATCTTATGCCTGAAATTTGTGCAATGGCATTAGTGTTTTACGAAATTATATGAGTGTATTCCCTATTCTTGTTTTACAGCCGTTGGGGGGCAGTAAGTCGGCTTAAGTAATAAATTTTGGGTCAGAAAGCTGACCACTTAAGTCGATTACCAATGAGGAATATCATCTGATGATTGCCAACATGAATTTATGAAATGTAAGCGACACTTGGCTGGAGCATCAACCGAATCCGCCAAATTGGTCAAAATCTCTATGGAACTGACGACATTCGCTTCCGGAAGATGATACTGACCAGCAGTACGGGTCCAATAACGACCGCTAAAGTTTTCATGCTCATAGAAACGAACTTGCCACCTCTCAGGAATTCTGACGGACACTGCTCTATCATCAAAACCATCCTTGCTTAAGTTGGGCTGGTCAGCGTTAACCAGGAGCCGGGTTCCAGACCAGTCTTTACCGGAAAATAACATAACTCCTTCAGTTTCACAGACCGGGCAGGATCGCTGAAGAATTTTCACGGAGCTGATACTGTCAGGCACTGGCAGCGTATATTTACCGGCATCTCGGGTCCAATAGTCACCAGTAAAGTTTTCGTGTTTATAGAAACGAACCTGCCAGCCTTTAGGTATTCTGACGGACACGGTTCTATCATCAAAGCCTTCTTCGCTTAAACTGGGCTGGTCATTGTTGACCAAAAGTCGTGTGCCGGACCAGTCTTTACCGGCAAATAGCATAATGCCCTCAGGCTCGCAGCGTGGAACGGGACGCCGCAGAATTTTTACCGAGCTGATACTGTCAGACACTGGCAGCGTATATTTACCGGCATCTCGGGTCCAATAGTCGCCAGTAAAATTTTTGTGTTCATAGAAACGAACTTGCCAACCTGCAGAGATACTGACGAATGTGGCTCTATTATCAAAATCTTCTTTACTTAAGTTGGGCTGGTTAGTGTTGACCAAGAGCCGCTTTCCAGACCAGTTTTTACCGGAAAACAGCATGACGCCTTCAGGTTCACGACTTGGAATGGAGCGCTGCAGAATTTTCACGGAGCTGACGCTATCCGGTACTGGCAGCGCATATTCACCGCCGTCACGGGTCCAATAGCGGCCGGTAAAGTTTTCATGTTCATAGAAACGAACTCGCCAACCCTCAGGAATTCTGACGGACATTGCCCTGTTATCAAAGCCATTGTCGTTTAAACGGGGTTGGTTGGCATAGAGGGTAATAGATGGACCAGTTTGCATGTAGCCAGCGAACAGCGAAACACCTGCAAAAACTGTTGGCGCGTCAGGGATCATTATCCTGTTATCGGAGTTAGTGCTGGCAAGAGTGATTGTCGACTGCATCGCTATCACCAAGCCAAGAGATATCTTCACCGCACGGGGAAGACGAGAGGGATTTTGGATTCTCATAGCACAGATTCTGGTCACACCAGGCACGTGATAAACACCCATCGTCCTTAGTAACTGTCAGGTGACGTATGGATTTGGCAAACGCACAACGGATTCCAGCAGCTATGTTGACAAACACTGTAAACGTACAGGTTTCGGAACCGGCTATGCTGGTAATCGCTCTGGGATAGTGAGGAAAGTACAGCAGAGCGTCTCGCCCCGCAACCGACTAACACGTCCAGAATCGCATATTGACCAACGTTTTTCGTTCCGCTGAAACTTGCTTTAACGAATCCCACGAAATTCCCCACCCATAACTGATGCATTGAGAGCAAAGCGACTTTTGCCAGTTTGGGTGAGGATGAAGAGGATGAATAGTGGCCAACCAGTAATGAGCTATTGATTATCGTCGTGCGCTAATTTTGCTTGTCTGCCACTTAAGCCCATTGCGTACTTCATCACCTGATTAACTGCTGGAGACAGTTTTCCAGCCATCGACAGACCGGCATTTCTCAGCAGTTGCAGCAGTTTATTGTCATTGCTGAAGGCGTAATAGAAGGCATCCATCGTATACATCATGACACTGTTATCGCTGCGCCTGGCTTTTTCGTAGCGGGCGAGAACGGCTGGATTGCCTAGATGTTCGCCAGCTTGATGGGCTTCGGCGAGAATTTCGATCAGCCACGCGGCATCCTGAAAACCAAGATTAACACCCTGGCCAGCCAAAGGGTTGATGGTATGAGCGGCGTCTCCGGCCAACACCACGCCCGGACGGAAATAACAACTGGCATGACGGCGAGCAATGGGAAAAGCACCACGTTGATGAAGTTGAACGATTGGTGGTAACTCAGAAGGAAAGGTGGCCACCAGCTCGTTGATAAAGGATGCATCGTCCAGCGCCATAAGTTGACGGACATTTTCTGGCTGATGATACCAGACAACAGAGGCATAGCTTTTGCCGGCAACATCGGGCAACGGGAGAAAAGCTTGCGGACCGGTGGGAGTAAATGCTTGCCAGGTAATATCCTGACAGCCGCCATTGATCTCAACAGTGGCGACCAGACACTGTTGCTCATAGTCCCGTTGTTCCATGGCGATTGCCGCTGCCTGGCGTACCTGTGAGTGCGCACCGTCGGCGCCCACTAACAAGTCACCATAAAAACGACGACCGTCGGATAATTCTACCATGGAGTTGTGCACATCCATGCGGGCAATTTGCCCGGGACAGAACAGAGAGACGAATGGACAGGCATTAAGGGCGGTTAGCAGACCCAGTTGGGTGACGCGATTTTCGACAATGTAGCCCAGTTGAGGGCGATTGATCTGCTGAGCATCAAACAGCACGTGATTGATTGTGGTGTGCTCAAATGGTGTCGCCAGCTTCTCCCATACCGCCATGCGTCGATAGGGTGTCATGCGCATTGCTTGCATGGCAGGCCACGCGCCAAGATGACGCAGGATGTTTTCTGATGCTTGACTCAGAGCAGATACCCGCAGTTCTGGCAACGCATCGTCGGGCAGAGGTTCTGGCAACGCGTGGTCAAACAGAGCGACGTTGATACCGTGCTGGCCAAGACCACAGGCAATGGCGGCTCCCACCATACCTGCACCGACCACCAACACATCGAAGGTATTATTATCGCAAGAGTTGTCGTCGGCAGTGGTCGGTTGACCGGCTGGCGAGTCAGTCATGGCGGCGACGGACAATAGAGTGAACGCCCCGGATGACGCGCAGCCTTTTGATGATCCTGGCCAGATGCAGTCGGTCCCGCACGCTGAGCAACAGCTGCACCACGCTGCATCGGGAGTCCTGTTCTACCATACTGATTTTTTCGATATTGCCCTCCACCGCCGTGATGGCAGTGGCTAGCGAGGCGATCATGCCTCGATGATGCTCCAGCTCGACGCTTAGCTCGACGGTGAATTCCCCAGAGACGTCTTTGTCCCATTCGACTTCGAGAATTTTCTCTGGATTGTGGCGGATACCGGCAACGTTCGGGCAGCTGTCAGCGTGAATCACAATTCCCCGACCGGAGCTGACGTGGCCTACAACCGGATCGCCCGGAATTGGGTAGCAACACTTGCCAAAACTGATCACCATGCCCTCAGAGCCACGAATGGACAGCGGCATGGCACTGCTAGAAAGATCCAGCTGGCTTTTGTTCTCTGGCAGGCTACCAGGCTCTGCCAGAATTTTAGCAACGATATAGGCCATACGGTTGCCAAGGCCAATCTCTTCGAGCAGTTCGTCCAGAGTATCGAGGTTGAATGCGCTCAGCTGTTGCTGAATCAGTGGTTCGCCCAACGCTTCCAGGGTGGTGTCAAAGCTGACCAGGGCTTTGTTCAACAGGCGCCGACCAAGCGCGATAGACTCGTTGCGACGTTGATGCTTGAGAAAGTGGCGAATATTCGAGCGCGCTTTACCGGTGGCCACGAAATTGAGCCAGGTGGCATTCGGTCGGGCACCGGCGGCAGTAACTATTTCTACCGTCTGGCCACTCTGCAAAGGCTGACTAAGCGGTGCCAGACGTCTATTAATACGACAGGCGACGCAGGTATTGCCAAGGTCAGTATGAACTGCATAGGCATAGTCAACCGCCGTAGCGCCTTTGGGCAACTCCAGAATATGGCCTTTAGGGGTAAAGACGTACACCTCATCAGGAAAGAGATCGATTTTAACGTTCTCAATAAACTCCAGCGAATCGCCGGCGTTTTTCTGCAACTCCAGTACACCTTTGAGCCACTGTCGGGTACGGGCGTGGCTGCCAGAGAGTGCCTCTTCTCCGGATTTGTACAGCCAGTGGGCAGCGATGCCGTTATTGGCTGTATCCTCCATTTCCTGAGTGCGCAGCTGAATCTCGATGGGGACGCCATGCATGCCGAACAAAGTGGTATGCAGGGACTGGTAGCCATTGGCTTTGGGAATGGCGATGTAATCCTTGAAGCGACCAGGAATGGGTTTGTAAAAATTATGCACAATGCCCAGCGCGCGGTAACAGCTGTCTACTTTGTCCACAACAATACGAAAGGCAAACATGTCCATGATGTCATCAAAGGACTTGCGCTGGTTTTTCATTTTGCTGTAAATGCTGTAAAGATGCTTTTCCCGCCCGATGACCCGACCTTTCAGTCCTTGTTCCTCCAGCCGCGCAGCCAGTTCTTGCTGTACCTGACCAATCAGGTCTTTGCGGTTGCCACGGGCATTATTCACCGCCTGACGAATCAGCCGGGCCCGCATGGGATACATGGCGAAGAAACCCAGATCTTCAAGCTCGGTGCGCAGCGTGTGCATGCCCAGGCGATTGGCAATGGGAACGTAGATGTCCAGCGTCTCTCGGGCTATGCGTCGGCGTTTGTCTGGTCGCAGTACGCCCAAGGTACGCATATTGTGCAGTCGGTCGGCTAACTTGACGAGGATCACCCGAATATCCCGGGCCATGGCCAGTGCCATTTTCTGGAAATTTTCCGCCTGGGCCAGAGTCTTGTTCTCGAAGTTCATGTGGGTCAGCTTACTGACTCCGTCCACCAGATCAGCCACTACATCACCAAACTGACTGGCGATGTCCTGTTTTTCGATCCCGGTGTCTTCAATCACATCGTGCAGCATGGCAGCCATCAGGCTCTGATGGTCCATGTGCATGTCAGCAAGAATGGCGGCAACTTCAAGAGGGTGGATGATATAAGGGTCACCACTGCGGCGGGTTTGCCCTTCGTGAGCCTGCTCAGCATAGTAGTAGGCCCGGCGAACCAGGTTGACCTGCTCAGCATTCAGATAGGACTTCAGTCGGCCGGCAAACTCATCGATGGTCAGCAAAGTCCGCTCCTCACGCACAGTTCATCCATTGCACCTTCATTATCGGGTTTGGCTTCTCCACCAGGAGAAGTGTGGGGGGTAAAACGCTTATTGGCTAACGCCGGAGAGGAACATGGCCGCTTCATCATCGTCCACGGTGCGGTCATCAACAGAAACTGGCGTTACCAGACCTTCGGCAATCTCGCGCAGGGCAACGACGGTGGCTTTATCGTTCTCCCAGTCCACTTTGGGTTCTTTGCCGCCAATGGTTAACTGACGTGCGCGCTTGGAGGCAACCATTACCAGTTCAAAACGGTTGTCTACGTTATCAAGACAATCTTCAACAGTTACTCGAGCCACGTTCTACTCCATTGATCAGTAGTTGGAATGCCGGTTTTCGGACTCTCTAGTGTACTTTACGTCCAAAAGCCAGACAAGCTCCGGCAAACTGCGTATTTCCACCATAACAAGGTGCGGTTCAGACTGTTCAAGAGTATGATCATTCTACTAAAAAATGGCCTGAAATCATTTGTCGAGCAGTCAGGAATACGTATGCACAAAACGTCCAATAACCCTGGGAAACACCACGACAGGACTCAGAAACTCAACGACCTGCGGGCAGCCATGGCGCAGCATGATCTTGATGCCTGGATCATCCCGTCGGCCGATGCCCACAACAGCGAGTATGTTGCCCAACACTGGGAGGGACGGGCGTGGCTATCCGGTTTTACCGGTTCGGCGGGAACCGTCGTCATCACCAAAGACAAGGCCGCCTTATGGACCGATGGCCGCTATTTTATCCAGGCAGCGGAACAGCTGGCTGACTCGGACATTACCCTGATGAAAGACGGTCAGCCCGATGTACCGTCAATGGCCGATTGGCTGGCCGCAGAAGTTCCGACTGGCGGTTGCGTGGGTTTTGACGGTGCTACCATGAGTCTTGCCAGTATCCGCACACTGCAAGACACACTGGCAGATAAGGCCATTACGCTGGCGGGGAGCCATGACCTGCTCACTGGCATCTGGCATGACCGACCATCACTGCCAGCAGCGCCGGTCTTTTTACATGCAATCGAATATGCTGGCAAAAGTCTGGCGGACAAACTGGCTGAAGTACGTGCGTTACTCGAGCAGCGCAAAGCCACCGATTTGTTGATCACCACGTTAGACGACATTGCATGGCTATTTAACCTGCGTGGTGCAGACATCGAGTGCAATCCGGTATTTCTTGCATATGCCCTACTCTCTCAGAATACGATCACTCTGTTCATCAACCAGCAGCGGATTGAACCAGCTGCCTTGGCAGCACTGATGGAAGCCGGTGTAGAGCTGGCTGATTATGATGACATTGCCGACAGGCTGGTTGCGCTAACTGACGACGCTTGTCTTATGATTAGCCCGGCAAATACTAATTACCGCCTGGCATCGGCCATTCCGCCATCGGTGACCCTGATCGAAGATCGCTTGCCCACCACTGACCTGAAAGCCATTAAGAACAGCACTGAAATAGAGCAGATGCAGATCTGTCATCGCCGCGATGGTGCTGCCATGGTGCGCTTTATGCGCTGGCTTGAAGATAATATTCCCACCGGCGAGCTTGATGAGGTCAATATTGACCTGCAACTGCTGGCGTTTCGCGCGGAGTCTGAGCTATTCAAAGGTGTCAGCTTCCCGGCCATTATTGGCTATGCGGGTCACGGGGCAATTTGCCACTATCGAGCGGATGAAACGTCTGCCTATACCATCGACAACAAGGGTTTGTTGCTGGTTGATTCCGGTGGCCAGTATCTCGACGGCACCACTGACATTACCCGGACGTTTGCCTGCGGTGAGCTGACCCACGAGGAGATGCGCGACTATACCCTGGTGCTGAAAAGCCACATTGCCCTGGCCAGCGCTCGCTTCAAGGCAGGAACACGTGGCATTCAACTGGATGCCATTAGCCGCCAGCCATTATGGCGTGAGGGAATCGACTTTAATCACGGCACGGGTCATGGGGTTGGCTACTTTCTTAATGTGCATGAAGGACCGCAGAGCATCAGTACCCGGTGGTTCGATGTTAGCCTTAAGCCCGGCATGTTGATCACCAATGAACCTGGCATCTACCGCGACGACAAACACGGTGTTCGGCTGGAAAATATCATGTTGGTTGCTGAGGATGTGGAAAATGAGTTTGGCAAGTTCCTCAAGCTGGTTCCTTTAACACTGGCACCGTTTGATACGCGGCCACTGCTGAAAGAACTGATGTCGGACGGGGAGATTCAATGGTTGAATGACTACCATGCCGAGGTCAGACAAGCACTCTCACCATTGCTAGGAGGCGAAGATTTGCAGTGGCTTGAGCGTGTGACGCAGCCGCTGTAATTCGCAAATACTGAATTTTTGTCAACAGAAACCCGGCCGTTGTCGGGTTCCTGCAAAAACAGATCAGACAGCCAGAGCACTGGCGTCTGGCAAATTATTCTGCCAAAGCTTTTTTCTGCAGCTCAATCAGCTCTTCAATACCGGAGCGGGCCAGTGCCATCATGGCCAGCATTTCATTATGGCTAAAAGGCGCGTCCTCCGCGGTTCCCTGGACTTCGATAAGGCCACCGGCATCAGTCATGACCACGTTCATGTCCGTTTGGGCGCTGGAATCTTCCGGATAATCCAGATCAAGCACTGGGCTGCCTTTGTAAATACCCACTGATACTGCTGCAATCAGGTGCAGGAATGGATCTGCCTTGACCACCTTCTTGTCCTGCATATGGCGCAGGGCATCCACCAGGGCAACGCAGGCACCGGTGATGGCAGCAGTACGCGTACCGCCATCGGCCTGGATAACATCGCAGTCAATATTGATGGTGTTTTCACCAAGCTTTTTCATGTCCACGGCGGCACGCAAGGCTCGGCCAATCAGACGCTGGATCTCCAGTGTTCGCCCACCTTGACGCCCCCTAGACGCTTCGCGGCCCATACGCTCGGTAGTGGAGCGCGGCAGCATGCCGTACTCGGCGGTAATCCAGCCCTGCCCGGTACCTTTGAGAAAGCGGGGTACGCCACGTTCAACAGATGCAGTACAGATGACTTTGGTGTCGCCAAATTCAACAAGCACAGATCCCTCTGCATGTTTGGTATAGTGCCGCGTGATTTTGACATCACGTAGCTGGTCAGCCGTTCTTCCGCTTGGACGCATGGAAATTTCCTTGTTATGTCTAAAAAACTTACACAGCGCAAAATCTGCGAAATTATAACTGTTTTGTAGATAAACTTCTGAAATAATGCGCTTCCGTCAGTCCAACGATCAACAAGAGTATTGCATGACTTCCAGCATGACTGCATTCGCCCGGATTCAGGTCGAGGAGGATTGGGGCAGCTTGGTATGGGAAATTCGCTCCGTTAACCACCGCTATCTTGAGCCCACGTTTCGTCTACCCGAGCAGACTCGGGAAATTGAGCCTGCTTTGCGGGAAATTACCCGCCAGCAACTCAACAGAGGCAAGGTTGAGTGCACTCTCAAGTATCAGTTGGTGGAGCAGGAGCAAGCACTTGAGTTAAACGATACATTGCTGGCCAGACTGCAAAACGCTGTGCAGGCTGTCAAGTCCCACTTCGGTCAGGTCGCGCCAGTCAATCCTCTTGAGGTTTTGCAATGGCCAGGCGTGCGCAGTACGCAAGAGACGGCAGCGGTGGTTATTCATGAGGCCGCAGTGCAAGGATTTCACCAGGCATTAGCGCAATTGAATGCCATGCGTCAGCGGGAGGGCAGCGAGCTTAAGGCTTTTATCATCACCCGTCTGGATAAAATGGACCAAGAAGTGGCTGGATTGCGCGTATTGTTGCCGGAGATTCTGCACAACCAGCGGGAGAAAATACTGGCACGTCTGGCGCAAGCCAGGCTGGAACTGGACCCGGAACGGTTGGAGCAGGAGATGGTTCTGCTGGCACAGAAAATGGATGTGGACGAAGAGCTGGATCGCCTGGTAACCCATATTGCCGAAGTACGCAGAACGCTTGATGTTGCTGGGGCTGTCGGTCGGCGCCTGGATTTTCTGATGCAGGAGTTGAATCGGGAGGCGAATACGCTCTCCTCCAAATCCGTTCATAGTGGGCTGACCCAGGTAGCGGTTAATCTGAAAGTCTTTGTTGAGCAGATGCGAGAGCAAGTGCAAAATATTGAATAATCAACAGGTTAGGTATTATTTGAGAACAGTTTTTCTGGCTGTTGATACATCAGATTTTGTTCTGGCTGAATTCAGGGCGCGCTGAGTTCGGGCAGTTATTTATTTTGCGGCAACTCCTGGCCAAGTGTCTGGGTTTAGAACGGGGAATCAGCCCTGGAGCGTTCATGAATATCGGTAAACTTTACATCATTGCAGCCCCATCCGGCGCGGGAAAAACCAGTCTGGTCAAAGCCATGGTTGAGTCCACGCCCCATGTGCGGGTATCGGTCTCCCACACCACTCGGGGTATCCGACCTACTGAAATTGATGGTGTAAATTACCACTTTACTACTATTGATAGCTTCAGGCAGATGCTCAGGGATGACGTATTTCTTGAACATGCTGAAGTGTTCGGCAATTACTACGGTACTTCCCGGCACTGGGTACAGGAGCAGCTAAACAAGGGTGAAGACGTTATCCTGGAAATTGACTGGCAAGGTGCCCGACAGGTACGTAGTCTGATGTCGGATGTCGCTTCTATTTTTATACTTCCGCCGTCGCTTGATGCGTTACGTGAGCGGTTGATTGGTCGGGCAACTGATGATCTTTCTATTGTTGAACGACGCATGTCGCAAGCCGTCAGTGAGATGTCACATTATGATGAGTTTGATTACCTGGTGATTAACGACGAGTTTGACCTGGCTCTGCGCGATTTGCAGACCATCATCCGCAGCCATCGACTATCAACCAACTGGGTTCGACACTACAAAGAAGACTTGCTGAAAGGGCTGTTGGGCTAGCTACGCACAAGCGTGCTGTTAGCGTGGTGCTGTGCTACCACGCCAGCAGAGTCTCTGTTTTGGCGCTTCAGGCTCCCAGTTCCCAGTCGTAGTCGATAATAACCGGCGCGTGGGATGAGAACGCCTGCCCTTTGTAAATCCCCCCATTAAGAACGCGATGGCGCAACCCCGGAGTAATGATCTGGTAGTCAAGACGCATTCCCACGTTGTCGTGACGCAAGAGATCATCCGGCCACCAGCTGTACTTGCCGGCTTCGCTGTCCACCTCACGATAGGCATCGAAAAAGCCCATATCACCGAGTAGTCCTTCCATCCAGCCGCGTTCAGCCTGGTTGAAACCGGATATCTCCTGCGCTTCGCGCCAGTCAGCCACATCAATCTTGCGATGGGCTATGTTCCACGTCCCACACATAATAAACTCGCGACGCTTGCGACGCTGCTTGCTCAAATGGTGAGAGTAACCGTCTAGGAAACGATACTTGAAGTTCAGGGCTTCATCATCATGTCCCTCGGGTACGTAGAGACTGACCAGACTGACCTTGTCAAAGTCGGCCTGAAGATAACGACCCGTTTCATCGGCCTCGGGAAAGCCGAGTCCGCTGATAATGGCCTTGGGTGCGTAACGGGAGTAAATTGCTACGCCACCACGGTCTGTGCGCATATAACCGCTGAATGCATAGCAAAAGTAGCCATCCAGGAAGTACTGATCCTCGATTACCTGCTCGTCTTCACGAGTGTCCTGTAGACAGATAAGGTCTGCGTCTTGCTCAAGGAGCCAGTCGAACAGGCCTTTTTCTCGGGCATTTTTAATGCCTTCACAATTTAAACTGATAACTCTCATCGCATACACCTTGCCCGCACGCTTACCGCGTACCGACATCAAGCTTGTTACCTCGGCGAGACAGTAACCGGAAAAAAGAAATAAAAGACCTGCAAACCTCAGCCTGAAAAATAACTGCACTAACACAGAGTCAGGATGAACGACGGCTGAAGTCTGAATTTTTCAACGATACGGCTACTCAACCGGGATTAACCCTGCATCAACTGTACGACAGAGTTAGTAAGGGCCTATAACCCATATTATAAGGCATCTTGCCGATTCTGATGGTACGGTTGAACACAGAAAGTTCGGAATTGTAACTAATAAATGATAACGAGTCGCTCCCCGCATGTTTATCCGCATAAATCCGGTCTCTATTGCATAAGCTTGCTAATTGGCAGGTTATTAAGCGATAACTTACGTATTGTTTGTCCAATTGGTTAATTTATTAATAATCAGCCGGTAATAACTGAGTGCTGGTGTAAGATAAGTGCCAGCGTCCAAGTCATAGGCATATTATTAACGGGATCACAGATGCATCAGTATCAAGAAGAATTTCTGGACTTTGCCATTACTCAGCAGGTACTTCGTTTCGGTGAGTTCACCCTGAAGTCCGGCAGGAAGTCACCTTACTTTTTCAATGCCGGTTTATTCAACAGCGGTGAGGCCATCAGCAAACTGGGGCAGTTTTATGCTGCGGCGATGGTCAATGCCGGGCTTGAGTTCGATATTCTGTTTGGGCCAGCCTACAAAGGCATTCCACTGGCCACCGCCACCGCCATTGCCCTGTATGAAAAACACGGCCATAGTGTGCCCTGGTGTTTTAATCGCAAGGAGGCCAAGGATCATGGCGAGGGGGGAAGCATCGTCGGCGCCCCTTTGGAGGGGCGCGTTGCCATTGTCGATGATGTCATCACCGCCGGTACCGCAATTCGCGAAGTGATGGCCATTATTGCGCAAAGCAGCGCTACGCCTGCCGCCGTGATCGTAGCCATGGACCGTCAGGAGCGAGGACACGGTGACCTGTCGGCCATTCAGGAAGTGCAGAAGGATTTCAATATTCCAGTACTGAGCATCGTCTCTCTGGCCGATTTGTTGGAGTACAGCGAAAACCATCCTGATATTCGTCAGTACGCGCCCCAGATAAAAGCCTATCGAGACCGCTACGGGGTTTGACCAGGAGATTCACCGCTGTTCCGCATAGCGGTGATATGTTGAACTATTAAATAAAAATAAGATCACAGGGACGAACAGCCATTACTATTGAGGCGCCGTTTTGTATTGTTCATCCTCCCCCACGGCAACAAGTACCGCCACAAGTACTCACCAGGTTTCGGGTCACGGTTTCAGTGAAACCCTGGCTGAAACCTCGAAGGACTGTCTCAGCAAATACATACCGTCCAGCCGTGACTCCACCATCAGTACGGATGCCTTGACCGCGAGAGTTATCGCTATTTTGGCGCAACACGGAGTGCAGCCAAAGCTGCGAGAAATGCCGTTGTTGCACTCCAACATGTCTTGCTCGATTGAGCGGATCAACGCTTTTTTCAATGGCACCAATGACTTTGATATGGAGCGCTACAAAAAACTCCATGATGAGTACTGGGCCTGTGTCGGGGAGAGCCGACCTCTTACTGTTCGAGAGCACTTTGATCTTACCGTTGCGATTGCGGAGCGCTTTATGGCGGCCAAACTGCCGAACAAACTCTTTATTGAGCAGGAACGTTGCCACTTCCAGCACATCAAGTCGATGTCTGGTGTGTTGTCGAAGGCTTTTCTGCTCTTGAGCCGAGGTTGTGCCCTGGTCATGGTCAATGGTGTAGATTTATCGGAAAAAAAAGCGCAGCATCCGCAGTTTGAGTCTTTCTGTTTCTTGTTGACCTGGGAGCAGTCCCGGCAGAACAACGCTCCTGACCGGGCACAGCTTTTTGACCAGAACATTGAGTTGCAATGGTTGCGGGGAAAACATGATAGTTCGGAGACTTGTTCTGCATTTCAGAACCGATTTCTGCACGATGTCGCCGATTATGCCGGTTTCGTGTTAAGAAAAGCCAATATGACCCATGAAGAGATCCGGTTGCTGATTGTTCATGAGCGACCAGAGTACAAGGATTTGGCCCGGTCGGTTCAGGAGCCGAACCCGAGCACTTGTTAGAATCTGGTCGTTTATTAGAACGTTGTCGTTTATTTGGTTAAAAATGCCGTCTCAGATAGCGAAGCCCACTGATCTGACCAGTTTTTCGTTGGCTTGCGCTTGAACTCACTGCGTACATATTGGGCCACCCGACCTTCGGCAGCAGCCATCATCAAGTTGGCAGTGACGCTGACTGACATACGGGTTCGGATGCCTTCTTTGACCTCGGCATCACGCAGGGTCTGTTTAAGTTGTGTCTCCAGGCGATCAAACAACTGAGTTACCCGCAGACGCAAACGCTCGGTTTCTCCGGCCAGGGCATCTCCGGTCAGAATTCGGGTGAGGCCAGGATTTTTTTCGCAAAAGCCGACGAACAGAAGCAGTATTCTTTCGCAGCGAGCAATCACCTGCTCTTCTTCGGCAAGAATCAGGGAAACACGGGAGAACAGAGTCTCCTCCATGAACTCAATCAACCCTTCGAACATTTTTGCCTTGCTCGGGAAGTGGCGATAGAGGGCGGCTTCTGAGACACCCACCGCCTTGGCCAGGGCTGATGTGGTAATCCGCGCACCCGGGGCCTTTTCCAGCATATGAGCCAACGCTTCCAGAATTTGTTGTTTTCGAGAAATTTTTTGCGACATATCCATTATTTGTGTACTAAACGTCATCTCCGGAAATTAAGGTACCCACCCCCCGGTCGGTCAACAGTTCCAACAAAAGGGCGTGAGGTACCCGGCCATCTATGATGTGGGCTGCTTTCACGCCACAACGAACGGCATCGAGCGCGCATTGTATCTTGGGAAGCATGCCTCCATAAATAGTTCCATTGTTAATAAGTTTTACAGTCTCAAGGGATTCAAGCCTGCTGAGTAGATTTCCGTCCTTGTCCAGCAGGCCCACCGTGTTGGTCAGTAGCAGGAGTTTTTCTGCCCTTAATGCCTGTGCCAGACGCCCGGCGACCAGATCGGCGTTGATATTGTAAGTAGTTCCAGCGTCATCAACTCCGATGGGAGCCACCACCGGGATGAAATCGGAGTTGTGCAACATGGTAATGATGCCGGTATCGATGATATCCACTTCGCCCACCTGACCAAGATCAATGACTTCCTGCGCCGTCATGGTTGGCATCATCTGCGACGCCCTCAGGGGATGGCCGCGAATCAACTGACCGTCCTTACCGGTCACACCGATGGCTCGGCCGCCGTTGTTATGGATCAGGGTGACAATCTCTTTGTTAACCAGACCACCGAGAACCATCTGCACCACATCCATGGTACTGGTATCAGTGACCCGAATACCGTGGACGAACCGGCTGTCAATGTGCAGTCGCCTGAGCATCTGCCCGATCTGCGGTCCACCACCGTGCACCACCACCGGCATGATCCCCACTGCCTTGAGCAGGGTGACATCCCGGGCAAAACTGTTTTTCAGCTCATCATTCTCCATGGCGCTGCCGCCGTACTTGATGACCACGGTTTTACCGGCATAGCGTTGCAAATAGGGCAGCGCTTCAGTCAGCACTGTGGCAATGTCCTGGGCAGACATGACCAGTACTCCTTTTGGGGATGATCGGGCTTATTATTGTGGTCACAATTTTTTATCGATGCCGGGACTATCGGATTTTTCCCTGGGAAGCAACTGACAGCTGTCTGGGCTGTCAGTCGGGTTTCAGGAGGGATATGAGGAGGGGTATGGGTGTCAGTGTGTTCCGGAGTGGCCAAAACCACCAGCGCCGCGATCACTAGCGGTAAAGCTCTCCACGATCTCCAGCTGAGCCTGGACAACGGGCACCAGAATCAGCTGGGCAATCCGTTCACCCGGCTGAATGGTAAAGTGGGTATCACCCCGGTTCCAACAGGAGACCATTAGTTGCCCCTGGTAGTCGGAGTCAATCAGGCCTACCAGGTTGCCCAGCACAATGCCATGTTTGTGGCCCAGGCCGGAGCGCGGCAGAATCATGGCAGCCAGTGTCGGGTCATCAATATGGATTGCCATGCCGGTGGGCAGCAGCTCGGTCTGACCCGGCAGCAACGTTACAGGCTGCTCCAGACAAGCACGCAAGTCGATGCCCGCAGAGCCAGGTGTGGCATGGTGTGGCAAGGGAAACTCGGTGCCCAGGCGCGGATCGAGAATAACGGTCTTGACGGTTCTCATGGATGACTCGCTGTTGATTCGTTGGCATTGGCCGCGCTGCGTTTGGCTTGGAAGCGTCGGGCAATGATCTGCAACAGTTGTCGGGCAACCACGGTTTTTGATGCCCTTGGCAACGGTTCTTCGAGTTCTTCGCCGATCACGGTCACCTCATTACTATCACTGCCAAAGCCAATTCCCTGGTCACCAATATCGTTGGCCACCACCAGATCCAGTTTTTTGCGACGCAGTTTGTCGGTGGCGTAGCCGAGTACATTATGGGTTTCCGCGGCAAAACCGACCACAAACGGTGGCTGATCCACAGCAGTGACCGAGGCGATAATGTCCGGGTTGCGAACCAGCTTGATCTCCAGAACTTCGCTGCCGTTCTCTGGGTCTTTCTTGATTTTCTCCCGGGCAACCTCAGCAGGACGATAGTCGCTTACCGCCGCACAACCGATAAAAATATCCACGCCCGCCAGGCGCTCGTGGACGCTCTGGTGCATATCCCGGGCGCTAATCACATCGACACGCTCCACTCGCTCAGGTGTGGCCAGTTGCACCGGACCGCTGATCAGCGTCACCGAGGCACCGGCCGCTGCGGCGGCTTCGGCCAGGGCAAAACCCATCTTGCCGGAACTGTGGTTGCAAATGTAGCGCACTGGGTCGATATCTTCGCGGGTGCCACCGGCGGTGATTAGTACTTTCAGGCCGGTGAGTATGTCTGTGCTGAATAACTTTGCGGTTTTGGCCACAATCTGCTCCGGCTCCAGCATCCGTCCGGGGCCGATATCGCCACAAGCCTGACTGCCTTCGTCGGGACCAAACAACTGGATATTGCGCTCCATCAGCTCTTCGCAGTTTTGCTGAGTGGCGCTGTCGCGCCACATTCCCTGGTTCATGGCCGGTGCCAGGCAGATCGGTGCATTAGTGGCCAGACAGAGCGTAGTCAGCAAGTCATCGGCGTGGCCACCGGCCAGGCGCGCAATAAAATCGGCGGTAGCCGGTGCCACCAGCACCACATCGGCCCAGCGTGCTAACTCAATGTGCCCCATGGCTGCTTCTGCCCGGGTATCGAGCAAATCCAGGTATACCGGATTGTGGGAGAGCGCCTGTAAGGTCAGTGGCGTAATAAACTCACAGGCCGCGCTGGTCATGACCACGCGCACATCCGCCCCCAACTTGGTCAGCAACCGGATCAGTTCGGCACTTTTGTATGCGGCTATACCACCGGTAACACCAAGCACAATGCGTTTGTTACTGAGTTGCAGCATGGATTATAAATTTCCTTTGGGAATTAAAGCGGATATTTTTTGTCTGAGCAGTCATGAAAAAAAGATCAGTTTCACGCCTTTATGGGCGGTAATTATCGCCAACTGCCCAACTGAGTGGGCGTTATCATAACAGCGAATCAGCGGTGGATATAATCGTCCGGCGCGAGAACCGGAGCTATTGTGTGCTGCCCCGAGAAAAAATGCTGGCCCTCGGGCCGGCGGTACTGACAGAGGCCGAACTGCTGGCACTGCTGCTAGGGACTGGCTACCAGGGCATGAGCGTGACTGCCATGGCCAGCCACTTGCTGGAACAGTTTGATGGTCTGGAAAAACTGCTCACCAGCGGCCATCAACGCCTCATGATGGTTAAGGGGTTGGGGCCGGCCAAAGCGACTCAGCTAGGCGCAATTCTGGAGCTGTGCCGACGCGTACTGGATGCCAGGTTGGCCAAGTCCGATATTATCAGCAGCCCTGAAGTAACCCGGGAGTACTTGCAATTGCACTTTCAAGGGCTGGAACGAGAGCAGTTTGCCTGTCTGTTTCTTGATACCCGACACCGGGTTATTGCCCTGGAAACACTGTTTATGGGGACGCTGAGCGCTGCTGCTGTTTATCCGCGAGAAGTAGTAAAGCAGGCACTGGCTGTTAACGCCGGATCGGTGATTCTCTGCCACAACCACCCTTCCGGCGATCCGCAGCCGAGTCAGGCGGATATCCAGATCACCGCCAGACTCAAAGAAGCATTGCAGCTGGTGGATATCCAGGTGCTGGATCACATGATCGTTGGCCGGGGAAGCATATTGTCCATGGCTGAACACGGCCTGGTTTGACGCACTGGCAAGTTTTTGTGCGCCAAAACTTACTCTTCCTCGTCGGTGAAAACTTCCTCGGGCGCTAAAAACCACTCGTCCAGCTTCATAGACAACTGATCCACACCAGTGCGCTTCAGCGAAGAAAACAGCTGGGTGCTGACTAACGGAAACCGCGTCAGATCTTGCTTTAGTTTATTCAGCACCTGTTTGGCTGCGCCTTGCTTGAGCTTGTCCGCTTTGGTCAGCAAGATATGCAGCGGTAAGTTGGCACTAACACTCCAGTTCAGCATCATCTGGTCAAACTCTTTCATCGGGTGGCGAATATCCATCAATAGCACCAGGCCAACCAGTGCATTGCGCCGCTCCAGATAATCGGTCATATGATGCTGCCACTCTTTTTTCATGGCTTCAGGCACTTTGGCATAGCCGTAGCCGGGTAGGTCAACCAGGAAAACATCGTCCTCAACCTGGAAAAAGTTGATCAATTGGGTTCTGCCCGGCGTCTTACTGGTGCGTGCTAGTTTGTTGGAGCCGGTCAGGGCGTTGAGGGCGCTGGATTTACCCGCATTGGAGCGCCCGGCAAAAGCCACTTCCCGGCCATCATTTTCCGGACACTGGCTCAGTTTTGCCGCACTTTTGAAAAACGAAGCCTGGCGGTAATTTAATGAAGCTTTGTCACTCATGATCTTGTCTGTATTCCACTGTTTGCTGTATTGACCGGGCCACCAGTTCGAACGGAAAGATCTTACCGCCGAGTGAACACCAACATTCGCCAGTCACGTACAAGGAGGGTTGGAAAATAGGCATTACGCGCGCTTCCGGTTTATCGGCCAGGTGTCTGACTGTACCGGTTGCCGGTTGAGTAGTTTATACTATCGTCGTTCATGGCACATGCCGTCATGTCACCTGATGCTGTAGCGGTCGGCGCACAGCCCGTCCGGCACGCGCAACAATAAGCGCACTCAGGTCCGACGAATAATAACAGCCACTTGAGGCAAATGCCGTCACTGGGTCAGGTAATGAAAAAAGTCATTCTCACTGTGTTCATTTCTTTGGGGGTAGTCGGCATCGCCTTTGCCAAGGGTGATGCCGCAGCTGGCCAGAGTAAGGCGACTACCTGTACAGCTTGCCACGGCGCTACCGGCATCAGCATGGCGCCCATCTGGCCCAATCTTGCCGGACAGGGTGAACGTTATCTGATCAAACAGATTACGGAGATTAAAGACGGCGTCCGTTCTGTGCCGGAGATGATGCCTTTTGTTGGCGATCTGACTCAACAGGATATTGCTGACCTGGCCGCGTTTTACGCTAGCCAGAGCGCTCCTCAAGGCTCAACTGAGGAAAAATATGTGGCCCTTGGCGAAGCGCTCTACCGCGGAGGCGATGCCAAAAAAGGCATTCCGGCCTGCTCTGGTTGCCACTCCCCCACTGGTAAGGGCAACTACCTTGCTGGCTTCCCACTGCTGGCCGGGCAGAACGCTGATTATCTGGCCAAGCAGCTGCGCGATTTGCGTGAAGGAATTCGCGCCAATGATGGCGAGAGCAAGATCATGAGAACCATCGCTGAGAAAATGAGTAATAAGGAAATCGAAGCGGTGTCCAACTACATCAGTGGGCTTCGTTGAGGACTTGCAGCATTGGTGAGGACTTTTAACGGTTAACAGCAGGCGTCCGTGGCCTGCTGTGGATTTACTTAATCGTCACTCTGATCTTCATTGAACTCCCGGGCGTTGCGCTCGGATATTTTCTTCTTTTTGTGCTTGTTTTTCTTGCGAGCCTTGCGCATATCCAGCGATTTGTCTGCTCCCTTTTTATTGCCTGAACGATCGAGATAGGGCTTTTGCCCATCTGCAGGATTTGTGCCTTTTTCGGGATTGTCAGTACTGTTGTCGTTACCGCGACCGTAATCAAGGTTGGCCGGGGATGAAGGATCGATCCTGAAACCTGAACTCACAATGCAGCCTCCTTACTTATTTAACGCATGTCCTAAGTCTACACAATTTTTCTGCCGCGACTGCGCGCCTCAGGTGCGGATGTGCTAAATACTAGTGTGACTCTGTCACATATCCACAAGCCTGCGACCCCGCCCATGTTGTTTTGTCATGCGTGCGAAGGATGAGCAGTCACAAGCGTGGTCTTTTGAGCGCTGTATGTTTCGAAAGTCGGTTGCCTGTTTGCTGGTGGCCCTGCAGCTGTTTTTCGCGCCTTACTCTCTGGCCTATCCGGTGCTTAGCTATTCCGGCCTGGCACAGGGAATGCATTTTTCTCCGGATGATGCCCGCAATGCCCTGTCTCCGGTGATATCACAGCGCGTCTATCTCCATGTTTACCTGGGAGAAGAGCCTTCTGCTGCCTACATGGACGGTCTGCGCAAAAAAGCCCGCGCCATAGACCCCAAACTCAATGTCGTTACGTTCAACTCTGAAGCCTGTTATCAACGGGGACAGTGTCGAATATTGATTGGTCCGGTCAGTAAGGCATCCGTTGACTTTTACCAGCAGGCACTCCAAGAGCTTGGGGTTGATAACTTCCCGATTTTTCTTGCTGATGAGACTGGGCTACCGAACACACTCTCTGGCCAACAAAAACCCAATAGTGATGACAGTGAGCAGAAGCCTTTTGCCTACGCTGAAACGTTATCAAACATCGCTACTTTGCTCGATGGCGTGGAAAGCGGTACCGAGTTCACCAAGCGATTGAAAAACCACTTGCGCATCGAAAGTGAACAGTTACTCCGTTCGACAGTCACTAACCGCTTATCTCAATACGGTACTGCCGGGTTTGACGTGTCGCTGGATTCGAATTTCAGCGTGCAGTCCGCAGCCATTGATCTGTTAATCCCTTTTGCTAACTACCAGCAGAGCAATGACTGGTCAAGTTGGTTTGTCCAACCGGGCATCGTGATCAACAGACAGGATTTTTATCACCTGAAACCTCGCGAGAAGCCCAGTACTTTTAGTGCTGGGAGGGATAGCGACCAGCCTGATAAGGCTGGAAAACTAACTTCTTTTGCCGTCCGCATTTTCGGTATCTCCTGATATTGCGGTTAAAAGGGTAAACGCTATTATTCTCTACAAATTTACGACCGCATTGGCAAACAACCATGCGGCAATCTTCGCTGGCGATGTGAGCAATGCTCAAAACTCAACTGAAATGTAAAGCCATTGGGCGATCAGTAGAGTTAGATATAGCCAACGAAGCCTACTCCACCCAGACTTGTTCGTGCTTCGGAGTAACCTCCGACAGCAATCCGAGAGGCAGAACAAGTTTGCGAATAAGAGAATGGACTTGTTCAGAGTACGGAGCTGAACGCCTGCGTGATAATAACGCAGAAAAGGCCATTCTTGCGGCGGGGCATCGCCGTCTAGCTGTAGGAATCCCGCTCCTTTAGGAGCGGGAGGATGTCAACAACGACACTTTGTACATGCCGGCATTGGCTATCGCAATGCTTGGGATAACACACTCTATGGCTGGAACGCCTTCTATGATTACGACCTGATCAGGCACCACCAGCGTGCCAGCCTGGGCATTGAATACGCCTGGAGAAATATCTTGCTGGTGGGCAATTACTATTTTCCGTTAAGTGGCTGGCGAGCAAATTCCGATGATTTCCCGCAACTGACGTCTGCAGGTTGGCTGCAAGCACGACCGGCAAAAGGTCTTGACCTGATCGCTTCGGGCGCATTGCCGCGCTTGCCAGGCTTTTCGGTTAACGCCAGTTATCAACAATTTTTTGGTAATGACATTGAGGTGAGTAACGGAGATACACCGGTAAGAAATCTCTACCAATCCGCTGTCTCGCTGAATTACCAGCCTTTTCCCTTGCTTACCCTGAGCATTGGCTATGTCCATGAGAAAGGCGGTGAGCATGGCCTGCGGGGCGGAATTAATCTGGCCTACTATTTTGCCACCCCGCTCAGTGAACAGATCACGCGGCCACAATGTGATGGCTTTTCCTTTTTCCCTGCGGTGCAGCTCCATCGGCTGGTGATGAGAGATAACAACATCCGTCTGGAGTATCGCAAACAACAGATTGCTACCCAAACGATTGCCTTCGTTACCGATGTGGAACTATTGCCCGTAACAGGCGGGATGACGGCGCAAACTGGCGAAACCAATGGTTATGCTGTTTCAGCAGTGATTAGAGATCAGTTGGACCAGACCCTCAGTTATCAGGATGTGGTTTTTGCCACCAGCGCTACGGGAGCACAGTTCCAGGATATTGAACTGGTATCCGATCAAAACGGCTTTGTCCGAACCCAATTGACCAGTACCGAAGCAGGTCAGATACCCTTTACCATTGCCACTGCCCAAAACACATACCAGGGTGTTGCGGATTTTATGGCGGCGGATGAGACGGCAGGACTGGAAAATCTGGCATCGGAAATAGACGTAGTAGCAGATGGGGCTTATGCCAACGGTACTTACAGCAACACAGTTCGGGTGACATTAACAGATAGTGATAACAATTCCCTGTCGGGCAAAACCATTCAGTTTTCCACCGCCATGGAAGAACTGACCATCTCCCCCCAAAATGGCGGCATTACTGATGTGCAAGGACAAGCGCTGGCTGATCTTACCACTACTCGAGCAGGCATTTATCCCGTTTCCGCCAGCTTTCAATCACATACGCTGTCAGAGCAGGTGGTCTTTGTAGCCGATAGCACGACCGCTGACCTCGCCAATACGTTCTCCTCCATAACTCAGACAGGCAGTCCGGCCCTGGCGGATGGCACCGCAACCATTGTGGTGACCGCTAGCCTCAGAGATGCCTACGACAATCCGGTATCAGGGGAATATGTGACTTTTCAGGATACGTATAATCTGAACATCACCCCAGCCAGTACTCTCACCGATGACAACGGACAGGTCATCGCCGAGGTGACGACCAGTTATGCCGATATCTACAACGTTGTCGCCAGTTACAACGGTAGGGAGCGCGGTATTGATATCCAGTTTCTGGCAAATACTGCCACGGCAGTATTGACGCTGACCGAAACCGGCAGCCCTGCCGAAGCTGGGGATAACTCCGGCGTAATAGTAACGGCACAGTTGCTGGATGATAACGACAACCCGGTTCGGCATCAGCTGGTAACCTTTCCGGCAGTACCAGACCTTGAGATCACCCCCCTTAATGATTTGACTGACAAGTATGGTCAGATGCTGGCAGCAGTGAAGAGCAGCACAGCAGGCACTTATACCGTTTCTGGCGCCTATAACGACAACACCGCCTCTGTGGCTGTGACGTTTATTGCCAGCGCTGCGGAAACCATCAGCTTGGCTGCTACCGCCAATAATGTGATGGCAGATAACGCCACCATTACAGACGTAATAGCCACCGTATTGGATCGCAGTGGCAATCCCGTGAGTAATGTGCCGGTCAGTTTCACTGTGCCCGCTGATGCGGGCGCGACTCTGGGAACCACTGGGCCGGTAATGAGTAATGACAAAGGGTTAGCGAGCACCACTGTGCGCAGTTTACAGTCCGGCATCCTGGTGGTCACCGGCACCATTATTCCGCAGGCGGTAGAGGTGCAGGCAACCACGGAAATCACATTTGTGGCGGATGAGAGCACTGCAGACTTGAACAATCTCTACTCATCCATTGTGGCAAGTGGCAGCCCTGCGCCAGCGGATGGCAGTACGAAAATTGTCATTATGGCAACCCTGAAAGATGGTAATAATAACCCGGTATCGGGCGCAGAAATTGCTTTTTCATCAGTATCTGGCCTGAACCTTGTGCCGCTCAATACCTCAACAAACGACAATGGTCAGATTTTTGCCAATGCCAGTGCCGTCAAGGCTGACATATATCCGGTGACTGCCGTTTATAAGGGAGTGCAGCGCTCCATTGACGTGGTGTTTGAAGCCGTGGCTGGCACCGCCGGACTGGACAGACCGGGAGCAGGTTTAACGGTCATCGCGAACGATGCCCTGGCCGACGGCATAGCCATTAATGCCGTTACTGCGACACTCACCGATGCCAATGGCAATCCGGTGCCAGACCAGCAGATTACCTTTTCGTCAGTGGAGGGCGTCACTATCACGCCAGACAATGACGGTATTACCAATGCCTATGGTCAGGTTATGGCCGCCATTACCAGTGTGCATGCCGGCGAATATCCGATAACCGCCAGTTATAATGATCAGTTGCAAATGGTCTCTGTGGATTTTTTGCCGGGAGCGGCAACGTTGATTACGCTGACAGGCGTTACTGGCTCACTGTTGGCAAATGACATCGCTACGGCCAATGTTGTAGCCAGCGTAACAGATGCCAATGGCAATAGTGTGAGCGGTGAGACGGTGATCTTCGCGGTACCGGCAGATGCGGGTGCTACTCTTGGTACCAATACGCCAATCATCACCAATAGCAATGGTTTAGCCACCACTACCATTCGTGGCAAAAAATCCGGAACAGTAATTGTTACTGCTAATACACCAGCTGTGGGCGTGCCGGCGTCGACAGCCGTGCAGTTTGTCAGTGATCCGGGAACCGCCGATATTACCAACCCGTTCTCCTCGGTCACAGAAGTGGGCAGCCCGGCCATGGCCAACGGTGCTGAACAGATTGTCGTGACTGCCACGTTGAAAGACGCCAATGGCAATCCGGTAGCCGGCGAAGCTGTGACATTTCCTGACGTGGCCGGTTTGACCATTGTCGCACGCAATACTGAAACAAACGTCGATGGTCAGGTTATAGCGGATATTACCAGTATTATGGCCAACACCTACGCTGTGTCAGCCAGCTATAAAAACCAGCAGCGATTCATTGATATTATCTTTGAAGCACCCATAGGCACGCCGGACATCACTCATCCCGGCTCCACGCTAACTCAAACTGGCAGTCCCGCTTTGGCCAACGGGGTAGCGCAGGTGGTGGTGACTGCCACTCTGTCTGATGAGTACGGCAATCCCATGTCGGGTCACACGATCACCTTTCCGCCCGTATCGGGATTGTCCATCACGCCCCGCAACAGTGAAACCAATGAACACGGACAGGTGATTGCCGATGTTACCAGTCTCCGGGCCACGACCTATGCAGTCACCGCTCAATTTAGCGACAAATCCCGTTCGGTGGATATTACGTTTACTGGAGACGGCAGCACTGCTGAATTTGGCAATCCTGAAGCCGGTTTGTCGGTGACGCTGGACAACGCTCCCGCCAATGGTCGTGATGCCAACGTGGTAACAGCCACAATAACGGATGTGAATGGCAATCCTGTAGCTAATGAGCTGGTAACATTTTCTGTGCCAGACGACAGCGTAATACTAGCTGTAGATAATGGTGGACAAACCAATTCGGCAGGTCAGATCACTGCCAGTCTGCGCAGCAATCAGGTCGGAACGTATGCAGTATACGCTACTCACAAGGAGAAAAAGTTGGGAGTTAACGTTGCTTTTATTGCGGATGCTGGCAACGCCTCGTTAGATAACGTCCATTCCAAGCTGATTGTCACCGTGAATAATGCCACAGTCAGCAGTGACAACTGCGCCAGAATTTCCATAACAGGCGTTTCGCTAGACAATTGTGATTACAACCAGATTCAGGTGACTTTGGCGGATCAGATTGGTAACCCGGTACCAAACCAATATATCGCTTTCTCTTCCCCAACGGGCTTGCTGAAAATCCGTCCGCAACATCAGGGTGTGACGGATGAAAATGGCATACTGATGGTTCAGATCACCAGCGAGAAAGCCGGATCTCACGAGTTGATCGCTTCTTATAAAGGTCACGATGGTACATCCACACGTACTGCCACGGTCAATTTTACTAGCGGACCGGCATACAAGGTCGCTCTGCCGCGCACCATAGCCAGGTTGCCCGCTAACAATACGGATACGATCAATGTGGTGGCCACGGTAACGGACCAGTTCGGCAATGCGGTTGCTGGCGTGCCGGTCAGCTTCTGTATTTCCGACCTGAAAAGTGCCGGCATAGGGGTCACGCTGGGGTATATCGGTCCCATTAATAGCAATGCTGCGGGAGAGGCTAGCGTTTCTGTTAGAGGGTCAGAAACAGGTAACGCATCCATTGCCGCCCAGATAGCCGAAGGTGAGGAGCGAGTCACCAAAGGAAGCGTAATATTCACCAGCCCGTGATCTGGCCGATTGATGTGCATTTCGGTGTCAGTTTTCCTTGGTTCTCAAATAATTTGAACTATCCTGTGCGTGTCCCCCCAAAGTCGCTGTCACTGGCTCTGGGATGTAGCGACAAGCGGGGGTCATGGAGTGGCTAGCACAGGAACGTCAAAGGCCGGGTCACTCGTCCGATTGACAGTCTGGACTGATAGCCTGAGGTTGCTGGAACGCGTTGATGTCATGAGATATTCCTTCCCACCGGCTCTGTTACTTTTGGTTTGCACTCCCATAACGGTCCCCTTGGCAACGGCTGACGAAGTGCAGCTTGGTGCTTGTGACATGGTTCTCATGGAAGAGGACGTCGGCTTTGCCAGTGAAACAGCTTCAGCTGCCATCAGTTTCAACCTGAAAAAAGCTGGTTATGAAAGCTGGATTATTACCAGAAATGCAGAAACCAATCTGTTGCAGCTTCAGGGTATTTTTGCCAAGAAAGATAAAAGCAATCCGTCGTTTAATCTCCCGATTGGCTCCCGCATTCTGTTCAGTATCCAGCGCTCATTTGAAGATAACAAACATTGCATTTATTTTAACGTGACAAATACCGGCTCTGTAACAGCCACGGCAACCGGCTGGGGCGCTAATTTTTGGGATGTTGAGCTGTCACCAGAAGGAGTGGTTGTCGAGGACGAAGCCAGCAGAGTGTCTATCTTAACTGGCTGCTGTCCCTACCCGTGATCTTGTCCAGACGGTGGTTTAACGAAACCTGCGAAATTCTCCATCCATAGCGCGAAGCGTTTGGATGGAGATGGATAGCAGGCAGACCGTGGAGGTCTGCTATTTCCCCGGCCTTTCCTGTTTCTTGATATATTCTTTGAGCACTTCCAATGGCGCACCGCCAGCAGTGATCAAGCAATATGCCCTTGTCCACAGTACCGGCTCCTGGTAGTGCGCTTTCAGGTGTTGCGAAAACTCTTTCCTGATAAGCCGACTGGTGACCGTTTTCAAGTTGTTGATGAACTTGCTGGGTATTATGTTTGGGTGCATGTCCAGCATGAGGTGGATATGATCAGCTTCTCCACTAAACTGATCCAGACTTACCTCCCACTTATCGCCCAATTCACGACAGATGACTTCCAGCCTGTCCAGCATCTGAGATGTAAAACATTTTTTTCGGTACTTTGTTACTAACACTAAGTGATATTTTAGTTTGTAGAAACAGTGATAATGAGATTTCATGTATTGACACTAATGATGTTTTTTCTATCATAGCACCATGAAAGCCTACAAATATAGACTCTACCCGAACGCAGAACAGAAAGTGCTGATTGCCAAGCACTTCGGTTGCGCCAGGCATGTCTATAACTGGGCCTTGTCTGAAAAGGACAAACACTACAAGGAAACCGGGAAAAGCCTGTCAAAGCGTCAGCTTCAGGATATGGTGGTTGCCAGCAAAAAAGCCGATAAGGAGTGGCTGACGGAAGTGAATAGCCAAAGCCTGTTGGCTTCACTGGCCAACCTGGACACGGCATTCACTAACTTTTTTCAGGGTCGGGCGAAATTCCCACGGTTCAAATCAAAATACGCCGGCTGGCAGTCGTTCCAATGCCCGCAGCATGTGACCGTTGATTTCCAACAAGGTCAAATCAATTTGCCAAAACTCAAGGGAATCAGGGCGAAACTGCATCGCCCTTTTGTTGGCAAGGTAAAAACAGTCACGATCAAGCGCTCCCCTGTCGGAAAATATTTTGCCAGTGTTTTGGTGGATCATGGTGCCATTGATCCCATACCGTCGTTGATTGAGCCTGAGCACACCGTTGGCCTTGATGTTGGACTGACCGCGTTTCTGATCGACAGTGAGGGGAACAAAACAGACAATCCCAGGGTGCTAAAGGCATCATTGGCTCGGCTTGCCATTGAGCAAAAGAAATTATCCAGAAGGAAAAAAGGCTCTGGTAACAGGGCAAAACAGAAACGAATAGTTGCCATCATCCATGAAAAGGTGGCTAACCGTCGTCGTGATTTCATTCATCAGGTAACTGCAACGCTGGCTGGCAAAAACCACGCATGGCAATGTCCAAGTTGCCATAGGATGAACGACAGGGACATCAACGCCGCCCGGAATATAAGAGATATGGGTTTAGCTGATTCGCTGGGACACAGCGATTGCATAAAGAGTTCCTCTGTAGATTGCCCTGTCAGCGCAGGTTCTACAGCGAAAGGTGTTGAGTGTTCTCAGCATGGGTCGTAAGAAGCCCCCACTATAGCCGCCTAGCGGCTTAGTGGTGGGAGTATGTCAAACGGTCACTGCGCCCTGTAGCTCGCCTGTGCGGTGCTTAGCGTTGCTTACACAAGGTGCTTATACAAGATGGTACCGCAACTGCGCTCCCAAATAGCTGACGACTGCTGATGCCATGGCTTGATGGGAAATCGGCGCCTGTTTTTCCACCATAACCGCATCAATTACTTTGTCGTGAGGTTCATCAAGGCTGTTGAGGCGTAGATTGATCAAAGCTGCTTCCACTGCAGTTAATCCAGGATTAAAAGCAGCATTTTCGGCGTATTTACCGGTAACAATGGTGCCGTTTTCAAGGTACAGGGCAACGCCGGAATGACAGCCCGAATAGGGCGCATAACTGTGCCGGGCAGCTTCAGTAGCCGCATTGACCAGCGCATCGGTTGAGTCAGGACTGGTCAGTGCTTGACTGACAGAACTCATCAGACGGGTAGTCTGTTGCAGGTCTCCCGGGCCAAAGGCATCTGGCAGCAGATCGGTGATACCATAGAGTCGCTGCTGGTCACTGTGCAGTTGGCTGACCAGAATATCCATCTGCTCAATTCCGTTGAGTTCGTTGATGAACTGTCGGCAATGACCGCAAGGTGCTTCGTTGACCATCAGGCGGCGCAATCGGGTTTCGCCCTGGTGCCAGGCATTGCAGATTGCAGCTTGCTCAGCGTGAATGGACATTTTCAATGGCTGTCCGAGCGTTTCCAGATTGGCTCCCAGGTAGAAGGGCCCAGGGCCGTGTTCACGATAACCCTCAACAATCGCCCCCACGCTGAAGTTGGAAATAGGACAGGTGCTCATGGCTCCGGCCAGTGGCAACAGCGCCTTAAGCAATTCCGGAGTGGACAGTTGCAGTAATTCTTGCAAGGTCAGGACTTGTTCGGGCTCAAGGCGTCCCTGTTGTTTGGTCAGTGATTGCAAAACAGCAGCAATATGATCCGGAAATTGTTTTAGTTGTGCCTGGAAAGCTTGATGGTTCATCACAATTACTCTGGTAGGGCAATTTTGTTCTGCTTATGTACTACGGAAGTGATTAGATTGCCATTGTTGTTTACGTTTGCCAGCATTTGTGGTGCTAACGCCTATTGCGTTGTAGAGCGGGATTGCAAAAAATAGACAGTTGTTTAATCCGTCCAGTGGGAACATGCTCATTGCATGGTTAATTTTTGCGAACACGGCTGAGGATTGCATGGCAAAACCCATCGTTATTTTTGATTCTGGTGTTGGTGGACTCAGCATTTACCAGGAAATAAAACAGGTTTTGCCGCAGGTGCCAGTGGTTTACTGCTCTGATATGGCCGGCTTTCCCTACGGTCCGAAGCCTGAGCAAGAGGTTATCGCCCGTACCAGTGAGTGCCTGAATTTGCTGGCACAGCGGTTTGACCCGTCGTTAGCGGTCATCGCCTGCAACACGGCCAGCACCATTTCATTGCCCAGGGTGCGTGGCGAGCTGAACTTTCCGGTGGTGGGTGTGGTACCGGCCATCAAAACCGCCAGTGAATATTCGCAAAACCGTTGCATTGGCTTGCTGGCTACGCCCGGCACGATTGCCCGCTGCTACACCGACCAGTTGATTGACGATTTTGCGGCTGATTGTCAGGTCATCCGGGTGGGTTCCAGCGAGCTGGTGCAAATGGCCGAGCAGTATCTGCGCGGAGCATCTCTTTGTGATGATCGGCTCAGGCATATTTTGTCACCATTTCTGACGGCCAAACCAAAGCCAGATACCGTGGTGCTCGGTTGTACCCACTTTCCGCTACTGCGTGACGCCCTGGAGCAAGTTGCGCCGGACATTCACTGGATTGACTCCGGGCCCGCGATTGCCCGGCGCGTTGTTAGTTTACTGGCTGTCCATGATTATCAGCGAACGGGAGCTGATCACTTTGTATATACGGGTGAAGATGAGCTGGCGAATGCTTTGGCACTTGAGCGATTGGGTTTCGGTGAGATCAGTCCACTGGCACTTATATCGCAGAATCAGTCGCAGGAACGCCCCAGCGGATTAGTCAGAGCGTCACAAAAAGCAGAATATCAACGGCAAGATTATAATGGCACCAAGTTAGCGTAGGCCATCATCAACCATTTACTCCCCTCGGAATCGAAATTAACTTGCACCCTCGACTGATTACCTTCGCCCTCATAGTTGGTGACGATACCGCTCCCAAACACATCATGATGCACTCGCTGACCCAGTGACAGGCCGTGGTCAGCCGATGCCGGTGCCATCCGGGTAACTACCGGACGAGAGATGGTGCCACCAAGGCGCACTTCTTGCAGCAGTTCTCCGGGAATCTCCCGAATAAACCGTGAAGGCCGGTTCATGGTCTCACTGCCGTACAGACGACGACTTTCAGCGTAGGTCAGGTACAGAGTTGTCATGGCTCTGGTAATGCCGACGTAGCAAAGTCGCCGTTCTTCTTCCAGATTGTCATCATCAAGAGACATTTTATGCGGGAACAGCCCTTCCTCCATACCGGTCAGGAAAACTAACGGAAACTCCAGTCCCTTGGCCGCGTGCAGGGTCATCATCTGCACGCTGTCCTGAAACTGATCGGCCTGGTTATCGCCTGCTTCCAGGGCAGCGTGGGCAAGAAAAGCATCAAGTGGCGTGATATTTTCGCTGTCCGACTCCCCACCATAGTCGTCCATATCAAACTGACGACAGGCATTAACCAGTTCTTCAAGGTTTTCGATTCGGGCCTGTCCCTTTTCGCCTTTCTCTTTGCCGTGATGTTCGACCAAGGCACTCATGGTCATCACATGATCCGACAGCTCGCCCAGATTCAGCGTTTTTGCTGCCTCACCCAGGGATTCAATGAGCTCGATAAAAGTCGCCATAGACTTACCGGCTTTACCGCCTACTGCCGATGACGCCACCAGGTTTTTCATCGCTTGCCACAAGGTCACTCCCTGACTGCGAGCTGCTTCTCGCAGTTTTTCAACGCTTTTCTCCCCAATACCCCGGGCAGGAACGTTAATCACCCGCTCAAGGGAGGTATCGTCGTTGGGCGAGCTAGCCAGACGCAAATAGGCCAGGGCATTTTTGATTTCTGCCCGTTCAAAGAAACGCAGACCGCCATAAATTCGATAGGGGATACCGGCACGTAACATGGCCTCTTCCAGAATGCGGGACTGGGCGTTGGAACGGTAGAGCACGGCTATATCGCGGTACGCCATACCGTTGGCGACGGCCTCTTTGATCCGGTCCGTGACAAAGCGTGCTTCATCCATCTCGTTAAACCCGGCGTACAGGTGCACCGGCTCACCGCTATCGCCGTCGGTACGTAGTTCTTTGCCCAGGCGATCAGGGTTGTTGGCAATAACGGCATTGGCGGCCTGAAGAATATTACCGGTGGAGCGATAGTTTTGTTCCAGTTTGATGGTGCTGGCACCCGGGAAATCTTGCGTAAACTGGCGTATGTTCTCAATGCGGGCACCGCGCCAGCCGTAGATGGACTGGTCATCATCGCCCACCACCATCAGTTTGTCCTGGTCACCGGCCAGCAGGCGCAACCAGGCGTACTGGATGGCGTTGGTGTCCTGGAACTCATCCACCAGGATATAGCGAAAGCGCTCGCGGTAGTGTTGCAGAACATCCGGTCGCTTCAGCAGCAGTTCGTGGGCACGGAGTAACAATTCACCAAAGTCCACTACACCGGCCTGTTGGCAGTAATCGTGGTAGCGGCGGTAAACATCCACCATGGTGCGTTCAAAGGGATCATAGCCAGGGTCAATGTAGTCCGGACGCAGGCCTTCATCCTTTTTGCTGTTGATATACCACTGTGCCTGGCGCGGTGGCCATTTTTGCTCGTCCAGCTGCATGGCCTTCATGATGCGCTTGATGATTCGCAGCTGATCATCGCTGTCAAGAATTTGAAAATTTTCCGGCAGACCGGCTTCTTGCCAATGGCTTCTGAGCAGCCGGTGGGACAAACCGTGGAAAGTCCCTACCCACATACCCCTGGGGGGAATACCTAGTAACTCTTCAATTCGCGAACGCATTTCCGCTGCCGCCTTGTTAGTGAAGGTTACCGCCATGATCGAGTAGGGTGACATGGCCTCGGCTTGTACCAGCCATGCTATCCGATGTACCAGTACACGGGTTTTACCGCTGCCGGCACCGGCCAGCACCAGCATGGAACCTACGGGGGCGGCAACGGCGCTGCGTTGTGCGTCGTTCAGGGAATCAAGAATCAAGGTTACGTCCATAAGCGCTGTTCAGTCCGGGTTTGTGCCTCCTTGTAGCAGGGAGGTCGGGGATTGTGATTTTAGCGAAACTGCCTCACAAGGTCTTGCTGTGCGATTTTACCTACATATTTATACGACTTTGGTGATTGTGGCATTTTCGGTAATTTCCTACCGTGGGAATCGTAATTCGGACGCATCAAACAACGACCACCAGGGGACGCTGCCATGAGCAAAGGAAAGAAAGCTGCAAAAGAGTTCATTCTGGACGAGCAACTGATCCGTCCTGAGCTGGAGCAAAAGGGCTCCAGGCGGACTCTGCAAATCCGCCGAGCGCTGGAAGAGCGCCAGGAAGCCAAACGACTCAGTGCAATTTTTGGCGACGATTACTGGGATGACGTTTAATCACCTCCAAATTCCTGCCTTTACCACTCTGGTAAAGGCTTCATCAATCCGCTTTCTCTCTCACTTTCTTTCTCTTTTCTGATTTCTCCTATCTGATAGCCAAAGACTTGCGACTCGTTCTTATATGCTCTTTTCCAGGCAAGTGTAATACTATTTTGCTTTCAATAAGAGCGGCCCTTATATGCAGTTTCTCCCGACCCTGAAACGATCCCTGCTGGCAGCACTGATGTTGACCACCAGTGCCTTCGCCAATACTGAGCCGCCGAACGTGCTGGTCAGCATTAAACCATTGCAATTGATTGCCCAGGCGATTACCGACGGCGTTACCGATGCCGATGTACTGCTGCCACCGGGGAGCTCTCCTCATAGTCATAGTCTGAAGCCATCCGATGCACGCAAACTCAGAAACGCTGATGTGGTGTTCTGGGTTGGGCCGGCGATGGAAGCCTTCTTGCCGAATATGCTTAACGGAACACAAAAAGCGGTATCCTTGATGGATATTCAGGGCGTTCATCTACTCGGCGGCGACGAAGAGCATCATCATGAGCACGAGCACAATGACCATCATGATCATGGCGCGTACGATCCTCACATCTGGCTAAGCACCGATAATGCCCGTGCCATTGCCACTGAGATGAGCCAAGTATTAATATCCGTTGATGGCGCCAATCGAGCCAAGTATCAGGCCAATCTGGAGCGGTTTTTGCAGAGCATGGATGAGACTGACAAGCGCAATCTTGACAAGATCAGGCAATCCGGAAACAAACCGTTTTTCGTTTTTCATAACGCTTACGGTTATCTGCAGAAACAGTACGGACTGGCCGCCGCCGGGTACTTTACCAAAAACCCTGAGCAACAGCCGGGCGCTCGCCATCTGGTTGGTTTACAGGGACAACTGGATAAAGCCGGGACAACCTGTATCTTTCGCGAGCCGCAATTTAAACCCGCTTATATCGATCGGCTGACAAAAGGAATGTCTGTCAGGGTGGGAGTGCTCGATCCTCTGGGCGAAAACATCCCACCCGGACCGGAAAGTTACGCCCGGTTTATTAACCAGCTTGTGGATAACATTACCAGCTGTACCAACGCCGAGGCTGCTACCAAGGACTGATTCAGTCTGTCAGGCTAATGCCCATCAAACTACCGAGCAGCAGACTGATAATCACTGCTGCCGGCAGCGCTCCGGCCAGCAAAGTTACCCACATTTTTACGTTATCGTACTCAAGACGTTGGTTCCAGCGATTGGTGACGTGGTTTTTATCTTCGTCCATCTCGGTGGACAAGCCACAGCCGGTACAGCTGACCTGCCACATGGTCACCGGCTGACCGCCGTAATCGACGACCAGATCAGCAAAAATCGGTTCACCCCGACAGCAAGGACAGGGCTTTAATGTCATGCTTGCAATATCCATCGGTAAGTGTTTTTTCCCCGCATATTCATAGCTTATTCACAGACTTTAACAGCTTATCCACAGGGTTGTTGTTATCTTCAGAGCTATTTACGGATAAAGTCACGCATTTTCATAGTAAAAAATGGCTGTGCTTTGGACAACAAAGATATTGCATCCCAAGCACCGTGTTGGAACCAGATGGGTTAGGGCTTGTCTAGATTGGGACACTAACTAAAAGGAGATATGCATTGTGCACCCTATTCAACAAGGTTGTGTGCAGCCAGCAGATGTTCACAATTCATCGTCAGGACTGCGGCAGCAGCAGACCTGGACACGTGCGGTGGAGATGTACACATCGTTGGGACAACAGGTGTTGGGCGTCAGCATACCAGTACAACAGCCATGGAGTGGTCATTACGAACAGTACATGTGTACTAAATCACAGTTGGTCGCTTCGCTTACTGAAGAAACCCCATATGCCGTGGAATCCGGGAAATCCACGACACTTTCCCTAATGAGATTTGAACAGCCAGTATCGAGACCTTATCGATGCTCGCTTTGTTTTGCCAGGTCAACCAAAATGCGTGGGATTGAGCAGCATTTCATCACCCGGCATCCGGAGTTGCGCGAAGAACAATATATGTATTCTTTCACTGACGAGCGTAACTCTGACAGACTCGTCAATCATCTTCAACAGCAGCGTTAATAGCCGGTCAGAAAATTTCGTCACCATCTTCGAGCAGGCGAGTGGTATCCGAATTGCTACGCAGACTTTCACGATATCGACGACGGTTTAGCAGCTTGGTTTGGACAACATCGGGAAACTCGGTGAATTGAATCACCTGTTTGTCAATTAACAGGTCAATGACGTCTTCGAGCACCCGAATGAAACCAGCGTCAGACGACTCCATGATGCCGGTGCTGATTTCGGGATTGTTCTGCAAAAACAGTTTTAGACTTTCGTCGTCTATATCAACCGGCTGCCAATCAGCGGAAAATGGCCTGTCGGAGACCGCGTGTACCTGATTATCATCATCCCTGAGTACGTAGAGCATATCCTTTTACCTTAGATGCGGTTATTGGCCGACTGGCATAGCGGCCAGCAAATCTACTATCAGTTTTCGGCTGACTTCATAGGCACTTTCATCCGGATTACCTTGTGCTGTGCCATCAATGCTCCATGCCTCTTCTCCGGATTCGACATCCAACACACTCAGGGCCAGCGAGATTAAGAAACGGTTTTGTCCATCATACTGCCACTCATGCACATCGCCAGAGATGGTGTAGCGAATGTCCTTATTGCCAGCCCAGACACGGGTGCGTTCAAGATGGTAAAGGTCCCGAGCGTAGCCCGGGACTGTGATGGTGGCGGTGGGTTGTTTGTATACGGCAGCATCGGCAATGCCGTTGGAAGGAAGCTGTACCCGCAGGATGCGTTCGAGCTGAACGGCAAAATCGTCGGGCATGTCAGTGGTATGGTTATTGAATGGCATCACCGCCCATTGGTCGTGACCAGACAGGTCTTCCTGATAGAGGCTGGTGAGGCCAGAACTCTGACATCCGGCCAATAACAGCAAGCTAAATAGCCAGGAACAAAACACAGCATCTGAGCGCATCTTCCGGTGGCGCGTCCCATCAATGAGAAATAGATAGACAAAATTCGGCAAGAAGCGTTCGGTGTTGTGTTTATTGTTCATTTTTATTTCACTCGTAACCTAGCTGGTGATGATGCAGCTTCAGCCATTGCAGTGCAATGACTGCCGGTGCGTTATTGATGCGACCATCTGTCACCATATCATAAGCGTCGTCCAAGGAAAGAACATGTACCTTGATGTCCTCACCTTCGTCGGCCATTCCGTAGGTACCTCCGGCTTTGCTGGCGTCCACCAAAGCGCAGAACAGTTGCAGTTTTTCATTGCTGGCACCGGGGCTGACGTAAAAATCGGCCACTGGAATCAGAGATTCCACCTGGTAACCGGTCTCTTCTTTTACTTCGCGCCGAGCTACCTCCTCCAGTGTTTCTCCTGGTTCGCTGATGCCGGCAACCACCTCCAGCAACCACGGATCGTCGTTATCCAGGTAAGGCCCAATCCGGAACTGCTCCACCAGAATCACTTTTTGCCGGGACGGATCAAACAAAATAACGCCTACCGAGGGCGGTCTGATAATAGCCTCTCGGTCCAGAACCGTGCTGGTGCCACCATTGAACAGTTTGTGGGTAAGGGCGTAATGGCGCAGTTTGAGAAAACCGGAGTGGATAGTGTTTTCTTCCTGAACCTGTACATCGTTGGCGTCGAGACCTGAAAGCTTCATGGGTGTCCTGCTCGGTATAAATCGTGAGACAAAATAAACGTCTTGACCGAAGGCAGCAGCATGCCTTGCTGAAGATCGCTATCGGCCAATTCAGCGGCTGCAAGAATGCGGCGCACATCACTGCTGCGTACATTCACTCGCTGTTCGGCGGTAAAAACTGACCAGCGTGCTTCGATGTCTTGCCAGCGATAAAAACGCTGCCAGACTTCCGGGAGAGCATTGTCTGGTCCACGAATAAAGGAGAGTTCAGCGTCGTTTTGATGCTTGCTGGCCAGCGCTGTCATCAAATCATAGGTATAAACTGGCCTACCTGGGTGCTGAGCCAGCAGTTCGCTCTCCAGGTCGCAAATCTCCAGAGGACAGCTGATCTCGATCTCATCAATAAAGCACTGCAACATTTGCAGACGCAGCTTAAACGGCTGGGACTTTTTATCAAAGGCGTGGAAAACACTGGGTACCAACAGTATGCGATCATGATAATCAGCAGCTTGTTGCAGTACATCCAGATGGCCGAGAGTGGGCGGATCAAATGCTGAGCCAAAAACGCCCAGCCTTACTTGGCTCATTAAGATGGCTCCGTTATATATTTTCGTCTGTGTTTTGAGCACGTTAATATCGTGACAGGTCGCGTAAATGGCATATTATATCGACTTGAAACAGGGCTGCCGACGCAGATAGATATACTTACGCATTTTACTGATTTATCGTTAGTTTTTTCCGAAACAATTGTTGGTATGTTTCTTATTTATTGTGTTTTATTACTGATATGAAAATGGTCGTAGTCAGGTATGATACGGACAGTTAACAACGCCATAGTATTGCAAAAACAGAAATAAGTTTTTCGAGGCCCGATATCTCCCTCCTTACTTCCCCCTTGATATCGGGCCTTTTTTCTATCTGAAAAAAGTGGTTGTTGCCTTACTGGGTATCTGCTTCATTTGACAGCCGATGAACGACCAATGTTGGATGCTTTAGAAACCAGTAAATCTGGTCAGAATCTTCGGCTGGAACTGGAACGTATCGGTTTTGGCTGGCTGGTGAATGCACTGGGACATGCACCAGCCATTGGCTGGTCAATTATGGACATATCCAGAAGAATGTTCGGCGCTGCCAAGTACTTGCACTGGATGGGTTTTGAAGTAGTCAATGCAGCGCTTCAGGTCATCAAGTAGCAAGTCGGCCAGATCCCTGGTAAAACCGTGACGAACCAGAATGCGCATGATGACCAGGTCTTCCCGGTTTGGTGGCATGGAGTAGGCCGCTATCTGCCAACCTCGGCTACGAATTCGGTCGGACAGATCGTAGAGACTGAAACCAACATTAGCGTCTTTCTTCAACGACCAGCTCATGGCGGGAATGCCGCCCTTACCGTCGTAAATAATGTCAAACAGTCCTATTTTTTCAATCTCACGGCTCAGGTATTGAGCCGTGTCATAACAAGCTTGTTGTATCTGTCGGTAGCCTTCTTTGCCCAGACGCAGAAAGATATAGTACTGGGCGGCAATTTGTCCCCCCGGGCGGGAAAAGTTCAGGGCGAAAGTGGGCATATCACCGCCGAGGTAGTTTACCCGGAAAATCAGATCTTCCGGTAAGTCTTCTTTGTCTCGCCACACCACCCAGCCGACACCCAGTGGCGCCAGACCAAACTTATGGCCTGATGCGTTAATGGATTTCACTCGTGGTAAACGAAAGTCCCAGATCAGATCAGGCTGACAAAAAGGTGCCAGAAAACCACCGCTGGCGGCATCCACATGAATGGGAATATCCAGTCCGGTGTCTTGCTGTAACTTGTCCAAAGCATCGTTGAGAGCCTTGACATCCTCATATTGACAGGTAAAGGTGATGCCCAGCGTGGGCACCACGCCAATGGTGTTTTCATCACAGCGTTTGATCGCTTCTTCCGGCGTCATCACCAAGCGGTCCCGCTCCAGTGGCACTTCGCGCAGTTCAATATCCCAGTAACGAGCGAACTTGTGCCAACAGATTTGTACCGGACCACAGACCAGATTGGGCTTGTCTGCCGGTTTACCTTGCTGCTGCCTTTTTTGCCGCCAACGCCATTTCATGGCCAGGCCGCCGAGCATGGCCGCTTCACTGGAACCGGTGGTGGAACAACCCATGGTATTCGTGGCGTCCGGTGAGTTCCACAGTTCTGCCAACATATGCACGCAGCGACTTTCCAGCTCCGCAGTCTGCGGATACTCATCCTTGTCGATCATGTTTTTGTCCACGCACTCGTCCATTATTTTATGAACTTCGTCGTCTACCCAGGTCTGGCAGAAAGTGGCCAGGTTTTGTCGGGCGTTACCGTCGAGCATCAGTTCGTCGTGGACGATCTGGTAGGCGTGTCGTGGCTCTTGGGAGTGTGGCGGCATTTTGTATTTGGGCATGCTGATCGACAAGTCGGAGGTAGCGTAAATGTCGTCAGTAAGGCTATCCAGAATATTATCTCGGTAATGCAGTGGCATGGGGTGCTCCAAGTCATTAGCCCGAAGAGTGCGAAGGTGAGAGCAGGTTCGGTCGAATCAGGTTGATTGAATGCTTCAGAAGAATGAAGCGGGAATCCGCTATAACAAAACATATACAATAAATTCTGTGTTTTCACCTTATTGGTAAAAAACTGTCTGGTATTATGGTAGTCACCAATTCCGTGTGTTGTCCGACAATCAAAAGCGATAAGATTTTTTGCTGTTATAATTCAAGTGATTATATCGAACATAATAAGTAGATAATCCATGACAGAGAGCATTTCCCAGGCATTGACTTATCATACTACTGGTGACGTATTTCCAAAATGAAGCGATATTATTATCGGTACGAAATAAATGACAGGAAAAGTAGAAAGGGTAAAATCGAAGTAAGCAAAAACATCCATGTCATTACTGCGATGTGGTTAGTCCTCGGTGGTATTGGTAATTATCAAAAGTAATTGGCTGGCTAGGCAATATTTCTACTCGTCGATAATTGCTCATCACGTGTAGTCGTGATCCAGTACTTTAGTGTTTGCATTATTATCTTGACCTGGTCACCGATATTGTTAATTTCTTTTATATCTTCTTTGGTCATATCACGGCCAGGAAAGGAAGCTATCATCTCTTTAAGAGCGGAGTCAGTAATGACACCAACAAAGTCAAGACCGGCAGAGACACCGGATGGATAAGTAGCGGCTGCCCCGGTATTTTGCCAGTCATCAGTTCCGTAAAGGTAGGTTAAAGCATCTTTACCGGTTTTGCGTACCATCAAAGCATCAAGCTCTGCTTTTGAGCCACTTAAAATTATTTTTCGCTCATCAGGAGTAAAAGTGAATTCCTTGAGTGCCTGAGTATATATGCTAACTCTGAGCATTGGAGATAACGTTGGCAGATTGTCATTTACCCAACCATAGCTCAACCACATATTGCCTGAACTAAATTCGGGAGTACCGTTATTAAAATAAAGTGTATCTGTGAAACAGCGCTCCAACATATTAGGAAGAGTGGCTGATGGGTTATTGCTTTGGGAACATTCACGCATTACGCGTAAGATGATACTGTCATCAGGTATAACGCCAGCGCTTACTTTCTGATAAATGGCAGACCACACATCTTTGGCAATAGCACTTAGTTGTTTGGGTTTATAATCTGACATGGAGTGAGAACCACTGCCGGTCTTCTCAAGAAGAATGCCGATTTTATTTATGAGATCAGGGCTATTCAGGCCGTATGTTTCAGCATTGAGAACAACATCCAAAAGACCTACCTGAAAGACATCTTCAATCTTGGTGTAGGAACCAGATTCAGAGGTTAACGCTCCTCTCAATAGTTCAACCAGAGCATCCTGCATCATTTCCGGGCCACCCAATGTTAATCCAGATATTTTAAGTAGCTCTAAAGCCTTTTTTTCTATGCTCTTGGCAAGGCTGCTGGCAATGGAACGACCATCTGCTCGGGATGACATTACCTCAGTAGCACTTGTCAGAACGGATGCTACCTGGAGAAGCTCATTAATAGCGTAACCAGTGGGATTGGTATCACTGGTTAGCCAACTGAATTTGTCTTCAATGATGCTGAGTTTTACCAGTGCTTGTTTAATGTCATTAATATCAGTTGATATTGGTAATTTCTTACTATGAAAAGTGCTATCCGAAAAAAAACTGACTTTTGTTTCTATATTCATTAAATCTGTTACCTAAACCATTATCTACTGATCATCTGAACGTTAATAACCTTTATATTTTTTAGATATCTTCAGAATGCATTCCGGTCAGAATAGTGGTTAAGAGAGTAGTCAAAATAGTATGATGACCATAAAATCCGTTAAAATTACTATGACTGGTTTGCCAAAAATAATCTCAAAGATATAAATTTATTTATCCAGTTACTTCTTGATTGTATTGTTATTTAAATAAACAAGCGGAACAACGTATACATTCCGAATGTTTTTCTATCAATTTATGATTAAATCGAATTTGGTTTGCTTTAGCCCTGACGCCGATAAGAGAAAACAAGTATAAAAACAATATTTTTCAAAAAAGTAAGCAAAAATAATAAACAGATTCAACAATGCTGCTAAGTAAGTTTTGCTGAAATACTGCAACTGAGTTTTTGTTCGTATTTAATATCCAGATTTCACTTGTTTAAAGATCAATTATAAGCAGTATATGTTGTTGACTAATTAACTCTACAGCATTCGATGTTTAATTTACCGTCGTCATAACGAATAATCCGTAACTATGCGTTCTCTTATAATACGCCTAATGAATAAGCACGGTTTTTCCTGATATTTTTTGTGTGAATTACTATTACTGATAAGTAAACCATGAATGGCTTTATTAATATGGCTTTATTAATAGTTGGGGTTGTACAAAAATACGACATTATGCTGCACAAGGCCAATAGCGATTATTTTCTGATCGCTTAGCTATTTGAGCATACTGATTTTGCTCAATAGTTAATCGGATAATTGTGATCAAATAATTTACAACTTACAAAATTGTTGCTTGTTTTTTATGCTGCCATTCTTTATTAGGTAATTAAAACTTGCTTTTGCTTGTTAAGTGTTCGCGCAGTAGGCACAAGTACTGAATTTATATTTAGTTGGTTATGTTATTTTAAACAAGCAGCGTTGTCTGTTTTTTGTTAGGCGTTGTATTCATTATAAAGGAATCACAATGAAGAAGGTTTTATTAGCACTTGCCATTGCATCGGCAGCCCCGCTTGCTTTTGCCAATGCTTATATTGGCGGAAGTTATAGTCGCCTTGATTTTAAGGAAACTGGCATAGAAAATGGTGTAGTGGGTACAGCAAGTGATGATTTTCGCCTTAACTCACTGGCGTTAACAGGTGGTTATCAGTTTACTGATATTCTGGCAGCGGAAGTTCGTGTTGGTTTCGGTATTGGCGATGATACTCGTCATGTACGAGATCGTCTACGCACCGTGAAGTTGCGCAATTATGTTGGGGCATATGCAAAAGCAGGATTTCCATTTGGTAAAATTTACCCATATGCGCTAGCGGGTTTTACCAGGGCTGATTACAGGCATACCGGTCTGATCACAGTAGCGAATAATTCTGAGTCGCGTTCCGAGACAGATGTGTCCTACGGTGTCGGTGTCGCTTACAATTTTTCAGATAGTTTGAGCATGAATATTGAATATGCTAGCTTGGTGGACAAAAAAGACGTGAGACTTCGTGGCTTTAATATTGGCGCAAACTTTCATTTTTAAGGCTTCAAGGTAAAAGACGAGTGCTTTCTACTTGCCCGGATTTGTTTTGTTAGTGGGTAAAATCAGAAAGGTATTGAGTATTTGCAAGATATTGATGCGAGCACACCCTATACGCCAAAAGCTTTCGAGCAAGAACAAGTATAGGCTGTGTGCTCGGTTTACAATAATCCAGAAGTCTTTTTCTTTCTCCCCGCTAAGCAATATCCAGCCAGAACTCATTGCCTTAAGAAACTAATTCTTTGTTTTCATGGTCAATCTTGTCTTTAGGGTGATCCATATAGCTACAATGCTGGATCAAGACGTCATCAATTATATCATTTCTTGTGTTTGCTAATATGTTTGATAGTTGTTGTACGTCAAATGACTCATAAATAATTTCCCGTTATCTCTGAGCTAACTGACCGAGACAGTTAATGCCTGGTATATGCGTCGCATGGGCGAAATTTTCAGGCAGCAAAGTTACCACGGCGTACCTGTACGTACTCGATACACTTTACTTTCGGTATAAATTCACAGATCAGGCTTGTTGTCGATGTTAATCTGGCTGAAAATACCGGTCTGCTTTGGTGAGACTCGTCGTGAGCATTGATCAGAGCATCGGCAAATCCACAGTAAGGCTGGTGTGGTGGCGACAATATTGCTCGTTGACTTATTTTAATAGGTACAAAATATCAACAGCCCTAAATAATTTTGGATGAATGTCTTGACTACCGAGTATCAGGATCGTCTGGGTCTTTTCCAGTCCCGTGCTAACCACTTCGCTCTTCTTGGCATCTGCCACGGTATTGAACGCGAAAGCCTTAGGGTTACCCCGGATGCACGAATATCTCTTACACGCCATCCTAAGAAGCTGGGCCACCCTTTAACGCACCCATACATCACCACAGACTATTCCGAAGCGTTGCTGGAGTTTGTCACCCCGGTGCACAGCCTGATTGGTGACTCACTCTCTTTTCTTGAGCAGTTGCACCAGTTTGCCTTTCAGAACATGGCGAACGAACTGCTTTGGGCAGGCAGTATGCCACCCCGACTCGGCGGGGACGACAGTATTCCCATTGCCCAGTACGGCAGTTCTAATATTGGTCTGATGAAAACGGTCTACCGTGAAGGGCTCTGGCACCGTTATGGCAAGCCCATGCAAACGATTGCCGGTATTCACTACAACTTCTCGTTACCGGAGGCATTTTGGGAACTGCTGTATTCTGGTAACAGTGACGATAAGGCGTACGCCCGGTCCGCTGGCTATTTCTCCCTGTGCCGTAATTTTGTTCGTTATTCCTGGTTGTTGATGTATCTGTTTGGTGCCTCACCGGCCGTCAGTCGTACTTTCTTTGGTGACCGGGAAGACATCATCAGACAAGCCGGTTTGCAAACGCTTGATGACGACACGCTCTATCTTCCTTATGCCACGTCGCTGCGCATGAGTGATATGGGATACAGTAACGACGCCCAGTCGTCGCTAAAAATATGTCTTAACTCCCTCGGTGAGTACGTGGACTGTCTTTTCAAGGCAATCAACACGCCGTATCCGCCTTATGAAGCGATTGGTTTGCGCGATGATTTGACCGGTAAGTATCTGCAACTCAACACCAATTTGTTGCAAATTGAGAACGAGTACTACAGCAATATTCGCCCGAAACGCATTGCTCGCTCTGGCGAAAAACCGGTGACTGCCCTGCGCAGGGAAGGTGTTGAATATGTTGAGGTTCGTTGTCTGGACATCAATCCGCTTGAGCCACTCGGCATTAGCGAACTCGATGCGCATTTTCTCGATGTATTCCTGGTTTATTGCGCCTTGCAAGACAGTGCACCCATTGGCGACGATGAAGCCGTAGAGCACAGTGACAATTTCAAAGCCACCGTTATGGAAGGTCGCCGTCCAGGGCTGGCGTTAACGCATAATGGTCAGCCAGTGTTGCTGAAAACCTGGGCCGAGCAACTGCTTGACGACATGGCACCGATTGCCGACCTGCTTGACCAGGCCAACAACTCCACACTCTTTACCCGTGTCCTGACGATGCAAAGAGCCAAGCTGGCCGATGCCTCCCTGACGCCGTCCGCCCGTTTGCTCCATACCATGACTACCGCTAATGTTGGCTACTTGGAGCTGATGATGTCACTGTCTGCCGAGCACGCTGAAGGCTTCTTTGCCCGTAACCTTGATGACGAACGCCTGGCCTATTTTCGTGAGATTGCCAGTCGTTCCATTGACGATCAAATAGCAGCACAAGCCAAAGACAAAGTGGGTTTTGACGAGTTTCTGCAAGCGTATATGGTGGCACATTAGCCGTCTGCTGAATTGCTTTTATCATCCAATGATCTGTACCACTGCCGGAAAGTGATTTTCCGGCTATTGAAATAATTTTTTATAATTAACATTAATTTTTTTAGTTTAAAAAATTTTTATTCATTCGATCAAATTCGCCGAAGCCTTTGAATTCATGATGTTCTTGCAAAACTTGCAATTCAAATAGCATTGTGTTTCAAAAAATAAACGCTTGCTCGCAAAAATTCACTGTCATAACCTAGCACTTGTGCCGCCTGACCATGGCGCTGGTTAGAGATATTCAACCGTGGTTCCATTCACGCAGAAGAGATCGAGTTAAAGAGGAACTGTCTATCATGCTGGAGGGTTGCCAAACGGCTAAAGAACGATGGGGTGGTGTATCAGAGATAATTGATCGCTGGCTCAACGAACGTCAGGAGCTGATCGTCCTTTACTGCTCCATCAATGGCATGGACCAACTCGATGATGACAAACGCCCACTGGCAAGCAAGTTAAAAGAGTTGTGCCAGATTCTGGTGGATTACGCTTCCGCCGGTCACTTTGAAGTGTACGAACAGTTGCTGCGCGAAGCCAGGGAGTTTGACGACGGGGGCATAGAGTTAGCCTCCGCCATGTTGCCAAAACTGGAACTGAATACCTCTAGGTGCTTGCAGTTTAACGATCACTGTGAGTCCATCAGTTCTTTGCAAGGGCTTCAGGATGCCGTATCGACTTTGGGGGAAACTCTGGCCGAACGTTTTGGTTACGAAGACAAAATGATCGAAGCTCTGCATGAGTCCCATCGCGAGAAATTACTGGATCGCGGCGCGTAAGTGATCTTCAGCATGCCTCTTTTTTTGGTAACGTGGCGACTCATCCGGGTCAGCCACTGCGGCAAACATCCCTCAGTTCCACTTTGAAAATAATCACTTCATTGGGACCTACTATTCCCGGAATGCCGTTCACGCCATAGGCGAGGTCCGGTGGAATAATCAGTTCCCACAGTGAGCCTTGAGGCATTTTCTGTATTCCCTCACTCCAGCCGGCAATGACCCGGTTAAGCTGAAATGTTGTCGGCTGATTGCGTAGGTAAGAGCTGTCGAGCAATGTGCCATCAATTAACCGACCTTCATAATGCACGGTAACATGGTCAGTTGACAACGGCTTGCGCCCATTTCCCAGGCTGATGACGCGATACTGAAGACCGCTTTTCAGTACGATAATATCCTTATTTTTGCTGTTTTCAGCTAAAAATTGCTGACTTTTTTTCAGGCTTTCCAGCGCCACTTTTTGTTGTTCAAGCCATTCAACGTCTGGCCTGGCAAGCTCATCAAAATAGATGATCTCATTGGTAGACAACAGCACGCTATCACCGGATTTACGGTCTGCGACTACTGCGGCCAGCGAGCAGGTCAACAGCGTAACTCCGGCAAGCCATTGACAGTGCAAAAATACACGCTTTTGGGAGTTGTTCATTTTTTTGCTGTAAGACGCACCATTTGGCCAACGTATGATTCAGACATATCGAGACCCAACGTTGCCAGATGGATAAAGTAACTTATTGAAAGCGCTTTATTGCGATAAGATCACTAGAAAAGTAGACGTCTTCTTGATTCTATTCCTGAAAACCAGAAAAAAAATCAAGAAAAAACTAAAAAATGATTTGCAGTTGACGAATAAGCACTCTATGTTGAAGTGAAAATTGACATAAAACGTCATTTTTTATTTCGAATTAATAACTACTAGTAGATTGGCAAAATAAAAACGAGGGACGGTCCAATGCCTGCAACACGGAAGACTGTAGCCAAGAAAAACGCCAAGGCCCCAGTAAAAAAAGCATCCGTAAAAAAAGCACCCGTAAAAAAGGTTGCGGTAAAAAAAGCGGCGGTTAAAAAAGCGTCAGTCAAAGAAGTAGCTAAAAAAGTCACTAAAAAAGTAGCCACCAAAAAGGCCGTAGCCAAAGTCGATATGGTGAAAAAGTGGGAGAATGATATCGATGCTCTAAAGAAGAAACTCGATAAAGCCAAAGAATCCCTGAAAAAAGCCAAGGCCAAGGCTAAAAAGGCAGCAGCCAAAGCGACCGCAGCCAGGAAAGCTGCTGAGAAAAAAGCAGCTGCCAAGAAAAAAGCCGTAGCGAAAAAGTCAGCGGCGAAGAAGACTACTACCAGGAAGCCAGTGGCCAAAAAAACCGTGAAGAAGGTAGTCAGCAAAAAATCCCCGGCGAAAAAAACGGTTGCCACCAAGAAGGCGGTCAGCAGGAAAAAAACACCCGGTAGAAAGCCCGCTGCCAACAAGTAAAAACTGTCTGATGTAATGTCTTTCCAGGGAGCCAGTGGGGCTCCCTTATTTTTATCCGGCAAAGATGTTCGATTTCCCCAGGCTGGCTCCATATAATGCTGGCCATGATCACATTAAACTCAATCAGCCTCTTACGCTCCGGCAAACTACTGCTGGAGGATGCCTCTGTCACCATTCATACCGGCCAGCACGTTGGGCTGGTGGGTGCTAATGGATGTGGCAAATCCAGCCTGCTGGCGTTGCTCACTGGCGATTTGCAACCGGACAAGGGCGAACTGACTTTTGATAAAGGCCGTGGGCTAGCCCATATGGCCCAGGAGATCGATGCCCTGGACCGCAATGCGGTGGAATATGTTCTCGACGGAGACACCCAACTGCGGCGCATCGAGCAGGCCATTGCCAGTGCTGAAAATACCGGACGGCACGAACAGCTAGCCGATTTGCACGAACAGCTTTTACGTGCTGATGGTTACACCGCCCGTTCTCGAGCTGAGCAATTGCTGCACGGGCTTGGCTTTAATCACGATGTTCTGCACAAGAGTGTCCGCGATTTTTCCGGTGGCTGGCGCATGCGACTCAATCTGGCCAAAACGCTGATGTGCCCATCCGATATCATGTTGCTGGATGAACCCACCAACCACCTGGACCTGGACGCCATCGTCTGGTTGGAAAACTTCCTCAAACGTTATCCCGGCACACTATTGGTGATTTCCCACGATCGGGATTTCCTGGATGCCATTACTGACCACACCTTGCACATAGAACATCAGACAGTGTGTCAGTACCGGGGCAACTATTCAGCGTTTGAGCATCTGCGTATGCAGCGGCTGCAGCAACAACAGGCAGCCTTTGAGAAGCAGCAGAAACTGCGTGCCCACATGGAAAAGTTTGTCGAGCGCTTTCGCGCCAAAGCCAGCAAGGCAAAACAAGCCCAGAGTCGTCTGAAAGCATTGGCCAGACTGGAAGAGATCTCTGCTGCCCATGTGGATTCCCCATTCACTTTTGTTTTCCCCCAAGCCGACAAAATGTCTGCGCCATTGCTGACTCTGGATAAAGCCGTGCTCGGCTACAACAACAAACCACTACTGAATGTCAGTATCAGTATCCAGCCCGGTAGCCGTATTGGCCTCCTGGGTGCCAATGGGGCTGGTAAATCAACCTTGATCAGAACACTGGCCGGAGAGTTGCCGCTGATTAGCGGCAAGGTGTGCCAAGGAGAGCATCTGAGCATCGGCTACTTTGCCCAACACCAGTTGGAAAGCCTAGATTTTAATGCCAGTCCGTTGCTGCATTTACAACGACTGTCGTCCAATGCCCGGGAGCAGGAGCTGAGAAATTTTCTCGGCGGATTCGGTTTCTTTGGCGATAAGGCGCTGGAGTCCATTGAGGGATTTTCCGGGGGTGAAAAAGCTCGTCTGGCACTGGCCATTATCGGCTGGCAGAAACCCAACCTGCTATTGCTCGATGAGCCCACTAACCACCTTGACCTGGACATGCGTTTGGCTCTGACCATGGCGCTACAGTCGTTTGAGGGAGCGATGATTCTGGTCTCCCACGATCGCAACCTGATTCGCAGTACCACCGATGAGCTGTACTTGGTACACGACGGTGCTATGGAGAGTTACTCCGGCGATCTGGATGACTACAGCTTGTGGCTGACACAGTTGCGTAGCAAGGAGCGCAGTGATGTTCACAGCGAAGACCGCGATAGCCCGGCACAAAGCAGTCAGCAGAAAAAGGCGCAGCGACGGCAGGAAGCGCTCAGACGCGACGCCTTGCGACCGTTAAAACAGAAGGCAGAACAACTTGAACGTCAACTTGAAAATTTGCAGTGCGCTCTGGCGCAAGTGGATGAGCAACTTGCTGATGCAGCAATTTACGAGGAGACAGCGAAGGAGAAGCTTAGGAAATGTCTGGGCGAACAGACAGAACTTAAACGACAGATAGCCGATGCAGAGGAGAGCTGGATGGCGGCGCTTGAAGCGCTCGAAGAGGCGCAAGACCCCAGCGTTTAGCTAAAAAACCGTGGGGCAGGGCAGCCCCACGCTTTCAAGCGACAGCTTCGGCGTGCTCGTGAACTTCATTTTCTTCACCGACTACATCCAGCTTGCCAAGCAGGGCCGACACACGCTCTCCCCATGCAGCAAGTTCATGCTTGAGCTGGGTATTTTCTTCTTCTAGACGGGTGTTAGCGGAACGCAGGTCTTCCACTTCCATCCTGGACAGTTCCAGTTTATCGATCAGGTTTTGCAGTCTTGACTCAAGCTGACCTAAAGATTCAATAGACATAACAACGTTTGCACCGGGAAGTCTGTAATAGGTATTCAATAGTTTGCACTATTGTGAAAAATTACGATAGCACGTTTTAGCAAAATCGCCGTAAACCCTCGCCTAATCGGGCGGCAATATAAGGTGGGCGTGCCAAGTGCTCCGCCATCAAACCATTGCGTTATCTCCGACTGCCATTTTCTGGCTTGGCAGCTATGATGCAACCTCAGCATAATGGGACGGTGGCCATGCTAAGAGCCACCAAAGTACGAATCTACCCAACACCAGAACAGGCGGAATTTCTGAACCGTCAGTTCGGCGCTGTGCGATTCGTCTGGAATAAGGCTTTGGCCATCAAAACGCACTGGTACAAGGTTCGCGGTCAAAATCTGTCCCCCAGAAAGCACTTGAAACCACTGTTGGCCGTGGCCAAGAGAAGTCGCCGTTATGGTTGGTTGGTTGAAGCAGACTCCATTGCCTTGCAGCAGGCCACTATAAATCTGGATACAGCCTTTCAAAACTTCTTCAATCTCAAGTTGCAAACGAGATTTCCTCGGTTCAAATCAAAATATGGCAGGCAGAGCAGCTATCACTGCACGTCGGTCTCTGTCGGTGACAACTGGATCAAGGTTCCTAAGTGCGAGCCAATCAAGGCAAGGATTCACCGGGAGATAACCGGCAAAATCAAATCCATCACGTTAAGTCGTGAGACCACCGGCAAGTATTACGCCTCAATTCTGGTCGATGATGGTATTGAGCAACCAAAGCCAATAACTGATCTCGATGCGGCAAAGATTGTCGGCGTTGATATGGGAATCACCGATCTGGCCGTCACCAGCAACGGCCATAAGACGGGCAATCCTCGGTTCCTGAAAAATGCTTATCGGAACCTGCGAAGAAAGCAGAAAGCGCTATCGCGCTCCCACAAAGGTTCCAAGGGCAGAGCAAAAGCCCGATTACTGTTGGCAAAGGCACATGAACGGGTGGCCAATGCCCGCAATGACTTTCAGCACAAACTTTCCAGACAACTCATTGACGAAAACCAAGCGGTGATTGTGGAAACGCTGAAGGTCAAGAACATGGTCAAGAACAGACAGCTTGCCAAAGCCATCTCTGATGCCGGTTGGTCATCGCTGATTGCCAAGGTGGAGTACAAGGCAAAGCAGGCAGGAAAGCACCTAGTCAAGATAGACCAGTGGTTCCCATCAACAAAGACCTGCTCTGTCTGCGGGTTGAAACAAGCTGAGATGCCTTTGAAAGTCCGGTCGTGGGTCTGCTCTTGTGGAGTAATACACGACAGAGATATTAACGCTGCTGGAAATATCCGACAGCAAGGCATCTTGAAATTAAAGGCGGAAGGACATTCCGTTTCTGCTGATGGAGGCTTGCGTAAATCCGGTTTATCGCCGGTTGTAGCCTGTGAAGTCAGAAGCCGCGCCCGATAGGCCCGATAGGGCAGGGAGTGTCACTTGATTTTTGTCCGAACAGATTACAGGCAACAAAAATAGTTGGACAAAGCCTGACTATACTAGATTTTACCGGCGACCACAGTTGTATTTATGGTGATCTGTGGTGGCGTTCATAGCAGTGTTGAGTGGATTGGCATTGCGGGCATGACGATGGCAAGACAGCCCATGATGAGCAAGGAAAGTACCCAGAAGCGCACCGCTTCGGGAGTGGCAAATGAGCACGACCATGGTACCTTGCGCCCGAATCATTTCCACCTTGAATGTTGAAGATGAGGCAATCCGGGCTTTTTATCTCTCCTTGGTTAACCACCAAAGTGTTGATGACTATATCAACGAACGACACCTGCATTTTTGTTCACGACAGGTTGAGGGTTACTTTCTTAGCCATGTGCTGGCGCTGACGGAACTGGCCCTGGAATCACCAACGGTTCGGGGCGGCTGATAACAGTCCGGCAGTCTTCTTATACCCTTGAGCACCAGCTTTCAGGACGAAATATCACCTTTTCGAAGCTACCATAGCAGGCCATTATATTTGCCGAACCATTTTCTGGTCAGGAGAAAAATAATGGCTACTCGAACAAAGGTAACCGGGCTGCAACTCATGGTGTGTTGGGTTTTACTGTCTGCGACTGCGGTTATGGCCGAAATTCCGATCCCAGAGGCTGAGCGCATGAGCCATGGGCCGGTTCAGCTGGATAATTACCAGATTTATTTCAGCGCCTTTAACAGCATGTTTGTCCCACCAGACGTTGCAAAGCAGTATAATCTGCGCCGCGGGGAACGGTACGGTATTGTCAATATTGCTGTTCGCGATGTGTCTGCCGGTGAGCCGGGCAAGGCGATTATGGCCAAAGTGTCAGGCCATACCACCAATCTGCTGACGCAGAAATACAATCTGGCCTTCTTCGAAATCAATGAGGGCGACGCCATTTACTATTTGGCAGACTTTCGCTTCGCGAATGAAGAACGACTGGAATTTGTTGTTAATGTAAAACCTCAGGGCAGCAGCCAGGAAAAAACCCTGCGTTTTACTCAGACTTTTTACCGCGACACGCTGCCATAAGCGGATTATTTTATCGTCAACCTGTCGTTCATTGGCTGGATTGGACGACAGTGTATTTTCGATAGGGCGAGTCGGATATTGTGAGCAAAATTATGAGTATGGAGTTTCAAGAGGTCGTTCTGGCCAGTGGCAATCAGGGCAAGTTGGCAGAATTTGGGCAAATGCTCGCTCCGCTGGGTATTCGCATGGTGCCCCAGGCCCAGTTCGGGATTGGCTCGACTTATCCCGAGGTCGATGAAACCGGCTTGAGTTTTGTTGAAAACGCCATCCTTAAAGCCCGTTACGCTGCGAAAATTTCCGGACTGCCGGTGATTGCCGACGACTCTGGTCTGGCAGTGGATTATCTGCGCGGTGAACCCGGTATTTTCTCAGCTCGCTACGCCGGTCCAGACGCATCAGCCGCCGACAATAACCAAAAACTGTTGCATAATCTGCGCGGCGTGAAATCCCCCGAGCGCACGGCGCGTTTTCACTGCGTGCTGGTTTACTTGCGTCATGAATACGATCCGACACCAATCATTGCTCACGGCCAATGGGAAGGTTATATCATCGAAGAGGCTCTGGGCGATCACGGCTTTGGTTACGATCCACTGTTCCTGGTACCGGCAGAGCACCGCACAGCGGCCGAGTTGCCGAGTGAGCTGAAAAACCAACTCAGCCATCGTGCCCAGGCATTGCGCCAGCTGGTCCGCACTCTTGAGGAGATGAAGCGCTGAAATCCTCTCCTGTCCTACCGCCTCTGAGTCTTTATATTCACGTTCCCTGGTGCGTGAAGAAGTGCCCCTATTGTGATTTCAACTCGCATCGGGTGACTGGCGATATTCCGCAAAAGGCGTACATTGATGCCTTGCTGCGCGATTTTCACGACGAGCTACAGATAACTGGTGTTGAACGCCCGATACACTCGATTTTTATTGGTGGCGGAACACCCAGCCTGCTCTCGGCCAGCGCCTATCAGCAACTGTTTGCCGGTCTGCGGGCGCAGGTCCGGTTTGCTGATGATATTGAGATTACCATGGAGGCTAATCCCGGCACTTATGAGCATGATCGCTTTCAGGCTTATTTTGCCGCTGGAGTAAACCGACTGTCGCTTGGTGTTCAGAGCTTCCAGGATGACAAGCTAGTTGCCCTTGGACGTATACATCGCGCTGAGGAAGCGCGCCAGGCCATTGCCGCCATTACCGGTGCTGGCTTTGACAATATCAATATTGACCTGATGCATGGGCTGCCGGGGCAATCGCCCGAGGATGCCCTGTACGACCTGCAACAAGCCATCGACTTGCAACCGGCGCATATTTCCTGGTACCAGTTGACCATTGAGCCCAATACGGTGTTTTATACCAAAACCCCGGTATTGCCACCCGACGAAACCCTTTGGGATATCCAGGAGGCCGGACAAGCACTGCTGGCATCGGCCGACTTTGCACAATACGAAATATCCGCTTACAGCCAACCAGGCCGGCGCTCACAGCACAACCTGAACTACTGGCAGTTCGGAGACTACCTCGGTATTGGCGCAGGTGCCCACGGTAAGCTGACCAACGCCGTCACCGGGCAAATTACCCGTAACTGGAAAACCCGGATGCCTACTGATTACCTGGCCGCTAATGTTGCTATTACCCGCAACTTTGAAGCCGGACGACGCGTCCTGGAGCCAGACGAACTGCCCATTGAATTTATGATGAATGCGCTGCGCCTTCATGAGGGCGTCGATGCCCGGCTCTATGGTGAACGAACCGGGCAATCACTGGATGACATCAGCAAACCACTGCAACTGGCTCGGTATAAAGGACTGCTTGATGCCCGAAGTGACAGGCTCAAACCGACGCCCACTGGGAGGTTATTTTTGAATGATTTGCTGGCGCTGTTTGCTTGAGGGTCTTGCTCGCCCTCGTCGCATAAAGCACCGTGAAATGCGCATCAGGCAGGCGGCTCAGCGTCCGCCAGTGTGCTCGTCGAAGAATCTGTTCACGTCTGCCAACCCTTTCATTTGATTATAAATCTCGGTAATTTCGCCTTGAAACAATTCTGTTTCTGCAGCGGACAGCACCCCAGGTAGCGTTTGGATGTTTATGCAAGTGGCCTGAGGACCGTTGCCGTCAAAGGTTATTTCTACCACGCGGCTGCCATCGACAGCTCGAGAAAAATCGGGATACGCGTTGATCACACCCTCAATGTTTGCCCGGCTAGCTCTCGTGTTCATCACTTCGTTCATGAAAAAAGCATGGACTCTGGCTGATGGGAAGAACAAGCGGCGCTGATATAGCTTAACAGGCTGAATGGCTGGCCCATTTGGGTGCTCCATTTGTAACCGGCCCTGATGCCCCAACGGATTTTCAAAATGCAGCGTTGGCAGTTGATCACCATCGACAGTGGCAAACATAAAATGTCGTTCAATGTACAATTGATCTTGTCTGACTATGATTTCGGCTCTTGCTGCCTGCACCCTTGCTTCTCTTTGTGCCAACCGCCTGACAACCGCAGCACCCTCTGGGCTGCAAAACTCCCGGACAGAATCCACTCCCCACCTAACGTTATGCCTGGATGGTGCGCCCCCAGGGTGATCATGTCGCTTCAGAATTGATTTCGGTGTCTGCACACCTTGACCGGAGGATGACGCTGCAGGTTCAAGCGCTGACAGTGTGTGTTTGGGTTGGTCACGTCTTTTCAGAATGGACTTTGGTGGTTGCATTTTTACCTGGCCAGAAGCAGGCGTAGAAACAACTCTGGGTGCTGGTGCTGGTGCTGGTGCTGGTGCGGGCACAGCAGGAGCAGGCGCTGGCGCGGGTGCGGTGACAGATGCAGCAACCGTATCAGGCGATAGCATACCGGGTTGCTGGCCTGGGTTCATCCTGACGTGAAGCCTAGAGGTGTATCGCGTTGATGTACGTGTCGGCGCGGGGGGAGTCGCTGCTGGCGTCGGCGCGACGGGTGGCGGCGCAGAAACAGCGCCGGGTCCCGATATGCCAGCCTCAGGCACTACCCTGACAAGCGTGGCACGATACGTCTGTGGTGCGGCTGGCGGCGCAGCGGATGGTGGTACAGCGGCTGGCTGTGCAGGTGGAGTAGTTGCTGGTCCCATTAGTGGCGACCTGGCTGATGTCATGCGACCTGATGTGATCTGGCCACCCACTGGCGGCGAGCCAGTAGTGGTAGTCCTCGAAGTACTGCCTGTGGCACCACTTACGGAAGGTGTGCTCGAAGCCTTTGGTTGGGGCTTATAGCGGTAAGGATCATAAATGGTCCGCATTTTTCAGTCTCGGTATATCCGGTTTGTTGCTTCGCTTTATTGTATTGCAGGCTGGTGGTTGTGTTTATTGGTATGGGCCGACATTTTCAGGAGTGGTCATGCACAGGCATTGCTGTTTTTTGCCACACAGACGAAAGTGCGCGGCAATAACGGCGGATCAATTAATACGGCTAAATAGCAGGTCCCAAACGCCGTGTCCCAGCCGGTGGCCGCGTTTTTCAAATTTGGTCAGCGGGCGGAAATCAGGTCTGGGGGAGTAACCGTTGTCTGTGGCCATGTTGGCAAAACCGTCGGCGTTGCTCATCACATCCAGCATTTGTTCGGCGTAGTTTTCCCAGTCCGTGGCCAGGTGAATCATGCCGCCAATGGCCAGCTTAGGGCGAATCAACTCAATAAAGGCTGGTTGAATCAGGCGACGCTTATGGTGACGCTTTTTGTGCCATGGGTCGGGAAAATAGATTTGTACCCGGGACAGACTGCCATCAGGCACGCACTGTTTTAGCACTTCCACGGCATCATCGCAATAAGTCCTCAGGTTGGTGATGCCGCCCAGACGGGCTTCGTTCAACAGACTGCCGACACCGGGACGGTGGACTTCAATGCCGATAAAGTGTTTGTCGCTTTCCTGGGCTGCCATGGTGACCAGAGAGTGGCCCATACCATAGCCAATTTCCAGTATCCGTGGTGCTTCGTCAGCAAAAGCCTGTAAAAAGCCCGCTGAGCCCTGTGCCAAAGTCAGTCCCCACGCTTGCCAACAGTCATCCCAACCCCGTTGCTGCCCGGTAGTCATACGTCCGGCGCGCAGGACAAAGCTTTTGACCTGACGTTTGTGAAGGATTTCCTGCTCATCAGTCTCGTCGACTGGTTTTGCCGTGTTGTTCATGCAGTTCATTGAGTTTGTAGCAAATAATCTCGCGTAAGATACCGGTCACGATACAAATTGCAAATTTTCGCGGTTGGCCGGCAAAATCGTAAGAGTGAGGCAGTACGGCGAGTCCCTTCGCCGTCATGGGAGATATGTCAGGTTCCGGCAGGCTCTGGACTGGGCAGTTGTGGCGCACTATCGGCAGCCAGTTGTAAGCCTTCCTGAAAGTAACGGGAGCTGGTTTCAAACTGATCAAGGTGGGCCAGCAGATGGCCCAACTCATTGTACACATCAACACTTTTATGCAGACGCAGGCTGGCCTCCAGGTATTCTCGTGCCTTACCCCACTGTTCATTACGAAGTGCCAGTCGGCCCAGGGTCAACAGTAGAGCTGCGTCATTGGTACGTTGGGCAAGTAGTGATTCGGCAAACAATAGCTGCTTTTGCATATCTTTACCGCGAGTAACGCCGTACAGGCGAATCAGCTGTTCACTGTAACAGTGCTTCAGGTTCTCCCGCAGCAATTGTTCGGCTTTTTCGCCAGCACCCAGGCGCACCAGACTGTCGCAGTAGCGGTAGAATGTTGCCGGGTCCTTGCGCTGTTGCCGACTCAGACCCGCCCAGATCGCGTCCACTGGCTGGATTCTCTCCTCCAGTGTTTCGCGGTTACGGCCAACAAGGCACGCCTGGTCAAACAGCACTTTGAGGGACTGCTGCTCCAGCCGTTGATACTCGCCTTCACTAATCACTTTGCGTCGGCGCAGCTCTGGCAACAGTTTTTCCAGCGATTGCCAGTCATTCAGGCGAGTGTAAACCTGCTTGAGCATTTTCAGAATATAACCATGGCGTGGGTATTTCTTGCGAAGATGTTGCAGTGTTGCCAGGGCTTGCTCCAGATGGTTGCCGGAAAGTTGCAGTTGCGCCTGGGTGATACCTATGGCCATCTCGGCTCCGGGCGCTTTGCTGTCCGCCTGGCGTAGCCAGTTGGCACTGGCTTCGTGATTGCCGGCCTCGTGGGCAGCCCGGGCAGCGGCCAGATAATTGATTAACGGCGACTCACCACTTTTGATCGCTTGCCCCAGCAGTCGTTCGGCCCGGCGCCAGTTGCCCTTGGTAAACTCGACCAGCCCTCGGTCAAACAACTTGCGGGCTTTGGCTTTGCGCGCCTTGGCAGACATCGGGTAGACAAAACTGAAGGTATCCAGCAACAGGCGCAGGATAACGAAGAATAACCAGATCAGACCGAAACCAATGGCAACCAGCAGTAACAGTCCCCAGAAGGTGCTTTCAAATGTGGTCTGGCCAAAGGTGATCATCACGTGACCGTGGTCACTGACCATAACGTTGGCCAACAACAAGGCACCTGCCACAAGCACCAGAAACAGTACAAATCCTTTCATGAATTTGGTTCTCCGGATTTGCCTGGCTCTGCCTCAGCGGCAGTTCGGTCATCGGCTGCGATGCTGGTATCTGACTGACTGGTGCTGGCGGGTTTTGGCTCAACGGGTGGATTCGCAGGTTCAGACTCAGGGGGATTGAGTGCTTTCAATGCCTCTAGCGACCGTTGGATGCTCGGTATACTCGGTACGATGGTAATAGCTGCCAGTCTGCTCAGTTCAGCAGATAACTTTTGGCCTTCGTTGCTGCTCACGGCGAAATAACGACTCAGCCACGCGCTGGCCTGTTGCAGACTGAGTTGATAAATGCTCTGCTGGCCGGTGATCAGAGCCAGTTGGCTTTGTTCAATTAACAGCTGCATCTTTTGTCGGATCAGCTGCTCTTGTTCATTGGTCAGCAGTATTTCCACCGGTTCGGCCTGCTTAGTGGTGATGCGGAACAGGCCGGTAAATCGCCGCCAGATGTCCATTACTGCATCTTCGGCGATTTTTTGCCAGTTGCGTCCGGTTACAGCATCAGTGCTGGTGACGGCATTTGTTTCTGGCTGGAAGCGCTCGGTGAGACGCTGCGGGTTATTCTGCATGGCCAGCTTGGGAATCAGCTCGGCAACCGCCTGCAGTTGCAGCCAGATATTTTGCCGATTGATCTGGGTCGTCGTTTGCAATACTGCCAGATCTTCGGCCAGTGCTTGCCTGACCGGGAACAGGGCATAGTCATCCATCTGTTCCAGAATTTTGTCGGCACTGGTAAGCAACTCACGGCTACCGGCTATATCCTGAACGGTCAACAGGCGCTGGTTGGCCAGGTTGAGCAGGTATTCCACCTCAGCAATACGCCACTGATTGCGAGTTGAGCCTTCCAGAGTGCGAACCTTGTTAGACAGCGCATCGACCCTGGACAGCAGTCGGTCTTCACGCTGCTGCGATTGTTGCAGCTGGTATTGCAGCTGCTGAAGATGCTGTTGGTATTGATTAATGTCTGCTGAATTGCGCTGTTCCAGCTCAGTCAGTCCGGTTTGTTGCCGAACGATTTGAGTCTGTAGTTGATCAAGTCCGGCGCGTAGCTCTGGCAGAGCCTGTTCCAGGGTTTGTCCGCGCCAACCGAGATAACCGCCAAGACCCAGAGCACACAACGATAGCACCAAGGCAAACCCACTCAAGGCTTTATTGGTTCTGTCGGTTGCATCTTTGTTTTTGTTGGCTAGCTGTTTGGACGACGGTTTAGCTGGTTGCTCAGTTGCCTGCTTATTCGTTTGTCCTGCCGATTCGCTGGCTGATGATTTGCTGGATTGTTTGGTTAATTCCACGCTGGTGGGGTTATTTTGCGGAACATCTTCAGGTTTTTTGTCTGGTAAAGACTCTCTGTTTTGATCTGTATCACTCACGCTCAGGCCTTCCGATTGTTCGGGGAGTTGTGGCACGTTGCCCGGGAGCGTAACCATTGCCAAACCTGAGAGAACTGGCGATGGTATCACTCCCATTCACTGTTCAAAAATGTTAATTAATTAAAGGTGTTTTGCTCAAAGGTGCTATGCAAAAGGGGCAGCCAATGCCTGTAACATCAGGTTGTTGCTGGCACCACCGGTGTTAATGACCTGCCGGAAGCCCAGGTTGCGAGCCTCGTTTGCTACCCGTTCGCTGGGAACCAGTAGCCAGTAGTGGGCTCGCTGGGGTGTAGGCAGATAGTAACCAAGATTAGTCAGGGTCTCGCCACTTCCACAGAGAATGACATTGATTGCATGGCTTTCCAACTTTTTTAACACGGCGTTGACGTTCAGATTACACTCATATACTGGTCGACAACGCTGATATACCTCGATTTTCTCAAGGCTGGCACCCCGCGCAGTGAGCTGTTCCTCAAGCAATTGTCGACCGCCCGTACCTTTGATGAGCAAAATGCGCTGCCCACTGACAACGCCCAACGTGGCGAGCAGTGCCTCGCTGTCCACTCCTGTGGACGAATGCTGTACCTTGATATCGAACTGCTCAAGTTCATTGGCGCTGCTGCTGCCTATGGCAAACCAGCGCAGATGGCTTGGTAATTGTGGCCAGTAGCGGTCGATCAACGCCATACCAAGACGACCTGCGGGGCGACTGGTAACGATGACCGTATCAAACCGGTCCAGCGTCAACAGGCAGTTTTTGATGGACTGGGTTTCAGGCAGAGGATCAATGGTCAGCATGGGCATTACCCAAGCCTGACCGTGGGCACGCCGAATGGCCTGTGCCAATGATTGGGCCTGGGGTTGCGGGCGCGTTACCAGCGCCCTGATGTGGGACAAATTCATCACCTGCGCCCCTCAGTGTGCTGACAGACTGGCAAGTATGGCATCCGCTCCTTGCTCCAGCAGCGATTGGGCGACCTGCACGCCTGCTGTCTGGTAGTCGTTGGCAGCGCATGTTATGGCACTGCGATAGATAACCTTGCCGTCAGGATTGCCCACCAGCCCACGGAGCGTAAGCTGTTCGCCTGTCAGCTCGGCAAAGCCACCGATGGGCACCTGACAGCCGCCGTTCAGGTAGCGATTCATAGCCCGTTCAGCGCCAACGCAAATGGCAGTTGGCTCATGGTGCAGAGGCAGAACCAACTGTCGGACCTCATGGTCGTCCAGGCGCAGTTCAATCCCTATTGCTCCCTGTCCCACGGCGGGCAGGCACAGCTCGGTATCTAAATAGCTACCAATGCGTGCGCCCAGACCCAGGCGCAGTAATCCAGCGGCCGCCAGAATGATAGCGTCATACTGGCCATCATCCAGTTTGGCCAGGCGAGTATCGACATTGCCGCGCAAAAATCGGATGGACAAATCAGGCCGGGCAGCGAGAATCTGGCACTGACGTCGCAGGCTGGATGTGCCCACCACGGCACCGATTGGCAACTCATCCAGCGTGCCATAGTGATTGGCTACAAAAGCGTCCCGTGGATCTTCCCGTGGGCAAATAGCGCCTAATCCAAGGCCCACTGGAAAGTTCATGGGTATATCTTTCATGGAATGCACGGCAATATCCGCGCGGCATTCGAGAAGGGCTTGCTCCAGCTCTTTGACAAACAGTCCCTTACCCCCAATTTTTGCCAGTGGCGCGTCCAGAATCCGGTCGCCCTGGCTGGTCATGGTCACCAGTTCGACCGCAAGGTTCGGGTGACAGTGTTCCAACTGGTGTTTGACGTACTGCGCTTGCCACAAGGCAAGGGCGCTTTTGCGCGTGGCGATACGAATGATTTTCACTGGCTTGATGGCTTCTGTTGTTGGGCTGTTCCGGGATTGTGAACCCGTTAGTGACCAGCAGGCAATGGGAGGATAATACGAAAGGTGGAGAGGTTGACGACAGCCAGCAGCTGATGCTGGCTGAGCATAGGGTTTAACAAGTAGTGTTTAACGCGAGGATCGCATCATTCTTTTCAGCGTTGATACATGGCGGCGACTGACCGATAGCGGCTGAGACAGCTCCCGCAGATGAATAAAGCTGTGTCCCTGCTCATCCCGGGAAAGGCTTTCAATAGCATCGCGGCGTACCAGCGCATTGCGGTGAATGCGGACAAAATGCGTGGCATGGTTCTCTTCCAGGGTTTTTAAAGAATCATCAATCAATACTTCGCCGTGGCGATGATGCACAGTCACGTACTTGTTGTCTGCCATGAAGCAGAGCACATCATCCAGCGGAATCAACTCAAGGCCGCGCACCGTACGGGCAGCAATATGAGCGAAATCGCGTTGCGGCTCACGGTTGTCCAGCCACGCCAGTTGCGCCCGGTTTAACCGACTGGCCCGCTGCAGTGCCTGCACCAGGGCGGCCGGTCCAATGGGTTTAAGCAGATAGTCCACTGCCTGGGTGGCAAACGCTGCCAGGGCGTGGCCGTCCCGGTCGGTGCAGAAAATAACCGCTGGCGGTGGCTCTATGACGCTGATGTGCCGGGCCGCTTCCAGACCATCCATGACTGGCATGGGAATATCCATCAGGACGATGTCTGGCTGATGCTGACGGCAAAGATCAACGGCATCGCGGCCATTGTCGGCTTCGCTGGCCAGCACGGTGAAATGCTCAAACTGGTCAATTATCTGCCTGAGCCACTGGCGGTCCCTGGGCTCATTATCAACGATCAGGATTTTCATGGGCTCATCCATGGTCTGACGATTTGCTCCTGTCGGTATTTGTTTGTCGGCAACGGTTGCCCGTGATAATCACTTCTATAAGGCATCGGATTTTCCACTGAAATCTGAACTTGGAGCGTGTGTTTCAGCGGCTCTGGACCATTCACGCTATAGGCACCATAAGCGTTCCACCTGCCTTTTCGTATTCTGGTTGTCGAATCGTCCGGGAAGCGAGTTGTCAGTAGGTGTACAGTTTTGCCAAGACAACAATGCAATCAGTCAGTGGCGAGGATATAATGCCGTGCCTCTGAACGGAGGGAACGGGGGCGTGCTTTCCAGTAGCAAAAGCCGTAGCAATGAGCACCGGGTGGGAAATAAAACAATGTCCACAAGCACATCAAAAAGCCATGCCAAACCAGCAGATGACGGGCATGGGTACGATAGCACCAATCCACAGTGGGGAGGGCGCTTCAGTGAGGGTGTGGACGCTTTCGTGGCTCGTTTTACCGCATCCATTGATTTTGACCAGCGTCTTTACCGACAGGACATTCAGGGTTCTATCGCTCATGCCCGCATGCTGCATCAGGCGGCCGTTCTGACTGACGATGAACTGAACGCTATCGTTGCTGCTCTGAACGACATTCTGCAAGATTTTGAACACGGGCGTATCAGTTGGTCAGTGGAACTGGAAGATATTCACATGAACATTGAGGCGCACCTGACCGACCGCATTGGCACCACTGGCAAAAAGCTGCATACCGGGCGTTCCCGCAACGATCAGGTGGCCACGGATATCCGCCTGTGGCTGCGTGATGGCATTGACCTTATCCTGGACGAACTGCGCCGTTTACAGTGCGGGCTGGTGGACCTGGCCGAGCGTGAGGCTGAGACCATCATGCCGGGTTTCACCCATTTGCAAAGCGCCCAGCCGGTAACCTTTGGGCATCATCTTATGGCCTGGTATGAAATGCTGGTGCGCGACGGTGAACGGCTGGCGGATTGTCGCAAGCGAGTCAATATCTGTCCGCTGGGCGCGGCAGCGCTGGCTGGTACCAGCTACCCTATCGACCGGGCTTATACTGCTGCGTTGCTGGGCTTTGAGCGTCCGGCGCGTAACTCGCTGGATGCAGTCAGCGACCGGGATTTTGCCATCGAATTCTGCGCTACCGCTGCCCTGCTCATGACGCATCTGTCGCGGATGTCAGAAGAGCTGGTGCTGTGGAGTTGTGCCCAGTTTGATTTTATTGCGTTGCCAGATCGTTTCTGTACCGGCTCATCCATCATGCCGCAGAAAAAAAATCCCGATGTACCTGAGCTGGTTCGGGGCAAGGCAGGTCGGGTTAATGGCCATCTGGTGTCTTTGCTGACCTTGATGAAGTCACAGCCACTGGCCTACAACAAAGACAATCAGGAAGACAAGGAACCGCTGTTTGATACGGTTGATACCCTGGTCGACTGTCTGCGTGCCTTTGCTGATATGGTGCCGCACATCGAGGCCCGACGGGAGAACATGCTGGCAGCGGCTCGGCGCGGGTTCAGTACCGCCACTGACCTGGCCGATTACCTGGTGGGCCGGAGTATGACCTTCAGGGACGCTCACGAAGCAGTGGGCAACGCTGTGGCTTTTGGCTTACAAGAGGGGCGCGACCTGGCGGAGATGACTCTCGCCGAGCTACAGGGATTCGCCAGCGTGATCGGACAGGATGTGTTTGATGTGCTGACCCTCGAAGGCTCCGTGCGTAGCCGAAACCATCTGGGAGGTACCGCACCGGAGCAGATTCGTCTGGCAGTGACCAACGCCCGCCAGGCACTTCAGAGCCTCTAACACCGCGTTTTTGAGAAGTCCGTAATTCCATGAGTTTGTTGTTACATCAGATTGTTTTGCGTCAGGCCGAACACACCCCGTTGGCCGAGGCTCTTGGTTACAAAAATCAGTGGCTTGATTATCAGGGCATGTCGCGGCAGATTCGCGCTGTCGCTGCCGGATTGCAGAAACTTGGTCTGATGCAACACGAACGGGTGGCCATTTATCTGCCCAAAACCTTCGAGGCAGTATTCAGTTTTTTTGGTGCCACCGCTGCCGGGGGAGTGATGGTGCCGGTTAACCCAGTGCTCAAAGCCGCGCAGGTGGGGCATATTCTCAAAGACTGCAATGTTCGGGTGCTGATCATCAACAAGGCCCGTTTGCGCCAGCTGTCTGAAGTGATTGATCAGTGCCATGACCTGCGCCATATCATCGTGGTGGATGGCAAACCTGCCACCGATAGCCCAGGTGTTATTAACTGGACCAGTTTCGTTCAGCCTTTCGCCAATTGGCAGCCAGTGCCTTCCATTGATGCCGACATGGCAGCAATTCTCTATACCTCCGGCAGTACCGGCAAGCCCAAAGGCGTTGTCCTGTCCCATCGCAATATGGTCACCGGTGCCCACAGCGTTGCCGAGTACCTTGGCAATGTTCCTCAAGATCGCCTGCTGTGCGTATTGCCCTTCAGTTTTGACTATGGCTTTAGCCAGCTAACCACGGCTTTTCTCAGCGGGGCCAGCTGTTACCTGCTGGAGTACCTGTTGCCAGGCGATGTGATCAAGGCCGTCGATAAACAGCGGATCACTGGTCTCGCCCTGGTGCCACCGCTGTGGGTACAGATTGCCGAGCAATCGTGGCCGGAAGAGGCGGCCGATAGTCTGCGTTACTTCACCAACACCGGAGGGGCGATGCCCACGGCAACGTTGGCCGGGTTGCGCCAGCGTTTTCGCCATGCCAGGCCCTTTATGATGTACGGCTTGACCGAAGCGTTCCGCTCCTGCTTCCTGCCGCCAGAGCAGGTGGACCGTCGGCCGGGCTCCATTGGTAAGGCCATTCCCAATGCTGAGGTTATGGTGATCAATGAGCAGGGCGAGTTGTGCGGACCCCACGAGCCTGGCGAGCTGGTACACCGTGGTGCACTGGTTAGCATGGGTTACTGGAATGACCCGGAACGGACTGCTGAACGCTTTCGCTCGGCACCTTGTGCTATTGCCGAGATTCCCAATAAGGAACTGGCGGTGTGGTCCGGCGATGTGGTGCGTAAAGACGACGAAGGTTATCTTTATTTCATTGGCCGCCGGGATGACATGATCAAAACCTCGGGCTATCGGGTCAGTCCGACAGAAGTGGAGGAGGTGATCTACTCCTCCGGGCTGGTGGCTGAGGTGGCTGCCATTGGCGTTCCTCACCATCGATTGGGTCAGGCCATTGTGCTGGTGGTGGTCGGCAGGGACAACCGCACCATTGACGACGCCTCGCTGATTCGCCATTGCCGGGAGTGCCTGCCGACCTATATGGTGCCTTTATGCATTAAACAGCAACCGGCCCTCTCCAGAAACCCCAACGGCAAGATTGACCGTAAAGCTCTGCTGGCTCAATATCGCGGCCTGTTCCAGCCCTGTGACATACTCCATGAGTAAGAAACACCATCGACTGACCACGTTGGCCAGTGACAACAACCAACTGCATATTGCCGGGCGCACCGTGGCGCAACTGGTTGCTATTGCTGGCACCTCACCGTGTTACATCTACGACCGCCAGGCACTCACGGCCAGAGTCGCCCGATTCCGCCAGCAGATGCCAGCCGCGCTGCGACTGCACTACGCCATCAAGGCCAATCCCATGCCGGTGCTGGTAAGTCATATGGCGTCGCAGGTTGATGGGCTGGACGTGGCTTCCCACCAGGAAATGCTGATCGCCCTGGGCAGTGGTATGAATGCCGCCCATATCAGCTTTGCCGGGCCAGCCAAAGGACTGCATGAACTGAAAGCAGCGGTGGTTGCCGGTATCACCATCAACGTTGAGTCACCCCTTGAGCTTGAGCGGCTGTACCAGTGTTACCACGAGCTGGGAATTCGTCCCCGCATTGCCTTGCGGGTCAATCCGGACTTTGAGCTGAAGTCATCGGGCATGAAAATGGCTGGGGGCCCCAAACAGTTCGGTATTGATGTCGAACAAATGCCATCTATTCTGGCCAACCTTGACTTGGGCCGGGTGGACTTCCACGGCTTTCATATTTTTTCCGGCTCCCAAAATCTTAATGCCGAGTCCCTGATGGCCTGTCACCAGCAAACTTTTGCTCTGGCCGCACAACTGGCAGAACAGGTGGGAGTATCGATAAAACACATCAATATTGGCGGCGGTATTGGGATTCCTTACTTTCCGGGAGAGCAGCCGCTGGCGCTGGACAACATTGCCCAGAATCTGCAACAACTGCTGGATCATCGGCCAGCATCGCTGGCAGATACTGAGTTTGTTATGGAACTGGGGCGCTGGCTGGTGGGCGAGGCTGGTTATTACGTTTGCCAGGTGACTGACAAAAAACAGTCCCGTGGACAGACCTATCTGATGACCAACGGTGGCCTGCACCATCATCTGGCCAATTCCGGCAACTTTGGCCAAGTGTTGCGTAAAAATTATCCAGTGGTGCTGGCTCACTGCCTGGACAGCGATGAGGAGGAGGTGGTAGAGATTGTCGGACCGTTGTGTACGCCGCTGGACATCATCGGAGCAAAACTGGTGCTGCCTGCAGCTACAGTGGGAGACTACATTGTGGTGCTGCAATCGGGTGCCTATGGTGCCAGTGCCAGTCCGCAAAAGTTTCTCGGACACCCCGAGGTGGCCGAGTTACTGATTTGAAGTCGAGTCAGGCAACGGCCCTGACAGAGTCGACATAAGAGAGCACCGAGCCGACAGTCTCAAACAGCTCTGCCTCCATATCGTCATCGTTCACAGCGATAGCAAACGTCGTTTCCATCGCGGTGATCAGCCCGACTACGGCCATGGAGTCAAACTCCGGCAGCGCACCGAGCAGCGGCGTACTTTCAGTGAACTCGCTGGTATCGAGCTTAAGCAGATCAGCCAAAATGGCGTTTAATTGTTCCAGCTGTGTCATCGATGGTTCCGGATGCTAATGAAAGCGGCAACTTTAGGCATTTTCTGCCCAAGGCGCAACTGTAGCCGACAACGGGGTTGCTGGAAGCCATGTCCCGCTGCCAAGGAATTCTAACAGCCACGGATAAGGCTACAGAGCAGACCACAGCATGCCACAACACAGTAGGCGGCAAGGTCTCCACACGTTCCATTACCGCAAAAACTATGACAACATCTTTCTTCCCGGGTTGGGTGGCGCGGCTGTGATGACAATCTGCTCGCTTCCAGAAGAGCTATATGCAACACCGCCGCTGATTTTTGCGCTCGTTGATCCTGCACCATTACCTCCTCATAAGAGGGCGGCTGCACACGGGAGGGAACAGTGCCGGTAGGCTGCGAATTGACTACCACGTCCCGTCCACCATGTTTTCCCACTTCATTTTGGTTTTGCAGACTCAACGTGCCATGGTCCGCCATCGGGTTATATTGGCCGTTAACTTGAACTCCATTCATAAATTGGTACCTCCAAGGATTTTTTATTATATGTGGAGTTCAGTTGGACTGATAAAACATAAAAAAAGTTCATTTCATAGTAATTACGTACCAGTTTTGGCGAGCTGATCGTCAAAGCTGCTTTACCATTACAATATTCGTATATCTAATTCTGAAGCAGGGGTGCCAACTCCTGCCAGACCACTCCTGGCGTCATGGGCGTAAAAATCGCCGGGTCAGCCGACGGAAAGTTACCGGCTGGACACTGCTTAAGCGTTAGATGCTTCTGGCTGGCGCCATAAGCCCCGACTTTTAGTGGGCTGGTGGGACCGTAGAGTGATACTGCCGGAGTCTCCAGTGCAGCGGTCAAATGCCCGAGGCCAGTATCCACGGCCACGGCTGCCGTGGCCTCACAAATCACTCCCGCTACTTCCGCCAGCGATAACTTTGGCAATACGGTGGCCTGGGCGTTTTCGGCAATGCGTTCGGCCCTGGCTTTCTCCAGCTCGTTACCCCAGGGGAGCACCACATGCAAACCGGCTTGATTGACCTTGCGGGCCAGTTCACACCAATAGCTTTCTGGCCAGTGCTTGGTAGGCCAAGTAGTGCCGTGGATAAATACCACATAAGGCGTATCGGTTATCTGCCCCTTGGGAAACTTGTCTTTATCGAGCAGAAACTGACCGTGACTCCTGGGTAGCGGGTAGCCCAGGCATTGGGCAAACAGTTGGCGCACTCGTTCAACTGCGTGCTGTTCCCATGGAACCAACTTGGGGTGGGCATAAAAATGGCTGGCCAGTGGCTCACGGGCTGAGTGTTTGTCGAGTCCGAAGCGCGGACCCTGAGCCATTTTGGTCAGCAGGGCGCTTTTTAGCAGCCCTTGAGCATCAATAACGGCATCGTATTGCCAGCTGCCGATACGTTGTCTGAACTGCTGCCACTCACCCGATTTCCAGGCTTGTAATGGCGTTTTGCGCCAGCGGCGAATAGCCACCGGAATCACTTGGTCCACCGCCGGATGCCATGTGGGTATCTCGGCAAAGCCTTCCTCTACGACCCAATCAAAACGAATGCCCGGCAAGGCATTAGCGGCGTCCGTGAGTGCCGGAAGAGTATGGATAACATCCCCCATCGAGGATGTCTTCACTACCAGAACGTGTTTTGGCTGAGTCAATGCGCGTCACTCCCTGCGGCTTCGGGCACCTTGGCTGGCGTTCCTGCGATAGCGGTTTCTGTCGTTAATACGTTGACCCCGAGCTGCCCAAGAGCAGCCAGAACTCGCCCTGGTAGCAGTTGCTTCATGCAGTTCATGTGTCCGAGGGGACACTCCCGCTTGAAACAAGGGCTGCACTCAAGTTGTAACGACAGCGTGGCGCTGTTGGGGTTCATCGGCGGAGTGTGGCTGGCTGAGGTGGAGCCGTACACGGCTACTAATGGCCGGCTCAGGGCAGCGGCGATATGCATCAGTCCGGAGTCGTTGCTGACCACGGCACTCGCCAGAGACAGCAGGTCAATGGCATCGGCCAGAGAGGTAGCGCCGGCCAGGTTATGACAGTGTTCCTGAGCGGGGAGCGCGCTTTTGATTTGTGCCGTGACTGGTTGGTCTTTGGCCGAGCCAAACAGCCAGACCTGCCAGCCCTGTTGCAGCAGTACTTTGGCAACTTCGGCGTAGTATTCGGCTGGCCACTGTTTGGATGGACCAAATTCAGCGCCTGGGCACAGGGCCAGAATGGGTTTGTTCGTGTTCAGGTTGTAGCGCTGGCGCGCATCGTTGACCGTCTGGTCATTAACCGTCAGTGCCGGAATGGGCAGGGGATCAGGTAGCAAAGCTCCATCGGGATACGCCAGGGCAACGAAGCGGGCGACCATCAGTGGATAGCGGCTTTTATCCAGCTTACGCAGATCGTTGAGCAAACCGTAACGCATCTCGCCGCGCCAGCCGATGCGCTGGTTGATATTGGCCCAGTAAGGAACCAAAGCTGACTTGAACGAGTTGGGCATAGTGATGGCGTGGGTATAGCCTTCCTGGCGCAGGCTTTCGCCCAGATGGTAGCGCACTCTCAGCTCCAGAGCGCCGTGGCCAACGGGCATCTCTATACCGCGGCGCACCTCCGGCATGCGCTCAATAATCGGCAAGCTCCAGGCCGGGGCAAGAACATCAATGGTGGCCTGTGGGTGCTGTTTTTTCAGGGCGATGAACAGCGTCTGCGCCATCACCATGTCCCCCACCCATGAGGGACCGACAATCAGATATTTCATCCCGACGGGAGTTCCTAATGTGAAATGGTGAGGCATTATAAGCGGTGTTGATCGGTAAGCGTAACCGTATGTGTGGTTAAACGCTCAACTGATGGAACAGAGGTTCGGTCTGGTTGGTTGGTGAGTAACTGCCTGATTGCGGTTTTTTCTTATCCGCTTACAAGCATGCTGTGAAGAGATGTCCCCGCATTGTGCGTATACAACACGGGGATTTTGCAGGTTATGCCTCAGGCACTGCCTTCAATGTGGCCACCAGAAAGTCCCAGAACCGGCTAACACTCTGGATATGCACTTTCTCATCCGGAGAGTGAGGGAAACGAATGGTCGGTCCAAAGGAAATCATGTCCCATTGCGGATACTTGCTACCGAGCAGACCACACTCAAGACCGGCGTGTACCACCTGAACTCCCGGTGTTTTACCGTGTAGCTCATGGTGCACCTGCTGCATCAGTGCCAGAATCTGTGAATCCGGGTTTGGCTTCCAGCCCGGATAGCTGTCCTGATAGGTCACTTCAGCGCCGAGCATACGGAACAGGCCAGCCACTGCATCGCGCAGAGCATCGTTGCAGCTGCCCACCAGACTTCTGGCCAGAATGTGGGCATGAATCTTACCTGCGTCGATAGTAAACACACCAATGTTCAGGGAGGTTTCCACCACGCCCTCAACAGAGTCGCTCATACGCTGGGCGCCATTAGGGCAGGCAGCTAGCACAGCTATCCACTGTTGCTGGTCGGCCAGCGGCATCAGTTGTGTGACGGGTGCGGCATCGCTCAGGGTCAATTGCAGGTCTGACTCCACTGCATTAAGCTCGGCGCAGATATCGTTACTGCACTGGTCAATAATTTGGGCACATGCGCCCTGGGCAGCTTCAGGAATGGCAATGACTGCTGATGCTTCGCGCGGGATGGCGTTGGCCAACGAGCCGCCATTGATGCTGGCGATGCGCACGCCGTGCTCTTGCAGACGTTGCAGGACGCGCACTAACAGCTTAATGGCATTGCCACGGCCGAGATGGATATCACACCCAGAGTGACCACCCTTGAGACCAGTGACGGCCAGGGTTTTGTAGCTGAAATCACCGGTAATGGTCTCCGGAGTATACTGACGGTTGACTTCGATGCGAGCACCACCGGCACAGCCGATGTACAACTCGCCTTCATCTTCAGTGTCCAGGTTGAGCAGAATTTTACCCTGTAATACGTCGGCCTCAAGTCCCTGGGCACCGATCATGCCGGTCTCTTCAGTGGCGGTAAACAGGGCTTCGATCGGACCGTGCTGCAAGTCGGTGGCGCCCAGTACGGCCAGGGTTGCAGCCATGCCGATGCCGTTGTCCGCTCCCAACGTGGTGCCTTCAGCGGTGACCCAGTCACCGTCGATGTAGGCTTTGATCGGGTCGGTGGTGAAATCGTGCGCCGTGTCGTTGTTTTTCTGTGGCACCATGTCCATATGGCCTTGCAAAATAACGCCTATCCGGTTTTCCATATCGGCTGTTGCGCCCTTGCGAATGATGACGTTGCCAGCTGCGTCAGAAAGCCACTCAAGATTATGAGCCTTGGCAAAGCCAATCAGGTGCTCACGAATTTGTTCTTCATGAAAGGATGGGTGGGGGATGTCACAAATGGCCGAAAAGTGTTGCCAAAGCGCATTAGGCTGCAGTTCATGAATAGCGCGCATTAAATACTCCAGTACTAATATTATGTTGCCTGCGGTATTGGTCTATTAATTTGCAGTGGTCGTATATTGAGGATATTAACGACAAACATCAATGCGCAGTTGCTAATTTGTTCGTTGCCCACAAGTCGGAAAAGCAGTAAGGATATCGAAGTTGGTTATTTATTGGTCGTATTGAAACTATTATCGGTGCGGTTTGTCCAATAGTGGCTTCCATTGTTTTGGCCTTTTCCATGGACCGTATAGCCAACACGCCACCTTTACCTTCTCCGATTGCTGATGCAACAGCGTCAACCAACACTGGCTCTTTCAACCATCGCACTGCGAAGGGCGTTGTCCCAGCGCCCAAATGCGTGTTCGATGCTCTTGATCCGGATGACCGACTGCCCTTGGCAGAGAGCATCGCCATGATGCAGGAGGTTGGACTTTTAGCCTTTGTCCGCCCAACCACAGAGCTATTATCCCCTGGTGCGGCGGAGCGTGTTCGTCAGGCATGTGATGCTTACCGTAACCGGGGGCTTATCCACGATCCGCTTATTGCCAGCATCATTAACGAGTTTGACAAAGATATTTCCGCGGACGCGCGCAAAAACCTGGCACTGCAAATACGCGCAGCAGCCTGTGCCAAACATGATGCCGGTATTGATAACGCGCTTACTTACATCAATAGCCAAACCACTTCCCCGCTCATAGTGACACCCATATTGGAAAGGGCAGAGCAAGCGTTGATTAAGGGTATTGAAAATATGAACATCGCTTATCGGGTCGGAGGCTCTGCTGCCATCAAACAGCACTTGGGCAACCTCGACCTGTTGCTCACCCTGATAACTGATTTTGTCTATCTGCTGCAACAAAAAACGTGTGTAGAGAACCTGTCGCCGGCTCGTTTTATCAATCTAACCTCTTTCGCCAGGGCTGAACTTGCTGTTGATCGAAAAATAAACATTATTTCGCAAGGAAACGCTGCCGGTTGCCGGAGCGGTGCTGATTTTTATTATGTAGTGGCCACCGCCGTCTACTATCCCAGTATCAGTGATGATCGGTCAATTGTACGTCTGGTCAAAGATGTCTGTGCATATTGGGAAGAAGGGCTGGAGGTTTGCGTCAGCATCACCAAATCGTCGGCCACAGCTCTGAAATCCTACCTGAACAGTCTGGGGATTGATCGACTGTATTTTCCCATGGCCAACAGTGGCTATTTTGCTCGCATGATAATGGATGCAGGTATGCCTGTTACTTGCTCAGATGTAGCACCGAAAGCGACCTTCACCAAGGTGAAAAAAGTGGAAATATCCCCAGGTATCCAGCAATTTTTCAAGGCACTTGCCACTGCGAACCAAAGCACTGCCGCGACGGCATTGGCTCTTTGTGCGCCTCCCGCCACGTTTTTCAATATGGGAACTCGTGAAACTGTCGGCGAGTTTTTACCCAAAGTGGCCAAGGTCTGGTTTACCCAGGGTGGCAGGTATGTGCTGGTTATCTCCGATATGGTCGATATCGACACGCTTTTCAATCCCAAGGCACTCAGCACGTTTTCAATCAGTCTGGAGCCGATTTCACCGGGTTTCACTCCAGACATATATTTAGGTCTTGGGGTCTGTATTGGCACTTGTGGGGTTTACCGCATTCATGGGGCGGATTGCCAGTGGCAATCCAAGCCTTTGTAAACGACACATTTAAACGACACCAGGTAGACTAAAATCAAAGGTCTGTCCGATGGTAGTTGTATGAGTCGAGAAGCTCACGTACAGTTTCTCGAAGGGCTGCCAGCGAAGGTTGTCGGATCAGATTCGAAATGATTTGACTATGTGTTTTTTACCGGGCATTTCTTTCGGTCTGTACCTATAGTAGTTTCACAAGCATTTTCTTCTGCTTGTCGAGTACCAGTCAAATTTCCAAATCTCGCTGTGCAATGACTGACAAAGCCTGACAAGAGAGCGTTTTAAGCCCTTTTCTTGAGGCCGCGTTGCTGCGGTTGGTGTACCTCTTTTTTGAGCTAACGGATGCAGTATGGAATTCAAAGACTACTACAAAATTCTGGGCGTTGATCCCGACGCTGATAAAAAAACGATAAAGAACGCCTACCGAAAACTGGCCAGAAAGTATCACCCGGATGTCAGTGACCATCGCGATGCGGAGGACCAGTTTAAGGCGGTCGCCGAAGCCTATGAAGTACTTAAAGATGACGAGCGACGCGCAGAATACGACGAAATTCGTCAATACGGAGATACTCGCAATGGGTTTCGTCCGCCACCTGGCTGGCAACCTTCGGGAGGATGGCACGAAAGTGATAGCGACGGCCATTTTCAAGGCGATTTTTCGGACTTTTTTTCCTCAATTTTTGGTTCGGCAGGCGGCGCACACGCCCACGATTTTGGGCGACGAAAGACTTATGATCGCAAAGGCCGTGATGTTGAGACAGAGCTGCCTGTCTTTCTTGAAGATGTTCTCTCAAAAGAGCCCAAAACCATCTCCTATAGCCTCCCCCACTACGATGATAATGGGCGCGTCACCGAAGTAAATAAAACCCTGAAAGTTAAAATCCCTGCCGGAGTGAGTGATGGCGAACTTATTCGTCTCAAAGGGCAAGGGGGGCCAGGTATCGGTAACGGCCCCAATGGTGATTTGTACCTGCGGATTCGGCTGGTTCCACACCCACTGTTTGATGTGGAAGGGCATAACCTGATTATCACTGTTCCAGTCGCCCCCTGGGAGGCGGCTCTTGGCACTAAAGTGACGCTGCCAACCCTGTCAGGCAAGATTAATTTAACCATTCCTGCGAATAGCCAGACTGGGCAACGCTTGCGGGTTAAAGGCAAAGGACTGCCCGGCAAACATACGCAGGGTGATCTTTATGCAGTGCTTAAAGTCGTGATGCCTGCGAACAACGACGCTGTCAAGGAGCAGTGGCAAGAGCTGGCAAAGCTTGTTCCCTTTGATCCCAGGGCACAGTGGAGTAAAACATCATGAACGATACACAAACAACTTACCTGAGTTTCACTGAAATCTGCCTGCGAACCGGAGTAACACGGGAGACGTTCATCGAAATCGTCGAACAGGGAATTGTCAAGCCAATTGGCACGTCGCCGGATGAGTGGCAGTTCAGCCCGGCAATGGTACTTTTGACCCAAAAAGCCGTACGCTTGCACCGTGACCTTCATGTGGACTGGCCTGGAATAGCACTGGCTCTGGACTTGCTGGACAAGCTGGATCAGCTGCAATCAGAAAATCGCTATCTGAAGCAGCGCCTTGGTCGTTTTATGAATCTGCAATAGCAAGCCACAGCATTACATTGCCATAAGGCGTGCTGAAATTGTTGTTGTCAGGATAAAGAGCGAGAGAATGCTCTTTCTATAGCAACTTTCTATAGTAGCTTCCTCCACTGATTGCTTGTCTCGGATCAGTGGAGGAGGTTGGTCAGCCAAGTTAGCACTTGATGCGGTGCGGTGAGCCTCCCACCTGAAGTACGTACCACGTTAGTGGAAAAGCCTTTTCACACTGAACTATATGACCAACTTATTGTCGAAGAACTCATTATCAAAGTTGGGCATTATGATGAGTTTGAATTTTTTAATACTACATCTCTAATATGGCGGTTTTGGTAAGGTAATTTTGATAATAGATAAGGTAGTTTTGATAATAAATGTCGCTATCTGGTATTAAATATCAGCGATAAAAACTGATAATAAAAACCGCAGTAACCGATCAGCAGGAATGTATAGTCATTAGAAGGTCTATTGAAATAGCTATTAATAATTTTTTTAACAATAGTTTTCTAACGATGGTTTTTCTAATTAAATGGTTTTCTAATTAATAGTTGTTATAACTTCAGCACTTTGGTTCTTGTTGATTGTTGTTAAAATTGTTTTTTTGCGAATTTTATGTATTTAGTTATTTTAATTTTGCATCCAGAAAAAATTAATTGATTCACCCACCGGTCCTCCTCTAGAAACCGACCATTAATAACAGGAGTCAATGAAAAATGTACCCCAGCATCAAGCCTCCCACTCCATGGTTTTCAACGCTTCGTAGCAGTGCTACAGATACAGTCGGACAAAGCGTTTTACTGAGTCAGCAAGTTTTTCGGACAACCAGCGGCAGCGTGTTTCGGTGTAATCTTAACAATACCAATTTCGACGTTAACAAGCTTTTTTGCTGTCAGTGTTCGCAGGGAAATGCCCACATTGTTGAGGCCAGGTCGCTGAAAGCCAGATCCGTCAGGTCTGAAGCAGCCCATCTTCAAAGGGATATCCTGAATCTAATACCGACCGGCGATGATTTTGCAGGCTGCAGTTACATCGCTGATATTAAGTGTGCCCGACGCGACGCTCCATATGACTACCAAAGCTTTCCTTGCGATGAGAAACTGACTCAGATGGCTCAGCAGAACAAGGTTGTTTGTGCCTACCAGCAGCCTAATGGGAAAGAGTGTGGAGAACAGATTGTACTGAGTGAACTGCCCGATCACCACCGCCTGCTCCACGATGGTAAGTTCCAGCCCATTTCACCTGCGTCACGAGATAGTGCATCCGCGACTTCTACCCGATTTCAACCTAGCGAGCTGTGTGGAATGATCGGCCCAGGTGCTCCTGTACTCAGTGCCAGACGATCTCCGAGTGAAATGGGACTTGGTATGGATGCCGTTGTGAATCCTCGGGAGGTTCTATCGGTCCAGCAGTTTAATGAGGTTCTGTCTCCTTCGCAGTTTGCATTTGTTAGAAATTATGTTGAGACGAGTAACAGTACTAACAAAAAGGATATTGAAAATAATAAGAAGAGTATCGGAGATACTAAAAAGTGCATTGATGGTAACAAGGCGAACATTGCTGAGCTAATCACTCAGATGGGTACCCTTGTCCGGGTAACTGAACAGCTTGAAAACGCTGCGGCTAAATTGACGGCAGAAGTTGCCAGTCAAGGCAGCTACATCGAAAGACTGGAGCGCAGAGAACAGTTCGGCCATAACAATGGCACACTGCTCTGGAAAATTGCAGACTTCAAGAAAGCCATTGAAGAAGCCAGATTGCATCGTGACAAGGTTTCATTTCAAAGCAACAGTTTCTACTCACACACTGGCTGCAAGCTACGTGCAAAGATATATCCCAACGGAGATGGTCTTGCCGAGCGCAAACAGGTCAGCGTGTTTTTGGTCATTCTGAAAACAGAAATGGACAATTTTATTCGTTGGCCATTTGTGGAGAAAGTTACCATGGCGGCGATTGGTTCCGGTGGGCAGCTTTTGCACCAGGATTCGTTTACACCAGATCCCGCTAGCTCAAGCTTTCAGCAGCCTCGCAGGAATTACAATATTGCTTCCGGAATACCCTGTTTTCTGCCATTGGAGGATATTGAAAACTTTTTGGTTGATGGCGCTTTGCACCTCAAAATCACCGTAGGTGAACAAGATGACCCAGGCTCTCAAAATTGATTGCACCAGAGACTGGATATACAGGCTGCTCTCATGGATCACTTGCCGAGTTCTCACCCATAAAATCGGCCCATACGGCAGCTACCTTCTGGCGCAGGTCTTCGGCCACCGTCTCTTCGACGACCGGCACTTCATTTTGCAACGCTTTTTGGTGAATACATAGACGAAACATTTTGTAAGCTTCCCGTAGCTGATGGGCATCTTCCTTGTTGAACAGCCCGGCATTTTCCAGCTCTTCAGAGATGCGAATATTGTCAGTCCAGCGCAACAAAGATGGATATTGGTGTCCGTAGCGCAAAACAGCAAATTGCATTAGAAACTCAATATCAACAATGCCACCCGGATCGTGCTTCATATGAAAGCCAGTGCCAGATGCCCTTGTGCCCAAGTGATCACGCATTTTGTGGCGCATCTCCACTACCGCCGCACGCAGTTTTGTCTCGTCGCGTTGCTGACCAAGAATGGTGGCACGCAGTCGGTCAAACTGTTCGGCCAGTGCCTGATCACCAGCCACCACCCGTGCTCTGACCAGGGCCTGATGCTCCCATGTCCATGCCTCCTCTTTCTGATATTTATCGAAGTAGGCGAAGGAGTTCACCAACAACCCCTTGGTACCTGAGGGACGCAGGCGCATATCGGCCTCATATAGAATTCCGGAAGCAGTCTGCGTGGTCAGAATATGAATAATCCGTTGGCCCAGTCGGGTGTAGAAGGTGGTGCTGTCGATCATCTTTGGTCCGCTGGTTTCCTTATTGGTGCCGCCGTTGTGGAGAAATACCAGGTCCAGGTCAGATCCGGGGCCAAGTTCAATGCCACCCAGTTTGCCATAGCCGACGATAATAAATCCCGGATCGCACAGCTGGCCATTAACATCCCTGGGCATGCCGAATTTCGCCGTCAGGTTACGCCAGGCAATGGCCAGCACGGCCGCCAAAATAACCTCGGCAATCCAGGTCAGGTAGTCGCTCTCTTTCATCAGTGGCAGTGTACAGGACACCTGTGCTGCCGCTACCCGCAAAACATGGGCCATTTTAAAGTGGCGTAGGGTCTCCATCTGGTTTTCCAGGTCATCTTCGGGAATGTGGGCCAGCTGTTGGCGCAATTCGTCAGCCAGCGCTGCTTTTTCAGGTGGATTGTACAGGTCGCCAGGATCGAGAAACTCATCAAGCAGCGCCGGAAAGCGGGCAATCTGCTGGGCAATCCATGGGCTGGCAATGCATAGTTTGCCCAGATGCTCCAACGCGGGTGGATTCTCCATCAACAAAACCAGATAAGCCGTACGGCGTAGCACTGCCTCCACCAGCGGCAAAATTCGCTCCAGAAAGATGTCCGGTTCACTGGATTGAGCCACAACATTGAGTAGCAATGGCATAAATTTATCCAGTCGGTCCCGACTCTGGCGGCGAACGCGGGTTATGGCTTTGCCGTCTTTCAGGGCAACCAGTCGTTGCCATGATGCCCCGGCATCCATAAATCCTGCGCTGCTCAGCAACTGCTCGGCCTCTGTGTCATTGAGCTGACCTAACCACAGAGCTTGCCACTGATCATTGCAATCGTCGGTGGTATCTGGATCAGCGACAACAGCAACAAAATGGGTAATTACACACTGTTGCTGTTGCTTCAGTGTTTTTAGCAGTGCTGGCCAGTCGTGATGATTCATGCTGAAGGCAACTCTGGCCTGAATAATCGGGTCTTTGGGCAGATCCTGGGTCTGTCGGTCGGCAATGGCTTGTATGGCGTGCTCCAGATTGCGCAGGAAAATATACGCTTCTCGCAGCTGTCGTGCCTGAGTTGGGGCAAAGTAACCCTTTGCCTGTAAAGTGGTCAGGATGCTCAGCAGGTTACGACCTTGCAGACTGCGGTCGCGCCCACCATGAATTAGCTGGAAAGACTGCACGATAAACTCAATTTCACGAATGCCGCCGGGGCCGAGCTTGATATTGCTGGCCATGCCTTTACGTTTTACTTCCCGCTGAATCAGCTGCTTCATCTCGCGCAGAGCAATGATGGAGCCAAAATCGATATAACGCCGGTAGACAAAGGGCCGTAGTTGACTGAGCAAACGCTGGCCCTGAGTGATATTGCCAGCCACTGCCCGAGCCTTGAGCATGGCGTAACGCTCCCAGTCCCGGCCCTGATCCTGGTAGTACTGTTCCATGGCAGCAAAGCTCATGGCCAGGGCACCGCTGTTGCCATAAGGCCGCAGACGCATGTCAACCCGAAAGACAAAGCCGTCAGCGCTCTGGCTATCCAGCACTCTGATTAGCCGTTGGCCGAGTCGGAGAAAAAATTCCTGATTGCTCAGCGCTTTTTTACTGCCTCGGGTTTCTCCCTGACACGGATAAGCAAAGATCAGATCGATATCTGACGAAAGGTTCAGGTCACGGGCACCCAGTTTACCCATGCCCAGCACCACCATCTGCTGGGGTACGGGCACTCCCTCGGGGATATCAGTGCCATAGGGTGTCCCGAGGCTTTGGCAGCAATCGTGATAGAGCCAGCGAAGGGCAGCGTCAATACAAGCATCGGCCAGCGCCGAAAGGTCAGCCGTGGTTTCAGGCATGGTGATCCGGCGATTGAGATCAAGCCAGATAATGCGCACCATTTCCTGGTTGCGGTAGTGACGCAAGGCGGTCATAAGTGTCTGCTCACTATCGATCGAAGCAAGAGCATTACTAAGTTGTTCGCCGTGGTTTTGTACTGACTTGGCCAAATGCTCATGGTTTGCTAGGATCGATGCCAGCCACTGTGGATGGGCGATGCATTGTCCGGCAGCAAAATCACTGCCGGCCCAGCAGCGAATCAACTCATCCACCGCCGCTGTGGTTACCGGCTGTTCGGCAAACGCGGAATGATTGTCCTCGAACTGTCGCCAGTGCGCCAAAACTCCCTGCTGGATAACGGCTGGAATTCCAGATGCGCTCAACCGTTGACGGAATTGTACCTTAAGTGACTCCATGAACCCGCTCTCTGCTGATTTGCGGATTCATTCTATGAAAACGACCTTTCCACTGCCAGCGCGCCGGAGCTTGTTATGGTGGCTGGGTCATGGCGCATTTTTCAATCATCTGATTATCTAGCGAGCCGCGGGTATGTTTATTGTTCGACTATTATCGCTGGTGCCTTTTTTTCTCCTCTATCGCCTGAGCTGGCTACTCTACGCCGTTGCTTTCTACGTGCTCGGCTACCGCAAGAGAGTGGTCTGCGACAATATCAGGCACGCGTTTCCGGAGAAAAACGAACAACAGGTACGGGCACTGGCAAAGGCGTTTTATCGTCAGCTTGCCGACTCTGTGCTGGAAGTCATCAAGGCTTACAGTATGAGCGGCGACGAGTTCAAACAGCGTTGTCGCATTGTCGGTGCAGAACAGTTAAAGCCACACAGCAATGGGCCTGTTATTGTCCTGTGCATCCACCAAGGTAATTGGGAGTGGATATTGCACGGTGTTGCACTGCAACTGGGCATTGCCGTTGATCCTGTCTACAAGCCGCTGCATCACCAGGGTTGGGATCAGTTTATGCAGCGGGTTCGCAGTCGGTTCAATTCTCGTCCCATTCCCCTCAGACGAGCTGGCCGGGACCTGCTTAAACGTGGCAAGGATTTTCGGATTTTTGTCATGCTGGCGGACCAGAAACCCATTGACGGCGAGAGTTGCCACTGGGTTCCGTATTTGAACCGGGAAGCCCCTTTTTATGTGGGAGCAGAAAAGTTGGCCAGCCTGACCCAATACCCGGTGTTTTTTGCCCAGTGTCGGCGCGTTCGCCAGGGCTATTACGAGGTTGATTTGCAACCATTGGCTGCACCGCCTTATCAACGGGTTCGTGGCGACAGTGATTATCCAATGACCGAGGCCTATGTGAAAGCCGCCGAAAAAGCTATCCGGGAGCAGCCGGAAACATTTCTGTGGAGCCATCACCGCTGGAAGCGCAAGCGTTTTCCTGAATTCGATCAGGCGGCGGTAGAATGTTCGCCTTGAGATTTAAATGAAAAAGCGGTGAACGGTTCCAGGACCAAGGGAATGTTTCCTGATGATTTTTTGGAACGATGGTTTGTTCGCCTCTGAAAAAGACCATATTTTTCGCTTCTCAGATTCCGGCGTATTTTTTTCTATTGTTAGCACCAATCAAGCATTAACATAGGTGGTCATTTGTGGACGCCTGACAAGTTCATTTTTTAACAGATGATATCAACGGTCAGAAACAAACACAGTAACAGCAACAGCAACAGCAACACTTAAGTAGCTTGATGGATTTCGGAGCGCACCAGTTTATGCATGACATCGACCCAATTGAGACTCAGGAATGGCTGGAAGCACTGGATTCGGTACGGGAACAAGAAGGTGAGGATCGCGCTCACTTTCTGCTCACCCAGTTGGTTCAGCACGCACGGGCTAAGGGTACCCAACTGCCTTACACCATTACCACGCCCTATCGCAATACCATTCCGCTAGATAAAGAAGCGCAAATACCCGGTGACCGGTTCATGGAGCGTCGCATACGTTCGATGATACGCTGGAACGCCCTGGCCATGGTGATGCGTGCCAATAGAAAGGACAGCACCCTGGGCGGCCATATATCTACGTTCGCCTCCATCGCAACGCTTTACGATATTGGTTATAACTATTTTTTCCACGGCCAGGACGAAAATCGTGAAAGTGACCTGATTTATTTCCAGGGACATAGCTCTCCGGGCAACTACGCCCGTGCTTTTCTGGAAGGTCGTCTGAGTGAAACCCAACTGAATAACTTCCGCCAGGAGATTCGTGGTGATGGACTCTCCTCTTACCCACACCCAAAATTGATGCCTGAGTTTTGGCAGTTTCCCACCGTGTCCATGGGGCTTGGTCCGTTGATGGCCATCTACCAGGCACACTTTATCAAGTACATGATCAACCGGGGCATGATGCCGGATCAGAAGCGCAAGGTCTGGGCCTTTTTGGGCGATGGCGAGACCGATGAGCCCGAATCCCGTGGTGCTATCTCTCTGGCCAGCCGTGAAGGACTGGATAATCTGATCTTCGTCATTAACTGCAATCTGCAGCGTCTTGATGGTCCGGTACGCGGTGATGGCAAAATCATGCAGGAGCTTGAAGGCGTCTTTCGCGGTGCGGGCTGGAATGTGATCAAGGTGGTCTGGGGCGGGAACTGGGACCCATTGTTGGCCCAGGATCGTCATGGCAGGCTGCAAAAACTGCTGGACGAAGCGGTGGATGGTGATTATCAGAACTGCAAATCCAGGGGAGGGGCCTGGACCCGTGAGCACTTCTTTGGTCGTGACCCGGAAGTTCTGAAGATGGTGGAACATCTCTCGGATGAGGATATCTGGCGCCTGAAGCGTGGTGGGCATGACCCACAGAAGGTTTATGCGGCCTATCACGAAGCGGTTAATCACACTGGCTCGCCCACGGTGATTCTGACCCAGACCGTTAAGGGTTACGGCATGGGACCTACCGGTGAAGCGGCCAATATCGCCCACAACGTGAAAAAGCTGTCATTCGATGACCTCAAGCACTTCCGTGACCGGTTTGACCTGCCCATCAAAGACGAAGATATCGAGAAGATGCCCTACCTCAAACCCGACGCTGATAGCCCGGAAATGAAGTACATGCGCCAGCGCCGTGAGAAGTTTGGTGGTTTTATTCCTCAGCGTCGGACTGAATCCGATGTCAAACTGGACATTCCCGGTCTGGAGATTTTTGATACCGTCCTCAAAGGCAGCGGTGAGCGGGAAATTTCCACCACCATGGTCTACGTGCGCATTCTCTCCGCCTTGACCAAAGACAAGAGTCTGGGCAAGCGTATTGTGCCAATCATCCCCGATGAGGCGCGCACCTTTGGTATGGAAGGGATGTTCCGACAGCTGGCCATCTATTCAGCCGTTGGCCAGAAGTACGAGCCAATGGATTTCGACCAGGTGATGGTCTACAAAGAGTCGCGTCAGGGACAGATTCTTGAAGCGGGAATTACCGAGGCTGGGGCTCATGCGGCCTGGATTGCAGCGGCTACGTCGTACAGTAGCAATAACGTACCGATGATTCCGTTCTACGCCTTCTACTCCATGTTTGGCTTTCAGCGTACCGGCGACCTGGCCTGGGCCGCTGGTGATATACAGGTACGGGGTTTCATGATTGGTGGTACTGCCGGGCGCACCACTCTGAACGGTGAGGGTCTGCAACACCAGGATGGCCATAGCCTTATACTGTCCTCTGTTATACCCAACTGTATCAGCTACGATCCGACCTACGGCTACGAAATGGCAGTGATTATCCAGGATGGCCTGCAGCGTATGTACGGCAATGGCGAGAACATCTGGTACTACATCACCGCCATGAATGAGAACTACCGTCAGCCAGCGCTGCCCGAGGGCCCGGAAGTGATCGAGGGTATCCTCAAGGGACTGTACAACATCGTCGAGAGTGAGCAAAAAGAAGGGCTGAAAGTCCAGCTACTTGGTTGCGGCACTATTTTGCGAGAAGTGCTGGCAGCGGCGGACATCTTGCGGGACGAGTTCAACGTGGCAGCGGACATCTGGAGTGCCACCAGCTTTAACGAGCTGGCCCGGGATGGTCGGGATGCCAGACGCCATAACATGCTTAATCCAACCGCAGAACAACGTGTCAGCTGGGTTGAACAGCAACTGACCGGACACAAGGGACCGGTTATTGCCGCTTCAGATTATATAGGCCTGTACGCTGACCAGATTCGTGAGTTTGTCCCGGCGCACACCTACATTACCCTGGGCACTGATGGTTTTGGCCGTTCCGATACCCGCGAGGAGCTACGTTACTTCTTTGAGGTCGATCCTCACTTTATTGTGGTTGCCAGCCTTTACGCCCTGGTCCTGGACGGCGAGCTGGATGCATCGGTAGTCAACGAAGCAATCAAGCGATTTGCCATCGACCCGAACAAAGTCAACCCTCTGTTCTGCTGAGTCTGGAACGTACAAAACGTACAAAAGGTATGAAGAATGAGTGACGACATCATCAAGATTCCGGATATCGGCGGTGGCGACGCGGAAGTCATTGAAATCTACGTCAAGCCTGGTCAGTCAGTATCGGTGGAAGAGCCGCTGATCGTTCTGGAGTCAGATAAGGCATCAATGGAAGTACCAGCGCCATTTGCTGGCGTAGTGACCGGCGTGTTATTGAAAGTTGGTGATCGAGTGGGCGAAGGGACACCCATGGTAACCATGAGCACAGCCGAAGCTGACGCACCGGAACCGGCAACGACCGCAGAGCCGGTAACGGAGCCGACGGTGGAATCGATAACAGCAACGGAGCCAGCAATAGCCACGACACCAACAACGGACGGTCAGGCAACAGCGGGGAGCCGTGTTGAGACGATCCGGGTACCTGATATCGGTGCAGAAAATGTGCCGGTAATCGAGATTTACATCAAGGTGGGCGATACCATTGCCGTTGAAGACCCCCTGATTGTACTGGAGTCAGACAAGGCCACCATGGAAGTGCCCTCGCCGGTGGCCGGTGTGGTACAGGCCATTTATGTGAAAGAAGGCGATACCCTCAGTCAGGGCGATGCGATAGCTGACGCGATGGTTACTGTCAGCGAGGCAGCCAGTGCTGAAGCACCGGCATCTCAGCCAGAAAAAACACCGGCAAAAGCGCCCGCAGAGCCGACAGCAGAACCGGCGGCAGCTAGCGCAACTCATGCACCGACTGAATCGAAGGCACACGCTGCAGCTGATCCTGTAGAGCTTGAGCGCAGCAACCGCAACTATCACGCTGGGCCGGCGGTACGCAAGTTGGCCCGGGAATTTGGCGTTAACCTGGCCGAAGTTAATGGTAGTGGGCCGCGTCATCGCATCCTCAAAGAGGATGTGCAAGAGTACGTGAAAAAACGTCTTGACGATAAATCCGCCGGGACCACCGGTGTCGGCATTCCTGCCGTACCGGACATTGACTTCAGCCGTTGGGGTGAGGTGGAAACAGTCCCTCTTAGCCGGATACGTAAAATCGCAGCCCAGAACTTCCAGCGTGCATGGCTCAATGTTCCGCGGGTGACCCAGTTTGATGAGTGCGACATCACTGAACTGGAAGCGTTTCGCAAGGCTCAGAAAGCGGCGGCTGAAAGCCGGGGCACCAAGCTGACGCTGCTGCCATTTATCCTCAAGACGGTAGCCTATATGCTGCGACTGATGCCGCAGTTCGGAGCTTCTCTGAGTGCCGATGGTGAGGCACTGATCTACAAAAAGTACATCAATATCGGTATAGCTGTGGACACCCCCGATGGCTTGCTGGTACCGGTGATCAAAAATGTCGATCACAAAAGCTTGTGGGAGTTGGCCGAAGAGGGCATTGAACTGGCCGTTAAAGCGCGGGAGAAAAAACTGAAGCCGGATGAGATGCAAGGCAGTGTCTTCACCATCTCCAGTCTTGGCTCCATCGGTGGTACAGCCTTCACCCCCATCGTCAGCGCGCCGGAGGTGGCGATTCTGGGTGTCTCCAAGGCGGCAGTCAAACCCATATGGAATGGCAACGAGTTTACTCCGAGGCAGATGCTACCGTTGTCGCTCTCCTATGATCATCGAGTCATCAATGGTGCTGATGCCGCACGCTTTACCACAACGCTTGGGGGATTACTAGCGGATATCCGTAACTTGTTGCTTTAACGAATACCACGTAATTCTCCATCCATAACTGACGCATTGCACCCACAGCACCCGAGGGCATAAAGGCATAAAGGAGCAAAGCGATCTTTGCTGATTTGGATGGAGATGGATAGAGGGCAACCCGTGAAGGGTTGCGTCTTTTCCATCTCCACGAATCTTTGCTACTATGCCGAAGCTGACTTGCTGGGATACAGCAGATTCGTAAAGGGTTCCCATACAGAAAGTCCTGTCAGTGCAGGTTCTGTAGCGAGAGGTGTTGATAATATTCAACATGGGTCGAACGAAGTCCCCATCCATAACCGTCAGGTTTGGTGGTGGGAGTTTGTCACTGAACGATCCTGCCAAGTCTGCAAACTCGTTCCTCAATCGCCTAGAACTAACAGATTTCAGAGCGTTGATTACCTTTGCCAAGGACGCTGTCTTAGGGCTAGCACTGATCAACAAGTGAACGTGGTTATTCTCTCCGTTGAACTGCACTAGCTGGCAATCAAATCCCACCAATAGTTCTCGAAAGATACACTCTAATCTTTCCAGGTGCAGGGGGCCGAATATCTTTCTCCGTTACTTGGTAAAAGCCAAGTCTGGGTTGAACAAGAGTATCCTGGATCAGGGCTAGTACGAGTTCCGCCCCCAGTTGGCATACAAGCAACAATGGCGAGGCGGAATGGTCGTGGCTGTGGCAGCACAGTATACCAGTCAAACTTGTCCAATCTGTGGGCATGTGTCGAAAGACAACCGCAAAACGCAATCTAGCTTCTCTTGCGTATCCTGTGGACACACGGAAAACGCTGATATTGTAGGAGCGAGAAAAATTTTAGGGCGGGGACACCGCTTGTTAGCCTGTGGAGAGAGTTCGTTAGAGCCTTCTGTGAAGCAGGAACCAGTGCGAAATCGTGAGAGAGTACCAACCCAACGGGGAAGCGCCCTCTGATTCTTTGAATCAGGAGGCGAGGATGTCAATATTAAAGCAAGTTGATCGCTGAATTAGGGGCAGGCAACTATACCGATGCCTGCCCAGTTGGCAAGTCTATATGACCGTTACGGTACGCTCGACAGTGGTCGTGCCACCATCACGATCAGTGACGGAATAGGTCAGAGTGTAAGCACCAGGCACATGAAGGATCCGACTGGAAACACGCAAGTTGTAGAAGATGTTGCCATCTTCTTTATCCATAACGGTGACACCTCTACGGCTATCGAAGAACGGCACGTCATTGACATTGATAGTGATCGGCTCAACGCCTGAGATAACCGGCAATGTGTTGCCCCTCTCTTTTACCGTGACAATGCGCTGGGCTGATGCCTTGCCCCCATTTCGGTCGGTAATGGAGTAGGTCAGGGTGTAGGTGCCGGGCACCATGCTATTGACGCGACCTGCAATCAGCAGTCTGTAGGTGAGATTACCATCTTCCTTATCGGTGGCAGAAACGCCCGCGCGAGTATCGAAGTACTCACCTTGGTTGATGGTGACAGGGCCAACACCGCTGATCTCTGGCAGGGTATTGCCGTTATTGCCGTTGTCGCCCTTTTCTGTGACCCTTACGGTACGCTTGACAGTTGTCGTGCCACCATCACGATCGGTGACGGAGTAGGTTAGGGTATAAGTGCCAGGCACGTGGCTATTGACGCGGCCAGTAATACGCAGGCTGTGGGAGAGATTGCCATCTTCCTTATCGATGGCAGAAACGCCAGTACGGGGATCAAAGGAAGCTCCTTGGGAGATGGTGGCAGGCCCAACGCCTCTGATCTCTGGCAACGTATTGTTGCTGTCGCCTTTCTCTGTAACTGTCACGGTACGCGCGACTGTTACCTGCTCGCCTTGTCTGTCTCTCACCGAGTAGGTGAGGGTGTAGGAACCGGGCACGCGGGTATTCACAGAGCCAGCAATCTGCACGTTATAAGAGAGGTTGCCATCTTCTTTATCGAAAGCGGTGACCCCTTTGCGTGGATCAAAGTGACTGCCCTGCTCCACGGAGAGCGGCCCAACACCTTGCAATACGGGCGGTGTATTTACGGTAACCACCTGAACACTCTGGAAGGCACGACCTTCGGCACCATGGCTATCGGTCACAGTGTAAGAGAGCTGATAGAAACCGGCTTTGCTGGTATCAACCGTTCCCTTGAGTTTGATATTGCGGGTGATATCACCATCTTCCCGGTCTTGAGCGGTGATGCCTGCCATAGGATCGAAACTATCGCCCACGGTTAGCCTGATCTCACTCTCTTTGGCACCAGAAATCACGGGAGCCTGGTTGGTGACCCCAATTAAGCGAACCTTCGAGGCCGCATAGTTGTCTCTATCGGTCACCAGGTAGAGTAGGTGCTGGGTACTTAACAGCAGATTGGTATCGATGCTGCCCATAACGATGATGTTCTGGGTTACATCCCCATCCTCAGCGTCGGTTGCGGTGACACCTTCCATAGGATCGAAGGTGCTGCCAACGCCAATATCGGTGGGGCGCTCGTTACTGTCTTTGATGCCGTTGAATTCTGGCAAATGGGGCTGGGTAGCGGCTGGATTGCGAACAACGATATTCCGTAAAACGGAAGTGGTTGAGCCGTTGTTATCTTCAACGGTGTAGGTCAGGGTATAAACACCAGGGGTGTTGGTATCGACGCTGCCGGTCACCGTCAAGCGGTCGACAAGGTCACCGTCCTGAGTATCTGTTACAGTCACGCCAGCCATAGGGTCAAAAGCCATACCTTGTGCCAGCTCAAGAGCCTCAAGACCCTCGATGAGAGGAGCATTGTTGTGCACATAGATCCGGCGCAGACGCATATTGGTCACGCCTTCGCTATTGGTGATGCTGTAGGTGAGATACTGATTACCACCCACGCTGGTATCAATGGCGCCAGAGACGGTGATCAAATGGGTGATATCGCCATCGTTTTCATCAATGGCCTTTACAGCGTGTAGGGGATCGAAGTTGTCTCCCAGGAGAGATGTGCTATCGGAAACACCACGCAGAGAGATCATGGTATCTCTCTTATCACGCACCTGAACATAACTTTCAGCGACAGCGGTCAAGCCCCCGCTATCTGTCACTTGGTATTCGACCGGATAGATACCCACTTTGCTGGTATCAACATTGCCAACAAATTCGACCTTTTTAATCAGATTGCCATCTTCAAAGTCGAACGCTGAAACATGGCCATTGGGCAGCTCAGGTAGGGGATCGAATGAGCTACCGAGATAGGCAGTATCTGGGTAGGGTACGTTGATCTCTGGCGGCGTGTTGCCAGGTTCCAACACAACGACCGCACGGGAAATCAGATAGTCTTGCTCAAAACCTTCGCCCTTGGGCAGATAATTGAGTCGGTACACGCCAGGCTTGGAGGTATCAACACCACCAAGAATTTTGGTTTGGGCGGTCACATCTTTTCCATTGCTGTCTTTGATGGTAAAGCCCAGGAACGGATCAAATTGTGCACCAACGGGAATAAAGGCTTCATCCAGACCTTTGACTTCTGGCCGCGCATACGCACGTTGCTTGCCACGGGGTTGGGCTGCCTGAGACTGTTCGGTCTGCTGGCTCTGGATCATCTTCTGGATAACCTGAGCGGCACTGGTTGGCTGTTCGGCAGCGCTGCTGTTCTGGCAAATGGTATTTGCCAGAACAAAAGTGGACTGAGCGGCAAACATGATCCCAAGGCCCATTTTGATGGCGTGGGAGAGATGGGAATAGCGAGGAATATTCATAGCACTCGGTTTAAAAAAAGTGATTGAGACGCGCTGCCATTTGGCATACGCACAGAGCGTGTGTTAGGCGACCTGTTTCCATGCTATTGGTTGGAGTTGAGAGAGAAACGAAAAATCGTAACTGCTCAAAAACCGTAGGCAGAACCACCCAACAACTGAGCAGATTTTTCCCGAACCATGTCTGATAGCTTGGGAATTGAAGTGGACCCCAACAATCAAACAGCCTGAGTAGTAAGTTAAGCTCTGATCCCAAGTTATTCGGGCCTCAGGCTACCTGTTCAAAATAAACCCTGTCAGGTGTCTTATTATCTAATCCCTGATGAGGCCGCTCCGAGTTGTATAACTGGAAATAACTCTTCAACTCAGCGGCATCCTTGAATGCCTTAAGGTAAACACATTCGTACTTTACACTACGCCACAGTCGTTCGACAAAAATATTATCCCGGTAGCAACCTTTACTAGGGACTGTTGAGGTTTTTTTTGGAGGCTTGAAGAAGGTTTACAGATTCGTATTATTGCAGCTTCCACACAGCAGCAATACGAACCTATTATGCCCCGCCTCATGCTCAGTGACAAGCGCTGGTTGAAGCTTCAGCCAATTCTCAAGCAAATCCGCATAAATGATAAGCCTGATCTCAAGTTATCTGTAGGAGGTATGCTGTATCGCATTCGTACAGGGATTCCGTGGAGAGACCTGCCTTCTGAATTTGGCAAGTGGAATACAGTCTTCCAAAAATTCAACGATTGGTCTGCCAAGGGGAAGTGGTTCAAGGTATTCCAAGCTCTGGTGCAATATCCTGACCTAGAATGGGTATTCATAGATGGCAGCTACACCAAGGCTCACCAACACAGTAGTGGTGCAGCCTCAGCAGACTCCGAAGGTATTGGTAAAAGTAGAGGTGGCCTGACCAGTAAAATTCATATGGCTGTTGATGCTATAGGTTTACCCATAGGATTTGAGATTTCGGGAGGAGAGGTGAACGATTGCACCGCAGCCCCCGAGCTACTTGAACAACTACCGGCAGCTGAGAATGTCATAGCGGATAAGGGCTACGACAGTCAGAAAGTCAGAGATAAAATCACAGAAAAAGGGTCCAATGCGGTTATTCCCAGAAGGAAGGGCTCCAAGGTGGGGAATACTGGAATGGACTGGGGCTTATACAAATACCGACATTTGGTCGAGAATATATTTGCCCGTTTGAAGCACTTCCGCGGTGTTGCGACAAGATATGACAAGTTAAAGCGCAACTATACCAGCGCCGTCGCTATGGCATGCTGTATCGTCTGGTTACCGATGTAAAACCTCAACAGCTCCTAGCAACAGCATTGCTGAACCTGGGGCTTCGCCCCGGGTTCAGATATCACATAAATAAAATAACAAGAAACATCATATGGGCGCGGTCCCTGATCGTTATTGCCAGCAGTAGATTGTCCACCCTATTGACCAAAGTGTTATTTTCTTTTGATCGATTATTCCTTAATTTGTCCACAACGGATTTTAACAGGAGTAACGATTATGGATGCCAGTACTGTCCCGACAGTGGGTTCACGCCCCTCTCCTGTGAGAAGAGGAAATATACCCAGACTCCAGAAAAGAGCCAAAGCATTTTCTCGAAACGCCGCAAAAGTCAAAGCCAGGACTGAAAATGGCATTCGAGTGCCTAAAAAAACAGAAGATAAGACACTCGCTTTTCGCAAAATTGCCTGGGTAGAAAAAATCAAGGTTCATCTGCAAAAGATTAAGTATCGGATCATTATTGGCTTCAACAGCTCCAGATTATTTTGCCATTTTTATTCTGGCCGTGAACAGCGAGCGGAATTGAAGGACTCGATAGACATCGCAAGAAGGCAGCTGAATATTTTGCATAACCAACAAAGCCGCAGAGACAATTTTGAGCGCGCACAGGAAAACATACAGGATGGGCAATATAAAGAAGCCATCGTTGCTGGCTGCAAAGCGATGACTGCTGGGCTCAGGGAAGGTTGGGGCAAAGTTGCCCAGCAGCTCAAGACCGATCTCGGTTAAAAATCGATGACACCGGTGGCAATGATGCTTTGGCGAATGGCCAGCCGATCTGCGGTAGTCATCGTTACCATCTCATCCCACTGCGCGGGAATAGTGTCGCGCAGTTGTTTTATCAGCTGTTCTGCCTGTGGCGCTGGTGCTGTTTCCAACCACTGCAACCAGCGCAGATCAAGAGTTGCTTCGTGCAGGTCGAGCAATCGGCGATGGATGGATAGCGTAGCCGGGCACGGATCGGTGGCAGGATAGAGATAGACTACATCGCCTTCGCGCCCGTCAGTAGGGTCAAAAGGATCGGCCGTTGGCATGCGTCCATGCCACTGCAAGTAGCCGTCAGCACCAGAGCGCCAGAGGTAGAGGCCAGCAGCCAGTTCCGGTCGGGGCAGATTATAGAGCCAGACAGTACTGTCTGCTTGCAGGCGCTCAATGTGCTCCTCAGTCACCGTGGTACCGTGGTTGATCAGCAGTAAGTCGGTGACGCTAGTCAGTTCTCCCTGATGTTCTTTATTCATGTGACCCGCGCTTTTAAACGCCAACGAAGGCTCTTTGAGCAGTTCTGCGGTATCCCTTATTTGCTCGAAGCGTTCTTTGGCCGGTTCATCAAATATCGACCAGTGAATGTCTGGAAAATCTCGCTTATCAAGCAGTGCCTTGAGTTTTAACAGGCTGGCGCCAGCACCAAACTCGCTTTTATTGTGCAGCAATCGCTTCAGAGGTGTGTAGGCAAGCAGTGGGCCATCAAAGCCGTAGTGCTGCACCTGTCCAAGCTGTTCAATAAACTGTTGTCGCGTGGTATCGGAGCCGGGCGTAACCAGAGCCGGGGCAACGGTGTTAAAACCATGATCGGCCAGTAAGGATAAGTCGCAGGCAGTGGCTTGTGTTATCTGACCTTGCAATGGTTTGAACCAGTGGTAGAACGGCGCTGGCTCCAGGTACAGCCCTACCGAGGCAGTGAGCTTTGGCAATGTCACCGACAGCACCCGTACGTGGTAATCCAGAAGTCGCAGCTCACCACGGCTGAACAGCTGAATCTTGCCAGTGTACTCGCCTGGTTCTGCCTCTGACGGAATGGCAACCTGAACATGAACTCGTCTTGGCTGTTTGTCAGACAGCCTTAAACTGCTCATATCTGCCCTGAGGTAGCTGTCATCGAGAATCAGCGATGTGGCGTTGGGGAATGGGCGCTCGTAGCGCCAGTGGCCGTAGCGAGAGGTGGTGGTTAACGATTGTCCCTCGGAGGATTTGGGTGGTGACACCACCACTACCGGAGCTGGGTCATCCACGGGACTGGCTATCTCAAAAGTCAAATTTAATAACGTGTCCCTGGCACCGGCGTAGAAGCCGTGTTCATCCTGCACCTGCTCGCTGATATCGGTCAACGACAGGGACTCTACTAGACTACTGGGCTTGACGCTAACCGGCCAGCGGTTGAGAAAACGCTCACGCCGTTCGGCCCGGGTAGTTGCGGCAAAGGTACCATCCACCGGCTCCAGCACCAGTGCCGCGAGATAGCGAGCATCAAAGTCGCCATTAAGAGCGACGCTGACCATACCGTCGCTGACCTCAATGGTATCGCTGACAAATCCTCCACGGCGCTCACCCACTAGACTCCACAGGTCGCCGTCGATACCGCCCTCATATTTCTCACCGGCCAGGTAGACTTGGTCAATCCATTGTGTGGGTGTCCATTTTTCATCAACCATGACCGTGCCGTTGGCCTCGATCTTGCGTTTGAGGTAGTGGGGCAGATATTCCCATTCGCCCTGATCCCGCGTCCATAAGCTGAGCCGCCACTGGCCGTTTGGCCAGGGAATCTGCACGCCTTTCAGGCCGACAATGCCATCACGAACCAGGGCATCCCCGGAGGTGCGTACCCGTTCGGTGGTTTTGCCACTGAGATAGCTATTGTTCTTGCCGATGGCGATAAAGCCCGGAAAAGCCGCACTGCTTTTGCTGCCAAAATCCAGCGCCAGGGTGTTTTCCGGCAGTTGGTTGGTAAAACTGAGCTGCACCTGATCCAGCTCCACATCGGCCCAGCGCTCGGCGGTAAAGACAAATAATCGGGAATAGGGTTGGGCTAAGGGCTTACCGGCAGATGTTTTTAATCCTGATAGCGGTACGATCAGTTGGAACGGACCAGGGGCTAGCGTGAACTCCTGGTTGGCACGGGTGCGGTAATTGGTGGAGTGGTCATTGTCGATGCGTACAATCAGGACTTGCTGCTGCTCTGAGCCATTGTCACCACTGATGATCAGCTCAGCGCCATTGCCAAACGTACCTTGTGCAAAAGAGTGAATAAACGGTGGGGTACCGGGTTCATCGAGCAGTGGCTGATCTTCCTGGGCAATGACCGGAGCGACAACCAGGGCGGTCAAAAGCAGTAATTTTTTGGCGATATTGCTGCCTGAACCCATGACGCCAGCCTCGCAGTTACTTGGGGAACAAGCTTTACTATCGACCTGCTGGCGGGCAGTTTAACGAGGGAGGCCACCGTGCTGGCAGCCTGCGACTGGCATCAGATCAAAGCGGAGAGAAAGTTCTTCAGGACAACAATAATAATGACCACCACCATCAGGGAGAAATCCAGGCCACCAACAGACGGAATCACCCTGCGGATACGGCTGGTCAATGGCTCGGTGATCTGGTACAGCAGCATCAGGCCGGGGTTGTGGCTGTGGGGCGCTACCCAACTGGCAATGGCGATGATGATCAGGCTGTACATGTAGATATTGAGCAGTTCAAGGCCCAGCTCCACCAGACTCCTGATCAAAATGGCAGGAAATGGCAGCTGTGCCGGGGATGCGCCGGCCATCATAAACAGCGCGTACAACAGCAAAATCTGCAACACCAGCGCCAGCACCAGAGAGGCCATATCGACGCCGCCATAACCAGGAATGATCTTGCGTAACGGATTAAGCAGGGGGGAGGTTATTTTAACGATGGCCTGGGAGATGGGGTTGTAAAAGTCGGCCCGAACCAGCTGCAGTAAAAAGCGAATCAGTACCGCCATAATGTACAAACCGCCAAGAGTCTGAATCAGAAAACCGAGGCTCGAAGAAAGTGCTGACATAACTTGTATTGGTTACCCTTCTTGCAAAGTCAGTGCATGGCGCACAAACGCCATGCGCCTGAGTTAATTATCTGTTCGCATCATACAACAGAAACCGGTCGCTGCGCGTCAAAGGACGTTACTGTGTGGCCGCCAACTCTATCGACCGGTTAAACGCCGCATCCATTGCCCTGGTTACCAGCTCTGGCAGACCTTGTTCCTGAAAAGTCTTGATTGCCTGCTCGGTGGTGCCGTTGGGCGAGGTAATGCGTCGGCGCAGTTCAGCCACATCCACATCGCTGTGCATGGCCATGGTGGCAGCGCCCAAGGCGGTTTGCAGGGTCAGTTGCCGAGCAGTTTGGCTGTCCAGTCCAAGGCGGATGGCTTCTTTTTCCATCAGCTCCATCAGTAAAAAATAGTAAGCCGGGCCGCTACCAGAAAGCGCTGTTACTGCGTCAATCTGGCTTTCTTCTGCTACCCAGTGAGCCATACCCACAGCGGTAAAAATACGCTCTGCCAAGGCTTTTTGCTGTGGACTGACTGCCGCATTGGCAAACAATCCGGTAGCACCGCAACCCAGCAACGCTGGGGTATTGGGCATGGCACGGACAATGGCCAGTTCCCCTCCGGCCCACCCTTGCAGGCGCGTCATGGGAATGCCGGCTGCCACCGAAATGATCAGCGTATCGGGTTTTATGGCTGGTGCCAGATCGGTCAGTACCGCTGCCATAATCTGGGGTTTGACGCACAGCACGACAACGTCGGCTCTGAATGTAGCCAAGCGGTTATCCACTTCGATGGCAATAGCAAAAGTTGTACTGACGTCTGAGCGCGTCGCTTCGCTGGTTGCCGTGGCGATCAGCCGTTGCGCTGGCCAGCCGTTATTCAGCAGCCCACCGATCAGGCTGCGGGCCATATTGCCGGCCCCGATAAACGCAATGGTCGGTTCGGTCATCATGCGTTACCCGTTAAGTAGTCTCTGGCACCAAACAGTGCCGTGCCGATGCGCACCATGGTTGAGCCTTCCTGTACAGCTGCTTCCAAGTCGTCGGTCATGCCCATGGACAGTGTATCCATCGACAGGCCAAATGCGCTGTTCAAATCGTTCAGGGTCTGTGCCAGTACCCGGAACGGTTCACGCTGTTTGTCCGGATCGGTTTCGGGGGCGGGAATCACCATCAGGCCACGCAGTTGCAGCCGGGGCATGGTCATCACTGCCTGAACCAGTGCTGGTAGCTCAGACAGGCTGATGCCGGATTTTGTCGCTTCGTCACTGAGGTTCACTTGCAGGCAGATATTGAGCGGTGGCAGATCTTCCGGGCGCTGTTCATTGAGTCGTTGCGCCACTTTCAAGCGATCAACGCTGTGCACCCAGTCAAAATGGCTGCTGATATCGCGGGTCTTGTTTGATTGCACCGGGCCGATGAAATGCCATTGGATATCATCAAGATCACCAAGCTCATGGATTTTACCCAGGGATTCTTGCAGGTAGCTTTCGCCAAAATGCCGCTGGCCCAGCTCCCAGGCAGCACGCACCAGGGATGCCGGTTTAGTTTTGCTGACCGCCAGCAACTGCACCTGACCGTCGCGCTGACAGGTATGTTCAGCTTGCTGAATGCGGTCATGAACCTGTTGAAATCGGTGTTTCAGTGTGTCGCTCATCGATATTCCGTTAACAGCCATCAGGATTTTACTTGTCGGGTGAACAAGCGCGCTATTTTAACCCGCTTCGTGAGTGCAAGGGGACAATAAATGGATATTACCGAGCTGCTGGCATTCAGTTTTAAGCAGGGGGCGTCGGACCTGCATCTGTCGGCCGGGCTACCACCGCTGATGCGCATTGACGGTGACGTTCGCCGAGTCAATTTGCCGGCCATGGACCAGCGGCAAATTCATGGGTTGATCTATAGCATCATGAACGATCGTCAGCGCAAGGACTTCGAAGAACAGCTGGAAGCGGATTTCTCTTTTGAGGTGCCGGGCATTGCTCGCTTTCGCGTCAATGCCTTCAATCATAACCGGGGTTCCGGGGCGGTATTTCGTACCATTCCCACCAAAGTGCTGACCATGGAAGATTTGGGCATGGGACAGGTGTTCAGGGACATTGCCGACAAACCCCGTGGGCTGGTACTGGTCACCGGCCCTACAGGTTCGGGCAAAAGCACCACGCTGGCGGCCATGCTCGATTACATCAATGATTCCAAATATCACCATATCCTGACCATTGAAGACCCCATCGAGTTTATCCATACCTCGAAAAAGTGCCTGATCAACCAGCGCGAAGTCCACCGGGACACTCACAGTTTCAGCAACGCCTTGCGCTCAGCTCTGCGAGAAGATCCGGACATTATCCTGGTGGGCGAGATGCGCGACCTGGAAACCATTCGTCTGGCCATGACGGCGGCAGAAACAGGCCACCTGGTGTTTGGCACGCTGCACACCACCTCGGCAGCCAAAACCATTGACCGGGTCGTTGATGTGTTTCCGGCAGAGGAGAAATCCATGGTACGCACCATGCTCTCGGAATCGTTGCAGGCGGTGATCTCACAGACCCTGATCAAGAAAATCGGTGGTGGCCGTGTTGCTGCCCACGAAATCATGCTGGGCAGCCCCGGCATTCGTAACCTGATCCGCGAAGATAAGGTGGCCCAGATGTATTCAGCCATCCAGACCGGCGGTGGTCAGGGAATGCAGACGCTGGATCAGTGTCTGATCAACCTGATCAACAAAGGGCTGATCAGCCGGGAGCTGGCTCGGGAAAAGGCCAAGGACCGGGATACTTTTGCTGGTGGCAGCCAATAGCCCCAGCAGTTTGCTATTTACTGTCTGCTACTGAACAGATGCTCATTAAGTGGGTCATTCAACCACGCTTCGAGGATAATCTGGGCCGCCATAGCATCCACTGGGTTTGTGCCGTAATGCCCTTTGTGGCCCAACCTGCCTGCCCACTCCTTGGCCTCAAAAGACGTCAGCCGTTCATCTGCCGGATAAAAAGGCAAGCCCCAGCGTCCATGAATGCGGTTGCCGAATTTGCGTGCCCGCAGGGACATTGCTGACTCACTGCCGTCCATATTCAGTGGGATACCCACCACCACAGCATCCGGGCGCCATTCGTTGATCAGTGCCTCGATTTGCTGCCAGTCCGGTATGCCGTCTCGGGCTTTCAGGGAAGGGAGGGCCGAGGCGGTCCGGGTAATTACCTGGCCGATGGCCACACCAATGTTGCGTGTACCGAAATCAAAGCCCAGTAATGTGGCTAGAGTTTTGTCTGTCATGCCGTTTCTAAGCGTGGCCAACCTGGTCGGAGATCAGGCTGAGGTCAACTCCCAACGTGCTGGCAGCGGCACTGAGCCGCAGGTGGTAAGGAGTATCAAAAACAATGGCTGGCTGAGCTTCACAAGTGAGCCAGACGTTCTGGGCAATTTCCTTTTCCAACTGGCCGGCGCCCCAGCCGGCATAGCCCAGTGCCACCAGGGCTTGTTTTGGGCCTTTGCCCTCCGCCATGGCCACCAGAATGTCCGAAGATGTAACCAGTTGCAGGTCGGGCGAAATTTGTACGCTGGCATCCCAGCGATATTCACCCGAATTGAGAACAAAGCCGCGCTCCTGTGACACCGGGCCGCCAGAATAAACCGCATGGCTACCAACCTCGGCGCAGGCATAATCGGCAATGCCCATCTGTCGGAAAACTTCGCTCATCATCAAGTTGCTGGGGCGGTTCACTATAAATCCCAGCGCGCCTTCCGGACTGTGTTCACAGACGATAGTCAGGGTTTGTGCGAAAAAGGAATCAGCCATGGCGGGCATGGCAATAAGGAAATGGTTGGTGAAATTCTGGAAAGGAACACTGCTCATAGCGGCAGTATCAGGGTAAAGGCTACTTCTGGCAAGTGTTAAGATGGACAATCACTCGCGGAAAGTACGTCATTGGCTGAATAAGCGATCACCCGGTTCAAAACGCCAGGTGCGGATGATTTCCACCAGATCGTAGCTTCTCAGGGTATCGTCAAACGGGGCGAACGGCGAGGCCATTTTGACGATACGCAAGGCAGCATCATCCAGCACCCGGTGACCCGAAGAGTCGAGAATTTCCACACTGTTTAGCGTACCGTCACGGTTGATGGCCACCATCAAGCGCAGCTCACCGTACAGTCGCTCCTGTCGGGCTCTTTGTGGATAATTGAGATTACCCACTTTCTCCACCTTGCGCCGCCAGGACTCTTTGTAAAAAGCGCCTGCTTCCTCCTGGGTTGAAGCCGCAGTCAAACGTTTGATACGCGGCCGCTTGGCGTACTCCTGACGTTGCTGGTGGAACTGGGCTTCGAGGCTGGCAATTTCATTGATCAGGTCAATCTGCCGACGCTGTTCATCTTCCTCCACCGCGACGAGGTCCGGACTGATTGCTTCATCCATGGTCGGCAACTGTCGGTCACTGTGGGCCTGAGTCGTTACCACGGTCTGTCGGGCCTGTACTGGCTTGGGCCGCGCTGCCATTTGTGACTGAGGCTGAACCTCTTTAATGGTGTCGTCCTGAAACTGCGCCTGCTGGTCGCTTGAGGGGAGTGCCTTGTCAGCCAAAGTGCCGCTGCCCTGTTGATGGATCTGGGCCAGATAGTCTGCTTCTTGGGGTTTCTCTTTGCTTTGGTAGGTGGCCAGAGTGACCTCCAGCGTCGGTGGCGGCGCTGGTTTATTGTTGACATTAAACGAGACGCCAAGCACTGCAATGGCGTGCAGGAGCACTGCCAGAAACAGGGTAAACCCCAAGCGGTCCGCTGACGATATTGCCGAGATCGGACTGCCGGGAATCATTTTGTGGTTGCTGCGTTCCTTGGTATGCACTGGCCGTCCTGATTAATCCGGGATGGATCACCCTCCTGCTGGGGCGCCATGTCAAGAAAGGGCGTTGATCACGCCTTATCCTTCAAACTATATGCAAGTTCACCCCAGAAAAAAACCGTGCAATGTTAATCAGTGGTTCAAAGGGCAGCCTCGCGTTTGGCGGTAATTTTTTCCTCTATTTTATCCATCAACTGACCAGCAATGTTGAGCTGAAACTGGTTGTCCAACTCGCGGATACAGGTTGGTGAGGTGACATTAATTTCAGTGAGGTAGTCACCGATTACGTCCAGCCCGACGAAAAGCAGTCCTTTTTTGCGCAACTGCGGCCCCACCTGACTGGCAATCCAGAGGTCCCGGTCGGTCAGTGGTCGACCTTCGCCTTTACCACCGGCGGCCAGGTTGCCCCGTAACTCACCAGCGGCTGGAATGCGGGCCAGACAGTAAGGGACTGGTTCGCCATCAATCATCAAAATGCGTTTGTCGCCAGCGCTGATATCTGGAATGAACTTCTGGATCATGGACTGACGCTGGCCCATCTCAGTCAGTGTTTCAATGATCACGCTGAGATTTGGGTCATTGGGGTGGGTGCGAAAAACTGAACTGCCACCCATACCGTCCAGAGGTTTGAGCACCACGTCGCCGTGTTCGGCGGCAAACTCTTTCAGCAACCGGGCACTGCGTGACACCATTACCGGCGGCGTGCACTGGGGGAACAGTGTGGCAAACATTTTCTCGTTGCAGTCGCGAATACTGCGCGGATTGTTGACGATTAGCGTACCGGCGGCTTGAGCTTGTTCCAGCAGATAGGTGCTGTAGACAAACTCCATGTCAAAGGGTGGGTCTTTGCGCATCAGGAGCACATCAAGTGACTCCAGGGGGCGTTCCTGACGCTCACCCAGTTGGAACCAGTCTTCGGGGTCTGCCTGCACCGTTAACGGGCGTATGCTGCCCATGGCCTGGCCTTCTTTCTGGTAGAGATCCGCCTGTTCCAGGTAAAACAGTTGCCAGCCCTTGGCACTGGCGGCCAGAAGCATGGCCAGTGAGCTGTCTTTCTGGTAGTTGATGGCGGCAATAGGGTCCATCACAATGCCAATGCTGATGCTCATCGAAAAACTTCCTTTATAGCGTTTATGGCGTTTATGGCGTTTATGGCGTTTGTTTTTCACCGTTGACCGGTATGATCTCGGTAGTGGTGCCGTAGGCACGGGCCAGTGCTTCACCCATATGAATTGTTCGGCCAGCTTGCCAGTGGGTCAGCCACTCAATTTGCTCTTTGCCGAACAGCACGATGACCGTGGAGCCCAGTTTAAAGCGCCCCATCTCTGCGCCGCGTTTCAGCTTGATTGATTGGCTGGCTTTACCATAAGTAGTGGTGGCAACATGGTCTTGCTGCGGTGTTACTTGTCCAGCCCAAACAGTTTCTATACTGGCCACGTTAATAGCGCCCACCATAATAACTGCCATAGGCCCATACTGCGTTGCGAAAATACTGATCACGCGCTCATTGCGAGCAAAGAGATTTGGCACCATTTCGGCTGTGGTCTGGTTAACAGAAAACAATCGACCCGGAACGTGAATCATCTGCTCCAGTTCACCCGTCGCTGGCATGTGTACCCGATGATAATCTTTCGGGGAGAGATAAATGGTGACGAACTTGCCACACATAAAACGCTCCGCCAGCGTCAGATCACCACCGAGCAGTGCCACCAGACTGTAATCGTGACCTTTGGCCTGAAATATCCGGCCATTGTTGATATCACCAATCTGGCTAATCATGCCATCTGCTGGGCTAACTACCAGAGATTTGTCGTTTGGTAGCGGACGAGCACCATCTTTTAATGCACGGGTAAAAAAATCATTAAAATGACAGTAGTCCTCTGCCCTGGGCCGCTCCGCTTCGTCCATATTGACGTGGTAATGATCAATGGCCCAGCGGATCATTCCGTTTTTGATCCAGCGGATGCGACAGTCAACAAAGTAGTGTACTGATCGGGAGATTAGATGGTGAGGCAAAACGTATTGAGTAGCTGTGAACAGTTTTTCTTTCACGACGGTGGAATATCCTGTGGTTAGTACGGTAACGCCGATTCCATTATCAGGCGACCGGTGCGCAAAACAGTAAACTGGCGCCATTGTAATTCATGCGGTGCTCAGTCGCACCTTGAGGATTTTACCGAGTGTTTGCGATTATTTTGCTGGATGATGCGATAGTTTTTGTCGACAAGGCTGAGTTTGACCCAGCATGGTACGTAGGCAACAAAACTTGGTTGGTGATTTGAGTGCGATGTTTTTTTTGTTCCCTTGTGCCTTGGCTTTTTTATCAATTTTTTTCCTCAATTTTTCAGAGGAACTACCAAGGCGGTTGTGAATCGGAGCGACAACGGGAGCGCCTTTCAAGCGCTGACATCTCTGGGTGACTGCTGCAACGCATTGGGAGAGGTTGCGAATGGAGAAGCACCGAAGCCCGAACAAAGCTTCGGTTTTCAAACTGATCAGGATTCGTTACAGGATTCGTTAAAAGTGATAAGACGCCGCCACATAAATCTGACGTGAGTCGTTTACTTTAAGATTTACGTCGTGTCTTCTCTCGTAATTGTGAGTGGCACTGTTGGTCAAGTATTTAAGACCCGCCTCTATGTCGAAATTATCAATTTCGTACAGTACTCCGGCCTGGAGTCCGTAAGCAAAGCTCCACTTTCTTTTGATGCTGTCGCCATCGAGCTCTGGCCCCGGAGCACTGCTGGCCTTGGTATTGGTTGCGCCAATAGTCAGACCTGCAAAGGGCTTAAAGTCTGAGTCGGGCAGGAACAGGTAGTCGGCTGAGACCAATAAGTTCAGTTGCCTGATATCCCTGATATGAAGCGTGTCTTTTGGTCGCACCTGACTGACAGTGAAATAGCCCCTGGCCATTTCTTCCCAGAAGCTGCCAATGCGCAGGCCGTAGAAACCGGTATTATCGCTCCGGTCTTCTGGCGTTATCGCACCGCCGGACACTTTAACCTTGGTCTTGGCATAACCGCCCTCAACACCGACAAACAGATCGCTCTCTGACCAGCCGCCATTCATGGCAATGGCCGAAGATGATGCGATGCAGACACTGGCGACAGCAAACAGCGAGGTTATCTTTTTCATGGTGACTCCTAACGAACTCCATGCCCAAGTGTGAATTAAAGAACAACCGGTTGTATCCCCGACGGATAGAAGCAGCAGACCAGGTGAATAAGGAAAAAGCATTGCCAAAGCCGGAGCGGATTGCGAACTCCCTGCGCACAGCCTCGCCGGACAACAGTCGAAAGGCTCAGTGAGTAGCATTACGTCCTCAGTTGATCGTATATATAGATCATTAATTTGCTTTACGCCATTTTCATTGAGTGCACCAAAGTACTTACTTGTTCTACGGTGATGCTTGCTGTTAGCAAAACCCACGAAATTATCCAGCCATAACTGACACAGTAGAAGCGTGATGTAGTGGTCAAGTAAAAATGGACACCTGATTAAGCTGCTTTCCTGAATTCCTGTCGCTCAAAGTCCACTGGACTCATGTAATCGAGATAGGAGTGAAGTCTGTGGTTGTTGTAGAACAAAATGTAATCAATAACCGTTGCTTCAACATCAGCCCTCGTCTCGAAAATATAATGGTTAGTCCTTTCTCTTTTGAGACTTCCAAAAAAACGTTCCGTCACCGCATTGTCCCAGCAGTCCCCCTTACGACTCATGCTGCATATCATGCCGTATTCTCTGAGTTGAGCCTGGTAGTCAAGAGAAGCATACTGGCTCCCCCGGTCTGAGTGGTGAAGCACTCCCGAGCTTGGTTTACGACTCCACCAGGCCATTTTCAAGGCCTCTAATGGCAACTCCGTCTTTATACGACTGCTCATGGACCAACCTACGATTTTCCTTGAATACAAATCCATAACCACAGCCAAGTACAGCCAGCCTTCGCGGGTCCAAAGGTAGGTAATATCTGTCGTATAGACTTTATTTGCCTCTGTGACAGCAAATTCTCTGTTCAAGAGATTTTCCGCAACAGGCAGTTTATGCCTGCTATTTGTTGTCACCTTAAATTTTTTTGCACATTTCACTACCAGTCCTAGCCGTTTCATCAGTGTTGCTGCCTGATAGCGACCTACGTTGTAGCCCTTTTTACACAGTGCCTCTGCCATTCTTCGGCTGCCATATGAACGATCAGAGTCTGCAAAAATCTGTTGTGCATCAGCTTCCAGGCGAAACTGCTGCGCCGTTATGTTTTTCTGTTGAGCCCGTTGCTTTTGCCAGTGATAAAAGCCGCTGCGACCCACTTGCATTACTTTACAGAGCACCCGAGTCGGGTAGACCTCCTTCTCCTGCTGTATGAATGCAAACCTTACAACAGCTCTTTCGCGAAGAAGGCCGTCGCCTTTTTTAAGATTTCCTGCTCCATTTTCAATTGCCGATTTTCAGCTTCCAGCTCTTTTATCCGTCGCTGATCCGGCGTTAAAGCCTGTTGTCCTTTGCCAGGAAAGGACATTTCCTTTTTTTCATCCTGCTCCCGCACCCAGCGTCTGAGGTTGCCAACATCAATATCAAGACTTCTGGCAACCTCTGCTGCAGCCTGTCCCTGCTCAACCACCATAGCAATGGCTTTACGCTTAAATTCTGGAGAATAATTCTTACGCTGCTTTGTCACTTTCTACCTCGTCATCAACTGCACTATTGTGCTTAACGAGGTGTCCAAAGTCATTAGACCACTACATGACGACCTTTGTCGATTTGGGTGCAGCAGGATAGTGAACAACACGCTGGGGTTGACTCTTTTGCCAGCTAACCTTTATCTCAATTCTTCCCGGACTGACTTACTGGGACGCAACAGATTCGTAAGGAGTCCCCTGGTAATATCCTGGTCAGCGTAGGTTCTATAGCGAGAGGTATTGAGTGTTGGCAATATGGATCGAATGAGGCTCCCATCCATAGCCATCAGGCTTGGTGGTGAGACTACGCCGCGCGAAAACAGTTCGCGCGAAAACGATGTCAGGATTGATGTGTTGTATTTTTATGGTTTTTACCTTGGCAGAAATAAAAAAGCCGCTCAAGCGAGCGGCTGAAAACGAGATGTATTGACAATATGCAAGCACTGTAGCGATGTACGCGACAAGCTATTTGTTAATGTGCTTGTCTGCTTCTTTAAAGAAAAGTGACATGTCGTTCCACGGCGTGGTTCGCTTCAAAATCCGCCGGCAATTCATAATTGTTTCGAAGTGTGGGGTTTGTTTTTTTAACTCAACCCAGCTGCTGATACCGCTGTTTTTCATGACACTACTCAATGGCAATCAATGACAATAACGACTGGCCAAATAAGTTCAGGCCGGATGAAATCTTTGTGGTAAGTGTATGGCATTAAATTTTTTTTAATAATCAATAATACTTTGACACCATATCAGGTATGCTTATGCGCCGACTCTATCCAGCGGATGATACTCTGTCGTCGGATTCGGGCTACTCTTTGATATTGTCCCTGCAAGACACGGGATGTTTACTAATGACGCCCAGCGTACAGTCAATATTTGCTGATTGTTTCACTGGTGTGAATGCAACAGGCTGAACTACAAATGCATATTACGCTTCGTCAGTTGGAAATATTCCGAGCCGTTGGCCAGTACGGAAGGGTTACCGTGGCTGCCGAGAGTTTGCATATTTCCCAGCCGGCGGCCAGCATGGCGTTATCTGAACTGGAAAAACACCTGGGCCCGCTGTTTGACCGCAGCCAAGGCGCCGGATTGAAGTTGAACGACTCTGGTCGTGCATTACTACCAAAAGCCTGTGAGTTGATCGATCGGGCAAAAGAGATAGAAACCCAGTTTGCCATCAACGGTTCATACGACTCTGGTTCATTAATACTCAATGCCAGTTCAACCATTGGTAACAGCCTGTTGCCGAAAATGCTGGCCCAGTTCCGCCAGGGTAGTCCGGGCATTCGGATTGACCTGGAAATTGATAATACCCGCAATATTGAGCAGCGTTTGCTGGATTTCAAAATTGATCTCGCCGTGGTTGAGGGCGTCTGTTTACATCCAGACATTAAGGTAACCACCTGGCTTGAGGATGAGTTGGTGATCATCTGTAACCCGGCTCACCCGCTGGCCAATAAAGAAGATGTGCCGCTGTCGGCACTGGCTGATGAACTGTGGGTACTCAGGGAACCGGGATCAGGCACCCGGGAGTTGTTTGATGAGATGGTGGCAACTCAGCTGGGGTCACCAAAGATTGCTATGGTGCTTAACCGCTCTGAAGCAGTAAAACAGGCCGTTAGTGACGGAGTTGGCATTGCCTGTATTTCCAGGCTGGCGGCGAAAGCGAGTCTGGAAAGTGGACATATGGCCGTCATTGGCGTCACCGGGCTGGAGTTGAAGCGTCACTTTTATCTGCTGACTCATAAGCGAAAATACATCAGCACCGTTCTTAACCGGCTGTGCCAATTCATCATCGAAACCTCGCGAGAAACCCAGTAGTTTTAGTGCTGGGAGGGATAGCGACCAGCCTGATAAGGCTGTCCGTGGTCTTTAAAATCACACAAAAGAATGGCATTGTGTGGCGATGATTAAGAAAGCGTACAAACTCAGGTTTTACCCGACAGCCGAACAGGAGCGACAACTTGCTCACACGTTCGGGTGTGTACGTTTTGTCTATAACTGGGCTTTGCGACTCAGGTCTGATGCCTGGTACAACGAGCAAAAACGCATTAGCTACCACGAATCGTCCAGTGCTCTCACTGCCCTGAAGAAAAATCCTGAGTATTTCTGGCTTAACGACATCTCTTGCGTACCCACTCAACAAACACTTCGTCACCTGCAAACAGGATTTAAAAACTTCTGGGATGGCAGGGCAAAGTACCCGACATTCAAGAAGAAACACGCTGTTCAGAGTGCCGAATACACCCGCTCGGCATTCAAGTGGGTTAATGGTCAGTTGACGTTGGCAAAGCACAAGGAACCGCTGAACATCCGCTGGAGCCGGGAAATTCCAGATAAGCCAACCACCGTGACAGTCACCAGGGATTGTGCCGGTCGTTACTTTGTCTCCCTGCTTTGCGATGCCCATGTTGAGAAGTTGCCAGTTTCTCCGAACACCATTGGAATTGACCTTGGCATCAAGGATGCCGTTGTCACCTCTGACGGCTGGAAATCCGGCAACCCAAGATATACCTACAAGAATCAGGCAAAGCTGGCGAAGTACCAGCGTCGTTTGAGCAAGAAACAGAAAGGTTCGGCAAACTTCCAGAAAGCAAAACTGAAGGTAGCCAGAGTTCACGCCAAAATTGCAGACAGTCGCAAGGACTTCCTGCATAAGCTGACAATCGCATTGATCCACGAAAACCAAGTAATCAGTGCCGAGTCGCTTCAGGTCAAGAACATGGTCAAAAACCCCAAACTGGCCAAAGCCATAAGCGACGTTGGTTGGGGTGAGTTTATGAGACAACTTCAGTACAAGGCAGACTGGTATGGTCGAACGCTGGTCAGCATCGACAAATGGTATCCATCGACCAAACGGTGCTCCCATTGTGGCTACACACTGAAAAGCCTCGACCTTTCTGTGCGTAGCTGGGGGTGTCCTGAGTGTCGAACTGTGCATGATCGGGATACCAATGCTGCTGTTAATATCAAAGCCGCTGGGCTAGCGGTGTTAGCCTGTGGAGCTTGAGTAAGACCAAAGGTGTTAATCACTGGCGGCATCGAGCTGTGAAACAGGAAGCCTGTTGGGTGACTAACAGGAATCCCGCTCCTTTAGGAACGGGAGGATGTCAATGACTGGTAACTGTTTCGCTATAGATGATTTTATGGACGCAGTACGATTCTGAGCGATCATGCAGGTGAGGCAAAAATTGCCCGGTTCATGCTGATGCAGTTTGCGCACAACGACTGTACGAAGCGTTGGGGAGTAAGCGTGGTTTCGGTTGAATGTAAGTACTATTACCAATTATACTGCGATCGTTAGGGTGTCAGAAATCATCAAACCAATAACAGAGACTGACACACACTAGCAAACCGTTGTGCTGTTTATGTACAATTTTCCTTTGCCTCTCCTCCCCCGGAAGAAATGTGTTGGAGCTGTCCGGGCAGGAACGGTTAGGTTTTCTTATTAACACGGTGTCAGTAGCAAGCGCCTGGAAACAGCTAATGGCAATGCAAAGCGATGACTGGCCTGAATTTGCCAAACACAATCCTTCTCGTGTAAGCGGGCACAGATACGGGTGGTTGCAGCGACCACCGATACATCGGGTCGTTGTCGTCCAGCTGCTGGTTTGCATATTGCTGGGGCTAATGTTGCTTCCTTTCGGATATAATGTTTGTTTGTCGTCTATATTAGGCGGTCTCTGTTGTGCACTGCCCAATGCCTACTTTATTTGGCGAGCATTTCGTTTCCACGGGGCGCGCCAGGCCAAACAGATTGTCAGCTCATTCTATCGTGGTGCGGCCGGCAAGCTGTTATTGACGGCAGCCAGTTTCACGATGGTTTTTACCTTGGCTGAACCGGTGGCTCCTCTGGCTTTGTTCGGATCTTTTATCGCGGTGCAGGCCGTTAGCTGGTTTACGCCATTGCTGGTGCGCAAGTCGTTGGTTCGCAAGTCAGTCACGGGCGAACCCGTATCAACGTGAAACGCGGTTTCGGGCTTGCTGTTGGCAATGTCATCAGGCAGCCCGAAACGTTTGAATTGAAAATGCAATAGACGGTTAACAGGATTCACTATGGCAAATACTGCTACTGAATACATACAGCACCACTTGCAGAATTTGACCTATGGCCAGCTGCCAGCAGGCTTTGAGCGCGTCGATGTCCACGGACAATACCTCGAGACTCTGACCGAGCCAACCTGGACGCTTGCCCTGACTCCCCTTGAAGCCAAAGCCATGGGTTTTTGGGCAATCCATGTGGACAGCATGCTCTGGTCCGTGTTGCTCGGATTAGTGTTTGCGGTGCTGTTTCGCTACGTGGCCAAACGCGCCACTTCCGGCATCCCGGGCAAACTGCAAAATGCCATTGAGGCTGTTATGGAATTTGTGGACACCAGTGTGCGCGAATCGTTCCATGGCAAAAACCAACTGATTGCTCCCCTGGCCCTGACGCTGTTCATCTGGATCTTCTTCATGAATCTCATGGACCTGGTTCCGGTGGACTGGATTCCCGGCTTGGCTACCCTGGCCGGCATACCTTATATGAAGGTTGTGCCTACCACGGACCCGAACATCACCATGTCCATGTCCATCAGTGTTTTCTGCCTGATGATTTTTTACTGGATCAAGGTTAAAGGGGTATCCGGCTTTTTCGGTGATCTGGCATTACACCCATTTTCCAGCAAAAACCCGGTGGCCAGGGTTATCCTGATTCCAATCAACCTGTTGCTGGAAACCGTCTCTTTGCTGGCCAAGCCGGTATCACTGGGACTACGGCTGTTTGGCAATATGTACGCCGGTGAACTGATCTTTATCCTGATCGCCATGATTGGCTGGACGCAACTGCCCTTGCACTTTGGCTGGGCTGTACTGCACATCCTGGTGATAACACTGCAGGCCTATATCTTCATGACCCTGACCATCGTCTATCTGAGCAGCGTCTATGAAGAGCACTGAACCGCAGACAATCATTAATCTCACAACACACGACCGGTAAAGTCGGGAGGAAATATGGAACTGGTAGTTGGTCTGACAGTCATCAGCGTTGCCATCATGCTGGGTGTGGCGGCATTGGCCACGGGCATTGGTTTTGCCCTACTCGGTGGCAAGTTTCTCGAAGGGGTGGCGCGTCAGCCGGAAACTGCACCCATGCTGCAAACCAAAATGTTCATCGTCGCTGGCCTGCTTGATGCGATCCCTATGATCGCCGTTGGTATCGCCCTGTTTTTCACCTTCGCCAATCCGTTCATTGGCTTGCTGTAACCGATGTTAATGCCCGACCAGGTGCCTTGATGAGAAGTAAACGCTGCGGGCTGGCAGAAAGACAACCGTTGGAAGTTATCAGTCCGCAGTCGTACAGGCTCAGCGGGGAGTCGGTGACATTAACTGAAGAGGTGTTGGCGTGAATTTAAATGCAACCCTGATCGGCCAATCCATCGCCTTTTTGTTCTTTGTGTGGTTCTGCATGAAATATGTCTGGCCACCGCTGACCAAAATGCTCGATGAACGCCAGCAGAAAATAGCTGATGGCCTGGCCGCTGCCAACAAGGCAGAAAAAGACCTGGCCCAGGCCAATCAACAGGTCGCCGAACTGCTTAAGGAAGCCCGGACCGAAGCCCAGGAGATCATTGAGCAGGCTAATCGGCGCGCTGGCCAGATTGTCGAAGAAGCCAAAGTACAGGCCCGCGCAGAGGGCGATCGCCTCAAAGCAGCCGCAATGGCCGAGATTGCCCAAGAAACTAACCGCGCCCGCGAAGTGTTGCGTGCCCAAGTGGCAACCCTGGCAGTGGCCGGGGCTGAGCGTATTTTGGGTGAACAGCTCGACGAGGCTGCCAACAGCCGGTTGATTGACGACTTGGCGGCCGAGCTTTAAGAGGGCACACGACCATGGAACTAACCACCTGTGCGCGCCCTTACGCCCGAGCCGCTTTTGAATATGCCCGCGATGCCACCCGGCTGAATGAGTGGTCAGCCATGCTGTCACTGTGCGCCGGTGTGTGCTCCTGCCAGAAAGTGATCGACCTGCTGCGTAACCCACGCCTCAGCGGTGCCGAACAGGCACAGACCATCATCGACCTGTGTCATGAAAGTCTGGATAGCCCGTTCAAGAACTTTTTGCGGATTTTGTCAGAACATCGTCGTTTGCTATTGCTGCCTGACATCGCTGCGCTCTACGCCCGATTACAGGCCGAAGAGGAGCGCAGCCAACAGGTGCTGGTGGTTTCTGCCATCCCCCTGAGCCAGCAGCAGCAAGCGCAGCTGACGGAAAAAATGGCAGCCCGTTTAGGGTGTTCTGTCCGCCTGGAGACAGAGATCGACAGCAGCATTTTGGGTGGCGTTATTGTTAAAGCCGGTGACATGGTCATTGATGGAAGTCTGCGGGCTCGCCTGGGCAAGCTGGCCGAGGCCATGGTTTCCTGAGAATAAAACGGTATCGGCCTTGTGCTATTTCATTACGTGCAGCGATATTTGCGATTACAGCGGGGCAGGTAAGCTATGCAGCAACTGAATCCTTCCGAGATCAGCGACATTATCAAGAGCCGCATCGAGCAGCTTGATGTGTCCAGTGAAGCCCACAATGAGGGCACCATTGTCAGCGTAACGGACGGCATTGTCCGTATCCACGGCCTGGCAGATGTTATGTACGGGGAGATGATTCGCTTCCCCGACAACGTTTACGGTATGGCACTGAACCTTGAGCGTGACTCGGTGGGTGCCGTGGTGCTCGGTGATTATGGCGATCTGGCTGAAGGTCAGACGGTGCAGTGCACCGGCCGCATTCTTGAAGTCCCTGTGGGCAACGAGCTGCTTGGCCGAGTGGTGGATGCGCTTGGTCACCCCATCGATGGCAAGGGCGCACTGGCCACCAGTGAGACATCGCCGCTGGAAAAAGTTGCACCTGGCGTGATTGCGCGTCAGTCCGTGGACGAGCCAGTACAGACCGGCTACAAAGCCATCGACTCCATGGTACCTATTGGGCGCGGACAGCGGGAGCTGATCATCGGCGACCGTCAGACCGGTAAGACCGCCCTGGCCATCGATGCCATCATCAACCAGAAAGATACTGGCGTTAAATGCGTTTACGTGGCAGTGGGCCAGAAGCAATCCACTATTGCCAACGTGGTACGCAAGCTGGAAGAACACGGTGCCATGGATCACACCATCGTGGTGGCCGCAGGCGCTGCCGACCCAGCGGCCATGCAGTTTCTGGCGCCGTTTGCCGGTTGTTCCATGGGCGAATATTTCCGCGACCGAGGGGAAGATGCCCTGATCGTCTATGACGATCTGACTAAACAGGCCTGGGCCTATCGACAAATTTCTCTGCTATTGCGCCGACCGCCCGGCCGTGAAGCGTATCCAGGCGATGTGTTCTATCTGCACTCGCGCCTGCTGGAGCGCGCTGCCCGGGTTAATGCCGACTACGTGGAGCAGTTTACCCACGGTAAAGTCAAGGGTAAGACTGGCTCTCTGACTGCGTTGCCCATTATTGAAACCCAGGCCGGTGACGTCTCCGCCTTTGTCCCTACCAACGTGATTTCCATCACCGACGGTCAGATTTTCCTGGAAACCGACCTGTTCAACGCCGGTATCCGTCCGGCTATGAATGCCGGTGTGTCGGTCTCCCGGGTGGGCGGTGCAGCCCAGACCAAGATCATCAAAAAGCTCGGCGGCGGTATCCGTCTGGCACTGGCCCAGTACCGTGAACTGCAAGCCTTTGCCCAGTTCGCCTCTGATCTGGACGAGGCTACCCGCAAGCAGCTTGAACACGGTATGCGGGTCACCGAACTGATGAAGCAAAAGCAATATGCGCCAATGTCGGTGGCAGCCATGGCCCTGGTCATCTTTGCCGCCGAAAAAGGCTACCTGGCTGATGTTGCCCTGAACAAAGTGAGTGACTTTGAGGCTGCCCTGGTCAGCTACGCCAACACTGAGCACAGCGCCTTGATGGCCACAATCAACCAGTCTGGCGATTTCAACAGTGAGATCGAGGCTGGCCTGAAAGAGGCTGTGGAAAAATTCAAAGCTACCCAGAGCTGGTAAGTGGTTAGTCCGACCGACCACCGACAACTGACAACTGGACACTGAATATGGCCGGTGCAAAAGAGATCAGGACGCAAATATCGTCCATTAAAAGTACGCAGAAAATCACCAGCGCCATGGAGATGGTGGCAGCGAGTAAAATGCGTAAGGCGCAGGAGCGGATGGAAACCAGCCGCCCCTACGCTCAGCGTATTCGTCAGGTGGTGGGGCATGTGGCTAACGCCAACGCCGAGTACCAGCACAGCTTTATGATTGAGCGTGAGGTACGACGGGTTGGCTACATTATCGTCTCCACCGACCGGGGGCTGTGCGGTGGTTTGAACATTAACCTGTTCAAAAAGACGGTTGAGAACATGAAAGTCTGGCGCGATCAGGACGTGCAAATCGACCTGTGCCTGATCGGCAGTAAGGGACTGTCGTTCTTTCGCAGCTTTGGCGGTAATGTGGTGGCAGCGATGACCCATATTGGCGACTCACCGAACATCGGCGACCTGATCGGTGGCGTCAAGGTCATGCTGGATAGCTACGATCGGGGCGATATCGACCGTCTGTACGTGGTGCAAAACGAGTTCGTCAACACCATGACGCAAAAGCCAAAGATTCAACAGTTGTTACCGCTGGTACCGGACGACGATGAATCCCTGAAACGCCCCTGGGACTACCTGTACGAACCCGACGCCAAAGAGCTGCTTGACGGTTTGCTGGTGCGCTACATCGAATCCCAAGTGTTTCAGGCGGTGGTAGAAAACAATGCCTGCGAACAGGCGGCCCGGATGGTGGCGATGAAAAGTGCCACTGATAACGCCGGTAACCTTATTGATGACCTGCAACTGGTCTACAACAAGGCACGCCAGGCCGCCATCACACAGGAACTGTCGGAAATTGTCAGCGGCGCAGCGGCGGTATAGCCGTTAAAAGATAAAGGGTGAGGAAAGACTATGAGTAGCGGTCGTATCGTGCAAATTATCGGCGCCGTCATCGACGTCGAATTTCCCAGAGACAGTGTACCCAAGGTGTATGACGCACTACGGGTAGACGGTCAGGGGCTGACTCTGGAAGTCCAGCAGCAGCTTGGCGATGGCATCGTGCGTACCATCGCTATGGGTTCTACCGAAGGAGTCTCAAGGGGGCTGAACGTAGTCAACAGCGGCGCACCGATCCAGGTGCCGGTGGGCACCAAAACCCTTGGGCGAATTATGGATGTCCTGGGCAATCCCATCGACGAAAAAGGGCCCATCGGCGAGGAAGAGCGCGCCTCTATTCACCGCAAGGCACCCAGCTATGCTGAGCAGGCCACCAGTAACGAGCTGCTGGAAACCGGCATCAAGGTGATTGACCTGATCTGTCCTTTTGCCAAGGGTGGCAAAGTGGGCCTGTTTGGTGGTGCCGGAGTGGGCAAGACCGTCAACATGATGGAGCTGATCCGCAATATTGCCATTGAGCACTCCGGTTATTCGGTATTTGCCGGCGTTGGTGAGCGTACCCGGGAAGGAAATGACTTTTACCACGAAATGACCGACTCCAACGTTATCGACAAGGTATCGCTGGTTTACGGCCAGATGAACGAGCCACCGGGCAACCGCTTGCGCGTGGCCCTGACGGGCCTGACCATGGCTGAAAAATTCCGTGACGAAGGCCGCGACGTGCTGTTGTTTATCGACAACATCTACCGCTATACGCTGGCCGGTACCGAGGTTTCAGCACTGCTTGGCCGTATGCCTTCCGCCGTGGGCTATCAACCGACTCTGGCCGAAGAAATGGGCGTGCTGCAAGAGCGCATCACTTCAACCAAGACCGGCTCTATCACCTCCATTCAGGCGGTGTACGTACCAGCAGACGACTTGACTGATCCATCCCCGGCCACCACCTTCTCGCATCTGGACGCCACCGTAGTACTGAGCCGTGATATCGCCTCTAAAGGCATCTACCCGGCCATCGATCCGCTGGATTCCACCTCTCGCCAGCTCGATCCATTGGTCATCGGTCAGGAGCACTATGACGTGGCGCGTGGCGTACAAACCGTACTGCAACGCTACAAAGAGCTGAAAGACATCATTGCTATTTTGGGCATGGATGAGCTGTCGGAAGAGGATAAACAAGTGGTTTCCCGCGCCCGCAAGATTGAACGTTTCCTCTCCCAGCCTTTCTTCGTTGCCGAAGTGTTTACCGGCTCACCGGGTAAGTACGTGTCGTTGAAAGACAATATCCGGGCGTTCAAAGGCATCCTCGAAGGTGAGTACGACGCACTGCCAGAGCAGGCTTTCTACATGGTCGGCTCCATTGACGAAGCGGTTGAAAAGGCCAAATCGATGTAAGCCCGGCGGGTCTCCTTTGTGGAGGCCCTCACAGCAGGAGATAACCCACAATGGCTTTAACCGTTGAGTGCGATATTGTCAGTGCCGAGCAGGAGATCTTTAAAGGACAGGTGGAGATGCTGATTGCCACGGGCTCGCTAGGCGATTTAGGCATTACTCCCGGCCACACACCACTGCTGACCGAACTACGCCCCGGCCCGATTCGTCTGGTCACTGCAGGCGGTGAAGAAGAAGTTTTCTTCGTGTCAGGTGGTTTTCTCGAAGTGCAGCCACACCAGATCAAAATTCTGGCCGATACTGCACTGCGCGCTGACGACATGAATGAAGCTGCTGCTGAAGAAGCCCGGCGTCAGGCTGAGAAAGCACTGGAAAACCAGAGCGGCGAGTTCGATTACTCCAGAGCCGCTACCCAACTGGCCGAAGCCGCCGCCCAGCTCAGGACACTGCAGGCGGTGCGCAAGAAACTGGGCAAATAAACCTGCGTAAGCAGGTTTGTTTTTTCGGCGAAAATTGCTCGTCACCAACAAAAATCTTCCAATCACAAGCGCTGATCACCACTCAATTGCCATCGTCCTCTCAATGGATCTGGAAAATATCTCGACTTTTTCTTTTTACTGAACGAATACGACAGACGGATATGCCGTAGTTGTTGACAGGTAGAGTGCTGCATTTATCGCCATTTCCGCCTTATATCCTAGGGTGAATGAGCTGCGTTGCTCAGGTCGTAGAATAAATCTCGTAATTTCGCAAAAACAACACGGACATTGCGAATAAAAACCCTGTGAGCCTGCCACCATAATCAAACTGTTTAGAAAAATCGGCTGGCTACCCTGGCAATGGAATCCTGTCCTGGAACCGTTGGTTATCCGGGCGGCCATTTCCAGTAGTAGTCACGATTCCAGCATTGTGTTTACAGCCACCCCCGGCGATTGTTCGGTTTTTTTACCCAAAAATTCTGGAAAATCCTTCTAAAAATAACGGCCGGTAAAATTAATTCAGGGATGGTTTATCCGATCAAAACAAAGCTCCCTGTTGCAGATAATCGTAGCGTCCAAAACCAAAGGAAGCCGAGAATGCAAATACTAAACCGAACAGGAATAATCCTTCATAGCAGCAGATTTAACGACATACGTGCAGCGCTTGAAGAGGCCATCAGACAAAGAAAAAATCTGACCGGTGCGTATCTGAGCGGTGCCAACCTGACTGGTGTCGATCTGAGCCGGGCAAACCTGGCTTTTGCCGATCTGACTGAGACAGATCTGACCTTTGCCGATCTGTCCAGGGCCAATCTGCACAGTGCTGTGTTGCATAGTGCTAACTTGACCGGCACTGATTTTCGCTATGCCGATTTGACGAAGGCCAATCTAAGCTCAGTTAACCTGACTAAAGCCAGACTGTCCTTTGCCAACTTAGCCAAAGCTGACTTGACCGATGCCAACCTGACTGATGCCAAACTGACATTTGCCAACCTGATCGGTGCTGACCTGACCGACGCTGTCCTGCACGAAGCAGACCTGACCAATGCTTATTTGAACAGGGCTAATCTGCATGACGCCACCATGGAAATGGCAAACCTGTCCTTTGCCGCGCTGTTTTTGGCCGACCTGACCAATGTCAAACTGGCCGAAGCCGACCTCACCGGTGCTAACCTGCTCTGTGCCAATCTGACTGGTGCCGACCTCTCCTGTGCCGACCTGACCGAGGTCAATCTGTCGAGAGCCAAGCTCACCGGCGCTAACCTCAGTGGTGCCAACCTGCCGTGGGCCAACCTGCGAGATGCTGACCTAACCAGTGCTGACCTGAACAATACCGACCTGCGAAATACCAACCTGACTGATGCCAACTTAACTGGAGCAAGCTTACCCGTGATGTCATGACGGTTTTCACCAAAAACAGGCTATTTGTGCGTGTACGATCTTCAGAACCAGACTGGATGAACAAAATAGTCGTAAATCGTCGCCTTTATGTTTGTCTTCTGGGAGTGCTGCGGAGGCAAGCGGGCGGCGATACAAGTTCATGATAACCGACTGGAAAACCTGTTGGCTGTCCATGAAACAGGTTAATCGTTAGTGCTGATGCATCTTCGTATAGAGATGTGTTGTTGCTGTCTTTCGGCCATATTCGTTATAGTGCTCCTCTTTTCTGATCCCGTCACCTCGAGTCCCTATGCCGCTGAATCAACCTTTACTGCCTTCCATGCAATACGACGCTGTGATTATCGGGGCGGGGGCTTCTGGGCTGATGTGTGCACTGACTGCCGGAAGTCGTGGTCGCAAGGTGTTGGTGATTGACCACGCCAACAAGATCGGTAAAAAGATTCTGATCTCCGGGGGCGGTCGCTGCAACTACACCAATATATACGCCGAGGCTGGCAACTATCTCTCCACCAATCCGCACTTTTGCAAATCGGCCCTGGCCCGGTTCACCCAGTGGGATTTTCAGGCACTGGTCGACAAACATCAAATCCCCTGGCACGAGAAAACCCTCGGACAGCTGTTCTGTAGTCAGTGCTCCAGCGATATTGTCGAGATGCTGGTGGCCGAGTGCCGAGAGGTTGGTACTACTATTCGCCTGAAAACCACTCTGAATCAGGTAACCGTGTTGGAAGACGGTGAAGAATTTTTGCTGGATACCACGCTGGGCGACATTCGTTGTGCATCCCTGGTCGTCGCTACCGGTGGTCTGTCATTTCCCACCATGGGCGCCACCGGTCTTGGCTATCAACTGGCTGAACAGTTTGGCCATAACCTGATCCCAAGATTACCGGCCTTGGTGCCGTTTACTATGGACAAACAGTGGTTGGCACATTTTATCGAATTATCAGGTGTCAGTGCTGACGTTATCGCCAGCTGCAACGGTCAGAGTTTTCGGGAGAATCTACTGTTCACCCATAGAGGGTTGAGCGGGCCAGCCATTTTGCAAATATCTTCATACTGGCGACCGGGCAACAAGGTGACGATCAACTGGCTGCCAGGCATTAATATTGCCAACTGGTTGCACGATCTCAGAGTGGCAAAACCCAGGACAGAGATCCGCTCTCTGCTGGCCGATCAGTTAACCCGCCGTCTTGCTACTGCACTTTGCACTTATGGCGAACTGCAACAACTGACCGACAGTGGTCGTAAACCGATCAACCAGTTCTCCACCACTGAACTGGAGCGACTGGCCGAACAACTGGAATGCTGGGTTTTTATGCCGGCAGGTACCGAAGGTTATAAGAAAGCTGAAGTCACCCTGGGAGGTATCGCCACCGACCATATCTCCTCGAAAACGTTTGAAAGCCAGCATCAAGATGGTCTTTACTTTATTGGCGAAGTGCTAGATGTCACTGGTCACCTGGGTGGTTTCAACTTTCAGTGGGCTTGGGCTTCTGGCCACTGTGCCGGGTTGTGTGTTTAGGCCGCTTCAGCTACCGGAATCCTGAAGTGGCAAGCTTATCTGCATTTCCAGTTAAACCTTCAGCTTTATATGCTTATGGGTTCCCATACAGAGTATGGGAACCAGAGCCTCAGCGACTGCCAAGTTTATCGGCGGTTAGCAGGGCGGCCAGCACCATCTCAGGTGTTACAGTAAATGGCATATTGTGGATGGTTTCATCTTCGGCGCAGGCGCCTTCGGCAACTTGCATCAGCTTCTCTTTGGTGATGTCGGTAATGCCCAGTTCCGCCAGTGTGGTTGGTAGTCCAACAGAACGACAGAAGTCAATAACTTCCTGAATCTCTGCCATTGGCGCATTTTCCAGAACCAGTTGAGTTAATGTACCAAAAGCTACTTTTTCCCCGTGGTACAGGTGATGACACTCTTCCAGTTTGGTGAAACCATTATGAATAGCGTGCGCTGCTGCCAGGCCGGATGACTCAAAACCAATGCCGCTTAGATAGGTGTTGGCTTCAATAATATTTTCTACCGCTTGCGTGCACACCTTATTTTCAGCTGCCAGACGCGCTTTCAAGCCGTCAGCAAGCAAAGTTTCGTAGCAAAGTTTTGCCAGGGCAAAAGCTGCCTCGGTGGAGCGACCGCCAGCCATTGTCGGGTTTCCTGAAGTTCGGTTGGCGCGGGCTTCAAAGTAAGTTGACAGAGCATCGCCCATACCGGCAACCAGTAGCCGAACGGGCGCATTGGCAATGACTTTGGTGTCCATCATTACCATATCCGGGTTTTTGGGCAGAATCAGGTATTCGCTGAACTCACCTTCGGAGGTGTAAATCACCGAGAGCGCGCTGCAAGGCGCATCGGAAGAGGCGATGGTTGGCACAATCACCACGGGTTTTTCTGTGTAATAACTAACGGCTTTGGCAGTATCCGAGGTTTTGCCACCACCGATACCAACAATTACGTCAGCACCAACCGATTCGACAACAGCCTGTAAGCGTTCGATCTCAGGACGGGAACATTCACCATTAAATTGCTCCAGAATAACTTCTTCGCCATTTTTGTGGAAACTCTGTCGGACAACGTCGCCAATAAGACCGGAGACAAAGCTGTCGGCAATGACCAGCGGGCGTTTTCCCAATGCTTTGACATACTCGGAAATGTTGCGAAGCAGATCATAGCCTTGCACGTACTTTCCCGGAGAGATGATTATCTTATCCATGCTGATACCTGTTTACTGCTGATCTATGGTTACCGACGTTTCACCGGCCTACCTGTTATAAAGGAATATTCTCACGCAAAGACGGTGAAAAAAGGATTTTATGCTTGATTGGCGAACATTGACAAATACCGGTATCACATAAACGCTACAAACACCGATATGTCGCCACAAGTTCCCTATACTCTCCCAGTGCGGCATTGCCGACCAAGCCGTTTCACCAGGAAATAATCCGGATTAGCATCCATCCACCACCACACAAGGCAAGGTTTCCAATGGCGAAAAAAGCGTTTGCCTCTTCGCAAGATCTGACGCAACAACAAGAGACATTGAACATTCTGGCTGACGGTGTATACGCTCTCACCGCCGAAGGGGATCCCAATGTCGGGGCCATCGAGGCAGAGGATTTTGTGATCGCTTTTGATGCCAGGGCTACACCAAAAGCTGCCACAGACTGGCTGACAGAATTGCGAAAGCACACCACCAAACCGGTAAAATATTTGGTGCTCTCCCACTACCACGCGGTACGAGTATTGGGCGCGTCGGCATTTGCAGCACAAGTGATTATTAGCCATGATAATACCCGCCAATTGATCGAAGAGCGCGGACTGGATGACTGGGAAAGTGAGTTGCGCCGGATGCCCAGACTATTTCGCCAACCGGAGAGCATCCCGGGACTGACCCGACCCGATATTGTTTTTAACGATCGGCTGGAAATTCCCCTGGGCGGATGTCGGGGCAACCTGGTGCTGGAGTACTGTGGGCTAGGTCACACCAGTGGTGATATCTGCGTGTGGCTGCCGGAACACAAAATTCTGTTTACCGGCGACCTTGTGGAAGCCCAGGCCGCACTTTATACCGGCGATGCGTTTCATTTTCATTGGTCCACCACCACCTTGGATAAAGTAAAGGCTTATGGGGCGCAGACGTTGGTGGGTGGTCGGGGCGCGGTTGTTCACGGACAAGATAACGTCATTACAGCCATCGAACAAAGCCGTTACTTTCTCAACACCATGCTTGATCAGGTGAGCACTGTTTTTCATCAGCAGGGCACATTGTCAGAGGCATTTATTGCTGTACATCAAAGCCTGGCACCACAGTTCGGCAGCTGGCCTATTTTTGAGCACTGCCTGCCATTTAATGTGCAACGGCTTTGGGATGAACTCAGTGGTATTGAGTTGCCGCGAGTCTGGACCGCGCAGCGCGATCAGGAGGTATGGGATCAGCTTCAGGGGTGACCATTTGCTTGCGGATAGCAGGCTTGTTCCGGATATTTTTTCCATGCACCGGTGATTGCCGGAATTTTTGCTCATTACTCAGGTCAAAGCCGTCGCAACCATACACCTGTGCAAGTTTTTCATCGAAACCTTTTTAACGAATCCCACGTAATTCTCCATCCATAACTGACGCATTGTGAGCAAAGCGACCTTTGCTGGTTTGGGTGGAGATGGATAGGGGGCAACCTGTGAAGGGTTGCGTCTTTTCCTCTCCTGCTCTGCTAATCTTTGCTACTATGCCAGAGTTGACTTGCTGGGACACAGCAGATTCGTAAAGGGTTCCCCTACAGAAAGTCCTGTCAGCGCAGGTTCTGTAGCGAGAGGTGTTGATAATATTCAACATGGGTCGAACGAAGCCCCCATCCATAACCGTCAGGTTTGGTGGTGGGAGTATGTCACTCGGAGATGCCGTGGGAACAGCGACAATCACATTGATTATCTGGTAGTGCTGGCCCGGTTCTCAGGCTGAGAGGCGGTAAGATTGAAAGTATTAGCAAATAACGAGATAGGCCCGGCTTGGTCGCCCCCTTATCAGGCAACAAAGCATACGACGACTGACCAAAAGATTAAAATAAATCCTGAGGTAGAAAACTATCGGATAGTATCGGGCACATACAATCATGAAATGGAATTTTTTGAGCAGGTTCTTAATTACAGTACTTCAATGCCCTTAATTCAGCGTGGTATCAGTAAAGTTGTCTTTGATAAACCTAAATATTTGCAAGCTCATCGCTACTTGAGTCAGGGGGAATTATTGAATGAAAAATTATCAAAAGAGGGAGTTGGATTAATATTGCTGGAAGATATTGAAGCATTTATTGCAAAGCGCTATCCAAAGGTTGCGACCACATTAAAGTTGCTTGAACAATTATATGGTCATATCGAAAAAGGTAAGCGTCGCGATTTCTCAAAAAAGGAAATGTCTGAACTGTATACGGATGTGATTTTATACTTCCTGCCTGAATACGCCTTTAGTTCTGGAAATAATGAGAATCTCAAAGTCGTAACTGTTTCCAGAAATAATTTTTTTAGTTCCTTGTTCCTGCCGGCTAATGTTGATGATGACCTGCTTTCAGCGGGTGCGTTCATCGAGGGAGTCGCACAGAGTGTGGAGGATCAGGTTTTTTATCCATATTTTATTATTGATGGCAGTACACTCAGAGATGTTGCGACGAAAGACAGTCGATCAATAGGCCAGTTTTTTACTCCAGGACATCCCAATGGGTTCAGGCTTGTTGTTTCCCCGCAACACTACCTTTGGGTAAAGTCACACCACATGGCCAAAGAGCTGGCACGAATTGCCAGTCAGGCTGTTACTCAGTATCTTGATCAGCCGCTTATGGTACGCACAACCGAACGACAATTACTTGAAAACCATGGGAATCCAGCATTTTTTTGCAAAGTCAGTAAAACGCTGGAAGAAATAATTAATGACAAAGACCCAAGCCATACCGCAATCTGTCATAAATCTATCCAACTTGGACCGGAAAAAAACAATGCATTCCATTGCTGGCCGTATGGCATTTTTAATTTTTATCTTGATTTAAGATTTAATCTTATCTCTATATTGAATAAAGAATTCCTGCTTCCCGATTTCAAAAAAGCAGCTCAAGACTGCGGAGTGCAGTATGTTGAATATTCGTCTCACGAATCCCCTGAGAACATAAGCCAATTAACAGAGGCAAGCAATGTTCTGCTGTTATTACAGCCACAGATCGGCTTCTTCAGTCACAACACTGCCAAGATGTCGTGTTTTATAACCCGCGTTTCTCCAGATGGCTCCAAGAGTATTGGGGCAAAGTATCTTATGGAAACATCATTTCGAACAGATGATCCACAACCGCTTTGTGTGCCCATAATCAAACGGAATGATGCCAGAAGGATGGCAGCCAGTGCTGATCATATGCGAGAATTAAAAAGAATCAATGAAGAAGTTCTTGGTCGGTATTCGTCGCAAACTGAACGGTTTTGCTATAACTACAGACCCTTGCAGAGTCAGCCTTTGCAAAGTCACACCGCGCCTTTACCGATATCTCCACCTTATTGCAACGATTACGCAATGTTCGCCATCATGGGGGGATGTGCTGTAGCGCCAATACGTGCTTTGGCTCCGGGGCTATTTCTGGGCATGATGGCAGGCTTTACTGGCCATATTCATCGTGACGCTGCAACGCAACACCCGGTTGCGTGTGGCCTGGCATGTGTCGCATCAAGTGCCATGGGATATTGCACTATGGGATTGTTTGGTGCCGGTTTAAGCCTTGGTTGTTGGGTCATGCAAAGTTGCCTGTCAGGGCCAATAATCAAATCCCGTATCCCATGTGCCAAGGTGATTCAAAGTCTGTCTGTGTTACCGATGTTCATCGGTGGCATCAATCACTTCCTCACCGCAATGACAGGCTTTGTGCTCGGTAACTATTGCACTTCAGTCGTGGCGGGAAAGGTCTTCAAAAACCACACTGGCGAAAGTAAAAAACAACGAGATGCATCGACTGAGCACCAGAAAAAAAGGCGACGATCGGTAAGAAAGTCATCCGGGCTAGCAGCTTCGAAAGTTATTGGGCACCCTGAAAAAGATATCGCCAGTGCCCATACGTTTGCCGCTAATCCTCATCACGAAGATTCCGTTGTTTTCCAGCGTCGGATGATTCACGAAATGCTTTCTTCATCCGGGGAGCTACCATGGTCACTTCCAGGTATTGGGCTTTTGGTTATGGCTTACGTCCAGGAAATGGCGAATCGTCAGGAAAGAGCAGATTACCTTGAACAACGACTCGCGGAGTGTGAACAAGCAACCGACGGTCTGCTGTTTGCCGTGTCACGATTTCCTGATCTTTACGGACTGTATTTACAGGCCCACCAGGGTAACGATATCAGACGGGCAAAGGGGTTGTGGACAGTCCTTACGCCAACCAGTTCACAGGAGTTATTGGTTCTGACTGGTAAAATGCTGATTCAGGACTACCTGAATAACGATGATCCAGCAAGGGCACTGACAACGCTGAATGACGCCAGGCTGACCGGCGAAGCGGTGATGAGCATCATTGATGACCTCAGTGGCGCAGAGATTCTTTTCAGGGATGAGGTTCCGGAAAAATGGGCCAGAGCCTATCTGGCTCGGGTCAGTCTTAAAGAGCGTAAACAGAAAACTGCGAATCACGTCCGTAATGCTGTCACCCGGTGGTTGCAGCAGCGTGTCAAAAAGCCCGAGTTGACAGACAACCTTTTACACTTGGCAATGGATTTTCGCCTGGCAGATAATCCCGATGAACAGACGCGCGTGCTGATTCATCGATTCAGAGATGCCCTGAGAGACCAGGCCGAGATTGAGATCAGGTATCTTTCCAATATCAAGAGTAAAGTGCAACGATACTTACGGGCTCGAGCAGTAGAAATTGCTCTGAACGAACTCCAGTAGTAGCAGTAGCACTAATCACTTAGATTATCTGGTAATGCTGGCCCAATTCGCAGGCTGACGAGGCGATAAGGTTGAAAGTATCAGCGCATAACGAAGTAAATCCAGTCTGGTCACCGCCCCAGCAGGTGGAGAGACATACGCCAACCACCGGCAGGGTTAGAATAAATCCTGAGGTGGAAAACTATCGCGTGGTATCGGGAATACACAGCTACGGAGTGGAATTTCTTGAACACGTCCTTAACCACAGCACCTCAGTACCATTAAGCCAGCGCGGTATTAATAAGATTGTCTTTGACAAACATCATTATCTGCAAGCTAGCAGCCATCCAGGCGAAGGACAGTCATTGAATGAAATGTTGGCAAAAGCAGGGATTGAAATAGTATTAATGAAGGAAATTGAAGAATTCATTGCAAGGCAGTATCCGAGAGTTTCGACCACATTAAAGCTGCTTGAACAATTATACGACAATGAAGAAAAAGATGGACGTAGTTATCCTGCAAAAAAGGAACTTTCTGAGCTCTATATGGATGTCGTTTTATTCTTCCTGCCTGAATACGCATTCAGTTCTGGTAATAATGAAAATCCCAAAGTCATAACTGTTTCCAGAAATAATTTTTTCAGTTCCTTGTTCCTACCGGCTGATATTGATAATAACGTACTTTCTGCTGGTGCATTCATTGAAGGAATCGAAAAGAGTGCGAAGGATGATATTTTTTATCCAGCTTTTATTATCGATGGCAGTGCACTGAGATATGTTACGACGAAAACCAGTCGATCAGAAGGCCAATTTTTTACTCCAGAATATACCAATGGTTTCAGGCTTGCTATCACTCCACACCATCATCTCTGGGTAAAGTCACACCATTTGGCTAAAGAGCTGGCACGAATTGTTAACCAAACAATTACCCGATATCTTGATGAGCCACTTATGGTGCGCCCAACCGCATATCAATTAGCCAAAAACCGTGAAAATCCAACTTTTTTTTGGCAGTTCCGTAAGACTCTGGAAGAATTGGTAATTGATAACAAAGAATTTAAAAATGCAGCAATCTGCTACCAACCTACCGATCCGGGACCGGCGAAAAGTACGGCATTACATTGCTGGGCACGTGGCGTATTTAACTTTTACGTCGATTTAAGATTCAATATTATCTCTATAGTAAACAAAAAGTATTTGCTTCCCGGTTTCAAAAAAGCCGCTCGTGAATGTGAGGTACAGTATATTGAGTATCCGTCTTTTGAATCCGCTGAAAAAATAAACCAACTGGCGCAGACACGTAATGTTCTGTGGTTGTTACAGCCACAGATTGTTTTTTTCAGCAACAATACCCACGGAATGGGATGTTTTATAACGCGCATTGCTCCGGATGCCTCCAGGCGCATCGGGGCAAAGTATCTCGTAGAAACATCGTTCCGAACTGATGAGCCACTGCCACCTTGTGTGCCCATAATAAAACTGGGCGATGTCCGGCGAATGGCAACCAGCGCTGATCATATGCAAGAATTAAAAAGGATTAACGAAGCCGTTCTTGGTCATTATTCGCCGCAAGCTGAACGGTTTTGCTATAACTATAAACCTCCGCAGAGTCACAATTCGCCTGCGCCCATAATCTCACCCCATTGCGACAATTATGCGATGTTCAGCATCGTGGGGGGATGTGCTATAGCACCAATACGTTCCTTGGCGCCAGGAATGTTTCTGGGCATGATAGCGAGCTTTACCGACCATATTCATCGTGACACCATAAATCAACACCCGGTTGCATGTGGTTTAGCGTGTATCGCATCCAGTGCTATGGGGTATTACACTGTAGGGTCGCTTGGGGTAGCCCTGAACCTTAGCTGTTGGGCTTGGCAAAACTACTTGTATCGTGAACCGGGTATTAAATCGCGTTTCTGGGGTTACAAGCTGCTGCAAAGTCTGTCTGTGTCGCCGCTGCTCATCGGTGGCATCTACCACTTTGCCATTGGCATGGCAGGCTTTGTGCTCGGCCACTACTGTACTTCAGCTGTGGCGGGAAAGGTCTTCAAAAATCACACTGGCGAAAGTAAAAAACAACGGGATATGCCGCCTGGACGCCAGAAAAAAAGGCGACGTTCGGTAAGAAAACCAGCCGCGCTGGTCGCCTCCGAAATGACTGGACACCGTGAAAAACTTGAAAAAGATGCCGCCAGTACCGAGATATCTACTGGCGATTTTCACCGGGAGGATCCTATTGTTTTGCAGCGTCGGATGATTCACGACATGCTTTCTTCATCCGAAGAGCTACCATGGTCACTTCCTGATATTGAGCTTTTGGTTATGACTTACGCTCGTGATATAGAGGATCGTCAGGAAAGAGCAGATTATCTTGAGCAACGGCTCACAGAGTGTGAACGGACAACCGACGGACTGCTGTTTGCTGTTAAACGGTTTCCTGATCTTTACGGGTTGTATTTACAGGCTAGCCAAAGTAATGACATCAGACGAGCAAAGGGACTGTGGGCAGTCCTTACGCCAACCAGCTCGCAGGAGCTTTTGGTTCTGACAGGCAAAATGCTGAGTCAGGACTTCCTGAATAACGATGCTCCAGTGAGAGCACTAACAACGCTGAACGACCCTAGACTGACTGGTGAAGCGGTGATGAGAATCATTGATGATCTCCGTGGTGCAGAGATTCTTTTCAGGGATGAGGTTCCGGAAAAATGGGCCAGAGCTTATCTGGCCCGGATCAACCTGAGAGAGCGTAAACAGAAAACTGTGAATCACATCCGTAATGCGGTCACCAAGTGGTTGCAGCAACGTGTCAAAAAGCCTGAGTTGACAGATAACCTTTTACACTTGGCTATGGATTTTCGCCTGACTGACAATTCCGATGAACAAGCGCGGGTACTGATTCATCGATTCAGAGAGGCGCTGAGGGGTCAGGCCGAGATCGAGAGTAGCTATCTTCCCGATATCAAGAGTAAAGTGCAACGATACTTGCGAGCGGGAGCAGTAGAAATTGCCCTGAACGAACTCTACCAGTAGCACTGTTAAAAGCTCCATCCACCAGATATTGCTGGAATTTTTGCTCTTTGTTCAGGTCAAAACAGCCACACTCACATGCCCAGGCAAGTTTTCCATAAGTCCAACATTGATTTGCCAGGTTTTTAAATTGGCAACTTGGGGACGCCAGTCCATTTTTCAGGCCAAGAGGCGGTTAGATTGAAGGTATCAGCGCATAACGGAGTAAATCCTGCCTGGTCGGCTCCTCATCAGGTGCGGGAACGCACATCGACTGCCCAACGAGTCCGGATAAATCCTGAGGTGGAAAACTATCGAGTGATAGCAGGTGTAAACGAGCGCGAACTTGAATTTCTTGAACATGTCTTGGACTACAGTACCTCAGTGCCCTTAAAACAACGTGGTATCAGTAAGGTTGTCCTTGATAGACCACATTATTTGCAAGCTCGTAGCTATTTGAGCCACGGAGAACCATTGAGTGAGCGATTATCAAAAGAAGGGATTGAAGTAATACTGCTTGAAGATATTACAGCATTTCTTGAGAAGCGTTACCCAAAGGTTTTAGCTACATTGGATTTGCTGGATAAACTATATGATTGTGACGCAGAGAGTGAGTGTCGTAACTTTTCAAAAAAGGTGTTTTCCGAAATATGTACTGATGTGCTTTTATTCTTTCTTCCTGAGTACGTCTTTAGTTCTGGTAATAATGATCATCTCAAAGTAGTAACTGTGACCAGAAATAATTTTTTTAGTTTTCTGTTTCTGCCATCTGAAGCTGATAACGACACAATCTCTGCGGGTGCGTTCATCGAAGGGGTCGAAGAGAGAGCAAATGAGCAGCTGTTTTACCCATCTTTTATTATTGATGGCAGCGCACTGAGAGATGTTACCACGAAGAGCAGTCGATCAATGGGACAGTTCTTTACTCCAGAGCATCCCCGTGGCTTCAGGCTTACTGTTCCCCCATACCACTACCTCTGGATAAATTCACATCACTTGGCCAAAGAGCTGGCACGAATTGTTAATCAGACGATTACTCGCTATTTTGATCAGCCCCTTATGGTGCGCATGACCGAAGATCAACTAAACAACAACAATGAAAACATGCCATTTTTTCAGAAATACAGTAAAAAATTAACAGAAGTAATTAATGACAAAGATCCTGGAAATACAGTGACCTGCTATAAGCCTATCCAGCTTGATCCAAGGAAAAACGTTACCTTCCATTGTTGGTCAAATGATCAATCCGGATTTGGTTTTTATACCGATTTAAGATTCAATTTTATCTCTGTGCTGAGCAAGGAATACCAGGTTCCCGGTTTCAAAAAAGCAGCACAAGGCTGTAGGGTACAGTATATCGAGTATCCATCTTACGAATCATCTGAAATCCACGAACAATTAGCAGAGAAAAGCAATGTTTTGTGGTTACTGCAACCACCGATTGTTTTTTTCAGCAATAATGCCTCTGAAATGGCATGTTTTATCACGCGCGTTTTTCCGGATGTGTCTGAGAGCATTCAGGCAAAATACCTCATGGAAACAGCATTCCGGACGAGTGGGCCGCGATCATTTTGTGTGCCCATAATCACACAGAGTGATGTCAGACAAATGGCAGCCAGTGCTGATCATATGCAAGAATTGGCAAGAATCAATAGAGACATCCTTGATCGGTATTCGCCGCAAGCTGAGCCGTTTTGCTATAACTACAGCCCCTCGCGCAATAGTAATTCACCTTCGTCCATGCTTACACCTCATTGTAATGATTACACAATGTTCGGCATTGTGGGCGGCTGTGCTGTAGCGCCAATACGTGCTTTGGCACCGGGGCTATTTCTGGGCATGATAGCGGGCTTTACCGACCACATTCATCGGGACGCCATAGCCCAACACCCGATTGCATGTGGTTTGGCGTGCATCGCATCAAGTGCTGCGGGATATTGCACTCTGGGGTTGTTTGGTGTTGGGCTGAATCTTGGTTGTTGGACTTGGCAAAGTTACTGGCGCCGTGAACAGATTATTGAATCTCGTTTCTGGGGTCACAAGCTGTTTCAAAGTCTGTCTGTGTCACCGCTGCTCATCGGTGGCATTTACCACTTCGCCATTGGCATGGCAGGCTTTGCACTCGGTAACTACTACATTGCAGCCGTGGCAAGAAAGGTCTTAAAAAACCACACTGGCGAAGGAAAAAAACAACGAGATTTGCCGACTGAGCGTCAGAAAAAAAGACGACGACTAACAAGAAAACCAGCCGCGCTGGTAGCTTCGGAAATGACTGGACACCGGGAAAAACGCGAAAAAGATGCCGTCAGTACCGAGATATCTACTGGCGATTTTCACCGGGAGGATCCCGTGGTTTTGCAGCGTCGGATGATTCACGACATGCTTTCTTCATCCGAAGAGCTACCATGGTCACTTCCTGATATTGAGCTTTTGGTTATGACTTACGCTCGTGATATAGAGGATCGTCAGGAAAGGGCAGATTATCTAGAGCAACGGCTCGCAGAGTGTGAACGGACAACCGACGGACTGCTGTTTGCTGTTAAACGGTTTCCTGATCTTTATGGGCTGTATTTACAGGCTAGCCAAAGTAATGACATCAGACGGGCAAAGGGACTGTGGGCAGTCCTTACGTCAACCAGCTCGCAGGAGCTTTTGGTTCTGACAGGCAAAATGCTGACTCAGGACTTCCTGAATAACGATGATCCAGCAAGGGCACTGACAACGCTAAACGATCCCAGACTGACTGGTGAAGCGGTGATGAGAATCATTGATGACCTACGTGGTGCAGATATTCTTTTCAGGGATGAGGTTCCGGAAAAATGGGCCAGAGCTTATCTGGCCCGGGTCAACCTGAGAGAGCGTAAACAGAAAACTGCGAATCACAGCCGTAATGCGGTCACCAGGTGGTTGCAGCAACGTGTCAAAAAGCCCGAGTTGACAGATAACCTCTTGCACTTGGCAATGGATTTTCGCCTGACTGACAATTCCGATGAACAGACGCGGGTACTGATTCATCGATTCAGAGAGGCGCTGAGGGGACAGGCCGAGATCGAGAGTAGCTATCTTCCCGATATCAAGAATAAAGTATCGCGGTACTTGCGGGCGGGGGCGGTAGAAATCGCCCTGAACGAACCTCAACAGTAGCACGGTCAAGATTAACGTACACGGGCTACTGATTGGCGTCAGGCGCAGTTCTTTAGCGGTATGCTGTCGAATAATTTTCCATGGAAATCTGGTCGTTCAGCGTCCAAAAGTCGTAAATGATGCCAAGACCGAACAAACCGAGAGTGAACAGATAAATAATACCGGAAAACCATTTGCCCAGGTACATACGGTGAACGCCGAACACACCAAGAAATGTCAGCAAAATCCATGCGACAGAGTAGTCGTATTTGCCAGCATAGAAACGCTGGTCCGCTTCACGATCCATGGATGGAATAAGGAACAAATCAATCAGCCAACCAATACCGAAAAGACCAAAGGTGAATAGCCAGATGGTTCCTGTTATGGGTTTGCCGTAGTAAAACCGTGGTGCTCCCAGAAATCCAAAAATCCACAGTACATAACCGATAACCTTGCTATGAGTATCGTACTTACCATAACTGTCGTTCATTTTTGTGGTTCCTCATCCTTTGGTTCGAAATTAAACAGCAATTATTTATTTGCAAACTGTATATGAGATAAAAAGCTCAGGTTTGGCCACATCAAGTTTCGTATGAAGTGTAGTGGTCAAGTAAAAATGGACACCTGATTAAGCTGCTTTCCTGAATTCCTGTCGCTCAAAGTCCACTGGACTCATGTAATCGAGATAGGAGTGAAGTCTGTGGTTGTTGTAGAACAAAATGTAATCAATAACCGTTGCTTCAACATCAGCCCTCGTCTCGAAAATATAATGGTTAGTCCTTTCTCTTTTGAGACTTCCAAAAAAACGTTCCGTCACCGCATTGTCCCAGCAGTCCCCCTTACGACTCATGCTGCATATCATGCCGTATTCTCTGAGTTGAGCCTGGTAGTCAAGAGAAGCATACTGGCTCCCCCGGTCTGAGTGGTGAAGCACTCCCGAGCTTGGTTTACGACTCCACCAGGCCATTTTCAAGGCCTCTAATGGCAACTCCGTCTTTATACGACTGCTCATGGACCAACCTACGATTTTCCTTGAATACAAATCCATAACCACAGCCAAGTACAGCCAGCCTTCGCGGGTCCAAAGGTAGGTAATATCTGTCGTATAGACTTTATTTGCCTCTGTGACAGCAAATTCTCTGTTCAAGAGATTTTCCGCAACAGGCAGTTTATGCCTGCTATTTGTTGTCACCTTAAATTTTTTTGCACATTTCACTACCAGTCCTAGCCGTTTCATCAGTGTTGCTGCCTGATAGCGACCTACGTTGTAGCCCTTTTTACACAGTGCCTCTGCCATTCTTCGGCTGCCATATGAACGATCAGAGTCTGCAAAAATCTGTTGTGCATCAGCTTCCAGGCGAAACTGCTGCGCCGTTATGTTTTTCTGTTGAGCCCGTTGCTTTTGCCAGTGATAAAAGCCGCTGCGACCCACTTGCATTACTTTACAGAGCACCCGAGTCGGGTAGACCTCCTTCTCCTGCTGTATGAATGCAAACCTTACAACAGCTCTTTCGCGAAGAAGGCCGTCGCCTTTTTTAAGATTTCCTGCTCCATTTTCAATTGCCGATTTTCAGCTTCCAGCTCTTTTATCCGTCGCTGATCCGGCGTTAAAGCCTGTTGTCCTTTGCCAGGAAAGGACATTTCCTTTTTTTCATCCTGCTCCCGCACCCAGCGTCTGAGGTTGCCAACATCAATATCAAGACTTCTGGCAACCTCTGCTGCAGCCTGTCCCTGCTCAACCACCATAGCAATGGCTTTACGCTTAAATTCTGGAGAATAATTCTTACGCTGCTTTGTCACTTTCTACCTCGTCATCAACTGCACTATTGTGCTTAACGAGGTGTCCAAAGTCATTAGACCACTACAAAGTGAGTCGGCACCCCTCTAGAGAAACCCTTAATGGCTTGCAACCTCGGTATATGTGAAAGGCATTAGCATACAGGCTAAAAAAGCTTAAGGGTCATCCATTGCGGCATCAAGCCCGAATTATACTTCCCGTGTAGTTTATGCGTTCATACACCCAAGCTGAAGTGACCACCATTCAAGAGGACAATACGACGGGTTTGGCAAGATGTGAGTATGGGTCTGTACTGATAAAAGGCTGATGTTAAGCTGTCAGCGATATGCCGAAAAAACATCCTTGCCGGGTCTTTACGGCGCAACCGGTGTATCAGGCAAATTACCCCATTCAGACCAGGAGCCGTCGTATGCTTTGATGCGTCTGAAACCCAGTGCCTTGGCCACCAGGTAAGTGAACCCGGAACGATGATGGGCATGACAGTGGGTGATAATCTCTTTATCGCCAGTAATGCCCAGAGCGGCAAGATCGGTCGTCAGACCGTCCCGGATGCGGTAGTTTCTGGCTGGGTCCATGGCGCGAGTCCACTCGAAGTTAACTGCACCGGGAATATGGCCAGCCTTGAGCGCCATGGCTTTTTCACCTGAGAACTCCTCGGGAGACCGCGCATCCCAGATGACGACCTCCGGATTGTTCAGCATTCCAAGAATATAATCTTTGCTGGCGATCACACTGCTATCGATGCTCAGAGAGATAACCGACGGTGCTCGCTCATTGGCTACTGACTCTACGGGATAGCCTTCCTGCAACCAGGCGTGCATACCGCCATTGAGATAGGAATAATGACGATGACCGATTACATCCAACGTCCAGATAAAACGACCAGCCCAGCCACCGCCTTCGTCATCATAAACGACAAAGTGCTCTTTACCTGTGAAGCCAAGGGTGCTGAACAGTGACTCCAGTTGACTAAGGGGTGGCAGTTTGCCGCGAGCAGGAAGAATACCACTGTTCAATAGGTGGGGTTGCACATTGATGGCACCAGGCACATGGGCTTGGTGATACAAGCGCGCAGGACAGAGGTCGATAATCACCAGTCGTTTTTTCATTTCGCTGTTTCCGGCCAGAAAAGACTGGAAAAACTCAGGCTCCAGAACTAGCGGTAAGTTATCTACGTCGTGCATGATCGTATCCCGGTGTCAACCCGCGTGTATTGTAATGGCAAACAGGACGTTATTCATACAGGCTGGACAAAGAAACCATTATTACGCTCTACCAGCTACCTACCAGCGTATTGGCTGAGGTTGGTTCATATAGACGCTGCGCATCTGGCGATCTTCATTGGGCTGGGGTTTGACGTAGCTCGGTTGCAAACGGTGCTTGGCATTAAAGAAATGGCTTGCCCGCTGCTCCAGATGCTCTCGTTTGGCTGGAAACAGCTCTGCCCTGAAGCCGTTAATATGGCCGGCAGTACTGCCCAGGGCGCAGCGCATAAAAAACTCCATCTCACTTTTCAGTTCAGGTTCTTGCAGAGCCTGTATCCATTCGATGACCGTTGTAACCAACTGCTCGTCTGACAAATGCTCAGGAAAAGCGCTGTTTCTGCGCATTGCCCGATAGACAGACAGCATCATGAACTCCCAGGCGTAGTCGAGCAGGGTGGCAGTCTCTGCCTTAGTCAGCGTATTTTTTTCCTGAGCATGATTGGCGTGGCGCATCAGAGTCCAGGACAGCTCTAATAGAAGACGATGGATGCCCAATACCTGCTTACCGGTGTCGCTGGTAAGGATTTCCTGGTAAGTCAGCAACTCATTGACAAAGTCACCGTCGTTGCGGTTTGTTTTGACCTCGTGCAATAGCCGATAGATTTTGCCATTCCAGTTGTCTTGCTTCATGGCATCGGTCACGGATACCGGTTTGCCGTTGCCGCTCATTACCATGAATGTGTCGTCTGGTGTCAACGCTTCAGTCTGGTTACGGTGATGCTTAAGCTGCAAATGTCCCAGTATCTTCCGACAAATGGCTTCAGGGTCTTGAGTGGATGGTAGCATCTCAAGTGGTGGCATCACTGGCGTTGTGGTTTCCTGAGTAGGCGATTCATCGTTTTCTGGTGCCAGCTGCACTTGTTGTGGTGATGCTCTATCTGAGACTTTTTTTAATGCCTGAGCCTCAGTTTTTAACAGCTCCACCAGAGTGCACTCTTGGCCGGTCCATGCCCTTAACTGCTGAAGCCCGGAAGGGTTAAACCTGGTACAACCAGCTCTGATTCCACCAAGCCTGTCGAGTTGTTTGATGATGTGGTGAAGTTCGTCAGACAGTGCATCGTTATCAGGAAGGACTTTAAGGCTATCCAGCTTAATACGCGCTATTTCCAGTTGCAGCCGTGGTTCAATGGTGATGCCAAGCTCATCACAGCGTTGTTCTGCCAGGATGATGGCATCATGGGCACGTTGGTGCTCACCGGCCTGATTGTACAGAAAGGCTTTGAGCCAGAATAGGCGATGATTATTGGTTTCAATCTGCAAAGCTGCGGAGGGGTTCTGATTGCAAATAGCGGTCAGCATCTGCTGAGCATTGGGATCATGGCTCTCAAGTTTGGTCAGAATGTTCTGCTGCCATGGGGTAAACGACAGTGAATGTGTATGGTTTGAGTGAGGATGAGCAAGCGTATAAATCAGGTCGAACCAGTAGCTTTCATCGTCTTTGGCCACGAGACTACTGAGTAACTCCAGATGCTGTTCATCGTTGAACACTTGCCAGCCAGGTAACAGTTTGTTGATAGCATCAATCAGCTTACTTTTGAAACCTTGTTCCAATTTAAATAAGTCATTTTTTTTCGATTTTTCCTCAATAATGGCGTTCAGGTTTTTTAGCTGTCGTGTGAATATCCTGATCAGGACGTCGGTAAACTGAGAGTGATATTTTTGGAAATAAGGCTTGTCCAACGATTGCAGGAGTTTTATCAAGGCTTTCAGGTTATCAAAATCAAACGTTGTGTTAGCAAAAATGGTTAACACCCGTGTTATTGATTGTAAATGAATAGGGTTGATCGTATCAGCATGAACTTGCGCATATCGGGCAAAAGATTGATCAAACAGAGTGATCCATTTACCAAAATCTTTTATTTCCTGTGCTGTTAATCTTTTTAGCAATTCTTTCTTTGGTTCCGTGAAGTGACTCAGGTGGGGGAAAAGTGACAGACAACAAAGATTGATGCTAGACGGGTCATCACTGGATAAGTCAGATTGAAGCTTATTGAGCATGCTGTTTAGTTCAACCGATTGGCTGTCTTTGTCAGAAGTTCTCGTTGGGCACCCGGAGTGAATGCTGTTAATTAATTGTTTCCCGGTCAGGCGTACTGATTGACAGGCGTATTGGTAATGAATAGGGATTATTCTATTGACTACTTCTTTAATAGTGTCGAGTAATTCTGCACAACGATTTTCACAGATCAGGATTTTTTGTCCAGGATTGGATTTTTTACTTTTTCCTTTACTTTTACTGTTCAGAAGTAACTTGGTGTTGTCTTCCAGTGTTTTATCGATTCCGCGAACCAGAATGGACAGGATTTCGGCTTGGTAGATTTCGTCGTGCAGATTTTTTTCAGTGGGACAATCGTTGTGCTGCATACCTTTCAGATAATTAATTAGTGATTCCACTTTTGATAATGTGTATTGGCACTTTTGGGAGTAAAATTGAACGGAAGATGCACCTTCGGATTTGATGATGTCGCAATTGGCTTTTATTTGACTGCCCAACTGTGGCGGTAAGACTGACAGCAGACGTTCCATATCGGGATACTCCCTGTTCTTATTATTCACGTTGGATGCATTCCCTGTCATGCATCGACAAATAACTGCGTGTACAGAATTGTATACAGAGCAATGTTTGGTACTGGTTCAGTTATTTGGACAAGATCAGGGAGCAATAAGTTCATAAAACAAAACAATGGTTTTGTTTTATGCTGATAGATGTTTGGTTCTAGGGCTGGGCTTTCTCCAGAGAGTTCAGAATAATCCGGTAGCTGTCCATCCTTTCCTGAAGAATATCGCCACGCGACAAAGCCTGGTGAATGGCACAACCTGGCTCCTGTTCATGGCTGCAGTCACGGAACTTGCAGTGGCCAATAAACGGCCGGAACTCTTTGAATCCGTACAGAACGTCCTGCGCTTCCATATGCCAGAGACCAAACTCCCGAATTCCGGGTGAATCGATCAGGGCTCCTCCGGCCGGAAAGTGAAACAGCCGGGCGGCCGTGGTGGTATGGGTTCCTTTGCCAGTACTCTCGGACAGCGAGCCAACTTTGGTCTCAACACCCGGCAGCAAGGCATTGACCAGCGATGACTTACCCACCCCACTTTGACCGACAAAAACACTAGTGTGCCCATTGAGCCGGTGCTTGAGTGCCTCAAGACCATCGGCAGTGCAGTTTGATGCCCGCAGCACTTGATAACCAATGCGCTCGTAGTTGGCCAGCATCGCGTCCAGGCGGTGGCGATTGGCTTCATCCTCTGTCAGCAGATCGGTTTTGTTGAGCAGGATAACCGGCTCAATGCCCACAGATTCAGCAGCAACCAGGTAGCGGTCAATCAGGTTGGCATGGGGGACGGGCAGCGGAGCAATGACCAGAACAATGTAGTCGATATTGGCAGCAACTGGCTTGAGCTGTCCCCTTGGGTCCGGCCTGGACAGTAAGCTGTAACGATCTTCAAGAGCAACTACAACGCCCAAATCAGCCTTATTGGAAGCGCGCCAAATCACGCGATCCCCAGTGACCAGCGGCGGCAGATTGGTGCGCAAATGGCAGCGGCTGATTTGGCCCGGTCTGTCGATGGGCTCTACGTCCAGCTGGGCGCCGTAGTGGGCAATAATCAGTCCTTGTTGTTCCGGCCCAAGAGTCTCGTCCTGAAGTTCCTGGACAATATGATCCTCACGCTTTTGTGCGCGGGCTTTGCGTTCTTCCTGGATTTTTTCGATGCGCCAGCTTTGTCTGCGCGTCAGTTTGCGCTTGCTCATGGTGCCTTGGATGATAAAGTTTGTCGTGTCTTGAACTGGATCAAGCTGATTTCGCTGCAATGCTGATTTCGCTGCAATTATGGATGAAGTAGACTTACCATGTCAGCTCAATATTGCATTGAGAGAGTCGGTATTTGCCGACTGATAATCTTCAAACAGTTTCTATTTTTTGACCGGGTGCTGGATGGCTAAATCGGATAATCTCGTATGGATCGATCTGGAAATGACGGGATTGGATCCACTGAACGACCGGATTCTGGAGATCGCAACCATCGTTACCGATGGCCAGTTAACCATTCTTGGCCAGGGGCCGGTCATTGCTGTGCATCAACCTGATGAAGTGCTTGCCACCATGAATGAGTGGTGCATTAACACTCACGCAGCCACTGGCCTGACTGAGCGCGTCAAGACCAGCACCATCAGCGAAGCACAGGCCGAACAGATGACCCTGGATTTTCTCAAGGATTACGTTGATCCGGGTGTCTCTCCCATGTGCGGTAACTCTATCGGTCAGGACCGCCGCTTTCTCTGGCACTACATGACCGGCCTACACAACTTCTTTCATTACCGCAACATTGATGTCAGCACTTTGAAAGAGCTGGCCAGACGCTGGCAACCTGAATTGCTTAACCGTTTTACCAAAAAAGCAACCCATATGGCGCTGGAAGATATTCGCGAGTCCATTGAGGAATTGCGGTTTTATCGACAGCATTTCATCAAGTGAGTTCTTGTTATTCACTGTTGCCTGGTTATTGATACCGACTGCTCGAAGTGTGCAATGGCACAGAAACAGCCGGAACCAAAGATCACTGCTCAAGAGTCAGACAAGTAAACGCGTCGGTATTCAGCACTCCAGCGTTTGGCCCTGACTCTGGCTTCCAACGTGGCTTGCTCACACGGCGGAGCCAGCCCCTCTTCCTGGGCTTTTCTGGCCACAGCGATGGCGATCTCCCCGGTTACCTGGTAGATGCGGTGCAATTCCGGCAGCAGGGGGGCGTCCGGGTTCATAATCGCTGGAGATGCCATGGCCAGAGTTTCTGCAGCTGCATCCAGCATCCCATCGGATACTCTGGTCGCACCACTGGCCAACACGCCCAGGCCCAAGCCAGGAAAGATGTAAATATTATTGCACTGCGCTACCGGGTAGCGGTTGCCATCAAACTCCACTGGTGCGAACGGGCTGCCCGTGGCGATCAGGGCGCGTCCTTCGCTCCAGGTAATGATGTCTTCCGGCGTCGCTTCCACCTGGCTGCTGGGGTTGGACAGTGGGAAGATGATTGGTCGCTCATGGTTTTGCGCCATGGTTTCGATGACTTCCCGGGTGAACAGTCCTGGCTGGCCGGACACACCGACAATGGCGTCCGGTTTGGCGTGGGCGACTACTTCCAGAAGCCCGGGGTTGTCTGCACAGCCCCATTGTGCAAGATCGTCGTAACGCTGTACCAGACGCTGCTGGAATGGGCGCAGATCGGCCATCTGATCGTTCAGGACGCCAAAGCGGTCAATCATAAAGATACGTTGGCGCGCCTCTTCTTCGCTCAGTCCGCGATCAACCATCAGGCGAATCAGCTGTTCGGCAATACCACAGCCCGCTGAACCGGCCCCCAGAAACGCAATGGTCATATCTTCCAAGGATTTACCGGCTGCCTTGGCCGCGGCCAGCAACGATGCCGCGGTAACTGCGGCAGTGCCTTGAATGTCATCGTTGAAACAGCACAGCTCATCCCGGTACTTTTCCAGCAAGGGCGTTGCGTGGTTGATGGCAAAATCTTCGAACTGCAGCAAGGCTTTAGGCCAGCGCCGTTTTACTGCGTAAATGAATTCTTCGAGGAATGTGTAGTACTCATCGTCGTTGATGCGCTCGTGGCGCCAGCCCAGATAGTTCGAGTCATTGAGCAGCTGACGACTGTTGGTGCCACAATCAAGCGCAATCGGGAGTGTCTTGTTGGGGGCAATCCCGCCCACGGCGCTGTACAGGGACAGCTTGCCAATGCAGATGCCCATACCGCCAACACCCTGATCGCCCAAGCCCAGAATACGCTCACCATCAGTGACCACAATGACTTCAATATTACGCTTGAAGTTGGCTAGCATTGCCCTGATGTGCTCGCGTTGCGGGTAGGCAATGTAGACGCCTCTTGGTCGACGGTAGAGGTCGCTGAACCGCTGGCAGGCTTGCCCAACCACTGGTGTGTAGATGATCGGCAACATCTCTTGCAGGTGGCGCTGCAAAAGGGCGTAGAACAGGGTTTCGTTGGTGTCTTGCAAGGAACGCAAATAGATGTGCTTGAGAATTGGCGTCTGCTTGGCCGAGAACGATTTATAGGCTCGGCGGCACTGCTCCTCCATGGATTCCACCCTGGGCGGCAGGAGACCGTGTAGCTCCAGCTCACTGCGCTCCTCCATAGAAAACGCCGTGCCCTTGTTCAGTAGAGAGTTTTCCAGCAGCAAACGACCGGTCAGCCCGGTATGAATGCATTGGTCGTATTCGCTCATCAAATGTTCCACGTTCAGTCAGTCGTCGATTATGGGCGACGATTTTTCAGAGGGTTGGGCAGTTGTGGTCGGGCACTGGACATAGGTTGTGGCAGAGCTTGACCACAGCAGAGTTTAAGAGGTGAGAGCATAATCCCAAGTACTGGCCCATAACAAACGGAATAACCGCAAATTTCAGGACGTCGTTTGCTTGCCGTCGGCAAAATCCTGACTGATAGATAAGGAACTATTATGTCGCCGCACGGTCGGTTAATTCTGGGTGCCGCTGGCTCCCAACGCTTTTTAGTTAGGGGGAAGCACATGCATTCAGCCAGTTTCACCAGTAATCAATTGGTCAGTCCGGCTTCTGGGCGCATGACATCCGCAGGAGATGACCAATCGTTGGATTTTCGTTCTGACCGGCAACCGGCGCCAAAAGCAAGAATACTGTCATCCCCTTTTTCTTCGGCGCATTGCGCCGAATTGGCTGCCAGTCAGTTTGGGATTAGCGTACCTGGTGCACCTATGCTTCAGGAGCGCACTGTGGAAAACCAGTTCTCTGAGAGCAACTTTATCCGTGAATCCCCAAAGAGACTGGACTTTTCGGCGTACCATAGAGAACCATGTTATGACTTTTTTGCTGCCGGACTGGCACAGCTCACCCGCGAGAGCCCAGTCAGGAAAGACGATTGCGGACTGACTTTCAAATGTCAGACCTGCTCGTGGGGCAACACTGAATTAGCACTAACGTTTACTGGTTGCGATCTTAAGGGCAAACCCAAAGCCGTTAATGAGATTGGTGTTCAGTTGCTGGATGCTTATCCTGTCGACTGGCGATGCACTCAAAAACTTGCTGACAAAAAAGCGTTTGCTGACAGCCTGCTTCGCTCCATCATCGGGCACGCGAATTACGCTGATCTCAAATTACAGTTCGAAGCAACGGAGCCCAGTCAGCATGTACTGCTGTTGGGCGCACTCAATGAGGACACCACCTTTAACATCAAATTGCAGGTGACTGTGCGGTTTCCCAATGGCGTACCAGTGTCTCCCGGAACTGTCCCTCAAGAGTTACTGGCATTTGTTACCACTGACAACCTGGCTCAGAGTAGTTGGTGTGACGGAGCGTTTTTATCGACACCCGCAACCGACATTATCTATCCGTCTGCCTTTGAGCGAGGTGCTGTTTTACGCGGCAAGAATTGCCAGGGCGAGCTGGTTGGGTATTTTGACACTCAGGCTCGGTCAGGTTGCAGTGCGGTGCTTCAATGTCCGGTATTTCAATGTAAGCCCGAACGACTACTATCTGCCCAGCCTCCTCTGCGTTCAGATTGTCGCAATGCAGTACGGTTGATGGTGACGCCTGCCATTGTTTTTAATGCTCCACTGACAAAACAGAATCCCGGTTCACGGGAAGTTATGTATTATGGGGCATCCGTGGCGCCTAGACAGACCGTCCACTGTCCGGGGTTGGGCGAAGTCAATATCAAAACTGCACCAACGATGGGCGAGTTAAGACTTTTACCGAGCACACTTATTGATGTGATCACCACCAATCCGTTAGCTGCTATCTCCTGATATTTTGTGTAGGAAGCGTGGGTGGCTCAATTTGTTGGTCAGTGGTTTTGTCACTCTTCCCTTAATGCGGTACAGATCGCCTCCTCCAGGTCTTCCGGCTTGGTTGTGGGTGCGTAGCGATTGATGATCTCACCCCGACGATTGAGCAAGAATTTGGTGAAGTTCCACTTGATGTTACGAAGGCCGAGCAAACCGGGAGCCTCTGCTTTCAGGTCCTGGTAAATGGATGCAGCATCGCTACCATTGACATCAATTTTGGCAAACATCGGAAAAGTGACACCATAGTTTTTCTCACAGAACGTAGCAATTTCGTCACTGCCTCCAGGCTCCTGATGGCCGAATTGATTGCACGGAAAGCCAAGAATGACCAGCCCCTGGTCGCGGTACTTTTGATACAGCTCTTCCAGACCCTGATATTGGGAAGTAAAGCCGCACTTGCTGGCAGTGTTGACGATCAAAACCACCTTGCCCTGGTAGTCGGACAGTGCCTGCATGGTTCCGTTCAGCAGGGGCATTGCATACTTTTGCAGTTCCATGGTTTAACCTCCAGGGTCAATTTTCTTGTGATTGGCTCTGTACAACGGTGTTTGGCAACAAAGTAATCCATGACCAGCGATCCTTGCCGTGAACACCGCAAGCCGCCTCCCAGCCCACCAATAATGGACAAGGTCTGATCGAGAAACAACAAAAAAAGGCCTGAAATACAGGCCATAATGATGAGGATTTGCGAATTACTGGCATTTGCCAGTCAGGTCTGAACATAGCTCGATGGCAGTACCTCCATTAGTGGCAAGATTGGCAGGTTTTCCAGCAGACCTGGCAAGCACTCTGCCCAGGCTGAAGGATTGGTAATGTGACTAGATGATAATGAGAATGGTTATCATTTTAGTCTTGGAAGTGGTGAGTGAGCAACGCTTGAACAAGTAAAAAAATTATTCTCCTGTTATTTGCCTTTTTTCAGTGGAAATGGTTGCGTTTATTGCTGCTGTAACAGTTCCAACAGCGTCAGTTGGCCATAGGGGTCACGATAGAGTTCGGCTTGCCAGCTGTTGCCGCTGTCCATCTCGAAGGCGAGCACGTAGCAGGTGCCGAGGATGTTTTGCCTTTTGGCATCTGTGACTCTTAAGACGGAATCATGTGGCAGATCCCGGGCGGCAAATTTTGCCATTGCCAGCATTTCAGGGTTGGGATTGATCTGTAACCATTGGCTGACACTGCGTTGGGCATGATGGCCAAGAGCAGGTTGGATGGCATCACGCCCACTGTGGGTAAAACAGGCCGACAACAGAGTTGCAAGCACAGCAACGGTGAGTCTGATCATCTTAACAAGACAACAAGTGCAGGTAGCAGAACAGTCATACAAACTTGCGAAATTGTAGATGAGCCACGCGGGTTCAGCCGGGATTTTTCACTTTTTTTCCGGTTCTCAGACACAACTCATCGAGCAGGCGACCGCAATTGCCCTCACTGACCTGATCTCGTGGAATCAACTCCAACCAGCCACTTTTGCCGACAATGACAATGATGTTGTCCTCGACAGTGATCCTCTGCACCTGTCGATAAGAACGAAACGCTGGTTTTAACAGTGAGGAGTTGATGGTGATACCGTTCGGTTCCAGCGACAGTGTACGGGTTTCCAGCTCCAGGTTGGGCTGGTAATGAAGGCCAAAACGTTTGTGCACAGCGTATTTGAGGCCAAGGTTGAGAATCCAGAAAGTAATAAATGCCGAGCCGAACAGACCAGAGAGCAAAATGGTGCTCAGACTGTTGCGAAACACCAGCAAAGGCAAAAACAGGCAGGCTAGCGAGGCAGTCCAGATGATCAGCGTGTGCTTCGGGCTGTACTTGATCATCAACTGATTCATGCGGTTCTGGGCTTGTCCGGTGATGTGATAAGTGATGTGCATTTGGCCATGCCTGTCTTATTTGGCTGGCAGTAACATACGCAAGGGCCGGGCCGATAGCAAACCTTTGATCATTTCCCAGGGGTACTGCAATGAAAGGAGTGGGCAACAATAACCCGCACGTCAACAGCTCAGGTTCGGCAAACCACAGTGACCAGACTCATAAGGCGCAAACGGGTAAATCAGGGACATCCACAACCCATGCTGTTCCGGCACAATCAAAAGCCATTCCTGCCGCCCAGAATTCTGCGCCCGATACCAGTATTCAATCCCGAAAAATAACGACAACAACCAGGGCAGAGGGGGATAACCATTCCACGGCATCCGAACGGTTTGACAATGCCCTGAATCGACTCAAGGATAAGTCCGGGGCCAAAAAACCTCTGCAACAACTGAATAAATACCTGCACAGACTGAAGAACCTCAACACAGAGCATGCCCAGACGGTAAAAGTGATCGATCAACTAAGGCGCGCCAGGGCTGGAGATTCCGATCTGTGTGAACAGTTCACACAAAAAGAGGAACAGTGCAAAGAGCAAATTGACAACATCCGCAAGAAGTGTCAGAAGTTGCAAAACCAGTTCAACGGTTCAGTAATCAGTACTGAGCTGAAAATCAACGTTACCGAGCTTGAGCAGGCAATGGCTCCTGGCACACACACCAAAGTGGAACTGGCTCGGGCGCAAGCGAGTTATGAAAAATACCAGCAAATTATCGAGGCGCTGCTGCCAAAGCTGAAAAAATGATGCATTCGCTATCAGAGCATTTCAGCCTTGCGGTATCGACCCTGGTAGTCAAATAGTTTGTCGATGATTTTCCAGTAACGTTTTTCTTTTTGGGCGATGACAAAATCAGGTTTGCGAAACTTTTTCTGATTGCGGATAACATCGTCCACTGAGCCTGCCCGAAACGCCTCACCACGGTTGATTAAGGCGTGTTTGCCAAAACGGTGGTAAAAAGCCCCTTGCTGAGCTGGGCTATCCAGCCCGAAGTACTCATGAACCTGCGCCCCGTCTTCATCGTGATAGGTGATTTTAATACGCTGGCGACCGTGGGAGGCGGTATCTGAAGTCATTTCCATGCCGGAGCAGCGAATCACCAGGCAATTTTTCAGGCCAAGAGCCTCGCGCAGTTTGTTGTCCGGATCAACCAGTACGTGCTGACAGCCGTGGCACTTTCTGGCAGCAATATCATTCTCGGCACCGCACTGGTCGCATTCTTTGAAGCGATAACGAAAATCACACTGCTCCCGCTGACCCTCGGCCACTAGCTCAAACCCCTGGCAGCGCCGCCCGTAGTGTTCAATCAGGTCGCCATCATCATCAACGATTCCCCAGAAATTATTGTCGTGGCCACAAGCCGGGCACGGAATCGTCACCGGTACTGCTTTGGAGTCCGGCTTGGGAGCGCCCACTTCCGGACTGTAGAGACTAAAACGATTGCCCGCGTAATCGATGATCAGGCAGTTCTTTTTACCAGGTGCCAGCCGCAGGCCACGCCCGGCAATTTGTTGGTAAAGGCTTACTGACTCGGTAGGGCGCAAGATGGCTATAAGATCCACATGAGGGGCATCAAAACCGGTGGTCAGCACCGAGACGTTCACCAGGTATTTAAGCCGCTGTTGCTTGAAAGCTGCAATTAATTGATCCCGTTCTTTTACGGGCGTCTCACCAATAATCAGGGCGCTTTGCTCAGCGGGCAGATAGCCCATAATCTCCCGGGCATGATCAACCGTAGCGGCAAACACCATCACGCCTTTACGATCTGTGGCTGCCTGTTGCACCTGTTCGATGATTTTCCGGGTTGCCCGGGTTTTGCTCTGCAACAGTTGATTCAATGCCTGCTCACCAAAGCGCCCGAAGCTATCCGTGGCCAGCTGACTGAAGTCATAAAACACCACCGGAGCATCAATGACTTCTGGTTGGGTCAGATAACCGTTATCCACCATGTAAGACAGCGGTAATTCAAACAGGCACTCACGGAAAAAACGCGGCTCTTCGGTTCTGATTACGCCTTTGTTACCCGAGGTTTGCCGATACTGGTACAACCAGCCCATGCCCAAACGGTAAGGGGTAGCGGTTAATCCGAGCACCTTGAGACTTGGATTTAGTTGCTGAAAGTGAGTAATCACTTTCTGGTAGCTTGAGTCTTTCTCCATGGATACCCGGTGGCACTCATCGATGATCAACAGCGTAAACATCTTCTGCCCGACGCCATGACTGAATCGTACCAGGTTGCGAACAACGCTCTGCACACTGCCAAAAATAACTTGCTCGGTATCTTCTTTCAGGCCTAGTCCGGCGCTGAAAATGGAGGCGTTCAGGCCATAGCTTTGGTACTTGGCATGGTTTTGCTCCACCAACTCCTTCACATGAGCGAGCACCAGTACGCGGCCGCGAGCAATGCGAGCCAGCTCAGAGATCACCAGACTTTTGCCGGCACCGGTGGGCAGCACCAGCAACGCAGCATCGTCAGATTGACGAAAATGTCGGATCACACTATGAACGGCATCTTTCTGGTAAGGACGGAGTTGGTAAGCCATGAGCAGTCGGGACAAACGCGAATTGTTGCTGATGGATATCACAAAACTGGTTGGAACTAAATAAAGGAGTGGTTGTCCCAGAAAGAAAGCAACGGCTGCCAGGTTATGGACGGGCAAGCACCTCATCAAGGAGCTGACCATGCTTAACGAGATAACAACCACGGAAGCATCACTCTATACCATTGTTGAAGTTGACCCGGAAACACTCGAAAGCTCACAAACAGGCAGTAGCCGCTTCCAACCGGTGGCGACAGCGCGACGGATCATCTCATCGATTGCCAGTTGGATGCACCATCCGCTTTCCCTGGCTGGGCGTAAGATCGTCCAGACGGAGCCTTTTGCGACCCTGTTTATGCGCCGTTATGTTCGGAATCAGGACATCACCAATGCTCAATGGATGGTGGATAACGGTATGATGCTTCAGTCATGGCATGGATATCTGGCACGTCAGGCTGCTGTCAATGGTGATCAGGACATGCTGGCGCTATTGATTCGCAATCGGCCCAGCTGCGCTTTCATGGCAGAGCTATATAAAGTTAGCCCTAATGCGCTGATGCAACTTATAGAAAGTGAACCGCTCAGACTTAATGCGGAGCATTATCCGCTGGTGGTGTGGGCCGCGTCCTTGGGGCAACTTAATATGCTGCACTGTCTGGTGAGCGCCGGAGCGCCAGCATTTTGTCAGGGGGAGGGAATCACCTGCACATCCGCATTGGTGTCTGCCGCGAACAATCACCATCACCATATTGTCGAGTATCTGGCTGAGGCTGGTGCCCTGGAGTCGCTATTAACTGATGAGTTCGTCCAGAAAAGCCCGGCTACAGTGCGCCTATTGTTGAGATTTTTCCACCTGAAGTTGAACGAGAATTTTTACCATCTGGTCGTTGCCGCTGCCGTGAGAGGGGATATCGACTTACTGGGACTGCTTCTCTCCAGTGGGGCTCCGGTCTGTCGTGCAGGTGAGGAGCACTCTGACTCTGCTGTGCTCAATGCCCTTATTCATAACCAACTCGATGCGATGGCGATGCTACTTTTCCACGGCGCTGCAAAAGAACCAATTCACTGGTACTTGTTGACAAATGGTGAAAAAAGAGACGCGCTGGCGCAGCTGATAAACCCCACATTACCTGTTTAAACCCCTGGCGTAACCAAGTTGTCAGGCTCTATATTTTGCGGGTTAGCGTTTTTTGGTGATCAGGCATCGTTGCCAGGCTCTCGTCGTGCGGAATGACTGAAACATACCAGACGAACACATGCCAGACGTTGCTGAGATCTGAGTAACACTGATGTGTATTCTTCAATTCCTACGGGAGCTTCCTTTGAGGACAGCCACGCACATCTTATCGAGTGCCTGAGAAAAAATCGTTGCCGGAGCTAAAAAACCGTTGTAGCCTGCAATACAGCACAGACAGTTAAAGAGCGGCAACGAAACGCTGAGGTCTGTGTCTGACCAACTGGAAGATAGCCATGATACTCAAATCCATACCCGCTCCAGAATCCCGGTTAACACTGCGTAATCCTGCTTGTACCACCTCCGCATACGCCCACCGACACCATCACTGACCCTACATCTGCCGGCACCGTTAAAAGCCGGATTGCAATTAATCAATTTGCTTTAACTGCCTGAGGTTCTAGCTTCATGGAGATGCGGTTTGCGCTGAGGTGCTGTTGCGCTCAGTAATAAATGAACGGCACTTCTTCACATGAATTGACTGCGATCTCCAACCAGCATGACTGTGCTGTGGGTAAAAGTTGATCTCAGGCTGTGACTATGCTCAATCATCTGGCTATTTGTGCCGATTGAGGTTGCGCAACCGAACAGAAAAACTGGATTGCTATGAACGCTGTCATTTTGGCTGTAGTCATCATGCTGACCTTGAGTGTCTTGCGTGTAAATGTGGTGTTGGCACTGTTTCTTGGTGCTATGGGAGGAGGGCTTGTCGGTGGTCTGGGGTTTGACGCTACACTGGCGGCCTTCACCAAAGGGCTTGGGGGCGGTGCCAACATTGCCATCAGTTACGGCATGCTCGGCGCCTTTGCCATGGCCATATCAGCCTCGAAAATTCCCCAGTGGCTGGCGCAGCAGATTATTCGACACGTGGCCAGAACCAATAACAGCACCTGCATCCGCCTTTCTATCCTGGGCAGTATCTTGCTGATGGCCGTCGCCTCGCAGAACCTGGTGCCGGTACACATTGCCTTTATCCCGATTCTGATTCCACCACTTCTGGGCGTATTCAGCTCGCTACAACTGGATCGGCGCGCGGTGGGCTGTACGTTGTCGTTTGGTTTGATTGCCACTTACCTGTTGGTGCCAGTGGGCTTTGGCAACATTTACCTGACCCAGATTCTGGGTGGCAACCTTAATGATAATGGCCTGAATATCGACCCGGACAGCATGCCATTGGCTATGGTTCTGCCGGTAACGGGTATGTTTGTTGGCCTGTTGCTGGCTATTTTTGTCAGCTACCGCCAGCCACGGCACTACCATGTTGATCTGGATTCCGTAACCACCACAGCAGAAGACTCTTTGGTCTTAGCCCCGAGAACGGTATTGATCACTCTGATTGCCATTGCCCTGGCCTTGGGTGTGCAACTATCTACTGGCTCCATGGCTATGGGCGCAGCTAGCGGTTTTGTGATGATGATACTCGGCAGCATTGTGCACTGGCGCGAGGCTGATGATGTCTTTGCTCAGGGTGTACGGATGATGGCGCTGTGTGGGTTTATCATGATTAGTGCCGCTGGCTTTGCCGAAGTGCTCAGGGCAACGGGAGATATTCCCGCTTTGGTCGCGGCTGTTGAATCGCTGGTTTACGGCAGCAAGGGACTGGCAGCCATTCTCATGCTACTGGTTGGGTTATTGATCACCATGGGTATTGGCTCTTCGTTCTCCACCATTCCCATTATCGCCACACTGTACGTGCCTTTGGCGCTGGCACTCGGGTTTTCGCCCTTGGCTACAGCAGCTATCGTCGGTACTTCTGGGGCGCTCGGCGACGCTGGTTCGCCAGCATCTGACTCCACCATTGGTCCCACGGCCGGATTAAATGTAGACGGGCAGCACGATCACATCCGTGACACGGTGATCCCCACATTTTTGCACTACAACCTGCCCATGATCCTGTTTGGCTGGATAGCGGCAATGACGCTTTGAGTACCTGGCGCACCTATGTACGGGACAAAAAATCCAGAGGTCAGATCTGGCAAGAGGTCAGAGTGGATGAGCTGACTCCCCATGTAAGGTAATCTATGCGGTCTCTAACCTCCTCATAGAGTACCTTTGTCGTACATGGAAGAAGTCAGCTCATTTGCCGAGAAGCTTAAAGCCCATTTGCCATCACATCAAGCCCTGGTTGATTTTATTGCACAGTTTGTTCTGTCCTTGATCCGCGTGCTCCACCAATCTTTACTGAACTGAGTTGCTGAAGAATATCAGACTAAGGCGGATGCCGAGTCGAGTTACCGGCGAGTCAAGCGCTTCTTCACTGACTACGAGTACAGTTACGAACAGCTGGGGTTATTCATCCTGAGTTATCTGGCGGGGTTTTGTCCCGTACATGAGGCTAAGGCGAAACTGCAAAATCAAAAACACTACCCTTTATCAAACAAGAGCTTCACCGTATTCATGGGCAGAAATAGACGATCACGGCCGTTTTCCTGGGAGAGCAATTCAAAGCCAAATTGCTCATAGAAAGCGGCAATGTTCTCATTCAAACAATCGACAATGACAGCATAGGCTCGCATGTGGGCATTAATGTCATATAAATGCTCTAATGCCTTAATCAGAGTTACTTTGCCCAGTCCTCTCCCTTTATAGTCTTGATGCACAGCCAGCTGAGCTAACAGAAAAACAGGTACTGGATAGCTCGGTAGCTTTTTTGCCAATCGGTTGGGGAGTGTTTTGCGGGAGATGGAGCTAGGCGCGATTGTATAGAACGCACAGATCGGGTATTTGCCGTCCAGTAGCGGCTTCGTAGCAGGTAGCACCATTGTTCGACTGATGCCTGCCTGCATATGCCGGAGTGCTTGACTCTTGATAAAGTGGTCCAGCTCTGGTTCACCGCAGGCAAAAGACTCCCGATCATGGATCGACTTGACAAGTTCAACAAATGTTTTGGACCAGTTCATTGCACTCCCTGCTCTTTGGTGAACTGCAGAGCGCTCTGAAGCTTTTTATTCGGCTTTTGAGCTTTTTCACAGGCGCTTATGAAACGATCAAAAATGTCGTCTTCCAGCACCACGCTTTCATGCTCAGCAATGACCCGTGAGGCATCCTCATCCATCAGATGCACCACGTACTCAGTCAAGCTCTTCAGTCCCAGCAAAGCCGCTGCCTTCTCCGCCTTTGCTTTTATTTCTTCGTTTAGCCTGAGATCCAATCTGGCTGTGGCCATAGCACTCTCCTTTTGATTAAAAATATACAGACCTTTTGATTGAAAATGTACGGATTTTATCCGTACAAAATATTTTAGCATCAGTGGATTATTCGTCAATATGTACGGAAATATTCCGGTAAAATTCAGGGGGGCTGTTGGAGGAGGATGCTCCGATGAGATTATCCAGGATTGCCTTCGTATTTGTATTGCAGCTACGGAGAGGCTTCTGGTGTCGTGTCTGGAACGACAGGCCGTTGAGCAATAGGATAAAGCTGCTGATCTATGTACGGGACAAAAAATCCAGAGGTCAGATTTGGCAAGAGGTCAGAGTGGATGAGCCGACTCCCCATGTAAGGTAATCTATGCGGTCTCTAACCTCCTCATAGAGTACTTTTGTCATACATGGAAGAAGTCAGCTCATTAGCCGAGAAGCTTAAAGCCAATTTGCCATCGCATCAAGCCTTAGCTGATTTTATTACACAGTTTGTTCTGTCCTTGATCCGCGCGCGTTCCACCAATCTTTACTGAGTTGCTGGAGAATTTCAGACTAAGGCAGATGCCGAGTCGAGTTACCGGCGAGTCAAGCGCTTCTTCGCTGACTATGAATACAGCTACGAACAGCTGGGGTTATCCATCCTGAGTTGTCTGGCGGGGTTTTGTCCCGTACATAACTGACGCACAAAAAATTATCAGATCAAAAAGGGAAGAGACTTGGAGTAGAAGTAGTTACTCAAAAATAACTGGCAAGACAAAACTCTGAAGCTATTATTTCGTTTTTGTATTTTATGACAGAACGGCGGCGGGGCGTGGAGCAACCTTGCCTGATTCAAAAGGTAGCTATTTTACGGTGTCGTTAAAATGGATGCAGCAAATGCCGCGGGTGCGTACCGTGACTCAGCGAGGCAATACTCTTCCTTGTATGAGGTTACGAAAGATAATGAAAATGTTCCTGATTACCTGCCGTTTCCTGGCGGCACATTTAAAAATCTCGCTGAAGTCAAGACGTCTGCGGCCAGAAAGTTTATTGCAATAAAAAATCAATACCTTGATGACATAAATAGACTGAAGTCTCTATCGAATCGACTAATCGGTAGAGTCTATGATGAGGACATTAGTGATTTTTATTTAAAAATCAGTGGTGAGCTTGCATATATTGATACTCAATATGCCAGCCTGCTGTCATTTCGCGATACGCGCTATCACCTTCATTTTTTGGTTTCTTATATTGAGTCATTTTTGAGTCAGGAATCTGCATCGTCGTCAGTAAGCACAGACCGTCTTTGCGCCTTATTGCATGAATGTCTGGCAGGCATAAATCATTGTGTTCAGGGAAGTAGCAGTCGCCTGCAAAGTGCTTTTATACGACTGAATGTTGCCCAAGATATAAAGCGCCGGATTAATCAAATACATCATGATGTACTTGAGTACGCTATAAAACTATTTTTGGTAAAAGAACGGGCCAGCAGTAATATTAATTACGGATTAGGAAATGAGGTTCACTGGTATAATGCACTTTACAACGTTGCTTGCTATCGCTTTGGCCTGGAGGCAATTATTGATTCAGAAGCAACGTTAGGAGATGATCCAAGTATTATTGATCGATTTGAGCAGTCCTTGCTTGTTTTGATGCCAGAGCGAGATTTTATCAAGCAGTTTTCGGATGAATTATATCAGAAATTAATATCTGTTTTGGAGAAAAATAACAAACAGGAGTGGCTAACTCGTTCTGTTTTAGCCTCCGAGTTATCTCTTGAAATAATTAACGATATCGATGACGAGTTTTTTCAACCTATTAATATGCAGCTTGATTCCAATGAAGAAAATAAACTGGATCTTTGGACGATTGTTGAGAGCGATGATGCCGACTATTTTTATTTTTCTAATAGTTATGAACGATTTCAGGTATGGTTGATCAATACGCTGTTTTCCCTAGATATGACTGTGGTTACCAGAATCGGTGATAGCAAAATACCACATCTTGTGATTGGTTCTATGGATTGTTTCTACTTTTGGATCTTTGAATCTGCCAATCATCTGGAGCAGGGCATGACCTGCCACTTTGATTGGAGTAATCATCAAACGCTTTCTATGGCACATCTGGAAAATGTTAAATTTCAAGCCTTGTCAGATGAAGTTTGCTTCAACCTTCTGGCTCATGCTATCCAATACACTACAAAGATAGGTGATTTTTTAGAGTTTTTTCTGAATAAGTCTGCGGTAATCCGTTGGAGAAAAATTAGTAAAATAAATCCAAAACTGGAAAATGCACTGCTAGAAAAATTATCCAGTATGATTCGTGGTGGTGGACTTGTTCAGGAATTAAATGAGGAGTTGAAAAAAAATCTTGTTTTATATCGAAATCAGCATGGTAAATATTTTTTTGTTAGCCTGTTCGGTTTGGCATTAGATATAGGTCAGCATGAGGTTGCGGGCTGCTTATTGCGTTCAGAATGCTGTAGATATCTTATTCATTATATTGGTCATCGATGTCGTGAGTTGATATGTGCTTTTATTGTGAATGATGACTATCGTTGTTTTGAATTGTTGCTCCATTATATCGGATTTAACGTCAATTCAGGTGATGAACAGGGTTGTACTGCCTTAATGCTGGCAGCAAGACTGGGTAAAATTAAATGCCTTGAGCAACTTTTATTGAAAATTGGTATTGATGTGAATCAGAAGAGCAAGCATGGGCGCAGTGCGTTAATGGAGGCTGCGGAAAATAATCATATGGATTGTCTATGTGCGCTTCTTGCTTATCCCAATATTCGTGTAAATGATTATAACGATTATGGCTCAACTGCATTAATTCTTGCGACAAATAGTGATAGATTAGATTGTCTAATTAAATTGTTGGCTCATGACAGAATTAAAGTCAATCAAAGGAACTGTGACGGTTGGACGGCATTATCTATAGCAGCCGCAAAAGGATACAATGATTGTCTAAAAGCACTTTTGGCACATAAAAGAATCAGTGCTGATGCATTTCCTGTTCCTCATACCAAAATGATACCTCCGGGTTCGACAAACTTAATGGTGTCTGCAAGATATGGAAATGCAGATTGTCTACAAATGCTACTTGATTATGATGCACAACATATCAATTTACAGAATAAAGTTGGCTGTACCGCATTGATGATGGCAGCGCTTGGTGGCAATGAACATTGCGCTACTGTGTTGCTTAAACACCCGAATATTGATATCGAAAAAGTTAATTTTAAAGGACAGACAGTAATAACACTTGTTGCAAACAAAAACTTGAATCAGCGTCCTTGGCATTACTATCGACAATGCCTTGAGGCAGCCAAAAATGGAAATGTCGAGCTTTTATCGGAGTCACTCAATTTTGGCCGATCCTTGTTTCATGCCCGTGATGAACAGGGTAGTACGCCCATGATGCTAGCTGCCAAAAATGGTCACTTGAATTGTCTTAATTTACTCCTGGCACAGCAAGGCATCAATTCCGATCTACAGGATAAGAAAGGTTATACAGCTTTAATGCTGGCAGCAAACTATAACCACAGAAATTGTCTTGAGGTGTTGCTGGCACATGGCAAAGTCAGGATCAAAAATAATGCTGGCCAGAGTGCGTTAATACTGGCAGCTAGCAATAATCACCTGGACTGCCTGACGTTGCTTTTGGTTGATCAGAAAGTTGATATCAATGATAGTGATCATAATGGTTTGAGTGCGTTAATGTGTGCAGCATCATTTGGCCATATAGATTGCCTGAACGCCCTGTTGGACCAACGTAAAATCAGAGTTAATCAACGAAGTAAGATTGGCCAATCCGCGTTAATGTTGGCTGCAAAAAATGGCTTTGTGTGCTGTTTGCAAGCACTTCTGGCACATAAGAATATTAAAACGAACTTGTTGGATTATAGTGGGCGATCGCCTTTGATGATGGCAACAAAAAACAATCATAAAGCCTGTGTTCAGCTACTCCTTGAGTATGATCCAAAACTTATTAATTTACAGAGTAAAACTGGCATGACGGCACTAATGGAGGCAGCTCTTGAAAAGAATGAACATTGCGCCACTATGTTGCTTGAGCACCCAGACATTAATATCGAAAAAGTTAATTTACAGGGAGAAACAGCTTTCAATCTTGTGAGGGGTTTTGCATTGAGCCAGCCACCTTGGCAATTTTTTCAGAAATGTCTTGAAGCAGCCAGTGCTGGTAATGAGGAGCTGCTGACTGAACAGATCAATTTTTCCCGAGCTTTGATTCATGTTCGTGATAATAATGGTCAGACGCCGCTGATGCTTGCAGCAAGAAATGGCCACTTAAATTGCCTTGTATTTCTCTTGCAACAAAAAGGCATTAATCCAGATATGCAGAGCAATGCAGGTAATACTGCGTTGATATTCTCTGTGCAATACAGGCGCATAGAGTGTCTGGAAAAGCTATTGGCTTACGATAAAATTGATGTTAATGCTCAGAATGAGGAAGGATGGACTGCATTAACACTTGCTGTATACAATCAACAAACCGACTGCATCAAGATGTTACTCGCGCATAGCAAAGTCGAAGTCAATTTTATTACCAGGATTGGCGTGACTGCATTAATGATCGCCGCCAGAAAAGGTCACACGGAATGTCTGATGGCACTTCTCACCAAAAGAAAAATAAAAGTCGATTTGCGAAGTCATAGTAGCTGGACAGCATTGATGCAAGCGGCAAGATATGGGCATGAGGATTGTGTTCGAGCACTGCTTGAACACGATGGAATTCGTATCAATATGCAGAACGGTTATGGATACACGGCATTAATGTTAGCTGTTGTTGGCGGACATGCAGGTTGTGTTTCACTACTTCTCCAGAAACCCAATATTAAAGCCGACACAAAAAACTTCCGTGGCCAGACTGCTCTCGAACTGGCTACCGCGGCAGACCAGCAGCGCTGTTCCCAGTTGCTGACTGATCATAATGCTCAATACAAGCCACGCAGAACCTTCTTCTCTTGATATTATGTCTGCCAGCGAAATCAATGCCAACAATTTGGTGTTGTATATCATTTGTTGGTTGTTTGGTCAATTAGTGTTAATTAGTGTTAATAAGAGTGTTTTTACTTATTAGATTTGTTAAAACGTAGGTGTAAGCTCCTGTTCATTTCTTGTCCGTGTTGGGTAGTTGTACCACGGTTGTATGTTATGTGCAGGATGACTATGAAAATGAAAAAACTGTCGTATATAGTGGCAGCGCTGGCAGCTACCTCCGGACTGACGGGGTGCATTGATGCTGATCCTGTTGTTGACGCGCAGGCCCAGCCGACACTTCGTTTCGACTTTGGTATGGAAAACACCAAAGAAATTGCCAATAACAGTAATATTCCTCTGCCTAATGACCTGTATTTCCTGGATGCCGATGGTATCAGACAGTCCAATCTGGTGATTATGGACTGTGGCGCGACAGATGTTGGCGTTGAAACCCGGGTCGAGAATGCCACCAAATGTTCGCTGGAAGATCTGGATGGCTGGTCTACCACAGCACCTTTTTCGTTATCCATTGACGGCGATCCTGATCAGTTGGATGGCAACAGTTTTGTTCGTGGCATCCATCTGATCAGTGATGGTCAGACGCTAACCATTGACGAAGACTTCAAGGTCATTGCCACTGACTTTGGCCATTTGCAGATTTTGCCGCTCAAGGTATTACAACCGGCAACCACCTATACACTGGTGATTACCAGCGGTTTGACCGATCTGGCTGGCCAGCCGGTTGCTCCTTCACTGGCTTATGTTGACAAAAAGCAGCAACCAGGAGCCTTTGGCGAACAGATTAACCAAGTCGAGGCTGAAGCAGCAGTGGCCTTGGGCATTAAGGTGGACGAGATCACCTATGCCGCGCAATTCACTACCCAGTCGATTGGTGGCAAGTTGGTTGACCTCAAACCCAATGATCTTTCCGTCAAGTTTGATTCCGCCAAGTATAAGAAGTACAAGGTGGAAGGTGGTTTTTTGCCCGCAACCAATCTCAAGCCTGGTGAAGAATATGTAGAAAAACTGTTTGCCAGGGTGGAGCTACCTAATTATTTGCCCAGTAATGTGACGATCAGCGAAAACTGTAAAGTTGATGAAGTTAACCGGAAAGAAGCCGAATTCTGGTACACGTTTTATGGTGCCAATAGTTCTTATGATAGTTTTAACTTCACCAAGAGCAGCTGTCCTTCGCTTTATCAGCCGATGGATTTTTCCGACCAGACCACTTCTGTAGTCGAGGTCAGCATTGTGTTGCCACCACCTCCGGCTTCAGGGTCGGCAACGTACGATGTAGTGCTTGCCGCCCACGGCATCACCGCGGCAAAACAGCTGGGCAATGGCGGAGTACCGGTTTTTGATCTCTTCATTCAACCCAAAATGGCCAGCCGAGCCAACACCAGCACGGCTGATGGTTATGCTGTTGTGGCGATTGACCATATTTTACACGGCACCCGTAGCATTAGTTTTAATAACAGTGTGGGGTTTGACTGTGATAAGGACGGAATTGCGGATCATGGTTGCTTCAGAGATCAGACAGAGGCTCGGGAACTAAAGGGCGATTACGATATTTCCGTCAGTACGTCTCTGCGTGGCGTACCCATGGTGACAGGTTTTGGCCAGGCGGATGCAAAAAACTTCCTCAAAGCAGATGCCCTGCTCACCTCCAGGGATAATCTGCGCAAGGTAGTGGCTGATCTTATCAATTTGAAAACAGCCATTGCCCAGGCGGTAGACGAGAGTGGGCAGGTTAGTTTTAATGCGGATCGTATCAGTATTTATGGGCATTCCATGGGTGCTATCGCGGCCGCTTCAGCTGCCGGCATTGCCCAGATGCGTGAGCAGCCATTCGCAGGTGCTATTTTGGCTAACGGTGGTGGTGGCGTTGGCGGCATTATCATGAACTCGCCCTGGCTTGGCCGCGATGAAGTACCCCCTGCCATTAAATATTTACCCGAGTACCGGTTGCGGATGGCCCGAGAGTTAGGTATTGAAGCCGCTGATGAACAGGCAACACTGGCTGCAGTCCGACAATATGCCGAGAGCCAGCCTGACGTCTTTCGGGCCAAGTCCGACGAGATCGCCCCGCAATTTCTGGCTGAAACCCAGTATCTGATTCAGGCCTTGGTCGATAGCGTTGACCCGCTTAATTACGCCGCGAAAATATCTGATTTGCCGATCCTTTCCATCGCTGCGGTGGGTAATATTGACAGTCATCCGGAACTTCAGGATGCACAGGGAGCAGGCTTCTCGGCCGCTGATCAAACCGTACCGGTGCAGATTGAAATTGGTGAGGGAACAACGTTTGAGCGGTGTGCACCGACACCCGACGAAGCATTGCTGGCCACCACCCAGACAGGTCTGGAGTGCAGCAATGGTACTGAGCATGTGCCCTATTATTCATTGAATGTTACTGAATTCCCGCTGGCAGGCACTAAAGCGCTGAATCAGTCGCTGAAGCTGGTAGATGTCCGTGACGGCACCGCGCGTTCTGCTACCGAGCTGACAGAGGGAAACCACGGCATTGGTGTCAGTGCGTTGCCTGATGATGTTTCCGAAGGTACCCGTTCCACCGCCAATATCAAAAAGGCTGCGGAGGAACTGGCTAGGCAGGCCGTTGATTTCCTGAGCAGCGATGGCAAAGCGTTCGGTGTCGTCAGTCAGCCAGATGAAACACTCCTCCCCAAACTCTGATCAATCCATCGATAGCTGTTATTCGCCTTTCTCCAGAGGTCTGGCTTACCAGGCCTCGCGCAAAAGTCCCAACACCTGGCCATAATCGGCATCCACCCGATTATAGAGCAGAGCGCCATCATCAATGCTCATTCTGGCAATATCGACCAGCTCTGACTGGCGCACCTGCTTGCTTTCAGACAACGTCCGAGGCAGCCCTGTGCGCTCAAACAGTTCATCGCGCATGGCACAAATTGCAGCAATGGCCCATGCAGGTCGTTGTGTCGGTGATGTTTGACTGTAAACGTCCGCGCCTGCCAGTGGTAATAGCAACTCTGCCATGGCTGTTTCGCAGCGAGGCAGCTTGTAGCGCAATACGTAAGGCAACATCAGATTCATGCAAACACCATGCGGCAGGTGACTGATGGCTCCCATGGAGTGCCCAATGGCATGCACCAGCCCGACCATAGAGTTGGAAAAGGCAATACCTGCCATGGCCGCAGCTTCTGCGAGCTTCAGGCGGCCATTGCTGTCGGCAGGATTGTCTAGTACACGACTAAGGTTTTCTTTTATTCCCCGGATAGCGGCAACGGCGTAGGCATCGCTGAGTGGATTTTTGGCGGTTCCCAAAAAGGCCTCAATGGCGTGGGTCATGGCATCCATTGCGGTAGCAGCAGTGATGGACGAAGGCAAGGTCATGGTCATGCGTGGATCAAGCACGGCCACGTCGGGCATTAAAAATGCAGATGCATACGGTACTTTGCGTCCACTGGTTTCGTCGTGGATAACGGCAATTTTGGTGACTTCCGAGCCGGTACCGGCAGTGGTGGGCAGCACAAATAACGGTTTGAGCCGTTGTGTCAGAATACCGGAACCACGATAGGCCAGCAGGTCATCGCCTCCCATGGAGGCAAGGATATTGACCGCTTTTGCCGTATCAATTACTGAGCCACCCCCAATGGCAATTATGCTGTCAGCGTCGTTTTCTCGATAACACTGTGTAATGGTAGCGACGGTTGTCGTTGATGAGTCAGGTGGCACATCGTGGAAAATGCCGGCCAGCGTGACACCGCTAACGCAGAGAGCTTGCTTTACTGGCTCCAATAATCTGGCCTGCACGACACCCTCGTCGGTGATTAGCAGCGGTCTACTGACCCTGAGACTGGCTAGCTCGTGGGGTATATGCTCCAGGGCCTGGTGCCCGGAGATAATTTTGACGGGATTAAAGAACTCGTAATAGTTCTGGCTCATTTTGCCAGCCCTCCACTGCCCAGACCGACGACTACGCCCAGATAAATTTGCAGTGCTCCCGATAGCTTTTCTTTCAAGGAGATATTCGGGTAGTGACGCATGACTTTGCAACCAATCAACTTGGGCAGTGTCAGCACCTCGAGTCGTTCAAGGCAACGCACCAGTTTCATTGCCGCTGGAAGATCGCCATCGACTATCATTCGTTCTCTGGCAAAAGCGTCTGCGGCGCCTGCGCGAAAGGAGAGAGTGGTAAAAGCGTGGGCCAGGTGTTTGAACTGAATAGTTACATTCGGGCACTCAAACGACGACCAGAGTTTGATGTTATGACCGTCTTTTTTCATGCATAGGTAAGGACCGGCCGGTGCTACGCCCATAACGAAGGTAAAGCCATCTGGCAAAACAGTTATTTCTTTTCGGATAACGTAGTCTGTACGACTGGCCTTGGCCAAACCATGGCCAATAAACGACAACATAAAACGCACGTAAAGGCGTTTGGCACGCCAGAAAAGAGGCAGAGGTATGGGGAAAGGAGAAAGCATCGATCACTCCTGCCAGCTAACAGCGGGCGTCGTTTGTTATTGTATTGAGCCGATCTTAGCCAAAAGGTTTGCTGCCTACACTATTATTGGCCTTCAGGTAGGTATTTTACTGGTTTACTGTGCAAAACCCCAATGAGCGTTGGACTGATGCTAGCCGCGCTTTACATCTGTTTGATTGCAATCCGGAGTGTCGAAACATGATAAAAGCTTATGCAGCTCATAAACCCGGTGGCGAGTTACAACCGTTTGAGTACGATCCGGGCCTCCTGCGCGATGATGAAGTGGAAATAAAAGTCAGCCACTGTGGTATCTGCCACAGTGACCTGAGTATGTTGAAAAACGACTGGGGCATGACTTCGTACCCTTTCGTACCAGGGCACGAAGTGGCAGGACACATCAGTGCCGTTGGTAAAAATGTAACCTGGCTGGCACCGGGAGACCGGGTAGGTCTGGGCTGGCATTCTGGTTATTGCAATCACTGTCAGAGTTGTCTGTCAGGTGATCAGAATCTCTGCCCGGATGCTCAGGGCACCATTGTGGGTCACCATGGTGGATTTGCCGATAAAGTGCGGGCACAGGCGATTAGTGTCGTTAAATTACCAGAGAGCATCAGTAATGAGTCTGCCGGTCCGCTATTTTGTGGTGGAGTTACCGTCTTTAACCCGATGGTGCAGTTTGACCTGGCGCCTACCAGTCAGGTGGCGGTGATCGGTATCGGTGGTCTGGGCCATATGGCGGTGAAGTTTCTCAGTGCCTGGGGTTGTGAAGTGACTGCGTTTACCAGCTCGCAAAGCAAACGTACTGAAGCATTGGCGCTTGGTGCTCACAAGACCCTCGACTCCCGCGATAGCGAGGCACTTAAAGCGGCTACCGGTCAGTTTGATCTGATTCTTTCGACCGTTAATGTCGGTCTGGACTGGGAGGGTTATCTGGCCACCTTGAAAACCAAGGGACGACTGCATTTTCTGGGAGCTGCCCTAGAACCGTTGCAACTCAATATCTTTTCGCTGATCGGTGGACAGCGCAGTGTTTCAGGTTCGCCGGTAGGCAGTCCGGCTACCATTGCCAAAATGTTGGACTTTGCCAAGCGCCACGGTATTGCTCCGGATGTTGAAGTGTTTGCCATGAGCGAAGTCAATAAAGCCATGAAGTGTCTGGCAGAGGGGCACCCACATTATCGGGTAGTGCTGGAAAATGATTTTGGCTAGAAGTAGCGTAGTCTGGGGTGGATAACCGGAAAAATCTTCGATCTTTTATGCAAATGCGACTCCGTTCGCCCTGGGTTCAGGGTGAACGGGGTACGTGCTTTTTAGGGACTGCCCGCATTAGTAGGGTTTAGTCGTCTAGTTCCAGTCGACAGAGGTAGACTTCTCGTTCGCTGGGACCGCCTTGGTAGGTACATTCTACTTGGACGTAACGTCCTGCCAGGTTGTCCAAAGAGCCATCGTTGGCCTGGTAGCCCCAGAGGGTATTATCTGCTGCCACTGTGCCTGCCAATTCAATGGTGCTCTCCATACGCTCCACATCGACCTCTATGACAAGGTTGCTGTAGCCTGAAATGGAGACCCATAAGCCGGTTAACTGCTCAAAAGAGGCAGCCCCTTCAAGTTCGGTTCTGCTGGTGATTTGGAAAGGGAAACCATTAATGCTCAGTATTCTTGCGCTGGCGTCGTACGTTGCCTTGCCTTCCACCTCAAACTCATGACTGTTGGTTGTTGGTGGTAGCAGTAACGAATCAAAATCATCATCAAAGTCATTGTCGTCATCCAGTTCTACTTCGTAGGCCACCAAGGTCTTGTTGGCATCATCCCACACGCCTTCAATATCCAGATGCATGCCAACGGTTATATCACCAGCACTGCTAAGACCTCTGCCTTTATAATGTGTAGTCGGTGTCAGGGAAACCTTTCGGTTGCCGTTTATTACCAGCCAGTCAGTGCCACTGGCAGTGACTCTGCCTTCAATGTCCATTGAGAGGTCATCATCGTAGTTCAGATGCTCAAACTCGATTTTACTGGCGGTCAGGGTTGTGCCGTCAAATGTGCCTTCAACTTCAACCCACTCACCGTTGCATAGGCCCAGAGGTGCTGGAACGTTGGTATAATCCACTGTGATGATGCCGAGCTTGAATGTTCGGGTAGCGGTATCAAGTTCGCTGACCAGGCCTTGCATTTCGCCGGGCTCGAATGAGTCTTCAAGCTCCAGATAGGTAGCCTGAATTGTCTGGTCGTTAATCATATAACCACTGACTTCTACCAGCTTGCCCATGGCTGTTTCCAGCGTCAGCCCCCTAGCCCAGACAGCGCCTTCAGTTTGAACTGTCATACCTGCCATGGTCAGGGTTTTATTGGGAATATCAACAGCCGTAACCGGTGCCCGTAGCAGATCGTCGTATCTTATTTGAGTAACTTTACTGTCACCGTCGGTCTGTAACGTCAGCACCATACCGACGTGTAGCTCAGGAGCAGACATCGAGCGTTGCATGGTCAGGCCGGAGAGATTGACGTTGTAATTACCGACGGTTGCCGCTCCAGTATCTGCAGCATACTGAGTCAGTTCACCGGAAATAACACTGGGCAACGAGACTACGGCTATTGGTGGGGGTAGTGGAGTTGTACTGGTGGAACTGGAATCGCTGCCGCCCCCACAAGCAGTGAGGACAGCTACCAGCGGCAACAGTACGAATGACT
>OZ246962.1:1130000-1420000 GCA_965232255.1 Endozoicomonas sp.
CGACTTACCAACCCCATGCAAACTCCGAATACCGATGAGTTCAATCACGGGAGACACACGGCGGGTGCTAACGTCCGTCGTGAAAAGGGAAACAACCCAGACCGTCAGCTAAGGTCCCAAAGTAACAGTTAAGTGGGAAACGATGTGAGAAGGCCCAGACAGCCAGGAGGTTGGCTTAGAAGCAGCCACCCTTTAAAGAAAGCGTAATAGCTCACTGGTCGAGTCGGCTCGCGCGGAAGATTTAACGGGGCTCAAACTGTTCACCGAAGCTACGGGTACACACTTCTAGTGTGTGCGGTAGAGGAGCGTTCTGTAAGCCGTAGAAGGTCAAGCCGGAAGGCAGGCTGGAGGTATCAGAAGTGCGAATGCTGACATGAGTAACGACAAGGGGAGTGAGAAGCTCCCCCGCCGGAAGACCAAGGGTTCCTGCGCAACGCTAATCGGCGCAGGGTGAGTCGGCCCCTAAGGTGAGGTCGAAAGACGTAATCGATGGGAAACAGGTCAATATTCCTGTACCCCTTGTGACTGCGACGGAGTGACGGAGAAGGCTAGGCCAGCGCGGCGTTGGTTGTCCGCGTTTAAGGCTGTAGGCTGGGGATCCAGGAAAATCCGGATCCTCAAGGCCGAGAACTGACGACGAGGTTCTACGGAACCGAAGTGGTTGATGCCATGCTTCCAGGAAAAACTTCTAAGCTTCAGGTCACAAGGGACCGTACCCCAAACCGACACAGGTGGTCAGGTAGAGAATACCAAGGCGCTTGAGAGAACTCGGGTGAAGGAACTAGGCAAAATGGCACCGTAACTTCGGGAGAAGGTGCGCCGGCTTTGGTGAGCGGACTTGCTCCGCAAGCTGAGGCCGGTCGAAGATACCAGGTGGCTGCGACTGTTTATTAAAAACACAGCACTGTGCAAACACGAAAGTGGACGTATACGGTGTGACGCCTGCCCGGTGCCGGAAGGTTAATTGATGGGGTTATCTTCGGAGAAGCTCTTGATCGAAGCCCCGGTAAACGGCGGCCGTAACTATAACGGTCCTAAGGTAGCGAAATTCCTTGTCGGGTAAGTTCCGACCTGCACGAATGGCGTAACGATGGCCACGCTGTCTCCACCCGAGACTCAGTGAAATTGAAATCGCTGTTAAGATGCAGCGTATCCGCGGCTAGACGGAAAGACCCCGTGAACCTTTACTACAGCTTCACAGTGGATCTTGATGTTGCTTGTGTAGGATAGGTGGGAGGCTTTGAAGCGGTGACGCCAGTTGCCGTGGAGCCATCCTTGAAATACCACCCTGGCAATATTGAGGTTCTAACCCAGGTCCTGAAACAGGATCGGGGACATTGTGTGGTGGGTAGTTTGACTGGGGCGGTCTCCTCCCAAAGAGTAACGGAGGAGCACGAAGGTTGGCTAAGTACGGTCGGACATCGTACGGTTAGTGTAATGGCACAAGCCAGCTTGACTGCGAGAGGGACATCTCGAGCAGGTACGAAAGTAGGTCATAGTGATCCGGTGGTTCTGAATGGAAGGGCCATCGCTCAACGGATAAAAGGTACTCCGGGGATAACAGGCTGATACCGCCCAAGAGTTCACATCGACGGCGGTGTTTGGCACCTCGATGTCGGCTCATCACATCCTGGGGCTGAAGCCGGTCCCAAGGGTATGGCTGTTCGCCATTTAAAGTGGTACGCGAGCTGGGTTTAGAACGTCGTGAGACAGTTCGGTCCCTATCTGCCGTGGACGTTGGAAGTTTGAGAAGAGCTGCTCCTAGTACGAGAGGACCGGAGTGGACGGACCACTGGTGTTCGGGTTGTGTCGCCAGACGCATTGCCCGGTAGCTATGTTCGGACGGGATAACCGCTGAAAGCATCTAAGCGGGAAGCCCCCTTCAAGATGAGACTTCCCTGGAGACATGATCTCCCTAAAGAGCCGTTAAAGACTATGACGTTGATAGGTTGGGTGTGTAAGCGCTGTGAGGCGTTGAGCTAACCAATACTAATGACTCGTGCGGCTTGACCATATAACGCCAAAGCGATTTATAAGACATACACTTAGAGTGTCGTGCAAGAAACAGCTTAATGAAGGATTCCAGGCAAGAGAAGAAGTAATTCTCTTGTAACAGTTAAGCCTGGCGACCATAGAAAGTTAGAACCACCTGATCCCATCCCGAACTCAGTAGTGAAATGACTTATCGCCGATGGTAGTGTGGGGTCTCCCCATGTGAGAGTAGGACATCGCCAGGCATATTTTTTACCTTGACTCACTCAAGGCAGCAAAACCCCTGATCGTTTATTCGATCAGGGGTTTTTGCTATGTGGGAAAAATTGCTTCACGTTGTTTGTGCACAGGGGCGTGTGACAGATACAATTTGCCACGGTAAATCTCGAGAACATTAGCAATATCACATCGGTGAATCGTTTTTTATTCTGCTTTTTGCGAAGCATTCCCTGCTAGTTGTACTGATTGATACTGACCAAAAACAATGTATTTTGGTGATCGTAAAGACGAGTCGTGGCTACAAATACAGATTTTACCCAACGTCTGAACAGGAGACGCTGCTTACTCAGATGCATGTCCGTGAGTACAGCAATAGCATCAGCTATCAAGACGCATTGAAACATCTTACTGCACTGAAAAAACAAGGCATTTAGACGACTGACGGAAATCCTTCTGCGAAACCGGCTGGAACAGCACGTCAATTTACCATATTGCTTTCTGGGTTCATGGGACATGAGTAGGTAGCAGCCACGATTCGTCAGAAACATTGCGGCCAATCCAAGATTTTAAAGAGTCCAACGTGCCAATACCAACGCCAACTGCATCGGTCCTGCGGGGGACAGCTGCGGGTACTCTCAGCCTACCCCGTGTATTCACGAGGAATGCCAGGGCTGCAACTTCAATTCTGCAAGGTACACCGTCCGCTTCTGTACCTATGGGTGAAACAGGCGCTGGCGCTACGCAAGGCTTATCCGGAGCTGCAGGTCAACCTGCGCTAACTGTGCCTGCGCCTCCACCGCTCAGGACGCCACCACCCCCACCACCACCTCCTAAACCCAAGACACCATCCACGCATGGTCCTGCATCTGGCGGACGTGGACCAGCGCCTGGCACAGCGACCGGAGCTGAGAAGCAATCACCGACAAAGCCACCCGTACCACCCAAACCTTCAGCATTACCACAGATAGTCTGGGCACGTACAAGAGGGCCGAAACACCAGGGAGTTATTACCACACCTCCTGTGCTGCAACATGTGGAGTACTGGACCACCCCAAAGCCGCCAATTGCCCCAAAATCACAGAAGGTCAAGGATTTTGGCAAGGTCGGGGCGGCAGCAACGGATACGCAGCCTCAGTCGGGTCCGGAGACAACCACGCCACTTCCAGCACAACCCACACCTACAGCCGGTGCAGTGCAGCAGCCCGCACCACCACCTCCATCACCTGTGCCGCCCATACAGGCCGTTACGCCGCCACCCCCTCCACCATCTGTACCGCCGCCGCAGGCCGTTACACCTCCGCCTGCACCCCATGCACCGTTTGCATTTGTACCGTTTGTGCCGCCGCCGCAGCCGGCTACGCAACCACTTCCTGCACCACAGCCTGCCCAGGCAATTACGTTGCCACCCGTACTGCCTGAAGCAGTGCGATTTGATCTGCGCCTCGGTCTTATGGTCGATACAGGCAGCCACTCCAAGATTTACCGAGATACTAAATCCAGACTGCATTTAATCAAGGTTGCCAATGGTCAGGATCGTGTGAGCCTTGAGCGATTAATGGATGAGCGTGTGGTCCACGACAGGCTCTACGGGCCTGGTAGTGCCAAAGTCATGACCATCGACGGCGTACACTACATGCAAATGCTTAAGGTGGAAGGCACGCCACTGGAAAAAATGAGTGCGAGTGATCAAAAAAGACATATTGGCAAAGTCAACGACGCAATCAGGCGTATGCACTCTACAGGAATGCTGCCTTATGACATGCATATGGGCAGCTTTATATACGACAGGAGCACTAATGGGATGTTCCTCGTAGGCGTGTTAGCGTGTGAGAATTCGCTGGAGTTGCAGGAGACGGAGCTAGCAATAAACCAGCTGAACGCCCATCTTGGCTCCAGTGCACGGGTTACAATCACACCAAGTTCTCATCCATCCGGGGCTGAACTGAGTTGGTACGTGGCTGGAGCAGCAGCAGAGCCAGAGCCGGTGGCACCATCCCAACCTGCTAGTACGGATTTACCAGGTTCAGCAGCAGCTGTAGACCAAGGGGGAGCAGCAGCCCCAACACCACCACAAGCAGTCGTACCAGACTGGTCAACACAGGGAGCAAAGCCTAAAGGGTCGCAGGCACCGACAGCACCCGTGCCTCTGGCAACAAGATCACAAGTGCTCGGCCCGCGGCGGGGTACACCACCACCTCAAGAGTAAGACACTCGGGTAACAGAGGAATCTTGTGCAGAAACACACGAGGTTACAATGGTCATGGAAGCGGTGTAATCTCCCACCCAAAGCGGTCAAATCAACTAAATTTGCAGGCTGTTACTCACTGAGTGGGTGTTTTTTTCTTTCCTGGCAGTGGTGGGACAGGCTGGCGATCATGCAACAAATGACGTATAGCTAGGTAGGGATGTTTCAGGAGCATACGCGGTCCACTGTATACCATAATGGTGCGCGCAAGGGCTTTCATGTCCTTGCGGTAACAGTGAATCGGGCAGTGTTTACAGGTGGGTTTGGTTTGGCCATATGGACACTTAGCCAGACGAAACTCGGCAAAGCGGATAAATGAAAGGCAGTCGTCGCATAAATCAGCACCACTGCCGTGATGATCACGGCAGTAAATGTGCGTCATGGCTACGATGGTTTTCAGCTCTTTAGCCAGAGATCCGCTCAGATTTCCCATTTTATGCTGACCGAATAGTTGCGTCCCGGCTGGGTGTAGCGATCCAGGCCGACATAATCGGCAGATAAACCGCGCACATCATCCCACGCCCAGTACTGTTTGTCGGTGATGTTGAAAACACCGGCGTTAATGGTGACATTTTCATGGGGCTTGTAGTAGACGGTCAGATCGAGCAAACCGTAGCCAGGCGTGGCAAACTGTTCACCGCTGCCGTTTTCGTTCATATCACCGGCTGCAGTATCGCCCTGGGAAATATCGCTTTCGTCTTTACCAGCCACCAGCGTCCAATGCAGGTCGCTGCCCCAGTTGCCCGTGGGCGCGTCGTAACCCAGACCGATCACGGCAGTCAGTGGTGCAATGCTATTCAATGGTTGCTCAGCACCACGTTCGCCACCTTCACCCTGACTCCAGGCAGCGGCAATATTCAGACGACTGCCGACGGGTGCGTTGAGGACTTCATCCAGTAACAGCTGGCTTTTGAGTTCAATACCTTTGATGGTGGCCACGGAGAGATTTTCATACTGGAACTGCATTACCGGAACAACGCCTTCGAACCGGACTCCCTTGAACTGGCGCTCAATGAAATCGTCATAGGTATTGTAAAAAGTAGTGATTTCCGCGCTGCCTAGTTGATTGTCAGCACGTAGGCCAACCTCAAAACTGTTGCTGGTTTCCGGCGTTAAGCCCGGATTAGGTATGATGTGTACGGGAGCCCCGTTGGGGCGGTTCTCCTCGAAATACATGGCAAACAGATCCGGTGTACTGAACCCTTGGGAAAACTGGGCAAAGCCAGAAACAGTGTCAGTAAACTCGTAGACAGCGCCGAGTTTGAATGACCATTTATCATACGCCTGATCATTGACTTGCCCGCTATAAAAAGCATCGCTGCGGGTGTCGGGTGCGTAACGGTCGTAACGAATCCCAGGCCCAAACAACAAGCGATCATCAAAAAGGCTGATTTCATCTTGCAAGTAGAGCCCGATGTGGTTCACTGTCACCAGCGGGGCATAACGGCTTACGTCTGGTGTAGGTTGGTTGGTCGGGTTAATCAGATAGTTGGTGGTATTGAGATTTTCCTGCTCTTTGCGCTCATAGGATAGCCCGTAGCTGAGCAGGTGGGAGTGACGGTCGAAATCAACCGCTTTGTTCAGGTTGAGATCGAGCTGCCAGCTGGTTTCTTCATAGACGTAATCTTTCAGTCGCTCTTGGGGTTGTAAATCTCTTACCAGCAAACCGGGATTCACATCCACCAGCATGGCATCGCGCGTAATCTGATTAGTTTCGGCATGTTGCCAGTTTAACGACCATTGCAAGGTATCAAAAACGGTGGTGCTTGTATGCCACTCATGTTTGAGGCCGATCCGGGTGCGTCGGGTGGTATCGTCAGCGTCAAACCGGCTATAGGCAGAGTCATTACCGGTGGTCTGGGACCCCTGCAGGGAGCGTATGTTGGTCATGATATCGGCATCGAACCACTCTGCGGTTAAGCCGATGCGCTGGTCGTCAGTGAGCTGGTACTGCACTTTGCCCAGCAGGTTATTGGAGCTGGCTTCCTGTGGGTTGGCTTGACCTCGGGCATCGCCATCGATGTCCGCGCCACCGTGAGTTTTCCGTTCGTTAGCATCACGGCGAGTGTAGACCAGCATGCTTTCCAGCTTGCCGGTGCGATTGGCCAGCGACAGGGTTTCGTTGAAACCGTTGTCGACGGAGGAATAGCCTGCTTTTATCGAGGCGTAGCTAGTGTCGCCTGGAACGCGTAGATAGTCAGCCGGGTCTTTGGTCATAAAGGCCACAACACCGCCCACGGCGTCACTGCCATGTACAGTCGAGGCAGGCCCTTTGACAATTTCTACCGACTTCAGGCTGTCTATATCGATGTAGCTGCGTTGAGAGCGCAGGAATACTTTGGTGGAGTCGAACGCTTTGGGTTGATCAACACCGTCGATCGTGATTCTTACCCGGTTGCCATCCATACCGCGAATATTAAAGCTACCTGCGCCGGTACGATTGTCGTTGGTGACGTTAACACCCGGCTCATAGCGCACCAGCTCAGCCATGTCCGTTACCAGGTTCTGTTCGATTTCTTTTTCGGTAATGATTGCAACACTGCTGGCTACATCTTGTAGTTCCCGGGCTGTGCGGGTGGCGGTGACGGTCACTTGGTTCATCAAGGTGGGTCTGCTGCTTTGCTCGGCAATGGCCGGGGTAATGATGGCAGCAACAGCCAAGGCCAAGACACTCTTGTGGAGAGTGGATGGGGTTGTACGCACGCTTTACTCCTGTGTAACTTACCGCGTGATCAACATGTTCCGGACAAAAATACAGCCATAGCGATCGCGCACAATAACTTGAACTTGGATTTATTGGTGATCACGAGGGTATGCAAAACAAGTTGTAGATGCAAATAATTATCATTAAGGTAGAGGAATTCCTTGTTGTTTATTGCTCTTGGTCAATAACGAGAAATTCTCAGACAAAAAGTGCATGGTTGTTACAGTTAATCGAAAAAACGACTAGTCTACCTCCATTGCTAATTCCAGACTATTGAGGCAAGCCTTAATCTCTTTGTGTACGGCCCGGTCGGCTATTGTCCGAAAGTGCATTTGTGGTCGCAGTGGATCCTCAGGATCGTAACCAGGATAAATATGTGTGGTGTTGGCTGATAGATTAAAAGTCACCCTCTTGCGACCGACGCCTTTGCGACAAGCGTCAACGCTCCCTTTACTAGTGATGCAGCTACGTGGCGACCAGTCCATGGAGGTATTTTCGCGAATTTGCATACCGAACTACCGATGTCCGTCAACGTCGTTCCCGAGCAAAAAGGCACTGTTTTCTGGCTGATAACCCGGCTGATAATCCAACCGATAACATTGTGTCCCACAAGGATCCGTGCTTACCATTTCAACCCGCAATCTTCGATCCTCAATGGCTGAGAAAGTTTCTTATTATTCGTTTTTACAGACATTTTTGCCCAGAATGGGCCCGAGTCGGCGAGACAGGTCGTGGCGGTTTTTGGCAAATAATTCATAACCCCAATCGGCAATGCAGGCAACACCGGGCCAGCGTAGCGGGGCAATCAGACAACCCATACCTACCGCCTCCCATGCAGCCAGGGTAGCGTCAACCCCCTTGACGACGCGACCGTTAGCCAAGCGTGCGTGCAGCAGCCTGTCCAGTGCATTGAGGTCAAATTCCGGGTAGTTTCGCACAAAGCCTTTGTCCCTGATGTTGACCAGCCGGAGCAGCCCCTTGCGGTTTTGACGTGATAAATTATCAACTTCACGAACACACAAAGGACAATCACCGTCGTAAAATAGGGTAACCGGCAAGGTAATATCTTCTCTTTTCAGTACCATTTTGCTTATTACCCTCAGGAAAAATTGCCTCTCAAACTGAGGGCTTTACGACTCAAACCGTGTTCCAGATCAAGTGTTACGAAGATATGACTAATATGCATGGACAATGCGAATTATTATCATTTAGCTTATTGAACACCCTTTTCCCATCGAGTAATCTACGCGCTCGTTATTAGAACCATTTACAACTATTCCTGGTCATGTCTAAAAAAATACTGTCTGCACTACTGATTTCCATTGCCACCCATGTGGCCGTAGTGATGGCACTTAATCATCAGGACGCTACACCCAGAACCATCCATATGGGCTCCATTCAGGCGCCGGTTGCCCTGAGTTTTTCCACGGTCAGTCAACCTGAGCCGCAGGTTGCAGAGCCAATAGAGGAAGTGGTGCCTGAACCCGTAAAACCAGAGGTTGTGACAAAACCACCTGAAAAAGCCAAGCCGGTGCTGCCAAAAAAACCAAAACCAGAAAAGCCCCGGCAGGTTAAGGAAAAACCCAAGCCAGTCAAAGAAAAGCCCAAAAAAGTGGAAAAAAAGCCCAAGTCGGTTGAGCCGAAAAAACCGGCCGTGCAACGGACAGTTACCGAAAAAAGCCAGTCCCCCGGGTTAAGCAACGAACCGGTGATGGTAACTGAGCCAGCCATTCGCAACTGGGTCGAACCGCGTTACCCACGCTTGGCGCAGCGGCGCAACCAGCAGGGCGTAGTGATGCTGGACGTGATTGTCGATGAACAAGGCAACCCGGTTACGGTTAATGTGTTGGAATCATCGGGCTATCCCATTTTGGACGAAGCCGCCGTGGATGCGGTAAAACGCTGGTCTTTCCAGCCTGAGCAGCGTAACCGACAGTTTGTTAAGTCCCGGGTGCATATTCCCGTGGTCTTTGAGATCAGTTAATTGTCTTTTAATTAGAGCAGGTAATGCCGTGTTGTCATCATCACTAACCGAAAGTCTTGCATCACTGGGCGTAATGGCCTGGCCGTTACTTATCACTTCATGCCTTGGCCTGGCCATGATTATTGAACGCCTGGTGACGTATGCTATGTTGCCCTCCCTGAGCCGCAAGGGGTTGAAAGAGCTATTCAATGAGGTACGCAATTGTTGCGGTTGCGACAAAAGCTCGCACAGCAAGGATCACCTTTGCCAGAACCTGTGCCAAGGCAAGGGAATTCGTCAGGGGATTGCCTTGCTACTCAGCCACAATAACTGCACCAAAGCAGTGCGTGAAGAAGTGGCCGGCCTGTGGTTGCTAAAACAAAAGCACAGCCTTAATGCGTGGCTCAAGCCACTGATGCTTATTGGTGTTCTGTCGCCTATGCTCGGACTGCTCGGCACCGTGCTGGGTATGATTGATATGTTTCGTGATATTGCTGCCGCTGCTGGCCCGGTGACACCGGATGTTCTGGCTGCTGGTCTGTGGCAGGCAATGTTTACCACGGCATTCGGTTTGATGATCGCCATTCCTGCCCTGGCCGGTGCTCATGGTTTTGGCGTCTGGGCCAACCATTATCTGGCCAGGCTGGAATTTGCCCTGAACCACACTAACTTGCTGCTGGAAGGACTGGCAATGGACGACAACGGGTTTTCAACCGTTGCTTCCCGGTCAGTCTTGCAAAACATCAATCGAGAGCGCAGCAGTACGGCGCGTAAAAAGACCATGGGATCCGGAGTGGCCGCAGCATGATTCGGATCAACGATATTGATGAAACCAGCGCTTCGCTGTCCATGGCGGACCTGACACCACTGCTGGATGTGGTGTTTATCGTCATGGTGTTTTTGCTATTTACCGCCAATGTGCAAACCCTTAGCTTGCCGGTGGAACTGCCCCAGGCCACTACTCAGGAAGCTATGCTGACCACGGAACCAAAAACCCTGACGGTCAGCATTCTGGCCGAAGGGGATCCCTGGGCTATCGAAGAGCAGAAGTACGCCCGCTGGGAAGAATTTGCCCCGGCTTTGCTGGACCGGGTCAACCAGGCGCCAGATACCACAGTGCTGATTGCCGGCGATAAAGAAGCCCCTTTAGGCAATCTGGTAGAGCTGATGATGTTTTTCAGCCAGCACAAGATTGCAGCGGCACAGGTTTTGATGGAACAGGAAACGGAAACAAAAAAACCATGAAGAAAACGACGAAACCAGTGTTGCGTCTGATGGCCACAATGCTCGCCAGTGCTGTATTGGCCAACGGAGCGTTGGCAGATGAGTCATACGACACTAGACGTATTGTATCGGCAGGTAATGGGGTGACGGAAATCATCTATGCCCTGGGAGCTGGCGACCAAGTGGTTGCTGTTGACCAGACCAGCACCTGGCCGGAAGCAGTGAACAAACTGCCGCGCCTGGGCTACCACCGGCAACTTTCAGCCGAAGGCATCCTGGCGCTGCAACCAACCCTGCTGATTGGTACACAGGATATGGGCCCTCCGCCAACTCTGGCGCAATTGGCAAGCGCCGGTGTTGAGGTGGAAGTGCTGAACGTGGATTACAGTGCCGAGAGCATTGAACGGCAGATCACATCACTGGCCGATATTCTCGACCGCGAGGCCGAAGGTGAAGCGCTCTGGATCACCATTAACGATTCACTGGAGGCCGCCAGGGCGATGGCCGCTTCTTATGAGCAAAAACACCAGAAAAAAGTACCGGTGCTGTTTGTGCTGGCCATGGGCGGCCGTGCGCCCAGTATTGCTGGCGAAGGGACGGCAGCCGATGCCATGATCACTTTGGCCGGTGGTTATAATCCGGCAGCAGAGCAGTTCCAGGGATACAAGGCACTCTCTAACGAGGCTCTGTTCCTGCTGGCACCGGAAGTGATTGTCTACCCAGGCTCCACCAGCAACCCGGACATGACCCCGGAAAAACTGCTGGAGCAGATGCCTACGCTCAAGCAAACGCCAGCCGGGCGCAATGGCCGTATTGTGGCTATTGATGGCAATATGCTGCTTGGCGGCCTTGGCCCAAGAACCGGCGACGTTGCCCTCTCCCTGGCAAAAACGTTCTATCCGGAAGAAGGTAAAGCGAACTCCAATGAGTCGTAATCAACAGGGAGCAATGCTGTTAACTGTTTTAGCGTGCCTGGTGCCGGTGGTGATGATTATCTCCATCGGCGTCGGTGCGGTCACCATTCCCGCCAGCGAGATCCTTGCTATTTTGTTTGACCGCCTGGGCTTTGGCAGCGATGCCATTAATGCTCAGGCGGCACTGATTATTGAATCCATCCGTCTGCCACGCACGTTGTTAGGATTACTTGTTGGCGGCTCTCTGGCGGTAGCGGGAGCCGCCATGCAGGGGTTGTTTCGTAATCCTCTGGCAGACCCCAGTATCATCGGTGTGGCCAGCGGTTCAGCGCTCGGGGCCGGTATTGCCATTGTGCTTGGCGGCGTGCTGTTGGTCGGAATGCCAGCATTACTGCAAAGCTACAGTGTGTCCATTCTGGCCTTCGTCGGTGGCGTAAGCACTACTTGGCTAGTGTACAAAATAGGCACTGGCAGCAATGGTACTTCGGTGGCCACCATGTTGCTGGCCGGTGTTGCCGTCAATGCCCTGGCTGGAGCTGGCATGGGCATATTGAACTACGTTGCTGATGAAGCCATGCTGCGCAACCTGACTTTCTGGCAGATGGGAAGTCTCGGCGGGGCTACCTGGGATCTGGTACTAATCTGTGCCTCCTTACTCGTGCCGGTGATGCTGCTGTTTGGCCGTTATGGTCAGGTGCTCAATGCTCTGCTGCTTGGAGAGTCCGAAGCACGTCACCTGGGCATCGACGTACAGAAAGTAAAACTGCAACTGATATTTCTGACGGCCCTGGCTGTCGGAGTTTCGGTGTCGGTCAGTGGCATTATCGGTTTTGTCGGGCTCGTGGTGCCGCACCTGATTCGTCTTGCTGTCGGCCCTGACCACCGCATTTTGCTGCCAGCGTCGATCATGCTCGGTGGCATATTACTGCTGGTCGCTGATATGGTTTCCCGTACTATTGTTGCGCCGGCAGAATTGCCAATCGGTATCGTTACCGCTCTGATGGGTGCGCCTGTATTCCTGTCACTACTATGGCAGCAGCGTAAGAGGATTGCCTGAAATGGATGCAACACACAGAGCAAGCAATACACTGGAAGTACTTGGGGTTGGCGTCGAGGTGGGCGGTCGCTCGCTACTGGAGGGCATTAACTTTGTCCTGAGACCCGGTGAGGTGGTCTCTGTGCTTGGCCCTAACGGCGCAGGGAAAAGTACCCTGATGAAAGTTATCAGCGGTGAGCGTCAGCCAAGTAAAGGACAGGTGTTGCTTAATGGTCGGGCAGACTGGCCATTGAACCATCAGGCACTGATGCTTGGCGTGCTGCCCCAGTCATCGTCGCTCAGTTTTCCGTTTACTGCTGAAGAGGTGGTGCTACTTGGGCGCATACCGTGCAGCAGTGATCACGAAGAAAATCGCGCGATTGTTCGGGCAGCACTGGCAAAAGTGGATGGTCTGCATCTGCAAGAGCGCCACTACACTATACTCTCTGGTGGTGAACGACAGCGGGTTCATATGGCTCGAGTACTGGCCCAAATTTGGGATGAGTGCGTCCACGGTCAGCGTTATCTGTTGCTGGATGAGCCTACTTCGGCACTGGACCCGGCCCATCAGCAGCTGACATTGAAAATGGCTCGGCAAGAAGCTGATCAGGGAATGGGCGTGATGGTGATTATGCACGACCTGAACCTGGCTGCTCGCTACTCAGATCGGATTGTGATTCTGAAAAACGGGCAAATGGCTGCCGAAGGTTCACCCCACCAAGTACTAACGCCGCACACTATCAAACAGGTGTTTGATATTGATGTGAGTGTTTCAAACCATCTAGCTTACGACTGCCCGCTGGTGGTTAACCATTGATTGATGATATGGCAAGACTTTTCCGGGCACTTCTTTACACTGCCCTGGCAAGTTTTTGTTCGTACAAGAACGGAGCCAGATAGCCATTAGTCGAGTGCTTTCTCTGACGGTTATAAAACGCTTCGATATACTCAAAAATTGTCCGATACGCTTCTTCCTGCGTCCGGACGCGTCCTTGTGATGAAGGAGTTCTGTCTTCAGAGTACGGAAAAAGCTCTCAGCCGCAGCATTATCCCAACAATTTCCTTTACGAATCATGCTACATATAAAACCGTTGTCGCTGAGAAGCTGATGATAACGATCCGAGACATACTGAGTAAGCGTCCGGTCATCACATCTTGACCGGCCCTCTCCAGTTATGTGGTAACAGCTCTTCAAGCTGACTGTTTTTCTGGGTCGGTAACCTTGTCAGTACATCTTTCAGATAAGCATACGGGTCATGGCCATTGAGTTTGGCCGACTGGATCAGGCTCATAACATTGGCTGCTCGTTGACCGCTGCGAAGTGAACCAGCAAACAACCAGTTGCCACGACCCAGGGCCCAGGGACGTATCTGGTTTTCTGCCTGGTTGTTATCGATAGGCACAGCCCCATCTTCGCAGTAGCGAGACAGTGCTTCCCAGCGCTTGAGGCTGTAATCCATGGCTTTGGCTATTCCCGAACCGTCGGGCACTTTCTGTCGTTGCAACAGTAACCATTGGTGCAGATTGTCCAGTATTGGCTTGGATTGCTCTTGCCGAATACGTAGCCGCTCTGTGTCGTTTAATGGTTTTACCTGTTTTTCTATCTGATATAGAAGGCCAATCTGCCCTAACGCGTACTCTGCCAAGGTACTCTGATTGGCCACATGAAGATCAAAGAACTTGCGCCGGGCATGAGCCATGCAGCCGATTTCTGTTATCCCTTCCCGAAAGCTCGCTTTATAGCCACTGAAATCATCACAGACCAACTTGCCCTTCCAGTCCTGTAAAAACTGTCGGGCATTTTCACCTGATCGATTCTCCGCGAAGTCATAAACGACAGCGTTGAGGTCGGCAAAAGGGGTACTGGTATATGCCTAGACATAAGCCTTGTGTGTCTTTTTCTTGCCCGGAGATAACATGGCCACCGGCGTTTCATCCGCATGTAACACTGGCTGCTGATGAAGGCACTCTCGCATGGCATCCACCAGGGGCTGTAACGCGACGCCGCAGCGTCCTACCCAATCGGCCAGTGTTGAACGAGCCAGTTGGACGCCCGCTCGGGCAAAGATTTTTTCCTGCCGGTACAGGGGCAAATGATCACCGTATTTGGCGACCAGAACCTGAGCCAGCAAGCCGGCTGTCGGCATGCCTTTATCAATCACCTGGGGCTCCATTGGGGCCTGGATTAAGATTTCACAGGATTCGCAGATCCATTTGCCCCGCACATGACGCTCAACCGTAAAGGTTCCGGGAATATAATCGAGTTTCTCGCTGATATCCTCGCCAATACGCTTCATCTGGCAGCCGCACTCACAGTGAGTATCCGTTGGCTCATGGGGGATGATAGTGCGTGTCAACTCTGGCGGCAGGGGTGCCCGTTTGGCTTGCTGCTTTTCTTTTGGTGGGCTCTGAAGTTGTTGTTCATGCAGAGCCAGCTGCTCTTCTATGGCAGCTATATCTTCATTGGCCAGATCATCCAGCAAGCTGCGTTGATGTTGATTAAGCGTTTCGCTGGTGCGGACAAACTTGTGCCGCTTCAGGATGGACATCTCGTGCTTGAGCTTGCGGTTTTCCAGCGAGATGTTCTGGATGGTTTGTTCTTTTCGGCGAACCTCAGATTGCAGCTGCATCACCAGGGTGCGCAGCTGATCATCGTTGAGTTGTTTGAGAGTCGTCGTCTTGTTCATGGAGGCTACTGTGCCAGAACCCGATTCATTTAACGACTGGATGATATGACTTTTGCGCAGTGCAATGCTCTAGGTCAGAGGATAGCGATACTTTGGCCGGTTCCTGCCAGATGCCAGGGGAGCCCAACAACCAGGGCTTGCAACTGCTCATCGGTTAACATCAGCGGATACTGCTGCCAGGAACGAGCTGGAAAAAAATGGCCCTGGTGCAGCCAGCCAAAGACCAAAGCCGTCATGAACAAGCACCTTCATACGATTGGCCCGTTTATTCAAGAATACATAGGCCTGATGTGGTTGCGCTTCTCCAAAGACGTTTATCACCCTGGCAAGACAAGTATCAGGACCGGCCCGCATATCCATGGGCTCGGTCGCCAGCCAGATACGATCAATACGGATCATTGCAGCATTGCCTTTATTGATGTGAGCATACCCTATGCACTAAAGATCTCCAAGCAAGCATAAGCCGTATGCTCAGCTCGAAAGAACCCAAGAATCTTTTTCCTTTGCCTCTGAAGCGACCTCAGTCCAGAGCTAATGGCCTTGAGAAATTGATCCTTTGTTTTTAAAGCAATCCGTCCAATACGACCTGACTTGAGAGCGCTCCAAACCAGTTCAACAGGATTCAGCTCTGGGAAGTATGGCGGCAAAATATGAATATCGAGAAGTCGCTTCTCTCCACGAAGATATTTCATTACTTTTTTGGCTGTATGGGCAGAGTGACCGTCCGTCACAATCATTACTGGACAGTCATGGGAATTGACTATCTGCTTCAGAAACCTGATGAATACGTCAGCATTAAAGCGACCGGGTATCGTCATATAGCGCATATGACCGTTACCACTGATGGCTGCAATCATATTTATACCAAACCGTGCTCCCGTTTTGACGACGGTTGGAGTGTAACCTCGTCTGCCCCAGGTCGTACCGCTATGGTAGTCCGATCGTATACCACCTTCGTCAATAAAATAGATGATTGCACCACTCTCTTCTGCCTGCTTACGAAGTGCTGGATAACGCGTATCCAGATATTCTCATACTTTTTTTTTCGTCCTGTTGCCAGGCTTTTCGTACGGGTCTTTGGGGAGTCAGACCAATTCTCTTGAGCATCTTGCCGACGGCGGCCGGGTGCATGGTAATCTCAAACTCTGTCTTGATAACTGCGGCCACGATATCCCTTGACCAGAGAACTTTATAAAACCCGTACTGCGTTGGGTCTTTGGTAAGGATGATATTAACCAGAACCTTCTGTTGCTCTGGTGTCAGTTTGGCATTTTTACTGTGAGCGATCGGTCGTGTTTTCAGAGCCTCCATGCCACCTTTCCGGTAACGACCGATCCAGCGATAAATGCAGGAAGTGTCTGTGCCATATTCCTGGGACAAGTTCGTAACTGTCTCACCGTCCAGCCATTTCTGGATAGCTTCAATACGGATGGCTTCTCGTACACTATGGGAGACTTTACGACCGTCTATCTTGCTCATGGATACCTCAAACGTTGAGGCGGCATTTTACCATATTGAATGATGCAAAGCATTGGCTCACATCAATAGCCAGACGACGGAGTCCATCATACGATCAGCAGGCCAATGGAGGACAGCGCCATTGGGCAGTTCAATACGTACAGTTTTGTCAGGCATCTCTTCTGGGCTGAGCAAGGCAGGAGTTGGTAACGAGATAAAATGTTCTGTTGGCTGTCGTTCAAAATCACGACGCCACTTGTGAATCAGGTTGGCATTGAGTTGATACTTTTGCGCTACGCCTGCCGTGGAATTACCGGGTTCAGAGCAGGCTTTAACGACCATCGCTTTAAACGCGGGGGAGTGCTTACGCCGCGTCTTGGGCACTTGGAGTGGTGAAGCTAATGAATCCATAATAGGTGTCCACTTAATAATAGGTGGACACCATGATGATGATTCTGAGGTGGGGAGAGAAGATGTATTGGCCGGACGCATACCATACTGACTCCTCTGATCAGTTATACTTACCGATCCAAGTATGCAAGGTATTAGCGTTAACATCGAGATCTCTGACAGTATCAGTTACTGACTGATCTGATGTTACTGCCAGTTTTATAATTGACTCCTTGAACTCTGTTATATAGGTTTTGACTTTCTTTTCTGACATTTGGACACATCTCAAGGAGCTTTGATATTACCTAAGTCTGTGTGTCCGGAAAACTATAACCACTTCGATCGTGGCTACAGATCAGTAAAATCAAGGATGACTTTCTCAAAACGGGCACTTTTTCCTACAAAAAATGAGCAGTTACCTTTTTCCCTCTTTAATTTATACCAACAGTTCCACGATGCTTATACGTTTCAAGATGACAAGGGCGATATAGATTGACTGTGCTGAATTTATTAATTTCACTATTTCCAATATCCACTTGAACCAAATTGATATTCACTAGCAAGGATATTGCACTACGTATATCGTTACGCAGTATACCTGTATATTCAGAGATTTTATCGTAACTCAACTGTGCATAATTCGTACTGTTCGTTCTGAACGAAATGATCACTAGATAAATTTTAAGTGCATTTAACTCATTTTTAGTTCTTAGCTTAAAATGGTCAAACGCTAAAATTCGACTGAAATCTTTTGCATATAGGCCTCTAAATGGAAGTTTTGCCCAACCACCAACAGAGCCATAGTTGGTGATTTGATAAATATTATTCCTACCTTTACTGACTTTATGGATCAAACCCATTTGAAGAAGAATTTTTAGCCCTCCAGAAACTTTTGCCCGACTCAAGTTTGTAATATTTGCAATTTCTGTATATGTAAGATCGCATGTACCCAAGTCTGGCATTTTAACTGTGGACTCTGTGTTCGCATGATGCACCAGGGCTATGTATATCATCAGTGCTGCAATCTGGTCGGATTTTTCAGACCCGTTCCATCTAAGTTCTCTTAGCGGGTAACCTTCACCTCTGATCCAAAAAGATGGCATTCTCGCCCACTCCCTCATTCCTCATCCCCTTTCCGAGAACCACTGCGTAGTGCAGTAAGTACAACATACAGAGCAAAGCCCGTTAGTGATAATGCAAAGACTGACACAATGAACAAGTGGCTTTCTGTAGGTAAGCTCAAAATGTTACTTGCAAGCTTTGTTAGCTCTTCCATAGCGAATTCTCTAGATTAAATTGCAGCACATGGAAAAATTTTACTTGTACCGTAGTACTCTATCTAGAGACAGTATTCTATTTTTTCTCTCATGAAGTAGCTATATCCCTTGATATACATGGGTTTTTGACATTTTTTACCAGTCCATGACATTACCTTTATTAGTTCATAAGAAAAAATGAGAAAAAATGGGGGAAAATAGACATCAATTTTTATCTTCTATCCTTTGTACTCTTTGATGGATGACTGGAATGCGACTACAGGTCAATGGCTTGCCAATTTGGCACATAGAAATGACTGTTTAGCGGATTTGCCAGTTGGGACGCAGCCCGCTGTGTCAGCACAGTTGTTGCCCCAACCGAATTGTGAAATCAGAACAGGGGGCGGTTACAGAGCAATCAATGACCCATTATTCAAAAAAGCTTAAAGAGTCCATCATCCAGAAGATGATGTCACCGAACAATGTGCCCATTTTACAGTTGGTTCGGGACACTGGTATCCCTGATGCGACCCTGTACCCTTGGCGAAAGAAAGCGTTATCCAGAGGAATATCTGTGCCAGGCAACGGAAAAAATCCAGATCAATGGTCACCTGAAAACCAGTTGGCGGTAATCATTGAAACAGCAGCGCTGAACCAGACCGAAATGGCTGAGTATTGTCGTAAGAGAGGCCTCTTCGCCGAACAAATCCAGCAATGGAAAGCAGCCTTCATTAGCGGCGTGTCGGCCAGCTCCGGCAGCACCAAAGAGCAGCGTAAAGCCTTGGCTGCCGAGCAAAAAAAGACAAGCAGACGATCAAAAAACTTGAGCGCGAACTCAAACGTAAGGACAAGGCGTTAGCAGAAACTGCTGCGTTGCTCGTTCTCACAAAAAAGGCCCAAGAGATCTGGGGGGAAGCCGAGGACGATTGATCTTGCTCCCAGATCGCCAAAACGCAATCAACGTGGTCAACCAGGCAATGGTGGATAGCGCTCGCCAGTCAAAAGCTTGTGAAGCTCTCGGGCTTTCAGCAAGAACCTTGCAACGTTGGATACGGGAAGGCAATGTGCAGCCAGACAAGCGCAATAGTGCTGACAGAGCTGCTCCTGCTAACAAGCTGACAGAGGAAGAGCAACAGACGATTGTTGACGTTTGTAACAGCGATCGTTTCAAAAGCCTGCCACCCAGTCAGATCGTCCCGATTCTGGCTGATGTGGGCGTGTACATTGGCTCCGAAAGCTCGTTTTACCGGACGCTGCATCGAAGATGATTGCCCGAGCCTGTCTGCGCCACGGAATTGTTGCCATGCGTAGCCCCTTGGTATTGTATTCTGACAATGGCAGCGCCATGAAAGGCGTCACCATGTTGTCAACCCTGCAACGGTTGGGCGTAGTAGGCTCGTTCAGTTGTCCACGTGTGAGTGATGACAATCCGTTTGCGGAAGCCATCTTCAGGACTCTGAAGTACAGACCAGGCTACCCAGCTAAGCCATTTGCTGACCTTGATGCGGCACGTGGCTGAGTGCATGGCTTTGCCCAGTGGTACAACCAAGAACACCGCCACAGTGGACTTATAATCTCAATGTGATCTTGGCATCACTGTCCTTTTCGGTGCCAGCCCCCTGGTAAATTGCTCAAACACCTTGGCAATGTACTTCTCCAGGGAACGCAGGCCAGGGTCTTTATCCTCAGTAATAAAATCGACAATCATCTCATGGCCCTGTGCTGGCAGAGTAAAGCTTGACAGCGGGCCACCGGCTGACTGGTAGCGTTTCTCCTTATTGGGAATCATCACCTCGGTGGCAATTTTTCTTTTTGTTTCCTGATCAAATCCCGGGAATGTGATTTTATCGAGTCTGGAGGCAATCGCCTTTAGTTCCGGGTCATGGGTGCTTAGTTCATGAATATCCTGATTACCGGCGAGAATGATGGTGTCCGGCAAGTGGATATCGGTTTTCAGATAAGGGCTGTAAAAAGTGCGGTTGGCTGGGTCCAATAGTTTCAACATAAACGACAGTACATCTTTAGTTTTTTCGTTGCCGGAGATAAACAGTCGGTCAAACTCATCGATCAGCAGAATCTGATTATGATGATTAATGTCTTGGCTGGAAGTGGTATGGGCAATAATGGCATCAATAATCCGACCGGCTTTGGCGCCAACACTTTCAAAGGGCGTTCCGACAATATCGTCAATGGTGGCACCATCAAGTGTTACCACGGCGAGATTAGTACCCATGGCTTCAGCCAGCTGTTTGGCTGCGAAGGTCTTGCCAGTGCCCGGTTCACCAAAAAAATAGACCGGGTAGTGACTGTCATGCAGGCTATGGTCAGTTTGTTGGTAGATCAGCTCGGAGTGGGCGACCAGTTTCAGCTGCTCTGCCACTTCAGAGGGGTAAAACCGTAGGGCATGATCGATTTTATCTTCATTAAAGGTCAGCTCTTTTGAGTAGAAAGGCAACCTCAGTGCTTTATCGAGAATCTTCTGCAAACGGCTCAGAGCCTCACTGCTTGGGCTGCGCCAGAAACTGTAGAACAGCTCATCCTCAATATAATGTTGAGTACGATTGTCCAGAAAATGCTTTTTCGCGCCATAATCCAACACCAGGTTTTGCTCTGCCAGCGGTGGCACAAAAATGCCGTAATAGGTGTTCAGCGTGAAAGGTATGGTGGATACTGCCGTTACTGCCGCTCCCATGGATAAGAAGGAAGCGCCGGTCAGTATGGTCAACGGGGAGGCGTTTCTAAAATAATTGGCAATAACCTCAGGGTAACGGCCTGCTACGTGGGCACCGAGTAGGAGCGACGAATAGAAGGCCACGTAAGGAAGGGAGCTGTAGAGCGGGTATTCGCGCATAATCCACCAGTAACGCCGTAGAGTTTCATCACGGTTGGCGCGTATGGTGGCTTCGATGGAGTTTTCAGAAGTGTTGGGGCGCACACGATCGAAAAACCGGGTACTGGCCATGTACTCACGCAAGGCGTTGACGTGTAATTTTTCCGGCGTCACCGCTGCTTCATCTGCATAAACGTTGGAAAAAAGAGTGGCTAGTGCCAAAAAGCACCATAAATAGCGTTTTGTCATGCTGGTTGCCGTGTCTGGTTTTATAGAAATCCTGACTTTTCGACCGCATGGCGCTTAAAAAGTTGCGTGACCAATGTTTTTCGAATCCAGGCAGCTGCTCAATGGCGATAGCGATTACATGGCTGGCAGATAAAGGCTGTCTTCAATGTTTGTGGTCGCTACCGTGGTCTTTGGAGCCAGACTCGTCTCGCCAATGGCATGGGCAAAATTCTCAAATACATAAGCCACGTATTTTTCCAGCGAGCGCAGGCCAGGGTCGCTATCGGTTTCGATAAAGGCATTAATCATGCTGTGGCCAGCGGCTGGCAGGACAAACTCAGCAAAAATCTTGCCGGCTGAACGGTAGCGTTTTTCCTTATTGGGAATCATGGTTTCAGCGGCGATGGCTTTTTTGTTCTCAACGGTAAAACCGGCAAATACCACTTTATCCAGACGTGAAGCCATGGCCTCCAGCTCAGGGTCCTGGGTGCTCAGGGCGTGGATATCACGGTTGCCGGCCAGGATAATCGTTTCCGGCAAGCGCACTTCGGTTTTCAGGTAGCGGCTGTAGAATGCTCGTTGGGTTGGATCGAGCAGTTTGAGCATAAAGGACAGGACATCTTTGGTTTTTTCATTGCCTGAGATAAACAGGCGATCAAACTCATCGATTAACAGTATCTGGTTGTAGTGGTTGATGTCGTAGCTGGATTCGGTTCTGGCAATGATGGAATCGAGAATACGACCTGCTTTGGCACCGGCAGTCTCAAATGGTGTACCGATGATGTCATCAATGGTAGCGCCATCAAGGGTCACTACGGCCAGATTGGTACCCATGGTTTCGGCCAATTGTTTGGCGGCATGGGTTTTGCCGGTACCGGGAGGGCCTTGAAAGTAAACTGGGTAGTGGGTGTCGGTTATGGCAAGATCAGACTGTTGGTAAATCAGTTCCGAATAGACGAAGCGTTGCAGTCGCTCCCGCAATTCGGGCGTGTAATGGCGCAGAGCCTGAGCAATTTCCTTTTTGTTGTAAGTTAGCTCTTTGGAGTAGAAGGGCAAGCGCAGTGCTTTATCCAGAATTGTTTGCAAGCGGATCAGGGCACTACTGCTGGGGCTGCGCCAGAAGTTGTAGAACAGTTCGTCCTCAATGTAATTTTGCGTTCTTTTGTCCAGCAGCTTTTTCTTGGCACCGTACGCGAGAATCAAGCTGTGTTCAGGCAGCACGGGTGGGTACATGAGGTTGGTCAACTGCAGTGTCACTAATATCAGCGGCATGGTAACAATAGGGAAGGCTAGTGCGACGGTCATGGCTCTGATCATTTCAGTCGTATCTGCCGGATTGATGGCCCTGGAGTAATGGGCAATAGAGCTACTGGCGGCAAATACCAGTGCGCTTAAACTGACAATACCGGCAAGAGCGGTGAGCGTGGGCTTGATTTCGCCCGTGGCCCACTCTTGAACGGTTGCCTGGTAGAGTTTGCCGGCTTGTCGGTAGCCGGTCTTGATTTGAGCTTCTATTGATTGATCTGTCCCGATAGGGTAACTGTCCAGCCGCTCGAAAAAATCATTGTGCACGAGGTAACGCCTGACGGCAGCAGTATCACCGAACGGAAATTCATCGGCATAAACAACGGGTTGGGATATAGACGCAGCCAGAAAACAAGCGCCAACTTGCCGTAGAAACTTCACCTGTCATCACCTCGTTCAGGCACACAACTGATAAATCAGAGCAGCACATAAATCCGACCAGCACAATCTGGCACCTTCACCCACGGCAACGCTGCTTCTCTTTGTATAAACCAGTTTGTATAAACCAGTGATTGCTGATTCGGGATCCAACACCTGCCTGTGGCAGTGGACAAAACTAACCACCGAAAGGTTCACATTTCAATGATCAATACTTGTACATGCGCGATTGAAACTTCGGAAAACCGCATTTTTGTACTGGAAATCTGTTGATCTGTATCAATTGCACTGATGATCATTAATAAAAATAATAATCATTCTTATTTTTAAGTCAGAATAATTTAACCATGGTTGCCACATACACCCTCGGACCGGAGTTGACCGGGATCTCATCCCCCGATCCTCTGAAGTTTGCTTTTGCCGGCAAAAAGTCCGCTCATATTCGTAGCCACTCGGCCAGCGTGCCCGCAGAACAGACGCAGGAAGCATATCGCCAGTTAATGGCCAGCCCTGCCGACGGTCGGGACAGGCGTATGGTCTATATGCATATTCCGTTTTGTCGGACTCACTGTTCCTATTGCGGGTTTTTCCAGAACACCACCAAGGTAGATGAGATTGCCCGCTACGTGGATTACCTGGAAAAGGAAATCCGCATGGCTGCCCATGATCCCTGGGTACAGCAAAATTTGTTTCACGGTGTCTATTTTGGTGGTGGCACGCCGACTGATTTAACGGCCGAACAGATTATTCGCCTGGGCAACGCTATCCGTGAATCCCTGCCTTTGGCCAACGACGTTGAGATGACCTTTGAAGGGCGTTTCCATGGGTTTGACAACGACAAGGTTGCCGCCTGTCTTGAGTCTGGTTTTAACCGTTTCTCTCTGGGTGCACAGAGTTTCAACTCAGCCATCCGCCGTCGTATGAGCCGTATTGATACCGGTGAATTCCTGCTGGAGCGGATTGATTATCTCAGTAGCCTGAACAATGCGGCAGTAGTCGTGGATTTGATGTTTGGTTTGCCTGGACAGACGCTGGATGACTGGCAGCAGGATTTGCATACGTTCTTGCAGTCCAAAGCTCACGGCGTTGATTTGTACCAGTTGATCGTACTGGCCAACAGCCGGATGAAAGAGTCCATTGAGAAAGGCACTATGCCGGAACCAGCCAGCTCGCCTGAGCGGGCAGAGATGTTCCGTATGGGCGTGGAGACGCTAAGCGCGCACAAAGTTGGGCGTTTAAGCGTCAGTCACTGGGGGCGCGATACCCGTGAGCGTAATATTTACAACCACTCGGTGAAATCCTGCGCGGAAATTCTGCCATTCGGTTCCGGTGCTGGCGGCAATATAGGCGGCTACAGCATTATGAATCACCGGGCTTTGCCAGCTTATTACCAGATGATTGACCGTGGCATGAAGCCCATTATGGGAATGACCCAGTCTACTGGTAATCGAGCATTGCTGGCCACCGTTGGTTCCGGTTTTGACCGTGGCTGGCTGGAGTTGGCTGCCCTTAACCGCGCTGGTGGTGACGGTATGAGTGAGCACTGCATGCGACTGTTTACAGCGTGGCAGGATAACGGCTTGGCCACCATTCATCATGACATCCTGGATTTGACCTTAGCTGGTCAGTTCTGGAACGTGACCATGCACCAGGCGCTGATTAATTTCCTAGAACAACATCCATTTGCAGCTGACAACGCGGAGAGAGCGGCATGACCTTGAGTCAACAGGTTCACGACATTCTGGCACAGACACCGGACATGTTACCGGCTGAGATCGCCGGCAAGCTTAATGCTTCTGAGCTGGACGTTATTCGGGTCATGCCAGCTGATATGGTGACTATGATTGATGCCAGCCACTATCTTGAGATACTGCGGGATCTCAAAACCTGGGGCGAACTGACTCTGGTTATAGACGTCGATGGTTCTATTTTTGAAATGGTTAGCCACTTCCCGAAAGGAGGAGAGAAGTTTGGCTATTACAACCTCAGTGATCGGCGCACGCCCCTTAAAGGTCACCTGAAGTTGGATAATGTGACGGCAATCGCCTTGGTCAGCAAGCCATTTCACGGTATGCCCACCCGTTCCGTACAGTTTTTAAGTAATACGGGTCGGACACTATTCAAAGTTTACCTGCGTCGCGATAAAGAACAGAACTTCCTGCCAGAGCAGCTGGAGAAGTTCGAGGCGTTGAAAAAACTGGCGGTAGCGTAAGCAAACAACCACCGCAGTTTATTCTCAGCCTGCGGTGTCGCTGGATTCTCGAATATCTGCCCGCTACGTAGCGCTTCGCTACGTGGCCGCTGCCCAAGCTAGCCCCTCATCAAGCATATAAACGACGGTTGCAACTTGTTCTCTGGTTATGCGAATAAATAAGCAGCGAGAGACAGTGTTGCGACAACTATTATTCAAAAACTATTAACTATTCAAAAACCGATAACTCACCTGTTGGGAATTTGCAGTGCGCTATTGAGTCAACGGGACGTGGGTCGAACAGTTGGCGTGGCTCTTTTGCTGGGCATGACGCGCCGCATTTACCTCGATAACGTCGGCAATGCGACTGGCGGCATTGAGCGCTTTTTTGCCATCTTCACCGCTGACTTTTGGCGGATTGGAGGCTGCAACACAGCGCAGGAAATCTTCGATTTCCATTTTCAGAGCATCGCCGCCCGCAAAGCAGTGCTCTTTGCATTGAATGGCTGGCACATCGGCTTCTTCCTTATAAAAATGGCTGACTTTAGCTGCTTGAAAATCCACGCAGATGCATGACGTATCCTGAAAAATATGCATTTTGCGTTTGCTGTTCTGGCTGATTCGACTGGCGGTCAGATTGGCCACGCAGCCGTTGGCAAAGGACAACCGGGCCTGGGCAATATCAAGGGTGTTAGAAAGCACGGCAATGCCGCTGGCGGCAATATCCACCAGCGGAGCGTTAACCATGTTGAGCACAATGTCCAGGTCATGAATCATCAGATCCATGATGACATCGATATCGGTGGCGCGCGGTTTGAATGATGCCAAACGGTGGGATTCGATAAACCTCGGTTGAATCAATTTATCCGAGACGCTGCCCAAAGCGGCGTTGTAACGCTCAAGAAATCCCACCTGCAGAATCAGGTCCCGTTGTCGGGCCAGCTCGATCATCTCCTGCGCCTGGGCCAAGGTGGCGGCCATGGGTTTTTCCACCAGAACGTGGACGCCAGCACGAAGAAAATCACTGGAAACTGTGTGATGCATCACTGTGGGTACTACAACACTGACGGCATCAACCAGCCCGATCAGCTCCCGGTGGTCACGAAAGTAGTGGGTTTTGCAGTTCGTAGCCACACGACGGCCGCAGTCTTCGTCAATATCAGCCACACCAACCAGATGACTGGCTGCCAGGCTGGCGTATTTTTGGGCATGGAACTTGCCAAGATAGCCCGCTCCAACGACCGCCGTTCGTAGCATGGACTTTATCACTCAGGATGGGGTCAAGCTGTAAAGATAGACAGAAATATCGGTTGCGCTAGCGTTTTGAATGGTGAAAAGGGCGCTAAAATGAGGGTGAAAAGCGTCAGCTGGGAATTGGTAGGCGATGGACGGAGCAGTGGTGACACTGCTCCGAGCGTGATTAGTTTTCTTTGCCGTATACGCTGACTTCAGCCCAGTTATGGCCGCCAGCGGCTGTGCGGTAGTCCAGTTCAATTTTGTTAATAATGCGATCGCCGCCGGAAAGACGGAATGGAATAGAACGCTTGCCTCTGTGCAGACGACGGTTGATATGAATGTTCTGGGACTCACCGTTACCGTAGACGACACGGATGTTTTTCATAAAAATTGGTGCTTTTTCTACCTGGAACGCGATGGAATCATATCTGCCGCGCAGTCCACCAACGTGAATGACATCTGATTCGCTCTGGAAGCTTACACGACGCTCACCGAGTTTTTTCCAGCCATCAGCCATCACGCCGAAGCTCATCACACTCATCAGGATCAGGGTTAAAAACTTTTTCATGGTATTTATAGTCCATTCGTTCAAATTTATACGGACTATGATGGTACGAGAAACGACCATAACAGCCCTAGTCGGAAATCGCCGCATTTTATCCCGATGTTTCGTTATACGCATAATGGTTTTTCGTTATCGTGGTCGCAGGGCAGTAACGAAAAGCTGGGAATAGCCTTACGTTCTGGTGGTATAATCCTGCACGAAATGAACTGGGGTGCTTATAAAACGACCATGATCGTAGTGGTAATTGCGGTTATTGAAGTCGCACGCATCGTCAGTAATATCTTGCGGTTGATCTGTTTCTGTAAACCAGACGACCTTCCCGCAGTGCGGGTTGACAGATAATACCTGGTTTAAAAGTCCTGTTAATGAGGTACCACTATGCTCCCGGTTGAGCGTCGCGAACATATCCTTGCTTTTGTTGAAGAAAAAGGCTGTGCCAACATCGAAGAGATGGCTGAACGTTTCGATGTATCCCAGATGACCATTCGGCGCGATATTCGCACTCTGGAGCAGGAAGATAAACTGCGTGTGACGTATGGCGGCGCAGTATCAAAAAGCTTTTTGATGGAAGATATTCCCTACGAAAAGAAAAATGCGGTCAATATCGAAGAGAAAAAATCCATTGCCCATGAAGCAGTAAAACAGATTCGTGAGGGCCAGATTATTTTGCTGGACTCAGGAACCAGTACCATGGCTCTGGCAAAACTGATGATGCGTATGAAGGTTACGGTTATCACCACCGATCTGAAGATTGCCCTGCAATTGTCGGACTCATCAACGGTCAAGGTGTTCACCACAGGCGGTAATGTCAGCCCTATCACCAAGGCTCATACAGATGTAGCAGCACTTGCTTTTCTCGACAGCATCAATGCTGATATTGCCTTTTTGGCCACCAATAGCTGGAGCCTGCACAACGGTGTGACCACAGCCTCCAATGAGCACTACTACATTCGCCGCAAGATGATGGAACGGGCCAATAAAACTGTGTTGCTGGCGGATTCAAGCAAATACGGTGCTTCCAGCATGAAAACCATTGCCCGTCTGGAAGATCTGGACTGCATCATCACAGACAATAAGTTTGATGAGGAAAATATGGCCGCGATCCGTGAGGTGGGCGGCAATATTATTTTGCCGTCGTGAGCCGCCCGGGAGCCTGTTGGCTCCTCTGGGGTTATCAAGCCCGTCAGTAGTTGGCTTTGTGCTTGAGAATTTCCCGGCGTTGTTTTTTATCCGGGCGCTGGATGGGTTTTGCCAGGCTATCTTTCATCACCTTGCGCTGTGCCGCTGCTGCTTCGCGGGTCTGAATGCTCTCGGCGGTTTCTTGGTACAACTGTTGGGCCAGTTCTGCTTTCTGGCGTTTGTCGCTCAGTGCCCTGACGATCACCACTCGTTCGTCCCACCCTGCCCGCAGTTTGATGATATCGCCTTCTTTCGGCTCTTTGCCTGGTTTGCAGCGCTGACCGTTGATATGAACCTTACCGCCCTCAATGGCTTCTTTGGCGATGGTGCGGGTTTTGTAGAAACGCGCAGCCCATAACCATTTATCAAGCCGGATTTTGTCACTATTGCTCATTGCTTCGCTCTGCCTGGATTACCACCGTTTTTTACCATGGATCGGTACTGGAGTCAGCGACGCAGCATACATGGCTGAGCGTCCTGATTTTTTTGCCTACGCCAGACAAGTCAAATAATTCTGTGCGCGGCCAATAAAACATGACACCATCGCGCAACACTAACGCCCACTGCAGAACGCCCTCTATAATACCCGATGTTTTTGAACTACTGAACGATCTGGCAGGACGAGTACGGGATATGACCAGCAACCTTGAGTCTTTACTTCCGCAGATTATCCATATTGCCCGGGCAGCAGGGGAAGCTATTCTGACGGTCTATGCACAGGACGATGTTGGCATTCGGACCAAGGCCGATGCGACACCCGTAACCCAGGCGGATTTTGCCGCTAATGAGATTATTGTTGCCGGGCTCAAAGCGCTGTCCCGGTATCCTGTGCTTTCTGAAGAGTCTGAGCACAATCCCTGGGAGGAGCGGCAAAACTGGCAGCGCTACTGGCTGGTGGATCCGCTGGATGGCACCCGGGAGTTTATCAATCGCAATGGTGAATTTTCGGTCAATATCGCCCTGATCGAAAATAACTATCCGCTGCTTGGGGTCTTTCATCTACCGTTTTTCAATACCACTTACTGGGGTGGTGCGACTTTTGGCGCATGGAAGCAGGAAAATGGCGCTGAAGCCCAAGCGATTATTACGCGGAAATTCCGCCCGGAACAAGAAGTAGTAGCGCTGAGTAGCAGAAACCACCTCACCGAGGCAACGAGTCATTATCTGACTGTTCTTGAGACAATTTTTCCCAATCTGGTGTTGAAAAGAGTGGGTAGCTCTTTGAAAAACTGCCTGGTTGCCGAGGGGCAGGCCGATATTTATCCCAGACTTGGCCCTACCTGCGAGTGGGATACGGGCGCTGTGCAGGCTATTGTCGAAGGGGCCGGCGGAGTGCTGCTGATGCCTGATGGCCAGCGCTTTGCTTACAACACCAAGGAGAGTCTGGTGAACGGTGATTTTATCGTGCTCGGTGATCCGTCCATTGGCTGGCGTGAATTCTGGCCGCCGAAGCGGCAAGCGACTCAGAATATGTAGTGAATATTTTCGACGTCAATTTTAGGTGCTTTGTCGGGGGGATTGTTTATCTCACCTTTGATCACCACCGGAGAGTCCAGCTTTACCTCTGTATCATCCGGCAGGGCGGACTCTTCAATAACCACATGAATCTCTCCGGTTTCACCACGGAACAGGTAAATCTTGTCTTTGATTTTTTTTACGATTTCTCCGGAAACTTTAACCAGTTCCTCATCATTCGAGCTGTTGAGAATCTCTTCAACACTGTGTTTTTGGTAGGCAGCCTGCTGCGTAGTGACAATTGGTGAGGACTGTTTTTCTTCGGAGCAGGCCGAGGTGACCAGGCCTGACAGAACTATGCCCAACAAACATCCTTTTTTCATAGCGTGCATCTCTTGTTCTTTTTGACAAATCCATTACCTGTTATTCGGCGACGACCAGTGATGCTCGATAACCGATAGGCTCTTTTCCAGTAAAACCAGCCAATAAAACCAGTCAGTGAAAAGCCAAACTGTTGTTGCCAATACTTCCGCTTGCAAAGACTGCATCAGCATAGCAAAGGCTCGCCCGACCCGTTTAGGCCAGCGCGTGGATTGTCGATAACTTTTTGATTTTTTGCTGGGGTGCTTTATGGCTGACCGGCTTGAAAATAGCGGAGTGTATTGTATGGATTAGTATTAGCCACCGTTTACCCAGTGCCGGCATGGTGCAGTTGCTCGGTTTCGGATAATTTATCAAGAGCTTTGCGATGGCACTCGGGATTGTCGTCGCAATAAAAAAGCGTGAAAAAGCGTACTCTTTGCCGGTCAAGGGGAACCATCAGGCAGGACAATCGTTCAGGCAGTTGCGCCAGACCACAAATTTCACAGGTGCCAAATTGCAGGAAACGAAACGCTCTAGGCATAGCCAGACCTGAAATTTCTCTAAAGCAAACCGTTGCGCGAGACGCTAACTAAGATAGCACTGCTGGAGAAGATAGTTAGCAGTACTCAGTACGATTCCAGGAAGGAAGTAATGGCCAGGGACGGCATTTGGGAATAATAACAATAATGAAGTGTACTGAGATTTTTACCCCGCCAGTCGGGGTATTTTTTTAAGTTTTCAAAATGCCAGGTGAGTTATCTCACCGAATTTTTTCGAGAGTTCCGCGCTCTTGCTACTATAAATGAGCAACTTCCCTATTCTCTTATTGGTTCTTTTACTTGATACTGCCCGACTTTATTCGATATCCGATTGATTGATACTTATGAATTATAAAAAATTCCTGTTAGGTTCCATGGTGCTGGTCAGCCTGAGCGGTTGTATTACCTTTCCCACCGAAGAGTCCAGGAAGGTTCAGGTTTTTTGGGATGAAACCCAGCGTGTAGCGCAGTGTGAGCATAAAGGGATAGTTTATGGGTCCGAAGGGCACTTTTACGATTACTGGCTGCATAGTGACCGCGACATGATCTGGGGAGCTGTCAACCAGATGAGTATAAGAGCAGTGGCCATAGGAGCTGATACACTTTATCTCTACCGGCCGTTTGGCTTTTTGAGCTCTGTGACGCTGATGGCTAACGCCTATAAGTGCGGCACGCAGGACACTACACGCAATACCATGAAATAAATCTGGTTAGTGGGGAAAGTTGCGGCAAACACCATGCATATTTTCCCGGACGTCATTTTTTCTGTAACATTCCTTCGCGATAACACTAGGCTCACTGGACGGCCACTATACCAACCTGCACTTTGGCAACTTTGGGGTATTTTCATGTCTGGCAAAACAATTTTAATTGTGGATGATGAAGCGCCCATCAGAGAAATGCTTATTATGGTTCTGGAGATGGCCGGCTATCAGTGCCTCGAAGCGGCAGACGCAAAACAGGCTCATTCACTGGTGATTGATAATCGCCCAGACTTGATTCTACTGGACTGGATGTTGCCGGATGTGTCGGGCATCGAATTGGCCAGGCGGCTCAAGCGCGATCAGCTGACCGCTGAACTCCCCATTATCATGTTGACGGCGAAAGGCGAAGAAGACCATAAAATACAAGGTCTGGAGACTGGTGCGGATGATTACATCACCAAGCCATTTTCCCCTCGGGAGCTGGTGGCTCGTCTGAAGGCGGTCTTACGCCGTACCCAGGGCACCGACGAGTTGGCGACCATTGTGGTTAATGGCTTGGCGCTAGATCCGATCAGCCATCGGGTCACCATCGATGATAGGCCGGTGGACATGGGGCCCACCGAGTACCGCCTCCTGCTGTTTTTTCTCACCCACCAGGAACGTGCCTACACGCGAGGCCAGCTGCTCGACCGAGTCTGGGGTGGCAATGTTTACGTTGAGGAACGAACGGTTGATGTGCACATCCGCCGCCTGCGAAAAGCCCTGGGCAGTGACTATGAGAACCACATTCAAACTGTCAGAGGGACAGGGTATCGTTTCTCTACCCGTGCCTAGAATCACAAGCCATGACCACGACTTCTATCCGCCTTTGGCTGACTGGCCGCGTCCTGTTAACGTTGGCTCTCGGCCTCTTTGCAGGCTGGCTGGCTGACCGGATTTTTCTGGGCCTTTTTCTGGCTTTGGCCTTTTATGTACTCTGGAGTCACTGTCAACTCTACCGATTGCTCAGCTGGCTTAACCAGGCCAGTGATCAGGAGCTTGAGCCGCCAGAAAGCTCCGGCGTCTGGGGTGAGATTTTCGACAGCATTTACCGAATACAGAACCGCCATCGTCGCTCAAAGAGGCGACTGGCCAATGTCATCGGACGCATTCAGAAATCCACTGCGGCATTAAACGACGGCGTGATCATGGCGGATGCCAGGGGAGGTCTCGAATGGTGGAACCGTGCTGCTGGTGAGTTGCTTGGTTTGCATATGCCTGATGATCAAGGTCAGCTTCTGACCAACCTAGTTAGAAATCCCAAACTGGCTCACTACATGGCAGACAGCACTGACAGGGAACCGATCAAAATCGACTCCCCGGTGCACGAAGGACGGCAACTGCAAATTGCCATTACCGTTTATGGCCAGGGTAACCGGCTGTTGCTGGTGCGCGACGTTAGTCGTTTGCATCAGCTGGAAATTATGCGTACGGATTTTGTCGCTAATGTCTCTCACGAATTAAGAACACCACTAACAGTGATTTGCGGCTACCTGGAAACCCTGGGCGACGCCACGGCCATGAGTCAGGAAGTGCCGCCTGTCTTTAATCGTGCGCTTAACCGGATGCAGGAACAGGCCGAGCGCATGCAGCGGCTGATTGAAGACCTGTTATTGCTCTCACGTTTGGAGGCAACAGAGCCAGAAAGAGCTTGTCAGATCGTAGCCCTTAAACCTCTGCTGGCTGGGATAGTGGTAGATGCCAGGGCGTTAAGCGGCGAAAAGCAGCATCAAATCCGACTGGAGTGTGGGGATGATTGCGCGTTGCTCGGGGAACCAATGGAGTTGCGCAGTGCCTTCTCCAACCTGGTTTACAATGCTGTGCGTTATACACCGGCCGGCGGTGAGGTGGTAGTGAAGTGGTGGCAGAATGAACAAGGTGGCTGCCTGATGGTACAAGACAATGGTGTCGGCATCGACCCAGTGCATATTCCCAGGCTGACCGAACGATTTTACCGGGTGGACAAAAGTCGCAGCCAGATGACTGGCGGAACCGGTTTAGGGCTGGCAATCGTCAAACACGCTCTCTTACGACACGATGGTCGTATATCCATTAATAGCCATCCGGGTAAGGGCAGTCAGTTTATCTGCCATTTTCCCCTGTCACGAATTGTGTAGCGACGTTGCTTCTGATGGCCACTGAGCGTTGGTGCCGCATCAAAATGCGGTAAAAAAGGGCCTTTGAGGCCCTTTCATCACTCAGGAATTGCTTCTAAAGCGCATTCCAGGCGTTTTTTGCCAGTGCGCTCCAGGTAAGCCTGAAAGTCACGTGGCAGGCGCCCAGTAGTGGCCCCTTCCCACTTAATGGGCTCACCATGTTCATTCTGATATTCAAAAGTGTACTTTTGCACGTTGCGACGACGTTTCGTCGGATTTTCTTCGACGTCCAGGCTATTCAGGCCCAGGTCATTCATGGACACGCCACGATCAACCATGATCTGTCTGATGGCTTCAATATTTTCCAGCTTCTGCTTGCGCTTTTCTTCGTCTTTAGCGCGGGCTTCCTGTTTTTCATTAAGCACATCTTGTAAACGGGAAATGATGCGCTCGAGATCTTCAGCGTGTACATCTTTGAACAGTTGGCGCGCACGAGTTTTACTGCTGAGACGATGCTGAACTTCTTCGAAAATATTCATCTACTTTACGACTCCATAGTTTTGATTGAACTTCCTGCTCCAGGAATAATAGGTGTCCGATTCGATAATCTTTATACAACAAGCGATTTTTATATGGAAGTACCAACATATATTGTTGGTCGAATTGTAAGAGAATTGGGGATAAGCAATCCACATTTGGCGACAATTCGACAGTAAACAAGTTGTTTCAGTACAGCGACTTCCAATGCCAGCGTATTATAAATCTGTCGTTTAACTCAAAACAACACTAATTCGTTAGCAATTACTTTCACTCCTGAATGACCCACCGTAGCGGTTTGGTTGACCCAGGCCTGTTAGTGATTTACCGGACTATTTCAAAACGGTTACCCAAATACCGTTGAGATAAGCTGCCATTGTTTCTTAGGCGTCAGATACCCTCCTGTTTACTTTTACTGTTATTATTTGAGCATTATTGAGCTAGCGCCACAGCCTTTTCTAATGATTCAATCCCGGATCGAGTCGCCTGTTCCTGGCTGTAGATTGGTGATTTTTTCAGCCTGGCAGTAAATACCTGTTCATTTCGTTAAGGAAGGCACTAACTACGCACTCCCTAAATTTATTGAACGATCGTGTCATTAAGTTTCGGCAATAGGGCGATAACGGTATGAATCAGGGATCTCCTGCAACAAGGGAACGTGAATTAATATCAGCCCCCCTGTCACACGGATTATCTGCCAATTGATAGATAATGTCGAGGTTTGCGTTAATCCCTGGAGGTGAACCTGACACATCGACGCACCAATATCGACCTATTCACGGGGAAAATTTTAATCTTATCCGGGTGACTTTCACAAGCTGGAAAGGATTATTGTGAATAATTATCTGTTGTCGTTTATTGAATCAATCCAGGTTTCTTCTGGTGCGTGGACTGTCAGTCCACTCATGTGTTTTCCTTTCGTTCCAACAGCTGGCGAAATATCGGATAGATATCGTCAGGTGACTTGATCTGTTTCATGGCAAAGTGCTCTTTGAACTGCTCAGCAATTGTCTGGTATTTGTGCCATAAATCTTGCTGGGGCAGCTCAGTGATTTTCACCCGGTATCCCATGTTCAATTGTGTAGCTGGGCAATCATGGCATGCAAAAAACGGGTGGCTTCACCACCGGTGACTGCGCGGTGATCAAATGACAGTGATAACGGCAACACTCGGTGGCTGACGGCGTTGCCATCGACACTGACGATTTGTTCGCGCAACTGGCCAACACCGACAATACAAACGGTAGGTGGCACTACTACCGGGGTGGCGTATTTGCCAGCAAATACGCCAAAGTTACTTAAGGTAATAGTGGCTCCCTTAAGCGCCGAATTAGCCAGGCTGCGCTCTTTCACCTCGACGCGAAGCCGGTTGATGTGTCTGCGGATATCCGTACCGGACATATTAGCCACATCGTGCAACACGGGGACAAACAAACCTTCTGCGCTATCCACTGCCAAACCAAGATTCACGGCCTGATGTCGCTGGCACGACTCGCTAACACCATCAAACCAGACATTGAGCGCCGGTTCTGCCGTACAGGCGATGGCGATGGCCTGAATCAGACGAACTGTGATGTCTTCCCCGGTGGGCCAGTGTTCAATATCGGCATCGTCAAACAGAGTGACCGGGACCACTGAGGCGTGGGACTGGCTCATGGTTCGTGCCATGTGACGCCGGACACCCTTTAAGGGTTCCGGGTGTTCCAGTGGGTAAGTTGTCGTCTTTGGCTGCAGGCCTCGGGATATTGGCGCAATATCAACATGAAATTCCTGAGCCAATTGGTGAATACGGTTATGTAAGTCAGGGTGAGAGCCTTGATGATCACTCTTTTTTGGTGCACCGATAATAAACGACTCATCGCTATTGTCCGTGGCATTATTGTCTCTGGCATCATCACTGGCCAGTTTGCCCACTACCGTACCGCTGTCCTGGTCGTTGCTGACAAATTCCACCAGCGGAGCACCGGTCAGTATGGTCTCACCCGGCTGGCCGCATAAGCGGGCAACGACCCCTGAACAGGGGGCCGGCACTTCTACGATGGCTTTGGCCGTTTCTACCGAAACCATCGGCTGGTCTTCTTTGACACTGTCTCCTTCCTTGATATGCCATTGGACAATATCAGCTTCGGGAATACCTTCCCCCAAATCCGGTAAATTAAAAAAGCGCATGACAGAACCTTTGTTATTTTTCTTGCTGAGCGTTACTACCCGTCAGTGCCAGGCCAGAGTCTTGATACTGGCCCTGACAATATCATCCACCTGTGGCAGATAGTGGCTTTCCATTCGGTAGTAGGGCATTGTCGTATCAAAACCGGCAACCCGCGCTATTGGCGCCCGCAACTCGGTAAAGGTGCTTTCCATCAACTCGGCAGCAATCTCGGCACCAACACCAAAACTGCGACACGCCTCGTGGACAACAACGCAACGGCCGGTTTTTTTCACCGAGATGGTAATGGTGTCCATGTCCAGAGGTTTGATGGTGGCGACATCAATCACTTCAGCGCTAATGCCGTGCTTGCCCAGCACATCTGCTGCCATCATGGTTTCGCGTACTGAGGCGCCCCAGCTGACCAGAGTGATATCGTGCCCTGTTTTCAGGGTGAAACAGGTGTCTAACGGCAGAATATCCGTATTAATTGTCTGTTTGCTGGCTCGGTAGATGCGTTTTGGTTCCAGGAAAATGACTGGGTCCGGCTCATGGATGGCGGCGCGTAGCAGCCCATAAGCACGCACCGGGGAGGAGGGGATAACCACTCTTAAACCGGGAATATGGGCAAATAGCGCTTCGGTGCTTTCTGAGTGATGCTCCGGGGCATGGATGCCACCGCCAAATGGTGCCCGTACCACCAGCGGGCAGGTCAAGCGACCACGAGTGCGGTTTCTCATGCGTGCAGCGTGGCAAATCAATTGCTCCATGGCTGGAAAGATAAAGCCCATGAACTGAATCTCGGCCACCGGCTTCAGGCCCTGGGTAGCCATGCCGACGCTGATTCCGGCAATCAGGGTTTCCGCCAGCGGCGTATCCATCACTCGCTTCAGACCGTATTTCTCGCGCAGGCCGGCAGTGGCACGAAATACACCACCATTGACGCCAATATCTTCGCCGAGCAATACCACATCAGGGTCATCGGCCAGTGCGTGGTCAAGTGCCAGGTTAACCGCTTCAACCATAGTCAGTTGGTTAGCCATGTTGATGACCTCCGCCGACATCTCTCGGCTGCATCCGTTGTCGTGCGTTTTCCCGGTTCAAGGCAGCGCTTTTCTGCATTTCCAGCTGGCAGGGGATATTGGCATAGTGATAATCAAACAGGTCGGCAATGTTTGGCAGAGGGGTATTGAGATAGGTTTGCACTGCCTGTTCGATAATGCGTTCAGCTTCCGCTTTTAAGGCTTGCTCCTTGCCTTCATCCCACCATCCCCGCTGGTGCAGAAAATACCGCAGACGTTTAATGGGTTCTTTTTGCCAAGCTGCTTGCAGTTCGTCGCTGCTGCGATAACGACTGGCGTCGTCTGCTGTGGTGTGGTCACTGAGACGATAACTGATGGCTTCGATTACCGTAGCACCTTTTCCTTGCCGAGCCTGCTCAATGGCGGTACTGACCACTTCGTGCAGCGCGATGACATCGTTACCATCCACCTGAAACGATGGCAGCCCAGCCGCTACTCCCTTTTGTGCCAAAGTCGGGGCACCGGACTGTATGGTTCTGGGCACCGAGATCGCCCACTGATTATTGTTAATGATGTAAATCACTGGCAGCTGCCAGGCACCGGCCAGGTTGAGGGCTTCGCTAAAATCGCCCTTTGAAGTGGCACCATCACCGAGAGCGCACAGGGCGACGCGCATGGGCTTTCCGCTTTCATGGCGGATTCTGATAGCCGTGGCGATCCCCGCTGCGTGCCCGGCCTGAGTGGCAATGGGAACGCAGTTGGGTAAATCCTCACCCCAGGCAGTGCTGGCACTGCCACGTTCATCGCCACCCCAGTAAAGCAAAACCTCGCTGAGAGGGATACCCCGACGCAGTAATCCGGGCAAATCCCGGTAGTACGGAATCAATACATCGTCTTTGTTTAGCAAGGCAGCGCTGACTGCGCTGATGGCCTCTTGTCCCAGGCAGGAGGGGTAGGTGCCCATTTTGCCAGTGCGTTGCAAGGCAACTGCCTTCTGATCGCCTTGGCGGGCAATTACCATGGTGCGGTAATAGTCAATAAGCGTCGTTTGATCATTAATCCACTCTGGCAGATTCTGTACCGCCTCCCCAGCGGAATCGAGAAACTGCACAAAAGTGGGTTGGTCGCCCATGGTCATGGCTGCGTTCCCTGCTCAGTGCCATAAATCATCGCTTCGGCCATCTGGTCGGCGAGGACGCTGGCGGGTAAGCCCAGCTGATACTGCTGGTTGAAAATACGCAGCAGTGTGTCGTAAATGGCGTGCAGTTTGCCTTGCATTTCACTCTGCTGGTTTTGCTGGTGGCTCATGGTGACGAAGATCAGCCCACCGGCGTTAATCAGGTAGTCAGGGGCAACGAGAACCCCTCGGGCAAACAGGGCCTGGGCGTCATCCTCGTCGAGGAGCTGATTGTTGGCTGATCCGGCAATGGCAGCACACTGTAACTGACCGATGGTTTGCTGGTTCAAAATGCCGCCAAGTCCACAAGGGCTGAACAGGTCGCAAGGTGTGGAGTAGATGTCATCGGGGGCAACCGCTTGGGCCGTAAATTCAGCAACGCACTGGTCAACGCGCTCCTGGTCGATATCGGCAACAATCAGTCGGGCGCCGTCTTTATGCAGACGCTGGCACAGGGCATAGCCCACATTGCCCAACCCCTGCACCGCCACAGTGACTCCTTTGAGACTGTCGGGCAGCTCGGGATGTGCCTTGAGGCAGGCGAGCACTCCGTAATAAACGCCTTCAGCCGTATAAGAGGCCGGATTACCACAGGTGGAGGTGCAGGTAACATGGGCTGAGCGAGTAGCAATGGTATCCATGTCCATGACGGTCGTGCCGCTGTCCATAGCGGTGATATAGCGTCCGCCCAGTTCGTTAACGAACTGCCCAAAGGCTTCGAACAGCGCTTTACGGTCATATTCACCTTCGGGTTCCATAATAACCGCTTTGCCACCACCAAGGTTCAGGCCAGCCAGGGCGGACTTGTAACTCATGCCCCGGGCGAGACGAATGACATCGGCAATGGCTTCATCGGATGAGGCGTAAGGGATAATGCGACAACCACCGAGGGCTGGCCCACGGCGGGTACTGTGAATGGCAATGATGGACTTGAGGCCAGACGCTTCATCGTATTTGCAATGAAGATCATTCATCCGCGCCTCGGTAATCTGTCTGAACATGACGGCTTCCCTCCGTATGTTATGCAGCAGGCTTTGATCTCTTCAGCTCTGTCGGGCACTGTTATTATGCTTGCCAGCTGGTATGGATGTACCGGCGCCGGGATTGTTTGTTATGCCAGTTTCGATTACAGGGGAAAAACTACGTTCGTGTCAACAGCCACAAGCCACTTCACATGGAGAGTGAGGCTGTCTACAAGCAATCCGATGGGTGGATACAGACAGAAACCACCGCTACTTGTGTTCCACAAAAATAACGGTGATTGGGACGATATGAGGTTAAGGCTATAGACGCAGGCAACAGTCATCTGGTTGCTATCTGGTTGCGTGGTATGAGAAGTAATCCGCTAACTGATTGCTCAGTGTCTCGACGCCCGTGGCCAGCTTTCTGGCTTCGATAGCGTCAGCAGGCGTGCATACCTGATCGTAACCATGCATTATGGCTTGATCCCTTTCGTATTTTTGCCGTTGCTCCGCGGCCCTGACATTTTCAGCAGCAAGCTGTGTTGAACCGGCCACATAGCTTGGCCAATTAGTAACAAAGTTCTTATCACCACAGGGAAGATCTTCAATAGTGCCAGGCTCAAAGTTATGGCGGCGTGATCCCAGGCACTGCTCGTGATGATGGAACTGACCCAGGTACAGATTGGGACCTGTGTTGGTCAAGTGAAATTGCATTTCACCTACGCAGCGCTCGTGGTCATTGCTGTAGATGCCGCTAACGCAATTGGTAGTGACCTGAAATTTGGACGCAGTTCGCTTCTCAATAGCGACTACGCGGTGACCACACCTGGCCATCTCGGCAAAAGCACCGGAATGCAGGCTATCAAGCCCCATAGCACGGGCGCGAACGCTAGAGTCGTTAACAGGATTCATTAAAACCTCTCGCTTCTTTAGTTTCTTGTTATTGGATTCTTGCTATTTGGTTCTTGTTATTGGCTGCTTGTTCTTGAAAGCGCCATCCGCCCATTGGATGCCCAAAGCATTGGAAAAGTTCCATCTTTCCTGAAGGCATTTATGTGGCTTGCAGGGCTTGCGTGCCATTGCGAAAAGTTCTCGCGGTATATTTTTTTGCTCAAAAAGTGTTAACGTAGTGGCTCTTTCCTTTCTTATGCAAGAGGTGAAAATGTCGCAAATAACACAAGAAAAGCGACGATTTCCGAGAAAAACGCTAGAGCAGGGCGCCCCCGTATTCGATAGTGATACCAGTCATTCCATTGGCATTCTGGAGGATGTTTCGCAGGGAGGCTTCAGTATTTTGACTGATTTCAGAATCAGGCCCGCAGAAGCTCGAAATGTGACTCTCACGCTGCCCGGCCCCAGCGGTACCACCCACCGAATAACAGTCATGGCAGAGTGTGTCTGGTGCCAAGCTAACGACAACCAGACAAGGTTCTTCGCCGGTTTTTCCTTGCGTTGCAGCAACCACCGAGACGAAGTAGCCCTGAACTACTACATCAGGGACTATCAAGTTACCGGTGAACTCCAGGAGGCTTGAGCAGTCTATCTTGACCAGCCCATATCTTGATCAGCCTATATAGAGCGTGCCTACATGCATGGTTGTACCGGGTTAATCCGCAATAGGAAGGCTAAGCGTCTCTTTCAGTTCTTCCATCACAATATAACTTTTCGATTCCCGCACGCCGGGTAGCTTGAGCAGGATATCCCCCAACAGCTCCCGGTAAGAAGCCATCTCGGAAATACGGGCTTTGACCAGGTAATCAAAATGACCGGAAACCAGGTGGCACTCCAGCACGTTGGGTAGTTTGATGACGGCCTTGCGAAAATCATCAAAGATATCGGCTGACTTGGTGTAGAGGCTGATCTCGACAAAAACCAGTAAACCTGCCTGTAGATACTTTGGGTTAAGACGTGCACAATAGCCCTGAATAATACCCTCCCGCTCCAGGCGTTTGACTCGCTCCATGCAGGGTGTAGTACTCAACCCGACTTTATCCGCCAGCTCAACATAGGAGATACGCCCCTGCTCCTGCAAGGTTCGGAGAATATTGCGGTCGATACGATCCAACTGACGGACAACTTCTTTTCGGCTTCTCATGATTTCAGTCGTTTTCTGGCAATGCCTGATCTGGCACCAACAAAAGTGGCGCACGATAGCGTAAGAGATTAGTGAGGTCTGTGTTCATCTTTGGCAAACGCCGCCCGGTCAGCTTGTTGTCTTGCCAAAATCCCAATGTCAGGCAGCGTCGGCTCAGGCTGCAACGAGAAGACAAAGCCCGATTAAGACAGCCGTTTCTCTAATACCTTTCTATCGCTTCTCTAATGATTATTGGGCCAAATGCCCCCAGCTGACGGAGGTTAGGGTACGAATGATGAATCTGCAAGTGAGCATTACTAATATGTTCTATCAGGGTTTATCGCAAAATCATTTTCAATTCTGGTGTTTTTATGGACAATGCGCAGGCTTTCACTTCTCTGTTTTTAATACATTCCGCTCTGGAGAAACCCATAGATGAGCACAGCATCTGTCTCCCCGCCAGCGCCGAATTCGCCGGTGAAGGGGCGCTCAGGCAACGGGATACTGGTTAAAATTGATCAGGTCACAAAAAAGTTTGACGACATTATTGCGGTCGATAATGTCAGCCTGAACATCAAAAAGGGTGAGATTTTTGCACTGCTCGGAGGCTCCGGTTCAGGTAAATCCACACTGCTAAGAATGCTGGCAGGGTTTGAAACACCGTCAGAGGGCAGCATTTATCTCGATGGTCAGAACATTACCCATCTGCCGCCGTATTTGCGCCCCATTAATATGATGTTTCAGTCGTATGCCCTGTTTCCCCATATGACCGTCGAGCAAAACGTGGCGTTTGGCTTGAAGCAGGATCGTCTGGCCAAAGACATCATTCACCAGCGGGTGCAGGAGATGCTCAAGCTGGTGCATATGGAAAAATACGCCAGGCGCAAACCACATCAGCTCTCTGGTGGTCAACGTCAGCGTGTTGCCTTGGCCCGTAGCCTGGCCAAGCGTCCGAAACTGCTGTTGCTGGACGAACCCATGGGCGCCCTGGACAAAAAGTTGCGCAGTCGTATGCAGCTTGAAGTGGTAGATATCATCGAAGAGGTAGGCGTCACCTGCATTATGGTAACCCATGATCAGGAAGAGGCCATGACCATGGCCGAGCGCATCGGCATTATGGATGCCGGATGGATTGTCCAGGTGGGCACGCCCATCGACATCTATGAGAATCCGAACAGTCGCATGACGGCGGAGTTCATCGGCTCTGTCAATATGTTCGAAGGGGAAATCGTCGAAGAGGAAGCCGGTTACGTCATTATCAGATCAGGGCAGTTGGAACAGCTGGTTTACATTGGTCACGGTATCATGGCGCCACTGGAAGACCGTAAGGTATGGATTGCCGTAAGACCAGAAAAAACCATGGTGACCAGGGAGCGACCGGAAGGAAATTACAACTGGAGCAAAGGACTGGTACACGACATTGCTTATTTGGGTGGTCACTCGGTTTATCACATACGGCTGCCGTCGGGCATGATGGTGCAATCCAACATGGCCAATGTGATCCGCACCGCTGATAAACCGACCTGGGGTGATGAAGTGTATATCAGTTGGGATGACGACAGCGGTGTCGTTCTCAACAGCTGAGCCATTAACTGCTGTAGCTACTGTCTGATAATTTTTTATTTTTGGAATTTGTCATGTCCGACTTACTGACCAAAGGTGCCTTTGTGCCCGAGAGGGTAGATGCCTTAAGGGCGCAATGGGGGCGTCGCCTGGTGCTTGGCGTCCCCTATTTCTGGCTGTTGTTGTTTTTTCTTGTCCCGTTCATGATTGTGGTCAAGATCAGTTTTGCCACTGCCGAAATCGCTATTCCGCCTTATTCAGACATCGTCGAATACATAGATGAAATGCTGACGTTTAACCTGAATATGGGCAATTACCTGTTCCTGGCTGACGATGAGATGTATTTGCAGGCTTACCTGACGTCCATCAGACTAGCCCTGGTTGCTACCTTTTTCTGTCTTATGTTGGGCTATCCAATGGCCTACGCCATGGCTCGTGCCCCTGGGCGCCAACAAAGCCTTTTGTTGATGCTGGTGTTGTTGCCGTCATGGACCTCTTTTCTGATTCGCATCTATGCCTGGATGGGCATACTGAAAAACAACGGCCTGCTGAACAACCTGCTGATGTGGTGTGGGTTGATTGACCAGCCGTTGCAAATACTGAATACGAACATCGCCGTATATATCGGCATTGTCTACGCTTATCTGCCGTTTATGGTACTACCCATTTATGCCAACCTGACTCAGTTGGACAAATCATTGCTTGAGGCTGCCAATGATCTCGGTTGTCGCCCATGGCAGACTTTTTTCCGGGTTACTCTGCCCCTCTCTAAAGGCGGCATTATTGCCGGCTGTATGCTGGTGTTTATTCCGGCAGTGGGGGAGTATGTTATTCCCGAACTGCTTGGCGGCCCAGAGAGCCTGATGATTGGTAAAGTGCTCTGGCAGGAGTTTTTCAATAACCGCGACTGGCCGCTGGCTAGTGCCCTGGCCATGATCATGTTATTGATTCTGTGCTTGCCAATTGCTTTCTTCAATCGCCATCAGGCGAAGCAGTTGGAGGTCAGTCTGTAATGGCATCCGTTGCGTCAACTACCGGCAGGCGTTTAAGAATGCCTGCTTTTTCCACCATTGTGCTGATTATCGGGCTGGTTTTTCTTTATCTGCCCATGTTTATTCTGGTGGTTTACTCTTTCAATGCTTCGCGACTGGTAACGGTTTGGGCGGGTTTTTCTACCCACTGGTATCGGGAGCTGCTCCAGGATGAGCAATTGATGGGGGCGGTGTGGGTCAGTTTGCGAATTGCTTTTTACAACGCTTCCATGGCTGTTGTGCTGGGGACAATCTCGGCCTTTATTCTCGACCGCTTTGGCAAGTTCCGTGGCAGAGCAGCTTTCAATGGTATGTTGACAGCACCGCTGGTTATGCCGGACGTCATCACTGGCTTGTCACTGCTGTTGTTATTTGTCACCACGGCGGACCTGGTTGGCTGGCCCATGGAGCGAGGTATGCTGACCATCTGGATTGCTCATGTGACCTTCTCAACCGCTTATGTGGCTGTTGTCGTCGGTTCACGGTTGCGGGAAGTGGATCGCTCTATTGAGGAGGCTGCCATGGATTTGGGAGCGACACCACTGCGAACTTTTTTCCTGATTACGATCCCGACCATTGCCCCGGCTCTGGCTGCTGGCTGGCTGCTGGCTTTCACTCTGTCGCTTGATGACCTGGTGATTGCCAGCTTCGTCTCCGGTCCCGGATCAACAACCTTGCCCATGGTGGTTTTCTCGTCAGTGCGGCTGGGTATTTCACCAAAAATCAATGCCATTGCGACACTGATGATTCTGGCGGTGTCTCTGGCGGCCCTTATTGGCTGGTGGTTTATGCGTCGCTCCGAGCGAGAGCGCAGGGCCAGCCTGGCGCGCTTTGGCTAATAGCAGCCTTACATAAGCAATGATGCCGCTGTTCGGTCGGGCAGCGAGTGTCACGATTGTTCCTGCTCAATCAGTTCAACCAGTCTGGATACGTCCAGCTCCTTCTCCAGTTTGTAGGTATGTGCCAAACCTGCAATCTCATTCAAAGCGCGTGCGGGATAGCCTGGATCCGGATAACCGTGATATGGCTCACCACCCCAGTCGCTCGTTTTAAGATGAAAATTGAAGGTAATACCAAACAGGCCGTGGGTAATTGAGTGATCGAGTTTGAAGATTAACTGGTGCTTATGCAGAACCTCAAACAGTCTGAGCAGTTCCAGACCCACCAGGTTATCGGGCAGATAGTGTACTTCTTGCCTGCTGGTAACACTGACATTTTTCCCGTTACTCAATTGCCAGGGCGCTGATGCCTTGATCCGCACGATAATTCGACCGACTCCTGGATGACCTGGCAACGGCAGGTAATTTTTGGTGATCGCCAGAGGCTCATAGCGTATGGCAGTGAACTCTTCGGGCAGAGCATCGAATTTGGCAAGATTAACGCCGCTGGCTTGATAATCTTCATTACACTCTGAACAGACCAGCAGTTCATTGATTTCCTGGGCATTGGTTTGTGATTTGGACTCCATGCAAATACCACAGGTAATCATCCCGTCCTTGCCAATGGCTGCTTCTTCTGACTGTTCTGCTGTTGCCTTTGGTTGAACGGTTTTGGGCGTTTCGTCAAGTCGCAAACTCCCCATCATTTTACTGGTAGCTGCCGTGGCTCCCGCGTGCGTGGCCGCGCGATGCGTTGAGAGAGGAAAGTTACTGAGTTGTCGTTTAAATTGTTTTATAAAATCGTCGTGTACTTTTTGATCAGAAGCAGATCCGGGGCAGCCCACAAGCGATAGATGGGGAATCCTGGTCAGGGATTGCACTCGGCTGTCCTGATAGGCAGCGTGAAGGGCATTGGCCAAGGCAGTCCCGTTACCCCCGTATATTGCACAGCCGAAAAAGCAGGAGATAACTTTGGTATTGCCATGTTTACTGGCATTGACCAACAGGTTGACAAAAGCATCGCGAAATAGCGTGTCATAACTGTGCTGGTTTTTTTGTGGTGCCACCACGTTGTGGATGTTCTCACAACCAGTCAGTCTCAACTTCGGATCAGTACCGTATGCGTAGGCACCGACGGTTAAACAGTGCCCGGTTTGAGTTGGGTGAGCCTGGGTATCGTGGTCAAACTGCGACCCCAGGTCCCGGGAAAATTGCCGGGCAATACCACCGGCATGGATCATCTGCGAGTTGGCCGCATTTACCAGGGCAAATCGTTCCCCTTTTTTCGTCAGCTCTCTGGCCGCACCAAACATACCTTCGTCGGGATGCATTTGAATGTCCAGCAGGCCCGGTAGCAGCACTTGCCCAATGACAGTAGTAACTGCGGGCGAGATACCTTTCAGATGTTTTTGCGATGATACGCCGGGGAGAGAAGTTTTGCTGATCGGGGGCGGTGATGGCTTGTCCAGTGCCAGCCACTCGCTGACAAAATCATCCCGGACTTGCCGGTCTGCGGTGGTGTCCCTACCCACCAGGATAATGCCTGGAGCCATAACTCCCTTGCTGTTGAAAAACTCAAGGCGAGCTGCGTGAATTGCCCTGGCCAGCTCTTTGCCATTGCCACCTGCCTGTCCGCAGCCGACAAAACAAGCCAGTAAGGGATGATGGTCATTGGGCTGCCCGAACAGGTTCACAAAGGTATTTACCATGGTTTGCTGGTAATACTGCTCTCCTGTAAAGGGAACATAAACATTATGAATGTTCTGGCACAAGCTAAGGGCTGATCCGCCTATTTGGGCGTTGTTGGCACAGCGGTAAGTAAAACACTGCCCAGGCGCTAATGGATTGATGCTTGATATACGACAGTAATGATCTCCAGCCCTATCGGCCATAGCCTTGGCAATTCCGCCGTTAAACGAGTTTCCCTGGCCTACAGAGACCACCAGAGAGTAGCGTTGTTGTTTGCGGTTGATCTCTTCAGCAAAACCCAGCACTCCTTGTCGATTGAGTGTTACTTTTACGCCACCGGCAGATGTTGATACTGACGCCTCATCAGGTGCTACTCGATGTGTCACTGTCGGGGCTGGTGTGGATGCTGGTGTTGATGCTGCGCGGGCGTCTATAGAGCCAGAACCACGAGTTGCAGGTGTCAGAAAAGGCGTTATGTCTTGCCATGTAATTAATCTGTGCGTGTGGACAAGTTCAGCAAGGGCGGGATGGCTGGATATGGCTGTCATCAGACGATTATTTTGCGTCCTGGTCACCATTCGACCAAAGACCAGATTGTTGTGAGCATCAATACCACAATCACGGAGATCACAGACGCCGACATCATTAATATGATTGAAAAGTCTGGTCAGGATGGCGTTACTGTTATTGTCCATTTGCACTATTGTCCATTTTCACTTTCCGATTGAGTTCGTTGTTGTTTTGGGGAAATTCCCGACCGGGGAACAAAGCCAGAACCCTTCCTATTGGTATACGCAGCGTGTCTATTGGCACATGAACTTGGACGGGAAACAGATGAAAAAGTTCCTATCACCCAAGATCACGATTTGCGTTTCTGCTTAGCCAGTGAAAAAACACGATAAGAATTGCCAGTGGTTGTTGGGAATGCACAGTGAATATATAAAAGCTGGACCTGGTATCTGTCAATATAGATCGAGCCATGGAACTTCTGGCTGGCTTGTCAGTCTGTTGTTTGTCAGGAAATCCGTTAATGCGTGTTTCAAATAATGATTGGCGTGTGGAATTCCAGAGGTATCATGAAAGCAAGCAGTGTTATGACCAATTTATTCGCTAATTCCCTGATGATCAATCGGAAAATGATTGCAAGAGGATTGTCATGCAGTATTAACCATTTTGGCGACAACGATTTCTCTGGAAATTCTGAGAGTAAATTGCAGCAGATAACCAGGCAGCAACAAGTATTGATAAAGCATCAGCAGTCATTGGCGCATGCCGTCACGACATTCAATGGTCGCTATATTGCGCTGTCTGGTACAGTGCAGAATAATTTAATGCAACGATGGCGTGATAATTGTCCTCATGGCTGGGAAATGACGGCAAAAACACATCTGATCGTAGGTAAAAGCAAGATTACCAAGGTGTATTTTAATACAGATAAAAAATCCAATGGCGAAAATTTTTGGCATGATCTGGTATCTAAAATCTATTCGCCCATTAACAATGATTATGGATTAGCAGACTTTTTTTATAAACACTCTGTCATCCCGTCTGATGATTATCCTCAATGGTCCAAAATAACTACTCAGGAAAATGTAGTGGCGTTGGAAATATGCCGGTGTGCACCAGAAACGCGCGACAGTATGATAGCGGAGTTATCATTATTAACTGGTAACCCGGTTTATCGGCTTTTGCAGATTGTGCAGGACAGCGAGGAAGAACTGCAACATTGTTCCGAAATGGTTAGGGAGTTGTCAAAAAAAGTTAATAACGATGGTTTATATTGTGCAATCGTTGCTATTGATGTAGATCAGCTAAAAGAGAGAATATCTGTTTTTGAGTTGTTACCAGCTATTAAGCAGCAATTTTCCAGCGGTGAGAAAAAACTTGTCATTTTACTCATGAAGTATGATGAAGAAAATATTTCCACTTTTTCACATGGAGGTCATTGTTATCATATAGAACCACCTGCAGAAATAGGTAAGTTAATAAAAAATCAGGAAGTACTGTCACAACTATTGGTTAAATATAATGAACTTGTCAAAGAGGCATCTGCCGAAACACAGGCTACGTTACAGAAACGATTACTATCAGAATTACCCCATGGCTGGAGAATACAAACCATTGCAGAGCAACGAAAATTTCAGATTACTGATTTAATATTTGATGTTAATATCAGAGTGTCTGATTACCTTCGCCACGCAATCCAAAATTATGTATCGAAAAACAAAATGCCCACTGCGCCGGGCATTGACTGGCAAACCACCGAAGAAATGCTCGCTGAAAAAATACCATGGGAGTTGATCGGAGAAGAAGAGCATCATAAATGTACCGAAGTGGTCAAGAATCACTTGGCAAAGCTGAGAAACTATTGCACTGATCAGGGCTTAGGGGAGGTAACTCAAGATGCAGTAGATGAATGTGCTCTCAGTGGTTACTTGCAAACCCGGGTTTAATCTGTGGATAGTCTGTGGTTAATCATGGGGATAAGTTGTGCAAATCCAGTGAAATGATATGAGGACAGAGGACACATCCTGGAATAAGTTATCAGATCCTGCATACCAGTTAATCGCATTGCCAACTATACTTGGCTTGCTTATTCCATCCATGCGGGAGATTCTTCTCCGTGGTTATTGTTGATCTAGCCACCAATTACGCTCTTCTTCTGTGGCATATGTTGTGGCCTATTACCTTTGGTTTGGCACTGTCTTCGCTGGTAAGAAGTTATGTTCCCAAGGAAACCATTGTCAGCAAGCTGGGCCACAATCGTCTGAAAAGTGCCGGCTTGGCCATAGCATTGGGGATGGCTTCTTCCGTCTGTAATTACGCCACCATCGGGGTGGGTCATACCCTGAGAAAAAAAGGGGCCAGCTGGTCAAATTCCCTTGCTTTTATGATTACCAGTACCGACGTAGGGATTGCCATGATGGTGACCGTTTACGGATTTTTGGGAATACTGTTTCTGGAAATCATGGTACTGACATCACTGTCGTTCATTATTGCTGCCTATTTTCTGGCCATGGTGTTGCATATGCCCGCGCCGGAAGCAACTGCTGAAAATGCTCAGGAAATGAAAAACAGCGCGAGTGCATGGCGGCGAGCCTGCATATTCTTCCATGATGATCTGAGCATGACGCGCAAGGATATACTCGTAGGTTTATTGATCGCTTCCTCCGTCAGCGTCCTGATGCCATCTTCATGGTGGGAATTGCTTTTCTGGAATACTCAGGAGCACGGTTTTCTGGCATGGCTGTGGAATGCCATTGTGGGCGTTATTATTGCTGTCATTACCTTTGGCTGCTCTATTGGGAATGTCTCACTGGCTGCTGTCATGTGGTGGAACGGCGTATCGCCCGGCGGAGTTATGGGTTTTTTGTTATCCGGCCTGGTCACCTTTCCTATGCTACGTATGTCTTATAAATATTACGGTCTGGCCGTCACGATAAAACAAACGACAGTTTTAGTTTTAGGCGTAGTGCTTTCGTGCCTGTTAATGGATGGCATTCTGGACAATGCTTCTGTCTACCTGGTCAGAAGTCACATTATTGCCACCATGTCGTCAATGACTGGAATTATCACCACATCCGTTCTGGATCTGGTGCTTGGCGGCCTTGGTTGCCTTATGTATTGGCAAGGAAAAACTGGTGCAGCAATGTCCATGTAACTGGAATTCCCGCTCACGAGCACGGTTTCAAACCAGTACCTCGTCTAAATCTGCCAGATCAGTCATCAGTGCGCCCTGATAGTGCACCGGAACTCGGTTCAAATTACAAAGCAGTTGATAAGGAATTGTGTTGGCTTTTTGCGCCACTTCCGCAATGGGCAGGTCAGCCCCCCACAAAATAGCGCGATCGCCAATCTGGACGCACGGTAGGTCGGTCAAATCTACTGTCAGCATATCCATGGACACCCGACCCACCAGCGGTGCTCGCTGGCCATTGATAAGCACAGGTGTGCCGCTAATGGCGTGTCGTGGATAACCATCAGCATAACCAATGGCGACCACGCCAATGCGCGTCGGTCGCTGGGCAGTCCATTGGCTGCCATAACCTACGGTATTACCGGCGGGAATGGTTTTCATGCTGATAATGGCCGAACTCAACTCCATCACCGGTTGAACCATCTGCTCAATGTCGTGAGGTTGACTGAAAGGTGACACGCCATAAAGTAGCAGACCCGGACGATTCCAGTCGCTTCGAGCCTGTGGCAACGCCACCATCGCGGCCGAGTTGCACAGGCTGCGTTGACCTGGCAAATCATTGGTGTAGGTATTGAATGTGGCCAGCTGCTGTTGCGCGTGTTCATTGTCGGTTTCATCAGCACAGGCAAAATGACTCATCAAGACAATATCCCGTACCCAGGGAAGATTATTGAGCTGCCTCCAGGCCTGACGATACTCTTCGGGGACGAAGCCAACGCGGCCCATGCCGGAATCCATTTTCAGCCATACGCGCACCGGGTGATCCAGTGGGCAAGCCGCCAGGGCATCAACCTGATATTGATGGTGAATGACCACATCAAGACGGTACTGGTCGATTTTGCTCAGCTCGGCCGACTCAAAAAAACCTTCCAGCAACAGTATTGGTTGTTTGATGCCAGCAACGCGTAGCTCCAAGGCTTCTTCAATACAGGCAACGGCGAACCCGCTGGCAATATCGGCCAGTGCGGTGGCACAGGCTGTTGCACCGTGGCTGTAAGCATCAGCCTTGACCACGGCCATTACCCCGCCGTCACTCATTGACGACAACTGCTGTGCAATCCGATAGTTATGACGCAGCGCGTCAAGGTTTATTGTTACGGTTGCTGGTCGGCCCATGCCTGTAAATGTTCCCCGGAAAATGCCAGTAAGTAAAAAGCGGCATCCTATCAATTAATAACCAATTGTTCTTTATGTGTTTGTCGAAATAGTTGTGTTGCATAAACAACCACCGGCAGTAAATACGGTGGATTGACCAATCTGCCCTAGCCATATCTTTTTTAAAAACGACATTTTTAGGTTAAATAACATTTTTCTGCGGTATTTTTCCACAGTTTTGTCGAGTTTGGAGTAGCAGGAACTGAGCAAGAAGAGAAACCCGGAATCGCACACTGAGACAACTCCGGGTTAAGTGTCGTTAAAGCTGTTACTAACTCGGCGACATTCGGCGCAGCCGTGCTTCGAGGGAGGACAGAATGTTTTTTACCAAATGACGCATGCCGGGCTTTTGGTCGGCCTGTAATGGAATTGGCCGACACAGAGCCATCGCCCGCAGGCCGATACGCGCATTGTATACGCCAACTCCGATACCACTGGCCACCTGCGTGCTGACTGCCCCCAGCAAGCGGCTGGAAGTGAAATCCGCCACCTGCTCGGCCAGCTGATCAGTTAGCAGGTCGGTAGCACCGGCCAGGGCCATTTGTTCGAACACCAGCCGTAGCAGGTGAGTTCGCGCTGGCAACGATGGACGTACACCGTAGATTTGACAGATTTCATCCAGCATCCGCACGCTGCGCCAGAGTGACAGCAGCATATCCAGCGCAGCAAATGGACTGAGTGCCACCATCAGTGCCACCTGCTGGCTGTTGTAGGAGATGCGAGCCAGTGCCTGCTGGTCGAGTTGCTGGACAAAGCAGGTGTCCAGGTGAGCCAGTAACTCGCGATCATCGCTGTAGTCAGGCGCTGAGGCCAGCGCTTGCTCCAACAGGACTTGTTGGGGTTTATCCCGGTAAAGCTCTCGCAATTGTTCCAGCCACTGTTTTCGCAAGATAGCGGTGTGCTGCTCCCGAGAGTGCCGCGCCTGCTCTTGCAACTCGGCAATACAATGAAAGTCGCGCCGGTAGAGAAAAAACTCCATCGTTGCCCGTACCACCGTAATCGTCAGAATCAGCAGCAGTACAGCAAACGCTGCGGCCAGTCCCCAGTACAGCTGGTAGAGAAACAGGCCCAGCTGAACCGCTTGCCAGAGCACCAGTACAATAATCAAGGCAAACAACGCAGAAAACGCCTTGCCTAAAAAGTGCAGGGGCTTGATGGCCAGCGCAGGCCCATTCAGAAACTGCTCCTGCAAACCGTCACTAATGGAACCTGGGGTGTCCAGCGGCTGCTTCGGAGTCAGCGGAATAAAGTAGGGGTCATTTTGTTTATTCAAGTGAATCGATCTCCCAGTAAATCGTTAAGAATACTGTCCAGGCGAATATGGGGCAGACGGCCGCCGGCAGTCAGCGACAAACTTTCTGGCGGCAACAAGCGACGCAACTGCCAATGGTCCAGGGCCTGCCAGTCGGCTGCTTCGGGTATCTGCTCGGGAATTTTCGGGTGCAGCAACACGCCTGGCCCCTGCTCCGTCATGCCCTGTAGAGCCTGAGTACCCTGGTAGTCCACGTAGCTGGTGGAGCGCACCGCAGCCACCGCTTCACAGCGCACATCAACGGCGTTAAAGGTGGCGCGGCGCTGGGCATCCTGCACCAGGTTAGCGGTCAGAGCGCGGACCGCCTCATGCTGGTCTGGTAGTACCTGGTCAATTTTACTGGCGGCAAAGACCACCCGGTCAATGCGCGGCCGGATCAGCCTTCTGAGCAGGCCGTTGCTACCATAGTCGAAGCTTTGCAGCACATGGGTCAGGGCCTGGCGCAGATCATCGAACGCTTCCTGACCATGGTTTAATGATTTGAGCACATCAACCAGTACCAGTTGCCGGTCAACCTTCTGAAATGTGTGCCGGTAAAAAGGTTTGACCCGTTCCTGCAAATAACGCCGATAGTTTTTGGCGCACACCCGGTATAACGATTCTGGCGACGCATTTTCCAGCTGCTCATCGCTCAGGCTGGCCACCGACAATAGGGGAATAAATGGCCGTTCATTCTCGCTACCGCCCGGAGATGCGTGCAGCCAGCGACCGGGTTGAATCATGGTCAGACCTGCCTGCTGGCAGCGTTCAAGAAACCCCAGCTGCTCTTGCCACAAAGCCTGCAACGCCAGCTCAGAGAGGGGCTCCAATGGATTCAGGGCTTGCAGTTTGGCGATGAACTCGCCACCAGCTGCTTGGCGCATATCGCTGTGAAACAGCGCATGGCACTGCTGACACCAGGTGCGATAGTCCATATCCAGCATGGGCAGATCCAGCAACCACTCGCCGGGGTAGTCACGGATTTCCAGGTACAGATGGTTGACACTGGACTGCCTGCGACGCAGCAAGCCAGGGGGCGGCCGAAAGCGAATTTCCAGCAGACAGCCGGACTCATCCCGCGTTGCCTCGGGCCAACGCCCGCGTGATAGCGCCTCGATGCTCTTTTGGTAAGGGAACATGGGCAGGTCGTTCAGAGGGGACAATTTGACGCCGAGCAGCCGGTCTTGCAGCACAGGTGGAAAAGCCGCCAGCAACGCGCTGGGATAATGCACTAACTGGTGAATCAGGCTGGTGATCAGGGTGGTTTTACCACTGCCACTGAAGCCGGTAATGCCGAGGGAAATGCGCCGGTTCAGCAGTCGTTCGACACTGCTTTCCAGGGCGTCGGTGGCTGACCTGACTAGCCCCGTTGTTTTGTCCTGACCGCTTTGCAGCGTCTGTTTAACCTTGTGATGTATGGGTTTCATGGGATAAGTCAGTCAAGGTCTGAAACTCTTGGTGTTTACTAACAGGTTGCTGCCTGGGTAGTGAACAGCACAGCTTGGCATCGTCACGCACTGGAGTTGACCTCCTGGATTGATTGGTTTTTCGGGTTCGTCAAAAAGGCAATGGTGGAATACTGCAAATTCGGGCAAAAATAAAGTAGAAAGTTGCCTCAAGACAGACAGATGGTCGCCCACTTCGTTCTGGCGTTGCAACAACAAGTAGCATAAGAAACAGCATAAATTTGTAGAGTTTTTAGCCTTACAAAAATGCCAGTAATCCGCAATAACATGCCAGATTTTGTGCCGGGTTTTCAAAAAAAATCGCTGATTGCTTCGTCCAGATAGTCATTGCTACCGGTAACGACTGGTATTGCCACGTATTTGGAAAAACGGTATCTTTTGTGCATTTTTCATGCCAACCCGATATACCGAGTTATTCTATGAGTTTCATGCGTAAATCCACCCTGGCCGCGGCCATAATGGCAGCCGGTTTTTCTGCCTCTGTCAGTGCTGATTATCTGTATGGTTTTGCCAATATCAGCATTAACCGCCTGGACTGGACCGATAAAACCGAAAATCGTGGCGGTAAAAAAGATTTTACTTATCTGGAACTTGAAGGGGGTGCCGGTTTTGACTGGGGTGAGATTTACGGCTTTATTGACCTGGAAAACCCGCACAAAAGCAATAAAGATGGCCGTTCCACTTCTATGAAGGGCACCATCCGCTACAACCTTGGTTTTGCCGGTCTTAATCTGTATGGCCACATTTACGATCTGAACGGCTCCGGATTCTACGAACAGAACCGTTTGCTGGGTCTTGGTTATAACTATCGCAATGGCAGTTTTTTCTTTCAGCCCTTCCTGGCCGTTAACAATACCGAAAGCAGCAACATGGGCAATCCCGTCAGCGGCTTTAATGGCTACGTAGCGGGGTGGGTATTGGCCTATGGCTTTAACCTGATGAATCAGGACCTCGTGTTTAGCAACTGGAATGAGTACGAGTTTGATCGCGAGGCCCAGTACGTGGGTGGCAAAAGTGGTCTCAATGGCGCTGCTGCCCTTTGGTGGAACCCTAATGAAAAGATCACTCTGGGTTTCCAGTACCGTTATGCGAACGATAAACTGGGTTCTGCCACTTATCAGGATGGCTTTGTCTATTCCGTGAAGTACAATTTCTGATAGCAAACCGGCCTCCAATGGAGGCCGGTTTCATATAAAACAATAAAATCCATCAAAGCAATTTTTGAAAAAATTCCTTGTTGGGCGATGGGATAACGGTCTTACCGATCAGCATGCCCGCACCCCTGGAAGCTTCAACGCCAGCATCAACGGCGGCATCAACAGCTGATAACTCACCGGTCATCACAATAAACGACTTGCCACCAATAGCCATGGCCAGGCGCAACTCAATTATTTTTATGTCAGCCGCTTTAGCCGCAGCGTCAGCGGCAACAACTGCTGATGCCACACTGAAGAACTCGATAACGCCAACCGGGCCCACATGCTTAATGTCATTGGAGCCGTTCAGGCCAGCCAGTAGCTCTTCGTGAATATTGGCAATCAGCAAGCGATCGACAATGGTCTGACGGCCAATAGCTTCACCAGTCTCGACAGAGGTTTTAACCGCAGCTACATCGCCGGAAATAACAATCAGGTATTTGCCCGGACAGATGGTTTTGGCCGATTCCAGTCGTACGTCGGCTGCCTTAGTCATGGCATCCGCCGCTTCAATACCTTTGGCAATGCTGGTGAATTCCAGCAAACCTAATGCTTTACTCATGGTGTTTATCCTCGGGCAATAACCACCTGATGCTCATCAACACTGATTACCCAGCCATCAATACTGGCATGGATCATTGAGCCCAGTTGTCCTTCTGGTATGATGCCAATCAACTGGCCTTTAACCACCCAGTCGCCGACACTGACTATTGCCTTACTAGGGGCACCAATGTGCTGTTTTAACGACACTCTGACTTCATCTACGATAACGTCACGAGACTCGTACAGTGTTTGATGGTCATAGTCGCTTAAATCCAGGCGAGCAATCAGTCTTTCTGTGGGAACTTTTTTGTAATCACGCCCTTCGCGGGCAGTTACTTTACCGCCATCGTACTGGTAACGGATACCCTGTTCGCGCAGTTTGTTGGCAATGTAGAGCGTGACTTTGCGCGGCGAAATACCCATTGGGCAGGCGTACATTTCACAGACTCCACAGCCGCAGCACAACAGTGCCTCTTGTTGTCTTTCGTCAATGTCTTCAGCGTATTTGATGACTTGCATCATTTTGTGTGGATGCAGTGGATGGCCAATCAGGTAGCGTGGACACTGCTCGGTACAAAAACCACACTGAATACAGATACGGGCGCGATTAATAATCTGCGTGGTGGTTTCCGTATCACGAATTACCAGATAGTGATCAGCCGGTATAACAATCAGGGCACCATCGGTTTTGGTGATGCTCATGTCCGCAAGCTGGGCTTGTTTGACTACGCTACCCATCATTGGCCCACCGCGAATAATGCAGTAGTCGTCGATGTTTGTACCACCGGCGGCTTCAAGGCAGGCACTGAATGATGTACCCAATGGTACTCTGATCACTCTTGGCTCTTTGACGGCACCGAGCACAGAAAGATACTTCATCGTTACCGGCAGATTCTGGCTGGCCTCAAAAACATTGATGGTGGTCATAACGTTAATAACCACACAACCAACATTGAGGGGAATACCGGCAGGTGGCACTGAACGACCAGTGACTTCAAATACCGTTATCTGTTCATCACCGGCCGGATAGAAGTTTTGCAGCTCATGAATCTTTATATCGACTTCAAGACGGGTAATAGTTTCTCTCAGACAGGCAATTTCGTGCGTGTATTTACCTTTGATGGCAATCACCGCTTCACGCGCTTTTACCTGTTTTTTCGCTAGCACAATACCGGCAATCAGTTCAGCGGTGCGCTCACGCATCACAAACTTGTCGGTTTGCAGCAAGGGTTCGCACTCAGCGGCATTTATGATCAGATATTCAGCTTCAGCTTTTAATTTGACATCGGTAGGAAAACCGGCACCACCGGCACCGACCACTCCGGCCTGTCGGACAAGTTCAACCAGATCCATGCTATTTCCGGAATCATAAAAAAACAGAACAAGGCACTACAACATGCCTCAGACAGTTATGGATGGAAAATACAGCGCAAAAAAGAGCATCATTTCCGGGGAAAAACAACGTTGATAAAAGTTGATCAGATAATACCAGTGCTCTGTTTGATAAGATCGGTATCAAGTCAACACAGTAAGAAGGTTGTTTATTGATTTAGGTCAATTTTTGCAGTAGCCGGTGCCGATTGTTGATTTGCGGCAGCCTTTGCCTTAAAAGAAGCGAGAATTACGGCGCAAAACAGCGTCTTTTCGCAGCAGGATTCTTCCATGACCCGACAATTTATTGATCAGATGCACCACTCGGTTGTCGTAACAGAGCAACCAGAGCGTATTATCTCTTTGGTGCCATCAATAACCGAGTTATTGTTTGATCTTGGTTTGGCCGACCGCATTGTCGGTGTTACCCGCTACTGTGTGCATCCAACAGCCGCACGCAAGGAAAAAGCCATTATCGGTGGCCCTAAAAACTTCGATTTTACTGCTATTGCTGCTTTGCAGCCCGATTTGATTTTGGGTAACAAGGAAGAAAATTACCGCGAAGGTATAATTGAACTGCAAAAGAAATATCCGACCTGGATGTGTGATATTCACCAACTCGAAGATGCTCTGGCCATGATCACTGCTGTCGGTCAACTGACCGGTTGTGAGCACGCGGCTAACAATCTGGTGAGTGAAATTAGCCAGAATATGGCGCATTTAAGCCGGACCACCACTCGCAAAGTGGCTTATCTGATCTGGCGTAAACCTTACCGGGTAGCGGCCAACCATACTTTTATCAACGAGATGCTGAAGCTGTGCTCTTTCGAGAATGTGTTTGCTCATCTGGATCGCTATCCGGAAGTGACCGTAGAACAAATACAGCAGGCTAATCCAGATATACTACTATTGTCTTCTGAACCCTATCCATTCAAAGAGAAGCACTATGACGAGTTTGCCCAAAACGGAGTAAGTGCGCGCTGTCAGCTGGTGGACGGAGAAATGTTTTGCTGGACCGGCAGCCGGTTACGTCTGGCGACCGATTATTTCAATGCTTTGGTTAAAATGCAGTGACCCCATTGGGTCGGTTAGCCGCCAAGAGACGATACAATGCGCAAAATATACCAGATAACACACTCAAATGGCGGCGGACAAACCACTTCGTCAGGTACAGGTAACACAGGTACTGGTAACAATAGCGGGGGTGCCGTCACCGGTGGACAGCCCTCGTCAGGGCAAGTAGGCAGCAATGCTGCCCCACCGCAAGGGCCAATTTTACAGGGACCACTGCAAATGCAACCATCACCCAGTGCTGTTAACGGCGCCGCTGGTGCTTCTGCGCCACCCCCACCACCCCTACCGCCAACATTAAGGCAGGTTTACACATCACCAGGTACTGACCTACGCAGTGCTGACCTACATCGGCTTGATCTGCGTGGTGCTAATTTGCGTGGCTCTGATCTACGCAACTCTGGCATGCGCGGGACTGATCTTGATGGGGCTGACCTGACTCGCGCGGACCTGAGTCGCGTTGACCTGCGTGGGACTAACCTGCATGGGTGTTGTCTCTACAGGGCAAATCTGAGCGGTGCTAATCTGCACGGGGCTAACCTGAGTCACACTGATCTGCGTGGCGCTGGCCTGCTCGGCGCTAACCTGCATAGAGCCAACTTGCATAAGTCTGATCTGCGTGGTGCTCATATGCATGGTGCTAATCTGTCCCGTGCTCATCTACATGGCACAGACCTGCGCGAAGCCGATCTGACACGAGTCTCTTTGGTCGGGTGTAACCTGCATGGGGCAACGCTGTGTGGAGCTAACCTGAGCGGCGCTAACCTGTCTGGCGCTGATCTGACCAGTGCTGACCTGACCGGTGCTGATCTTACTGGTACTGATCTGACTGGTGCTATTACGGATTAATAATACGGGAGCACCGTCGTTTTAACGCCAGGGCTAGCAGATAGTGGGATTCGTTTATGTCCCAGCCCAGATCTGACGTTGTTTGATGTCCATCAGTAAAATCGAAAATCAGCCCGACAACCGGGCTGATTTCGTCCGTATTAAAGCGCGTTGAGGTAAATCTGTTCGATATCAGCCACCGTACCCTGTCGCGGATTAGTGGTAGCGCAAGTATCCTTGAGCGCATTGGCAGCCATTTTTGGAATATCCTCTGCTTTCACACCCAGCTGGGCAAGACTGGTCGGCACATTCACCTCCAGCAATAAACGACAAACTGCTTTAATACCGTCAATGGCTGCGTTACGCACTGGCAGCCCATAAACGTCACAACCCATATAGCGCGCTATATCTGATAACTTTTCGGCCTGTACTTTCAGGTTATAAGTCATCACATGGGGCAGCAAAATTGCATTACAGACGCCATGAGGCAGTCCATACAGGCCACCGAGTTGGTGGGCCATAGCGTGTACATAACCAAGGCCACTGCTGTTAAATGCCATGCCCGCCATGTACTGGGCATAAGCCATTTGCTCCCTGGCCTGACGGTCAGAACCATCGCGTACGGCGCGCGGCAAAAATTCAGCAATCAGTTTGATTGCCTTGCTGGCCAGAGCATCAGTAATCGGGTCGGCAGCGCTGGACAGAAATGCCTCAACAGCGTGAGTCAGTGCATCGACTCCCGTGGTGGCTGTCAGACCTGCGGGCATCCTCATCATCAACTCTGGATCATTAATGGCGATGGTCGGCGTGATGTTCTGGTCGACAATGGTCATTTTGATATGGGTTTTTTCATTGGTAATGACGCAAAAACGTGTCATTTCCGAGGCAGTGCCGGCTGTGGTATTAATGGCTACTAACGGCAGGCTGGGCAGGATGGATTTATCAATGCCTTCATAATCAGCGACCTCGCCACCGTTAGTGGCCAGCAGAGCAATGGCTTTGGCGCAATCGTGCGGCGAGCCCCCACCAAGAGAAACAATGGTGTCGCATTGATGTTTTTTTAATATTGCCAAGCCGTCGTGTACATTACTGGTGGTCGGATTGGGTAATGTGCCATCGTACACAACAGTGGCAATGCCCCTGGCAGCGAATTTCTCTGTTACCAATTTGACCAGGCCGGTGCTGTTGAGTACAGCATCAGTGACTAGCAGCACTTTCTTGCATTTCAACGCCTTTAGGCGATCAATACCTTGGTTCAGGCAACCAAAGCCGAGCAGACTCAGGCGTGGCATGATAAATTCATGACTGGTGTTCGCCGAGTCTGTTGCCAGGGTGCACGTACTGTCGGCATCTGCTGATTCTGCAATAGCAACCTCTGCAGCAGCGATTTCTGGAACAGTGATCTCTGGAATAAAAGTCTCTGGAACCACAATAGTGATCCCGAGTTCTCTGGCCTTATCCAGTGCGCCGGGCGTCATGATGTGGTTCGGGGGCAGGCAAAGCTGGTTGTCCTGACAAAATGAGTGCAGGTTTGATTCCCGTATTAATTGCTTTTTCAACGTCGTGTCCTGCATGTTGGGGGGCTAAATTTTGTGTTTTGGTGATTGGTTCCAGAGCACCTCACCGCCCGACTGCCGGGCAACGACTCGGGCCATGACAAACATCAGGTCGGAAAGCCGGTTCAGATATTGTATCAATGGCGGATTGATGATCTCTCCCGCCTCTTTAGCGGCAATGACTCGTCGCTCAGCGCGGCGTGCCACAGTTCTGACCATGTGGCAATAACAGACCAACCGGGAGCCACCGGGCAAAATAAAGTTTTTCAGCGGTGGCAGGTTGTCGTTTAGTTCATCGAGCAGCACTTCCAGCTCCGTGACATACCCCTCCAGGATCAGCTGATAACCAGGCATGGCCAGCTCACCGCCCAGGTCAAACAACCGGTGTTGAATATTTTCCAGTGGCTTTTGCAGGCGATGACGCATAACTTGCGTCTCTTTCAGTTCACAAAGCAGTAAGCCTATCCAGGCGTTGAGTTCATCTATAGAACCAATTGCTTCGATACGGGCGTGGCTTTTTGATACACGCCGTTGGTCGCCAAGTCCGGTGGTGCCTTGGTCGCCGGTTTTGGTATAGATTTTCGATAGACGATTGTGTTCCTGCCCTGACGTTTCTTGAGTCATAGCAATTCCTTAATAACCAAATACCAGGGTTTTGACGATAACCGGCAGCACTTTGCCATCGGCCAGCGGCTTGCCGATATCGATATAGTCGCCATTTTTGACGCTGATGCTGTCAATACAGATGACATCCTTGGTGTATTTGAGTTTGGCTTCGATGCTCTGGCCAAGCACTTTGCCAAAGTCTTCTTCCACGATAACAATCAATGGCTGGGGCAGGGCAATCATGGTCGCCATTCCCTCGACAATAACCGCAGCCAGCTCCTGAACGTACTGAAAATCGGGATGCTTTGGTCCCTTCATTGCCAGGGCAACGTGCTGCGGCCCTGATTCCAGATCAAACCAGGCCAGTTTTTCCCGTATCGTACTGATCAGGTCCTGGTTATCAAGGGTTTCATCTTTGGCACTCAGACGCAGTACCGGGACATTTTTGATCGGAAAAACATCGCGGGAAAAATTGATGGTACTACCGCTGATATCAGTAGCGTGGGAACCGGCGCCAATTACTGTAGCGCGAATGGTTTCCACCGCGTCAAATACCGGAATCTGGTGAAAAAGTGGCGATTGTCGTATAGCTCGACCAAGCAAAACACCAAGATCACCGTACTGATAATCGGTAGCTGATGGATCTTGGTCGTATATCTGCACTGCCACGCCACCAGAAAAACAAATCTGGTCTAGTTGATAATTACGACGCAAGTCGTGAGCACCGCGTCCAATCAGAAACTCAAGATCAGCCGTGGCTGGTTTAAGGCCCATAGCCTGCTCCAGTATATCGACCATTTGCGCCACAATGCGGTCAATCTGCGAACGTTGCAGTTGATCACCCACCTTGACTGGCATCCCCATACGGCGGGTCATCTCCTGCCATTTCTCAGAGATATAGGTAACTTCTGTACCGCCTTTTTCAAACTTGATCAGGCGACCACCGATGTCCAGACAAGTGGTATCAATGACTTCGCCGACGTCGTAGACAGCGATATTGGTAGTCCCGCCACCAATATCGAGATTGGCAACAATGCTGTTGCGATCAAACGACTGTTTTGCCGCGCCGGCACCTTTACCAGAAATGATGCTTTCCAGTTCCGGGCCGGCCGTGGCGACGACAAAGTCCCCAGCCAGCTGGCTCAGGGCATCGGCGACCTGTCGGGCATTTTCCTTGCGCGCAGTTTCGCCGGTAATGATCACCGCACCGGTATCGATATCCTTGGCACTGATACCAGCGTTACGGAACTCTTGCTCCACCATCTGGCGTACCTTATCGGCATCGATCATCGTAGGCGACAACAGCGGAGTAAAGTACACCGGACTGCGATAAATGACCTGACGATCGATAATTTCCACTTTCGGAATCATGGCGCCTGGCGAAACGTTTTCCAGAAACATCCGAGTGAAAACCAGCTGAGTAGTGGATGTGCCAATATCAATGCCGGCACTGATTATTTCTTCGCGCATTACTGCTCCGGAGTATCTGCTTGAGTTTTACCACTCATGACAATAACAATGACAAAACCAAAGCTGACTGGGTTTTATAACAGCGTCGTGTATATCAGCAAATAACCGTTCGACCTGAACATGCAGGTCGAACGGCGTCCAATCAAGCCTGCTCAGCTGCCATATTACGAGTCACAAAGATGGCAACCATCACGGCAGTGATACCACCGACCAACTTACCAATAATTACTGCAGTGATCATTTCACTGTTAACTGCCGCCGTATAACCCAGGTGGTCACCAATGGTAAACGACGCACTAACGGCAAAAGCAACGTTGATGATTTTGCCGCGATTATCCATGTCTTTCATGATATTGAACATGGCGATACTGTTGGCCAGGGTTGCGACCAGACCGGCAGCCGCCGTTTCACTCATGCCCAGTGAACGACCAACTGCCATCAGTGGCTTGTTCAGCTTGGTGGTGATGAAGTACACCAGTGGGAAGGCACCAGCCAGAACCATGGCAATATGGCCGACAACGGCAGCACCTTCGCCAAATGGCAGCATACCCGGAATAACAGCAAAACCGGTCAGGGCTTCAATCACCGCAGACGCCAGTGCAATGGTAATAATGACGACAATACCTTTGCCGAAAATCTCAAAGCCACTGATCATTTTCGTTGGCGCCAGCTTCAGGCCCAAAGCGATAGCTGCGGCGACAATGATGACCGGAACCAGGTTAACGATAATGGTGCTAATGGGCAGCCCGGCAATCAGACCGCCGACCAGAGAGCCTATGGGTACTGTGGTAAGACCAATCAAAATACCACGGGCCAAATATTTGGTATCTTCCTTGGCAATGATGCTAAGGGCGACCGGAATGGTAAAGACAATGGTTGGTCCCATCATCGAACCCAGAATCAGACCGGAGAAATTGGCAATATCGGGGTCGGTGGTCATCTGTTGTGCCAATGGATAGCCACCCATGTCGTTGGCCAGCAATGTGCCGGCAAACATGGCCGGATCAGCGCCGATGGCATTATAAACAGGTGCCAGAGCTGGAGTCAGTACCACATTGAGCACCGGTGCCAGGCAAATTACACCGATCATGGCCAGAGCCAGCGCGCCCATGGCCATAAATCCCTCCTCGAACTGGGCACCGTAACCCCAGCGATTGCCCAGTATCCTGTCCACAGCGCCCAGCACCATGAATGCCACCATTATATAGAGGATAATATCGTTAATACTCATGACTTCCTCGCAACTGCGATTACTTGTAACTTTTGAATTTGCAGCCGGAAACAGGGCAGAGTTGGTCACTTCCGATAGATGATTTCCGTGCGGCATGCGCTGGCAAGGCTACCAGTTAGCAGGGTGGGGAATTATGACCTGACGCAAGTCAGTTGACCTTAAGTTTATTGATCAGGGTCAATGAAATAATTGTGTGTGAATGGACGTTAACAAACGACAATAGTCTTTTATATATTAAGGTTATCGTTGTAACGCAGTTTGATGCCTTCTTGCTTCAACAAGTCACCCGCCAGCGGCGTCAAAACAGTACGCTGGCTAAGCAGAATCTCTTTCACGCCCCAGTGAATCAGCATCATAACATCCGCCTCAGAGATGCTTTTCTGGCTGAGAAAATCGTGCACACGTACCGCACTGGTGGCTGCTTCCGGCTCACTCTTGTGCACCATATCAGGTAGCTTCAGGCGACTACCCAGAATGGCGTTAAGGCGATTGCCCGCCGCCTTGTTATCGAGAATTTGTATGGCACGCTCAGCCAGTAACGAACCGGCTTCCATCGGTGCGATGCCGCCATGATAAATATTCGATACCATGGTGTATTCAAACTCCGTGTCAGCCCCGTCATTGAATTCTTCAGCCATCTGTCGTGTTTTTGCACCATCAAGCTGGTAGACCAGGTAACCGGAAAGACTGCGTGATGATTTGGCGTCGGCCCCAGGGCGTGCGCCGAGCAGAACAATAACCAGTCGAGCATTAACAGTTCTGGCAATATCCTCGGCCAGTTTGACACGACCGTGGGGGGCTATCATGGTCTGTCCCAGGGAATAGCCGTGACTGAGCAGGCCATCTTCAAGTGCTGGCAGCAGCTCATTGATGTTCTGATGTACCGCTTCGGCGCTGAGACCATCGGTAATAACGATCTGGATATCGCGGCTTTCTGCCTGCAAATGACTGCGGGTTCGCGCACACAGGCGCGTTCCGGCCTCGGGATCAGTATGGTGTCGTTCAATACTGTTGGCCTCGGAGCGAATCAGGCGGTAACTGATCTGGGCAAACTCATCAAGACGCAGCTTGCTTTTTGCCGCGGCGCGGGCCAGGGCGATATTTTGTTTCAGCTTGCGATGCACATGGTTGGCCATTCTTGGCCCGGCGTTACCATTGCCGTAGTACATAGGCACCCGGCTGATCAGGTCATTCCAGGCCTGTCTGGAGTCAGCAAAGATGACTGGATTACCCCAGTTCGGGCCACGGCACATCTGTCCGTCCCGAGACTCTTTGAAAATCCCTTTTTCCAGTGCCCAGTGGTAAAACTCCGGTGAGGGCTTGAGATTATGAATCTCCCGCATGGTCTGGTTATCGTGACCGCTGGTATCGGCATAAGCCAACATGCGATCCACCCCCATGTAGATATCCATAAAGTAGTTGGCACCAGCGGCAGTGAGCAGCTGTACGGCAATTTCCTGTCCTTCGCTGGTGGCGTCGGCGTGCAGGGTGAAACAAGGCGAAACCCCCATGGGCAGCCCCATCATTTTGCCCATAAACAGATCCTGCAGATTGGCATACATGATTTGCAGGCTATTTTTGTGGGTTTCTGGCCCGATAAAACCGGTGACGCTGTTGACCATACAGGGATCATATCGACGACATAAGCCGTAAGTTAGTGCTTCAGCCGTGCACATATCGATGCCGCAGTGCTTGTTATGGCTAACCTCACTGCCCTGACCAGTTTCAAAATACATAAACTGGTGCTGGCTGAGGATGCCTTTTTCTTTCATGGTCTGCCATGCCTGGTCCAGATAGACGACACTGACATCAAATGCCTGGCGCAGTGTGGCATCAGTACCGGCCAGGGACTGGAACAGAATCTCCAGCGGTGCCCCTTGTTGCAGACAGGCAAGTTGCGTGCGGATATGGGAAAGTACGCAGATTTGCGTCGGGGCGCCGGTCTGGCGTCGTATTTTATCCAGGTGCACCAGGCAAGTACCGATATTATCCACCGTGTCGTCGGCGGGATTAAGGCCAATCAGCAGATCACCATTGCCCATGGACAGCCCAAGCCAGGTCAGAGCGGTAATGGCATCCAGGTCGTCGGTTGGGTGATTGGGCTGAATGCGGGTAGAGAGTGAACCGGCTAAACCCAAATGGGTTCTGGCTCGGGTCGGACACTCAATTTTGCGCGCGTTATACACCATGTCGTGCACGCTCATCAGTTTGGTGACGGCGGCTACCATAACGCCGGTCAACCCTTTGCCGGCTCGTTTGATCTGCACACCAGAGGCTTTTTGCAGCCAGTCTTTCAGTTCGCCCACGGTCATCATGGCCAGCTCGTTAAAGATACCCAGGTCAATGTCGTAATTGACCCGCATAATATCGTCAATCCCGCCGGATTCATTGGTTAATGGTCGTTCATAAAGATGCAACAGTGTCAGGTCGGAGAGAATTGCGCGCGCAGCTTCACGAGTGACGTCATCTTCTGCTGCCAGAGTAGACAACTGATCACCACTGGTGTGAAAACCGGCTGCTCCGAGCAGTGCCTTGAGCCCGGTAAAGCGAAAATCCTGGCCAATGACCCTGGTACGATAAACCTCGTCTTCGCGAGGAATAGGCACCATGATTTGGTTCAGTGGGGTCATTTTGGGCATGGCTGTCACTCCGAACAACAGGAAAACCGATAAAAACGACCATGGTCTACTGGGGGCCTGACCGACACGGCCATAAAAAGCAGTTCGCCGCAAACTACGAAAATCGCTTGAGTATTGTGAAATTTGGCATTTTTCGCAGCAAAAATTGGCGCGGATATATGACAACAAAAAAAGGATGATTGCATTCCGTAGATATACCCTGATTGCTGCACGACAAAGAAGTATTACCGGACCTTTTGCCAGAGGTACTGCCTTGTTTTTCAACAGCAAACAATGGCAAACATAAGTTTGGTCTGATGGTTTTTTTTGTCGTTTTCGGGTTTGTGGTGCGCCTGTACCAGGAGTCACCGATTACCGAGCGAGAGGAAAAGGTGTGTCAGGGTGACAAGCCGCAGAAAGTTGCTCTTTTTTCATACTTCACTCGCTGTTTCCCCGCATACATTCGCTACTACCTGTTGATTATGATGCGAAGTTTTAGTGCTGATGGAGGCTTCTGTGTAAATCCGGTTCAGCACCGGTTGTAGCCTATGAAGTCAGAAAGAAGCCTCGCCTTTATGCCCTTAGGGTGCAATAGGGCGGGGAGTGTCACGCCAGGAACCGATTATCTATGCCACGTCCACCGGTTGTCAGGTCTGTCAGCCACAGCGTATCCAGTGTTGCCGCCCGGTTGCGGACAGCATTTTCCCGAGGTGCCAGGGCTTCAACCGCATTTACGCGTCTCCCGGAGATGCCCCCCACGAATCAGGGACAAGGACGGTTTATATCTGGCCTTGCGGGAGCTACCGGGCAGCGCTCCATGCTTGGGCCGCCACCTCTACCGCAGGCCGACTATCCCGGAGCCCAACAGGATCAGGCACCAGCCCTTCCGCCCGTGGACTATGCCGCCCAACAATATGACACTCAACCGGGCGCAGCAGTCGGGGGCGCCGGTGAATCGCCGCTGGCCAGAATGGCACGGGAAATTGCGACTGATATGGAAAGGGGTAGAGCTGGGACAGAAGCAGGACCATCATCTGCACCCTCAACACCACCATACGGCAGCCAGTCGAGGAGACGACAACATACCAGTGGTACACCGATTCTGGATTGTGCCAGAGACATGCTTCCTAGTATTTCAGGGCAAGCGCTGGATTTCGCCCCGAACGCACTTTTCCATTTCGGGCGAAACGGCGATACCGCTATTGGTGATGGTGGGTTTGCCACCGCTTACAGGGCGGGTATGTCTCCCACAGGTGGCCGTACCGACGCCCTGGGACGAAAACTTTTATCCCCGATATTTGTGATCAAGAACAGTCACAACTCGACGGACGAGCAGGTAAAAAATGAGGTATCGTGTCTGAAGAAAGCCGGTGAGTTTGGTTTTACACCGGCCAATAGCTCTAAGTTAATCGTAATGAAAGACGGCGGTGCGAACCTGGGCAGTTTTCTGAGTGCGGGCTCCATACGCTGCGATAACGACAATGTGTATATTGAGCCACCTCCCTTAAGTCAGCGACGCAGTATTGGCAAACAGCTTGTCGGTTGCCTGGCCAAGCTCCATGAAGCTGGTGTAGCTCATCTTGATGTCAAGCCAGAAAATATAGCCATCAATGGCAATGGTACTTTGTCGCTGATTGACTTTGGCGGTGCTGCACAATCGGCAGGTACCAAGGATGGCGTGCACCAGTATCGGGTTACGAGTTTCAGCCGCGTTTATGCTGCCCCGGAGGTTCTTCAGGATAACTACGTCTCCAGCAAGGCTGATATATGGGCTGCTGGCATGGTGCTACTGGAAATGGAGCTAGGAATAGGGAACTCAAGGCTACCTACGCTGTGTTCTAAAGAATATGAATTCAACCTTCAGACTCACCAGACTCTGCTGAATGAAATAAATAACGACGCCAACATATCCGCGCAATGTAAGCAAGTTTTGCTTAAGTGTCTATCGCTTGATCCCACCCAGCGTCCGTCTGCGAAAGAGCTGTTGACCTACGATTACTTCAGACCGCGCAAGGCCAGTGAAATGAGCGCAATGGAATTGTCTGTCGCCCACGCCAAAGCGTTTAAAGATTTGGCAGACGCAGAGAAAGCAATGGAACGGGCTTCTTCTGACAGGAGTCTGAACCAGGTACAGGCGACGGCAATATTTGAAAAACTGTTGACAACCCGTGCCAGAGTCAAAGAATTGCAAGTTGCCCTGGCTAAATTCGGCAGTGACGCCAGTACCAGCACTGGGAGCGACAATAGTACCCGACCCCTGCTCGGACAACGGCGTCAGCCAAGGTGGAGTCGTTAACTTTAGCGCCTGGGAAAGTAATTCCAGGCGCCGATGGACGAGCACATGGTTTTGCATTCAACGATTATTAACCACTCAATAATTGATCCAGATTAATTTTTTGATCAGCAAAAAACTGATCTTGATCAACTGCACTTTGTCCGACGTGTATTAATGTTCAACTTTTCATGAACCGCCAAAACCATCTTCCGGGAGTGTGGTAAGTGCTGATTGGTAAAGTAACAGGCAACGTGTGGGCCACTCGAAAACAAGATGGGCTCAGCGGCTTTAAACTGATGATTGTCGAGTTAATCAATCCCGGCGAAAAAGAAATTGGCCAGTCCCTGGTCGCTGTCGATACGGTCGGTGCCGGCATAGGCGACATTGTTCTTATTGCTCGTGGTGGCGCTGCCAGACGAGCCATTGAACCCTCCGAAGGCCCAGTGGATGCGGCCATTGTTGGTATTGTTGACAACATGGAAGTGGTGTAAGTCGACGTACATTTCCCCTCAGTGAACGAGTTGCTCCATGAATCAAATTACACCTGAAGCTCTGGAAGAGATTATCCGCAAAGTTGTGGCTGAGCAGCTTGGTCAGTCAGCGATAAATACCGGGTTTGAAAAATACGTCGATGAATCTGGTGTCGCAGTCATCAAAGCGTCCACCGTCAAATGCAAGCCGTTTGATACCGGTAATCCGGCTGACAAGGTGTTTATCACCGATATTCTTGATCTTGCAGAAAGTCCTCGCCTGGGTTGTGGCATGATGGAAATCCATCAGACGACATTTGACTGGACTCTGGAATACGACGAAGTGGATTACATTGTTGAAGGTACCCTGAAAATCATTATCGATGGCCGTGAAGTGGTTGGTCGTGTCGGCGATGTGATCTTCATTCCCAAAGGGTCCACAATTCAATTCAGTGCCCCGGATTTTGCCCGCTTTATGTTTGTTGCCTATCCGGCCAACTGGGAAGAAATTGCCCGACAGAAGCAGTAACCAGCCTGACATTGCAGATCATCGCCCTGTTTTTCTTTGCCATCAAGTGCCCAGGCAGGGCGATTATTGCTATTTATCAAAGATAAGAGTTATTAATCCATGAGTGACAGCCTTAAGACATTCGACCCTGATAAGAAAGAACGCATTATCCAGGAATATGTGCCGGGCAAACAGGTCACTCTGGCTCATTTGATTGCCCACCCACAGCGCGATCTTCTGGTTAAGCTGGGACTGGACGCTGACCACGTCAGCGCCATTGGCATTATGACCATTACTCCGAGCGAGGCGTCCATGATTGCGGCCGATGTGGCCACCAAGGCAGCTGGCGTAGAGATCGGCTTTCTAGATCGCTTTTCCGGTTGCCTGGTCATTACTGGCGATATAAGCAGCGTTGAAGCCAGCCTTAATGCGGCGCTGGAGATGTTGCGGGACAATCTGAAATTTGCACCAACCCGGGTAACGCACTCCTGATGAAAAAGATAATGCTGATAGGCACTACCAACTCAGGCAAAACCACACTGATGCAAGCTCTGGAAGGACATAAACTAAAATACAAAAAAACTCAGGCCATGGATTACCATGGCGCCATTCTCGATACACCCGGCGAGTTTATTGAAAATCGTCGTTTTTACTCCGCCCTGATGACCGCCTCGGTGGATTATCAGGTGGTCGGCGTGTTGCACGATGCCACAACCCGACAAAATCTTATTCCACCGGGTTTTGCCACCATGTTTAACCGGGAAGTCATTGGCATTATTACCAAAATAGACAGCCCTGGGGCCGATCCGGAATTTTCCCGTAAAGTGCTGCAACAAGCCGGCATCAAAACCATTTTTGCCATTGACTCCTGTACCGGCAATGGAATTGCGGCACTCAAGGCGTGGCTCGATGCCTGAGCATTACTGTTAACGGTCTGTTGTCTTTTATGTCTGGTACTAACTTTTGCACTTCATGGAGTGGTGGCAAGGACGCTTGCTTCGCGCTCTGGCTGGCTATGCGACAGGGGTTAACCCCCACCTGCCTGCTGACTATGCTGCAAGCCGATCAGCAACGTACCACCGCCCACGGTCTGCGCCAAGAGGTGCTTGCTGCCCAGGCACAGTGCCTTGGTTTACCCATTATTTTTGGTCGTGCCGGGTTTGGCAATTACGAAAGTGGCCTGAAAATAGCGCTACAACAGGTCAGGGAGTCGTTCGCTACCCAGCAATTGTTGTTTGGTGATATTGATTTGCAGGCGCACCGGGAGTGGTATGAGACCATTTTGGTGGACACTGGCATCACACCCGATTTTCCGTTATGGCATTATCCGCGGGCAGAACTGCTAACTGATATGCTGGCAGTCGGATTTACCACCATGATCGTCAGCTTGCAGGCGGATAAGCTGGATCGTCGTTTGCTGGGCAAGATTTTAACAGCCGATATTGCTGCAGAGATTGCCAGTCAGGGCGTTTGCCCCACCGGTGAAGACGGAGAGTTTCATACCCTGGTCATCAATGCGCCCCACTTTCGGCACACACTGGCGGTGGATATTGCCGACATTATTGACGACGAGTGGGGATATACGCAGCTGGATATGGTTCCAATCTAGGATTGCTCAGGATTCCACCACCAAGTCGGTTTTCAGGCGCAGGAAATCTCTGGCCAGTGGCGTGATGATGGCATTTTCTGGCAGTTTTATATGCCGATAGCCTTGTTCATAACAGGTACGCAAGTCTTTCTCACTCACGACGCGACCGGTGATAGTCTGTACTGTCGTATCCGATGGCTGGGGCATATAAACGACATTTTCTGTGTTAGTGCTCTGACAGACAGCTTCAGCTACTGTCGGCTCAGCACTGGCAAAAGACTCAGTCAACTGAGCCAGTTCGACCACTTTCATGCCAAAAGTGCACAGCGTCGCCTCTTTATTGGCAAATATCTGATAAAACGCCGGGTTTGCCGTCTGGCGATAACGCCGGTAGACAATGCCTTCTGCCAGAATGTGAATCGTTTTGCCCAGTAACAGGCTTTCAATAATCACGCAGCCTTCACTGCCACGCTCAAGACCAATGACCAAGGCTGACAATAGCGAATTGGGTAGCGCAGCCAATACAATATGGTCAAATTCATCGGGATTACTGCTGATCGTGCCCTGCTGATCGCAGATATACGACAGTTGGCAGTCATTACCCAGAGCCTGCTCAAGTTGTTGTCGGTTCTGGCAATCACCAATGACCAATACAGACGACTTTGGCTTATTGGTTGCCAGCTCCCCGTGCAGGGCGTGTAACTGTTCCATCACTCGTCTGGCAATAAGTTCCACCAGGGTATCGGTGTTCATATGTATATCCTTACGGTGCCAACGCTTCCAGGGCGCTGATTGCTATACCCAGGGGCGTCACCAGAAATGGGTTGTCTGGTTTCCAGGTGTTGACCCCGGTCTGGCTGGCAATAATCTGTTCAAATTCCGGCAGACAGGTAGTTCCTCCCACCAGATAGACATTTTCTACGTCGTAGCCCTGAATGTGCTGATGGACAATGGAGCCCATTTTTTCAATGACTGGACGGACAATGTTTACTACATCGCGGTGATTGGTGCTGATTTTCTTGCGCTTTTCGGCTTCCTCAAAGCTGGTTTTGTAATGACCGGCCAATACCAGCGACAGATGGGTGCCACCAGTGGCTTCGTCGGCGGTATAGATCACCTGACCATTACGGAAAATGGATAAGCCAGTGGTGCCCCCGCCAATATCGACGACAGCGCCATTTTTGATGCCCAGCACCCGGTTGGCAGCAGTGGGCTCATCCAGCATATTGATCACCTCCATACCAGCGCCTTCTACCACGTAGCGGTGGGTTTTACAGACTGACTCAGGCGTGTTGGAAGGCATGGCAATAGCGGCCTGGGTCAACGTCACTTGCAGGCGCCTTTCGAGCTTCTCCTTGAGTTGGCGCACAATGGTCAGCGCACCGATGTAGTCAACCACCAGTCCGTCTTTTAACACCTGGGCAAACTGCATCTCGGTAGCAACCGGTTCGCCCTGACGATTCAGTACCACCAGGACAATGTAAGCCGTACCCAGATCAACACCAACCACAAGACTATTGTCGTTTTCTACCTGTGCTGTTTGTGTCAGGCTGGTTTCAACCTGCTGAATCAGCAGACTGACGCGCTCAGGATCAAATTCAGACATCGTTATAAACCGTTGTTATAAACCATTGTTATAAACCATTGTTATAAACCATCGTTGTCAATCATTGCTCAGTTGATGATCAGCTCGCCTTTTACGCCAGGGGTGAGATCCACCGCATTGGCTTCATCAAAATCAATATGCATGGCCAGGGCAAAACCGTCTTTAACTCGCACCAGTACGCGCTGGAAGGTCAGTGGTCGATCGGTCGCTACCGAGACATCCACTTCCTGTTTGTCTTTTACTCCCAGGCGCTGCGCGTCGGCTGGCGTCATATGAATATGGTTACGGGCGACAATAACACCTGCTTGCAATTGCACCATGCCTTTTTCCGAGTGGAGAAAAGCACCGGGGCTGCCGGCGATATCACCGGACTCTCGCAGGGGTGCATTGATGCCTAATTGACGGGCGTCCGTGCGCGAAACTTCAACCTGACTTTCCGGGCGTGCAGGTCCCAGTATGGCGACGTTGTCCAGTGTGCCTTTAGGACCGATTACCGATACCCGCTCTTCACACAAATACTGGCCGGGCTGGGATAAGTCGCGCTTGGGTGTTAGCTGATGACCCGGGCCGAACAGTGCCTCTACATCACTTTGGCACAGGTGGATATGGCGGGCAGAGGTTTCAATCGGGATTTCTTTTTTACCGCTGTCATTCTGCGCGGAATTTACGCCATTAGCAGTGCATTCAAGAATTACCTGATTGACAATTTGCTGCAGGAGCTGTTCATTTTTGAAGATATTCACGGCAGGATCTCATTGACGTTGCGGCAAATGTGTTGGCTCGCTCCCGCAGTGAACGGGAGCGGAAGGCTGGAAGCAGAAATTACTCAGCTTTGACTTTGAGGTGCGGCAAAATTGCTTCTACTTCACTGTGTGGGCGCGGAATGACATGGACAGACATCAGCTCGCCAACCCGCTCAGCGGCAGCAGCTCCAGCATCGGTAGCGGCCTTGACGGCACCAACATCACCACGAACCATAATGGTCACCAAACCACTACCGATGGTTTCTTTACCAACCAATGTGACGTTCGCAGCCTTAACCATGGCGTCAGCAGCTTCGATAGCAGCAACCAGACCTTTTGTTTCAACCATGCCCAGGGCGTTAGAGATAGCCATTGTTTCTTACTCCTGATTGTCTCTGTCGAGACCTTTTTTAATGCGTCAAAAAATAACTTAACAAAAATTTCAAAGTGCCCTGAGGCGCTCGAGCACCATCCGGGTAATCACTTCAATATCCATGCCGGCCGGCAATGCCATAGCACTGTCAGACGGTTCGCAAATGCCGTAGGCCACATAACGTTTGTTAAACAAGTGCAGCGGCGTGACATTATCAGATGTTGCTGAACCACCGACACCGCCGCAACCCAGGGTAAACGCTGGTGCCAGGCCTGTGGTGGCCCCGATTGCGCCTTGCGTTGCCGGCGTGTTAACCAGCAACCGCGATACCGGCTTTTTCAGGGCAAACTCCATCACCAACTGCTCGTTTTGGGTATGCATCACCATGGAATGACCGATCCCTTCAAAGTGCAGCAGCTCCAGACAAAGCTGACAGGCGTCGTGGGCATCTGTCGTACGATAAAAGCTCAGCAGAGGCGAGAGTTTCTCCCAGGAAAATGGATATTTTTTACCAATGCACTGACGACACTGTTCAGCTACCAGCACCTGCGTAGCGGCTGGCACCTCAAGGCCAGCCATGCGGGCAATTTCCACCGCTGGCTTACCAACGATACGGGCATTAAGGCCACCGCTTGGCCCCACGATCACTTTTTCGACCATGGTTGTTTCTGCTTCGTTCAGGAAGTAACAGCCCTGGGCAATCATCTCAGCCTTTACCTGGTCAGCGGTAGCGTTCTCTGTGATGACGTGCTGTTCAGAGGCGCAAACTGTGCCATTATCGAAGGTTTTGCTCACCATGATGTACGACACTGCCTTTTTAATATCAGCAGTGCGCTCAATAAAGGCCGGCACGTTGCCTGGGCCAACACCAAGAGCAGGATTGCCTGAGCTATAAGCCGCTTTAACCATGGCAGAGCCGCCAGTGGCCAGAATCATACCGGTACCCGGATTTTTCATCAGCTCACTGGTGCCCTCAAGCGTTGGCTTGCTCATCACGGTGATCAGGTCAGCCGGTGCACCCAGGTTTTGCAGCGTTTCGCGCAGCAAGCGTACCGTTTCGCTGATGCACTTCAATGCCGCCGGGTGCGGACTGATAACCAGCGCATTGCCAGCCTTGATGGCAATGATCGATTTATAAATGCTGGTGGAGGTCGGATTCGTAGACGGCACCAGACCAGCAACTACACCATAAGGTACGGCCACTTCCTGGATTTTTCTCACCGGGTCTGCGGCAATCAGGCCAATGGTTTTCATGCCGCGCACTGAGTCGGCCAGGCGCTTGCTGGCGACCAGGTTCTTGGTGATCTTGTCCTGAACCTTGCCAAAGCCAGTTTCTTCCACTGCCATTTCGGCCAGGCAAGCTGCATTGGCTTCGCCGGTACGGGCCAGCGCTTCGACCAGCGCATCGACCTGCTCTTGGGTGTAATCAGCCAGCACTGCCTGTGCCCGCGTAGCTCGACGAATCAGGTCTCTCACTTCCTGGATAGAAGCCAGGTCTTTATCAAGCTGTTCCAATTTATTTCACCCTCTGGTGATATTCGATAATGGCCTTGACCAGGGTGGCTTTATTGGCAAACTTGATTTCCTGTTTGCTCATTGGAAAATCGCGCAATTGTCGTGCCATATTGCGCAAATGAACAGTCTTGTGCCCGCTGAGTTCCTCCTCAGTGGGTACGGCAGCCTCCCCGTGGGCCTTGTCAACTACCGGCTTGAAACCGTCCTTGACAGGTTTCAGTTTTGTCTTGACGGGTTTCTCTTTGATCTTTTGTGTGGCCTTGGCAGGTGCTTTGGTGTGGCTGCTCAACAAGCTATCAAGTTCATCATCAGGTCGGGCAATTACATGGCTGGTAATTACCCTACCGACTTGATCTGCAGCCATGGTTCCGGCCTCAATGGCTGCTTTGACCGCACCCACATCACCACGGATGATAATGGTGACCAGACCACCGCCGGCGTAGTGTTTGGCAATCAGCCTGACATTAGCGGTTTTAACACAGACATCCGCCGCCTCAACCGCTGGCAGAAAGCCAAATGTCTCAATAAAACCCGCCGCCTCTTGTGTACTCATGATCAGCCTCGCTCAGATGTTAACAGGCCTGTCAGAATTGCCTTGGGTTGTCGGCCACAAAGCGCACGGCATCGGCAAAGGCATCACATGCTGCCTTACACGCCGACTGAGTACCAGTGAGCAGAGCGCCACCAAAGTTGGTTTCTGATGGTGGTTCAAACAGCTGACACAAAGTGACATCTGCCGCTTTCATGGCGGCGTCCAAGGCGTACATGGATTCCAGCGGTGGGGCGATCAGATAGGCCAGTGGGTCACCTTCGCGAATATCGGCCATCTTGGACAGGTAAGAGCCGGTACGGGAAATGCACTGGGCAAAGTAGACGATGCTGTCGTCGTCGTTGGCGCTATAGAAGGAATACTCGTTCTCGATGTACTCAATGGCCACATTCAGGCCACTGCGTACTTCGGCGGGACTTGGACCGGCCAACATGCCGATTACTTCACCAGCCAGCCTGGTATTGGCATTGGCAGCACCACCATAGAAGCTTTTGCCCAGCACCACTGACACTTCGGCATTTTTGCACGCTTCGTCAAGGGCACAGTAGGTAACATCATCGGCATCGGCAGTGAGAATGCCCAGGCTCTTCCAGCCTTTGGGCATGCCCAGTTTTTTTGCCATTGCGACATCCACATTAGGGATCATTTTTGCGGCCAGAACGCTGGCACCCAGACGATCACCTTTCATTGCTTTACTCCTCTAACCGTGATCAGAAACGGAAACCAACACCACTGCACTTCTGCTCGAATATCTTTTCCACGATGTTGGCAATGTGTGCGCCCGCTTCGGCGGCCGGGGTTCCACGACGATGGATATTTGAAATAACAGTCCGGCCAGCTTCAGGCATGCCCACTTTGCCTTCGTAAGTGATATAGGCACCCATGGATTCACCGGTGGCCAGACCGGGACGTTCGCCCACCAGCATTACAGTCACTTTGCTTTGGGTCAGCTCGGTGACCTGATCCATTGCTGCCACACGACCAAAACGAATGAACACGGTATCACCCACGCTTAGGCCATAGCGCTCCAGACCTTGTTTAAGTGCTGGCAAAATGTTGCTCAGGTTGGCGGTAATGGCACTGGATGACAAGCCGTCAGTGACCACAATCTGGACATCAGCCCCTTTGCGGCACTCGGCCAGAATCTTGGCCACTCCCTCAGGATTGATAATACGACCAAGGTCAGGCCGGGTGATGTACATATCCTTGTCTACACACTCGGAAGATACGACCACGAGCTTGTTCTGGTTGATCAGGTCTTCGGGCACCTCGTTAAATACCGAGTCGATGGCCACGGCGTGGTCCGCACGAAAACGCAGCATGGTCTCGGTGCGATAGCGCGGACCTGCACGACCTATGCCCAAGCGCGCCGGTGTTTTGGCCTTCAGCTTCAGATACTCAGCTTTGTTTTCCGCGTCTTCGATGGCAAAGAAGTCGGATATTTCCTCGGCGGTAATATCTTTCAGTTCGCTGTCGTCGACGTCAGTGGATATTGCCTCCACTTGAACGACAGTGTCTTTTGGCTGTTGAGTGACCGTTTCGGCAACCACAGTAGTCGCGTTGCCAGTATCAGACAGATCAATTTCCTTCAGAACTTTGCCAATCAGGTCTTTCAGATCGTTTTCAGAAATCATGGTAAGCCCTTATTACTTCAGGAAAATTGATGCATCGCCTGCCTTGGCAGTCAGACGACCATTTTCCATAATGCCCATACGCTCACACCAGGCTTCAAACTCAGGTATCGGACGCTTGTTAAACAGCTCACGCATGGTGGCCACATCGTGGAAACCACTGGTCTGATACATCAGCATGATGTCGTCCCCGGCCGGGATGCCCATAAAGTAGGCACATCCTGCTGCGGTCAACAGCGTCATCAGGGACTCGTTATCGTTCTGGTCAGTCTTCATGTGATTGGTGTAACAAACGTCTACACCCATTGGCAGTCCGTGCAACTTGCCCATAAAGTGATCTTCCAGACCGGCACGAATTACCTGCTTACCGTCGTATAAATATTCAGGACCGATAAAACCAACCACGGTATTGATCAAAAACGGGTGGTAATGACGGGCAAAACCGTAACAACGTGCCTCCATAGTCACCTGGTCGGTACCGAAGTGAGCATCCGAAGAGAGCTCAGAACCCTGGCCGGTTTCAAAGTACAGGACGTTCGGGCCGGTACAGGTGCCTTGCTTGAGCATCATATCCCGGGCTTCGGCCAGATTGGCGGCGGTAAAACCAAATGCCTCGTTACCTTTTTGTGAGCCAGCAATAGACTGGAAGATCATATCGGCGGGTGCGCCTCGCTCCACCGCTTCCATCTGTGACAGTACGTGCGCCAGTACGCAGGTCTGGGTTGGGATCTGAAACTTCTGCTTTATCTCTTCAAACTGGTTCAAACAGCAGTAGATACTATCAGTTGTGTCGTCTACCGGGTTCAGACCGATAACCGCATCACCAATACCGTAAGACAGACCTTCCAGGGTGGAAATACGGATACCATCAACGTTGTCTGTCGTATGGTTTGGCTGTAGGCGCGAGGCCAGCGTGCTACGACGACCAATGGTGGTATTGCAGGTAGCGAGTACCTCAATCTTGTTAGCAGCGTAAATCAGATCAAGATTGGTCATCAGTTTGGCGACTGCCGCGATCATTTCTGAGGTCAGGCCGCGACTGATACGAAGAATATCAGTGCTCTTGGCGTCATAAGAGAGCAGCCATTCGCGCAGCTCGCTTACTGTCCAGTTTTTGATTTCGTCGTAAATTCGTTCGTTAATGTCGTCCTGGATAATCCGCGTAACCTCATCATCTTCGTAGGGAACCATCGGATTATTGCGAAGATCTGACAACAGCATGCGAGACAGAACTTCCTTCGCTGCCACCATTTCTGTGATTGATTCGGCGGCTATACCCGCCAGTACGTCGCCAGAACGCTTTTCGTTGGCTTTGGCGAGTACTTCTTTAATGCTGGAAAAGTGATAGACCTTTCCAAACAGCTTGGTTTTAAGAAGCATGGGGAGCCTGCGCTTCGAGTTTAATGAGAATTTGCGCAGGAAGACTACCGAAATGCGCACGATACCGGTTTGACGTGTGTCAGCGAGCACCGGACAATAAAAATTGATGCAGGTCAAAAAAATGTGGTTTGGTGACCAGATTTTGCGTGATGATGGCGAAGGTGATCAGAATCAAGCTTGTGTTTGCCTGTTGGCGAGGAAGAGGGCAGAGAAGAGGGAGGAGAAAAGAAAGAAGGAAGAGGGCAGGAGTGCTTCTGATAGGTTAAACAAGTGCTCCCACATCTCGGTATGGGAGCAGAAGAAGCGAATTACAGTTCAGGCGACCAGATTACGGTAGCAAAAACGCCGCGTGGTTCGCCACGATAGCCAACCACCGGCTGATACTCTTTGTCGAGCAGGTTAGTGACTTTCAGCTGGGTTTTCACGGTATCGGTCACGTTGAGCGAGGCTCTGAGATCGAAGGTACCGTAACCTGGAATTTGCCCTGTATTGGCGGTATCTGTCCAGGTTTTGCCCTGCGCGCGGAAGGTGCCGCCCAATGACCAGCGTCCGAAATCTTTATCGGCATTCAGGGCAAACAGTTTCTGGGCCCGATAGTGCAGTTTCTTGCCGGCATCAACGCCTGAAAGGTTTTCCGGATCAACGAATGAGAAGTTAGTGTTCAGATCAATACCTGCCAGTTGCGTGTACAACTGGAACTCGGCGCCACGGATGCGGGCTTTGTCGATATTGACTGTATGCCACTTGCCACTGGCATTTTCGACGGTATTGAGCATATCGTCCATGTCGTTTTGATAGACGTTGATGGACCAGTTAGTCTGCTCACCAAATGCGCCGCGTAGCTCAAGTTCGGCGTAGCGAGAAAATTCTGGTTTTAAATCCGGATTGGCTGCCGAGAACGAAGATTCACGGTACATATCGGTAAATGTCGGTGCTCTGAAGGCAGTGCTGTAGGTGGCGATCAGACGCAGCTCAGCCGGTAGGTCAAAGCCCCAGGAAGCGCCGCCAGTGAGATGGCCACCAAACGCATCGCTGTGATCGTAACGAGCGTTGAGCTGCAGGTCGCTGCTGCTGAATGTGGTCAGGTTCTGAGCGTACAAAGCGGTATTGGAGCGCTCAGTGACCGCGTAGACGGTGTTGCTCTCAACGGTTTCATTGGTGTAATCAACGCCAGCGGTTAATAACTGGTTCTCTGCCCAGGCAACATTGTTCAGCCAGCTTAACGACAATAGTCTGTTATCTATAGTGCCAGTGACAGTGTTGTTATCCACTTCTTCCCTGGTGTCCTTGACTAAGCCAGCTTCTACCCTGGTATCCCACACATCATTAACTATTTTGGACAAGTATACGTTGGCAATTGTCTCCCGGAAGTGCGATTCAGGAAGTGCCGTTGATGTGTAAACATTGTCGTATTCCGACTTGCCAGTGAAGTAGACAAGATTGACACCGGCTTCGATATCGTTGGCAAAACGTCTTGATACACTGGCAGAGATGGTTTTGTTACGAAATGCGTCGTTGTCTGAGTTGGTATCGGTGAGCGAGGTTTTATCCAGGGTGCGATCAAAACCCTCGGTTTCCAGCAGTCGGGCACCGAAGTTGTAGCGAGTGCCGTCTGATTCGCCGTTCAGGTTTAAGCCATACTCTCCGGTTTTACGACTACCAGCGCCAGCTTTTACCGTCAGTGTCGGGGCGCCAGCACCCTGGCGCGTGATGATATTGATAACACCGCCCACCGCGTCGGCACCGTACAGCGTTGAGCGGGGACCACGTACCACTTCAATGCGCTCAATAATTTCCGGATCAATATACTCAAGAGGAGCAGAGCCGGAACTGGCAGTATTGATTCTCTGGCCATCCATCAGAATCAGTGTTTGGGCGGTCTTTGTGCCACGAATATAAACACCGGAGTTAGCTCCCGGCCCACCATTTGAGCTGATCTGCACGCCGGGTGCCGCCTGATTGAGTATCTCCACCACGGTCATGGCCTGATAACGCTCAATTTCCTGACGGTTGATAATGGTTACCGGAGCAAGGGTTTCATCTACCGTTTGTGCTCTTCTGGCAGCCGTTACCACTACCTGGTCCAGTCTGTGAACCGATTCTGCCTGGGCAACACCGACCATGGTCGCCAATGCAACAGCAACAGAAATTCCGGAGCGTTTAAAACGAGAACGCTGGTTAAAAGTCATGATTTATAAATCCTTATAAATGGAGTTGGTCTGAAAAAATAACTACCGTTTTGGCCAATTCAGTCATTTGCAAGCTGGGTTTGATTCTGTTTTGATTGGCGAAATTCTTGTAATTGCTTGCAGATCATTTCAGCGCCCTCAAGCACGCGAGGGGTTGGCCTGGCAATCAAATTGCTGGTTACGGAAAACAGTTGTTGCTGTTGCACAGCCGGGAGCTGGGGCCACTGTTGCCAGTAGTCGAGCATTTCCTGCATGGTTTCTGGCGTGTTACCCCGTGGGTCGGAACCAATAATTACCTGGGGATTGCGTACGACAACGGACTCAATACTGATTTTTGCCGTGGGAGCGGTAATATCCTGATAAATATTGCGGCCGCCGCACAAAGTAATAACGTCATTGATTACCAATTTGCTGCCAGCGACGATTAACGGGTTGTGCCAGAACTCAAACAAGACTGGTACCGAGGGTAAATGGGCATATTGGGTTTGCAGTGTTTTCAGTTGTGTAGAAAATACGTCAATAGTCTTTTGTGCCTGGGCTTGTGTTCCGGCAATTTCACCAATAAGTACCAATGCCTGTTTGATGCCGTCAAGGGTGACTGCGTCAAGATCAAAGGTGGTAATGCCAAGGGACTCCAATTGTTTGACCACACTCGGAGAATTTCCGCCTTTCCAGATCGCTACCAGATCCGGCTGTAAGCCAACAATGGCCTCAATATTAATATTGGGATAGCCGCCCACTCTGGGTAAGTTGGCTACGGCTTCGGGATAATCGCTATGCAGGTCAACAGCAATAACCTGCGCGCCGGCGCCGGCAGCAAAAAGCAATTCGGTTGAGCCGGGTGACAGGCTAATGATTTTCGGTTTATCTGTCTCAATGCAAACCTGACGATCACTCATGTCCGTAACGCAACGTCCGGTCATGGTCTGATTGGACCATGCTGTTGTCCATGGCAACAGCACCAGTAGCAGGGCTATTGTGATCTTTCGAGTTGCAGTAACTGTGGCCATCGTGCCTGAAGTCATTCCTGTGCTCAGGCGGATTGCGGCAGTAACAAAGCTATGTCGGTAAAAACATGGCTCGTAACAAGAGAGCATTTGTCGTTTTTTCTGACAGGCAAAAAATAACAAACAATCTTTGAAAAGAGATATAAATATCCCAGCCGCCAGGTTACCCGCCTGGTGCGAACCTGACAGGCAGGTTCTTTACAATGGGTTTTGTCTGGGCAGGTTTCCTGACTCTGGCATCGTCACTTTCAGTCGTCTTCCCAGCGTTCACCAGTGACTCGATTGACTGAAAACTCATCCATTACAGTTGCGGGCACAGTCGAGGAATTGCACCTCGTTCCCTTTCGCAACACACTTGTCGGCGTGTATGGCAAATGTCAGCAAACGACAAAGTATACTGACAAACCCTGACAAATTGCTGCGATACTAGCCAGCCTGTTTCAGTGAAGCATTAGGGACTTTCCGTATCGTATAAGGCTGTTTTTGTGAGCAGTTGGGCATATGTTGTCACCGGACAGCTGTTATCCCTTGCAAGACAGTCTGTACAGCTCATAACGGTTTTTATCTAACCGATTGTTTGCTTTCTGGTGATGAGCTAAAAGAAACTGTTTATGACTCTTTTTGCATATTCTTGATCCAGATCAGCAACTCATTATGACAATAGAGGAAAATACCCGCTAAAAAAAACATTGCCGGAGAAAATAATAATGAGAACTTTCAGCCACGTCGGCATCCCCACAACCGCCAAACACGACAATGAACATCATAATGTCGATGGCGGTTTTTTTGTTACTGACTATAACGCTACTCCTACCCGGATCGAGTGGCTACGCTGTGAGGCACATTGTGCGCTGCCTGAAGTCATTCAAAAATCAACGCATGTTGCCTTTGTAGTAGACGACCTGACTGCGGCACTTGAAGGTGCCGAAATTCTGGTTCCACCCATGCGTATTGATGATCAGTTGGAGATTGCCTTTATCTTTGAAGATGGTGCTCCGGTTGAACTGATGCACTACAAAAGTTGATGAATCTCTGCCCATTAATAACAAAGAGAATAAAGCCATGGTCATGAAAAAATTAATCAACAATCCGGAAAACATTACCACGGAATTGCTCGAAGGTTTTGCCCTGGCTTTTGCCGAAAAAGTCAATGTGGTGTCTGACAAGATTGTCTGTCGTGCCGTGCCCAAGGGAAAACACAAAGTAGCGATTGTTACGCTCGGCGGTTCCGGCCATGAGCCGGCTCTTAGCGGTTTTGTCGGTCACGGTATGCTTGATTACTCCGTGGTGGGCGATGTGTTTGCCGCACCTGGGGCACCGAAAGTCCTTGAAGCGTTGAGAATGGCCGATTGTGAGGCTGGTGTCTTATTTATTGTGCTCAATCATGAAGGCGATGTAATGGCGGCCAATATGGCGCTGGAAATGGCTCAGCGTGAAGGCATCAAGGTAAAAATGCTGCTGACCACCGACGATATCAGCGCTGGTCTGGACTCCGACCTGAAAGACCGTCGTGGGCTGGTGGGTTGTGTGCCGGTTTATAAGATTGCCGGGGCTGCTGCCGAAGCGGGTATGAGTCTCGATGAGGTCTACGAGGTAGCCTCCCGGTTCAATGACCAAATGGCAACGCTGGCCGTGGCGCTGAAAACAGCCACGCATCCGCAGTCGGGTCTGGAAATTGCAGCCCTGGCGGATGATGAGATGGAGATTGGCATGGGGCAGCACGGCGAAGGCGGCGGTGGTCGTTCAAAAGTGCTCTCGGCCAATGAAACGGCTGAAATCATGTTAAATCACCTGTGCAAAGCCATCGACGTGCAAAAAGGCGATGAACTGATGTTGCTGCTCAACGGTGTCGGAGGCGCCACGCTGATGGAGTTGTTCCTGGTGAACCGGGCCTGCCACATTGCTATCAAGGAACGCGAGGCCACTATTTGCCTCAGTGCCATTGATGAGTACCTGACGGTGCAGGAAATGGCTGGCTTTCAAATGTGTCTGGCCATAGTGGACGGCCAGATCAAAGCTCTCTGGAATGCTCCGGCGGATGCTCCCTATTGGGTAACCCGCTAAACCGGACAGCGCTGTCGTACGACAGCGCACTCAACAAGGGGGCAGGGCAATGACATCACTCACTTATGAAACCCTTACAGCCATGCTTAGCTATACGGCCGAATTGGTTCTGGGGCATGTGGATGAGCTAAACGCGCTGGATGCACAAATAGGCGACGGTGATCATGGTACGACCATGCTCAAAGTATGGAGCAGCCTGCAACAGACCATCAGTGCAGATACTTCACGGAATTCACCTCAGCTTTTAAACGACATTGGCTGGAATATGATGAGCCAGGATGGCGGCTCTGCCGGTATGTTACTGGGTGCTCTGTTTACCGGCATGGCCAAAGGCTGTGACAGCAGTCAACCGATGGCTACGGAATTGGCCAGTATGCTGCGTACCGGGGCGGATAATCTGTGTCGCAACAGTGGCGCTACGCTGGGGGACAAGACCATGCTTGATGCGCTGCTGCCGGCCGTCGCTACCTTTGAGGAGTCGGCCATTGGGGGTGCCGATGTTACGGAAGCATTTCGACTGGCGGCTGCGGCCGCTTATGGCGGCGCGGAAGAAACGGCGAACATGATACCGGTTCGTGGTCGGGCAAAAAATCTCGGCGAAAAAGCCCTGGGTGTTTGTGACCCTGGTGCTACCAGTATGGCGCTAATGTTTGCCGGTTTCGCGCAATTCTGGACAGGGAGGGTGTGCTGATGGCTGATGCAGAAGGGAATGTGCAGGCCAGGCATTACGGTCTGGATAAACCTGTGGCACCGGGAACGTTTCATGTTAAGGGAATGGCCCACTGCGACTGGGGGATGAAAGATCGTCTGTCGCGTATTTTCCGGCCTGATACGGGCAAAACGGTCATGCTGGCCTTTGATCATGGTTACATCATGGGGGCCACTGCCGGGCTGGAGCGCCTGGATTTGACCATTGAACCGCTGGCCGATAAAGCCGATGCGCTGATGGCGACACGCGGTGGCCTGCGTACCTGTATTCACCCGAACCATAACAAGGCAGTGATCCTGCGGGCAACTGCCGACACCACCGTACTTAAAGACGATATGAGTTATGGTGTGGTGGGTGTTGATATTAACGACGCTATACGTATGAATGCCAGTGCCCTGGCGGTACAGTGTTTTGTTGGTGCTCCCCATGAAAGCCAGAGTCTGGACAACCTGGTGAAGGTGATCGACGCTGGTAACCGGTTTGGTATTCCTACGTTGGCCGTAACGGCAGTGGGTAAAGAGATGGAACGTACTGCGCGCTATTTTACCTTGGCTACCCGTGTATTGGCCGAGCTTGGGGCGCACATGGTCAAAACCTATTATTGCGATGATTTTGCCAAGGTAGCGGCCGCTTGTCCGGTACCGCTGGTGATTGCTGGCGGCAAGAAAGTGCCTGAGCGGGATGCGCTGGAGTTAGTGTATCGGGCCATTGCCGATGGTGCTGCCGGTGTGGATATGGGCCGTAATGTCTTTCAGTCGCTCAAGCCGCTGGCGATGATGGAGGCCATCAACGCCATTGTCCATGGTCGTGAGTCCCCTGCACATGCTTGGGATCTTTACTGCTGTGCATAGTAGGCAAATCACAGCAAGCAAAATCCGGTGCAGGGAGGGACTGGTTATCAGCACGATTGATGGTCAAAGATGATGTCGTTTATCGCCGTCATATCAACATGCTCCTCAATGGCATCAGCAATTCGGTTGATGCTCTCCTCTCGAGTGTCAGCATAATTGGGCGTATCAATATGTCCAAAGCCAGCCCATGTGAGAATTGCACGACAGGCATCGGGGTGATCAAAAATGCCGTGCAAGTAGCTGCCGAATACCTGACCATCGACGGACATCACCGCATCCTGGTGCTGATCAAGCTGGATAAGTGGCTGCTGCAATGCATCGCCAGTGGTGGTGCCAGCGTGAATCTCATAACCGGTGACCTTGACCGCTGCTTGCCCGGGCAGTTGCATGGTGCCCACTACCTGGCGTAGCTGTTTCTCTTTCCCGATTACTGTTTCCAGGTCCAACAGACCAAGCCCGGTGCTTGAACCTGCCGACCCTTCGATGCCGTCCGGATCATGAACAGCCTGACCAAGCATCTGGTAGCCACCGCAAATACCCATCACTTTGCCGCCGTGCCGGATATGTCTGAGCAAGTCCTGGTCCCAGCCGTTGTCCCGTAAAAATGCCAGATCGGAGCGGGTACTTTTGGTACCGGGCAGGATGATCAGATCAGCCGACGGCAGTCGTTTACCTTGGTAGACGAAGGTTATATCTACTTGTGGGTTAAGGCGCAATGCATCGAAATCGGTGTGATTGCTCATCCGGCTGAGCACCGGGACAACCACTTTCAGCGGTTGTTCTTCGTTATTGTGCAACTGTTGTATGGCTACAGCGTCTTCGGCCTCTAGGTGCAGGCCATGCAGGTAAGGTATAACGCCGAGTACCGGCTTGCCGGTTTTTTCTTCGAGCCAGTCCAGTCCGGATTCCAGCAGCTTTATATCGCCACGAAAGCGGTTGATGATAAAGCCTTTGACCCTGGCCTGCTCTGACTCCGTTAGCAGTGCCAGAGTGCCATAAAGATGAGCAAAAACACCGCCACGATCAATATCGGCAACAATAACCACTGGGCAGTCTGCCGCCTCGGCAAAACCCATATTGGCAATATCGCGATCACGCAGATTGATTTCTGCCGGACTACCGGCACCTTCGACAACCACAGCATCATAATTTTTTTGTAACCGGGCAAAGGCAGCAAGTACTGCTTGTAGCACCTTGGGCTTGTAATCATGATAAGTGCGGGCATCCATATCCATCAGTACCTTACCATTGACGATTACCTGGGCACCGATGTCGGTATTGGGTTTGAGCAGAACCGGATTCATGTCTGAGTGGGGTTGCAGGCCGCAGGCATTGGCCTGCACTGCCTGGGCGCGACCAATCTCGCCGTGGTCTATGGTGACGGCGCTGTTTAGCGCCATGTTTTGTGGTTTGAATGGCGCAACTTTTATACCCCGACGGTAAAGAGCACGGCACAGACCAGTGCAGATCGTACTTTTGCCAGCGTCGGAGGTGGTACCCTGAATCATAATGGCCCTGGGGGCTGCTGCCTGAGTGTTTGCCGCCATGTCAGTGAAGTTCCTGATCGGTGAAATAATTTGACGGCTTTGGTGGTACGGTCACCTTGCAGCCGTTTTATGGCGCGTTTTCAGTCCGAACCGCTTATTCAGGCTGAAAATATCACGGCTATATTAATCACTTCAGGCGGGACAGGCTCTAAGCAGAAATGCGTGGCAGATAAAGAAGGATTATTCAGGCTGAGGTTGGATGAGTGACGGGAAAATGGTGAGGGGGAATAGCGAAGTGGGAAGAAGCTTCTGTTTATTAACGAACAGAAGCTTCTGGCGACTAATTTATCAGGTGACAGTAGCCGTCAAACGGTGAGCCCACTTGGTTTTGGCAACTTCCTGCATATCTACGGCTTTATCGCTTTCGTCAACAATCTCGCGGCCAAGCAACGTTTCGATCATATCTTCAAGGGTGACAATACCCCGGATATCGCCGTACTCGGTCACCACCATGGCAATATGGCTGCGCTTTTCCAGAAAAGTGGCCATCAACTTTGGCAGCGGTTCTTTTTCCAGTACGGCAATAATTGGCCGCTTAAGACTTTCCAGTGTGGTAGCGCCGCCTTCGCGCAGATGCAACATCAGAATGTCGTTACGCATGACAAAACCGTTAATGTCGTCCGGGTCTTCACCGTAGACGGGAATACGGGAAAAGCTGGAGTCGGCAAAATCCTGCATATAAACGTTTGTGGTGGTTTTTTCTGGCAGGGTAAACAGAACCGAGCGTGGCGTCATGATCTCAACAATTTGCAGATCGCGGAACTTGAGCATATTTTTCATCAGCTCGGACTCCACGCCCTGTAGCGCACCCGCTTCCAGACCCAGATCGGCCATGGCCTGGATTTCGTCGCGCAGGTAAGGATTGGTTTTGTCCTTGGGCGTCATCTTTTTGGTCAGTAACTCGGTGATCCAGATCATGGGCAGTAGCATTCTGACCATAAAACGCACACCTACCGCCATAACCGGTACCAGACTTTGCCACCAGGTTGCGCCAATGGTTTTAGGAATAATTTCCGACAGAACCAGGATCAACAGGGTCAGCACCGCTGAAAAGACACCCACAGATGCATCGCCAAAGACTTGTGCTGCCTGGGCACCGGCACTGGCTGCGCCAATGGTATGGGCAATGGTGTTCAGAGTGAGAATGGCGGCTAGAGGGCGGTCGATTTGATCGTGCAGCTCGCGGACAATTTTGGCCCATTTGCTGTTTTTTTGTTCAAGGCTGACCACGTAGGCCGGGGAAATGCTGAGAAGAACGGCTTCAAACACTGAGCAGATAAAAGACACTGCAATTGCAATGACAACATACGCAACAAGCGTAACCACGTAGGGCTCCAGAGGTAATTAAGGAAAAGCTATTCTAGCCTGAGAAACCAACACTTGGCGATAGAAATTTCTAACCACCAGGCTGGTATTTGTCATTGGTCTTGTGCGTTATTTCAGCCAATGCATTTCGTTTTTTGACCATAGCGGGAGCTGGTCATTGGGTGAGTCATTGTGGTTTATCGTTATATTCAGTTGCTATGACGGTCTGGTTCGGTGTCTTTATGGGCCAGAGCGCTTGAGCACAGTTACTTGTAACGCCTGAAGACCAATACGATTAAAGCGCCAGAGATTGATACGGTAATGGCGGCAAAAATGAGCGGCACTGTATGAGCATGGACAATATGCGTTTGGATAAATAGTAAAATGTCGTCGTAAAGATGGATTCCCCGCGCCAGCAGATAACCGGCAATCACAAACTGGGCGCTGGCCAGTACCACGGCGAGCATACTCATCAACATAAATGCTTTTGGCCGCATGCCTGATGCGCCTGCCAGAAAGGGCGTTACCCAGGAGATTGGTCCCAGGAAACGAGCCAGAAACACCGCCTTTTCGCCTTTGTTGGCAATATGTTTCATGGCTTTAAATGACTGTTTTCTCAACTTTCGGGAACGGCCCAGCGTTGAGTACAGAAGCGGTTTACCAAAGGTTCTGCCTAGCTGAAAACTGATAAGATCTCCCAACCAGGCTGATATCCACACCGCGGGTAGGAGCGCTATTCCAGTACCATTGGCCAGCAATACTCCAGTCAACAGGAAGAAGATCTCACCATATACAAAGAAACCAACCCCGATAATACCGTCTCCCATTGCTCCTGCACAAACCAGCCACGGCAGCCACGGAGATGCGAGCAATGCCTGTGCCCAGTCAGGAAGCATTGTGATTACTCACCGTAGTGACCAAATTCATAGCGAATCTGATTCTCGGTTAGCTCACCGCGAAATATACGATGCGCATTCGCTTTTAAATAGATGAGACCAGTTTTTACCAGCCCCTGCTGGCTCAGACGACGGGTATCAAAATCAAAAAAGACAGGAATCATGCGAAAACGGTAGGTTCTACTGGCACGTTTTACATAGTCACAATCTTCGCACAGCGTGATACGGGTATCAAAACCACCAATCTCCCGGTGGACGGTCTTGGTGCTGAAGATACAAGCACCCACGGCAGTTGGGAAAACATATTGGGTAGCCAGCATTCCCCAGTCAAAACTTTTGATGCCTACGCGCATCAGTAGAGCAGGGTTACTGGTACTCATACGACCACCGGCCACTTTCAAGCCACTCTTTTTCAGCTCGGAACGTGCCTTGGCAATAAAATCGGGAGCAACACGGTTATCGGCGTCAAGAAAGACCAGACGTTCGTGACGGGCATGCTCGGCACCAGTATTACGACCCAGGCTAACACCACGCTCTTGCATCTGTACAACGCTGAAGAACTCCAGATTACGGCCCCGCTCTTTGGCAATGCCTACGGTGTTATCATCACTGTTGCTGTCGACTACCAGTACCTCGAAACTCTGCTCAGTCTGCTGCTGCAGATCATCCAGCAGACGACCAATGGTTTTCTCTTCGTTCAGGGTGATAATAATCACGCTCATGGGCATATCAGACATGGGGTCACCTCTTCTTTAGCTAGCTACCTCGCTGGATACCCCTACCGACCTGGCGGGGGGAAGGAATGCGACCAGCCTGAGAAGGCTGACCAACTGATTGCTATTTCCATCCGCACATTCGGTATCTCTCGATATTGCGATTAAAAGACTTCCGGCTGCTATTTGTTCACCTGTTTGTCTGTCTTTGCAGTCCTGTCGTAGGACTCACGGAATATTAAGGCTGCGGCGTTTGTGTGCGAGCATGGATTGGTTCACCACCGTACTTGTAGCCTTTGGAGAAAAACGCTCAATGTGGTGCTTACGCACGATAACCAGAGATGTTTCCTGAGCAACGAGCGATGAAACAGGAAGCCTCGTAAGGTGACTAATGGGAATCCCCTGGCGAAATTAGGTGGGGACGAATGTCAATCTGAACTCTTCTTGATGAAACGCTGATTTTCCGAACTTTGGGATTCTGGAAAGAACAAGCTTCTTTGTTCGTGTATTGCACAAAGTGCTTTGAGCCACAGAAACTGCCAGTACTCACGGTGCAAATGACGAGCGTTTTTGGCAGGCAGGATTTCGACCTCCAAGATTGCCGCGCGCAAAACAACGATGTCGCTGACCATAGTGACCAATATCACTACCGCATTGGCACAGTACGCTGTGGTATTTTTCGGCTTAAACCGGTGAAACAGAACGGCACACAAGCCAAAGTCATTCTAGTCAGAGAAACCAGCCATTAGCGATAGCCATTTCTACCACTAAGGCGGTATTTGTCGTTGGTCTTGTGCGTTATTTCAGCCAATGTACTTCATTTCAACCAATGTACTTCGTCCTCAGACCAAAGTGGCGACTGATCATTGGGAGAGCCATTGTAGTTTATTGTTATTTCGTCGTTGGCCAGGATCTTGCGAATGGCAATAAATTCGATGAGCTGTTCATCTTCTCTGGCAAGGTAGATGGCATTGGGCGTGTAGGAATGGTTATAGATGGAGCCGAAGCCAAGTGCCAGTGCCGCCTGTTGCTGGCTTTTGCCCCAGGCGAAGTAGTAGTTGTGGAGTACGGTCAGCTCCAGCAGTTCTACTTCTTCAGGCGGAACTTCGACAATTGGGCAGCGCTCAATCAGGGTTTTTCTGTCGATCCGGCTATCGGTATAGACTCCCCGGCCTTTGCCAGGGCTATTGGCGATATAGAGCATGGTTAGTTATTGGTTTTAGACGACGTTATTATCTTTTTCTGGCTATTTCAGCCTGTTGCAGCTCACGCTCAAGCACGGCAAAGATGTGTTGAAATTCGCTGTCGTACTGCACCAGGGCGCGGCTGAACTCTGGCATTAGTTGGTTAATGGACTGGCCAGTGTTCTCAGGCAGTGATTCGGGAATCAGTTTGATGGCCTGCGCCAAGTGGTACCCGGTTTGCCGAACAAACGTCATCAGACGTTCGTATTCCACACCCATGTTGTTCAGTTCGGGCTTTCTGCCTGAGCGCGACAGTGCCATGGCATCGAACACTTGTTGCAGTTTGGTGTCGTATCGGGCCATAGCGTCGTTGACTTGCTTCAGGCTGGCCATGTGGCTGGCATCAACGGCACCGACGGGTGTTACCGGAGCGGACTGTGCATCGCGGTTGGCATCAATGGCGGAAACTTCTGGTTGTTTGCCCAGGGCCATGTCAGGGCGGAAGGGATTGGTGGCGGCCAGGTTGGCTAACAGGTTTTCTACTTTGTCAAAGTCCATTTCCAGCATTTTTGGCAGCTCGTTGACGAGGTTGGTGTAGTTTGCCTCGTTGTTATCTTGCGCCACTGTTTGCACAGATGGTCCGGAGCTGTTGAGGGGATTGGATTGCGTGGGACGGTTGTTTATCTGATCAGTCGATGACATGACATGCTCTCCTTTGCGTCCGTCAAGTGTTGTTATCTGTGGTCGGAAGGCGTATGTATAGCTTGAACAGGCTTGCGCCGGTTGCTGCTCAAAGATCAGTTAAAAGTTTTTTTTATAGGGGAGCAACGTTTTTTTTATTTCTAACTGAGAATCATTCTCATATAATGAGCGTACCTACTGTTGTTACTGCACGAGCTGGGGATATCATGAACAAGACAATCTCTTTCGCTGTTGTACACTTTTGCGTCGCTTTTTCTATAGGCTTTCTGATGACTGGTGATGTGTTGGTTGGCGGGGCAATTGCCCTGGTTGAGCCAGCGGTCAATACAGTTGCGTACCATTTTCATGAGAAAGTCTGGGTTCGCATTCGCAAAGCCAAAGCCGCTCGTGTTGATGCGGCTTTGGCAGCTCGCAAAACCGCTTAATTGTTTGCCTGGTCAGTTGAGCGTGCAGCAATAGCGCCTTTGTTAACCCCTTCAAAGGCCACTACCCGAATGGATTTTCCGGGGTTGCGCTCGCTCAGGCTGTTGGCCATATGGTTGGCCAAAAGCTCTACTGTAGAGTCGGTTTCGATCAGATAACAACAGGCACGAGGCAGACTGAGCTCAAATTTTCCCTGATTGGCGGTATAAGCGAAACGGTGATACTCAATGCCGTTATCGGTGAATGTTTCTGCTAAATCTTCTTGCGTGGCGATGTAAATGTCGCGCCACCGATCAGCCCACCACGCTTCCAGCGACTGATCCCGCTGCTCATCCACAAACACCTGAATCATGGAGCGATGGCCATGCGCTATGCGCTGGCAGTCGCCGTCGTGTTTCTTCAGACCGTGGCTGTAATGGTAATAAGCGCCAGCAATAGGTTGCGGGTAGAGCCTGAGTTCGACCCGGGCAACGTTATCCGGCAGTTCTTCAAGTAACGCGCCTTCCAGAAAGGGCGTCAGCAGTTGCGGCGTAATGGCCGGAGCATTTACCAGCAACATGGCCTGGGCCGGTGCTGTACAGGTGATCTGGCCGGCAGCAGTGGCAAAGCGGACAGTCAGCTGGTCATGCTGGTGGTCAACGTTGGTTTGTGCTGCGCCCATTGGAACGATCAGACGATGGTCGGTCAGCATATCCAGCGCGGATTTGATCTGCTTTTTGACGTGACCAAAATCGAATACCATGCCTTCTGCGTTCAGTTCACCCCAGAGGGTTACGTCCACCAGCCAGGTTTCGCCCACCAGTCCGCGCTCCGGACAGAGATAACTAAAGTCCAGGGTAGAAAGCTGGTCTACAAACAGAGCCTGCATAGTACGTCCGTCAATGTGAAAAGCAAAAATAGGGGTTTGTGCTTGCTACGAAATGGCGCCGAGATTATCTTCTCCTTCCCCAAAGATCAAACCGTCATCGCTACAGGAGTTTGGCTTGAGCCTGCTTATTACCACGGAAGACCTGGCCTTTGATGCCGAACACATCTGGCATCCGTACAGTAGAGCCAACCATTTGGCCGACCAGCCTGTGGCCATGTTCCCGGTGGTGGGAGCGCAAGGGGTTTATCTGCACCTTAATGATGGGCGCCGCGTGATTGATGGCATGTCTTCCTGGTGGTGTATGGTGCACGGTTATAACCATCCGCAGATGAACGCGGCGCTGCAACAGCAGATTGAACAATTTTCCCATGTGATGTTTGGTGGCCTGACTCACAAGCCGGCTATCGAGCTGGCGAAAAAGCTGCTGGCTGTCGCGCCCATGCACAGCGTTTTTTTTGCTGACTCCGGCTCCGTAGCGGTAGAGGTGGCCATCAAGATGGCCATGCAATTCTGGATCGCCCGACAGCGCCCGGAAAAAAACAAAATGCTGACCATCAGAGGCGGCTACTATGGCGACACTACCGGCTGTATGTCCGTCTGTGATCCTGAGGGCGGTATGCATCACTGGTTTACCGGCATTGTGCCTGAGCATTTTTTTGTGCCACGCCCACAGTGTCGCTTCCATGATGAGTTTGCAGAGCAGCACATAGATCAGTTGCGCCGAGCACTTGAGCAACACAGCCAGCAACTCGCCGGAATGATTATTGAGCCGGTAGTGCAGGGCGCAGGCGGAATGTATTTCTACTCGCCGCAGTTTCTGGTGCGCTTGCGTCAGTTGTGTGATGACCATGAGGTGTTGCTGATCCACGATGAGATTGCCACCGGCTTTGGTCGCACCGGCAAGCTGTTTGCGGCTGAGCATGCCGGTGTGGTGCCGGATATTATGTGCGTCGGCAAGGCGCTTACCGGTGGCTATCTGACCCTGGCCGCGACGATGTGTTCACAGCAGGTCAGCCGCACCATCTCTGAACACAGCCCTTTTATGCATGGCCCGACGTTTATGGCCAATCCACTGGCCTGTGCCGCTGGCAATGCCAGCCTGGATATACTGGCCCGTGGTGACTGGCAACAACAATTGCCGATGATCGCGAGCACTTTATATGAGGAACTGATGCCCTGTGCTGACCTGGCAGCAGTAGCAGATGTGCGGGTGCTCGGTGCCATCGGCGTGGTGGAGATGAAACAGCCGGTGAATATGGCCGAAATACAACCGCTGTTTGTTGCTGCGGGCGTTTGGGTTCGGCCTTTTGGCAAGCTGGTTTACGTGATGCCGCCTTATGTCATTTCCCGACAAGAGCTAACCGCTTTGTGCCGTGGGATTTGTTCGGTATTGCACAAATTGTATCGCTGAGCATCTGGCTTATCGGCCATCCGGCAGACAACAACCTTTGTGCTTGCCGATTTCTGCAAAGTTTATTGAATGAGGAGATGTGGATATGGGCGCAGGCCTGCCAAAAACCCCTGAGCAGTTTCACAAAATTCCCAACGTACGGATAGCCATTATCGGTAGCAGCTGGCACAGCGACTGTGTTGATGCCATGATCAGCCGTGCACGAAAAGAGCTGCTGGCAGTGGATGTACAGCCGGACAATATTCTTGTTTACAAACTGCCTGGCTCGTTAGAGCTGCCTTTTGCTGCCCGGGTACTGTTTGAAGAAGACCCTCTGCTCGATGCCATACTGGCCTTTGGCATAGTGCTTGAGGGTATCACCAGTCACGATGAGATGGTGCTTAACGGTGTATTCCAGGGATTTGCCAATGTGACCGAGCTTTTTGGCAAGCCGGTGATTAACGAAGTGATTGGTGTGGCCAGTATTGAAGATGCTCGCAAGCGCTCTGGCGACGATATGATGAATAAAGGGGTTGAAGCAGTTTACGCTGCTTCTGAACTGCTGCACTGGATTAGCCAGGTTAGAGATTGATCCTCAACCGGGTTTTCAATCTGTTTGCTGGTACTAATGACCAGCTTTTTTTTGTCTACACTAGCTACCTTCAAGGCGGGTATGGCTTGCGGCTGTTTGCCAGAGAGCCTCTTCTGCCGAGCCACAGAGGAGCAGCTAAATGTTAAGACGAACTCGTCTGCCTGTGCCCCGGCAGATCGGTAGCCTAAGACCCACGCTGGCCAAAACACTGAATAAAAAAGGGGCTGCCAGCGATTACTTTGCCGAACACAACGAAGAGGTTGAGGATTACGTGCAGGAATGGAGCTTTCCGTTTCCTGCGCAAGCCGTATTTCAATCGACAGGCTCCCGCGAAAACGCCAATCACGCAAGGCAGGCACTACGGACTGTTACCCACAGTTTTGCCGGGAATATCTCTGCTGGCGTGCTCACACAACAGCTGGCATGGTTGGGTTTCTGACCAGGCAAAAGGGATTTGTTGGATAGTCCCATAAGCGACTACGCAGCCGCCGCCGCAGGGGAGGTCGCTTTCTTCGCTCTTGCGACGATAATTTGCCTCTGGAATTGTGCCAATTCCTCGGTAAATTCGGCCAGAGATAAGTTGGCGAATTCGTCTTTACCATTGAGTAATTTGATAAGACTCTTTTTGGTCGCCTCATTCATGTTGTGGTCTTTGAGCAAGTGTATCGCCTTGTTGGTAAAGCCGGAAAGCAACGCGTCGTTCAGTTCGCGGTGACAATTGCCCAGCATTTTGTCCAGGCGCGCTTTTTTCTCATGCAGTTCCGGCACATCTGGTGTCTTTTTCAGCTGCACGAGCACTTTTGAGCGTTCATTGAGCGCGTTTTCACTTTCTTTATGAAACTTCACTTTGAATAGCACAAACTTAATATCGTTTGATCCTCTGGCAAAAGCACGGGCTTGCTCAATGGTCTGCAAATCCGGAACTCGGTCACCGTCAGAATTTTGTTTTGCATGGGCAAGTAGTTGAGCCGCTGGTACTTTGGTTTTCAGTGGGACAAGGGCAACGGCTTTGTGCTTGAGACGGCGACGGAGGATGGTGCGAGTTTGTTTGAGAACCTGCCGGCGCCTGATGAATCTTTTCCATGCTTTAACCGGTTGGCAAGCCAAGCGCTTGATTTTGGTGCGCTGTTTATTAGAAATCTTGCCCGCTCTCGAAGTGGCGACCTTTTTTTTAGCAAACTTGATAACTACACATCGCAGATTAAAATTCCCAACGTTTTCCCTGGTGGCTGATGCAGGTCTGTGCACGCCTGCAATGGCGTTTGCGAACGAGGTAGTAAAGTAGTTCATTGGTCAATCCTCCCTGATTGCACGGTTGTATTATGACCTTGCTCAACAGCGGAGGAAAAACAGGACAGTTAGCGATCCTGACACTGTAGTACCGGAGTCGTTAGTGGCGCTGGCTCCGGGAGTGCGTGGTCTCGTAGCTGTTCCGTTTTAACGACAAATTACGCTTTTATGGCAGCGTTGAATCCGTCATTATAGTGCTCCCGTTGGTAAAGACTGACGGGATACAGGTTTTCAAGGGTCTCTCAGAAAAGTTGTTGCTTTTCCGGGATACCGGGGGCTATTTGGGCAAGGCAGTCGATGACAGCAGAAAACAGCATCGTTTCTGATCAGCAGGAACAGGAAAAACCGCCAGCATCTGAGCAGGATGACTTTGTAATTAATCCAGGGCTACCGGAAGAAGCCCAAAAAATCCTGGCCAGACTACAAGAACGGCCTGACAGTGATGTGATGAACTCCGAGGCCTTGCGTCTGGTGCGTATTCTTTGGCCCAAGGCGTTTAACGTCTCCCAGCCCAAGCCATTGAAAATCGGCATTCACCGGGAAATGGCCGATGCCAATGTGCTGCCGCCACACATTATACCGGTGGCGCTGCGCTTTTTTACCTCCATGGAGCGTTACCTTGAGGAGATCAAGTCAGGTGCTACCCGGATCAATCTTCAGGGTAAACCTGCCGGGCGGGTAAAGCTGCGCGAAGCAGTAGATGCGGAGATCAAGCTCTATACCCACAGCAGTGATTTTATCCCGCAGCGCAATCCAGTACTGATCGAGAAGGTTCGGGTGATTTCGGTGAATGGGCAGGAACGCACGCCGGCGTGATGGTAGCCGGCAGCGAGCTAGCAGGGTTGGCCTTGATTAGCCGGGATGCACGGGCAGGTACCGCCTACGTCAATTCTTTGGGCTTATGCAAAGGCTCAACCGGTGGCACTTGCCAGTTGGCAATCTGCTCTGTCCGTTTGGCATAACGGTAGAAGGTTCCTTCAAAATTGCCAAAGGCGATAATAAAGCCGGGCCAACCGTCCAGAAACCCCCGTTTGACCACATAGTGTTTTAAAAATGACCAGGTGCCGTGGCTCAGCGCTCTTGAAAAGCTGGCCTTTTTACCCCGGTCAGTCAGTTTTTCGGCTCCTAGCGTGGAGTAGCGGTTGCTTTTGTGCACCACCTCTTCCAGATTTTTGAAGGGAAACTGCCAAATGGCGTTATTCAGCACCGCAATGGGTTTGTCACTATGGCTGACAAACCCTTCATGGACTGCCTCCAGGGTGTACGACATTTTGCCATTACGAAATAGCTGCGGCTGACGGAAATTCGGGTACCAACCGGAGTGTTTTATCCAGCGCCCCATAAAGTAGTTCCGTCTTGGTACCCGGTATATGTCGTGTTCATTGCTGTTGGTGCGGACAATCTCCAGGATTTCATCACGCACCTCGGCAGTGCAGCGCTCATCGGAATCCAGGCTGAAAATCCAATCACCCTGGCACGCTTTTATCGCCTGGTTTCTCAGGTCACCAAAACCGTTAAATGGAATTTGTATGACTCTGGCACCCATGGATTCAGCCATTTCTGCGGTACCATCGGTACTGTTGGAGTCTGCCAGAATAATTTCATCTGCCCAGAGCACTGAGTTGATACAGTCGCGGATTTTATCGACCTCGTTATAGGCGATGATATAAGCGGTTATTTTCATGATGCATGGTGACTCGGCAAACGGATCGTCAGTGTAATGGGTTATGGCAAGGATTTCATCGAAACCTCGGGAGAAACCCAGTACTTTTAGTGTTGGCAGGGAGAGCGACCAGCCCGATAAGGCTGGCAAACTAACTTCTTTTGCCGTCCGCACATTCGGTAGCTCCTGATATTGCGGTTAAAAGAGTCGCTACTACTAAACGACGCTGGACAGTCTGTTCGACACTCCAGGTGTCCCAACCGTTGGTCTCTCAGTAATGACTTCCTCAGGAACACTGTCACCAAGCAGCCTGCTGATCACACCTTGAACCAACTCATCCACGTACCGGCCAGTCGAACTCGGGATTGGCTTGGCATCCTGTGTTAATGCTTCCAGCATGAGGTTGTCCACCGCCAGCTCAACGAACTTGGCCAATTGGCCTTTGTTTAGTGAGCGGCTGGCGGCAGAGTCTTCACCTACAGTAATGGCGGTGTCAATCATGGCGGCAATGCTGTCCCAAAGCGTCAGCCCTTCTTCCCACATGATCAGTGGTGCTGTGGCCAGGAATAAACGGCTGGCTATGTGCACAAAGGCTTCCACATCATGCTTGCTGTACCCGGACGAGCCAGCAACCCACCGCACCTGGGCCAGGTTCACCAAGGCGCTGGCTGGGCGTACAGCCCCTTTGTAGATATGGCTGTAGGTGACGCCAAGTTTCTCAACGGCAAAATTATTCCAGAACTCTTTGGCGGCCTCTGGCGTGGCCAGGGCAAAGCCAATGTCCGCCCCCAGGGCCGCCATGCTTAAAATGGTAGTAGCAAAAGTAATTGATTTGGACACACCAGACCTGAAGTTGTGGCTGGAGCCGGGTTCCCCCTTTATGCCTCTCATAAAGTCTGCTTCTTCAGCAGACAGGCGCTGATTGAGCATCTCTTTTACCAGGCACCGTTGCAGTACGATCTCCTTGTTCTTCTTAATCAGGTCGTCCTTATAACCGGCATTCTCGATCAAACTCAGTGGCACGAAGCTCTTGCCCAGTATCGAGTTATAAATCTTATCTCGCAGTGGTGTATCCGGTGTGGCGTCTTTTATCTCATAAGCACCGTTCATCATGGCTCGCAGGCCAATGGATGCGATGCCAATGCCGCGGATCAGCGAGTTAGCTGCCGCGTTAAAGCCACTACGAGCAGGCTCGGCCTCAAGTTGTGCCAGATTGTTACCGGCAGAATCATTATGCCCGGCCAGAAAGTGCTTGAAGCACAGACTCATCAGTTCAGAGTTACTGGCGTTCTGATCCGCTTGTGAAATCAGTAATTGCAAACTGCCGGTAATGTAGAGCGTAAATGCCATGGATGTAGTGACTACGTTGCCTGGTTTTTGGCTGACATCATCAATCTTTTCCGCCCGATACAGGTTGCGGGCGAAAGCCACCACTTCCTCGCGCACCGAATCCTCGATGTTAAAAGCCGGAGCCTTCATCATGTCGTTTAACGCATCAGCCTTGAGATCTCCAGCACTCAGTCTTTCCAGGAGAATCACACCCAGTATGGACAGGTAAAAAGGTGGTACATTGTTTGATAAAAACGCTGCACTTTGGTTGATGAATCTGGCCGCCATCTGCGCCTTCGATTTGTTTGAGGTAAGCGGTGATTCAATTTGCAACGACTTGACGTAAGTCGACATCCCGGCATTTTGCAGTAGAAATTCTGTTAACTGTTTGCACTCACTCTGAAGTACGCTCAGCATATCTTCCTTACTGAGTTTGCCACTTTGAACCAGCAAGTTTAACCTGGCAATGATGGTGTCCGGGGTAGGGACATGCGGTGTGTCCAATCGCGCTGCAGCAAATGGATTGACTCTGACATTATTATTACTGCTAATCACGTCAAGCAGTCTGGCCAGCTTCAGATCAAAAGTGGCTTTGTCATTTTGTTGCGGTGAGCTTTCTTTCGGATCAGGTGGGTCAAGATTGGGATGGCCGAGAATAATAGATTTGACCACATCCGTAAACGCTGACTTAACGTTAGCCGCAATTAATGGCTGATCTTGGCCAAAAATATTTTCATTGGTTCTGGCCATATAACCTTCGGAGGTATACGACGTAAATTTTTTGTAATCACCATCAAATAGAGACTGCATGTGTTGTTCAATTATTTCAGCAACAGCAGCCTTGGTGGGATCTGCTGGCCTGTTGACGTGATAATACAGATTAATAACAGGTTGGGAAATGTTAAACCGAAGCAGTTCCTTGACATTATTAAATAAGGTATCGCCGGTTTTTTCCCATGAATTTCTGTTTAGCAACGCGTGGTCGCTGTCAGCAACCTCGGAGGTTGTGGATACCATTTTTCCCAGGTATTGGCCTGCTGGTCGTGGGGAATGACTGTGCTCTGCTGAGCCAGCTGGAGTGAGCGATTGTAATTCAAAATCCGTACTGTTAATCATCGAGAAAAGTACCCTTGTCTAATTAAAGAAAAGTTATCCCTGTCTCATACATAAGGCTACGGACGACAAGTTACCACCAAGTCGACACACCTAGTCATCCTGCTGAGCAGTAAATTAGATTCTTTCTAAAGATGTGCAACGATTAATTCATTAAAATGTCAGATAATTCCACTAATAATCCTGTCAACTTGGGTAATAACAGACCAAATGTTCAGGGTAATAGCCAGAGTAATAGTTAGAGTAATAGATAGCTGTTTAACTCAATAGTTGATTTTATGAGTGTTCCATTCAGCTGCAATACCGATCAGGAAAGCCTGGGGTTAGTTGGGCACGCATTCAGGAGTCAGGTGCTGCAACGGGGAAAATGCAGGACGAACGATTACTAATCTCTGGTTTGGGTCAGACAAGTTTTCAGCCAGCGTACAGCAAGCTGCATGCAAAGGTCGAACCAATTTTCGTGACTGTAAATTTTCGTGACTGTAAATTTTCGTGACAACCAGTTGTTAGCAGTTGTTAGCGACGATTGTGTCGATTCACCGAAATTGTCAACGAAAGTTGAGTTACAAGACAATGGACAAATGATCAAACAGTAAAGAATCACCATCCACTTGTGGTAAAAAACATAACAACAGTGACTAAAAATACAATGTCATCAACGGGTAAGTCATTGTTCTGGATTTCCCCAGAGGCTATAGTAACCCCTAATGTCTGAGCACTCAGGGAAGTTATGAAAGAGTCTGATTTCATCGCCCTCGACCAGAAGATACACTATCTGGTTGCCCTTTGCCGGAAGTTGTCTCTGGAAAACCAGCAGCTTCGACATCAGGAGCAGTCATGGAGAGCTGAAAAAGAGCAGCTGATGGCAAAAAACGATGCAATCCGTAATAAGTTGGAGACGATTATTCAGCGTCTCAGGTCTTTGGAGCACGAGTCATGACGGATAAATCACCAGTCACGTCTGTCTATATACTGGACAAGGAGTACCGTGTCGCCTGCCCCAAAGATAATCAGGATGCACTGCACACTGCTGCCCGTTTTCTGAATGACAAGATGCAGGAAATTCGCGCTTCGGGCAAAGTTGTCGGTGTTGAGCGCATCGCCGTAATGGCTGCATTAAATATCAGCTATGAGCTGATGCAGAGCCGACGGCAAAATGAAGATGAAAAACTCGATACCCAGGAGCACATTGACCAGTTGCTCGGCAAGCTTGACCAGGCGCTCTCAGCTGTCAAACGTTAAGTGGGTGATCTTTTGCTTTTTTGTCCTGCTATGGAAAGCCGAAAAAACTTGCAAACATATCTTCAATTGTCGATATAATGCCGTTGAAATCTCCCTGGCCTGTTCGCCAGTCACCAAACGTCCCGAGCCGATAATACCAACTCAGGGAGCTCCTGACAGGTGCTGGAGTGCATGTCCGCCTCGTAGCGGAAAGCCCGATTCACCTCAGTATCTCCCACCGTGACCTTACGGCCACGGGCAAACGTGGCAGCGGCAGGGTGGGGAGATTTCATACATACCTTCTCCTACCGCCCATTCCCCTTAGAAATCAGCATATTAAAAGACACAAAAGGCGATTTATTGCTATTTTTCTGTATGGCATATTCGTACCATTTAGGGTGTGTCGTAGATACCGGGGCAGTCAAAAAGACCATTAAAAGACCGGCAGATTTTATCCCAGTGCAGAACAGTAAGCGTCGATTGCCAAACACTTCGGGTGTGCTCGATTTGTCTGTAACTAGGTTTTGTCTGAAAAGGACAAAAACTACACAACGGCTGACAAAATCCTGTGAACAACTCGTCCCTGAAGGAAACGGCTTTGCGCCGCAATGTCGATCAATCCATCTGACCATTCTGGTCGACAAAAATCAGTTCATCGGTATTAAAACCGAGTGCTCGGGCTTTGCCGATAAACACCTTTTTTAGTTCTTCGCTGACCATAGGAGTTCTGGCCAGTAGCCAGAGGTAGTCCTTGTTGTAACTGGTGACCAGCGCGTGCTGATAATCGTCCAGTGCAAAGACAATATAAGAGCCATAAAACGGGCCATAGAACGACACCTTCAGATAACCTTCGTCACGATCCCGGGCAAATTTGGCCGTGCCCTGCGCCTGACGCGGCTCTTTGGTGACAATATCGATACCGGAGTTGATTACACGCAAAGTGCCGTCTGTATTGAGGGCGTAGCTGGCTTTGATGTGACTGAGGCCTCTTTCAAAGGAATGATCGAGCCGAGCAATCTCGTACCATGTGCCCAGATAACGGCTGAGTTCAAACGGTTTTACCGGGGTTATCCCCATGGGGATGCCAGTACAGCTGCTGAGTAAGGTCGTCAGGAAGAAGATGCTGACGATATTGAACAGTTTGTGTTGTGACCACATTTTTATTGTACTCCGTACAAGACCCGTAAAACCAACTGGTATCATTATGTCTTACGTTAGACGGCATACGGTTTTGCGGGTTCAGTTATTGTCAGTGGTGAAAATCACTTTACCTGAGCACGCGTCAAGGGGAAAACTGTTTTATCCGAGAGCCAGCATACATGGGTAACCGGCAGCATCATGCCGATGTAGGAGCTGACCCAAGAGGTACAAGAGATAGTCGCCAGTTTGACCTGACTGGCAGCAGCATACGACGGTGGAGCGACAATAAAATCTACCCACCGGACAGTATGGACGGCGCTGACTAGCCGGTCATGACCTGAAAGTGAGTTGCTTCCTTATTCTGCTGACAGCACCTGATGACGCCACCTTGGCTGCTGATCCCTGGCCAGCTGGGCAGACACCTCGGGGATGGTTCGGGCAAAGTCGTCCGCCAGCGTCCAGGGTGGATTGACCACCACCATGCCAGATGCGGTCATTCCCGATTCGTCAGGGTCGGCAACGCCCATTTCAAACAGCTGGACGTTACGCATTTTGCTATTGGCAAAACCCTTTTCCAGCTGGTAAATCTGTCGCCTGTCCACTACCGGATACCACAGCAGCATCATGGCGCCGGGCATTTTCTGGTAAGCGGCTGTTATAACTTTTACCACTGTCTGGTAGTCTGACTTGACCTCGTAAGATGGGTCAATCAGCACCAAAGCCCGATGACTGGCAGTGGGTAGCAGAGCTGACAGTGCTGTAAAACCATCCTCCCTGCGGACGTGGCAAGTACGACGCTGCTCGCAGTGTTGGCGCAGTTCATTGATGGTTTGTGGATGCATCTCAAATAGCCACGCCTTATCGCCAGGTCTGAGCAGACGTTTGACCAGCAGTGGCGAACCCGGATAGCGCTTGGTGGCAATATCCTCGGCCACTTGGCGGTGGTAATCCTCCAGACCCGGTAATTTGGTCCAATCCAGTTTCAGCACGCCGTCATCGCTCTCTGCGGTTTTGCGCGCCATGGCTGAGTCCAGCCGATAGAGACCGGCGCCAGCGTGGGTATCGATGTAATCAAACGGTTTTTCTTTAAGCTGCAAATGGCGCACGCAGGCCAGCAGTAGCCAGTGCTTGAGAACATCGGCATGATTACCGGCATGGTAGTGGTGTTGATAGCTGTACATGAGGTTGCAAAAGCTCTGGTTGGATGGGGCATCACTTGCCGCGCAAACCAGAGATTCTCGCAGATTTTTGTTGTTATCGGGATATCGGATTACTGCCAATCACTGCTGCGACTGCTTCACTCTCTCAAGCAGGTTTTGGCACCCACGCCTTACACCAGCCATCCGGTGCTACTGAGTTGGTTGGGAATAACCGGCAACCGCTGTTCTCTGGGGTGTAAAGCGCACAGTTTTCACACTTTCTGCCGGTTTCGTAACCTTCCACTGACTGGGCAGCTTCCTGAGAGATTTTATAAGCAAGCCCCACCGCTGTGGGATTGGACTCTTCTAATGGAGGCAACCCATCTGCCCTGACCTGATGACCGGTAAGATTCAGCAGCGGGATCAATGCGGATGCAGCAGCCATCTGTAAAAAACGGCGTCTGGACGGACTACGATATTCACGGTTGAGCGCTTTATCAGACATGGGATCACCTCATCGTGCTTTTACTGCCGTTAAAATTTTTTTGCTCTTACGATAAGGAATATATGCCAGATCATAAGTTGATGAGTGACAGGACAGTTAGTGAGCCAAGCATGATAGTCACTCTACTCGGCAAAGGTGACTCTGCTCCTGGCGCGTAAGTTATACAGGAAGAATTTTGTGGGATTTGTTAAAGCGAGCTGCCGCATTCAGGGAAGACAATGTGCGTACCATTCATTAATTAATCGTTAATAACGAGATCAGCTTTGCGCGCTCTCCTGAACTTGCCGCACTAGCACGTACTATATAAGCACAACCATTGTCGCATAATAAACGAGTAAATAATTTCGCTATTAAACCAGCCCGATAAGCCCTCTTGAAAAACCAACAAGCCGACACCTTAATGGGGATGCCGTAATGCTTATTGCCCAATTGATTGGTGGAATCGCTTCTTTAATCGGCATAACGGCATTCTTGCACAAAGATGATGTGAAATTCCGTTATCAGCTGGTGATTTATTGCCAGATTATGGCTGTTCATTTTTTCTTGATTGGAGCTACCGTAGCATCAATAGGTTCATTAATTAATAGTCTGCGCTTTTACGTTTCGATTAGAAGTCGGTCAAAAGTGGTAATGCTGATTTTTATGGCGCTGCTAGCTGGCTTTATGTTACCCAATGTTGAAATGTGGTATGAAGTGCTTCCTGTGGTCGGTTCTATTATTGGTACCTGGGCGTTGTTTTCTTTTCAGGGTATTCCCATGCGTGCCCTGTTGATGATCAATTCCAGCTGCTGGCTAATACACAATATTATGTCTAACTCAATTGGCGGTAGTCTGATTGAATCAGCTTTTATCCTTGCCAACGGTTTCAGTATTTACCGTCTGATGCGCGTCCAGTCTGCGGTCAAGGTGGAGTAGAAAATATCACCTGTTGTTTTTGCTGGCGAAAAATCAGCCTGCCAATAATCCAACAAAAGACCATGGCAGCCTGATTGCTATATGCCTGCCCTCAACCTGTGCACGATGGAGGCAGGCGCGTGGTGATCACATGGCAGCTGCAAAGATAGCAGTAATCTCTTCTGCTGTAGCCTGTTGTGGATTAGTAAAACCACAGGCGTCTTTCAGGGCATTCTCAGTCAATGTCGGGAAGTCTTCCTCGCGTACACCCAGTTCTTTAAGGCCGGCAGGAATGTTGACGCGGGCAGAAAGCGCTTTGATCAGTTCAATGGCTTTGGCAGCACCTTCTTCGGCGCTCATGCCGGAAGTGTCCGCCCCCAGTGCTTTGGCGACATCAGCCAGGCGTTCCGGGCATACCTTGGCATTGTAGTTTTGTACATGAGGTAGCAAAACGGCATTGCACACTCCGTGGGGCAAGTCGTAGAAGCCGCCGAGCTGATGCGCCATAGCATGCACATAACCGAGGCTGGCGTTGTTAAAGGCCATACCGGCTAACAGCTGGGCGTAGGCCATTGCTTCACGGGCATCCAGGTTTTCGCCGTCGTTAACAGCAGTTTCCAGGTGATCGCGAATCAGCTCAATAGCTTTGATGGCGCAGCAATCGGTGACTGGCGTAGCCAGAGTCGATACGTAAGCTTCGACCGCATGTGTCAGGGCATCCATACCGGTGGCAGCGGTCAGGGATTTGGGCATGCCAGTCATCAGCGCAGGATCGTTAACAGACATCAGTGGTGTGGTATTTTTATCCACAATGGCCATTTTTACATGGCGCTGTTCATCAGTAATGATGCAAAAACGGGTGATTTCCGAGGCTGTGCCGGCCGTGGTGTTGATGGCAACCAGTGGGAATTGGGGCTTGGCAGAAACATCAACACCCTCGTAATCACGAATATGACCGCCGTTGGCAGCGACCAGCGCAATGCCCTTGGCACAGTCGTGGGGTGAACCGCCACCGAGTGAAATAATAAAATCACACTGGTGCTCTTGCAGGAGCGCCAGACCGGCCTCCACATTGCCACAAGTGGGGTTGGGTTGGGTGCCAGCAAAAATCACCGAGCTGATACCCGCAGCACCGAGTTTTTCCACCACAGTGCTAACCATGCCGATTTCGTTGAGCACCTCGTCGGTGACAATCAACGCTTTTTTAAAGCCCAAACCGGCGATATCGGAAATAGACGACTCAAGACAGCCACTGCCCATCTGGTTTACAGCTGGCATGAAAAACTTCATTGCAGACACGGTTAACTCCATGATTCAACGATTAGAATTTTGCTAAGTAACGAAAAGGCGCGGTTACTCTATGCTCTTTGCCACAAGCTCTTTTTGATATGAGTCAACAAGTTGAGCATTGGCCGTGAGGAGTCGGGAGCAAGGAGCAATCAAGGAATCAGCCAATCAAAGCGGCATTACCGTAAGGGTCACGATATCACTGTAAGTACCGGCTGCTGTAGGGACCAAATCCAGATATATGGCCAGTCGCGCATTGCTGCCACCATACCAGCGACAATCTTCTTCCCTGAAGCTGCCGGTACCTCTCTCCGATGCTCCGGGATTCAAGGCGCTTGCCGTACTCCAGCCACTTTCGGGCCACGTCTTGTAGGAAAAGTTCATATTGTACAGAACAGAGTTAGTCCCGTTGACCAGCTTGAATCGGTTATCCTGACCCTCGTGGAGACCGTTGGCCCGGATCAGGTAATCCCGGTCAGCCACGTCTCCGGAAACATAAACACAGAAATCCATGTTGAATGGATTGGCGTTCGTATTGGAATCATTGAGCACCACATCCTGCAATCTGCTGATTTTCAACTGTTTGCTTTCATTGATGCGTACGCGCACCTCAACAACATCGAGATAACTCAATGGTCGATTGTCTGTGCCGTAGATATAAATACTAAAAAAATCACCCACATTCAGTGCTTGCAACTCAGAGCGTTTAAAAGAGAGGGTGAATTCAGCCGTTTTTTCGCTGGCATTAGGTTCATCCACATTGCCCGATTTTGCCCAGTTAGCTTTGTTACCGTTATAAATCAACTTGTTATTGAACTGATTATCGACGCGCACTTGAATTTTTTTGATGCGTTCTGTCCAGTCATCTCCCACAATCAATGTCGGTCGACTGGTAATTTCGCCGGCAATTGCCGACTGGTCAGAAGCGCCCAGCCAGAACCGTTGACCACTGCCAACAGGCTGGCAATTACCAGTATCTGCTGTGCAAATCGAGCGAAAATTCAACGACACATTTTTAGTAATCACGTTACTGGTGCCTTCGCTCAGGTCAATTTCCACGTATTCAATGTCCCGGTCAAAATAGAAAGCGCCAGTAACAGCTTGACTAATGGCGAGCAGCGGCAGCAAAAAGAAACGTGCCATCAAGACAGCGCTGATCCCGGAACCCCAACTATCCATAGTTCTTGTTCTCTCGTTGCCTCACCGTTAACTGGTCATCCAGTGGGCTGGTGCACGCGGCATTTGCCAGGTCGATGGTGCCCATCTGCAATACATAGCCATTCAGCAGCGGCTGCACCGGTACGGAGCAGAGCCAGCCGTTGTCCAGCGTTATCTGTAATGTGTGCACATCAGCGCGGATTTCCAGCTGGAACATGCCAATATCGTCGGTGCTGGCGGCGAACAAGCCACCCTCTATACGCGCGTCTTCCAGCGGTGCTCCACGAAAGAGCAAACGACCAAATACCAGGTGCAAAGGGACTGCTTCATAATTCAGCGTTATCACATTGCCGGGGTACAGCGTGACCACTTTTTCTCGCTCGTCAAAACTGTACAGGGTTTCTCCAGCTGGGCTCAGGCTGATCTGGTATTGGTCGTACGGCGAAAGGCCAATAATGGACGGCGAACCGGCAACGGCATATCCACGACGTTGGCCGTTTACTTCAACATCAAACAGGTCTCCGGGGCGACCATCCAGGTTAACCACTACGGCGCTTTCAGAGCGTTGCTCACCACCGAGAGCGAACACCTCTCCATCGGTCAGGAAGCTGGTGCTCATGCTGCCACCCCAGTTGGTGGTGCCTTCTCCCTCGAAACGGGTATGGCTGGCGCTAAAGCTACCCCGACCGTGATGGTTGGCGAACTGCACGCTGCCATCGATACGCTCGTTACCCGTGCCGCCCTCAACTCCGGCATCGACGCGCAAGTCACCAGCGAGGAGATCATGATCGTCCCAGGAGGTAGTGAGTCGCAGGCGTTCGCTCGAATTCCTTACGCCGTTCTGCTGACGGTATTCAGTGCGGGGAGTGGCGCCGAAATTCCACTGGTCAGTGCGGTAACTGAAGCTGAGGCTGAGCAGCACAATTTCATCATCGCCGGACTTGCTCAGGCTGAGGGCTATATCCCCATCGTAATCACTGGTGCGAAACAACGTACGACGATAGTCCAGACTATGGGTGCGATTTAGCTCAAGGGCGCTGTTGTTCTCGTCGTAGCTCTGGTTCATGCTGTAGCGATAGCCCAGGCTGCCAGCAAACAAGGGCGTCAGGGCTGAGAATGCCTGCTGCTCAAAGGCATTCCCCAACAGGTTTACGCCATCATCAATCACCGTTCTGGTTTGGTCATGCCATATCCGGCGAAAATTGCCCGAGAGTGACAGCTCGCCCAGGGTTAAACGACTATTGATGTTTACTCCCACGGTGCCGTTATCACCGAGCATCAACGACGGTTCAAGTTCATAGTTGCGACCGAAGTGAAACAGGCCGAGTTCACTCAGGGCATCGTCGCTGCCAATGGCCATTGCTGCCGTTGCCGCCACTGTATTGTGCAGTCGGCGACTTACCCCGGCGCGCAGCAACCATTGATCGGTTACTTCCGGCAGCGTCTGATCGTCAGTGCGATCCACGATCCGGCCTGATTCCACAAAGAACAGCGATTCACCCAGGGGAGGAATTTGGCTCTGCTTGGCAAAAAAACGGGTTTCGCTGGAGAGCAACTTACCGCCGTCATCAAAAATACGAATTTCGATATCGTAAGCGCCACTGGGAAAGTTGGAAGTATCAAGCTCCTGGGAGCCCGCTTCAAAAAAGGCGCTGTCAATCAGACGGCCATCCCGGCGTACCTCTACTCGCCCACGGGTGGGCAGGAATACTGTGACTGGCATTGCGCCAGAGAAATTCAGGTCTTCACGAGTATTGTTTGAGCTGTTGATGCGTAGCCCTACCATCGGCTGGTCAGCGGTAAATGTCAGGCCAAAGCCGTTGGTGGAGAGCAGGCCAGCGTTGTACTCTACCCCCGCAAAATCCCGCTGGCCGTAAAGCTGGTTGATTGAGAACTGGTTGCTGTCGGAATAGTCCCAGCTCCAGTAAAGGCTGTTCTCCCGCCACGCGGCGGTAGTCAGGCCGTTAAGGGCATAACTGTTGTCGCTCCCCACGGCGCTGGAACCGGATACCGCTGCAGCAAGATTCTGCATCAGGGCAAAGCCAGCATCTGATGGCGGCAGGTACTTGCGCACCTGCGCTGCGCGGGTCAGCATAAAACGACGGTTGACAAATACATCGACCCGAAAACGGGACTCATCAAAAATTACCCCGGCCACTGGCACCTCAAGCACACCGCATCCGGTGCTGCTGTTGTCAAGGCAAACCAGCTCGGCATGGCTGTCCAGCTCACCACTCAAGGCACTGACGATTAACGACGTATCGCTCAGGTCACCAATCCGGCGTACCAGTTCGGCTGGATTGGGCAGTTCAATAATACCGGGGCTGAAGGCCGCCAGTTGTGAACCGATATAGCGATTACCAAAATAGATATCCACCAGTGAGCGTTGGGTGGCGCTGAGTGTTTCAAAGCCGGGCGGGACGTCGGTAGCAAGAAAAACTGGTTCATTGGCACACGCCGCAGGTGTGAACAAAGCTACGGATAGAGCGAGCAGCTCTATAATACTGCACGACCAACGACGCATAATGGCGAGCTCGTCCTGAACTGTTGGGCTGCACCCCGGGGCGCACCATTTATTGTTATTTTACTGCCTGGAGGGAAGGGCAAAACGGCAACCGGTCCAGTTGCCGAGGCGGTTTTATCGGGTAGCTCTTATGTGCACCGTTCAGCACACGATGAGAAAGCTACGCGGAACTACTGCGGTTCAACCAGCAAAGTGAGCGTATCTGTGTAGAAACCGGCCTGGGTTGGTGCTGTCGGTACGGTTATGGTAATGGCTGCGTTGGTATTTACGCCGTCCGAGCAATCTTCTCTTGGGTCTGGCTGGTCTGCCAGGAGTCCGGCCTCAATATTTGAGACTGTCGCCGTGCTGTCATTGGTGGCGGTGGTCCAGACATCCGTATTCCCGTTATCCTTGAAGACGAAATCATAATTGACATCGGTAGAACCGTCAGACATTTTGAAATATTCGTCCGCATCACCAGCATCGCCATTGCCACTGGTTACGGTCAGTTGATACTGGTTTGAAGAGTTGGTGCCATTGCTGAAGACGCATATGTTACGGGATTGGCTAGCACCATCTGAGGTATTGTCAAAAATGAAGTTGTCCAAACCCCAGATACGCACATACTGACCCTCGATGTATGCGACTTCAAATTCGCCTTCAGAGGTGGTACCTGGTGTACCTTGTGTGGGCAGGGCAAACGCACCGACAGAACTGAACAGCGCGGCAGAAACTGCCGTTGCCAATGCTAATGACTTGAGCTTTTTCATATTGTGCACCCTTGCAGTGGTCGACTGCAGTTAGCTTGTTATTGTTATTGACTGCCTGATGATTGTGGGTGATGGTCTGCGGCAAACGGCATCACAACTCATTTTTTTTCAAAATGAACCACGATCTACCTGTCAATCAGGCTGCAACAGAATTTTTCATCATTTCGGTACAATGCACAAGGGTTTTGCGCCAAGCGCTGTTTTTTTTCAATCAGTACAGTGATCTTTGCGGGGAGTTGCCTATGTTGCGTTGGTGGCAAGTTGCCTGTTGGTGCTGGCGTTTCTGGTCTTTTCATTCCGGGCACGATGGCGCTATCATCCTCTGGCAAAAAAATAATAAGGGTTAAAAAAAATGGTGCGATGTATGCCAAAGGGATGGGTTATCGGCCTTGTGGCCTGGTGGGCGGCCAGCGGAGCTTTTGGAAATAGTGGATCACGGGTGACGATTCTGAGTGCCCAAATGCCTGCTATCGAAATGGTGGGCAACCAGGTGGTCAAAGGTAAGGACTATCCGATTGTCGTATCCTACACCACCGAATGCGGGGCGGCTCAATGCGATGACCAGAAGATTCGGTTCTCAGTAACACAAACCGACAACTTTTCCGGATGTTTTCCTGATTCTGGTCTTGCCTGGTTGCTAACAACGGCCAATCTGGACGACTGGTTTTTAGGCTCTCCGCCCAATACTCACGCAGTGGATTATCACAATGGTGGGGAAAACTTCACCATGGGCGAGTGGGGTACATTTTTTGCCCTGGACGATGCGAGCACACAATCACAAGTAGCCAGTCTTACTTTAAGGAACATTGCGAATCCGCCAGTCTGGGTGGCGCCCCCATTGCAAAATATCCTCAACGTCGTGGCAGCATACAAACCCGATGAAGGAACGTTGTGCATCGACATTACACCCGTCACTATCAATACTGTTGCGCGAGATACGGTAAGAATTTCCGGCCTTGAGAATGCGCCTCTGAATGATCAGGGCACTTACACCCTGGACGACGTGTGTGTTTACAGTTCCAATGGTTGGGCGTCGTTACATTTTGATGGTGGCACTCGCAGTGCCACTGAACCCTTCCAGCTCAAACACGCAGATAATGCGCCAATACCTTACACAATAACAGTGAAGTCCGATTCAAATCAGCGCGGCACAATCAGTGAAGATGGCTACGTTGAGGATTTTTGGCGGGTTGATGATACCGATGCCGAGGGTAATTGTGCTGGCAAGCCGAATATGACATTTACCATACAGGCCAACCTTAAAGGTAACCAGGCTGCCGGCTGGTATCAGGACACTATGACCGTTACCGTCGAACCAAGGTGACCAATAGAGAAATTGGTAGTTAATAGGCATTTTTGGCAAAAAAGTAGGTGCAAAATCCGGCGAAAAAAATAAAGCAATCGCTGCTGATCAAGGTATGATTGCCGCCCATCTCCACATAGCCTATCGCCGTCATGATCCCCACGGAAACACTGCAGATTGTCCGGGCTGTTGCCCATTTTCGCAACTTTACGGCCGCTGCCCGGCATCTGCATAAGGTGCCGTCGGCAATCAGTTACACCGTTCGCAAGCTGGAAGACCGTTTAGGGGTGCAGCTGTTTTTGCGCGACAGCAAGCGCGTTGAACTGACGCCTGCCGGTGAGCACTTTATTGAGCATACCGACAAGCTGCTCAGTGCCCTGGAAGAGCTTGAAAATAGTACACGACAACTGGCGACTGGTTGGGAGCACGAGTTACGTATTGCCCTGGATAATGTAGTGAACCAGGGCAAAATTTATGACCTGATTCACGATCTGCAGGCAGTGCGCCCAGAAGCTGAACTGGTGATCAACTCGGAGGTGTATAACGGCTCCTGGGATGCACTTTTCCATGGCCGTTGTCAGCTTGTTATTGGCGCACCCAAAGAGATTCCGGAAGCCATTGTGAATCAGGGTCGCTTTGCCTGGCGGTCCATGGGCAGCATGACCTGGGACTTTGTGGTTGCCCCTGACCATCCGTTGGCCAGCCTGCCAGAGCCGCTTTCGATGGATGAACTCAGGCAATACCGTTCCATCTGCATTCAGGACTCTTCCCGATTTTTTCGCCACGGTTATAACCTGCTGCTTGAAGACCAGCAAGTATTGATGGTGCCGAGCTTCCGAGCCGCTATTGGTTGCTTGTTGCGTGGGCTGGGTGCCACCATTTTGCCCAGCCATTTTGCCCAGCCGTATGTTGCTGCCGGGCTATTGGTACGCAAAGAAGTTCCGGATTTGCATTTTAACGACGGTTGTCTTTTAGCTTGGAACCAGGAAAACATGGGGCAGGGGTTGCAGTGGGTGCTGGACTGGCTTGGCTCCGAGGCGTGGCTAAACAAGGTCTGGTTGCAGTACGACGAGCAGATGCCCATGGGTTATCACGTACCCTGATATCCGCCAATCACCGGGTTTTACAGTGAGCAACAATAAACCACAGTCAGTTTGCCAATAACCGAACTTGCTATTGTTGACCTGAAAGATAACTGGCATGGTGGCTCACCGCCATAAAATTACAGCCGTAAAATAATGCCAGTCACTTTACTGAAGTCTATTCCTCCAGGGTTGCGTTACATGGTGCTCTCGGCACTGGGTTTTGCCCTGATGACGGCCTGCGTCAAAGAGGCAAGCACCTACGGCATTCCGGTTTTTGAGATTGTTGCTGCCCGGGTAGTGATCTCGCTGGTGTTAAGTTATATCGATGTACGGCGCAAACGGATTCCCATCTGGGGTACGCATCACCGCTTGCTCGTTGCCCGTGGCGTGGCTGGGTCCGTGGCAATCTTTTGTGTGTTCTATGCGGTGTCAACGCTGCCACTGGCTGAAGCTACTGTTTTGCAATATTTGTATCCGGTGTTTACGGCGGTATTTGCCGTGATTTTCCTGAAAGAGCGCGTTCAACGGGCAACAGTTATCTGTGTTATCCTCAGCCTGATCGGACTGTTTGTGATGATTCAGCCAGATATAGATACCGAGGCCACCAATGCCCTGCCAATGCTCAGTGTCATGGCTGGTATTGGTGGTGCACTGGGCAGCAGCGCCGCCTATGTGCTGGTACGACGGCTAAGCCAGGTTGAAGACAGCTCGGTGATTATCTTTTATTTTCCGCTGGTCACTTTGCCGATCGCTCTGCTGCTGTTGGGTGATGATTTTGTGATGCCCGGTCCGTGGCCATTGTTAATGCTTATTCTGGTCGGCGTCTTTACCCAGATTGGTCAGGTTGGTTTGACCATCGCCATGAAGACAGACAGCGCCGCCAAGGCGTCTGCGTACTCCTATATACAGATCATTTTCGCGGCGCTTATTGGTTGGGTCTACTTTCACGAGATCCCCATGTGGACCACCATGATCGGGGGAGTACTGATTATCTCCGGTGCCCTGGTTAATGTGCTGGGCGGCTACTACTTTAACCGACGATTAAAGCCGCGGGATGACTAACCAATAGCCGCGACCGTTGTCAGAGAGATAAGGTTTTTTGCTCATTGTTGCCATCTTGCAGCCAGTGTAGTGTTCGAACCAACTAATTACTCAAGTGCCCAAAAAGCCAGCGATACTGGCCATGCTGTTAGATATTCAAGGGTAGGGAGCGTGGTATAAATTGCTGACAGTCATACGAGGAGAGAAGCGCCATGGAGATGTTCAGGCCTGTTTACAACCAGCAGCAGTTGACCATTGACGACCTCAGTCAGGAAATTGCCTGCCTTGAACGCATGGACAGCACCGATAATCCTCTTGGTTGTCACGACAACGCCCTGGTGCAGATTGAGATGTACAGTCGGATGATCTGTGTTGGGATCAGCAATCCATTCCCGTCTTCGCGTCAGCATCTGACCTTCGCTTTGCTGGGTATCAAGAGTGCCCTGCGTCAGGTCAGCCTGACGGAGCTGGTTTTGGGCAGCAGCGGTTTGGAACAGATGGACCAGGTGCCGGCGCAATCGCTGCGCCCGGAGATTCGACGTCTGCAAAAGCTCGATGCTCTGCTTGATAGCCCGATGATTGCTGGCAGCCTGCCAACCCTTAAAGAAGCCCTTCGTTTTGTCCACAGCAAAGACCAGCAAGATATCTACACCATTTTGAGCCGTAAGTTGAAAGCCACCGAATAACGCCCGCATTTGCCTTTGGTTGCATCAGGTGGGATGTGGCCAGAACTCCAGTAACAGTTGTGCCACCTGCTCTTCGGCAACCGGGCCAATGGCTTCGATGGCTGGATGACAGTCGTGGAAAATATCTGCACAAGGCAGGCTGATGGACTGGCCGCAAATCTGTTGCCACGTCTTGCTACTGCAGCCAAAGACCACACGAGTGATCCCCAGCCAGTAGAGTAGGCCAGCGCACATGGGGCAAGGCTCACAACTACAAAACACCGTGCATTTTTGTCGCTCGTCCAGAGAGAGTCGCTGCTGCGTGATGTCGGCCAGATTCATGACGGCATGGCAGGTCACATCCTTTGTGGCTACCACTGAATTACCTGCTTCGACCAGAACTTGGTCATCCCGGACAAGAAGTGCAGCAAAAGGCAGTTGTCCGGTATGAGCGAACTTTCTGGCGACCTCAATAGTGTGGTGCATTAAGGCACAATCGCGATTCATGCTGGCAGTTATCTTCAGAAGCAATGTAATGGAGTAGTTTAGTACATAGTATTCGTCGTTTATTAACCGCTTGCTTCGCGGGTGGATTGCGAGTAGGAATATCGTTCGCAATTCTGGCAAGCAGGAGCAAGCCCGTGTACAAAGTCTATGCCAATGCCGACTCCGGTAACTGCTACAAAATCAAACTGCTGATGAGCCACCTGGGCATTGACGCGCAATGGGAACACGTCAATATTCTTGGTTCTGGTACACATACTGACGAGTTTCTGGCTATGAACCCGAATGGCAAAGTACCGGTTATGGTGCTGCCCGATGGCAGTTGCTTGTGGGAATCCAATGCCATTATGAACTACCTGGCTGCAGGCACTGAGTATCTGCCTGACGATCGTTTGTTGCGGGCGCAAGTGCTGCAATGGCAGTTTTTCGAGCAATACAGTCATGAGCCATACATTGCTGCCGCGCGTTTTATTGTCCGGCAACTTGGTCGGCCAAAACAGCACGAGGTGGCATTACAGGCAAAAAAAGTGGGTGGCTATAAGGCGCTGCAGGTAATGGAAACCCATCTGGAGCATCACGACTGGCTGGTGGGTGAGCGAATCACTATCGCTGATATCTGCCTTTATGCCTACACCCATATTGCCCCGGAAGGTGGCTTTGGCCTAACGGATTTTCCATGCATCATGGGCTGGCTGGAGCGAGTCAGAAGCCATCCGGGGCATGTAAAAATACGTTGAGACTGTTACACTTCCGGCCCGGCATTGTTTCTGACGCTGAGGTTTACCATGGGGTTTCTTGATCGGGTTGAGGCTGTTATGCAGCGCAATAACTCGCTGTTGTGCGTGGGCCTTGATCCTTCGCCCGGCCGCTTGCCTGCTGCGGTTCAGGGGTTGGCAACACCCGTTTTTGCCTTCAATAAAGCCATTATCGATGCCACGGCCGATCTGGTGTGCGCCTATAAGCCCCAGGCTGCCTATTACCACGCCTGCGGCGCTGAAAATGAACTGGCACTGACCATTGATTATATCCGCACTCAATACCCACATATTCCGGTAATCCTTGACGCCAAGCGTGGCGATATCGGCAGCACCGCCAGCGAATATGCCGTCGAAGCTTTTGAGCGCTACCGGGCTGATGCGGTGACTGTTAACCCTTACATGGGCGTTGATACCATAGAGCCGTTCACCCGGTTTGCTGATAAAGGGGTAGTAGTCCTTTGTCGTACATCTAATCCTGGGGCTGCCGCCATCCAGAATCTGGTGGTGCAGCAGGATAGCGGAGAAAGCGCCCGGCTCTATGAAGTCATTGCCCGGATGTGTCAGGAGCAGTGGAATAGCAATCACAATGTGCTGCTGGTGGTCGGAGCAACCAATCCTGAAGAGCTTAAACGCATTCGCGCCATTACCGGCGAGATGACGTTTTTGGTACCTGGCCTTGGGGCGCAAGGTGGTGATGTGGCCACTACCGTCAGAAATGGCCTGAATAAGGCTGGAAGAGGTGTGATCGTTAATTCTTCTCGGGGAATCATCTACGCCAGTAGCGGGGACGACTTCGCCCAGGCAGCGCGTAGCGCAGCGATGGAGCTGCGTGATGAGGTTAATCTTTATCGCTGACAGGGTCTGAATATTCCTGTTTCACCGAAGGGCAACATTCCAGCGCGGGGTTGCCCTGCATTCAGCAGTGCTACCGAAGCTTCATAGCATACAGTTGCTGAATCTCATCTCTGGATAGATAACCCAATGCAATAGCGGCTCTGATCATCCCTACAGGACTGAAATACTGTCGGGGCTCGTACTCCCGGAATAATCCATCAAAAATATCGCTGCAGCTCTTTGCGGATCGAACAATGTTCTTCACACTAATGGGACTAATGTGAGACCCTACGGTTTCTTTAAATAAATCGTGCTCCAGGAGAGAGCAAACTTTATCCACATCTTTACCTGTGGCGCCCCCCAAAACTTGACCAATGATTATTCGTTTTGTGTAAGCCAAACCACGCATGCCGTCTCTTGGTAGATGGCACGTCGCCCACTTTGACCAATCCCACTCATCCGGGTTGGTTGGATTATCGTTGGCCGGAGTGTTAATCGTCGAGGTAGTGACAGACGAGGGCAGCACTCCTGTTTCATCCTTGATATAGGTAACCACCATATCCAGAACGCGACGTACCTTCTGATGATCGATAGCGCCTCTGAAGTCCAGACATCGTGATTTGATCATCTGGCCTACCTCAGTGGCAAGCTTTCCTTCGGGATTGCCGGTATCAAGAATTGAATAAGAGGGAGGAAGCGAACCTTGCGCTTGAGCAGCGTTCAACATAGTAGCTCCATTTTAACTGGGAAATAGCCCCGAATTGATTTTGCCTGTGCCCTGCCTCCAGACAGAACCGAGGAAGCCTGCCATTGGACTTCGACGAGTTTAGTCCGGATCACGTCCGCAGTAGCAGGCTTCAGAAAAGTTATTTCAGAACTATTCCTTAACTGGTTATGAGAATGCAGTCTTTTCCAGTTTATGGGTTGGTTTTCCGGATTCTGAACTCTGGAGCAGACCGTGTTGACCATTCGACCAGCAGATGCCAACTAAGTTCCGCTTGCAGCAAATCCATGAAAAGCTTCTTGCTTCTTGTTAATGAAGTGGTTAATGGGACAAGTTCGTTAATAGTGGTGTTGCTGAAAGGCGTTTCACAGTCATAATCCCTGCTAACAGAGAACAATATTGGTATTTGTGCGCCGGATTTGCTCTAAAAGCGGAGCTGGTGGCTGTGCATCGGTAAACAGTGTATCAATATCACCAACATGACCCAGGCGAATCATGGCATTGCGGCCGAATTTGCTGTGATCGGCAATGGTAAACGTTCGTCTGGCATTAGCCATCATGGCCTGCGCTACCCGTACTTCGTGATAATCAAAGTCCAGCAGCGTGCCGTCCATATCAATGCCACTGATGCCGGTAATGGCAAAATCCATACAGAACTGCCCAATGAAATCCCGTGTGGCTTCCCCCATAATACCGCCATCGCGGTTACGTACTTCACCACCGGCAATGATAATAGTGAAGTCATCCTTGGGCAGCAGTATGGCCGCCACATGCAGATTATTGGTCACTACTTTCATGTTCTGGTGGTTCAGCAATGCCCTGGCCACCGCTTCGGTCGAGGTGCCTATATCAATAAACAGTGACGAATTATTGGGAATATGGCGAACCAGCTCGGCAGCGATGCGGTTTTTTTCGGCGCTCAAATGGTGTTGGCGTTCGCTGTACTGAGTATTTTCGGTACTGCTGCTAGCAACGCCAGCACCGCCGTGATGGCGGGTAATCTTGCCTTGCTGGTCCAGCTCATTAAGATCTCGTCGTATGGTTTGCGGGGTGACTTTAAAGTGCTGTACCAGGGCATCGGTGGTGACGAATCCCTCTTTGTTGACCAGGTCGATGATCATCTCATGGCGCTGGCTCTGAGGGACGGGTAGCTGTGTTGTATTGTTCTCAGTAGCCATAACTTCAAGCTAACGATTGCGCCATCAAGGTTAGCGGATGCAGTACCTTATAGTTGGTATGCATTTCTATTTGCATTTTGCACGACTCACAGTCGGTAACCACGTAATCTACATTTATGGCTGCCAACTGGTCAAAAATTATCTGACCAATCCGTTGTGATGTCTGATAATTCTCTTTTTTGAAACCGTAGGTACCAGACAGACCACAACATTTCTGATCGAGCATGATCAATTCCAGATCCGAAATACTGTTGAGCAACTCCATGGTGTGCACCACTGCACCTTGTTTGACCAGGTGACAGGGACTGTAATAAGCAACCCGCAGATTGTTCGACACCATTTTGGGCACATTGCCGTTGGCCAGTTCCCGGGCAATGAAAACAGAGGCAAAGAGAATGCGTTCTTTCACGGTGTGATTATCGATCTGTAACACCGCTGGGTACTCTTCTCGCAGCGTCATGGCACAGCTTGGTTCGGTGGAGATAACACATTCTATACTGCTGTCGCCGTTTAATGCGTCGGCAATTTGCCCAAGGTTAAGATGGGCGTTTTTACGTGCCCGATCAAAAAAGCCATTAGCCATCAGTGGGATCCCACAGCACTTTTCTTTTTTCAGCAACGTAACGCCAATGTTCATGGCGTTGAGAACAGCCACCAGATGTTTGCCCACCGTGGGATCATTGTAATTGGTGAAACAACCGTGGAAGAAACTGATCTTGCGTTTGAACTGCTTTTGTTGTTCCTCAGCTTCATGTCGAAACCAGCTGCGAAAAGTCTGACGCGAGTATTTGGGCAGTGTTTGTCGTTCATCAATACCCAGAGTCTTGTCCAGCAGTTTTTTTACTGGCTTGAGGCCTGTAGCGATATTGACCAGGGGCGCAATCGGCGACGATAAAGCACCGAACAAGTCGGTGTGGCAAAGGATAAAATCCCGCGGCGTTTTTTTGAAACCACCGTGTTTGGCCTTAGCCAATTGAATGACCGTACCTACCTTTACTTCGGATGGACAGGCAACTTCGCAACATTTGCAGTTACTGCAATATATAAGTGCGTCGTCGTATAACTGCGGATCTTTAATACGCAGGCGTTCACCATCTGGGCCGGCCTGTTTAGGACCCGGATAGTTCGGGTTAGCCTCGGCCACCGGGCAACGCGCAGTACAGACAGTACACTTGATGCAGTGATCAAAGCTGGTATCCAACAAATTCAGCATACTTCTTGTTCCTGCCGATGATGTTCGGGGGTACGGCCCATGGCATTGATAATACGTTCAGCAGCAAACCAGCCGGTGCTGATGGCAACGCCACCGGCGCTCGCCTCTTGCACCGGGTTAAAGCCCTCAAGCACTGCGCCGGCACAGTAAAGATTACGAATTGTTTTGTTCTGGTAATGTGGATGCAGGTGCGCGTCGGTGATGACCCCGGCACGACTGAAATAGTGTGGCTCGCCATCCAGAAAGCGTTTGGCAGACCATTGCTCCCTGTTATCGGTGTGGCTCATTGCCAGGTCAAAAGCGGGTTCCTTGAGCTGGTGGTCATCACTGGCCAGACCCTGACTAAAGAAGCTACCGGTAGCCAGAACAAAGTGGCTGGCCGACAGTGGCATACTCTGGTTCAGTTGGGTGGTCACGGATAAGAGTTGGTCGTGTTCAAAGTGACCATTAATGACTTTGTCCCCATCCAGAAACAGGCCACCCAGCTGACGAAAGCGTAATTTCAGTGCTGCGGCAATGCGCATTCCCGGTAGCGACGGCGGCAGGGTGGCGACTTCACAGATTTGCAGTCCAGCCAGTCGTTTAAGTTCCATTAATATGCCATTGTCGTTTTCTGCCGAGAGTACCGAGGGAATTATGACCAGGTCGGCATTGTATGCCGCTTTTTGCAACGCCGAGGACAAAATATGCAGCCCATTAGGCTGGCTGAACAACTCTCGCTTGAGTGTGCGTGCCAATTCCAGCGGACGCATTTCACTGGGGTTACGAACATGATTAATGTTGAGTGTTTCGGCGTTGATATCCGCCAGAGTGAAGGTAACCCCGGCAAAGTTTGGCTGTCTTCTTAAGCCTGCCATCAATAACGCTGGCTGGAAATCACGAAAACCCGCCAGATTAACCACTGCAACTCGACGAATTCCGGCGGGTGGCGTAGTCAATGGCAGCGCATATGTACCTGGCTGGCTGAACCAGGTGGGACGAATGGCTCCGATCGCTGTTAAACGACCGTGGTTCATTTGTGGATAACTGTCCATTGTCAGACCCGCCGTTGCCATTTGCGCCTGAAAAAAGTCCAGGCTCTGGCGCAGAACGTCTGTACCAACCTTGCGATAAGGATGGCTAGTGGGTAGCTGGTTTATTTGCTCAAATGGTTGGGTAACCGGATGATTGTTCTGATCAAAACCCAATACATCAATAGAGCCAGAAGCAAAAGCCAGGGCGCTGTCGCCAGCGCTGATTACAATACTTTTCAGGCCTGCCTCGGCACAGCGAATGGCAGTCGTGAATCCGGCAAGACCGCCGCCAATAACAATGACGTCGTATTTCATGACTTCTCCTTGGTGGTATTGCAAACGACAGGCGGCGTTATTGTTTGGCAAGGTGTGTCATCGTCGGGTGGCAATTGCTGATAACCAAGCAGATTATTGTATAGCCAGTAACTCAGATCGGCCTCTCGCAGCGCATCGCCCCAAAGCACTGGCCTGACGCCTTTCCAGCGCTCTTGCATAAATTCACCAAGGCCGCTCAGTACGTCTGCTGCACCATTAATCTCGCTGACGATGCCTGCTGTTCGACAGGCACACTGTTCACCCTGGCACGGCCCCATACCAATACGGGAGCGCCGACGCAGGTCAACAAGGCTGTTGGCATTAAGATTATTTACGGCGTACTCGATCTCTCCACGAGTGACCATTTCACATTCGCAGATAATTGTGTTTTGCTTTTTGTCGTTAGCCAGAAACCTGGCTGCCCGCCCACCATGACGATACCGGGCGGAGCCATAAACCGGAGCAGACACTTGCGGGGCGTCTATGTCGTTATTCTCAGTACCAGGCAATGGTCGTATACTAGTGGTGCAGGGCTGAGTGTTACCAAGGTTTTTTGCCACAATATTGGTGGTCATCTCGGCCATTAGCCGGTACGTCACCAACTTGCCACCAGTGATGGTAATCAGACCGGGCAAGCCGTCTCTTTCAGCATGATCCACCAGGACGATGCCTCGGCTGATATTGCGTCCCGATGGATCATTATCCAGGGAAACCAATGGGCGTACACCGCAATAGGCACGCATTACCCGGATTTTAGCCATCAAGGGACACAGCTTTGCGCCTTCGATCAGTAAGGTTTCTACTTCGTGAGGGGTTACGCGGATATTCTCGATATCGCTATAGGGAATTTTTTCCGAAGTAGTACCGATCAGGGAAATGGTGTCGCCCGGAACCAGAATGTCAGCATCGGCAGGCTTGCGACAGCGGTTGATGACCATATTGTTAATGCGATAATCAGCGATCAACAGTGATCCTTTGGCCGGAAACATGGTGAGGGACAAGTCGGCGTATTCGCAGATTTGCTGCCCCCAGATACCGGTAGCGTTGACCACTTGTCGGGCGTAAATGGCAATTTTCTCGCCGGTTTTGACCTGAATGCAATTGACGCCGCATACCTGACCCTGATTTATGATCAGACCCGTCACCCGGGTATAGCTCATCAGACGTCCGCCGTATTCTTCAGCGTCAAGAATATTGGACGCCGTTAATCGAAACGGATCTATCGTGCCGTCTGGAACCCGGACAGCACCAAGCAGTTTCGGATTAACATGCGGTTCAATGCGCAACGCTTCGGCTGGCGTCAGTATTTCAGTTTCAATACCGACAGTACGACAGGCGTCAACAAACGTCCGTTGAAAGCCGAGGTCGTCTTCCGGCAAGGTAATGAACAGACCACCGGTCTCTTCAATGCAATGACTGGCTACCTTTTTCAGGATTCGGTTTTCCTGGATACACTCCACCGCCGAGTGTTGGTCGGTAACCACATAGCGAGCACCGGAATGAAGCAGGCCATGATTGCGGCCAGTAGTGCCATTGGCAATATCATCCCTTTCTACCAGAATGGCGCGCATTCCTCGTTGAGCACAGTCCCGTAAGATTCCCGCTCCGGTTGCGCCGCCACCAATAATGACTACGTCAGTCTCGATCTGTCTCATTGGATGTGCTCTGTATGTTCGTTTATGTTCGCGGGGTGACTGTAAACAAACGATTGGCACGAAAAAATGATATGAATCAATAAACAACAGTGTTTTGTCTTTTTTTTACAAAAACGAAAATCGAGTTTGTTTCGTCTATGTGAATATGGATAGATATCAGGCAGGAAGCTGAGGTTATGCGATATTTGGTGTTTTTTTGCTATTTATCTTGTTCTTGTTTTTTTCATGGAGTTATTTTTATTCCGGTTTGCTTGATCTGAGTCAATCTTAATTGGTTGATCATGATTGTTTTTGTTTGCCAGAATCCATGCCGATCGTAGTTATTCGTCCATTGTCGGATGAATGACTAACTTCACTTAATAATTATGAAGCAGGTGGAAACAGCCATGCGAAAATCACTATTAGGGGAGTGCCTTGCTGAATTTATTGGCACAGGACTGCTTATTTTCTTCGGTGCCGGTTGTGTTTCGGCACTTGTACTGGCTGGCGTCACATTAGGCCAGTGGGAAATATCCATTATCTGGGGCTTGGGAGTGGCCATTGCCATTTACATCACTGGTGGTATTTCCGGTGCTCACCTTAACCCAGCAGTGACGTTGTCACTCACCGTCTTTAAAGGGTTTGACAAGAAAAAAGTAGTTCCCTACATCGTTGCCCAGCTATTGGGTGCTTTTTGTTCGGCGGCACTGGTTTACTTTTTGTATAGTAGCGTTTTTATAGATTACGAGTTAGCCAATAATATTGTCCGTGGCTCTGAGCAGAGTCTGGCGACTGCGGGTATTTTTTCTACTTACCCGCACTCTGCGCTGTCCAATATGCAGGCCTTTGCCGTTGAGTTTGTTATTACCGCTGTATTGATGTGCGGCATTCTCGCCATCGGCGACGATAACAACGGCGTTCCCAACGGGGCGTTGTCGGCTTTTCTGATCGGCATCCTTATTGCAGTAATTGGCTCCTCTTTTGGTCCGCTGACCGGCTTTGCCATGAATCCGGCTCGGGATTTCGGGCCAAAATTGTTTGCCTTCTTCGCAGGCTGGGGCGAGGTTGCCCTTACCGGTGGCCGTGACAATCCATATGTCTGGGTACCGATTGTGGCGCCAATTTGTGGCGCTCTGGCCGGTTCATGGGTCTACCTCAGATTGCTTGGCAGTCAGGTTGAGCCTGTTGCCTGTGCCACCCCTGGCTGTGAAACCAAGCACTGATTCATTTGCAAGAATGCGGCCAGCATGACGCGAAAAGAAGTTTGCAACATAAACAGCCGCATTTTCACCGTAAACAAAAAAGCAGTGCAAGGTCGCCTGCTGATAGACGTTAATTTTTGAGGTAAGCCATGACCACTGGCAAGAAATACATTGTCGCTCTGGACCAGGGAACCACCAGTTCGCGTGCGATTATCTTTAATCATAATGGCGATATTGTTGGTACTGCCCAGCGAGAGTTTACTCAATACTATCCTCAACCTGGCTGGGTTGAGCATAATCCCATGGAAATTTGGGCGACCCAGAGTTCGGTATTGACTGAAGTGCTGGCAAAAACCAACATTCGTCCCGATGAAGTGGCAGCACTGGGTATTACCAACCAACGTGAGACAACTGTCGTTTGGGATAAAAACACCGGCCAGCCAGTTTACAATGCCATCGTCTGGCAATGTCGACGTACCACAGAAATCTGTGAACAGCTGAAAAAAGCGGATCTGGAAGACTATGTTCGCGACACCACCGGACTGGTACTGGATGCTTACTTTTCCGGCACCAAAATCAAGTGGATTCTCGATAACGTTGAAGGTGCCCGGGAGCGGGCTGAGCGTGGAGAGCTGTTGTTCGGTACGGTGGACACCTGGCTGACCTGGAAGCTGACCGGTGGCCGTGCGCACGTTACCGATGTGACTAACGCCTCGCGCACCATGTTGTTTGACATTAACCGTCTGGAGTGGGATGAGGCCATTTTGCAGGCGCTGGATATTCCCCGCAGCATGTTGCCGGAAGTGAAGTCCAGCTCAGAAGTGTACGGCCAGACCAACATTGGTGGTAAAGGCGGTACTCGTATTCCGGTGGCCGGTATTGCCGGCGACCAGCAGGCAGCACTGTTCGGCCAGATGTGTTATGACAAGGGCATGGCCAAAAATACCTATGGCACTGGTTGTTTCTTGCTGCTCAATACGGGTGAGGAACCGGTGAAGTCAGAAAATGGTCTGTTAACCACCATTGCTTTTGGCATTAATGGTCAGGTGTATTATGCGCTGGAAGGCTCGGTATTTATGGGTGGCGCATCGGTTCAGTGGCTACGCGATGAACTTGGACTGGTGCGCGATGCGGCAGATACCGAGTATTTTGCCAGCCGGGTACCTGATACCAACGGGGTTTACGTGGTGCCCGGTTTTGTTGGTCTCGGCGCACCGTACTGGGATCCATACGCCCGTGGTGCCATTTTTGGCCTGACCCGTGGTGCCAATCGTAATCATATTGTGCGTGCTACTCTTGAGGCGATTGCCTATCAGACCCGCGATCTGATTGAAGCCATGCAGCAGGATTCCGGTATTGAAATGCAGCGGTTAAGTGTTGATGGTGGGGCCGTGGCCAATAACTTCCTGATGCAGTTCCAGGCGGACATGCTCAATAAGGAGGTGATTCGCCCGACAGTGAGTGAGTCCACAGCTGCCGGAGCAGCTTACCTGGCCGGCTTGGCAGTTGGCTTCTGGGCCAGCACTGATGAGTTAAAAGACAAAGTCAGTGTTGATCGTATCTATGTGCCGGGCATGCCTAATGAACAACGTGCTGCACTTTATAAAGGCTGGAAAAAAGCGGTTGAGCGCAGCCTGAGGTGGGAAGATCAAGAGTAGTGTGAGAAAAAGCAGGGTGTTTTGCACCCTGCGTTGCCTGCTGTTGTAACGTGTCTTTATTCCGGCTGTACTGAGACACTCTGTGCCCCGCTAAAAAAACGACAATTTTATTCTTTGTTTCTCCGTTAAATCACTCTCTCACAAAGTCTGTTCCCGGACGCGTCGTGCACAGCGGCTTTTCATTGCATGATGTGTATTGACACCATCGGTTTTACCCGTGAAAGTTTCTTTAGTTTTGATTGGTTTCACTGCCCACGCTCCATGTATATCCGTGTATAAATGATACTTGGCGGTGTCTTATGAATCAGAACGTAATAACCATTAACTGAGCTTTTTAAAGTGGTGGCCGTTATGCGCATAGGCGTACCTGGTGAAGTCCAGGCTAATGAGAATCGTGTGGCTGCAACACCCGATACCGTCGGTAAGTTGCGCAAACTTGGCTTTGATGTGGTCATAGAGCAAGGAGCGGGCGTTAAGGCCAGCTTTGAGGATGATGCTTACACGCAGGCCGGTGCCCAGCTGGTTGACCGGGATGAAGTCTGGCGCTCGGATATCATTCTCAAGGTCAATCCACCGGTGGATGACGAAATAGCACGGCTCAAAGACGGCGCGACACTGGCTTGTTTTATCTGGCCGGGGCAGAACGCAGCACTGATGGAAAAACTCAGTCAACGTCGTATAAATGTGCTGGCCATGGACAGTGTGCCCAGATTGTCGCGTGCCCAGCCCCTTGATGCGCTCAGCTCCATGGCCAACATTAGCGGCTATCGGGCAGTGGTGGAAGCGTCCTACGAGTTTGGTCGTTTTTACAATGGTCAGATTACCGCCGCAGGTAAAATTCCGCCCGCCAAAGTTTTGGTGATTGGAGCTGGTGTTGCTGGTCTGGCAGCGCTGGCAGCAGTGGGTAATACAGGAGCAATCGTGCGGGCTTTCGATACTCGCCCGGAGGTAAAAGAGCAAATTCAGAGTCTGGGCGCTGAGTTTCTCGAGCTGGATTATGTGGAAACGCAGGACACATCCGACGGTTACGCCAAAGAGATGAGCAAGGCCTTTATTGATGCGGAAATGGCTTTGTTCATGGCACAAGCCAAAGAAGTGGATATGATCATCACCACGGCGTTGATTCCGGGTAAACCAGCACCCAAGCTGATTACCAAAGAGATGGTCGAGGCCATGAAGCCCGGCAGTGTCATTGTGGATTTGGCAGCCCAGACTGGTGGCAATTGTGAGTGCACGGTGAAAGATCAAGTCACTGTTGTGCACGGCGTTAAAATTATCGGTTATACCGATTTGCCCAGCCGTCTGCCAACTCAGGCTTCGCAGCTGTACGGCAATAATCTGGTAAATCTGCTTAAACTGCTGTGCCCGAAAAAAGATGGGCAGATAGACATTAATTTTGATGATGAAGTGATTCGTGGTCTTACAGTGATCTGTGATGGCAGTGTTACCTGGCCGCCACCACCAATCAAAGTCAGTGTCGCTCCCAAAGAACCACCGCCAGCAGTCGTTGCCGCTGACCAGGAAAAGGAGCAGCCAGCCAGGAAGCCGTGGCTTAAACCCACCTTGCTGATCATTGCGGCAATTATTTTTGGTGGTATAGCTAACTCGGCACCCACCAGCTTGTTGCAAAATCTGACGGTTTTTGTGCTGGCGTCCATTGTCGGTTATTACGTGATCTGGAATGTGACTTCTTCTCTGCACACGCCGCTGATGAGTGTAACCAATGCTATTAGTGGTATTGTCGTGATCGGTGGTTTGACGCAGCTTGGCAGTGATAATCGGCTTGTACTGGCATTGGCGGGTATCGCTATTATTGTGGCGGTAATCAATATTGTGGGTGGATTCGCTGTTACCCAGCGGATGCTAAAGATGTTCCGTCTGGACTAACAGGAGTTGCTGACAATGTCTGAAGGATTACTGGTAGCAGCCTACCTGGTGGCTGCATTGCTGTTTGTCATGAGCTTGGCTGGTCTGAGTCGGCAAGAGACCGCCAAGAGCGGCAATATATACGGCATCATTGGTATGGTGCTGGCAATTGCGGCTACATTGGCTCATGCCCATATTGCTGGTTTCACTCTCGTCACGGTATGCATGATTATCGGTGCCGGTGTTGGCTTATATCTGGCCGTTAAAGTCAAGATGACCGAGATGCCGCAATTGGTGGCTATTCTCAATGGCTTTGGTGGCCTGGCTGCGGTACTGATCGGTTTTGCCAGTGCCCTGGAGGTAAACACTGCACTGGTTGGGCACGTGCAAGCTTTGACGTTATCGACCGAGCAGTTGGTTCACAGGTCGGAAATCTTTATCGGTATTATTATTGGTGCAGTGACGTTCAGTGGCTCGGTGGTTGCCGCACTGAAACTGAATGGCAACATCTCCAGTCGGCCAGTATCTCTGCCGGGCAAATATTGGACCAACCTGATCATTCTCATCCTGGCAATATTGATGGGTGTGGTTTACGTACAGCAGCACAGCATTCTGGCGCTGGTATTGGTTACGGGATTTGCCCTGCTCTTTGGTATCACGCTGGTGCTTGGTATTGGCGGAGCCGATATGCCGGTGGTGGTATCCATGCTCAATGCCTATTCAGGTCTGGCGGCTGCCATGACCGGTTTTATGCTGAATAATAACTTGCTGATCATCACCGGTGCCATGGTGGGATCATCCGGTGCCATTCTTTCTTACCTGATGTGTACTGCCATGAACCGTTCGTTTATTTCGGTGATTCTGGGCGGTTTTGGGACTGAAGAAGGCACCATGGCAGAAGACGGTGTTGAGGGTGAGTACACTGAAATCACGGCCGAAGAGGCGGCTGAGCGACTGAAAGATTCCTCTTCAGTCATTATCACGCCTGGTTACGGTATGGCAGTGGCACAAGCCCAGTATGCAGTGCGTGACCTGGCTCGTGCATTACGTGATCGGGGTATTGAGGTGCGTTTTGGTATTCACCCCGTGGCCGGTCGCTTACCGGGCCATATGAACGTATTGCTGGCTGAGGCCAAAGTACCCTACGACATTGTTGAAGGGCTGGATGAGATCAACGGCGACTTTAAAGATACCGATACCGTGCTGGTTATCGGGGCGAATGACACGGTAAATCCGGCAGCACTGGAAGATCCGAACAGCCCTATCGCTGGTATGCCGGTGCTGCGGGTATGGGAAGCCGGTGAGGTAATTATCTTCAAGCGCTCCATGGCAACCGGCTATGCGGGTGTGCAGAATCCGCTGTTTTTCCGCGAGAACAGTCGTATGTTGTTTGGTGATGCAAAAGCAAGCGTGGAGCAGATTCTCAAGCAGTTCTAGGTTAGTTGCGCTATTCTCGGGCGCGACATTTGCCTGATAATCCATCTACAACTGGCTGGGGAATTCCGGCCGGTTGCCTCTCTCCTGATCTGATCAGGCCGAATTGTGCTGACGAAGCACCGTGTGAGCATCGATCATTAATGGCGAAAAACAAAGAACAGCTGGCTCGTAAACCCAGTCTTGCGTGACGATCAACTGGGCAAAGCTGCCGGACAGTTCCGCAGTTATAAATACATTGTCGTTTGTTATTGGATGGGTAAAAGCCATTTTTTGACAATGCAACAATAGTCGGCTGCATTGTAACCGTTCAGCAAAAAAACGGTTGTGTACCGATTTTCCATACTTGGGACAGCCAATAAGTGGATGAGCAATATGCTTGAAGTGACGCCTTAGCTGATGCTTTCTGCCAGTCACCGGCATAGCCTTGACCAGTGAGTAACGACCGCTGGGGTAGCGATCCACCGGTTCATCAATGGTTAATGTGGCCACGCGCTCAAACCGGGTGATGGCGCTTTGGGCTGCTTTGGGTGCTCTTTTTTCCTTGTTGCGTTTCTTGAAATCGTCTTTAGGAACCAGTGGATGATCAATGGTTGCCGATTGGGTCGTATGGCCCCGGCAAACCAGCAGATACTCCTTGCTGACCTGCACCTGTGTAAACTGTTCCTGTACATTGGCAGCCACTTCAGGGCTTAAGGCAAAAACCAATGCGCCTGAAGTGGGTTTATCCAGTCGGTGAACCGGGTAGACATGTTGCCCTAGCTGGTTACGTAGCTCCTGCAGGGCAAATCGTGTTTCGTGTTTATCAATCGGTGAACGATGCACCAGTAGGCCGGGCGGTTTGTTAATGGCCACCAGCCACTGATCCTGATAGATAATGTCCAGAGACTCACTCATACAATTTAACCAAGCAGGCAAATCCGCTGAGCATATAGACAATCGCTGACCAACGCCATCAGCCAGCATAAAATGCACTGGCAGAGCATCGCAGTACCCGATGTATAATGGTCGGCCATTAATCATTGAACCCGTTTTTTTATGCGCAGACTCGATCTTATTCTGGTGGACCAGGGCAAAGTTGGCTCGCGGAGCCGGGCTCAGCGACTGATCAGCGCAGGCAAAGTAAAAGTAAAGGCTGGCGCACAGTGGGAGACGCCGGTCAAAGCCGGACAAAAGTATCCTGACTGGATTGATATTGACATCGATCAGGACGAAGCCGATCGCTACGTTTCCCGTGGTGGGCTGAAGCTACAGGGCGCCTTGGCTATGTCAGGGCTGTCCTTGACAGGAGCAACGGTGATCGATGTGGGCCAATCTACCGGTGGCTTTACCGACTGCGCCTTGCAGGCGGGGGCTGCCAAAGTGGTGGGTATTGAGGTGGGTCACGGCCAGTTGGTCGCCGCGCTGCGTGATGATCCTCGCGTGATCTGCCTCGAAGGTATAAATGCCCGAGCGTTACCGATCAGTCTGCTGGAATACAGCTCGGCGCAGCAAGGGTTTGATGTTGCTGTTATGGATGTGTCGTTTATTTCCCAGACCCGGATTTTGCCAGCGCTGGCACCCCTGTTAAGGCGTGGCGGTCACCTGCTTAGTCTGGTCAAACCACAGTTTGAAGTTGGACCGGGCGGTTTGGGTAAAGGTGGGATTGTGCGCGATGACAGGCTCTATCCACAGGTTGAACAAACCATTAAAGCCTGTTGCCAGGAAGTCGGCCTGAGCGTTTGTGGTTACTTCGATAGCCCCATTACTGGCGGTGATGGTAACCGGGAGTTTTTTATCTGGGCACAGCTTACGGCCCCATCTTCCACAGTCTGATGGGCAGACGGTAGTGCCGGATCACAGTATTTAGTCGCTGCCAGTAAGCTTCGTCTTCGCTGCGCCGCAGTACCAGCACAATACCTGCGCTTTTGCCGGTAAGCATGCTGTATTCGAGGGACTGACCGATGGCTTCAGGCCACTTTCTGGCAAATTCAAACTCAATGGCGTGACTGTCGGTCAGGCAGTCAATACGACGTCCGTCGTTCATACGTACCTCCACCTGACCGGCCATACCTCGACACCAGACGTCTTGATACCACGCTTCCACTTGAGCACCGGAACTGTGGCCAGGCAACAATAAGGCGGTGACCAGCAGCAATATTGTCAGCCAAAATGCCTTTTGCCCAAAGAAGGTTTGCCGCTTTGGTCTAACGGTCATGTAGCAATTCCATGCAGTTTGCCAATGTTGCCCATATCGGCCAATTTTGGTCGCACCACAATGTGGTAGCGTGTGAGAGCGACAGTATATTGGTTGTCTAGAGGAAGTTGCTGCCATGTCGAACTTTTCGGATAGGGAATGGTCGAAGGCTGCACAATTTGGTGGGTTTTTGCGTTTATCTGAGAGGTGATGACTCCATTTTCCCGGCCCCTGGGTTCGCAAAGCCGGAACTGGTTAATCGGTATGTTACCTGCACAGCCCGCACTCAATCATCCAAGACTGTTTCAACCCTGGCAGGCTCCCGCCCGTTTGTCGGTCGGGAGTGGTCAGCAGCAAGCTGGCTTTATTGAATTACCGCCAGTGTCAGACTATCAGCAGCTACGTAGTCACAGAGCCTTCGATGCCATTCAAACGCAGTTTTTAAGCGAAGTGCGCGAGCTCAAGCAGTTGGCTCGCGCCTACGTCAACCAGCAATACGATCAGGCCATAGACGCCTTTGTGGTCAAGCTCGAAGCGCCTACTGAGGATCTGCTTGCCACCTTGTTACCGATTTACCGCGAAACCCGTTTTCAGATTCATCAGCTGGTGGGGCGCCTGCGGGAAAATCGGCAAAATACTGTCCACAATCAACAAAACCCCAACATTAGCAACTATATTGCCTCGGTGCTGCACGACTGCCTTGACGGTATCGATCTGTGTCCGGCTGGCATCCATAGTCGTTTTTCCCGGAGTTTTCTGGACCTTGAAGCCATGCTGCATGGCAGCCGGGCGGGTAGGTTTTATAAGCTTAGAAATGATGTATTCCGCGAGTTTATCCAGGCATTTTTATGGCAAAACCAGCGCATGGGAGAAATCAGCATCGCTGAGGGTATGGAAGTTCACTGGTTTAATGCCCTGTATAACCTTTACTGCAATAACCTGGTCCTGGAGCCCATTAATGACCCACAAGCGATTACCAATTTGTCCGATAAGTTGCTATCTGGCTTTTTACAGCGGGTATCGGTATCGGTTAGTGCCTGTGTCATTTTGCGCCGTATTGCTGACAGCTGGTGCACGCGGTTAATCAGGGCATTGGCTACGGTTGGCTGTTGCCACTGGCTGAGCAGGCCAACGCACGGCAATGAAAATACTGCCATTGGGATTGATGCCCTGATCAGCCAGGTGTTCAATCCAGTCAATAGTCTGATGGGCACTACCACGGATAACCCACTCAATCTCGCTGCTGTTATAGATCTGTGCGACACTGAGAGCTTTCATCTTAAACGACACCGGGAGAAAATACTGGCGTGGATTACCGGACATTTTTACCGGGATAGTTCTACTGTGTTTGCGGAAGTATTGGTCTGTGGTCGTTCAAAAGCTTTCATTGGCAGCATTAATGAGTTGTTTTTCTGGGTGTTTGATCACGACTCGTCCCTGAGCCCTGGACAGGCATGTCGTTTTGCTGCTGACCAGCACACCTCGTTGAAATTGACTCATTTGCTCTCCATCGACTTTAGCACCTGGTCAGCTGGTGTTAGCCATGCGTTGCTGACTCAAGCCGTAGAACAGACCGATGAGCCGGACGAGATCGCCATGTTCTTTCTGGATCGCAGTGTGGCCACTCAGCTCAATGATATGCCTAGCGCGGTACGCTATGCGCTGTCGAATCAGCTTCGCGACAAGCTGCTGAGGCGCACCAGTGCTTTCAGAGAGGCATTGTGCCACAAAGTGTGCAGCTATGCTGTCTGTTGCGGGACAAAGGCCGTCTCCGGTCACTCCCTTGAATGGTTGATTGACACGCCGCTGTTGGAACCAGTATTGCTAAGGCTGTTCCAACAGGGCATTGATATTTCCCAGGTGACACGACGGCTTGCTTCCTGGCAGATCAGCGATTGGACCGAGGAGTGTCTGCGTACGCTGCTTCAGCCAGGTGATTGTCGACGGCTGTTCAGGCAGGCATTTCGCCTGCATCAAGTCAGGGTGCTTGCCTGCCTGCTGCTCACCGGGTATTGCAACGAGATGGCTTACTCTTTGAGTGACTGCTTTTTTAACGAAAGCAGCTATATTCCGCGTTGCTCGGAATCGCTTATAAACCTTTTTGCCCGCCGGGGTTGTCTGGCCGGTTTGCAACACATGTTGATCCTGGTACAACGATCTACTCTTACCCAGACACAGTCCTATCAGGCGCAGGCGGGGATAATCAACCAGCACTGTAAACACGGTTTTACGCCTCTGTTGAATGCCGCGATGCACGGCCATGCTGATTGTTTGCAGGCGTTACTCAATGTTCCGGGGGTTGATGTTAATTTAGTAAACCTCGATGGATGTACGCCGTTGCATCTTGCTGCCTTGCACGGCAATGTGCGCTGCGTCCAGGTGCTTTTGCAAACTGACAACGTCGCCATCAACGACAAAACACCAGATGGAGCGACACCCCTGACCAGCGCTATCCAGAGAGGTCATCTGGATATTGTCAGGGAGTTACTGGCTCAGGCCAGCATCAAGGTGAATGAGGGTTGTCATCGTGGAATCACACCCTTGCAATGTGCAGCTCGCAGCGGTTACGTGGAGATAATGCATGCACTGTTGGCCACGTCGGGGGTTGATGTCAATGGTGGGGACTTGCTCGGCTGGACAGCGCTGCACAAGGCTGCTGGTGCCGGTCATCAACAATGCGTCCGGATGCTTTTGCAGGCGCCCGGCATTGATGCAAATGCCAAGAGCCGTGATGGTTGGACGTCTTTGAACAGTGCAGCCTACGGAGGCTACGTAGGCTGTGTGCAGGCATTGCTTGAAGTATCTGGAATCTCGATCAACGAGGCTAATGTTGCCGGTTGTTCTCCGCTTAGTCACGCAGCCCAGGGCGGCCATCTTGACTGCGTCAGGCTGTTGCTAGCGACACCGGGAATTGACGTTAACCAGGTGTGTTACAACGGTTTGACACCATTGTCGCACGCGGTTCGATTCGGCCATCCGGACACGGTCAAGGCAATCCTGGGGACAGAAAATATCTCGGTTAATGCGACGACCAATAGCGTCACCGCGCTGCACTACGCAGCCCATTTTGGCCATGCTGGTATTGTCCGGATGCTATTGCAGATACCGGGTATTTTGGTCAATCCCCGGCAAGACTCAGGCCGGACTCCCTTGATTGCTGCTGTGGAAAAGGGACACTGGCAGTGCGTTCGGGAGCTTTTGGGTGCTTCAGATATCGACATTAATCAGCCTGATGATTTCGGCTGGACGCCGTTGAGTGTGGCGGCGCGATATGGCTGGCTGTGGTGCATCCAACTGTTGTTACAAGCGCCGGGAATTGAGATAAATAAAGCAAATTCCTTTGGTTGGGTGCCTTTGCACCAGGCTACCAAGGGAGGACATTGGCGCTGTATTCTGGTGCTGTTGCAGGCAACGGGTATTCAGGTAAACCTATTGACGGCAGATGGGTATTTCGCCCTGGGTATAGCCGCTGAGCACGGTGACACGCGCAGCTTGCAGGTGTTGCTGGTTGCGTCTGGTATTGAAGTTAACAAGTTCGGACGTCTTGGTGCCACAGCTTTGCATCTTGCCGCCAATAACGGCCACGCACAATGCATGGAAGCGTTGTTACAGACGAGAGGTATTGAAATTGATAACCGGGATCACTTCAACCTGAGACCTCTGGATTTGGCTATGCGCAGCGGGTTTAGAGAGTGTGCCGAGCTGTTGCAGCGAGCCCGGGCGTCCAGCGGCAACAAAAGACCTCAGGGCGATGGTTTGGTACCGCTGACCAAAGCAGCTCGTCACAGTCTTGATCGGAATTGAGGCAGCGTTGATGGGGAGAAAGAATGCGTTGCCGACCCGGTTCATGTGCAATCGGCTCGGTTTTTTTAATTCGGGCAGCCATCTGCGGTGATAACGTAAGCCATAATGGGTGCATTGTTTTTCATCATGTTGTCCAGTGTGAGCATTGAAAGGTCATCGTTTTGCTGTAACACTCACGGGCGCTGTCAACCAAACCCTCCGTCTTTGACTTGGAATTCCGATGATCACCAAATCAATACCGCTAACCGACTTGCACCGTCATCTGGACGGTAATATTCGCCCAGACACAATCTTTGAACTGGCTCAACGCCACAATATTCGGTTACCGGCTGACACGGTGCAAGGATTGATTCCGCATGTACAAGTGACCAGTCAGGAGCCAGATCTGGTCAGTTTTCTTGGTAAGCTGGATTGGGGCGTAAAAGTGCTGGCCGATTACGATGCCTGTCGCCGCGTTGCTTACGAGAATGTTGAAGATGCCCAGATTGCCGGAATTGATTATGCCGAGTTGCGCTTCAGTCCCTGGTACATGGCGATGACTCACAATCTTGATCCCGTCGGGGTCGTTGAGGCGGTTATTGATGGCGTAGTTGCAGGTAGCCGGGACTTTCATGTTCAGACCAATCTGATCGGGATTCTTAGCCGTACTTTTGGCTTGCAGGCGTGCCAAAAAGAATTGGACGCTTGTCTGGCTTTTAAAGATCGACTGGTTGCCATTGACCTGGCGGGGGATGAACGGGGCCAGCCGGGTACACTGTTTGTTGATCATTTTCGTCAGGTGCGTGATGCCGGCCTGCAAGTGACTGTGCACGCCGGGGAGGCCGAGGGACCACAAAGTGTTTGGCAGGCCATTGAAGAGCTTGGTGCCACCCGAATTGGTCACGGCGTTCGCGCCATCGAAGACCCCGCGCTGATGGACTACCTGGCCGAACACAACATCGGCATCGAGACGTGCCTGACCTCCAATGTGCAGACCAACACGTTTCCCACCATTGAGAGTCATCCGCTCAAGCAGTTTCTTGACCACGGCGTGCTGGCTACCATCAATACCGATGACCCGGCGGTGGAAGGTATCGAGCTGCCTGACGAGTATAACGTGGCTGCACCAGCTGCCGGGTTGCTACCGACTGATATTCGCCAGGCGCAGGAAAATGGTTTGGCAATTGCCTTTTTGTCCGATGAACAAAAGGCTGCGCTGCGCTCCCGGGTGGAAAACCGATAGCCTTGGGTTTCCGACGAGCCGTTATCCAGCATTAAGCCGCTGTGCCGAGATATTAACAGTAATCGGGGCGGCTCAGGCCCTAGTCAGTAACCCCAAGCCTCAAGGCTCGCGGGTTAACGCACAAGGAAAGGATACGGGGCATGGATTCAGGCAAAACACTGGCAAATGGCGTTTCACACTCACATCATCCAATCCAGCCTGAACGACAGGTCAAGCCAGGACAAGTACCAGAAAGCTCAGACACTCAGCAATCGATTGATGACTGGGCGCGCGGTTGTGCTGTTGTTGAGGATAAATTTTTCTCTGCTCTGAATAAGCTACTGGAGTCGTCTGCTAAAGAAAAAACCGAGTTGAAAAAGCCACTGGCTGATCTTTATAAGCAAGCCCATGAGCTGATGACTCGTTACAATCAGCGCGTGCAGAGTTTGATTCTTGATGACCGGTTTTTATATCGCCATAAAGCAGAAATCTCCGCACTGATGATTCGGGGCCTGATGCCACCACTGGAAAACATTAAGGCGCTGGAAAAATCCATCACTTCAACCCGAAAAAAGGCCGCCAAAGAGTCATTGTCAGATCTGCAAAGTTCATGTCAGGCTGAGTTGCAAAAACTGGCTGACGTATTTCAGGACGTGAGAAGCCGACTGGATCGCTACACCAAGCCCGTATCGGTTGAGAAGCAGATGCGCCAACAGCTTGAACAACGCTTGCAACGAGAGGCCAGCGAACTGCAACAACAGATTCAGTCTGCATCCATGGGATCAGTAGCCAGCGCCCCCGTCACTGAGCCGAGCACATCACCGCAGCCCAGCCAAATTGAGGCTAAGCCAGCATCGGTGAATGATTTAATCTCAGCTCAGCTGCAAGTACTGGCCACCAGACTTGATCACCCTGATGGACAAAAAGGCGTGCTTGCCTATGTGGAATCAGAGTATGAGCACTTTGCTGTGTTGGGGCCGTTTTTATCCGTAGCGCAGCAAAAGTGTCGATTGCTGTCCATGAACCCTGACCGGGCCTGTGTTGGCTGTCAGCAGGCTATTGAGCGACTGGAAAATACGCTGGCAAGCAGTGGGTCACCGTTGTCGCCGGCAATGCTGATGCCAATTGATCGGGCTATTGGCAAACTGGCGGCTTTCGATAAAAAGCTGCCCGGTGAGGTCTGGCAGTTATTTACCGAACTGTCTCCCGATCAAGCCGATGCCAGATACCATCTGCTCAACCTGCTGTGTCGTAAGCTTCTGCTCGATGGCCCTGCATTGCTGACTCGTAAAGCCACCATGCACCAATTCCGAGCCGTTGAGCAGATGTTTTCTATGTCGGCGCAAGAGACTGACCAAGAAGCATTTGATCAGGCATTTATAGAGGTGTTTGGTCAGGCATTCTCTTCATTGGCGCAGCTGAAAAAAGCACTGTCAGTGGCCAATAAACCCCATGAAGTCCAGGCGTTGCTAGCGCTGTTTGCGCGCCAGCACGATACTGCACAGCTTGCAGAAGGGCTGGAAAAACTGACAAAGCCGGAAGATGATGCTATGCGTCGGGGTGTTACAGCTGGCATTGCCGCCTTTGAATTTCTGGTGAACGAATTGCCAGCGCAGTTGGCCATACAGATTAATGACTATCGTCCATTTGAGGCAAACTCATCCCATGGACAATTATCCCAATCGGTGCTGGTGAAATTTGCCGATTATTACCAGGCATTGGAACTGACCAGAGTACAATTGGAAGCGGTGTCGGCCAGACCAGCGCCGAGCTACTAAAGCAAGCTGGGGGAATTATCCCCCAGCTCGTTTGGCATCATAACCGGCTTTTTTCAAATACTCGACCATGATGTCCACATGGTCACCCTGCAACTCAATATTGCCATCTTTTACTGCACCGCCACTACCACAGCGCTTCTTCAGTTGTTTGGCCAGGGCTTTTAAATCATTGCCAGTCAGGGGGAGCCCGCTAATCACCGTTACCACTTTGCCACCACGTCCCTTTCTTTCGGGCCGCACACGGACATTGCCATCGCCTGCTACGGTGGAACTGGCCGACTCTTCCCTGACTCGTCCACCGTCGGTGGAGTAAACCAGCTTGCTATCGGAATTACGGGAATAGTCACTCATTTGGCAAATCCTGCGAGTTATCTGGCTCAGCGATCTTGTAGCCAGCCATGTTGGACGGAAATATCAATCTGTTCCAGAAGATAATCCCACAGTTTGGGTGCTATTTTTTCCAGGTACTGGTTGCGCTTTAACACTTGGCTGCGGCTGATTTGGTACTTCGCCCAAGTGCCACCGTCGCTGTCCATATTCTGGATCACGGGCAACAGGCAATCCATGGCTTTGGCAAAGCGGGCATCCGGGGTTTGCGCCTGTTCAAATTCAAGCCACAAGGCCATAAATTCTTCGGCCTGGGTTGACGGTAGCAGTCCGAACAGCCGTTGTGCAGCTTCCAGCTCTTTGGCTTCCTGGCCGGCTAATTCACTGTTATTGGCAAAGGCAAAAGTATCACCGGCGTCAATCTCAACGATATCGTGCAGCAACAACATATTAATGACCCGGCTGATATTCACCGGCTCTTGTGCGTATTCTTGCAGTGTCAGGGCCTGCACGGCAATGTGCCAGCTGTGCTCAGCACTGTTTTCCTGACGGTTATTATCAGGCTTTACTGTGGTTTTGCGTTGGATCGCCTTGAGTTTTTCCAGCTCTTTCAAAAAAGCCAGCTGCTGACTCAATCTGGGGGACAATTCAGACATATTTTTGAACCATATTACCAGTATGAAGTCTAAAGGATTGAATCCTAACAGAACCCATCATGGGTGCGAAGGCCTCCGTTACACCATGAGATTTGAGATTTGAGATTAGAGTGTTCATCGATGGGTATGATGGCGAGCAATAAATTCTGATTGATGTGAGGAGTCAGCCGGATGATTCAATCTTTAAGTGCTACTTATCGTACAGATTGTCTTGATCAAGTTATTCACTCTTCATTCAGTGGTCTTGTGGCGCAGACTATCACGCCTGATATGAAAGCCAAAAATATTACCCGCACTTGTGAGGTTATTGAACAGCCGACCACCTTTATTACCAAAGCAAAATACTGTCTGTCCTGTCTGCCCAAGGCTATTTCAATTGTGTGCAGGATTTGCACGACTGTATTGAGTGTGGGTACTTTTGCTGGGTATTACGTTGCAGTGATTTCGATCACAGCTGCAAGCGCGTTGATTGGAGTGTTAGCTGGACTAACGATCAAAATAACGGGGTTGACGATGGGTTGGTCAACAAGGCCCATCAGTGAATATGCGCTTATCTGTGCGCGTACGACTTTCGGCTGGTTATCCATGCCTTACGACCAGGTATCGTGTGCATTCAAAGGTATGCTACTCCCAGCCATTACCGCTGTGGGGCTTTTTCTTTTGGAAACCGCAACTATTCCCATCAAGCGTATACCCCTAACCGTTTATGAAAAGGTTTGCAATACGGTCCACCAGGTAACCAAACCTTATCGAGCTATTACTGATTTGACGACAAGACTGTTTGAAACAACCAGAAAAATAATTCAGATTTAATTGTCACTGGCTGTTGTAGGAATACTGGGAAATATAAGGATGTTCAGGAAAGTAAAATCACCGCTGAATCTAACCGAATTGCAGCATGTTAAATTCAATTGCTTATAGACAATCTGATAATAATTAAAATTTTAAGAGGGAGTGGAATTATGCAAGTGGGTACTTCTCATGCTTTTTATCCGAATTGGGATCGGAGTTTTTCCAATGCGCCATCCGAAGCTTCCACAATATCTTCAATAAATTCTGATGAAGTTCCCAGACACTTGGCAAAAGATTTTGATCCTGCAGCAGTACCGCCAAATCGACTAATCACTGCCAGAAAAACTGAGTCCGTGTCTGTCGTGCAATCGTCCATACGTAGTGTCAAAAACACATTTGTAGGGATGATCAGACAATTCAAAATGCTCATTATCATTAGCAATGTTTACCGGCAAGGATTCAGTGTTGAAAGTATTCAAAAGGCAGCTGCCAAATCAGAAGGCGGCCTACTGATTAAAGTCATACAATTTGTGTGCAGCTCACCAGAAATTCTGAATAGCTTTTTCGGCGATAATGCACAGCAATTTCTTGATGCTCTCTCCCACGTCAGTAATAGCAATAAACCAATGAGCAGAACTGAGCTGGTTCATTGTCTGAAAGAGGCCGGTGTCCCTTACGACCCTGAACGGTTGGATGAGTGCGTCCATCTGGGGACTGGTTCGGTTGGTGATGTAAAAGAAATCATTCTGCTCAACGGTGAGCGGCAGGTGGTCAAGATGATCAGTCCCTCTAGCGAAATCAGGGTATTTTCCGACTTAAAGGTATTGCGATTTCTCATGGGCCTGATTCGATTCTTTAACCCCAAAGCGCTTGGCCAGGGGACTATGCAGGCGATCAACGCATTCTTTGACAGTGTTCAGGATGAGCTGAATCTTGTTAACGAGGCGCAAAGAACTCAAAAGCAGGATTTTGCCTTCAGGGCTCTTGTTAATGGAGATCATTATCATATCACTGATCAGGAGATGCCTGACTGCGCCATACTCATTCCAGACCCTGTCAAGGATATCATTATTCCTAACCCAGGTGGACCAAACATTCATATCCCCATTAATTTTAAAGTTCCTGAAGTTTCCCCTGAGCACCTGACATCAAAAGCCATGTGCATGCAGAAAGTTGAGGGAGCTACTTTAGCCAACAGTGACTCAGAGAAGCTGCGTGGTATTGCCGGTCAGCTATTTAATGTTGATTCCCGAATGATAACCGACGACATGATGGTGCTTTTCAAACAATATTTGAAGAGCGTTGCCTATTGTCAGTGGTTACATTGCTACGCACAGACCGGATTTTTCAATGGCGATATGCACGACGGTAATGTGATGGTGGCTGTAGAAAATGGACAATTGTCCATTTATTTTATTGATCTGGGCAACGGACAACGGGTTTGCCGTGATGTCGTCAAGGCCACATTCACCGTTCTCGGGGCGATGGATAGACTCAGGAACACCGCTGATGAACAGACACGAGAAGAATATGCTGACATGATCATTGGCAATCTCAAGTCGATGAGCGAGTACGATCCCAATGAGGCCGATTGGGATACACTCAAGAGCAACATCAAAGAACTGATGACGTATGGTGCTCCTGGCGGACTTGCCGCGAAAGTGCTGAATGTTTTCGACCACGCTTATCCTTGCAATGTCAGGACTCCAAAGGAGATAGTGGCCCTGTTCAGGGCTAAAATCCTGATTGATAGCCAACAGGAACAGATCGATAGTGATCTGTTGCTAAGAACCATTCCTGATGTGTTAAGGATTGTTCAACATAATCTCCGGCAATCGTTTGACCCTGCTGCATCCGTCAATGGTGAACCCTTGTTAACAGCTATTCCGGATCTGTTGAGAGCTGCTCAACAGAATCTTGGACATTTTGTACCAATCAATAGTGAACTTTTGTCAGAAGATCTGTTAGGGATTATTCAACAGCATCTTGGACAGGGGTTTGATCCTGCTGTACCAGTCAATGGTGAGCTCTTGTTAGAGGCGATCCCGGGTTTGTTAAGGATTGTGCAACAGCATCTCGGACAATCGGTTGAGCTCGAGGTGCCCGAGGATTCACAGGAAGTTTTTTGATCGTTCAAAATACGAAATCGCGATTGTGATGGCAAGAATCTGCTTCGTTTGCCACAACGCTCAGCATTTTTGCCATTGTGCTCCGCGCCCTTTGCCTACCGGTTCTAGCAAACCTTCTGAGCGCATTTGTTGTACGACTTTCTTGACCAGTTCCCGGCTGACAGTAGGAATCTGCAAACAGATATCGCCAATAGCAAACGCTTGGCTAGAGTGCTCGATGGCACTGCGCACCAGTTTTGACTTGGGGGCGTGAATACCTTGGCGTTGTAGCGCTGTAATTTTATCTTCCAGCTCGCCATAGGCTTGTATCAGTGTGGTCAGGAAAAAGTCAATCCAGGGCATTGGGTCGTGTTGCCCCCGGTGCCAGCCTTGCACACTGATTCGCAATGCTTCTTTGTAAAGCTGCTCCCGACCGGCCAGCACTCGCTCAAGGCTGATCAACTGAGCAACCGGATAGCCATTGTGAGCCAGCATCATGGCCATAAGCGGCCAGATAACCCGGGCGTTACCATCATTAAACGGATGGATGCACAGAAAATCCAGCACCACTGCGGCAATCAGCAATAGTGGTTCCTCGTGTTGCTGCAAGCCCAGGTGATAACGGGCAACCAACTCGTCCAGAGCGTCAGCGATGGCTGATGGTGACAACGTCTGGTACAGCACGCCCACTTTTTGCCTCTGGTCATTGCGTTCAATAATCGCTTTATTGGTGACCCGCCAGTGACCCCCACCACGAGGAGTGTGGGCGTACAACACCTGATGTAACTGACGAATCAAGCTTACCGACAAGGTCAGCTGCCCACTTGGCTCAATCACCAAATCCAAAGCTTCACGATAGCCCGCGATCTGCCTTTCCACCTTCGTGCCTGGTTGGGACTCACGATTTACCAATCGACGTAGCCGCTCCAGTGAGCAACCATCACCAGCTGACCCGTCACCAGCAACCACGATGCCCTCTAGCCGGTTACTGTATTGCAGTGACTCCAGCAGTGCCGCCTGACGCAATGTATCAAGCAGTTGCGACTGTTGATAAATGCCTGTTATTTGCTGGCCTTTGCACTCCCCGAGCTGGCGGAACAGACTTAGCTGACTGCTGCGAAAAGCGTAACTGGATAAACGCTGAAGTGTGCTCATAGAGAATCAGGGAAAAAACGGCTTGTTATCAGGCGAAATAGGGGAATTTTATCCGGATCGCTCTGGCAAAAGAAGTGCCATGACAGCGTTGGGTCAACCATGATCCGGATCACACTATTGGGTAAAGCGACAAACCGGTACACACGACAACGCACAGACGTCAGTTTCTGTATTATTTCGACAAGCTGATGCACACGGATTGAACTGACCACCCCGGGAAGTGCAGGCCTCTTCGCCCATGTACTCGCACTCTTGTTGTGCTACCAGCCAGCGACCGTCCGGCGATGAAAGGCAAGCCAATACGTTTTCTGGTCCAGTGGCGACGATCTGGGCCGGGATTGAGCGCGTCATGATAATGTCGGTGAGGATACCTGCGTCGGCCAGCTCAAGAACCTGGGCGATTACCGGATCCGGCGACTGAGTTGTACCAATAAACTGACGTGTGACTACCAGCTCCGAGTGTTCAGCCACCGGCTCATGCACTGATGCACAACCAGTCAGTGCCAGCATAATCCATGCTGTCAGCAGAGTATTTTTCATTGTTTAACGAATCCCACGTAACTCAGCTTGGTGAATAGCGTTATTAATTCACCAGTGAGTGCACATGTCCAGATAAATTGTTCGGGCAATACATCAGGCTTTTTGGCAGAGAGCTATGCGTTTTTGTTGTGCGCATAGCGGATGCCCTCCAATGTCCAGAAGGACAAAAGAGGGAGGAGGATAAGAGGGAAGCGGCGTTTTCGCTTCAGTAACGATCAGGCATTGAACTGCTTGTATCGCTTGATCAGGCCATTGGTTGAACTATCCTGATCAACTGTCTCTTCTTTACTGCAAATTTTTTCCATCAAACGATCGCTGAGTACTTTGCCCAGCTCGACACCCCACTGGTCAAATGAATCTATCTGCCAGATGATACCCTGAACAAATACCTTGTGTTCATACAGGGCAATCAGGGCACCCGTCGTCTCCGGGGTAATCTTCTCAGGCATAATGACGCTGTTGGGGCGATTACCCGGAACAACCTTGAATGGTGCCAGTTGTTCTACATCTTCAGCACTCATACCGGATGCAAGCAGTTCGTCACGCACTTCTGTCAGAGTATTGCCTTGCATCATCGCTTGGCTTTGGGCCACGGCGTTGGTGAATAGCCACGCTTGTTGGTCACCAATAGGATTATGGGTAGTGACCGGAACAATGAAGTCTACCGGAATCAGTCGTGTTCCCTGGTGCAGCAGTTGATAGTAAGCGTGCTGACCATTGGTACCAGTGCCCCCCCAAACAACGGGACCTGTCTGATAAGGAACATTAATGCCACCTTTTCGCGTACGCTTGCCATTGCTTTCCATATCAACCTGCTGCAAATGACTGGGCAGATCACGCAGGAAATAGTCGTAAGAGACAACAGCGTAAGACTCAGCACCAAAAAAGTTTTGATACCAGATACCGAGCAGGCCAACGATAACCGGCATATTTTTTGCCAGCGGTGCTGTGCAGAAGTGCTGATCCATAGCTTCAGCGCCTTTTAGCAAACGCTCAAAGTTGTCATAGCCCACCACCATGGAAATCAGCAGACCAATGCTTGACCATAATGAGTAACGCCCACCAACCCAGTCCCATAAAGGCAGCGTATTTTCCAGCGCGATACCAAACTCCTCAACCGCTTTGAGGTTAGTGGAAACCGCCACAAAGTGTTTGCAGATATCCTGCTCGGGACAACCCTGGGCGATCATCCACGCTCTGGCTGCCTCGGCATTTTTCAGTGTTTCAAGCGTACGAAATGATTTGGAAGCGACAATAAAGAGCGTGGTTTCCGGGTCAATGCAGCGCAGCACTTCGGTCAGTTCATTCGGATCAATATTGGCCACATAGTGGTGCTCAAGGCCAGCAACATGATAAGGCGTGAGCGCATTGACGACGGTTTTCGGGCCTAAATAGGAGCCACCGATACCAATATTGACGATGTGCTTGATGGGTTTGCCAGTATAACCTCGCCACTGCCCACTATGTACCTGCTCGGTCATGACCTTCATGCGTGCCAGAGCTTGCCGAATCAGTGGCATAACATCTTCGCCATCCACCAATACTGGCGTATCGGTGAAGTTGCGTAATGCGGTGTGCAGCGCAGCACGCTTTTCAGTGAAATTTATCTTTTTGCCACTGAACATGGCATCCCTAGCTTGGGCCAGTTTGGCCTGCTCGGCCAGAGTGACCAGAGATGCCATTACATCGTCGTTAATCAGATGTTTGGAGTAATCAAGGAACAGACCGGCTGCTTCCAGACTGTAACGGGCGAATCGATTTGGGTCTTCAGCAAAGAGATTGCGCATGTGGGTGTTAGCAAGCTGCTGTTGCAGGGCAGCCAGGTCCCGGGATGCGGGCAGATGATCCAGAGCAGTTGAGTTACTCACTGTCTTGCCTCATGAGATTAGGAAGAAGGATAGGCTGTATAGCCTGAGGATAGTCAAGTCGGCAAATATACAATAGAAGACCGTGGGGTAAAAAGGGTAGAGCGAGATATTACCAGGAGGTATTCTTTTAAAAACATCATCTGTCGTTTATTTACAAAAATGATTGAAACTTGACCATGTTGTTTATAGTGTGTGACTTTTATGAGTTATTCGGTTAAAAAATAATCGTCCGTTCGTGCAAAATCCCTTTATGGATAGGCTGATGATCAGGGATGATGCTATACAAGAACTTCGTATTCTACTTCAGCGATAGATTCTATCAATATCATCAGCCCAGTTAACATCATGAGCAAGTCATGATCTTAACTTATTCTGAGTCGGGCGATTTCCGGCTCAGAATAGTTTTTGTGCTGATATCACCGTTGTTGCTTCAGAGTGTACCAGTTCTTTTCCACAATAATTACAGCCATGGCCAGAAACACAATATCTTTTACCAAAAAGAAGTTGGCAACCCAAAGACCATCAGACACTTTCCAAGTATTGGGTGTTGTTAATAAAAAGCTCAGTGTGGCTGCAAAGATAATTGTGGCTGCAACACCAGAATAGAAACCCACTCTGGGTAGCTTTAGCCCAATAATTAGCCCGATAGCCACAATGATTTCTATGGTGCCGATAATGTTGGATACCATTTGTACGGATAAAAAATTATACATCCAACCCATGGCAAAATGATTAAGTATCAACGGTTCGATCAATGTTGCTTCTGTGGGCGTAAACTTGTATATGCCCACCCACATCAGCACTATAAATAGACCAACTACGCCCAGATAATAACCGATTGATGGTGGTGGTGAGTTTGCTGTGTTACTGTTCATATTAAAAATCCTGACATAACTGTTAAGGATACAATTTAATGAGATACAGCAAGTTAATGAAATACAGCAATTTAATGAGATGTTGCAAGATTAATCCCATAGCCACAAGTGTTTAAACTCACAGTAATATATTTTGTTGGTGGCCATTGTGATGGTATCGACTTTCTTGTAGTGCGAGTAGTTGTTGGAAATACGTTTGCCTTATTGTTTCTTTGCGCTGTAACTACTTATTAGTTGTTGTTTTATTGATTGTTGTTTTTCCAAGCGCTGTTCTTTGGTTGTTTTATAAAGATTACCGGAGAATGCCACAGCATGCTTTGCCTGGTCGGATGTAATCAGGATGATTAAATGATATTGACCTGCTGCCCGTTTTGTCGGCAGCAGGCATTTGGTTACAAGCGCAAAGAGTATCAACCCTGTTCAAGTAAACGACGAAGGTCAATAATTGCGGCATTAGCCCTGGAAATGTAGTTAGCCATTACCAAAGAGTGGTTGGCCAGAAAGCCAAAACCGGACCCGTTAAGAATGAACGGACTCCAGACGGTATCCTGAGTAGCTTCCAACTCGCGAATAATCTGCCGCAGGCTAACCGCCGCATTTTTCTTTTCCAGCACTTCAGCAAAATCCACTTCTATCGCACGCAGCAGGTGGATGAGTGCCCATGAGGTGCCCCGGGCCTGATAAAAGACATCATCAATCTGTGACCATGGCGTTTTCACCTCGACAACCTCTACGCCTGCCGTTGACTGACTGGCATCGGCATCGCCGGCCAGGTCGGTGTTCAGACGTGGTTTGCCCACGCTGGCACTGAGTCGCTGGGAGAGACTACCGAGCCGCGTTTCCACATCGCCGAGCCAACGGGTGAGGTTATCTGAGCGAGCATAAAACTGGGCTGGGTCATTCTGGTCCGACAAACGCGTCATGTAGCTGTCCAGCTTATCCAGACCGCGTTGATACTCTCGCTCACTGGCCGGCAGAATCCAGCTTTTGGCATCAAAGTTAAACTGAGGTTCAGCAACAGCCAGGTCCGGATCTTCCCTGGATTGGGTTTGGGAACGGCTGAAATCTTTACGCAACGCTCGAGCCATGTCGCGTATCTGCGTGAGTACGCCTAATTCCCAGTTGGGCATATTGTCCATCAGCACTCCCGGCGGTGCGATGTCGTTACTCAAAAAACCGCCGGGCTTATTCAGCAGGGTATGGGCCAATGCGTGCAAACTGGCCGTTGTCGTATAACCGGTCACTACATTCTGGCCATTGGCCGCAGCCAGTGATTCGGCATTGGCCTGAACTGAGAATAATTCCGGCTCCTGACTCCAGTACCAACCCACCAGAAACAGCAGCAATACCACAATGCCGACACCGCCAGCCAGTGTCTTGCCATGAATTGAACCGGATATTTTCTGCATACATGAGTGCAGACTTGCCTTGATTTTTTCCAGCGCCATAATCTCCCCGTTCTCCACTAATCAGGCTTTTATCCTGAATATGACGCGCCAAAATGGATGCGCTTATTAATTGGCCATTATCCTCTAATGGTGGTGGTTATGCGAGCCTGTCGCCGGAGATGCGTTAGAAAATGATCTGAGTTGTAGCCAGCCGTTGCCTTTGCAAGTCGGCCTCGGTGCTCAGGGTTGGTGATCAGGATTAAAGTTGCACTGGTTGCCCCAGGAAATAACCTTGGCCGCCGACCACACCAAGTGGTTTCAGAGCATCCCAGGCTTCCTGGCAGTCAATGCCCTGGGCCAGAATACCGATGTCCTTCGAATCCGCCAGCATGGAGAGCGTCCTGATATAGAGCTGGTTCTCGTAGCTGTGCTCAATTCCCCGGGCAAAACTGCCATCCATCTTTAAATAGTGGGTATTGATCATCTGCAAGAATGTGAGCGCCTGACAGGAGATGCCAAAGTGATCAATAGAGAACTGGCAGCCGGTGGCAGTTAACTGTTCTACCCGTTGGGCAATTTTTGTCCCCAGCAGCAATACCGTTCGCTCCGGGGTCTCCAGAATCAGTCGCCGTGCCAAATCCTGACGCAATCTGAGCGCGTCGAGCAACCAATGGTAGAACTGATCGTCGGCCAAGGCATGCGGCGAGATATTCAGACAGTAAATCTGCTGGTCATCCCGGTCATCCATATAATCGGTCAGGGCAAAAAATACCGCCCGGTCAAACTGACCACACAGATTACCGCGCTCAACCATAGATAAAAACGCATCGGTGGCAACTTCCGTATTATTCAGCGTGATTCGGGTAAGAATTTCCACAAAGGCAACATTGCCTTCCACATCCAGCACCGGCTGACCGTAAAGGGTGATTTTGCCAGACTGAATCGCCTGCTCCAGCTCACTTTGCCACCGAGCCTCACTCCACTGGGCAAATGGACTGCCGGAAAAACCAGTGATGTCCGACACCTGCTGGCAGTTGGCTACTCCGGTACTGAGAGCACGCAGCTGCTGATCCGCCTGCTCTAGCAATAATTCCGGTATGCATCGACCCTGATGGGTCACTGTGGCAATGTGCAAACTGTTGGCCCCGGCCGACGATGAGAAGAATGCCATAGCGCCCAAAGCACTGAATAGCAGTTGAGTAATCTGGCGGCTTTCACTGAGGTTACAAGCTAGCACAAAGACCGCAAAACACGATCCATTGTGGCGTCCAGAGATCGCTTTTGGCCATGGTAACAAGGTTTTTTCCAGCCAGTGGCTGATGTCTAGCAGCAACTCATCAACGCACTGCTGACCATGCTCACGATTGAGTCGTGACAGGTCCTTAACTTGCACCATGATCAAACTGCCACCCGCTTCGCCAGTGGTATCGGCGAGCACCGCTGTCATTCGGCGTTGGAAAGCCTTACGGTTTAGCAGCCCGGTGAGGGAATCCTGCACAGAACGGCGGCGCAGTTCGGTGGTTAACGACACCTGTTCGGAAAAAGTATTTTCCAGCTTTTTGGCCATACGATTCATGGCCTGGACGACCCGACGCAAGTCACGGGTTTTGGGTAGACGGGTCTGCACCTCAAAGTGCCGGTTACAAATACGATCCGCTTGTCTTTCCATGCGTCTCAGTGGTTTGAGCACTATGCGCAACAACATATGCAGCCCGGCAACGGCCAGCAATAATCCGAGGCTGAACAACCAGGCATCAGCCTTCACCTCGGACCAGAGGTTCCGATAGGCATCCCCCGGATGACTGGTCACCTGCAACTGGCCGATGGGTGACCAGCCCTGGTTGATCTCACTGGTCACCAATGGTGCCTCAAGAGCAACCCAGTGCACAAACCAGTCGGGAACCCCTGCAAGAGTAAGCGTGTGCTCACTGTTCACCAATACATTACCAGACAGATCAACAAAGCGAATCTGCTGGTAATAGCCACGATCAAACACTGCATCAATCATAGTATCAATGGTGGCAATTCGGGTGCTGGCATCGTCACCGGTGGCAGCAATAGCCACACCAAGAGATGTGGCTGTGTCTTGGGCATGGGAGCGCAGTTGTTCTTGCAGATAGCCACGAGCATCATTGACTGTCAGCACAAAACTACCGGCAAATAACAAAATCAGCAGTAGCGTCAGATAAAGAGCCAGTTCACGCAGCAGAGTCATGGCGGCATCCCTGTTGTTTCTGTGGTTGTCGAGCCATCAGCTATTTCCCTCGCTCAGAACTCCCTGACGGTTGGATTTTTGCAAACGTCGGCGCAGTTCAGTCCAGGTTTTGATCTTGTCCGATTCACCGACGCGAACTCCTTCACCCCGTTGTCGGGATAACCAGAGTCCATCGCCATTAAAGTTATAAACCGGTGCCAAGTCCTGACGGTGGCTGGCCGGGCGAATCTCACTGACCAGGTTATCCAGAATTAATGGTTCTGCCCCAGGACTGGCAAAATAACTGAGCACCATATGAGCCTGATTGAGTGCAACTGCCTTGACGTAGGTGATTCTCAGTTTGTCGTCAGACACCCCAAGCTCGCGCAGGGTAAAATACTTGGCAATGGAATAGTCTTCGCAGTCACCAGCACCGCTGGCCAGGAACTCCGCCGGGGTAGCCCAGAAATCCTCCTCACCCCAATGGTCAATATCCCGGATAAAGTGCATCCGGTTAAAGAAGTCGTTCACTTCCACCAGTTTCTGCGCTTCGGATAGATTCTGGCTGTAGGTCAGCAAATTCTGCCAGTGAATCAGTCGCTGGGCTCCCGCTGCGCCGTACAGCTCCCTGGCGCTGTCGATCAATGCTTTACTCACCACCAGATCCCCTGCCAGCACCGCGGCGAAGACCAGATGCCGCCAGGGGAGTGAAAGAAGGTGAGATAGCATGGAGAATGATTGCCCAGCAAATTCCGGTTCTTTAACAATCGGCCATGATCAGGCAGTCATAAAGTGCGCAAACCGATAAGGAAAAACCGGCAAAAGACAATAACGGGGTTGGCGGCAGGATAAAACTGTGCGTATAATCCCCTCCACTTTACAGGGCCTATAGCTCAGTTGGTTAGAGCAGTGGACTCATAATCCATTGGTCGCAGGTTCGAGTCCTGCTGGGCCCACCAATGAAATCAAATCCCTTCACAGTTATCTTCAACTAATACTTACGCCCAACTTTCTCGTCTGTGCCCACTGTTTGACAGATAGAAAAGACTGCTGCTGTTCGCGCGTAGGTGGCATTGTCCTGAGCGCAATACGCATATGGACAGCGTAATCGTAATGAAGCAGAAAACCTGTTGAGTGACCAACAGATTTTCTACGTCTTCAATCAACGTTCAAAGCACACGTTGTCAATCAATCGCGCGTTGCCTAGATAGCCAGCTGCCAGAATCACCAGAGACTGCTCATTGTGAGTGGCCGGCAATAGCGTTTGGGGATTACAGATGTTGAAGTAATCCGGTTTGAATCCGGCCTCGGTCATTTTGGCAAAGGCATTTCTGCGCAGCAGGTCAAAATCGGTTTCACCCGCCTGGATCCTTGTCTGTGCTTCGACGAGACAGCCGTAAAGTGTTGGCGCAATCTCGCGGCGTTCTTGTGTGCTCAGATATCCATTGCGAGAACTCATGGCCAGGCCGGTAGTTTCGCGCGCAATGGGTACGCCAATGATCTCGACGGGCAGGCATAGGTCACTGACCATCTTGCGGATGACGGTCAGTTGTTGAAAGTCTTTCTCGCCAAAAACGGCAACGTCAGGCCGAACGATATTAAACAGTTTGGTCACCACGGTGGCGACACCCCGGAAAAAGCCCGGACGCGTGCTACCACAGTGCATGCCATCAAGTATGTCCACGGTAATATGAGTATGGTTGTCACGCCCGTCAGGGTAGATTTCACTGGTGCTGGCGGCGTAGAGCAGGTCAACGCCGTGTTCAGTCAGCAATTGTTGATCTTGCTCCATGGTGCGCGGGTAGGAGTCGTAGTCTTCATTCGGGCCAAACTGCAATGGGTTGACATAAATGCTGACTACGACGACATCGCAGTGTTGTTTTGCTTTTTCGACCAGCGTCAGGTGGCCATCATGGAGATTGCCCATGGTTGGCACGAAACCGATGCGCAGTCCTTCAGTGCGGCGAGCGCCGACGTAAGCCTGAACGTCGGCAATGGTGTGTACTGTTTGCATGATGAGGGTTGTCCGTTTATTCGTGGTCCGTTTATTCGAATCCGTGTTCCGGAGCGGGAAAGGTGCCATTTTTAACGGCTTTGACAAAAGCAGCAACCGCATCCTGAGTCGAGTTGCTTTCTGCCATGAAGTTTTTGACAAACCTGGGTTTGCGCCCGGCGGTCATATGCAGCAGGTCGTAAATAACCAGAATCTGACCGTCAGTACCTGCGCCGGCACCAATTCCGATCACCGGAATCTGGACCGACCGGGTAATTTCCTGGGCCAGTACAGACGGAACACACTCCAGCACCAGCATTGCCGCACCGGCTTTTTCCAGAGCAATCGCCGCTTCGATCATGGCGGTGGCTCGCGCTTCGTCCCGACCCTGCACCTTGTACCCACCCAATACATGAACAGACTGTGGCGTCAGCCCGAGATGGACACAAACAGGAATGCCTTGCTCGCGCAGACGAGCGACAATGGGAATCAGCCATGCTTCACCTTCAAGCTTGACCACTTCGGCACCGGCCTGCATCAGACGGGCGGCATTGGTAAGTGCTTGCTGTTCATCGGTGTAAGAAGCAAAAGGCAGATCAGCAATCAGCAGCGAATCTCCGGCTTTGGCAGCGACGCAGCGGGTGTGGTAACACATATCGTCCACCGTCACGGGCACCGTGCTGGTGTGTCCCTGGCAGACGTTGCCCAGTGAGTCACCGACCAGTATCACTTCCACGCCCTGACTGCTGACCAAGTGGGCCAGAGTGGCGTCGTAGGCTGTCAGGCTAGTGAATTTTTCACCGGTTTTTTTCATGTCAGACAGGACGCTGAGGGTGACTTTAGCCATGGATAAAGACCTTGATTAGTTGCTGGCGCGGATTATACGAGAAGAGTGAAAGCTTGTCAGTTACACGCTTGGCGCAAGTCAAGATCACGCTGGGCGGGCCGTGATTGCTGCTGATCCGGGGATAATTCAGTGTTTTATGAATGGTTACTGCTGCAAGGGATGCCGAGAAAGCAAAAAACACACTTGCACAATTCTTCGACTAGAATTGCTTGCCGTCCAGTCATTATTGTCGGATCGCTTATGGATACGGATGTACAAAAAATGTCAGGAGGCTCAGTGCTTCTTGTTTGATGGAAACAGTAGGCGCAGAGGGCGTCTTGTCACGCTAAATCTGGTTTGCTAGTCAAAGACGGGGTTTTTGATGGATACAGCAGTTTCTCAAAAGGCAGCGAGCAATAGTTTTCAGTCTGTTGGCGACCATGCCGACACACCAAATGCCAGTGAAAGAACGACTACTTTCAGGCGTTGGCGGCCTGCTGCCTTGTCAGCATCCGGGGAAGAAGCAGGAGCGATCGCACCCTTGATGCAAAAGTACGCCGACAGCCGTGAACAAGAGACTACCGCCCTGGTAAGCGATTATGCCTTATGCAAAGAAACGCCAGTTAATTTTTTATCCAGACTTGGGTACAAGCAACTGTCTTTCGATAAACAATTGATCGAAGCGCCATTGGTCAATTTTACAAAGTGGCACCAGTTCAAGGTGCAGCGTTGCCATAGTGATTACAATCCAGAGGATGCCGGAGAACCACCAGTCATCGTATATTACGATAGGGACGGCGCCTATTTTCAACTTTGGGCAGCAGAAGAAGATGGTTCACTACAGAAAAAAATTTCGATCAATCCTAATTGTGACTTCAATTCTGGGTTCTTGGGAACAAACTCAATAAAATACAACCAAAACACTTTGATGTTTGTGGATAAAATCAGTGGAAATATCGAAGAAATACGTGTTTTTAATCGAGTGGACGGGAATGTCTGGTCTGAACAAAGGCCAATAACTTTTAATGAGGTTTGTCCTGGCCACAATCCAGAACGGCTGTCATTTTATCGCTACACCATTTCTTCGGACAGCCAGTCAATAGCTTGTGAAGTTTCCGTAGCAAGATTGCCCGATGAAGCAAGGCTACTTCCATGTCGTCCTCACGTAGCAATTGTCAGTCGAATCGATGGCCGGTGGGTAAACACAGCTAATTTCGAGCGTTGTCACTCTTTTTCATTTAGCCCAGACGGCCAACATATTGTCATGGATTATCAAACCAACGTGTGTTTTATGGGTAGAAACAGTGATGGCACATGGTCTGATAATGGCGAAATAGTCTTGGGTGAGGATAATTCCAGTGATGAAGTAGGATTCAGTCCTGACGGTCGCCATTGCTTTATCACCTATGAATATGCTGGGCAAGATGATAACGGTGAACCAAAAATGGAGGCCGAAGAATTCTATGCAATTATTGGTGGACTGGACCAAAACGGGAAATGGCATGAAAAACAAAGGGTAACCAGAAAAGTCGATTTTGGTGGTTTCTGTCCAATGAAAGTTCGCTTCACCCCGGACAGCAAACACCTGATTTTTTGCACAGAATATGACTTTGATATTTGGCGCTTGGATGATGGCGGCCGACCAACACCACTAATACAGAATTCCCGCTATGTGAATGGGGCGGATTCAAGGTTTGCAAGGTCTGACAATTTACGCATTGATTTCACTTTGGACTGCTCGCTATTTATGATGTCAGTTTACGATCAAAGTATGCTCTGGAGGTTGAATGATTTTCGGAAATGGAATTGTGAGCATGATTTTCTAAATCATATTTCTCTTCATGATTCCAGGAATCATAGTATGCCAGGTCCTTTTCACATTATCAGTTCAATTATCAGACCAGTGATCAGTCCTGACGGTAAGGCAATTATCTGTGCAAACGAAAGTGGGTTTATTGATATATGGCTAAGGGGCAGTACGAGTGAGTGGTCAAAGCAATCGATCGATTGTAAACCCACAAAGGCGCGGTTTAATAAAAGCAGTAACCTTCTGGCCATAATTGAAAATAGAACTATTGTTTTGCTGGCTTTGAATAGTCATGGCCTCTTCGAGAAAAGAGGTTCTCTTAAAGTTGAAGGCAACATTAAGGATTTGCATTTCATACCTGGAAATCGCTTTATAGAAGTGGAGTTTGAGTTGGCATACCGTGATCATGTTTCTATTTGGCAAATTTCTCCCGGTGATTCATAAAGTACAGACTAACCTGACGATCCCCGGTCGGTGCTGCACTTTGGGTAAGGGTTCCTGGATTGCTCCAGGGACCTTTCTACCTCATGGAACCAAAGCGCTAACGGTCTTTGTTGAGGAATTGCTGCACATCTTCCGTCATCGAGCCATGGTTAAAATACAAGAATCGATCTATTTTCCTACCACCCAGGTGCACCTGAACGTTTGGTTTAGATACGGCCTGCGCCAGAATATGGGTAGCCAGCTGTGCCTTGGGCGGGATGACTTCATCGCGAGTGTGGTTGGATACGGCGATTTTGAAATCCTTGTGGATCAAATTGTCCGCATGTTTCGCCCCATCAAGGTAGGCGCCTAAAAGCCATCCCAGGTTATCAATCCAGGGTCCTTGTTCTGGAAACAGAACGTGGGCCGTGGTGGTGAATGAGTCCAGCACATTGATTTTCACCCGATCCTTGAGCGAATCAGGTGGGCTTGGGTAACGATCCAGCGAGGCCGTTGCAACTGCGCCACCAAGGGAGGTACCAAAGATCTCCACTTGGTTGAAGTGTGTCAGGGCATAGTGCAAAGTGGTCAAACCATCCTGAACAATTGTTTCACAAGTGGGGAAAAAGGGTGTGGTCTGTTTATTGATACCAACCCCTCGGTAGTCGTAGAAAATAACTGGACACTGCCGCATATCCTGAATAATACCCAGGCAATGCGTGGCGTTGGTTGCCCATTTATCGGTGACTCCTTTCAGGCCCGAGTGGCTGTACCCGTAACGCAAACCGAACTGAACGTTATCGATACTTATGCTGCCGTCACGGCTACGTTGGAAGTAGCTGCCAATGGTTACTGCATTGGGGTTGTGATAAAGCGCGCAGCGGCTGGTATCACCTGTGGGCCAACCGGGTGGATAGCAGACAGCGACCGTTAACTCGGTATCCCCATAGTGTGCTGTGTCGGATTGCACCACATGGCCGGATTTTTGTTTTTCAGTGTTGCAGGCCTCGGCCAGCAATTGGGAGCTGGAAACGTCGGGATTAGCAAACTGGGCCGGTACGACCAGTGCGCCAAAAAGTTTGGCCGCACCCAAACGATTCTCGATAGACCAGTGGATCAGATTAGTGACAGTGTTGATTGCCCGGAACGCCAAAGGGACATCGGTGGTTTGCGCCAGCCATCCTGAACTTTGATTGCTCCTTGGACTGGCGGCTCCTGCGGAAGATTGGGCGCTCCCAGGTACGCCCCCTTGCTGGGGTGGTAACAGAGGAGCGCGCGGGGCCGCAGCTGCTTCACCAGAACCATTCATTGTACTTGACTCCTATTCATCATTGCACTTGATGGGCTGTCACCAAAAGTCAGCGAGCCAAAAGCGCATGCCCGCGTGCCTTTCGATTATGAGTCAGTGGAATAGTTCAAAGAATTTTTGCTGCTGTTGCTGTTAACGCCACAAAATAATAACAACCGTGAACTACTCGCCCCTAAAGGAGCGAGAATGCGCCTCAGTTTTGTTCAAAGCCAGGGATAGTTTTCAGCGATGACATTGAGTCCCTGATAACCCAGTTCAGTCACCAGCGTGGCCAGCGGCCGACCGTCGGGGAGTACTAGGTCGGGTGCCACGTCCAGCAGTGGACACAGGACAAAATTGCGTACCTGCATCTGGTAATGGGGCACCGTCAGCCTTGGCGACTCAATAATCCGGTGGCCAAATAAAATAATATCCAGATCCAGAGTTCTCGGACCCCAGCGCAGAGAACGAATCCGGCCGTGAGCATTTTCTATAGATTGCAAGGCGTCGAGCAGTTCCAGTGGTTCTAGGCTAGTTACAATCCCCACGACAGCATTGCAGTAGTCCGGCTGTCCCGCAGGACCAACCGGATCACTGCGATAGAGCCGGGAGCAAACGACATCGGATATGTGTTGTGTGTCTGCTATGGCAGTTACCGCTTTTTGCAGCTGTAACTGCGGTTGTTCAAGATTACTCCCAAGGGCTACGTAGGCGGTTTCCGTCATCAGGATTCTCCACGCTCGGCAGAACGTGGCTTGCGGCGACGTCTTCTGCGCTTTTGTTGGCCAGGCGCTCCTCGTGTTTGCTGGTTGTTCAGCGTGCTAATCATGGCGTGACGGGCGTATTCATCGGATTCTTGTATCTGCGTCCACCACGCGCCAGCCCCGGATAGCGACTCACCGGAGCGTTCCCGCAACACCAGGAAGTCATAGGCCGCGCGGAATTTCGGATGGCCGAGCAGCGACTCGATCATTTTCGGCTGTCGGCGTTCCAAGCGCAGTTGCAGATCCCAGATATCGCGCATGACCATAGAGAAACGCCGGGGTATGGCGGTGTGGCTGCACTGATTGCCAATAACTGTCATGGACGCCTGCTGATAAGCAGAAATGGCTGGCATGCCCTGGTCCATCAGTTCTTTTGACAGTTGTCGCATAGGTGCCCACAGCAACGCGGCAAAAAGAAATGCCGGTGTGACTGGACGACCTTGCCGAACGCGCTGATCAGTGCTTTTCAGTGATTCAATAATCAGTGCATTGGCTTGCTGATGATCAAAAGTGGTTTTGTTCAGGGCGTGTTCTGTGGCCGGGAACAAATGCTCAAGCAACCGGTACTGACGCAATAGCTGGAATGTTTTCACTCCATCGCCCGATTGCAGTAGCTTCAATACCTCGTCAAACATCCGGGCGGGTGGAATATCACGCAGTAGACGGCCAAGCTTGCCGATGGGCTGTTCGGTTTCAGGAGCCATGGAGAAATCAAGTTTGGCAGCAAAACGAACAGCACGCAGCATACGCACCGGGTCTTCGTGGTAACGGGTGGTGGGATCGCCAATCAGTCGCAGGGTGCCAGTGCGAATGTCGTCTATACCCTGGCAGTAATCAATAACGCTGGCGTCACGTCCATCGTAATACAGCGCATTAACAGTAAAGTCGCGGCGCAGTGCGTCTTCTTCCAGTGAGCCATAGACGTTATCGCGCAGAATCCGGCCCGACTGTGAGTGATGCGACTTTTCCTGGCTATGGTGCTGCTCATGGCCGGCGCGAAAGGTTGCGACTTCGATAACTTCGCGGCCAAACAACACATGCACCAGCTTGAAGCGACGGCCGATTAGCCTGGAGTTGCGAAACAGTTTGCGGACCTCTTCCGGACTGGCGTCGGTGGCAATGTCAAAGTCTTTCGGGTGCAGGTCCAGGTAAAGATCACGGATACAACCGCCCACCAGGTAAGCCTCATAGCCCTGAGAGTTCAAGCGGTTGATCACCTTTAGTGCCGGTTCACTGATATCGCGTCGGGAAATAGGGTGTTTATTTTCCGGAATCACCGTTTTTTCCGGCGTGCCACTGGTCTTGCGGTTTTGACCACTGCCGTTTTTTTTCCTGCGGTTGTTCGCGACCGTCGATTGGGAATGATTTCTTTGGTTTCTTTTGCGCATGAGCCAGAAAATAAACGTGCCAGCGAGCACCAAAACAGCAATGACTGCTATAAAACTGAGTATTTCGGTGCCTGACATCATAAGTCTTGGGTGGGTTGCATAGGTTTGGTAGAAAGAACAATAAGTTAGTGTATATCTCTTGACCCGTTGGGTAGGTTCTCGGGCGCCCTGGCTAATGATAGCACTGGTTCTGTACCTCACTCCATTCGTCTGGATATCACCACTGGTTTCAATGGCTGAATCTGCATAGAATCATCGGGCAATTCACCAATAGGAGAGTACGCCAATGAGTAAGCAGAAAAAGGTCGCTGTTATTTTGTCCGGATGCGGTGTTTATGATGGTGCTGAAATCCAGGAATCCGTGCTCACTTTGCTGAGTATTGAGCGCCATGGTGCCACTTATCAATGTTTTGCGCCCGATATACAGCACTTCCATGTAATCAATCACCTGACCGGTGAAGAAATGGATGAACAGCGCAATGTGCTGGTTGAGTCGGCCAGGATTGCCAGAGGTAATATCAAACCGCTGACCGAGCTGAAAGTTGCTGATTTCGATGCCCTGATAGTACCGGGCGGCTTTGGCGTGGCAAAAAACCTGTCAGACTTTGCCATTGCCGGCCCTGATGTGTGTGTGCAAGTTGATACGATGGTAGCGGTCAAGGCATTCGCGGAGGCTGGCAAACCCATTGGTTTGATATGCATCGCACCGGCTATAGCCGGACGTATTTTTGGCGAGGGAGTGCAGGTCACTATTGGTAAAGACGCTGAGACAGCCGCTGCCATGGCGAAAACTGGCGTCAACCATCAGGAGTGTGCTGTGGACGACATTATTATTGACCGTGCCCATAAGCTGGTCAGCACCCCTGCTTACATGCTGGCCAACAATGTCAGCGAAGCGGCCACCGGCATTGATAAACTGGTAACCGCAGTTCTTGATATGTGCTGATCAGCGCGGGACCAGCACGTATAGCTTGCCAGGCTCCTGTTGTGGTCCGGCAAGCAGAGCTGCCTCTTTCCCAAGACCCATATAGATATCGCCTCTGGCCGGCCCTTTAATGGCACTGCCGGTATCCTGGGCGACCATGAGTTGCTGAAAACGTTCGCCGTTGGCGGTGAGCCGGGTATCGAGCCACACAGGCAGCCCCAGGGGGACATACTTTGGGTCCACTGCCAGGGTGCGTTGGCTGGTGGCCGGTACGCCCTGGGCCGTAATGGCGCCGACATCGGTAATATCGAAGAAGATATACCGGGGATTCTGGTTCATCAGCCACTCGCTGCGACCGGGATTTTTCGCCAGCCAGTCCCGAATGGTTTGCATGGAAACATCCGTCAGCTCTCCTTTTTGACGCAATACCCGGCCGATGGGTACATATTTGTGACCATTATTGCCGGCGTAGCCGACGTGCACGATTTTGCCGTCGGGAAGCTGGACACTGCCTGAACCCTGGACTTGCAGGAAGAACTTGTCCGCACTGTTGTTCAGCCATAGCAGTACGTCGCTGTTATCGGGCTTTTGTCGTTCGATTTGTGCGCGGCTGTCGTAGGGCTTCAGATATCCCTTTTCTACCTTGCCAACCAGTCTTTGCTTTTGCAGGCCAAAGTCAGACAGTCGGACGTTAACCAAGTCTTGAGGTAGCTTTAGTAAAGGGACAGTGTATTCAGCCGTTGGTGTCAGACTGCCGGCCATCAGCGGCGAGTAGTAGGCGGTGAACAGGCCTGTTTCCTGTGGGGCGAGGCGTACTGGGGTAAAATTCTGTTCAAAAAAAACTTTCAGTTGGCGATCAGGTGTCTGTTTTAACTCTTTGCACAGTGCCTGCCATCGTTCATAGCTACCCCAGGCCTCGGTTGTGGTTAGCAGGGATTGGTTTAATCGACGACAACTGTTCATTAAAGCCGGTTTGACAGCAATGGCCTGGTCCAGGCTCCAGCCATCAAGTTCGCTGAATTTAACGGATTGCTGGCGCGGTGGTTCAGTGGTCAATACACTGCAGCCGCTGATCAGTGCCGTCAGTAGCACCGGCGCAAGCCTGACCAGGCGTCGGGTACGAGAGACGTGGTGAGCAAACACGTAGTTACTTCCTGTAAACATCTGGGTTATCAAACGGTTCATTGCAGCCAAGTTCCGGGTGTTTGCCAGGGTAGGGCAGAAAGAACTCGTGCATTTTGGCAAAGTCTTTGGACATATCGCCGCTCATGGTCATGGGTTCGCCCATAACGACTTTTTTTGCCTGAAAATCAAAAGCGATGGGAACCACCGGAATGTCAGCCCCTCTGGCGATATGATAAAAGCCGGTTTTCCAGCGTTGGACTTTTGAGCGGGTGCCTTCGGGGGCGATGATCAGGATAAAGTTGTCACTGTTATTGATTTCCTCAACGGCTTGATCAACCCGGTTAATGGACTTGTCCCGCTCAATAGGAATGCCGCCCAGACTGCGCATCATGACGCCCATGGGCCAGGAGAACAGTGAGTGCTTGGCAAAGAATCGAGCTCTGACCCGGATGATCAGTTTAACCGCAACACCAATGATAAAGTCCCAGTTTGAGGTGTGATGGGCGACAATGATCACGTACTTGTTGATGTTGTCTGGTAAATTTCCTTCAATCTTCCACCCGCCCAATAACCGCAGAATCAGGCGACCAAAACCGCTTTTTATTGGGCTTGCAGGCAGGTAGTTGCTGGTGGTTGGTGATGGCATAAGAAAATCTGGAATAAAAGTAAGCGTACAGATGTCTCAGTAAGTTACCCGTTGCAACCTGTTGAGTAGCAGCGGGCGGGAAGGTAAGTATGCCACTTTCAGGCGCCAGCGTCAGCGGGTGATGACTCAGGACCGTCTGGAAAGAAGATGCTGGTGGCCATTATGGTGTCTTTATGATGAGATGTTCAGACGGCGTCAGGCCGGTGCGTCGGGCTTGTTGTACTTGCAAACAAGCTGCTTCAAAGACAGATTAGGCGCAACTCTGCGATTTTTACCGGAGTTTTTCAGTCTTGCAGGTATGTTTGAGAACGCTCTGCTGATGTGGTGTAACCATATTTTGTCCAGCGCCTGATTGTGCTTGTTCAGCAGGTCCTGACTGTATTCAAGATACTCGTTTTCGCTGATTCTGCCTTGCGCTTGCAGGTGTCGCAAATGATCGAGTTTTGACAAGTTCTGGTCTCTTTTTTTGTTAATCTGCCATCGCAGTTGCGGATTACGTTGCAGGAATGCGCTTTCTTTTTCGATCATCAAATTTTTGGTAAATCGAAAAAAAGCGTCAGTGTCATGTATTCTTTGCCGGAATGTACCCTGAAATTGATAGAATACTCGCGCATCCGGTACGACAAAGTGACAAAGCAGTGGTTCATAGAGGATTTGCGATGGTAGCGACAGGAATGTGCACACGCCGCTCTGGGAGAGAATTTTTTTGTAAATGGTGTAAATCAACGCTGATTGGTAGTGCTCTGCCAGTGGCCGATCGCCAGATAGTGTGAGCCAGCTGTGGTACTTTACGCTGTACATGGTCTCAATAAGCGCCCACTCGTTGTAAACTGACTGAATCCTGAGCAGCAAGTTGCGCCAGCTGGTGTCGTGACTGCTTTCCAGTGGTTCGAACACGGTTTCTGCCATTGTCCAGATATTGATCTGATCAAGAATCTTCAGGGTAGTATCGTAACATTCCCCCATTTGCAGGACGGTCTGGGTGGCAGCAGCAGCGGCTAATTCTGGATGTACTGACAAGGTTGTCAGTATGTTGCGCATTTTCAGTAGTTCAATTGATCGCTGTTCTAGCGTGATATTCAGAGCCTGTTTAAACAACTCCAGTATTACCCTGAGATGGACGCTCGAGAGACGATCGTCTGCCATTGCTTGCAGGAGTCGTTCAGTTGTGCGGTATTCGCATTCTACTCGTTCACCAATCTGCATTAGCAGTTGCCGGGAATGGACTGGTTCATCGTCCCCATCCAATGCTTGTACGACCACATTTTCAAGATAGTGATTGAATTTTCCGCGCAATTGGTAGATGCCTAAATGACAAAGCGCGGATACCCCGAAGCTGCCAACATAAACGATATAAAGACCGGTTTCAGTGACAGCCACCTCAGGGGCTATTGTGGCTATTTTTCGGTTCACTAACAGACCTGCAGATAGCATCAGTAAATCAAAGCAGTAGCTGACGGTGTTTACGGAGAAGCGGTTTATCAGCGCCATAACAACCCTGCTGGGGATTCTTTGTATCTGGTACTGCAGCCAATATCCCAGCTGTTTCGGTACTTGTTCCCGATTGTGTCTATTGTTGGCAATGCCAGAGCTACTCAGCCTGTGTTTCGTGTGTTGCTGCTGCGCGAGCGAAACTGCTGTGCCTTGTCTGGAGTTAATAAACATCTCGCACCACCGACTATACGACTGTAGTCGTTATTTTTCACGGTATGGGTAGTGCGGCTGAGATTATTTCAGCGGAAAAAAGTTCCGATTTTGGTTGAGGGAGGTTGGCTTGTTTACTGTTGACAGCGACTGCAATAACAGCTGCTACGGTTCCCCAGTTTTATCGCCTTGATAATTGTGCCGCAGCGAAGACAGGGTTCTCCTTCGCGACCATAGACGGCAAGTGACTGTTTAAAGTAACCAGGGCGCCCATCACCGCCAACGAAGTCACGCAAGGTGGTGCCACCGTCCGCAATGGCTTTGGTCAGTATCTCGCGAATACAATCGACCAGTCGTTTATATTGGCTACGTGAGATGCTCCCGCTGGCTCGGTCAGGCCTGATGCCAGCATGAAACAACGCTTCGCTGGCGTAGATGTTGCCCACGCCCACCACCACCTTGTTATTCATGATAAAAGTTTTCACCGCCTGTTTTTTCCCCCGGGACATTTGGTAGAGTCGTTCGGCAGTGAAGGACGTTGTGTCCAGGGCATCCGGCGCATCCAGTGGCTCTGGCCCCAGATGTTTGAACAGGGCGTGATCATCAAGCGCATCTTCAGACCACAACATTGCACCAAAACGACGAGGATCGGTGTAGCGCAGGCGCTGGCCATCGGTCATGACAATATCGATATGGTCGTGTTTTTCTGCTGGCGTGGGCGACTTCAGCACTCGCAGGCTGCCCGACATCCCAAGGTGCACGATAAGATGGCCGCAGCCGGTGTCCAGCAGGAGGTATTTTGCCCGTCTGCTGATCTTCTGGATGGTTTTGCCACGGAGCACCTGGTTGATATTATCTGGCACCGGCCAGCGTAGCCGCGGATCACGAACAATAACCTGTGCTATGGTGCAACCCTGGATGTGGGGCTCGATGCCACGCCGGGTGGTTTCAACTTCGGGTAGTTCCGGCATATTGTTGACTCCGTGTGGGCGAATTAATACTTTCGCACAATATTTATCTGGTCCTGAACAGGCGCGCGCTTTGGAGAATCTTATCCTGTGAGTAGTCATCTCAACAGTTGGGAAGCAAAAATTACAGCCCGTCTACAATCCATGGAGTATGCAGACGCCTCCCACGACATCTCCCACTTTCAGCGCGTCTGGAAAACTGCCCAGCAGATCATGGCCCAGGAACCGGTGCCGGTAAATTCACTGGTGGTGCTGGCTGCCTGCTATTTGCACGATATTGTTGTGCTACCCAAAGATCATCCGCAACGGGCGCAGGCCTCCTCCCTGGCCGCAGTCAGGGCGCGAACCGTGCTGGAAGAGATGGATTTCCCGGAAGAGCTGCTCGACAATGTTTGCCACAGTGTGGCCAGCCATAGTTACTCGGCCGGAATTGCTCCGCAGACTATTGAGGCAAAGGTGGTTCAGGATGCGGACCGAATGGAAGCATTAGGAGCGATTGGACTGGCCAGAGTGTTTTATACGGCAGGTGTCTTACGACAAAAGATGTTTGACCCACAAGACCCACTGGCCCAGCATCGCGAGCCTGATGATCGTCGTTACGCCCTGGATCACTTTCAGCTCAAGCTATTGCAACTGGCCGATACCATGCAGACCGTTGCCGGACGGGCAATGGCGCAGAAAAATACTGATTATCTGCGAACGTACACTGCCAAACTGTTGCGGGAGTTGGCTGGGGATTACTCCTGAGTGGAGCGGGGTTTTTGGATGTTAATGTTATTGTGATGGCGAGTTGCTGATGGAACATACAGAAAAAGTATTAAATCTGTTGGGCGATGGCTGCTTTCATTCTGGTGAAGCACTGGGTTGCGCCCTGGGTATCAGCCGGGCAGCGGTCTGGAAGCAGCTACAGACATTGACGGCTCTCGGTTTGCAAATTGATTCGGTAAGAGGCAAGGGGTATCGCCTGCATTGTGGTGTGGAGTTACTCGATCAGGCTCGCATTGTTGCTGCGCTTAAGCCTAGCACTAACGTTGCTGTCCATACTTGTTGGCAAACCACCTCCACCAATGATTGGGTCAGAACCATTCCTGCCAGGGTCTCTAAAGTTGTTTGCCTGGCCGAGTACCAGTGCAGTGGTCGCGGACGTCGGGGGCGCCCTTGGCAAAATCCCCTTGGTGCCACCATTAGTTTGTCTTTGCGCTGGTTTTATCGCGCTGGCATGGCCTCGCTGGAAGGACTGAGCCTGGCCGTCGGGTTGGCGGTTCTCAAGGCACTTGAGCTTTGTGGCGCCCAAAACCTGAAGCTAAAGTGGCCCAATGATGTACTCTGGCAGAGCCCGGCAGGGCTGCAAAAACTCAGCGGTATTTTACTGGAGGTGCACGGCGATCCTACGGGCGAATGTGAGGTGATTATTGGTGTTGGCATCAATATTGCCCTGAGCCACGCACAGTTGGTCAGCATCGACCAGCCAGCGGTGGATATGCAGCGGGTTTGTGGTAAGACGGTCAGTCGCAATCAGGTGGCCAGCGCCCTGATTAACCAGTTATGCCAGACACTTGATGCCTTCAGTGAGCACGGCTTTGCAGGCTTTAAGGAGCAATGGCAGCGTTGTGATGCTTTTGCCGATCAGGAAATTGTGGTCGATGCCTCGGGCGCCAAGATCGTAGGGGTCGCTGCAGGTGTCACCGATGGCGGGGCGTTATTGCTGAACACCCGTGAAGGAATAATGGTATTTAACGGCGGTGAAGTATCACTGAAGGCCGCGCATCAGGAGCTGCCATCATGAGGGTTCTGGAGTTTGATGCCGGCAATACTCGGCTGAAATGGCGACTTTTGCAGATAGACGACAATGGTAGTGAACGGGTTGCCCACGGTCATCTGGCCAATAATCAATGCTGGCAACAAGCACTCCCGGAGCTGTTAAGGCGATCTGGACAAGTCGATTGTGCCAGGGCAGCCATTGTCTCTGGCGATGAGCGTTTTGAGCGGCTTTGTGCCGCAGTAGATGCTCACCTGCATATTCCCCTGGCACGCGCACAAGTGAAATCCGTGTGGCGAGGCGTAAAGGCAGCCTATCCCGGACTTGGTGTAGATCGTTGGCTGGCTATGTTGGCTGCTCACCACATGGGCGACGTTGGCAATAAGTTGGTGGTAAGCTGTGGCACAGCCATGACCGTTGATGCATTAAGTTACACCGGGCAGCACTTGGGCGGCTACATTGTTCCCGGACTTGGTCTGATGAAGCAGTCGCTGCATGCTAATACTGCCCAGCTTCCCTTGGTGGCTGATGTCGCTATAGACATTGCGCCGGGCAACAACACGATTGAGTGCATCAATAATGGTGCTTTGGCCATGGCAGTCGCCATGATTAATACCCGCCAGACCATGATGGGTGACCTTGAAGATGCCCAGGAAAACATGGATAGCATCGTTTATCTGACCGGCGGTGATGGCGCCCTTGTCAAACCGTTTATTCGGGGGCGGTGTCTGGAGTATCCTGAACTGGTAATGGATGGCCTGGCACTGGCTTTTGACGGTGCATGGTAAACCCTGGATTAAACAAAGATGCGTTTAACGGTTATTTTTCTTGTCCTGGCCAATATTGCCTACTTTGCCTGGGGTTCCTGGCAGGCGTCCCGAGTGGGTTACTGGTTGCCACAACAAGAGGATGCCAGCCATCAACAGACCTACGGTGAACGACTGGTGTTGCTTTCAGAGCTTGAGCACCATGATGTTTCCCCGACAGGCGACTTGCCAGTGCGAGGTGCGGTTGCCGCTGGTCGTCAGTGCCTCACAGTGGGGCCGTTTGGTAATGAACTTACCGTCAGTGAGTTACGACAACGGTTGTTGGCACTTGGCGTGAGCAGTGAGTTGCGCGCCGTACAAAACGACGTATACGAGGATTACTGGGTGCATATACCACCACTGCCCAGTACTGATGGGGCCATACGTCTGCTCAGGGAGCTTCAGGCGCAGCGCATTGATAGTTTCGTCATCACTCAGGGCGACTTGGCTAATGGTATATCGTTGGGGTTGTATCCTCGCCAGGAGACGGCTGCGTCCGTCAGCCGTCGTTTAAAAGATGCCGGCTACAATGTTGTCGTCAGACCTCTGCCAGGATTGCCAGAGCAATGGTGGCTGGATATGGATGCTGCGACGGTGGCAAGACTTGATGCGTCGTTCTGGGATCAGGCTGGACAAAAGTTTTCCCAGTTGCAAAAGCTGAAAACTGCTTGTGAGTTACCGGCATCGGTAGAGGTCGGGCTTGGCCAACAACAATCCGGGTTGCTGTCTGTGCCAGAGCAGGCCAGTAATCGTTAAACCCGTCCTTGGTAAAAAGTACGGCAAAGGCATTGCAACGGGCGGTGAGTTTCTCTAGTATACGCATCGCTGCCGGGGGCGCAGTCAAGCAGGATGAGTTGCTTACCAGTAAAGGTAGTCGCAACGATGGCTTGACAATGAATGCTCTACGAATAGAATGGCGCAGCATCGGGTGGGGTTCCCGAGTGGCCAAAGGGATCAGACTGTAAATCTGACGCGCAAGCTTCGCTGGTTCGAATCCAGCCCCCACCACCAGATTTGTATCATTGTGTCAGGCAACCAGAGAGCTGGTTTAATGCCTGGCCACTGATTTCTGATTATTGTCTTTTGCATGCTCAGAAGTTTCTGCATAAATGGTCTCTTATTTATGCGGGTATAGTTCAATGGTAGAACCTCAGCCTTCCAAGCTGATGATGCGGGTTCGATTCCCGCTACCCGCTCCATTCATGCTTTTCAGAAAGATTATGCTCTTATAGCTCAGTCGGTAGAGCGCATCCTTGGTAAGGATGAGGTCACCGGTTCAATTCCGGTTAAGAGCTCCATTTTTTCAGAGACCAGTGTCTCTTTCTTTTCGGGCGCTTCGCATTCGGTGTCTGAGTGACTGCCGGGCTTCCCAGTCTGGCAGATGATGATTATAATTTACCGACCTGTGATGCGGGACAACGAAGATTTAGGCCAGTAGTTCAATTGGTAGAGCACCGGTCTCCAAAACCGGGGGTTGGGGGTTCGATTCCCTCCTGGCCTGCCATTTCCAATGATCAAGCTCCTGAGGCACCTGCCTTTCGGGTTTTTGAGCGAGCCTGGATAGAGAAATTAAACTGATGAGTGGAAATTCTGAAGTTGCGACTACGGGTCGTCTGGATGGTCTCAAATGGGGCCTTGTGGCGGTTCTGGTCGCTGTTGGTGTTTACGGTAATTATTACTTCTCTGCCGAGTCACTTCTCCTCAGGGTTGTCGGCTTGTTGGTGGTCGCGGCTGTAGCTGGCTTTGTTGCTCTGCAAACGGTAAAAGGCGCTGCCTTCTGGACGCTGTTGAAGGACGCCAAAAACGAGATTCGCAAGGTTGTCTGGCCTACTCGTCAGGAGACGGTACAAACCACGCTGGTGGTTGTGGCTGTCGTATTAGCGATGGGGCTTGTTTTGTGGGGGCTCGATTCTCTGCTAGGCTGGACTGTCAGCCGCCTGATTTGATAGGGACAAGACATGGCGAAACGTTGGTATGTAGTTCATGCCTATTCCGGGTACGAAAAGCAAGTTTTGCGCTCGCTCAATGAGCGAGTCAAGCGCTTTGCTATGGAAGAGTACTTTGGTGAAATTCTGGTGCCTACCGAAGAAGTGGTAGAGATCAAAAACGGCCAAAAGCGCAAAAGTGAACGAAAGTTCTTTCCGGGCTACGTGTTGGTCCAGATGGAAATGAACGAAGACTCCTGGCATCTGATTAAAGATACGCCACGGGTTATGGGCTTTGTGGGTGGCACTGCCGACAAGCCTGCGCCGATCACGGAAAAAGAGGCGGATATCATTTTACGCCGGGTGCATGAAGGTGCTGAGGCGCCCAGGCCAAAAACATTGTTCGAGCCAGGTGAAATGGTACGCGTTATTGAAGGACCATTTGCTGACTTTAATGGTGTGGTTGAAGGCGTTAACTACGAGAAGAGTCGTTTGCAGGTTGCCGTTATGATCTTTGGTCGTTCAACGCCGGTAGAGCTTGAGTTCAGCCAGGTCGAAAAGGTTTAGTCAAATTTTTGCAACCCCGTGTTGTCCTCACCGACAAACGGGGTTTTTCTTTGTTTGCAGAAAATGTCAGTAAAAATCGTCGGTAAATACTGCTGAGTGGATAAGTGCCTGAAAGGATTGCGCGGTTAGCGATCTTTTCAGGCATTTTTGTGCTGGTGGTTTCGGAATTTTTTCTGTAGACTACGGCGCTTTGTAACGGGTAGCCCTTGATTTGGGCGTTTTAGAGGCATCAGCTTCGAAAAACGCCTGATGAGGCAGTGACCCACGTAGAGGTTAAACATGGCCAAGAAAGTCCAAGCTTATATTAAGCTGCAAGTGCCTGCTGGTCAGGCAAATCCATCTCCACCTGTTGGTCCTGCATTGGGTCAGCACGGTGTCAACATCATGGAATTCTGTAAGGCATTCAACGCTGCTACCCAGAAAATGGATGCAGGTATGCCGATTCCAGTTGTTATCACTGTTTACAGTGACCGCAGCTTCACTTTCGAAACCAAGACGCCGCCTGCTTCTGTTTTGCTGATGAAGCAACTGAAGCTGAAGAAAGGCTCTGGTCGTCCAAATACCGAGAAAGTCGGTACTGTTAATCGCGAGCAGCTGCTGGAAATCGCCAAGATCAAGGAGCCTGATCTGACGGCTGCTGATGAAGACGCTGCAATTCGTACCATTGCTGGTTCAGCTCGTTCCATGGGTCTGATCGTGGAGGGTGTTGAATAATGGCCAAGATGTCCAAGCGTGCCAAGCAGATCGCTGAGAAAGTCGATTCTACCCGCTCTTATAGCTTTGAAGATGCAGCCAATCTGCTCAAAGAGCTCTCTAGCGTCAAGTTCAAAGAGACCATCGAGGTTTCTGTGAACCTGGGCGTTGATCCACGTAAATCCGATCAGGTTGTGCGTGGCTCTACCGTGCTGCCAAACGGCACCGGTAAAGACGTTCGTGTTGCTGTGTTCGCCCAGGGTGCTAACGCTGAAGCCGCCAAAGAGGCCGGTGCTGAGGTGGTTGGTATGGAAGATCTGGCTGAGCAGGTTAAAGCTGGTCAGATGGATTTCGATGTGGTAATCGCTTCCCCTGATGCCATGCGTGTTGTCGGTCAGCTGGGTCAGATTCTCGGTCCGCGCGGCCTGATGCCCAACCCAAAAGTAGGTACTGTAACCCCTAACGTTGCTGAGGCAGTTCGTAACGCCAAAGCCGGTCAGGTTCGTTTCCGTACTGACAAAAACGGTATCATCCACGCAGGCGTTGGCAAGATCGATTTCGATGCTGCTGCCCTGAAGCAGAACGTTGAAGCCCTGCTGGTTGACCTGAAGAAGCTCAAGCCTTCCTCCAGCAAAGGCGTTTACATGAAGAAGGTTTCCCTGTCCTCCACTATGGGCCCGGGTCTGACCATCGACATGTCTTCCCTGTCTGCCTAAGAAATTACTGGGGCCTGAATGTCAGGTCTCTGGCTGGCTTTTGTTGGCCACAAAAGACTTTGGAGTCCCCGCCAAGCGGGGGTCGTCAAAGATCGCAGGTGTTGGATGTTGAGCCTGTTTTTATCGGGCAAAAGCAGAAAACTTAATCTCCTGCGTAGACGGTGAGTACGTTATTCCTACAAAGAATTTCTTACACCCATCACCGTATTGTAAGTGCTTGACGACCTGACTTGTTCGGGTCGCAAGCGAAACTTCATAAATCTGGAGTGAAGCCCATGGCGTTAGGACTCGAAGACAAGAAGGCGATTGTTGCCGAAGTCAGCGAGGCTGCACAAAGCGCTCTGTCGGCTGTAATCGCGGACTATCGTGGTCTTTCTGTTAGTCAAATGACTGCTCTGCGCAAGCAGGCCCGTGACGGTGGCGTCTACCTGAAGGTAGTGCGTAACACCCTGGCCAAGCGCGCTGTTGAAGGCACTGAGCTTCAGTGCCTGCAGGAAGTTCTGGTAGGCCCAACTGTGCTTGCTTTCTCAATGGAAGATCCAGGTGCCGCTGCGCGTCTGATGAAAGATTTTGCCAAAGAGAACAAAGAGCTGGAAATCAAGGCGCTGTCCATTTCTGGACAACTGCTCGGTGCAGAACAGATTGATGTTCTGGCCAAGATGCCAACTCTGGATCAGGCTCGCGCAATGCTGATGAGCGTAATGATTGCACCGGTAACCAAGCTGGCAAGAACTCTGAACGAGTTCCCTGCAAGCATTACCCGTGTTGTGGCTGCTGTTGCCGACGAGAAGAAAAAAGCTGCGTAATTCCGCTGGAATTGGCTTTTTCGCTTTTTTGCTTAAACACATTACGGGGTCTGCCTGGTGTCGTATACCCCGAGAAAAATTTCTGGAGATATAGAGATGGCTCTGTCTAAAGAAGATATCCTGAATGCAATCGCTGAAATGTCTGTAATGGACGTTGTTGAACTGGTTTCCGCTATGGAAGAGAAGTTCGGCGTTTCTGCTGCTGCCGCTGTTGCTGTTGCCGCTGCCCCTGCTGAAGCTGCTGCCGCTGCTGAAGAGCAAACTGAGTTCGACGTAATCCTGGCTGACGCTGGCGACAAGAAAGTTAACGTCATCAAGGTAGTACGTGCTGCTACTGGTCTGGGCCTGAAAGAAGCCAAGGCTGTTGTTGACGGTGCTCCTGCTCCTCTGAAAGAAGGCGCTTCCAAAGAAGAAGCTGAAGAGCTGAAGAAGCAGCTGGAAGAAGCTGGTGCCAAGGTAGAAATCAAGTAATTTCTGTCTTCTGTGTATGCGTTTTGCAAAAGAATAGTCAGGCTAGGAAAAGGCTGCTTCTTTATGGCAAAAAAGCATTGCATAAAACCGGGTCTATTGCATAATGGACTCGGGTGGCTGGTGTCTTGATGGCGCCGGCCTTTTTCCCGTTGTATGAGCTATAGCATTTGAGTAACCGTACTTGCGCCTGAAATCGTTTGGATACTGTTGGTTATGTTGCTGCGCCAAGTGGCAAGCAGATGCTTTTTGCGCACTGGAAAATGGGCTCGACGAAGACCAGATCCAGAGAGAGACGTCAGCTATTGCTGGCATCATGGTGCGTAGTTATACGGGGTTTTCCAGATGTTTTGATACCACTTCTCCCCACGCTGTGAGATGATGGTAGATTGCTGTAGAGAACCCATGCCCTGGCTTTTATGTCCCGCCTGAAACAGACAAACTGCCCGATGACTCATCGGTCAGACCCGGATACCGCTTCCGTTGCCTCTTGCGACGTGAGCGGTTTTGTCGTGCAGGCAGGGTGGTAAATTTGAACGATAGTTTCAAATATCGCCAGGTGCTAAAGCTCGTGCAACGGTTGGTGTCTTTATACGGCAGGTGATGCCTGTAACGGCACGTGCAAGTGTCCGCAACAGCTCTACAGTGTATGCGACACAGGTCTTCTGAAAGACCAGATGTACCGAAAACTTTTATGGTTTTGACAGAGAGCCACCCGCTCTCAAACTAACCGAACCATGACCAGGCGACGCCGCCTGAGTTGAAAACTGGTAACCAAGCTGGGGAACGCTGATGGCATACTCGTACACAGAGAAAAAACGCATACGCAAGGACTTCGGCAAGTTGCCGCATGTCATGAATGTGCCTTATCTGCTGGCGATTCAGCTTGATTCATATCACAAGCTGTTGCAGTCAGGCAAAGAGCCGGCAGCCAGGGAAGACATCGGGCTACATGCAGCCTTTAAGTCAGTCTTTCCGATTGTTAGCTATTCTGGCAATGCGGCACTTGAATATGTTAGCTACAGACTGGGCGCTCCTGCTTTTGATGTCAAGGAATGCCAACTCAGGGGAGTTACGTATGCAGTACCTCTGCGCGTCAAGGTGCGGCTGATTATCTATGATAAAGACTCCGCTAACAAGGCAATCAAAGACATCAAAGAGCAAGAAGTCTATATGGGCGAAATTCCGCTCATGACCGATAATGGTACCTTTGTCATCAACGGTACAGAGCGGGTTATTGTTTCCCAGCTGCATCGCTCCCCAGGCGTATTTTTTGATAATGACCGGGGTAAGACCCACTCCTCCGGTAAACTGCTCTACTCTGCCCGGGTAATTCCTTACCGTGGTTCCTGGCTGGATTTCGAGTTCGACCCGAAAGATTTGCTGTTTGTCCGTATCGACCGTCGTCGTAAGTTGCCCGCGACCATTCTGCTCAGGGCACTAGGCCTGTCCAACGAACAGATTCTGGAAAGCTTCTTCGACTTTGTTGAATTCAACATTGGTGCGGAAAAAGTCAGCACCGAATTTGTTGCCGACCGTCTGCGAGGCGAGGCGGCAAGCTTTGATATTTACGATAACGATGGCAACGTCGTGGTAGAGCAGGGCCGTCGTGTAACGGCCCGACATATTCGTGATCTGCAAAAGGCTAACATCAAAAACCTAGAAGCACCGGTGGAGTACATTTACGGCCGGGTGTTAGCCAAAACTGTGGTGCACAAAAGCACCGGTGAAATTATCGTTGAGTGCAACACTGAGATAACGCCCGAGGTTTACGAAAAACTGCTGGCTGCCGGTATCAAGACGGTGGATACGCTGTACATCAATGAACTGGAATGTGGTCCGTTTATCTCTGACACACTGCGTGCTGATACCACCACCAATCGCCTTGAAGCCCTGGTGGAAATCTATCGCATGATGCGCCCGGGCGAGCCACCAACGCAGGATGCCGCCGAAGCACTGTTCCAGAACCTGTTCTTCTCTGCTGAGCGTTACGACCTCTCCGCCGTTGGCCGAATGAAGTTCAACCGTCGTCTGGGTCGCGATGTCGATACCGGAGATGGCGTGCTTGATAACGACGATATCATCGACGTTCTGCGTATTCTGGTGGACATTCGTAACGGCAAGGGCGTCTGCGACGACATCGACCACTTGGGCAACCGTCGTGTACGTTCCGTGGGTGAAATGGCGGAAAACCAGTTCCGTGTCGGCCTGGTGCGCGTTGAGCGGGCGGTCAAGGAGCGTCTGAGTCTGGCCGAGTCGGAAGGTTTGATGCCTCAGGATCTGGTTAATGCCAAGCCAGTTGCCGCAGCTATTAAAGAATTCTTCGGTTCCAGCCAGTTGTCCCAGTTTATGGATCAGAACAACCCGCTGTCCGAGATTACCCATAAGCGTCGTGTATCTGCACTTGGCCCGGGTGGTCTGACCCGTGAGCGTGCCGGCTTTGAGGTGCGTGACGTACACGCCACCCACTACGGTCGTGTTTGTCCCATTGAAACGCCGGAAGGTCCGAACATCGGTTTGATCAATTCGCTAGCCACTTATGCGCGTACCAACGACTACGGCTTCCTGGAAGCACCGTACCGCCGCGTGGTGGATGGCAAAGTAACCGATGATGTTGATTACCTTTCTGCCATTGAAGAAGGTGAGTTCGTCATCGCCCAGGCTTCTGCTGCCATGGATGAAAATAAACAGCTGACTGATGAGCTGGTTGTAGTCCGTTATCGTGGTGAAGCAACGCTGATGAGCCCGGACAAAGTTCAGTATATGGACGTTTCCACCAAACAGATGGTGTCTGTGGCCGCCTCCCTGATTCCATTCCTGGAGCACGATGACGCTAACCGTGCCTTGATGGGATCGAACATGCAACGCCAGGCAGTACCTACCTTGCGTGCTGAGAAGCCACTGGTTGGCACCGGCATGGAGCGGAATGTGGCTTCTGACTCCGGCGTCTGTGTAGTGGCCAAGCGTGGTGGTGTCATTGATACCGTGGACGCCGCCCGTATCGTAGTGCGTGTTAACGACGACGAAGTGCAGCCAGGTGAGGCCGGTGTTGATATTTACAACCTGACCAAATACACCCGTTCTAACCAGAATACCTGTATCAATCAGCGTTCCCTGGTGAAAGCTGGCGATCAGATCGCCCGTGGCGACATTATGGCCGACGGCCCTTCTGTAGACATGGGTGAGCTGGCCCTCGGTCAGAATATGCGCGTCGCGTTCATGCCCTGGAACGGCTACAACTTTGAGGACTCCATCCTCATCTCCGAGCGCGTGGTGCAAGAAGATCGCTTTACCACCATCCACATTCAGGAACTGACCTGTGTGGCTCGTGACACCAAGCTTGGCTCGGAAGAGATCACGGCGGATATTCCCAACGTCGGTGAGTCTGCCCTGAACAAGCTGGACGAAGCCGGTATCGTTTATGTTGGTGCCGAAGTGAGTGCCGGTGACATTCTGGTGGGCAAGGTAACGCCAAAAGGTGAAACCCAGCTGACGCCGGAAGAAAAACTGCTGCGCGCCATCTTTGGTGAAAAAGCCTCTGACGTTAAGGACACCTCGCTGCGGGTACCAACCAGCGTCAAGGGTACTGTTATTGACGTACAGGTCTTCACTCGCGACGGCGTGGAAAAAGACTCTCGTGCCCAGTCCATCGAAAAGGCTCAGCTCGATGAGTACCGCAAGGACCTGAACGAAGAGTTCCGCGTGGTGGAGAATGACACCTTTGCCCGTCTGCGTGGTGCTCTGCGCGATCAGCCGGTGGTACGTGCGCCGGGTCTTGGCAAAGGCGATCGCATCAACGATAGCTACCTTGATGGTCTGGAACACGAACAGTGGTTCAAGCTGTCTATGGAAGACGAATCCCTGAACGAGATGCTGGATCTGTCCCGCGAACAGCTCAAAGAGCGTCGCGCCCAGTTGGACGAGCGCTTCGAAGACAAGAAGAAGAAGCTGCAGACTGGCGATGACATGGCACCAGGCGTTCTGAAGATCGTCAAGGTCTACCTGGCCATCAAGCGTCGCATCCAGCCAGGTGACAAGATGGCGGGTCGCCACGGGAACAAGGGGGTTATCTCCATCATCATGCCGGTGGAAGACATGCCGCACGACGCCGAGGGCAACCCGGTCGACATCGTTCTCAATCCGCTTGGTGTACCATCGCGGATGAACGTTGGCCAGGTGTTGGAAACGCACTTGGGTGCCGCTGCCAAAGGCTTGGGCGTGAAGATCAACCACATGCTGGAAGCCCAGCAGAGCATGGCCGAACTGCGTAAGTTCCTGGACGAAGTCTACAATGGCATCCCGGGTTCCAGCCCAGTACAAATTGATACCTTCAGCGACGCTGAAGTGTTGGAACTGGCCCGCAACTTGTGTGGCGGTGTGCCCATGGCCACAGCGGTATTCGACGGAGCCAAGGAGACTGAGATCAAGCGTCTTTTACGCCTTGCTGATATGGACGACAGCGGTCAGGTGACCCTGTTCGACGGTCGTACCGGGGATGCCTTCGAGCGTCCGGTCACTGTCGGCTACATGTACATGCTCAAACTGAACCACTTGGTAGACGACAAGATGCACGCACGTTCTACCGGTTCATACTCTCTAGTTACCCAGCAGCCACTGGGTGGTAAGGCACAATTCGGTGGTCAGCGTTTCGGGGAGATGGAGGTCTGGGCGCTGGAAGCATACGGAGCCGCCTACACCCTGCAAGAGATGCTGACTGTGAAGTCCGATGACGTTACTGGCCGTACCAAGATGTATAAAAACATCGTGGATGGCGACCACAGAATGGAAGCCGGTATGCCGGAATCGTTCAACGTACTGTTGAAAGAGATCCGCTCACTGGGTATCGACATCGAACTGGAAAACGAATAACGAAAGTGTGGCCAGGGCATTCGGGCGTTTTAATACGACGAATGCCTTGCACCGCGAGGAGATACGATTTTGAAAGACTTATTGAATCTACTCAAGACTCAGGGCCAGACGGACGAATTCGACGCTATTCGGATCGGCCTGGCATCACCGGATATGATCCGGTCCTGGTCGTACGGCGAAGTGAAAAAGCCGGAAACCATCAACTACCGTACATTCAAGCCTGAGCGTGACGGCCTGTTCTGCGCCAAGATTTTTGGCCCGGTCAAAGACTACGAGTGCCTGTGCGGTAAGTACAAGCGCCTGAAGCACCGTGGTGTGATTTGTGAGAAGTGTGGTGTTGAAGTGGCTCTGGCCAAAGTGCGCCGTGACCGTATGGGTCACATCGAGCTGGCTAGCCCAGTGGCGCACATCTGGTTTCTGAAGTCCCTGCCGTCCCGCATCGGTCTGCTGCTGGATATGACCCTGCGTGATATCGAGCGCGTGCTGTACTTTGAATCTTACGTAGTGGTTGATCCGGGCATGACGACGCTGGACAAGAACCAGCTGCTGTCCGACGAACAGTACTACGAAGCCCTGGAAGAGTTCGGCGATGATTTTGATGCCCGCATGGGTGCCGAAGCCATCAAGGCACTCCTGGCCGACATCGATCTGGAAGATGAAGTCAACACGCTGCGTGAAGAGATTCCCCAGACTAACTCGGAAACCAAGCTGAAGAAGCTGAGCAAGCGTCTGAAGCTGCTCGAAGCGTTCCACAACTCCGGCAACAACCCGGAGTGGATGATTCTGACCGTTCTGCCGGTGCTGCCGCCGGACCTGCGTCCGCTGGTGCCATTGGACGGTGGTCGTTTTGCCACCTCCGACCTGAACGATCTGTACCGTCGGGTAATCAACCGTAACAACCGTCTGAAGCGTCTGCTGGATCTGAACGCGCCGGACATCATCGTCCGTAACGAAAAGCGGATGCTGCAAGAGTCAGTTGACGCGCTACTGGACAATGGTCGTCGTGGACGAGCAATCACTGGCTCCAACAAGCGTCCGCTCAAGTCGCTGGCTGACATGATCAAAGGTAAGCAGGGCCGTTTCCGGCAGAATCTGCTCGGTAAGCGGGTAGACTACTCTGGTCGTTCGGTTATTACCGTTGGTCCTACCTTGCGTTTGCATCAGTGCGGTCTGCCCAAGAAAATGGCGCTGGAACTGTTCAAGCCCTTCATCTTCGGCAAGCTGGAAGCCAAAGGTCTGGCCACCACCATCAAAGCCGCCAAGAAGATGGTCGAGCGCGAAACTCCTGAGGTGTGGGACGTTCTGGCGGACGTTATCCGCGAACACCCGGTCATGCTCAACCGTGCGCCGACTTTGCACCGTCTGGGTATCCAGGCGTTCGAGCCAGTGCTGATCGAAGGTAAAGCCATTCAGCTGCACCCATTGGTGTGTGCGGCCTACAACGCTGACTTTGACGGTGACCAGATGGCGGTGCACGTACCGCTGACCCTGGAAGCCCAGCTCGAAGCCCGTGCCCTGATGATGTCCACCAACAACATTCTGGCACCGGCCAACGGCGAGCCCATCATCGTACCGTCTCAGGACGTGGTACTGGGCCTGTACTACATCACCCGTGAGCGCGTTAACGCCAAGGGTGAGGGTATGGCGTTCGTTGATATCGACGAAGTCATGCGTGCCTACCGCACCAAGGCAGTAGACTTGCACGCCCGCATTAAAGTGCGCGTGCATGAGAAGTACAAAGACGGCGAAGGCGTCGAGCACGATAACCAGTTCCTGGCAGACACCACCGTGGGCCGGATGATTCTGTGGGACATCGTGCCGGAAGGTCTGCCGTTCTCCCTGGTCAACCAGGCCATGAAGAAAAAGGCCATCTCTGGCTTGCTCAATGCCTGTTATCGTAACGTTGGCCTGAAAGAGACGGTTATTTTTGCTGACCAGATGATGTACCTGGGCTTCCAGTACGCCACCATTTCCGGCACGTCCATCGGTGTTAACGACTTCGTAATTCCGCCGGAAAAGGCGCGCATCATCGACGATGCCAACGAAGAAGTGAAAGAGATCGAAAAACAGTTTGCTTCCGGTCTGGTTACTGCCGGCGAGAAGTACAACAAGGTTATCGATATCTGGTCGCGCGCCAACGAAATGCTGGCCAAGCGCATGATGGACAACCTGAAGGTCGACAAGGTTACCGATCGTGACGGTCAGGAAGTTGATCAGGAATCGTTCAACAGCGTCTATATGATGGCTGACTCCGGTGCCCGGGGTAGTGCAGCACAGATTCGTCAGCTGGCCGGTATGCGTGGTCTGATGGCCAAGCCAGATGGCTCGATCATCGAAACACCGATCACTGCCAACTTCCGTGAAGGTTTGAACGTACTCCAGTACTTCAACTCCACTCACGGTGCCCGTAAGGGTCTGGCCGATACCGCCTTGAAGACCGCTAACTCTGGTTACCTGACCCGCCGTTTGGTGGACGTAGCCCAAGACCTGGTGGTGACTGAGGACGACTGTGGCACCAGCGACGGCCTGCTGATGACGCCGCACATTGAAGGCGGTGACATCGTTGAGCCGTTGGGTGAGCGCATCCTTGGCCGTGTGGTGGCAGAAGATGTCCTCAAGCCAGGCAGCGACAGTGAAATCGCCGTACCTGCCGGTACGCTGATTGATGAAGCCTGGGTGAAGCGTCTGGAAACCATGAACGTGGACGAGATGCGTGTGCGCTCGCCCATCACCTGTGAAACTCGCCACGGCATCTGTGCCAAATGCTATGGTCGCGACCTTGGTCGTGGCCATCTGGTCAACAAGGGCGAAGCAGTGGGCGTTATCGCTGCCCAATCCATTGGTGAGCCGGGTACCCAGCTGACCATGCGTACCTTCCACATCGGTGGTGCGGCGTCCAGAAATGCAGCGGCAGACAGCGTGACAGTGAAGAACAGGGGTTCCATCCGTCTGCTTAACCTGAAGTCCGTAGAACGTAAGGATGGCACTCTGGTTGCTGTCAGCCGTTCCGGTCAGTTGGCCATTGCCGACGAGTTTGGTCGTGAGCGGGAGCGCTACAAGCTGCCTTATGGCGCCATGATTTCGGTGAAAGACGGCGACCTGGTGGAAGCCGGTCAGACCGTAGCCAAGTGGGACCCACACACCCACCCGATCATCACCGAAACCACTGGTATTGTTGAATTCCAGGGCATGGATGAAAACATTACCGTCAAGACTCAGACTGACGAGCTGACCGGTCTGTCCAACATGGAAGTTATGGACCCGAAAGACCGTCCATCAGCCGGTAAGGATATCCGTCCTGCCATTCAACTGAAGGACGCCAACGGCAATGAACTTAAGCTGCCAGGTACTGATGTACCTGCCCAGTACTTCCTGCCCGCTAACGCCCTGGTTAACCTGGTGGATGGCGCTACCGTGGAAGTGGGTGCAGTACTGGCCCGTATTCCGCAGCAGTCGTCCGGTAACCGGGACATCACCGGTGGTCTGCCACGGGTTGCGGATCTCTTTGAGGCCCGTAAGCCCAAAGAGCATTCCATCCTGGCGGAAATCTCTGGCACCATCGGCTTTGGTAAAGAGACTAAAGGCAAGAAGCGTCTGGTCATTACCCCGACCGACGGCGGCGACCCTTATGAGGAGCTGATTCCAAAATGGCGTCACCTCAACGTGTTCGAGGGTGAGCAGGTGACCCGTGGTGAAGTTATCTCCGACGGTCCGACCAATCCGCACGACGTTCTGCGTCTGTTGGGCGTGGGTGAGCTGGCTCGCTATATCGTTAACGAAATCCAGGACGTTTACCGTTTGCAGGGTGTAAAGATTAACGACAAGCACATTGAGACCATCTTGCGTCAGATGCTGCGTAAGGTAGAGATTACCGATACCGGTGACTCCTGCTTTATCCGTGGTGATCAGCTTGAGTACACTCGCCTGCTGGAAGAGAACGATCGCGTCAACCGTGAAAACGGCTTCCCGGCCAAGTTTGAACGTGTGCTGCTCGGTATCACCAAGGCGTCTTTGGCCACTGAATCGTTTATCTCAGCCGCTTCCTTCCAGGAGACCACCCGTGTCCTGACCGAAGCTGCGGTCACTGGCAAGCGCGACTACCTGCGCGGCCTGAAGGAGAACGTGGTGGTGGGCCGTCTGATTCCGGCCGGTACTGGCCTGACTTACCACGCCGAGCGTCGTAAGGGTCGTGAGGAAGTCGAATTCGAGACACCATCCAGAGTGTCTGCTTCTGATGTTGAACAGGCGTTGTCTGACGCGTTGAACTTCCAGGACATGTAATCGATTTGCTGATTACTTTTTTGTGAGCCCAAAAAACCACCATCTTTGCATGGTGGTTTTTTTATGGACGCAGTTCAGGAACCAAACAACCAAAACTTTATCCAAGGCACTTACTTAGCGAAATCGTCGTAAACCCTCGCCTTTATGCCCTCGGGTGCGATAGGGCGGGGAGTGGCACTCGTGAGGATAAAGTCTTTGCATCACGCATTATCAACATCAACGACATCTGATTTATATATTCGGGGAGCAGACGCGTTGCGGCGCTGCCATGACGTATGCGTCGGCCTGTTCAGGGGCATGGCCGCTGCTATGGTGGATCGGGCTAATCCGCATATGATTGGGTTGGAGACAAAGTATCAGGCCAATGGTCGTGTGGTTAATTCGGCGTTGGTCGCCGCTGTTGCCGGTGGGTTTTGCTACACACCGTGGTGGACTCTGGCCACCGTTGCTCTGGTAATACCGTCGGTATACGTCGGTTATCGTTTTAATGCCCCGACTGAAACGACAACTGTTGTGGAGTCTGACAGATCAGCCGTCGGTGTCCGACTGCCACCGGGCTTGGCTATTGCCAGTTTGCGCATGTTGCCCTGTGCCGCGACTGAAGATACAGAAAAGTTGCTGGTTCGCCTGATGCCGGTGTTGATCTCGGTGCTGCAAGTGGCGTTGGAACTGCGTGACACGGCCAGAGACAAGGCAGCCAGTTCGCTTAAGGTGATCACTACTCTTGAGGCGTGCACTGACAGACAGGGTGCCCGGAGCAAGCAGCACCGCCTGGCGATGAAAAAACTACTGACCGACAAACACTTTATGACCTTGGCGGCCAATCAGCAGGCATCTGGCCAAATGTTGGTTGGCCGCAAGGAGACTGACTATGATCAGCTGGCAAAACTATTTCTCTGGGTGGGTGAGTGTGCCAATCTTGACAAGACTCTGTTGGACAATATCGAGCTTCCCGTCTGGCTGCTCAATGAGATGCTGAAAACGTGGATCAGCCTCTCGCCAGAAGCATTCAATGACCGACTGAACGCTTTGCTGGCGGAAGATCGCACCGATGTTATTCGACAGTTCACCATCGACATATTGGGCGATGACGTTTCGCCTGCTGGCAGCGAGTCACTCCACAGTCCCCGGGTATGCCCCACCAACAGACCAGCCGCAAAGTTATACCCAGTCGGCAATATCGGCTCGTAACAGTTGGGTTTTGCCAAGATCGAAACTGGCAATGGCGATGTCCAGGGTGAACAGTTGGTTCAGGGTAGCGAACGCCGACTCTGAACTGGTTGGCCAGTTGTTCCGATCCTCAGTCCATGCAGCGAACTCATTTTCAAGAATGGTGTGCGCCTGCTGACTGATGTCGTCCATCAGGCTCTGCTCAGATTCATGCTCATCGAACAGATAAGCACCTCCTTCAAACTCCCAGGTCGCAGGTGTTTCTACACCCAGCCGGTTAACCCAGGCAATAAAATCCGCTTTGGGTTTTAAGGTAACGACACAACGGTTGATGAACTTCATAAAAAAACTGCTCGCTCCTGTAGTTATAGAGGGTGTAGAGGGAAGAAATTATGCTGGAAGTGGCTATTGTCACTCTATCAGCGATTTTTTGACCATATTTTTTGAACTATCCACCGTGACAGGCACTCTCAGGAGCGAGTGTGGAGTAACAGGCAGCGCTGTCAATACGAAGGTTGCCCATGTGAAGAAGTAACCTGGAGGTTTGTTATTATGGAGCCCAGATATTTCCCCGAGACTCACTGCTCCAGTGCACGGTGGCCCACTCGGGACTACGATGAACGAGGCAGTTTTCCTGCTCCAGCCTGCCATTTTGGCAGGTTTGCTGTGGCTGGACACAGGCCTGAGTCATGGGCCGTGGAAGGTTCGCGCCTGGCTTCGGATCAGGGGTACTATGGTTGGGCGTTTCGGCCACCAGGGTGCCTTAGCTTCAGGATTGTCCCGCCAGCTGATGCTCAACCTGAGGGCGATGTTGCATATTACCGTGATGGGGCGAGCTCATTCGATAACAAACAGCTGGTTCATCCACATATGGTTACTCACACTAACATGACTACTTCGCAGCTATCATCCGACAAGCCGGTACCTGCTGAGACTGAGGTAGCACGTAGTCGTCGTGGTCCAGTCAAAAAAAGGACAGGACGCAGACTAATCCTTAATGCAGAGATGAGGAAGGCATTGGAAGCGAGCTTTCAAAATGATAATTACGTTTCCGAGGATGAGCGACAGCGGCTAACTCGTTCTCTACCGATAAGTGAACAGCAGATCAAGACCTGGTTTCAAAATAGGCGAGCAAAGCACCGTAAGGCGATGCTAGCTGAGCGGTTGTGTTCTCCCACTGATGATCGGGTTAATACCGGACTCAGGACGGTTTGTGCAGGCACTCATGGCGTAGCTTTGGTTTCCCAACCCTCCGGTGAGCACACCCATCCTGTGAATAATCATCCCACAAGATAAGGACTGCCCAGTAGAGGGGAGCTGTAAGCCACATAGCGGACCTTTGTAGTGGGCGTTGTCTGGTAATAAATTGTCTGCTGATCAAGAGCCTGGTTGTCCATATGGAGGCGTTTACCCGAAATGCCGTGTCAGGAGCGGCTGAAGTCGAACGCCAACACGTCGGCAATATTTCGGGTACCAAGCATCAGCATCAGCAGTCGGTCAATACCCAGGGCAACCCCGGCGCAGTCAGGCATACCTTGGGTTAGCGCGTCGATCAGGTTCCGGTCGTATGGATAGATGTAGTAGCCCCGTTCCCGACGTGCCTGTTGCTCCTGCTCAAAGCGTGCCTGCTGTTGACGGGCATCAAGCAATTCGTGGTAGCCGTTGGCCAGCTCCACTCCGTTTACGAATAGTTCAAAACGAGCAGCCACTGGGTGCCCAGTAGCATTAGTGGTCAGGCGTGCCAGTGCTGACATGGTAGCCGGGTAGTTATAGACAAAGTAACCGGATAGCACGTCAGGGTCTGATGATTGCAGGTTTGGCTCAACAAAGCGGGAAAAAAGCAAGTCAAGGCAGTCGTTTCTGGCCAGTCCTTGCAGTCGGGCATCCACCTTGTCACTGACCAGTTGGCGTAACTGTTCATCGCTGGCTATGTACGGATTCAAGTGCAAGTACTGCTCAAACAGCTCACCATAGCTACACCGTCTGACCTCCTGAAAGTTGCTTACACTGCCGAGTAGGCTGGCCACATCATCCATCAGATTCTGGTCGTCCATCCCCACCCGGTACCATTCCAGCATGGTGAATTCCGGATTATGACGACCACCGGCTTCGCCATTGCGAAACACTTTGCCCAGCGAGTAGATATCGCCACTGCCGGCACACAACAGCCGTTTCATGGCAAATTCTGGCGAGGTATGCAGGTAACAGCATTGAGATGTCTCATGACCAATCGGACGAAATTGGGTGGCAAAGCTCTCGATATAGGCATCAACGGTGGCATTGGCAGAGAGCATTGGCGTCTCCACCTCTAAGACGCCCTGGGCATCAAAGTACGCTCTGATTTCTCGCAGTAGCCGGGCTCGTTTTTTCAGGGTCGATATGGATGCTGAAGGATGCCATAAGCCTTGATTCATAAGAGTCTCATCATCAGGTTAAGGTCGCTGATGCGTACTTTATAACCATGATGAGAAAAAAGCTCTTAAATTATCCTGCCGTAGGCTTGGCCATGCAGAGGTGCTGAATTACGTGCCAAAGAAACCCGAATGCCAACATGAGTTTATGTCAGATACAGTGGTTTGAGCACAGCAGCCCCTAGAGAATGATGCATTGTGAGCCCGAGCGCTCTTTGGAACTATTCTCCATCTTCAGTATCTTCAGTTCCTCGACTGTTTTGGCAAGTTGTTCCATTTTTTTCTCAATGGTCACGAGTTTATCGTAAAGCGCCTCTCCGTCGTCGCGTCCACCAAGCTCCCGCAGCGACTTGGTCAGTTCATCATAGCCATCATGTTTAACCTTGAGGTAAGCCATGTTCAACAGGCGTTGGCGCCCCGGGGTCATGTTTATTCCCGGTGTCATCAGGATTGACCTTAATCGGAAAACTTCATTTTTCAGGTGCAAGGACGAGCAACGACTGTAATTGAACTGTTGCTTGTTGATGGAATATAACAGCTTATCCACCTGCTTTTCTTTCAGGGAGGAGTTGGCAGCTGCCCAAATATGCTCATACCGGATTGCATCACCGAATCGATCTTGCAATAGATACTGCTCTATCAGGTTATTAATTATTTCTTGTACTTCGTCATTGGCAACAGCCCCCATCGACAGCAGCTTGTCTGCACGTTCAAGACAGCTCCCACTATCGACTCGCCGTCCAGTGGTGTTATCGATAGCAACGTTGTTGGCGTGGCGCATAAACCGTGTGAGAGCATGGTCACGAAATTCCTGGTCAAACCAATGTTCTGGTAGACGCTTGGCATGGGCTTTCAGCTCATCGTTCATATCTGCCAGAGATAGTGTTACTTTGTCGGTTTTTATCTCGGCCTTTTTCCCGTCTTTCCCGTCTTTCCCGTCATGGGTTGGTTGTGTGCCAATGGGAGTTGAGTTGCGCACAAGTTCTGGGGTGGGCTCCTCCTGAATGACACGCTGACCAATTTTCTTGTCACAGCGGTAGATTGCGTTTATGCCCGTCTCTTTATGGGGCGGCAAGCTGGCAGCTGTAATGAAAAGAGATGGGCTACCTTCAATGGTGCCCCTCATTTTTGCCTGGTGATTCGATGATAACTTATCAGAGGTACTGTTATCAGAGGAACTTTTACCAGAAGCATTGGTCCCTTGCTGATTAGCAACGTCCGATGCAAGAGTAAAGAAAATTTGCGTGGAACCATTCATTGATTCACAGACCCATTGTTAGTTATTGATTGTTAGTTATTGATTGTTAGTTGTTGGAAGCGGGGCACTACGGAGTATTGAAACGATCCTGTACGCGTGATTAGACGGTTTTTTACCGAGATAGTTCCGCCAAAACGTTATAACTGGGCAGGCGGATGATGCGCTACGCACGAGGGGAATAAAATTTACCGGGGTAGAGGGCGGGGAGACATCACTCTCCCCGCAACCAATCACTTCACACGACCAACATATTCACCGGTACGTGTGTCAATCTTGAGAATTTCACCTTCCGTAATGAACAGCGGCACTTTAACGGTAGCGCCAGTGCTCAGTTTGGCAGGCTTGGTACCGCCCTGGGCGGTATCACCCTTCAGGCCAGGATCAGTTTCCACCACTTGCAGCTCAACAAAGTTTGGTGCTGCAACAGACAGTGGTGAACCGTTGTATAATGTCACGGAATATACGCCCTGTTCTTTCAGCCAGTCGATGGTGTCGCCCACTGCTTCACGACTGGCGGCGTGTTGTTCGTAGGAGCCGTCGGTCATCATGAAGTGCCAGAACTCACCGTCGGTGTACAGGTACTCCATATCCAGATCCATCACGTCTGCCCCTGGCAGGCTTTCGCCGGATTTGAAGGTGCGCTCCCAGACGCGACCGGATATCAGGTTACGGAACTTGACCCGGTTAAATGCCTGACCTTTGCCGGGCTTCACAAATTCATTCTCAATAATCGTGCAGGGATCACCCTCAAGCATTACTTTGAGACCTGAACGAAACTCATTGGTACTATAACTTGCCATTGGACCTTTCCAGGAGATCAAAAGCCTCTATGATAACCCGTTCGGCGCACGATGTGCATAATTTAGCGGACAATCTGCGGCAAGCCACCATCCACAACAATGCATCAGCAGTAATACCGACAGTCAGTGAGCTGCTGGATTGGCAGGCGCAGTTGGCTGGTGCTGTTACAGTGCCGCAGCAGCTGTTGTCCATGCTGCGACTAAGTGCTGAGCTGTTGCCCGGGGCGATGTTGGCAAACCAGACGTTTTCCCTGCGGGTGCCCCATGCTTATATTCGCCGCATGACCATCGGGAATCCGGATGATCCATTATTGCGACAGGTTTTACCTGTCGGTCAGGAGTGCCAACACGTTGCCGGTTTTGGCCTCGACCCACTGGCAGAGCAAGCACACAATCCTGCCGGTGGTGTTATCCATAAATACCAGGGCAGGTTGCTGCTGATTGTCGGTGGCGCCTGTGCCGTGAATTGCCGCTTCTGTTTTCGTCGGCATTTCCCTTACCAGGACAGACAGCTGAATCGGGACAGCTGGAGCGAAGCCATGGACTATATTCGCGCAGATACTTCCATTCGTGAGGTTATTCTCAGTGGCGGTGACCCACTGGCCAATAGCGACCGTCGTCTGTTAAAACTGTCGATGGCACTTAATGACATCGATCATGTTGAAACACTGCGTATCCATACCCGTCTGCCGGTGGTGATACCGGATCGGGTCACCGACGAGTTGTTGCATTGGTTTGCCGGTCAGCGCTTACAACCAGTAATGGTCATTCATGCCAATCACGCTAATGAGATTGACGAGCCTGTGCGTCGGGCTTTGGCACGGCTGCGCCAGGCGGGGATAACGCTCTTGAGCCAGAGTGTGTTGCTTAAAGGGATTAACGACGATGCTCAGATATTAACAGCGCTTGGCGAAGCATTATTCAAAGCCGGCGTATTACCCTATTACCTGCACTTGCTGGATCCAGTGCACGGGGCTGCACATTTTGATGTACCAGAGGCGAGAGCCAAGGTGATTATGGCTGAGATGACGGCCGCCAGCCCAGGTTATCTGATTCCCAAACTGGTGCGCGAGGTTGCTGGCATGCCAGGCAAAACCCGAATTTACTAAATCCGACCCAACTCAATCACCCGGTCTTTATCGGGAATATCCTGTTCATCATGGGTCACCATCACTGCGGGTATGCCAAGGCTGCCAATCTGTGCAAAGACAAATTGGCGAAAGCTGCCGCGCAATGTGGCGTCCAGTCTGGCAAACGGTTCGTCCAACAGTAACGCTTTGGGTTGCGACACTAAGGTACGCATCAGGCTGATTCTGGCCGTCTGGCCGCCGGATAATTGTATTGGGTTGCGCCCGGCAAAGCCGGTGAGTCCGCAATCTGCCAGTGCCTGTTCAACCCATTGGGTGCGCTCATCCTTACGGTAATGTCGAGGCAGGGCAAATGCCAGATTCTCGCCCACAGTCATATGAGCGAACAACAAGTGATCCTGGAACTGCAAGCCGATCTGACGCTGGTGGGCGGGTAAATTAGTAATATCTACGCCATGCAGGACAATTCGTCCAGCACAGTTAAACGACGCAGGCAGTGTGCCGCAGATCATGTTTAACAGGCTGCTTTTGCCACAACCGCTGGGGCCAAGAATTGATAATACAGTACCATCGTCAACCCGATAGCTAAGGTCATATACCAGCGGCTGCTCGTTCAGGGTGATGGTAATGTGGTCAAGGATCAGACTCAAGAGTTCAGCCTCCTGACCATGCGTCCATTGACAAAGGTCCAGCGACTCAGGCAAAACGCTGTGACATAGGCCAGAAAAGGCAATGCCATCTGGATCAGGCCGTGTACGCCGATTAAACGACGATTGCCTCCTGATACCAGACCAGCGGCGGCTGTGGTGACGGTTTCTATTCGACCGGCCCCGGCCAGCAAGGTCGGCAAATACTGCCCGATACTGACGGCAAATCCCAGGGAAAGACTCGCTAGCAATGGTTGCCAGAGTAAGCCCAGCTTTACCTGCACAAAAGTGCGCCAGTGAGATCGGGATAGCAACAGTCCCTGTATACTGTGACGTTGATCATAACGCTGCCACGGGCCACAAAGACTCAGGTAGCAATAGGGCAAGACAAATAACAGGTGCATGCCAATCACGCTGATCAGTCGCCCATCCAACTGCCACCGCAACAGCAGTACCTGTACACCAAAAAGAAATGTCACCTGCGGCAGCAACAATGGCAGATACATGGCCACCCCGATTATTAACGACAGTCGTCTTGCAACAGTGGCGTTAGTCTGGCATTGGTGCAATTCCAACAGGAGCACGGCAATGACGGTCGCTATCAGTGCGGAGGCACCGCCGATCAGCAACGAGTTGCTGACGGGATCGCCAAGGCCAACCCATGCCCTATCCCAACTTTGCCAGGACCAGTCGGGCCACAGGGAGGGAAAGCGCCAGCGCCAGACAAAAGACCACACCAGCAAAGCACCACCGCTGGTGAGAAACAATATCAGTAATCCTTGCCAGGCAGTCCGGGCCAGTAACAGCCACTGCATACTGGAATGACCCCGATGGCCGTTGGTCAACCAATTTCTGGCTATACGGCCAGTAAAAGTATGAGCCAGGTGAAAACATCCGATTACTGCAACCACCAGCAACAACAGCAACACGCTGCCAGCAGCAGCGCACAAGCTGTTGTTTAAGTCCGGATCCTGTATCCATTGAAGAATCTGTACAGCAAAGGTGGGCGGATTAGCTGGCCCAAGCACCAGGGCAACATCCACTACAGACATGGCAAAGGCCAGCACTGTGTAAACCGGCAGACGGATCATGGGATAAAGCTGTGGCCAGATCAATTTGAGCCATACCACGCTGGGTTGGAACCCCAGGCTGGAGCCAAGACGAAGGGTATTGGCTATGGGTAGTTGCGCAGTGGCGGCTGCGGTCATAAAAATAAGAAACGGCGTCTCTTTGAGCACCAGTAGTAGTATAAGACTGATGCCGTACGGGTCCTGAACCGTCTGCCACTGTGGCGGTGATTGCCAATTGAGCACCAAAGCCAAAACTCTGGGTAACAGCCCACTGGGCATGAGCACAAACATAATCCCAAACGCCAGGGCAACATGGGGAACTGCCATTAGGGGTGACAGCCAGCGTTGTAGTGTGTGCCACTGTCGTGTTCCCCACAGGACGCTGACTACGCCCAGGGCAAGCAGTAACGATAGCAAGGTAGAGAGCACTGCCGAGCATATCGTCAGGGATAGCATTTGTGTCAGCCCGGTGGTGGCCAGTAGCACTCGCCAGGGAGTCAGACTGAACGTATAAAAGCCCAATGCTGGCAGATAATGAAATGCCGAGCCGACTACGCTTGCCAGACCGGCCAGTACTGGCACCAGGAACAGGGCGGCCAGGGTCAGTGAAGCGGCAGTGGTCAGTTCAAACCGGAAATAACGTTGTTGATAGCCAGTCTCGGCTGGCACTTGGGGTAACCTGGTGGCCACTCATTATCCTTATCTGATACTGTTGGTTTGCGCCGTTGTGAGCACCTCACTGGCAAAATTTTCAGAGGAAGGCTGTCGTAAAAGGGTTATGCCTGTCAAGATGGCATAATCCGAGCCTGCTTGGTGGCAAAACTGTCCTTGCATCCACAGAGTTAACCAGTCAGCCCAGAGAGGTATCCCACTACTTTTTTTGTGGTGGTTTTCTTAGTCAGTTTGCGTCTTTTATCCGTTGGAAACTCAATTTCCAGGACTGACTTGGGTTTGCAGATTCTACCGGACTTGGTTTTGTGGGGTGCTACTTTTTTCACAGATGCCTTGACGGATGTTTTGGCAGAGGTCTTCGCTGATGCTTCTACAGATGCAGATGCGCTATTGCCTGCTGTTCTTAGCGCGATAACCGGCAGTTCGATACTGGCACCCGGCTCATAAATTGGTTTGGCGTAGGCTGCCAATGTAGCAAGAGTATCAAGTTGTTGGGTAGTGGCTGACTGGATATCGTCTTCCGCCGAGTCGCTGACCGTTTCAGAAGACGTGGTACTTTCACTCGAAGAAGATGTCACACTCGAAGAAGATGTCGTGTGCTTTTCGCTATCTGCGGCAGCCAGCTGTTCAAGATTGCGCACATAGGCGAATACCTCTGACCAGTCAAAATACGCTTTTCCTCGCAGACTAGAGCAACCCAGCCTCTGGATGGCTGTAGCATTGCTTAACTCAACCCACATTGCCAGTAACAAAAACAGGTTGTCATTCTGCTCACTTGCCATCATTTTTTGTGCCAGCCAGCACAGCGTATCGCGTATCTCGATGTGGTTATCCGGCCAGTTTTTCTGTTTGGAGCCAATTGGACCGAGTATGCATTCGGTAATGGTTCTGTTTCTGGGAATTACCTGTGCAGCCACGTGCACAAAGGTGTCGTAAGCCATAAAATTCCTGATCACCTTCTCGGGAGAAAGGTTGTCGATCCGACGAACTTTCAGAAACTCACGCCGATAGGTCGCTTTCAGGATTTTCTTGTCTATTTTTGCCTGATCGGATGATTGTCGGCTCATGCGAATAAAGCTATCTTTTTCGCGCGGGTGTCTGAAGGTATCGGTATGAGGGATGCTCAGGCTTTTCAGGGTCAGGCCGTGCCAGAGCTCGCAGTCGCGAAAACCAAACGCTAGTCCCTTGGTCCAGGCTTCAGTGACGTTGTTGGGCTTTTGCGAGATAAAAGCACACATTCTTGGCGTCAGAGTTGCCGGATCGCAGTTATTGGATGGTTGCATGCATCTTCTCCTGTTGAGTGCATCTTGTTGGTAGCTGCAACCAGTAGACTGACCACAAAGGTAATTGTTCACTGCAACCAATATTTTTGTGCAAATTACGACCCTTGGCGCAGGGTCGCAAGGCCGTCGTTCAGCGGTATCGACTTAACCAGGCTTGTTCCAGGGTCACTGTCCAGGAACCGTGGGGTTCCGGTAGCGTTCGCCCCAACGCGTCTGATGACAGTGTCGCCGGACCCAGAGGCAAGTCGTTAAACAGTTTGCGCTGTTCCACGGTCAAGCGGTCCATGCTCAGTACCGTCGGATCACCCCAGGCGTCCGGGTTAGCCTTGAGGGCTTGGGCTTCGGGTGATAATAAAAAGTTGATTACTACCCGGGCAGCGGCCGTGGCGCTGCTGTTAAAGGGAATGGCCAGAAAGTGTGTGTTACCTAATGTGCCATTGTCGTGTACATAAGTGCGCACGGTTTCCGGCAACTCGCCACTGATTATGGCGGAACTGGCGTAGGACGGATTGAAGTTCATGGATAATAAAATCTCACCGTCGTCCAGCATCGGCGTCATCAGCATATTGTTGGCCGGAAATGTTTTGCCCTCGCGCCATAGCAGCGGGTGCAGTTCGTCCAGGTAGTGCCACAGTGGTGCTGTAACAGCATTAAAGTCGGCTTGATCAACCGGCTTTAGCAACACACCGGGATCTGGCGTCAGTTCAATTAACAATTGCTTAAGAAAGGTGGTGCCTGTGAAATCAGGCGGCAACGGATAGGTTACCCGCCCTTTATGCTGACGGGCGAATGCCAGCAAACTGATGGCGCTGGTGGGTGGTTTGGCATTTAGCCGGGAAAAGGCCTCCTGATCGTAGATAAACACCAGCTGTGCCATGCCCCAGGGAGCTTCCAGACCGTCCACTGGCTCGCCAAAATCCACCACTGTCGTGGGTTTTTGCTGCGGGTCAACCCCCTGGAATGAGGGCAACTCGGCAACAAAAGGCCCGTGCAACAAGTCATTGTGCTTCATGGCCTGAAAGTTCTCACCATTGATCCAGATCAGATCCACGGTGCCTTTTTCTTTTCGCCCAGCGGCTTTTTCTGCCAGGATGCGGCTGACGACACTGGACACATCACTGACTTTAACGTGTTTAAGAGTGATACCGTAGCGCTGGCCAACCTGTCTGGCAGTCCAGTCGATATAGTCATTGATCTGCTCACTGCCGCCCCAGGCATTGAAAAAGACAGTCTGCCCCTTGGCCTGTTCCACCGTCTGCTGCCATGAAGCTGCACCGGCTCTGCCAATGGCCAAGCAAAGTGCCATTGCCACAGCGGGCACCAAAAGTTTGCTCTTTGGACTAATCACTATTTTGGTACTTCTCATATCAAGAATCAGACCCCATGTTCAGTTGGCAGTTGCAGTTGCCATATTCATCAACATGAAGAGCAACCACAATTGGACGATTGCACATTTGGCAGTCTTCACTGTAAACCAGTGATGTTCCCGTAAAGCCCGGGTCGAGCAATAGCCCGCAGGATTCACCACAACTGGGGCAGTGATTCTGCCAGCTTATCCAGTTACCCATCGCTAATTCCCCTTTATTTTTTCCAGTTCATTAAGCGCCTGCTCGTTAAAGCCCAGAAGATAAGTAATACTGTCCAGCCCCAGGGTCGATATGGCCTGCGGTGCCAGGCGACGTACCATGGGTTTGGCCCGAAAGGCGATACCAAGCCCGGCAATACCAAGCATGGGCAGGTCATTAGCACCGTCACCGACAGCGATAACCTGCTCCAGAGTGATCCCTTCCGCGGCCGCGATTTGTTGCAGCAGTTCGGCCTTGCGCTGGCCGTCAACAATGGTGCCCAACACTCGGCCGGTCAGTTGGCCGCCAACGATTTCCAGTTCGTTGGCATAAACATGGTCGATTGCCAATATGTTTTGCAGTTGTCGGGCAAAGTAGGTAAAACCGCCGGAAACAATAGCGGTGCGATAGCCTAAAGACTTCAGTATCTTGATCAGCTTGTCGGCACCAGCCATTAACGGCAATTGTCGTGCAACATCGGCAAGCGCCGACGCATTGAGCCCTTTGAGCATGGCCAGGCGCTGGTGCAGGCTCTGGTTAAAATCCAGCTCACCACGCATGGCCTGTTCTGTAATAGCAGCAACCTGATCCCCGACGCCATGAGCCTGTGCCAGCAGGTCGATGACCTCCGCTTCGATCAAGGTCGAATCCATGTCGAACACAACCAGCCGTCGGTTGCGTCGATAAATGCTCTCCTGCTGGCAGGCAATATCGACATCAAGCTGTGCTGTCAGGCTCAGTAAGTCGGTCCGCAAATGGTGCTGATTCACTACGTTGCCGGTCACGGTAAACTCAAGACACGACAAATGACGTTTGTTGTCCTGATGGTATCTCGGGCCGCCAAGGGTTGTGATGCGTTCAATGTTCAGACCGTGCTGACCGGCAATGCCTGTGACTGCGGCAATGTGTTGCGCTGTCACGGTTGACGACAACAGCGTGATAACAAAACGACTATTGACTTGTTTTGCTAATAAGCGACCGGCATCAACGGCAGATAACAGCTGATGGCGAAAATTCAGGCCACATTGTTGGCAATGGTTATTCAGAGTGTTGATCAGGGTCTGATCATTTACGCGCACTAGTACGCACAGGTTGATGATATGTTGGATGACCGACTGTGTTATATCAAGAATTCGTGCATCATGGTCGGCCATAATGGCAGTGATGGCCGCAACCAGATCCGGTCGATCTTGACCAGTGATGCTGATTAGAAAAACGTCGTCCATTGACTTACAGGAAGTAGAACGTGTTTTCATATTTTGCCATCGCTGTGTTTTGATGTGTTCTTCGGCAAGCTTGAATGTAATACAGATGCCAGCGTGGGCAAAGTAGAAAATAATGCAATTTGTACTCTTTGGTTGTTTTCTGTTCTTTTTTGTGCTGTAGGTTTCGGAGCGTGCGTAGGGCGTTTTTTTGTACTATGGTTCGGCAAGCCTGACAGGGGAAGACCTGATAGGATGGAGTACTTTTTTTTCTGCTCTTTTTGGGTTGTACCAACCCACTGATGTTGCGCCAGGGAGCCTGACTTTTGAAGAAGCGTACGACCACGCAAGACCTGCTTGACCGGTTTTCATCCGGTTTTACCGTTCGCACTCAGCTTATGATCCTGTTCGGACTGCTGATGGCTGCCCTGACCGTAGGTATTTCGCTGGTTATCATTAATGAAATCGAGGCATCAAGTCAGCACCAGGGCGACAGCATTGGTCAGGTGCTCAGTGCGCAAACCGCCAGTGCTGCCACCGATATGCTGGTCACTGGCGATCGGCTGAGTCTTAGCGCGTTGCTTGGGCAGTTGGTGCAGAATCCTTATGTGGCCAGGGCCAGTATTTACAGCATCGACAACCAGCAGATTGCCCGGGCAACATCGACCATGGCTCGGGACGATATTACTTATCCGGTCTATTCATCACCCATTCACTACCAGGACGTGATTGCCGGCTACGCCCGCATATCGCTAAACCAAATGCTGCTGGGCCAAAAGCCCAAAGAAGCGTTGTTTGTGATTATTGCCATCAGCGTTTTGCTGTTGTTTATCGGGCTGGTATTGCTGCATATTTATGCTTCTGGCCTGACTAACAGGCTTAGGCTTATTGAACGACAATTGCACTCTATTTTGCCAACCGGGAGCAGTGCACCAGCACAGAATAAAGTTGCCGGGGAAGTTGGTCGGATTGCCACTTTGGTGGAACAGCAGCTGGTGGCTAAAAAACTGGCCGTGCTCGAACAGGAATCCGAAGATCAAGATGCCCTTATTGTCGCGCTCAAAGTGAAAAACCTGGCTCGACTGCAACAGTTGCTGGCACCCAGAGAGTTGCAGGATATTTTGCGCACCTATAGCCGGATTGTCAGTGAGTCGGCAAGTTACTACGGTGGTGAAGTCACTTATACACCCGAGGGCAACGCCTATCTGCGTTTTGTCGCTTCAGACGCTACAGCGGCCTTGTTTTGTTGCTTGATGATTGAGGCACTGACGGAACAGGCAGGTACTGTCAATATTGCCAGAATACATGTTGGTATTGGTCTGAGCGTTAGTGAGCACCAGCCCGAATTTCCCGAGGAGCAGCATCCGGCCCTTACTGATAGCGCGGCCAGCCAGGCATTGACACTGGCCAATTTGTCCAGTGTTGATGGTATCTACATAAGTCGTGAGCAAATCGGTTGGCTACCCGTTGAATTGGTGAAGTTCAGCGATTTTGATGATGAGGTCATAAAAATAGATGGTGTTGTGGACGAGCAAGTGGAGCAGTTACAGCGGCAGATCAATGAAGTAAGTCAACTGCTTGGACTCAGTTGAAAAGCGTTTTTGAACCACAAAGTCGTAACCAAATGGCTGCCGGATTTGTGGTTCAGTCTTTTTACAGTTGTCCATAAGGTCAAATAGAGAAGTGGTAAATCAAATAGGACCTGATGCTTCTCTGATCACCCTGCCCGGATGCCAGGAATAGCTCCTCACTGTTGGTGTAATAGATAAACGATACTTGCAGTTCAAGATCTTTCAGCTCCGGTTGTTGGAATTGATAGGTCACAGTCAGGTCGTTTTCCACCTCATGCACAGAAAACTGTTGGTTGTCGCTGGCTCTAGTGACTTTCATCCCTGTGCCTATGAAGAAGTTGTTGCTCAGGGATAGCCCTCTTAACTCAGGAGCAGTGAAGTTATACTGGGCACCGAGTACAAAGGCTGTTTCACCGTCAAAGTTAAAGTTGGAGAAAATAGCGGCAGTTGTGGCGTTGAATGCCCCACGGGTATTAGCGCCAAACAGATCGTCGTAGAAGCCAATGGACTGAAAGCCACTCTGAACATTAAAAGGTGATGCTTGCGCTTTTGTGTAGGTGGCACCGGCATTAAACGTCCATGAATTAATATCAAGGGTGGCGTTAATGTTGCCTGACTGGGCATTATTCTCAAAGGCAGCCGTGATCGGGTTCCAGAGGGCGCCGTGGCGTTCTGCACGGAAATACTGACCGCTCAGGGTTAACGCGGCCTCTTTGGATAGAGGCATACTGAAAGTAACCACGCCGTTATGGCCAATGACGTAATCTGTGGCCAAGCCACCGTTGTATTGCAGTTCCAGACTGTTTGCGTCCTTAAGGTCAAAGGTGTAGCTAAACTGTGTACCCAAAACCCAGTCAATAACCTCGCCATCATCACTGAGAATCCGATCAAAGCTGGCGGCATTTCTCTCGTTGACACGGTTAAGCCAGGCAACTTCGCCATCAAATTTACTCGTGCTGAACGAGGTACTGACGCCCTGCCAGCTGCTGGGCACTGAACGAGAGACGGAAGATTCAAGCAGACCCGTTTGCACAATCTGGCGGCCAATTTTAACGTTGGCCCTGATACCTTCATGGTTGTCCGGCAGCTTGATGTTCACGTAGGCCTGCCCCAATTTACCAAAGCCTTCGTTACTATCATTGAGCAGAAAAGCAGAGCCGACATTGCCAGGCTTCATATCCAACAGGGCGACACGGTAGGCGGAACCACCAACGGCGATCAGATCGGCAATATAGCCACTTTTAGCATTGAACCACACGGCCCCGGTCCAGGCACCGCGAGTCTGATCGATGGAGGTGGTGTCTTCGTTAAAGAAGACGGTCTGAATCCGGCCATCAATTTTGGCATCTTTGATAAACGGATTATCGTAGTCAGCGGCTAATGCAGGGAGGCTGAATAGCGCAACAGCACAGGACAGTAAGGGGAGCTTTAGAGAGGACAAAGTAATCACCTGACTAATCAATGAACGTGATTGAGTGACACAAGTATAGATACTTTATCAGAGACTGAGAGATGGGTTGGAGTACGCAATTGTTCTTGGTTATTGATTTTTTTAAGCAGATGTTTAATGGATTTGGTCCAGTGGTTTTTTTACAAATACATCAATGAAAATGAAACGCTACTTTTTTGGTTAGCAGGATTCAGGTTTTATTTGATTATTGCACAGGCTAATTGTTATCGAGTTGGTTCTTTTTAACTTCCCATTGCGAAATTCCACATCAATCCGATCAACGGTTGAATGACAGGCAAGTTGGTTTGGTTGACTGGCATCAGCAATCTGTTGGGCATTATCAACCAGGTTATTACCGACGATCAAGTCAATGCCTGGCACAGCGCTCAAGCCCGCATCGGTATTATTTTGGTTAGCAGCGCGAGTAGTGGCAATGACAATATCTGCCTGATCTCTAAGCGATGGAACAAACTCAGCAGCGGATGATTTTGGGTCTATCAGTTCGATACCATGCTGATAGATGCCTTGCTGAGATTTGCCGCTAACGGCATCAAGACCTATCGGTTGGGTAATGCCCATCACAGCAATACGCAGCCCCTCAACATCGAACAGTGCATAGGCATCAAAGATGGGAATGCCGGTTTCTGATTCGTAAAGATTGGCCGAGAGAAAGGGGAAATCAGCCGCAGCCTGTTTCTGGCGAATAGTGTTCATTGGCTCAGAAAAAAACTGTGGACTGGCACTCATGGCGTGATAGCCCAGTTGGTTATGGTGATTTAACAGATCATCGTCTCCCAGCTCGCCGCCAGACAGCAAAAACAGTTTACCACCGTCGGCTTCAACTTCGGAGCGGATGGAGCCGATCAACATCTGCCTTTGTATAAGCTGATCGTTGCGCCTGGCTGGATTTTTTTCTGCCACCAGTCCGTTGGTGTTGATGATGGTGAGTTTGTACGTTTTGTCGACAATATAGCTCAGTTGCCTATCCTCTTTGATCGGCCACAAAATAAACACTGACACTAGGGCAGCGATCAAGCCGGCGACGATTACCTTGAGCCAAGGCCGGCGTAGAGGTCTGAAGTGCATAGAGACAACTTCCGCAAAAATATGTGGAAACTATACCATCGGTTTTATGGTACGTACGTTTTTGTCTGTCAATGATCCTGAAAGGTTTTGTAAGGAAGTGTATCGCCATAACTGTTGAATGTACCTATGATGATAGGCATATTTTGTCGTGTGATGCGGTGAGATTATGGGTAATTATCAGGCCAGATTATCCAGGCATTTTTTGGCAAAAGATTCGGAAAGTTATCTGGAAATGGCTGGGTATGTCGTATTTTAGCTGCGTTTTTTCTAAACTTTTGGCGAGAATGACTTTGGCGATTTTGAGAGCCCCGCGTGTGGCCTCACAAAGTATTCCAAAGTGTCTCAAAGATGATCTGCTGGGCGGCCGCTATTTCCGGTGAGTCCAGCACCACCGCTACTGGATAATCACGGGAACCTAACGAGATCATCGCTACCTTGGGCGGGTAAATGGCGATGTAGCTGGCATCCATACGTCCTTTGGCATCAATCCAGCGTCGTTCAGACAGCTCTGCGTCTTCACCTCCTTCGCCAATGGCAATGACTCTGACCCGAATGTTTTTTCGAATGCGCTGCTGGGTATAGTTGGGAAAAGGCCGGTATAAATGTTGGCGAATCAGTTTTGACGAAAATACGCTGTATTCCCGTTCGTGCTGTTGAGCAACCGTGTTGAGAATATCTTTGAGCACGAATTCAATGCCACTGTCGCCTTCATAAAACCGGACGTTTCCGGCACTGAAATCTGGTTTCAGACGGTTCAGCTGTGGTACCAGATGTACTTTCATTTCTTCGATGGTGGTGTCCAGAGTCTGGCGTTGCTCTTCGGCCAGTTGCAGCAGTTTCTCTGGCGGTTCGGCCGAAAAAATACGGCGCTTGCCTTTTGGAAAGTAACTGACGATTCCTTTACCTGCCAGTCCTTTAAGGGTTTCGTAGGTGGTTCCCCGGTTGATTCCGGTCTGTGTGGCAATATCTCTGATTGAGGCCGAGCCCAGTTTCAGTAGCGCCAGGTAGGTATGAATCTCCCGCTGATCAAGGCCGAGGTTTTCCAGTATTTCCAGATTCATCGAAAACCTCGCGAGAAACCCAGTACTTTTAGTACTGGGAGGAATAGCGACCAGCCTGATAAGGCTGGAAAACTAACTTCTTTTGATATCAGCACTTTCGGCATCTTCCAGTATTGCGGTTAAAATAGTCACTGCTATTATTCACCTGTCTTTGTAGACCTACCTCCGGGCTGGAGGAATGTTAAGCCTGCGGAGTTCGTGTGAGACTTGGGGAGCATGGGTTGATTCGCTATCGTACTTGTGCCCTTTGGGTAAAAGCTCCCAACGTGGAACTTTTGCGCGAAAACCAAGCCTGTTCCCTGAGCAACGGACGATGAAACAGGAAGCCTGTTGGGTGACTAACAGGAATCCCGCTCCTTCAGGGGCGGGAGGATGTCAAAGAGGGGTTATCTCGTCAACTGCCTTGAATGGCTTTAAGGTATTGGCAGGGGCGAATATACCCTGTGTTCAGGGTGGTCGACGAGGGAAAATCGAAAAGTTATGAATTATTTTTTGTGGATAGCCAGTAAATCTCGATAAATTCTGTAGAGCCGCCAAAGATTTACTGCCGCGGAGGGTGTAGTTCTTGTTCCAAACCGGCTTGCCAGCTCTTTGATTTCAGCGGCTGCCGGTGTCGGTATTGGCAAATGTTTTCAGGTTGTCTCCGGGAAACAACCTGCTATGGGCATTTTCGCAGCTTATACCTGTGCTTGGCCGTTGACTACTGTTTCACAGAGGTTGGAGTATTTGGACCGACACTGTCGGTGTTGAGCAAACGATCCCGCAAATTGATTGCATAGTTGTGTGAGCCTGCACAGCTGGTCGGATTACTCAACATGATTTCGCTGTGATAGTGATATATATATTGTTCAGCGGGGTTGCTTTCATCCGGAGTGTACTGGGGATGCACAAACAGACATGAATCTGTCGGACTCAGCTGTTCTGCGGTCAGGTACAGATTGTAGGCTTCCACAGCGTCATTGATAAACTTTGCCATGACTGCAGGCTCGGCCAGCATGATTTCCAAGACACTGGTGCGTTGTACGGGAGGGTATTGTACCGGGCTTGAATTGGAGTCCTCGCGCACATTAACTGTTAAGTCCAGCTTTTCGGCTATTTGTTGCAATTCATCGTACAACGCATTGAATTTATCGGCATCAATATGTTTATGGTCGAGATGAAGATGGATCGCATCCGGTTCGTGGGGTACAAAACCATCAATCAGTGCGCTAATCTGATCATGAATTTTTTTGGCTTCTGCGACACTCACCTTTTGCATGGATTCTGCGTCCACTTGGGCGTGATAAGCAAACAAATCGGTTGATGATGAATAAAAGACTTTTCGTTCAATGCCCAGCTTTTTAGCGAACGCTTCTGATTGCTGGCCTTGGCCAATAAAAATATCTGTTGCAAAGCAATTGCTAATAAAGAAGAAAATAGCAAAGAAGCAGGAAGTCACTGTTTTAGCATTTTTGAAATACGTCATGATAGTAAATAGTCCGTTGGTTTTTAGAGTTGTTACTTTTTTAACACGCATCTCAAGAGTTAAAACTAACTTTTAAGTTAGAATTTCTAACAAAAAATTCTCGCATGGCGATAATGCTATGGCCGCTATTTGCAAGTGCTCAGGGAGCAATCCAGGACTGTGACACTCCCCGCTCTATCGCACCCTAGGGCATAAAGGCTAGGGTTTACGACGATTTCGCTAAAAATCGGCACAGCAGATGCTTATGGATTTTTGTTATTGCTCTCAGCCGACCCAATAAAACCACCTGTATTGTCAATTATTTTATGACAAACAGGGTTGTTTTTTTCTTTTCTGGCGATAATCTGACCTGACCGTTTCGCTGACCCAGGTCTTGCGGTGTCGTGCCTCTCTTGGCAGCTGGCATTGAGCTGGACAGAAGCCTGAGACAAGCGATAAGTGTTGTAAGAAATAAAATAAATGATTTTAGGCTATGTATGTAAACGACAATAGCCTGGCACTTTTGGAATATGTACGTCACTGTTCTGATAATTTTCCCTGAAAAACAAAATGTTATATCAGGCGTGGAGCTGACTGCTCCTTTATTCTTTATTTATCAGATGGTGAAGTTTTAGCGAGAGCCTGCCTTTTATCTGAGGCATGTTAATTTGAGGCTACCATGAGAGCTGATATTGTGATTCTTGCTGCCGGGCAGGGCAGCCGTATGAAATCCAGCCTGCCAAAAGTGTTGCACCGCATTGCCGGCAAACCCATGCTCGAGCACGTAATTATCAGTGCCCAGCACACCCAGAAAAAAGTGGGTGAGGGCAAGATTCATGTGGTTATTGGTCACGGCGCTGAGCAGGTGAAGACGGCGCTGGGTCATTATGACCTGAACTGGGTGGTGCAGAAGGAGCAGCTAGGGACTGGCCACGCAGTGCAACAGGCGTTATCCGGTTGTCAGGGCGCTGATGTGGTACTGGTGTTATACGGCGATGTTCCTCTGATTCACTCCTCGTCGTTACAGTCATTACTGGCTGCCAGCAACGGCGAGCGTCTGGGCCTGCTGACCATCAATCTGGCTAACCCTTCCGGTTACGGGCGCATTATTCGTGACGGATTTGGCAGTATTCAGGCCATCGTCGAGGACAAGGACGCTTCACCCGAACAACTGGCCGTCAACGAAGTCAATACCGGCATTATGGCCATTCCGGGCAACCGGGTGAGTCGCTGGATAAACAGTCTGAAAAACGACAATGCCCAGCGTGAGTTCTATCTTACCGATATTGTCTCCATGGCGGTGGCCGAGGAGACGCCGGTCATCCATGTGCAGCCACAGATTCCCATTGAAGTTGAAGGTGTGAATAGCCGGGTGCAGCTGATGGAGTTGGAGCGTGCCCGTCAACAACAGCTGGCCAATAACCTGATGATCAATGGCGTTACGGTCGTTGATCCGGCGCGCCTGGATATTCGCGGTGACATCAAAACCGGCCAGGACATTACGTTGGACATCAACGTGGTGCTCGAAGGCAATGTGGAGTTGGCTGACAACGTTTATATAGAGCCAGGCTGCATTATCCGTAACTCTGTCATTGGGGAAGGTGTTGTCATCAAGGCCAACTCCATCCTGGAAAATGCCCAGATTGCTGCTGGCTGTGAAGTAGGGCCTTTTGCGCGCCTGAGACCGGGTACTGAGTTGGGGGAGAAAGCCCGGGTGGGCAACTTTGTGGAAGTCAAGAAGACTGTCATTGGCAAGGGCAGCAAGGTCAATCACCTGAGTTACATCGGTGACTCAGAGATAGGCGACGGAGTTAATATTGGTGCTGGTACCATCACTTGCAATTATGACGGCGTCAATAAATTCAGAACGGTTGTTGGTGATGGCGCATTTATCGGTAGCAACAGTTCTCTGGTCGCGCCCGTCATTGTTGGTCATGGTGCCACTGTCGGTGCCGGCTCAACCATAACAAAAGATATTGCCGATGATCAGCTGGCCATCGCCCGGGGGCGTCAGCGCAATATAGAAGGCTGGCAACGCCCGACGAAAAATAACTAAAGGCGTTGGCTGGTAATCTTTAGACCATATTGGGAAATAAGCGACTATGTGTGGAATTGTAGGTGCTGTAGCACAAAGAGACGTTGCAGATATTTTGCTGGAAGGCTTGCGTCGTCTGGAGTACCGGGGCTATGACTCGGCAGGCGTGGCCATTATCGGTGCCAACGGCGAACTGCAACGGGAGCGGCGCACCGGTAAGGTATCGCAGCTGGCTGAAGTCATCGCCGCCAACCCACTCAATGGCAGTACCGGGATTGCCCACACTCGCTGGGCCACTCACGGTGAACCGAGTGAGCGTAATGCTCATCCGCACCTCTCTGGTGATCACATCGCCGTGGTACACAATGGCATTATTGAGAACCACAGCTCACTCAGAACGTTCCTGCAGGGGGAGGGTTTTGTCTTTAGCTCGGACACCGACACCGAGGTGATTTGTCACCTGGTCAGCCATGAACTGAAAAACAGCGATTCCTTGCTGGTGGCCGTACAGAAGGCTGTTGCCCAGCTTGAAGGTGCCTACGGTATGGTGGTGATGGATAATAACGACAGTGATCGTTTGATTGTTGCCCGTTCCGGCAGCCCACTAGTGATCGGTGAAGGTATTGGCGAAAACTTTATCGCGTCCGATCAACTGGCGCTATTTCCAGTCACTCGTCGTTTTATGTTTTTGGAAGAGGGCGATATTGCCGAAGTGACTCGCAACACGGTTACAGTGTTGAATCATGCCGGCGAGGTGGTAGAGCGTGAGGTCAGGGAGAGCGATATTGAACACGATGCCGGTGATAAAGGCGAGTATCGCCATTACATGCTCAAAGAGATTCACGAGCAGTCCGAGGCGATTGCCAACACGCTGGAAGGGCGTCTGGGCGAACAGTGTTTGAACCTGGACATTTTGGGCAAAGAAGGCAGGGATATTTTACAAAGAACCAAGGCCATTCAGATCGTAGCTTGCGGCACCAGTTACAACGCCGGCATGGTAGCCCGTTACTGGTTTGAAGAATTGGCAGGCATTCCTTGTCGAGTAGAAATTGCCTCAGAATTTCGCTATCGGAAATTCTTTGTGCCAGAAAATTGCCTGTTTATCACCCTCTCCCAGTCTGGTGAAACCGCGGATACGCTGGCTGCGCTGCAGCTGGCCAAAGAGCTGGGTTATATGGCCTCTCTGAGCATTTGTAATGTGCCAGGGTCATCTATGGTGCGCGAATCAGATATCGCTCTGATGACTCGGGCCGGGGCCGAAATTGGCGTTGCCTCCACCAAGGCTTTTACCACCCAATTGGCCACATTGCTGATGCTGGTGACTGCTGTGGGCCGTCACAATGGCATGTTGCCGGAACAGGAGGCCAGTATTGTCCAGGCACTGCGTAGCCTACCACACCAGGTCAATAATATGCTGGCCCTGAACGACGATATTGAGGCTATGGCCGAAGCATTTGCCGATAAACATCATGCCCTGTTCCTTGGTCGTGGTACCCAATATCCCATTGCCATGGAAGGGGCGCTGAAACTGAAGGAAATTTCCTACATTCACGCCGAGGCCTATGCTGCCGGTGAGCTGAAGCACGGTCCATTGGCTCTGATTGATAACGATATGCCGGTTATCGTCGTGGCTCCAAACAACGACCTGTTGGAAAAACTGAAATCCAATATGGAAGAAGTGCGAGCCAGGGGTGGTCAACTGTTTGTGTTTGCCGACAAACGGGCAAATCTGACCGAAGCCGAAGGTATCCGGGTGTTGCAGGTGGAAGAAGCACCGGAAGTGATTGCCCCGATTCTCTACACGATTCCCTTGCAGCTGCTCTCTTACCATGTGGCAATCATTAAAGGCACCGATGTTGATCAGCCACGCAACCTGGCGAAGTCAGTCACTGTTGAATAGTTTGTATTTAACTAACGGTTGCGGTGTTATCGGAAAAGCGCGGAAAACCCAGTACTTTTAGTACTGGGTTGGATAGCGACCAGCCTGATAAGGCTGGAAAACTAACTTCTTTTGATATCAGCACTTTCGGCATCTCCCAGTATTGCAGTTAAAATAGTCACTGCTATTATTCACCTGTCTTTGCAGACCTACCTCCGCACCCGAGGGCATAAAGGCTGGAGGAATGTTAAGCCTGCGGAGTTCGTGTGAGACTTGGGGAGCATGGGTTGATTCGCCATCGTAAAAGCTCCCAACGTGGAACTTTTGCGCGAAAACCAAGCCTGTTCCCTGAGCAACGAACGATGAAACAGGAAGCCTGTTGGGTGACTAATAGGAATCTCGCCCCTTCAGGGGCGGGAGGATGTCAAAGATGTTATGCCCCGACTTGCCATGAAATATCTATTTTTCGATGCTGTGCTACACAATCTCTGAGGTAAAGGTTGATGAGACTTTGATAAGGTACGCCTGTTTCTTCTCAGCAATTCCCGCTGAACACGCAATGCCTATCCAGTGGGTCAGTCACTCCGCTAACCATTTTTCAAGGCCTAACAAAACCAGGCTCGTTAGCCAGCCAGTAATAGAGCAAGTTCAGAACACAGGATAAACAGGACTACAAATACTGCCTCAGGTGGTATCAATCATCAGTTGCTGCAAGCTGATGCGCCTTTTATCAATGATTGCCGTATACAAATCTTCCCAGTTATCGATAACAGACCAGTCAAACAAGCCCCTTATGGCCTGCCATAGCGGTGTTTGTCAACAAAGTTGTCGCCTAACCTCCACACAGTTTACCGTTGTCGTACATGAAAGAAGTCAGCAGTCAGCTCATTAGCCGAGCAGCTTAAAGCCCATTTGCCATTGCATCAAGACCGAGCTGATTTTATTGCACAGTTTGTTCTGTCCTTGATCCGCGCGCTCCACCAATCTTTACCGAGTTGCTGAAGAATTTCAGACTAGGGCAGATGCCGAGTCGAGTTACCGGCGAGTTAAACGCTTCTTCGCTGACTACGAGTACAGCTACGAACAGCTGAGGTTATTGGTCCTGAGTTGTCTGGACATGGAACGCTACACGCTATGTATGGACTGAATCAACTGGAAACACGTGGGGGCTGGAGGTTAGAGACCTCTGGCTACCCGATTTATGCGCTGGTTATATGCGAGCGGCTTGAACTAATGCTCTTGAAATCCATTGGTTAATGCTTTGACCACTAACCTGAGCCGCTGTTGCAATAGTTGCATGAAGCTCTGGTGGAATGCGTAACATCAATTTTCCAGAGTATGGTTTCTGAGGCTCTTTGCCCACCGCAGCACATGTTTCGAGATAATCTTCAACTGCTTCGTGGAAGGCATCCTTGAGTTCTGTTACTGACTCACCATGAAAACCAACTCGATCTTTTATGCCTGCAATATGGCCAATAAAGCATTCATCATCGTCGCTGTATTCTATGCTGGCTGCATAACCTTTATATGTCATTGTATTCATGGTTTGACTCCAATTCTGGTTAGAAAATCTCGTACATCTTTCACCTGGTATGGCTTTGCCTCTTTTTTTGGATGTGGTCTATGAAAAGTTCCGATTTCCCCATCTTTATGGAACCTTACACGCGATCCGCGCCCCTCGAGAACATCAGCTCCGACAGCGATAAGGAGAGCTTCTATGGCTTTCCATTCCAGCTGTTTTGGAGCTGGATCTTTAAATATCGCTATGAGCGTTTTTCGATGTTTAGCATTCATAGGAGACACTATAGATCATAGTATCAGATAATGGTATCAATATTTGGATTTGTATGAGGTTGAAGCGCCTAACGTCAAATTCAGATGCGCCGTAGGCGTCACCTGGATTTGCTTGGTACACCCGGCATGGGCAGGAACTTATGGGTGTAAAGTCCCCTGTGGGTAAACCAGCATCGGACTTGCGCCTAATAAGCCAACCGGTGATAACCACTAGCTTAAGGCAAGTACAGTCTCGTGAGGGGTTGTGCGGAGGAAATCTGACTACAAAGGTGTGAGCCGACGGACAGAAATCGCATATAAGGCCACGGAAAAATCATGAAACTCCACAGGCCGCCAGCACCTCAGACAGATACTTATTCATATTATGCGCATCATGCACAAATCTTGACGATACGCTTAAAGATTTTCGACATGGGTTCGTAATTAACATCAACACCATCAATATTTGCTTGAATCAATTCTTTTTGTTGTATATCTGCCCAGTCAAGGTCATAGCTAGCAGAAAGGGCTAAGTGTTCGAACAGCATACGTTGAACTCTTCCATTACCTTCACGGAATGGATGAATCATGTTGAACTCACAATAATATTCAGAAAGTTTTTTGCAAAAATCATTTTTTTGAATATTTTTTAGCTAATTATCGTTTTCTAAGCTTTTAAAAAGTTTATTAGATTCAGCAATGATTCTTCCATAATTGCAAAAACGTGTACCACCTTTAGATATATCAACACTCCGAAGTTCACCGGCCCAATCATATAAATCAGAGAAAAGTTGACGATGAAGGTTTTTCATGTGCTCCAAGCTGTAAGGGGGAGGCCTATAAGAAATTTTTCTTGCTGTTATTGCTGTTATTTCTCTCTCTGCTTTTTCAAGCTCATTCATATTCTTAATGTTGAGTTTGTTTTTTAATATAGATGAACCACGATAGCAATAATGGTCATTAGCAGCATCATACTTATCCATGAACTTACCTTTTGTATTTTGCTAGCACACTTTCTAATGATGTTTTTTCATCAGGGTACACAATATCTATACCCTCCAGCTTTGAACTATTTTTAAATTTATTTAATTTTGTTTTTTCGTAATGTTCGTATGGATCAAAGATACCGAAACAGAATATTTTTATGATTAGTTCAACTTTTCTCTTTAGCTCAGACCATCCTCTTGCTGTAACCTTCAGCTTTAGGATTTTTGATATTTCTTTCTTTGATTCAGAAAATGACTTTTCATTACAAACAGACACTAAAATATCTTTGTTTAATGTGACAATTTTTTTCAGCTTTTGAATTTTTTCAAAAAAAGAATTCCAACCATTAACCCCAAGTTTATTGTGGATTTCTTTCTCGAAATTATTTTTTACTTCTAAGTAGCTCCCAAACGACCTTAGTTCGATCACATCAGAAGCTTTCAGTATTTTATTTGTTTCCATATCAATAAGTTAGAAATCAGCCATAAACTTAGTTGCATTATACTACTTTCGGACGTGAAGTGCCTCAGATATTTGAGATACGCATCACGCCAGCTTGTGGAACGCCGAAGGCGTCCCAGGAACGAAACGACGAACACCAAGCACTTGTTATGCGCGCTTTAGGTTGTGCAGGTAATAATTGATTTGGTCTTGTGCATCGTATAGATAAGAAATAAATTCATCTGTTACTTTGCCACCGATCGGGATTTTCAATGCATTGGCAGCTGCACAAACAGCAGGAAAATAAAAGATCTGCTCTGCTTCAGTTGCACTATTAAAATGCTTGTCGATCAATGACATTTTCTGATCGTTTTTGAGTTTAACCTTTAATGCACCGTATTTCTGCTTGATAGATGATTTGTCATTTGAAGTGGACTCGGCAATCGAGATCAGTTCATCAAACTGAGCGTGTAATTTTTCAAGCTTATCAAGCACATCTTCCACTTCATTTTTCATAGCAGGACCACTCATAACTCTAAAATATTTGATTAAATTTTCGCGACGCTGGCGGGACAACTCCGGTCGCATAACGCTTGGTTGTGGGGCGGTGTAGGCATCCCTACGAACCACCTGATACTTATTGAGCCTGCTCCCCACCCCGCCGAATCCGGTAGGCTGGAAGGCACCACACCCAAAAGGAGAAGACTCAATGCGATTCTACAACAATTCACACACTTATTACTGCGGTATCGACCTGCATGCTCGCTACCTCTATGTTTGTATCCTTGATCAACAGGGCGAAAAGCGGTTACATAAAAACATCAAGGCTTCTGCAGTCCTCTACCTTCGGGGTAATGAAAAAGCACAGCGTTATCTTAAGCAGTTACAGAAACGAATGCCCAAAAGCAAAGCGTTGACAGTATTGGCTCACAAGCTGGGTCGTGTCGTCTACTTTATGTTGAACAAAGGAACGGGATTTGATGAAAACCGATTTCTAAACGGGTAAGTCGCAGCAGGCCGTGAGCTGGAAACCTAACTGGACAACACCGTGAGAATGATGGCTGCAACCGTCAGATCAGATGACTGGCTCTTGCAGCCGACAGTGTTGCAGGTATTCCATAGACGGGAGCCCGGTTTTTTGATTAGACGCGGTCTGTGTGCGCAGCAAAGAAAACTTAACAAGATCGCTGCTCTTGTTAACAAAAGCCTCCGAACTGAGCCTGAAACTAACTGGACGACAGATCCAATTTATTGGAATAGCGCCAGCAAGGGTTAACCGATAAATGTCTAGTGCCTCTCATGACGTGAAGTAAATTCACCCCATGAGGCAGTGGTGAGACCACAGTAAGAGAGCCTCAATATGTGTTTGCTGTAAACGATTGATTTGCAGCTATATATGACGAGCGAAGATAAACCCTCTTGCTAAGTTGTTTTTTATTGGCTGCCGGTGCCAAGGGTATCGTTTTTACTCTTGACTCCGGGGAGGCTCATATGTTTTAGGAATTCTTGCTGGTTTGTTGGCACATAATCGAACTTAAGCACGTTATATCTCTCAAAGGTTTAAGTTATTTTGGATATTAAACATGGACTTTATGGTACCTGCAATTGGGCAGGCTATGAAAGCTCAGCCCGAAGACTTACATACCACTCCTTCAGCTGGAGAGGGCTTTTTAGGTTATTCAGTTATACCTTGTAAACCTTCTATAAACTTCCTATGGAAAAAGAACTCTGACTTTGTGTTTGATTGTAATGGTCGAAAAATTAGAACCCCCACTGTGTTTCCATTGTATTTTAGAAAGGTAAATTTAGTTGATAATTTAAAAGAGTGGCAGAAATGTAATCCTTGCCATCAAGTAAAACTCTGGGTTGATTTTTCTGAAAGCAAAGATGATGAAGTTAGAATAACGAAGTCTATGCTTAACAAGCATAATATAGAACTGTGTGACGTGAGAGAGTTAAAAGAATTCAAGTCAGCAACCTTAAAATATTATATAAAGGGTTTTCAGGATGAAACAAATCAGTCAACACAAGAGGAAGAATTACTATTTGATCATTTACATGAATGCCATATGGATCGAGAAGTCATTGACCTTATAAAAATAATCATCCTCATTGAGGAAATGAATTGTGGGGCAGAATTAGTGATTTTTTCAGATATAGATATTCCACCAGTAAGACTATGTGAAGAGTTTCAAAAACCGTCATACGGTAAGGTTACTTTGAATCTTCTAGCAGAAACTGGCTTTCTGGTTGCTTCTGAGCTTACATCTGCTGGAAAAATTATAGGTGATAATAAGTTTATCGTTGTACAGAAAAAAGCTACTTGCAGTGGAGACATTTCAGGTCAAGAAAAACTAAGATTTTGGTTTGAAGCCTCAGCACAACTTGCAATTTCAGGTGAAGGAAATGCCTTTCGTTGTATGGAGAGTTGTTTATCAACGCTTATCACTAAGACTAAAGCCATCTCCCTTGCCTATATATCTTCTGAAAAGAGCATAAAGTCATCTTTACCTTTGATAAATGTTGGAGAAATATCAACAAGAAAAGCATAAATGTGTTGATGAACTGTATGAATGCCTAACGCTTGGTTGTGGGGCGCCGATGGCGTCCCTACAAACCTCTTGTTAGCAGCTGTGAGACTCGGTGCTTCAAGTTATTATTGAAACCTCTGTAATATGATGGGTGATATGTTCTTATGGCAATTTCAGGAAGGTGTTCAGATTGAACTCTTGCTAATTCCCTAACCGAAAAAGTACTATCCGCTGCAAAAATTTTAACATCTGGAAAATGAAACTTAATATCACCATCTCGATTTGGGCCAGTTAGGAACAAAACTATATCTGGTTTTATGATATTTAATTCTTCTTTAACTACTGGAAAATGTTTTCTTTCGATTTCTCTCAGTTCAGATGTCACACCCGTTGTTCCAGCTCTTCCGAGCTTTGAAATATTATTCCATATGAAAGAAATATTTTTCTTAGGAAAGGTGCTTTTAAATTCTTTTTGTATATTGATAGGTGCCAATGTTATGCAAATTGTCGGCTCCTCATAAGCCCAGCAGAATAGGTATCTATGAGAGAGTGTTGGGTTGCTGCATAGCACCGGCTCACATCAATATATCTGAACCCCTTCCAAAAGGCACTTCTACCGTATCCATCATAGAATCTTTCCTTAATAAAGAAGCGATCGTATAGATCAATGTTTTTGTCTATTGATTTATAAATTTCATTCTCTTCACCCCAACCTTTAGTCTCTTGACCAATAATCATTACTTTTAAATCACTATCTCTGATTTTGTCATGGTCAACTTTTATCAAGAATGGATTGGCAAAATCTTTTCTATCCCCAAGATTTTCAAATAGCTTGAACCAGTACTTATTGTATAGTTGGTATAAATCTTTATTCATAGTGGTATTTAATATTTACTCGATGTTAATTGAAGCTACTAACGCCTACTTCAGCCGCGCCGCCGACGGCGGCGTCGGGTGGAGGAGCGAAGCCCCGGAACGAACTGGAAGCATTTGTTATGTTTCCTCTACTTTGAGGCACTGATTTGATTTGTGTTTTGATAGCATAGAAATTCATTAAAGCAATCGCAGGGAATTATCTGTTGATATTCAGATGAAATCATACCTTTTATATGAGTTTCTCCTGATGTTAACTTTATCAATGCCCAACAGACCAATGGTTGAATACTATTATTGGAATCAAATCTTGCGATCCAATCACCAGGCGGCATTATTGACAGAATCTCGAATGGATAAACTTCATATTTTCTTCCCATGTTTCACCTATTAAATATGAGTGTTATTTGTCATCTTCATATAGTGCGTCGATTACTCGTTTTTGTGATAACTGGAATATTAATGCTAAGAAATATGCAAATAATCCATAAACTGAAAGTAATATGAAAACCTTAATAGCTGTCGCGTCAATTTCAACTCCTTGATTTATTAGATCAGAAACTTCAATAAAAATAGGTATTAATTTCGAGCCAAAATAAAGGGAAGATAACCCTGAAAGCATTGCAACAAATATTGCTATCAATGGGTTCATATCTTTAAAGAATTTTTTCTTTTTTTCCATTTGATTACTCTCCGAATTTGCATGGAAACATAACGCCCCCATCAAGCGCCGCCGAAGGCGATCGCTTGGATGGGCTTGGTACGCCCGGCATGGGCATGAACTTATGGGGTGAAAGTCCCCTGTGGGTAAACCAGTATCGGATCTTGTGCCTAATAAGCCAACCGATGATAACCACTAGCTTAAGGCAAGTGCAGTCTCGTGAGGAACTGTGCAGAGGAAGTCTGACCGCAAAGGTGTGAGCCGACGGACAGAAATCGCATATAAGGCCGAGTCTCGTGGGCGAGTGAGCCAAGGATCACAAAGCCCTCTGGTTTGAGAGATACGGTAAATGCGGCGGTTGTGCACCGAAAGTCCATGTCCTTATCCGGGGAGGTCTGTTCAACATGCGATTGGTTATTCCCAGTTCTCAGCCACTGGTTACAACAGGCTCGGCGAGCAGGATTCATCACCCTGTTCGAGCAAACCCGATGACAACCAATAGCGCCCGCAGGAGTAATCCTGTGAGGTGATTGAGCAGAAGACCGAAAATTGCTCCTGCATTTTCTGCATACAGGCCATCCATGGCCTTATCAGCAGACGTCATAGTAGCTGTACGACAGGAGTCGTCAGCGAAGGACTGAACACCGATGACAAAGAGGAGACTGATTCCCTCAGTGCAGTGTAGCCGCCCGGCGAAACGCTGTGGCTGGCGACAGAATCTTTAACCAGCTTTGAACCACGATCTGTTAAGTTGCGCACTGGAACCAGCCAACCTGTTGAAAGCATGGAAACAAGTCAGAAGCAACAAAGGAGCTCCCGGTATTGATGGGGTCACGATCGAGGCTTACCCTGACTTTGCCAAGCAACACTGGTCTCAAGTACGTCAAGTCTTGTTAGACGGAACATACAAGCCATCACCCGTCCTTCGGGCAGTGATAGAAAAGCCCGATGGCGGAGAACGACTGCTGGGCATTCCAACGGTTATGGACAGGGTAATACAACAGGCCATTGTGCAAGTGTTGTCACCGATCCTTGACCCGGAATTCTCTGCCAGCAGTTTTGGTTACAGACCGGGAAAGTCTGCGCAAGACGCCGTACAGCAGGTTAAAGGCTACATCAAGCAGGGGCTGCACCAAGCGGTTGACGTTGACCTGAGCAAATTCTTTGGCTGGTTTTTGCTCCTGCAAAACCAGACTTCCCACCTTCCATGGTGATCATACGGTCAGCCACGATGTGCTCATGTCGAGAGTCTCCCGCAAGATTAACGACAAACGCCTGTTAAAACTGATTGGCCGCTACCTCCGTGCTGGTGTCATGATTGATGGGCAATGCTACCCCACACGGGTAGGTATGCCCCAAGGTGGCCCTCTTTCGCCACTGCTGTCTAATGTACTTCTCGACGACCTGGACAAAGAACTGGAGTACCGGGGACACTGTTTTGCTCGTTACTGTGATGACTTCGTGATACTGGTTGGTAGCCAGCGGGCAGGGGAGCGGGTCATGGAAAGCATTACCCGCTACCTTGAACGTCGGCTGAAACTGACGGTAAATCAGAGCAAAAGCAAGGTGGTAAAAGCAACTGAAGCTGAGTTTCTGGGCTTTACCTTCACAAGGAAGAAAATCCGTTGGTCAGAGAAGAGCCTGAAGCGCTTCAGGCAGAAAATCCTCAAGCTCACCAGCCGAAGCTGGGGAGTCTCGATGGGCTACCGCCTGAGAAAGCTTGCTGAATATGTCCGGGGTTGGATGGGTTATTTCAGAATAACCGAATATTACCGCCCCATACTGCTGCTGGATCAATGGATACGTCGGCGCATCCGTTGCTGCTTTATCAAGCAATGGCGTAAGCCGAAAACCCGTTATAGAAATTTGGTCATGTTAGGCGTTGATCGCATCAAAGCCGCTTCGATCGCAGCCAGTAGCAAAGGATATTACCGGTTGAGCAAAACTTATGCGGTGCAACAGGCGTTGAACGACAGTTATCTTGCAAACCTTGGGCTTGTTTCACTGAAAGACTTATGGATCAGGTTTCACCATCCGCGGTGAACCGCCCGGTGCGGATCCGCAAGCCGGGTGGTGTGGGGAGAGCTGGAGAAAGACCAGCTTTTACCCGATTTGTGCGCGAACTCGCCGCTCGTGAGCCTGAAGGCAGGCCCCAACTATGTTTTCTCTGTTCATGGCAGAGAGCGTGAAGCCCTGACGAACAGAAAAGCTGAGGTAAACGGCAAAGCCGAAATTTACTGCAAAACCACTGGCACGGATTTTAGCCTGGCGTTGCACTAAGGAAAAAGCTCAAAACCACTTTGCCGGAAACACCACGACTTGAGGAGCAGCATACTGTTGGAACTGGCATGGCACGAGGAAAGAAATTCAAATCTCTCCCGCCAGAACCCACGAAACCATTTTCATTTCTGTTGAACTTCCAGCCAGCAAAGGACTATGCACTATAGCGCACAACAGATGCTTATACGTAACCATTACGCATAAGTAACTGTATGTGCGATGTGTAAAAATTTCTGCAAGTCTTGCAAAGCAGTCCTTTCAGATGATATATGAATGGCAGTACTCATAGTTCTCCCTACGTATTTCACGTTTTGTATATTTTTCGCTTAAGCAAATATTCAAGCTCCAAACCTTGCTCCCTATCCCGAAACTCCGAAATTTTTCCAAGTGGCTAATTTACATTCCTCTGAAAAAAGAGGCATATTCAACGTCCATCACCCACTGATCAGCTTTTATTGGTTAATCAGTGATCGGGACAGCCATCCTGACACAGCGCGGTAATGCCCTAGCTCTCACGTTGATCGCTCTTCAATGAGTACATAAACCTATTTTAAGTGGGCTGTTATACATTCCATCCAGGCACACTACCGCACCCACAAACTTTCATTTTTTAGGGCTAGGCGTAGGGAGAGTAGGGATGTTGGAAATCTTGGTAGCAAATATACTCAAAGATAAACTTGGGTGCTACTTTATTAAACAGAAATAGCAGGGGGTAAAGGCATTCTTGCTTGCACATTTTTCAGCTTATTAGCTGAGCATTGGTTTAAGAAAACGTCCGGTATGAGACTGTGCAATCTTGGCTACTGCTTCTGGTGTGCCAGTGACAATAATCTGAGTGCCACCGTCACCGCCTTCTGGCCCAAGGTCAACAATCCAGTCTGCCGTTTTGATAACATCCAGATTATGCTCAATCACCACCACACTGTTGTCGTGGTCGTGCAGGCGATGAAGTACTGTTAACAGTTGTTTAATGTCGTGAAAGTGCAGGCCGGTGGTGGGCTCATCGAGAATATACAACGTTTTACCGGTATCACGTTTGGATAGCTCTTTGGCCAGCTTCACCCGTTGTGCCTCGCTGCCAGCGAGCGTTGTAGCATTCTGGCCCAAGTGGATATACGAGAGTCCTAGTCCATCAGGATGTGCATTTTGCGCTTAATCGCCGGAATCGGCCCAAAGTAAAGTATTGCAGGGCTTTCTTTGTCAGCAACGACTGTTTCTGCCTCAGGGGTCTTTGCCAATAGGGTCAGTGCGACCGTGCAATCATTGACTTCACCACCCATGATTTCAAAGGCGATGCGTAGCCCGCAAGCATTAACTGATAAGTGAATTTTAATGCGTGCATAAAATGCCAACAGTCCCTAGTGACTACTACCTGTGTACCACGTACTTCCCCGAAAGTGACTGAAATTACAGTGGTGATAAGCTGGATCACAAGCCCTTTTCAACATGTCGCCGAAGGGGTTGTTTGTTTGTGCGTCGTGCTGGCTCAATCGTTGATCCGGCATAGATAAGAAGTGAAAAGCTATCGTACTCTCTTGCCGTTTTATGGACCAGGCTGCTCCTGTCGGGTAAGTGTTAAGTCGACAGACCAGCGATTCACCATTCATAACTCGTGCCGGAGTTTTGCCAGTCTATGTTACGAGGTATGTATCATGAGTATAAATATCGACCAACAAGAAGCTGCCACTGGTTCAAAATCCGGGAATGGTAAAGTGCATGAAGCACTGGACCACCTGTCGCACAAGGCAACAGCCGCCGAGGATTATGTCCGCCATCATGCCGGGAGGGCTGCCCACGCTGCCCATGCTGGAGAGCAGGAGTTGGAGCATGCCCTCAAATACTCCTCAGAAAAGGCCAAAGACTTTATCGAGCATAACCCCATGATCTCTGCCGGCATTGCCTTTGGTGCCGGGGTCCTGCTTACTGTGTTGCTGCGCAAGTAGCCACCCATGACAGAGCAGCAAATAAAGCAACAGCCTGAATTATGCCCCGAGTCGTCGATAGTGGATCAGCTGTTGATTGTTCTCAACCTCTGGCTTAAACGTCTCGGGGCCTTGCAAGAATTGGCGATTGCCGAAACCCAACTTAATATCCGGGTACTTGCAGCAATCACAGGTTTGGTTGTGGCTATGGTTCTGGTGAGTATCAGCCTTTGGGTGAGTGCGCTGGCGGCCATTGGGATGATTGCATACTGGCTAACGAAAAGTCTGCTGCTGGCCGTAGTGATTGTGATCGTTTTTCAGTGTCTGATGTTGTGGTGGCTGTTAGTCAATATACGCCAGGTCCAGACGAAACTGGGCTATCGACGTACGACTGATGCTCTGCGCGCACTTGTCCAGCCAGTCCCTGCCAACACCGATGCTGTCCGGGAGCAAAGCAATGCTGGTTGAGCGTTTTCTGTTGGCCGATGAGCGCAATGTTGAGCATCGAAGCCAACTTTCACAACAGCTGGCCCGGCAGGAGCATCTTCACAGAGAGCAGTTGTGGGTACAGCTGACCCAGACGCCCAAAGGGCTGCTCACCTTGGTTTGTCTTGGTGCCGGGACTGCTGTCGGGTTTGAGTATCTTCGTCGATCAGTGGGCGCTTCATGGCTTAAAATCGGTGCGCGGGCGTTGTGGAAACAAATAATGGAGAGATTGCTTTGAGCGCGTCCCGCCCCTGGATTGGGGCGAGAACGATGCGTGGCTACAGCGCCAGCATATACGTATCATAGAAGAATATACGACCACATATTTCTGCTATCAACACCAGAACGGTACTGGTTGCCGCCAGGGCAACGCCGGTATTATTGCCACGGGTAGCGGAGATAATCCAAAAACCCAGACCAGCAAACAGCAAGGCGGTGTGCGCCAGTATCAACGTGGCGTGATAATCGAACCGGCTTAATAGGCTGGCATCTACCTGACCAAGCCAGAACACGTAGAGTGGGTACGCTGCCATTGCCACACCCAGGGCAATAAAACCAAGGGTTGCCAGGGCACGATCAGCATTTCTCTGATAAACACCAAGCCCTGTGGCCCCAGCCCTAAGTACCAGCGCTGCCATTGGCAGCCCAACGACAAATGCCGTTAGTACAAACTGAAACACGGTCCAGAAACTGTTCCAGGTCGGCACTGTATCCAGGGTATAGACATTGGCAATCGCCAATAGCAGCGCAACACCCAATCCCATAGCAGCGGCCAGCACCAACTTTTGCAACTTGGCCAGAATGTCAAAGTGCGCCATGGCTCCATAGACAAACACCGCACCACCAAACACAGCGGTGGTGATTATCTCAAGGCTTAAGGGTGATAAATGCTCCAGGCCAAAGACAACATTAAGTGCTCGCAATGGCTGTCCCAAGTGAGTCATCGCCAGAATACCGGCGATACCCAACAATACCAGTACCAGCACCATAAACCGACTCAGTGTTCGCTTGCGATCCGGACTCCGGTTAAACAGCAACAGGGTGGCCAGTACCAGGAACAGGCCAACAGTGCCCTGCGCCAGTACAGTGAAAAAAACTAATGGCAACTCGTGCATAACTATACTTCCCGTGTATTAATGATGCGCCCGGTGTGATCACCAGAAGGTTTGGCATTGCGACCAGCTTTAAGCACCAGCGATGGTCCGGTCAATGAGGAATCCGGTAGTGGTGCCATGTCAGCCTCAGTACCGTATTTGGCCCGCAGCTCAGCAATAGGACCAAAATCCAGCGCGCGCAACGGGCAGGATTCGATACAAATCGGCTTTTTACCCTGCTCTACCCGGTCATAACAGCCGTCACACTTGCTCATGACTTTCTTTTCAGCGTTGAACTGCGGGGCACCATAAGGACAAGCCATTTCGCAATAACGACAGCCGACGCAGACATCCTGATTTACCAACACCAGACCATCGTTCTCCCGCTTGTGCATGGCACCGGTTGGGCACGCCTTGGTACAGGCAGGTTTGGCACAATGATTACAGCTGATGGATGTATAGTAGGCAAATACATTTTGCTGGTAAGTGCCGTCTTCATTCTGAAACCAGCTACCACCGGCGTATTCATAGACCCGGCGCCAATTCACGCCCACAGTCAGGTCGTTCTCGTCTTTACACGACAGTTGACAGGTTTTGCAACCGGTACACTTGGCCGTATCGACATAAAATCCCAGTTGAGTCATCGAATTTTATCTCCTCAAACCTTGGCAATTTCGACCAGGTTAGTGTGCATCGGGTTACCCTTGGACAACGGCGTGTTGCGCTGAGTACTCACCACATTGAATGAACCACCACGGTCAATACCGTCTTTACCGGGCATATACCAGGCACCTTCTGCCAGCGCGACCACGCCCGGTATAATGCGTGGCGTCACTTTGGCCGGCACTCGTGTTTCCCCACGGTCATTCCACACCCTGAGCATATCGCCGTCTTTGATGCCACGCGCCTCGGCGTCAACCGGATTCATCCATACCGCATCGGTCACCGCTTCACGCAGGAAGGCGACATTGTGATAAGTGGAGTGCACACGGCCTTTGGTGTGAAAACCAATAAGCTGCAACGGATACTTTTTGGTCAGTGGATCGACATGACTTTCCCAGGTCGCAACGTATTGCGGTAGCGGCGTAATCACGTCGCCGGCAGGCAAAATCCACTCAGCAGCAATATTGGCCAACTGCTCAGAGTAGATTTCCAGTTTGCCCGATGGTGTACCCAACGGGTTTTGCTGCGGGTTCTTACGAAATGCCTCAAGGGCAATACGCCCGGTCTTGGGTGCCAGCTGAGTATAAGGGCCGTCACGACGCAAATCGGCCAGCGGTGGCACTCCTGGCTCCTCCTGACGCAGTTGTTCGTACAGCACCTCAACCCACTGCTCATGGGTTTTGCCCTCGGTAAACTGCTCCTCCAGACCAAAACGCTTGGCAATACCAGCACAGATATCATATGCACTGCGACAGTCGTACATTGGCGTGATGGCGGGTACCAGTGGAATTGCCGCACCGAGACTGCCCGATGCGTAACCGTTGCTGGTCACCTCGTAGTTTTCGATGGTCATGATGTCCGGCAGCAGGATATCGGCAAAGCGAGCGGTGGGTGTCATATGGTTATCAATGACCAGAATAAACTCACACTGTTTATCATCGGACAAAATCTCTTTTGTCCGATTAATTTGCGAGTGCTGGTTCAGGGTAACGTTACCGGCATAATTCCAGATAAACTTGATCGGATTTTTCAGGCGCTCGGCTCCCTGAATCCCGTCGGTTTTATCGGTCATCTCGTGGCTGCGATAGATGGCATCGGTCCACTTAAAGAAGGGAATCGCCGTCTTTACCGGATTGTGGCCCGTAGGCAGCGTTTTCACCGGGAAATCGTAGTTGCCAGGCATCTCTCCGGTATTGGTGCCTGGCAAACCGATATTGCCAGTGAGAATCGGCAACATACAGATGGCACGACTGGCCTCCTCACCATTGGCCTGACGCTGGATACCAGTACCCTGAACGATATAAGCCGGCTTGGCCATGCCAATTTCCCGGGCCAGCTGGATAATCTTTTTCTCCGGAATACCGGTAACGACAGAGGCCCACTTGGGCGTTTTGGCGATTCCATCTGCACCCTGACCGAGAATATGCGCCTTATAGTGACCGTTCTTCGGGGCGCTGGCTGGCAATGTTTTTTCATCGTAACCAACACAGAACTGATCAAGAAACGCTTCGTCCACCAGCTTTTCGTTAATCAGTACCCAGGCCATGCCTTCCACCAGCGCCGCATCAGTACCAGGGCGAATGGGAATCCACTCGGACTCTTTGCCCAGCATGGTATCGGTGTAACGCGGGTCAATAATAATGGTGCGAATGTTTTTGCTGTTCACGGCGTTGATGTATTCATAAATTTCACCACCGCCACTCATCCGGGTTTCAGCCGGGTTGTAGCCAAACATCACCAGCAATTCGGCGTTGGCAATTTCGCTGGTGTAGCTGCCGAAAGCAGCCGGACGACCGCCACCGAAGGTAAACGGCAGGGCGCACTGAATCTGACCCCAGCTGTAGTTACCGTGGTAGTTCAGATAACCACCCAGCAGGTTCAGCAGCCGTTTGGAGGAATATGGACCATCACTCCGATAACCTTGGGTGCCAGAGCCGTATTGATAGTAAATGGCATCGTTGCCATAAGTATCAATGGTGTATTTCAGCTGTTTGGCAACGGTGTCCAGTGCCTCATCCCAGCTGATGCGCTCAAAGCGACCTTCGCCGCGCTTGCCAACGCGCTTCATCGGGTATTTTAGACGATCAGTGTTGTATACCCGCTGCTTGATGGAACGACCACGCAAGCACGCGCGAATCTGGTGCTGACCATAGATATCATTACCCCGGTTATCCGACTCAACGTGGGTAATCACACCGTCTTTGGTATGAACCTGGAGCGGACACCGGCTGCCGCAGTTGACCATACAGGCTGTCCAGGTCACCTTCTCTTGTGGTGTCGGGGTCGCATCGGCGGCAATGGCCTTGAGTGGCAGGGCAGTACTGGCAAGCGCAGCAGCACTGCCGGTTGCGGCCCCCCATTTAATAAAGGTTCTGCGCTTGATGGCAGACGACAAAGCGTTATCGAGGAACTTTTTCATTTGCTTGATAGTTTTACCGGGGACTGTTAGATGTCGTGCTCAGCCAGGGCAATGGTGCCGAAATAATGGCATCGCCCACGGCTAACGTCTTTCGGTCTCAGGCAAATAAATGCGGGCATTACTGCCTTTTATGAGGTTCATAGCCCATGAAACCGAAGAACAGCTCTTACTGCACAGATCAGGGACTCTCTGCAACGAAGGGCATCTGTTGTACAAATGATGAACTTAAAAGTGATTGGGTATAATAAGCCCAGATAATGAACAATCGATTGATATGGATCAATTTTTCAGCACTTCTTCGAGTAAGCACTAAGTAAGTGAGCACTAACCCGATATCCTTAAGATGCCGCCACACGCACTGTGGTATCTAATCTGGCAAAAAACAAATCTTGCAAAAAGAAATGAGCAATAACTGACTGGCATGGGAATACGTTTTGCCGGCAGCCATCTCTAGCTGACTGGGCGCCATTGCGGTAGCAGAAGTACCGGTTTTTCACCAGACTGATAAAAAAGGAGCGATCGCTGGTAGTGCACCAACGTCATTTGTGAAAAGAAAACCAGTCAGACAACCAATGACGTTTGATAATGAATAACCGAACGAATACTCTCGCCTTTGTGCATAAGATCAAATGCCGTGTTGATATCTTCCAATCCCATGGTATGAGTGATGAAATCATCCAGCTTAAACTCACCAGCCATGTATTGCTCGACGATTTTCGGCAGTTCCGAACGACCCTTGACTCCACCGAAAGCTGAGCCACGCCATACACGACCAGTGACCAATTGGAACGGGCGGGTGGAAATTTCCTGACCGGCACCGGCCACACCGATAATAATTGACTCACCCCAGCCTTTATGGCAGCACTCCAGCGCAGAGCGCATCACGTTAACATTACCAATACATTCAAAGGAGAAATCCACCCCACCGCCGGTCATCTCGACGATCACTTCCTGGATTGGCCGCTCATAATTTCGTGAATTGATGCAGTCGGTAGCCCCCAGTTTCTTCGCCAACTCAAACTTGGATTCATTGATATCCACCCCAATAATCCGGCTGGCTCCAGCCATCACCGAGCCGATAACCGCAGACAGGCCAATACCACCCAGACCGAAAATAGCAACGGTATCCCCTTTTTGTACCCTGGCTGTTTTTAACACGGCGCCCATGCCAGTAGTAACGCCACAACCCAATAGGCAAATTTCTTCCAGTGGGGCGTGCAGATTCACTTTGGCCAGGGAAATCTCTGGCAATACGGTGTATTCAGAGAAAGTTGAGCACCCCATATAGTGATAAACCGGCTGCCCATCTTGATAAAATCGAGTAGTACCATCCGGCATCAAGCCTTTGCCTTGGGTTTCACGAATCTTCTGGCACAAGTTAGTCTTCCCGGAAAGACAGAACTTGCACTCACCGCACTCTGGCGTGTAAAGGGGAATAACATGATCCCCCACAGCCACACTGGTAACGCCCTCACCAACCATCTCGACAATACCGCCACCTTCGTGACCGAGTATCACCGGGAAAATACCCTCCGGATCGTCGCCAGACAGGGTAAAAGCATCCGTGTGGCAAACACCGGTTGCCACGATGCGCACCAGCACCTCACCTGCTTTGGGCAGCATTACATCAACTTCTTCTATAGAGAGAGGCTGACCGGCCTCCTGGGCAATCGCTGCTTTTGATTTAACGAATCCCACGGAATTCTCCATTCATAACTGAAGCACTCACAGGATACAAAAGGTGCAAAGCGACCTTTGCCGGTTGGGATGAAGGTGAATAGTAGACAATCCACAGAGGATTGCCGCTTTTCAATGTCGTTTGATGTTCTATCGCTTATTCACAACAATGAGCAAGTCAGCAACAGGTTAATCATAGGTTTTCAACAGATTATCCACATGCAATCGATTGTGGAGTGAGAGTAGGGGAGTCGGCTAGATTGCGCCAGCGAGCAAAAGTGCCATCTTCGCTGGTAATGCCCACCCTTGATATGGATCAAAATAACCTCAGCTTCTTTACAGTAGATTGATTTTTGCAGGATTAACATCTCTTAATAGAATAATTATCCGGAAATGTCGCCATGCAATACCCTGCTGAACCGTTCCGCATTAAATCCGTTGAAGTTGTGTCCATGATTGATCAGGCGCAGCGCGTAGAAAAAATCAAGGAAGCCGGTTACAACACCTTTTTGCTCAACAGCGAAGATGTCTACATTGATTTGCTCACCGATTCCGGGACTACCGCCATGAGTGACAGGCAGTGGGCAGGTATGATGATTGGTGACGAGGCGTATGCAGGCAGTAAAAACTTCTACCATCTCAAGGCAACGGTTGAGGAGTTATTTGGTTTCAAACACATTATTCCCACCCACCAGGGGCGTGGTGCAGAAAATATTCTGTCGCAAATAGCAATTAAAGAAGGCCAGTACGTCTTGGGGAATATGTATTTCACCACCACTCGTTATCACCAAGAGCGAAACGGCGCTTCTTTTATCGATATCATCCGTGCCGAGGCACACGACGCTACCATTGATATTCCGTTCAAGGGTGATGTGGATATCGACAAACTCGTGGCCATTATTGCCGAAAAAGGCGCACAGAATATCGCCTATATCTGCGTTGCCGTGACGGTTAACCTGGCCGGTGGACAACCGGTATCCATGGCAAATATGCGCGCCGTCGCCAAGGTGGCGCGTGAGCATGGCATCAAGGTGTTTTACGATGCCACACGCTGTGTAGAAAATGCGTTTTATATCAAAGAACAAGAAGCTGGTTATGCTGATAAGTCGATTCAGGAAATTGTCCTGGAAACGTTCAGCTATGCCGATGGCTGTACCATGAGTGGCAAGAAAGACTGTCTGGTTAATATTGGCGGCTTTTTGTGTGTAAACGACGATGAACTTTTTGCCCAGGCTAAAGAGTTGGTCGTTGTCTATGAAGGAATGCCATCTTACGGTGGCATGGCCGGGCGCGATATGGAGGCCATGGCCATCGGTCTGCGCGAGTCTGTGCAGTACGAATATATTGAGCACCGGGTAAAGCAGGTACGCTATCTGGGTGATAAGTTAATAGCTGCCGGTGTGCCCGTGGTTATGCCCATTGGTGGTCATGCAGTATTTCTCGACGCCCGTCGTTTTTGCCCGCATCTGCCTCAAGAGCACTTCCCGGCACAAAGTCTCGCTGCCAGTATTTACGTGGAAACCGGCGTTCGTTCTATGGAGCGCGGCATTGTTTCTGGTGGTCGCGATGCCATTACCGGAAAAAACCATAGCCCAAAACTGGAGACTGTCCGTTTAACGATCCCACGTCGTGTGTACACCTATGCGCATATGGATGTTGTGGCCGATGGCATCATTCGTTTGTTTCAGAAACGCGAAGAAATCAAGGGGTTGAAGTTTGTCTATGAGCCAAAGCAGCTGCGCTTTTTTACGGCTCGTTTTGCTTATTTATAATTAACTAGAAGGTTTGTTAGGGGGGGAGAATGTGGCTTTTGCGGATTTTTAGGTCTGCGGAGCCACATTGATATTGCAGAATACCGGCTTTGCTGCTGTTCGATACATGTCTTTTTGTGTTGTGAAAATTCCTGCTGGAGCCGTTATTCACAACTTGTTGCTTTCGATAGCGATGTTGCGCCAATAAAGATGTTGCTCCAATAAAAAAAGAGTTCAACAAATAATGTGCGTGCAAAAGGATTTCGTATATGAACAAGAACACGGGTTCCGGTGATATTGACAGCAGAAAAACTAATGGGCGCATGATTGGCGGAGGATTGATTATTGCCGGTACTGCCATTGGTGCCGGAATGCTGTCGTTGCCCATTGTCTCAGCCGGACTGGGATTTGGTGTTTCGTTGCTGATTATTATCGGTTTATGGGCGTTAATGACCTATACCGCGTTATTGATGCTCGAAGTTCATCAGCATGCTCACAGCACAGCAACGTTGCACACTTTGGCCAAACAGTTTCTGGGTGATAAAGGTAAATATCTGGCAGCTGTTGCCATGTTTTTCTTGTTTTATTCGTTGTGTGCCGCCTATATCGCCGGGGGTGGCAGTCAGGTAACTGTTCAGTTGAGTGAGGCATTCGCCACCGAGGTTGACGATAGTACAGGCGCTGTGTTGTTTACCATTATTGTTGCCGGCATTGTCCTGATTGGTACTCAATTTCTGGACAATGTTAATCGAGTGCTTTTTGCCCTGATGATCGGTGCAATGGTGCTGGTACTGCTCGCTCTGATGCCCAATGTTAAAGGCAGTTTGCTTGGCAGTATGCCGATGGGGTATGGGCTGGCCCTAACGGCATTGCCCGTTGTTTTTACCTCGTTTGGTTTTCACGGCAGTATTCCGGCCATTGTCGCTTATCTGGATGGCGATACCGAAAAACTCAAAAAGGCCATGTACATCGGTTCCTGTTTGCCATTGGTGATTTATGTCTTGTGGTTGCTGTGCACACTGGGGGTAGTCAGTCAATCTGAGCTTTATAAAAATAGTGAGCTGACGGCACTTATTGCCTTGTTATCAGCCACTATCTCAGGCTCTTGGCTGGAGAAATTCCTTAACCTGTTTGCCGAGCTGGCTTTGATTACCTCTTTTTTGGGGGTGAGCCTTGGCTTGTTTGAATTTATTCGTGACACCACTATTCGCTCGTTAAAGGGTAACCGGCTGTATATCGCTCTGCTGACTTATTTGCCACCTTTGGGATTTGCACTGTTCTATCCCGATGGCTTTATTTTGGCGCTGGGTTATGCCGCTATCGCCCTGGTTGTGCTGGCGGTATTCTTGCCAGTGGCCATGGCCTATAAGTCACGACAGGTTAATAAAGAAGGCTATCGGGTGGCTGGAGGGAATGCGTCATTGATCATCTGTTTTCTTACCGGGGTTGTTATTATTGTTGCGCAACTGGTCGCCGCCTGACGATGTCGATGTGTTACGACAACTTTGTTAATAAACACTGATGCAAACGACAGGATAGATGAGCCGCGCAAGCTAAAGATACAGATTGCTGTTCCCGGCAAAGTTTGTCGTGACAACTATCTTTTATCTTTAAAAACGCCGGGAATGCACTTTGAAAAGTTTCAGGTTGCAATATAATATACGACGATATAGGTTTAGCTAATGGGAATAGCTGTCTTCGTCATCAGTCGGTGCGGTTGATTCCGGGATCACAAATCCTACTCCCTCGAAATAACAACCTGATAACACTTAGCAAAAGTCAATGAAGCCCGTTTTCAGCCGTTTTTTTACCAGTCCTGCGACTGGGGAATCCACAGCAGATATCTTCAGAGGTATCATCAGCGACGCCATAATCGAACCGACATCGGCTCCGAGCAGTGGCCTGTTGCCCAGAGGGCTACCGATCCAGTCAGGCGCAATGGCGGCGGCCTGTTCAGTGACAGCAAACAGTCGCTCTTTTTTAGACCTGGTATCACCGACTCGTTTGCTATTGTCTCCCCGGGCGGTTTTACTGGCACAACGAAGCGTACCTGCGTGCGCTCCACACAGCGTATTGACTGAATCTGTTTGTCTGAAACTACAACAGAACATGGCTCAATTGGATGAGCCAAAAGAAGAAGTTTCTGGTATCGATGATGGTAGCCGATGAATTGCGCCGGCCTGTACAGGCCGGTTCGAGTCATTAATCGGTGGTTTTAACTTTCGGTTTGTGTGGTAGCACTAAAACTGCTCTCGCTCAGACCTTCTTGCTTGGCAAGGCGTTCGAAGTCTGACCGGGGCAGGCGAATCTCAAGCACAATATCTCCACTCTCAGCGCAGCTTTCGTCCAGGATGGCACCGAGTTTATACAGGCGAGCACGAACACGTCCCTGGGACGGTTTCAGAGTTAATTGACCTTGCAGTATATCGTCAGAAAGCAGCTCTTTGATGGCTTCCTGCAACAAGTCGATACCGTCGCCGTTAACCGCAGATACCCACACCCGCACTGGGCGTCCGGCATCATTACGCTGAATTTTCGGCTCTACTCCATGCAATAAGTCGATCTTGTTGTAGACCTGCAGCTGCGGCACTTCATCAGCGCCAATCTCTTTGAGTACCGATTGCACCTGGTCGATATTATCCAGTCGCTCAGGGTCGTGGCTGTCGATCACGTGCAACAGCAAGTCGGCCTGGCGAGTTTCTTCCAGCGTTGCCCGGAAGGCTTCCACCAATTTATGCGGCAAATGTCGAATAAAACCAACCGTGTCGGCCAGTACTACTGGCCCGATATCGGGTAGGTCGATACGACGCAGTGTTGGATCCAAAGTGGCAAACAGTTGATCGGCGGCGTAAACCGACGATTCGGTAACCTGATTGAAGAGGGTGGATTTGCCCGCGTTGGTGTAACCCACCAGGGACACCTGCGGAACCTCAGCCCGTATGCGGGAACGTCGGCCCTGCTCACGCTGTTTGCGTACTTTTTCCAGACGACGGGTGATGCTTTTAATCCGTGCCCGTAATAAACGACGGTCGGTTTCTAGCTGCGTCTCACCGGGTCCGCGCAGGCCGATTCCGCCTTTTTGCCGTTCCAGGTGCGTCCAGCCACGCACCAGACGGGTGCTCATATGCTGTAGCTGCGCCAGTTCGACTTGCAGTTTGCCTTCAAAGGTACGGGCGCGCTGGGCAAAGATATCAAGAATCAAGCCAGTCCGGTCAATTACCCGACACTGGAGTTCTTTTTCCAGGTTGCGTTCCTGGCTGGGTGAGAGAGCGTGGTTGAACAGCACAACATCGACATCGTGCAAAACCACCAGTTGGCGAATTTCTTCCACTTTGCCGGGACCGATAAAAAAACGCGGGGTGGGATGCTTGCAGTTGGCCGAAATAAATGCAGCAGATTCAACGCCAGCAGAGCGCACCAGCTCCATAAATTCCTGGGGGTCTTCACGCTTCTGTTCATCATTTAGTTCCAGATGAACCAGGACAGCGGTTTCACCTCCCTCATGGCGGTCAAAAAACAAAGAGATCTCCTGAACAGCCCTTGGGAATAGTCCCTGAATAGTCACCACATCGTGTCTGGCGCTGGCCAGCGATGTGGCTCATTTTTTATAAAACACCTAAAGGCGCGTAGCGCGCCTTGTAGGATGCATCAACTCAGATTATTCGTGCTCAGGCTGGTCAGTGCCTTGCATGGGCAGTCGAACCGGACGGCTTGGCACTACTGTAGAAACAGCGTGTTTATACACCATCTGACTGACTGTGTTTTTGAGAAGAATAACGAACTGATCGAAAGACTCGATCTGCCCCTGTAGCTTAATACCATTAACCAGGTAGATAGAAACCGGCACGCGTTCTTTACGCAGCACATTCAGGTAAGGGTCTTGTAGAGAATGCCCTTTTGACATTTCTGTACTCCTTTTAATTCTCGGGTTTTTGAATAGTCTTACTTCGAACTGGGAGGACTATCCGCAGGACCGGCTGTGCCAGTACCTTTGTTCAATATGTGTACAACTTCGGAAATGCCGGCCCACATTAAGCTAACCCCACACCACACTCAATAAGTAATACTAGCTAGTCCCAACAGTCCTGCTGTAACAATTACAAGTTCTAAAGTACTACTTTGCACAGGGATACAATAAAACCGTCATTTATTTACTTTTCTCACCAGAAAACACGACAAACACCCACTACGGAACACCAAGAACAAATCCACTGTCGTTTTAACTAATGACGCACACGCGGCGTTCAAATTACGTAACTTTCGCTACGCGCTGATGCGTGCTACATCATCAGTCAACGATCGTCCGAGGACAGGCTCCAGGACTCTCAGAGCATCGCCAAACAGATCGTTGGATAACGAGTCAAGCCAATGGACATCAGGCCAACTCCTCAGCCAGGTCAGTTGCCGCTTGGCCAGTTGCCGGGTGGCGATGACCCCCCGTTCGACCATGCCCTCATAGCTTAGTTCCCCATCCAGGTATGACCATGCTTGACGGTAACCCACCGACCGTACCGAGGGTAAGGACGTAGTCAGATCACCGCGCAAATACAGGTTTTTTACTTCGTCCAAAAAACCCATTTCCAGCATCCTGACAAAGCGCAGGGCAATCCGTTCGTGCAGTACTGCTCGATCCTGAGGTGCTATGGCCAGACTGATTACCTGATAAGGTAAACCTTCTTTGTCCTGTTCCTGATGCCACTGGGACAATGGCTTGCCAGTCAGTTCGTAGACCTCCAGTGCACGTTGCAGACGCTGGCTGTCTGACGGTTTGATCCGTCGTGCTGCTGCCGGATCAACACTGGCCAGTTGCTGGTGTAAATAAGGCCAACCATGAGCATGGGCGTCATCCAGTAACCGCTGACGCACTTCGACGTCGGCCGGAGGCATAGTAGCGATGCCATCGCGCAGTACCTTGAAGTACATCATGGTGCCACCCACCAACAAAGGGATGCGCCCACGGGCTGTGATATCTGCCATCAAGGTCAGCGCATCCCGGCGAAAGTCGGCAGCACTGTAAGACTGTGCCGGATCAACAATATCAATCAGGTGGTGCGGTACCTGTGCCAGCAGTTGCGGTTCTGGCTTCGCTGTACCGATATCCATACCCTGGTATACCAGGGCAGAGTCCACGCTGATGATTTCGCAGGGGAACGCCTTACCGAGCATGATCGCCAACTCGGTTTTACCGGCAGCGGTCGGCCCCATCAAAAAAACAGCGGGCGGCAGCCGTTTTCCCTCATGCTTGGACATAAATAAACGAATATCTGAAAACTGTTAGAAGATTCTATAGCAGGTGAGGGAAATGTCTAATACCACTTTTACCTATAGGTTTTTACAGCGCTTGATCAGTGAGCAATTGATATTCTCCTCTAGCCAGGTTGCTGGAGAACCACCACTAGTGGATGACTACTCTCCCAGTGTCTCGCCTGATGTGGAGGGGATGGCGCTAACATCAAAAGAAGTTAGTTTTCCAGCCTTATCAGGCTGGTCGCTATCCCTCCCAGTACTAAAAGTACTGGGTTTCTCGCGAGGTTTTCGATGATAAGAAGCTTCATTACTGAGAATGATGTCCGTCGTGGGAATCAGAGGATTTGTGAGGAGATTGGGATTTGAACCCGGGAATCACTGATTTCTGGTTGATATCGACCAAAACTTTCTGTTTACCGGATGCACCAACGGTCTCTACCTCAAAAAAGCCCACACCTAACCGATTTTCATACTCGACTTCCTTGACCATCGGCTCACCTGCCGGACTGACTTTGGCGATGACGTCTTTTACCGTAAAGCCAGCCTGTTGAATGGCCTCAACAGTAGCTAATATTTTGGCACTTTCTTTAGCGCTTAAATTGCGTTCGATTGTTTCCTTCACAATCTTGCCGTTGCTGGCATCAATCTCCACTTCATAGATCTCGCCCTTGATTGGGTTAGCCAGTTCAATTTTATAGGTCAGCCGATTGTGATCAGCTTCGAGTTCATACTGATAAACAGTTCCTTTATAGGTGCTTTTTGCAATATCTATCGCTTTGTCTGCGGTAATGCCGGACTGTTTGATCACCTGGCGAGCAATGGTCATCTCTTCATAACGACTCCGGCCACTGTCATGATCATCGTCTGCCCAGGTAGCGGTAGTAGCACCAGTGGCAGCAGCAGTTGCCACGGCCAGAGTCAAAATTTTTACCAGTTTGTTCATAATGTACTCCTTAAATCTGTACACATCAGGTTTGTTTCTGGGTTCCAGTATAAACAGCTGTTATTTACTACAGATGGACGGAAAATTAATTTTATTTCATGTTGGTGCTGGGTGTTTTAATCAACACTTTTCGGAAAAGCTTTTTGCCCGGGGCGTCGTGAAGCTGAATATGCCTCTGAGTTTACCTGACAGACCCATATTATTGGGTCCGCAAAGTAAAAGTAAAAGTGGTTGTTTATTTAACCGACAAGATAACTGCAATTACCACTTCTGACGGGTCAGGTCGCAGCGAATCTTCTCGCCACGCACGGCCGGTGTATCTGGTTTGTCAGCTGACTCACACAGGTGAGTATTGCCGTAGTCGTTGTGTTCCACATGAGCATTTGTGCGCGCCCAAACAGTGACAATAGCCTTTTCATGGGGCTTAGCGTCGCAATCAGCGTCGATCTCAAAAGCGTGGATGGTATTAGCGTGAAAATACGTCAGTGGGTCTCTGTTTGGTTCGGATGATGCCCAGGCGGTATGCTCGTTGTGATAATTGGTGTCGAGCTCAACCTCACGCATGTTGGCGTTTTGGGCTATGGTTTTCAGTAGGTTATTGCCTTCGCGCACTGCAAACGACTTGAACTGGTTGGCACAGGCAGGCTGACGAATGGTGTAATACGCCTCGGAAATGGCGTGGTTGTGATACGGGTAGAAGGTGTCTACCTGCTGCACCACCATGCCTACCTCAGCGCCTACCTCCTCATCATTAATGGTGTCAATTCTTAGCAGCCCCCAGTGACCCAGGATTTCAGCATAAGCATAGCCACCACGGACATTATCGAAGTTGCGCTTGTTGCGCTCGCTGTTAGCGGCGTACATGGGCGACCAGCCCACTGATGCCCACAGGTTAGGCAGCGCATTTGCTGAAACATCCTGTTTGAAGTTTTTCGGCATGACGAGATCGCTGCCGGTGGCCATTTGAGAGAAGTTTTTAGCAAAATTTTTGCCGTGAGTGCGGGCTTTGTTGCTGGTTTTGACCTCATTATAAAACTCAGTCATTGTCGTTCGATCCAGCCACTTGGCTACCGGTGAATTGGCCAGCAGGCTGCCCTCAGGCATAGTTAGTGATTTGTCGTCTTTGCGCGGGTCAAAGCATTTTTTCGCAGCATCCGGGTTATTAACGATCTGATAGATGTGTTTGACCATCTTTTTCATGTCTTCATTCTCCATAACGCACATTTTGGAGAATCCGGGTTCTGTGGTTTCATAGATGGCCACATCGGAGTTGAGGCAACCACCGGTGGTGCTGGTGGTTAGGGCATCAGCGTAGTTTTTTAAATAGACTAGTGATTCTTGCCACAACGTGTCCACCAGCTTCTGCTCTTCGGGGGTGTATTTGGTGGTTACCGGGTCAAGGCAGACGAACTCAGGATTTTTCAAGTCATCTGGATGGATGTTAGCGGTTTCAACGCTGGCAATGACCGAGACGGAAATCAGGGAAATGGCTGTGGCCAGCAATCCTTTTGCGAACATAATATTGCTCATAATATGGTCTGAAAGTGCAAACGCAGAACGCTCTTTGCGCTGCTAACATTTGCGGTTATTAGACAAGTTGTGGGATTTAATAAAAAAGTACTGTCGTTTTTTACCTTGGACAGCTCAAAACACGAATTCCAGTAACCAGACAAACGTGTGTGGTCGTATTATTGCTTTGCGGATTGTTTCGCACATGAACATAAAACGAAGAATATGGATTCCTGTCGGCAAAGCCATCTGACTCAAAATATACCAATGGGCAATGACAGCACTGTTCTGTGTTCATATTGACTAATCGTATAGTCAAATTTATCGCAAACACATAGCGTAGAAATAGCAGGATAAAGAGAGGTAATGTCGTAAGTCAGTGGTTGTTTGGTATAAATTACTTGTATATAGATTGATATCTACCTACATATATCCGGAAAAAACAAATATTTATTTGTTGTTGCATCGGTTTTCAACTGCTCTTTGAGGTAGTGGTTAGTAACCGTAATGTCTTGGTAAAGCGTTCTTCGGTAGTGCAATGACTTCTGGTATCTGGTTGAGGCCGTGGCTGGAGTCACGGACAGTGATTATGCTTGATTTGGGTAGTCAAGCCGTTAACGTCTGCATGTTGATTTATCTACCAATTAAGAGCAGTTACTGATTCACCTTTAATAATTAAATTCAATAATTAAATTAATGGACTCCCGGTAAATAGTTGAAGAAAAAACCTAGTGCATCATAAACGGATCTGTTATTAATCAATTCTTTCATTGATACTTCCATAACAGTGCCAAAAGCATTTGCCATATCAGCTCCATTATAGGTTAGATCTTCAAATTCATGAAAGCATTCGTCTATTAATAGTCTGGATAAAATGTTGGCCGTATTATGATTAATAGAGGTTATTTCATCATTGCTTATATTTGTGTATTCCCTGAACTCAGGATGAGCAGATATACCAAAATACACCCACTTAACAAGTTCCCTTCTCTCTTTGACATTCATGGAATCGATCATACATTCTGCTAGTTGATTTGCGTGCACAGAAAATGACAAAGCCAGCGAGATGGAAATACTAAAAACCTTGAGAAAGTTTTTCATGCTTCATCTCCAGGAGGAAATTGACATGTCTTTATACTCTCAACAGATAAAAAATAAAAATAAGTAACAGTACACGTTTGAGAAGATGCTGGTGTTTTGTTCGCAAGAAAATCGAGCAGTTATAATTGTCAATCTAAGTCAATTGTGTACAGACAAAGCCCATTACGGGCGATTGGTCACAAAACACCAAACTACTGGAGCAAGCTGTTACCATCCCAAGGTGGCAACAGCTGATTAGTTGATTAGCTGATTAGAAGAGCTGCTTTGGATGGTGATTTTTTGCAGCAGCTTACAATCCCGGCAACAAGAGTATTTGCATCAAATATCCGGCCTGAAGGTATTGCAATTGAGCCTGTTCTTTCGCTGCCCTGATTTCCTCGATACTGGCATGACTCAAATTCAGATTCGAAGGTATTTCAAACACACTCTGGGCAAACATCGCGGCCAATTGGAATCTTGGTTGTTTGTGGAATTCTGATTGTTCAGGATCATTTTCCCTGGTATGGCGGTAGGCTGTCATCATTACGCAGATAGCCACCAGGAAGTGGTCTTTTTCATCTGGGGGCATCTTTTGCAGTGACTGTTGTAGCTCATTTACCAGCATTTCGGGAACCTGGTCATCCTTACCAGCAATCATTGCCTGTGACAGTCTATTGAAAGCCTCTTCATTGAATACCGGGTGGCGACTTTGGAGGTTTCTGAACAGGTGTGAGATAGCTATCGGATTGTCCAAAACATCTTTGGCAAGATGTTTGGCGTGAAAGTTGGTGGCCGCTGACTTGATTAATTTCTTACTTTCTGAATGGAAGAACAAGCCATTATGCTTTTCGCTGATAAGACCTGTCAGTGCGTCCGCCAGTAAGCGTCGGTTCAATGCCGCGTACCAAGGCCGGGGAAATTGTTTCTCTTTGTTCAGAGCCATTCTTTGTTCAGGAGTGCAGGCATCGAGCAGCTTTCTAACGCCATCAATGCTGTTTCGTTTTGCCAACAGTTGCACGAGGGCGGCGGTGGAGAGACGGGTGGTAAAATTCCCTTCTACCGCCGGTTTAACCCCATTACTTTTGTGACCACCGTCGCCATAAATCTGGTTTAGTTTGTTGACGTGTTGTGGTGGCGTTGCATGATTATTTGTGGTTATGGGCTGTTTGTTGACGCCGTTTTTTTCCCTGGAAAACAAAATTGGGCTAACGGCATAGTGGCAAGATGGCTCACTTGGTTGATCGTAGATGGACTCTTCAGCAGGGGAGGTGGTGGTTTTTTTCGGTGGGAGTGGTTTCCTGATTTTACGCTTGGCAATGTGTTTCTCAGGTGCCTCGGTGCCTGGTTGATCGGTGGCTACCTGTGGCTTTTTGCCCGGCTTGGGCTTTGTGGCAGGCTTGGTTGCGGGCTTGTGGAACTCGTTGGGTTTTTGCGGGCCTATGTGCATAAAAAAACGTCCTTATTGATTGTTATGCAGTGGCGGCGCTGCCGGTAGCCCTGAGCATCACTAACTGGTCGTCACTAGATGCTCATCACTAAAGGCAGCCCATGTTATTCGTCCGTGGTTAAAAATTATAGCAGTTTGTCTGGCGGCTTTTTGGGCACAATCGCTTGCTTTTCAATAATATTCAGTACGTACTCAGTACTTTTGCCGCCGTACTCTGCATGAAAAATAAAAGATGCTCAAGCCCACTCAAAGAATGATTTTTTTAATCTCGTCATCCTTGCGATCCAGATAGTGGCTAGACTGGATGCGCCGAATGGTGCGGGACTTACCGCGTACTACCAACGTCTCGGTGGTGGCGATGTTGCCTTTGCGAGTAATACCCTGCAACAGGTCGCCTTTGGTAATGCCGGTGGCCGAAAAGACCACGTTGTCGGAGCTGGCCATATCGTTAAGGCACAGTACTTCCCCCGGCTCAACGCCCATGATTTGGCAGCGCTCGGCTTCCAGTTTGCCGACAGCAATATTCTCAGGTGTTTCACCCTTAGCTTGGTCTCTGGTCAGCAGCCGAGCGTGCATGTCGCCACCAAGCGCCCGGATAACCGCAGCAGACACGACGCCTTCAGGCGCACCACCAACACAGTACATCAGGTCCACTTCGCTCTCGGGCAGGCAGGTCAGGATGGAGGCAGCAACATCGCCATCGGGTATGGCGAACACGCGTACGCCCATGCTCTGCATCATGGTGATGGCGCTGTCGTGTCTTGGTTTGGACAAGGTGATGACCACCAGACTTTCGATGGGTTTGTGCAGTGCCCGGGCGACGTTTTGGATATTGTCGCGCAGCCCCAGATGCAGATCGATCACGCCCTTGGCACCAGGGCCGCAGACCAGCTTTTCCATGTACATATCCGGCGCCTTGAGAAACGAGCCTTTCTCACCAGCGGCTAGCACGGCGATGGCGTTGTTCTGCCCCATGGCGGTCATGCGAGTGCCTTCGATGGGATCAACGGCAATATCGATACGCTCTCCCTCGCCTGTGCCGACTTTTTCGCCAATATAAAGCATGGGCGCATCATCAATCTCACCTTCACCGATGACAATCTCGCCATCCATGGCAACTTTGTTCAACATACTGCGCATGGCTTCCACCGCCGCACCATCGGCGGCGTTTTTGTCACCACGCCCAAGCCACTTGTAGCCGGCCAAAGCAGCAACTTCAGTAACCCGGGAAAATTCGATTGCCAGTTCGCGTTTCATCGAAACCTCGCGAGAAACCCAGTACTTTTAGTGCTGGGAGGGATAGCGACCAGCCTGATAAGGCTGGCCGTGGTCTTTAAAATCACACAAAAGCAATGGTATTGTGTGGCAATGATTAAGAAAGCGTACAAATTCAGGTTTTACCCGACAGTCGAACAGGAGCGACAACTTGCTCACACGTTCGGCTGTGTACGTTTTGTCTATAACTGGGCTTTGCGACTCAGGTCTGATGCTTGGTACAACGAGCAAAAGCGCATTGGCTACCACGAATCGTCCAGTGCCCTCACTGCCCTGAAGAAAAATCCAGAGTATTTCTGGCTTAACGACATCTCTTGCGTACCCACTCAACAAACACTCCGGCACCTGCAAACAGGATTTAAAAACTTCTGGGATGGCAGGGCAAAGTACCCGACATTCAAGAAAAAACACGCTGTTCAGAGTGCGGAATACACCCGCTCTGCATTCAAGTGGGTCAACGGGCAGTTGACACTGGCAAAGCACAAGGAACCGTTGAACATCCGCTGGAGCAGGGAAATTCCAGATAAGCCAACCACCGTGACAGTCACCAGGGATTGTGCCGGTCGTTACTTTGTCTCCCTGCTTTGCGATGCCGATGTTGAGAAGTTGCCAGTTTCTCCGAACACTGTTGGAATTGATCTTGGTATCAAGGATGCCGTTGTCACCTCTGACGGCTGGAAATCCGGCAACCCAAGGTACACCTACAAGAATCAGGCAAAGCTGGCGAAGTACCAGCGTCGTTTGAGCAAGAAACAAAAAGGTTCGGCAAACTTCCAGAAAGCAAAACTGAAGGTGGCCAGAGTTCACGCCAAAATTGCAGACAGTCGCAAAGACTTCCTGCATAAGCTGACAACCGCATTGATCCACGAAAACCAAGTAATCAGTGCCGAGTCGCTTCAGGTCAAGAACATGGTCAAAAACCCCAAACTGGCCAAAGCCATAAGCGACGTTGGCTGGGGGGAGTGTATAAGACAGCTTCAGTACAAGGCAGACTGGTATGGTCGAACGCTGGTTAGCATCGACAAATGGTATCCGTCGTCCAAACGGTGCTCCCATTGTGGCTACACACTGAAAAGCCTCGACCTTTCTGTGCGTAGCTGGGCGTGTCCTGAGTGTCGAACTGTGCATGATCGGGATACCAATGCTGCTGTTAATATCAAAGCCGCTGGGCTAGCGGTGTTAGCCTGTGGAGCTTGAGTAAGACCAAAGGTGTTAATCACTGGCGGCATCGAGCTGTGAAACAGGAAGCCTGTTGGGTGACTAACAGGAATCCCGCTCCTTCAGGAGCGCGAGGATGCCAAAGTTTGGTCGTTTGGAAAAGGGGGGGGATTCTAACACGTAAAAACGGTGTTTTCTTGATTGGATAGCCTGTGCCTGTAGGAAGAACCTCGCCAACACCCGGATGAGAAGTGGCTGGCGACAATGATTACCGATGACAATGATTACTATCCGAAGAATTATTCACGTGCGGCGATGTGAAATAGAGTAGGGCGTTAAAGGTAAAATTGAGAACGATTTTTCAGTTTTGTCCTGCCGGATTTACTGCCAATTTACTGCACTTTTACCGCAGATAAGCTGAAAATATCGGGGTGTTTGTGTATGTTGGCAGATAGCAGATTCCGGTTCCTATTGGAACGTGTTCTTTTGTCAGGCTGTTTGTTAGCGCGTGCCCCGGACGGTAAATAAGTGCGATCAGCAGGCTGGGGCTGCTACAGGAGAATCGGTATGAAAAAAGCGTTAGCCATATTAGCAGCAGCAACGGGTTTAGCGTTTATGGGTGCAGCTGTATCCGCCCAGACCCCTGCGCAAAAAGCGGAAGCTTTAAAGCATTTGACGAAAATGCAGTACGAAGTCACGCAAAATGATGCCACTGAACCGCCATTTCGCAATGAGTACTGGGATAATACGGCACCTGGCATCTATGTAGATGTTGTCTCCGGTGAGCCGCTGTTCAGTTCACTGGATAAATACAAGTCGGGCACCGGTTGGCCCAGTTTCACCAAGCCACTGGTTGCCGCCAACATTGTCGAGAAAGCGGATAACAGCTGGTTTATGCGGCGTACGGAAGTACGCTCCAAAGGTGCCGATTCTCATCTTGGCCATGTTTTCAACGATGGTCCGGCACCCACAGGATTACGCTACTGCATGAACTCAGCAGCCCTGCGCTTTGTGCCTGCAGATCAACTGGCGGCACAGGGGTATGGGGAGTTCGCGCATCTGTTCGATATTCCACAGAAGTAAATGCTGGCTGGAGCCAGCATCTGCCAAACAGCTGTCAAATCATTCGGTGGAGAATATCGTTCTCCGGCTTATCAAAGAAATGATATTTGATGACCGCCAACACATGTAAGGTGATAAGAGCCAGGAAGGTGTAGGCCAGAATTGCGTGTGCATCGGTAAGATAGCCGCCCAGTACGCTGTTTTTTCCGATAAGAGTCGGCATGACTATAGTAAAAAACGGTACGCTCCGACCATTGGCATCGGACATTAAATAGCCACTGGCTGGTACAATGAACATGAATACGTAAAGAAGCACATGTGCCAGTTTTCCACGGCGTTGTTCTGCCAGCGGCATACTCTTGGGTAGCGGTGGAATACGACTTGTCCAGCGTATTATCAGGCGCACCGGCAGCAAAAGCAGGATCAGAACACCAAACGATTTATGCAGATTGTAAAGCTCGTACTTGTAGCTGACGTTATTATTCAGCCCGGTCATATACCAACCCAGCGCGATCAGACCGAGGATAATTACTGCAAACAGCCAGTGCATTATGCGCATAGGCAGTGAGTATTTATCACTCATTGGCTTTACATTATTCATTGGCTTTACCTTTTTTGTTTGTTCAAAAAAGCGTCGTAAATTATGCCGACAACAGCGTGCTATGCCAGTATATACGACCAGAAGCGAAAGGATGCTGAAAAAAATAACTGCTCACATTACCGCCCAAGCATTCCTCAAATGAATACCTTTATTCAGCAAAAAATGAACAGTTGCCAAAAAACGTCAATACAGCTGACTATGAAAACACACCCATCGACTAACGAAAAGCATGAATTATGACACGCCATCGTCGTCAAATATGACGCTATGTGATGGCGACAGGCACCGTGTTCGACCCATGTTGAGTGCTTGCAATACCTGCGGTGTTTGGGGGCTTTCTATATTGATCTGTCGTATTTTGGCTACTCAACCGACGGAACATAGCAAAAATTTGGCAAGAGAGGCGGTTCTGGAAGAAGCAACTTGCTATAAGATTGCTCGCTATTCATCCATATTTCAAGCGACACAGCTCGCTCTGTTGCCAATACGCAGGTGGGGAGTAGAAAACTTCGCCGGTTTGACCAGAGTCGTAAGTTTGATTAAAAAAGTGACCGATAAAAAAAGTGACCAGCCACATTATTTTTTCAGAGATTATGATAGGCAACCGAGCGCTACGTAAAGAAAAAATGACAACATCAATTAATCTGGAAAACCGATAATTGATTGTTGTCATTTATCATAATTCTTTGGAATTGTAATATTAATCACCAGTTATGGAAGAATCATATTACCTTGGTGTAAAGCAACCTTATATCCTGCTCGGATACATCGCGAGGATTACCTGGCAGGCACGGGTCGTTCATTGCTTTGGTTATCCAGCTATCAAGGTCACTCTCTTTAATGTCAAAATCTGCGAAGGTTTCAGGAATACCTACCTGTTTGGACAATCGCTTGATCAGATCCACTGCTAATGTTGCAGCCTCTTTGTCATTAAGCCTTGATGTATCACCACCCATCGCTTCAGCAACAGCACGAAAGCGCTCAGGATTTGCCTCAGCATTAAATTCACAAACCACAGGAAGCAAAATGGCATTGCAAACACCGTGAGGGAGGTCATGAGTAGCGCCGGGTTGATGTGCCATGGCATGAACCAGCCCTAAACCTGCACTATTGAATGCCATGCCTGCAAGAAACTGTCCACATGCCATTTTGTCACGCGCTTGAATATCGGCGCCATTTTCGACCGCAACAGGTAACCATTGACTGATAATACGAATGGCTTCAAGGGCACTGTGATCCGTTAAGGTATGCGCGCCGGGCGTAACATAAGCTTCGATGGCATGAGTCAATGCGTCCATACCCGTAGCGGCGGTCACAGCCGCAGGCAAGCCAACCATCAAATTCGGATCGTTAACGGTAATATCCGGAATTTGTTTGGCATCGATAATGACCATCTTTACCTTATTGGCCTCATCGGTAATCACGGAGTTTGATGTCATCTCGGCCGCTGTGCCAGCGGTTGTATTGATAGCAACAAAAAACGCCCCGGGGTTTTTTACTTTTCCCACGCCGTTGTAGTCACAAATATCGCCATCGTTACTGGCCATAATCCGGATGGCCTTGGCCGCGTCAATTGGGCTGCCACCGCCCACAGCAATAAGACAATCACAACCTTCCTGTTGATAAATCTCTGTTCCCTGTCGTACCAGTTCGGCGGTTGGGTTGGGTGTCACCTCGGCAAACAAGACATAGGGGAGCGATACACTATCAAGTTGTGCCAGTAATCCATCGAGAATGCCAAGATCCAGCAATGTTTTATCAGTAACAATCATTGCTTTTTTCACCGGCTGTGCAGCTAATTGATTTACTGCCTCAGTAACTGCCCCGCTGCCCATGAGGCTCAGTTTTGGTAAATTTAGTGCAAAACTCATGAATTTCTCCAATCCTGATCAAATAAAGGGGTGACGCCTTTTTTTAATAAAATATTTCCGTATTTTGCCGTTTCGCCGGTCATTACCACGGCGTATGCATCTCTGGCTCGATCATAAAAATCAAAGCGATCAATTCTGACAATATCCTGCGGGCTCTGCTCGCCAAACATGGCCAACTGGTATCGCTGCTCTACCAGTGGATCAAGCTCATCACCTTCAACAGCACTCATCATTACCAGTGGTGGCGCATAACTGTCCAGTTCGAACAGCGGAATAATAGCGCTGAGCAACTGATCCACTTTTAAGCCATCCGCACGAATAACACGACTATTAAATGTATGGCCGGGAAAGTGGGCATCAGCCAGAATGATTTCATCGCCATGCCCCATTTCAGCCAGAACTTTTAACAGTTCCGGAGAGATAACGGGGGAAATACCTTTCAACATAAAAAGACTCTACTCGCTAGGCAACAGAGGATGTTGGGTTAATCGTTTGGTACTGAATATTAAATGATTGTCGTGCTATTTCCGGGCTGCTATAAATGCCGGCACCAACCATGGCAAACATCGAAGCGCCCAGCACAGTTGTTTCGGCTTCTGCCAAAACCTTAACGGGAATTTGTAAGGTATCCGCTTTAATTTGATTCCACAGCTGATTTTTGGAACCACCCCCGACGATGATCAGTTCATTGGCTTTAAATCCACCAACCTGCTCAAGATGAGCGAGACTGACTTTGAGTTTTTCTGCCAGGGCTTGCAGAGTGGCCCGGTAAATGGCACCGCGCTCTGCTGATATGGATAACCCAGTAATGGCACCCGCCGCCGTATTGTTGTCACTGTTTAAAAAGTCAGGATTGACTTTGATTCCCTGACAATCCCGGTTTACCTGTTCAGCTTCATGAATCATTTGCTGATACATCTGCTCGCCTTGGCAATCACGGTAAAATTGTCGTCCAACCCATTCAAGAACACCTGAGCCTAACCATTGCAGGCCTGGGTTATAGGTATTTTGTACGGCATCCCATTCGCAAGTCAGACCATTGGCAAATAGCTCAGGATACAGGTTTTGCGCCTGCGTTGTGCGAGCCATTAAAATTTCCCATGTTCCGGATGAGAGCACGGGCTGCCCTTCTTCTGCACCTGATCCATAAATGGCAAACTGCGTATCATGCCCGGCTGAAACAACTGGTATGCCGGGAGTTAACCCCAACAATGCCGCAGGCTCAGGCAGTAATGTGCCGATGACGTCTCCGGCCTGGACCATTGGCGGAAAGAGGTTGGGATTCAGCCTCAAGGCATCGCAAACTGTTTCGCTGATACGCTGGGTTTGCAGTTCAGTCATTTGACTGGTGCCGACCATGGTTGCGTCGTTGGTAAGGACACCGGTCAACTTATGATTGAAAATCGAGCTGATAAACAGCCATGCATGGGCTGTTTCCAAGAGGTCAGGTTTATTTTCTTTAAACCAGAGCAATTTATTAATGGTATTGAAGGCAAAATGTCCGATGCCGCTGTGAGTGGCCAGCCAGTCCGGATCAATATATTTTTTCAGATTTTTCTGCGCTGCTGAATTTCGTGGGCATTTCCAGCTAATGACCGGATAGAGCAACTGCCCATCTTTATCAACAAAAGTACCGTCCACACCAAACGTGGTCACCGTAATCGCTTTGACCCGCTCCGGGTCAATCTGACGCATAATGTCTTGTGAACACTGACTGAATTTGTGGAAAATGTCTTCTACCGGCCAGATGTGCCAGTCACTATTTTCCTTTGCGGGTTGAGTTACATTTGGGATGGCTGCTTTGGCAACAACCTTTCCCGATGCACTGACCGCGATGGCACGAATATTCGTTGCCCCGCAATCCAGAACAATGACAATGTCTTCCATCGTATGAAACTCCGGCCAGAAGTAGCGGAGTTATATCTCCGCTACCGGTCCGTATTGATCGGGTAAATTATTGATACAGCGGGCCGTAGTTCAGGCAGGCACGATAATCCTGACCTTCCAGATTCATACCATAAGCTGCCCAGACGGATGGACGGAAGATCGCATCATCGTCTACGTTGTGCATACACACAGGAATACGCAATATAGAAGCCAGTGTGATGAAATCAGCACCAACGTGGCCTACGGTTAGTACCCCGTGGTTTGCTCCCCAATTGGCCATCACGGAGTAGACATCCTTGAATGGGCCTTGGCCGGTGAGTCGTGGGGCAAACCATGTGGTTGGCCAGGTAGAGTTTGTACGCTCATTCAGAATATTATGAGCCTCTTCCGGAATATCCACAGACCAGCCTTCAGCGATTTGCAGTACCGGACCAATCCCTTTGATCAAGTTGATGCGTGTCAGGGTAAAAGGTACACCACCTTCGCTGAGGAAATTGCTGGAGAAGCCGCCCCCCCGGAAGTACTCGTCAATCGCGGGGCACCATTGCGTAGCATCGAGGCACTCCTTTACTTCATCTTCAGTCACTTCCCAGTGAGGCTTGATGGTTGGCTTGCCCTCAGCATCACGCTGTTTACAGGTGCCATCGAGTGCCGCAGAGCCTGAGTTGATCAGGTGTATCAACCCGTCCGCTGCAAGGCCTGTCGGCTTGTGACCGGTGACACGTTCAATAGCTTCCGGTGACCAGTAGGTGCGAACATCGGCAAAAATCTGCGCTGTTCCGGTCAGGCCGTAACCAAATAGCTGACAGACGGCGTTTAAACTGTCATTTTCGGTAGCCATGATCACAGGAGCGCGAACGCCGTTCCAGTCAAAGGAGCTATTGAGAACTGCTTCTGCGGTATCGCCGTTGGGGTACTGGTCAGTCCAGTGCCTCTGGCCCTGGAATCCGCCAGCAATGGCGTTATAGCCCAGGGCTTCTTCCCCAAAGCCTTTTTCCGCCAGTTTGGGATTGCCTTGCATCATGTCCCGCATACACATTGCCATCAACAGGCTTTCGCGCATGATTTCCCGATTTTGTTCCGGCGTTCGCTGAATCTCTGCTGGATTCAGGTCAGGTCCCTGCTTGAAGTGTTCCTCAGCCCAACTGACAGCCAGTGCCAGTTCGTCTTCGTCATAAATTTTCTGATCTATGCGGCGGCGCAGTTCAGTCATGTCAACTGCCTGCACTTTCATGCCCAGGTATTCCTCAAAGAAGGTGTGATCCACAATGGAGCCGGCAATCCCCATACTGACACCGCCAAGTGACATATAGCTCTTGCCACGAATCGTGGCAGTCACCAGACCTGCGCGGCCAAATCGCAACAGTTTTTCTTGTACGTCTGCCGGAATTTGTGTATCGCCAGCGTCTTGTACCTCACGACCGTAAATGGAAAACGCAGGCAGACCTTTTTGATTGTGTCCGGCCAATGCGGCCGCCAGATAGACGGCACCCGGTCTTTCAGTGCCGTTAAAGCCCCAAATAGCTTTGGGACGATACGGATTCATATCGATGGTTTCGCTACCGTAGCACCAGCAAGGCGTTACCGTGACGCTCAAACCGACGTTCTCACGCTGGAATTTTTCTTCACACGCTGCCGACTCTGCCATGCCACCGATGCAGGTATCTGCAATAACGCATTCAACTTTTTCACCACTTGGGTGTCTCAGGTTTTCACTGAAGAAAGCGGCGGTCATTTTAGCCATGTTCATGGTCTGCTCTTCAAGCGACTCACGAACTCCTTTACGACGACCATCGATTGTTGGACGAATACCGATTTTAGGCAGATGATTCATTTTGACGCTTCCTTAATGCGCAACATTGCAGAAATCAGGATAAATTACCTAATGTGTAAATTTACGACTTACAGCCTGTGAAACCGAACCAGGTAAGATAAATAAAGCCAACCAGTGGGACGATAAATGCCATTCCAATGCCAGCGGCATCTGAAATTTGACCCATGAGCGTCGTCAGTACAGCGCCACCCAAAATGGCCATAATAAGACAGCTGCCGCCCAACTGAGTGTCTTTGCCCAAGCCTGTTACCGATAAGCCATAAATGGTGGGGAACATCAGTGACATACAGCCAGATATCGCGACCAAAGCGTAGACACCGGCCATACCACTGCTCGTCATGACAACAAATGTCATCAGGGCGGCAAAGCTGGCAAAAATTCCAAGAAGTTTTTCCGGCGCGATATAACGCATTAATGTTGTACAAACAAACCGCGATGCACTGAAAAGAAGAATGGAATAAAGATAATAGGTGGATGCCTCGGCCTCAGTGCCACCAATATTGTGCATGACATAACGAATGGTCCATGACCAGCAGCCAATTTGTGCACCAACATAGAGAAACTGACCAATTACCCCTTTGACAAACACTCGCCTTTTCAAGAGTCGAGCAAAAGAGTCTTTCAGATTAAATGCCTCGGAGGTATCACTGGCGATTGGCATTTTATGCATGGCAATGGCAATCCACACTGCCACGATGACAATTGCAGTTATGATATAAGGCCCCATAACTGCCATAAGCTCTCGGGTTTGAATCGCCTCCAGCTGTTGCGTGGACATTACCAAACGCTCGGCATCGCTTGCCGCGTGCAACTGGCTCAGGATATAGAATTTACCTACCAGCACACCGGCAATGGAGCCAATCGGGTTAAATGCTTGGGCGAGATTCAAACGCTGGGTTGCCGTGTGTTCCGGACCCATTGCAATGATGTATGGGTTAGCGCTGGTTTCCAGAATGGATAAGCCGCCAGCCAGAATAAACAGGGCAGCCAGAAAATACTCGTATTGCAAGGTCTGCGTGGCTGGATAAAAAAGGAGGGCACCTATGGCAAACAATCCTAATCCCAGCAATACACCTGACTTATAAGAATATTTCTTGATGAAGATTGCCGCAGGTAAAGCCAGGCAGAAATAGGCACCATAAAAAGCCATTTGCACCAGGCCGGACTGAGCATCGGTTAATGTGAATACTTTTCGGAATTGGGCAACCAACACATCTGTCATGTTGTTGGCCAAACCCCATAGCGCAAAGCAGCTAGTGATCAAAATAAAGGGAATCAAGATTTCCCTGGGAATAACAGGTTGTGTACGTTTAGTGTACGAGTTGCTGTTGTGCATATTAGCAGTTTCACTCATGCCCATTACCCTGACTGACGTGACTCAATAGAAGTCACTGCTCAGTTATGAAATGACTCAGTTGATTGGTTTCACAAAGTCGGAATTGACCCAGTCGATTCATTTTTGTTGAATCACAGAGCAGCACTGAATGCTTTGACTGTTTCAACATCATGCGCTTAATGGCAGTGTTCATCTCATTACTTTCCCAAGCACCGGAGTCTTCCTGATAACCGGTACACGAGAAAAAGACAGTATCTGCCCTATACTCGGCAATCTGTGCTGTTGCCAGAGAGCCCAGGAATGCACCATATTTTTCTGAATATTCACCACCGATAGTTAATGTTTTGATTGCTTTTCTGCTAGCCAGCTCGAATGCAATCAGTACAGAATTTGTTACCACTGTTAAGCTCTGGTCGGGTAAGGCTTTTGCCAAATACCAGCTGCTTGAACTGGCATCAAGCATAATGACATCCCCGGGCTTGATCAGCTGGACTGCCTTCTCAGCAATAACCTCTTTTTTGTCCGTGCTTTCATGTTTGCGATGGCCAAAAGCCAGCCCGATATCACTCTCTGCTATCGATACAGCCCCACCGTGGCTGCGCTTCAGATAGCCACCTTTTTTGAGTGCTCTCAGATCTCTGCGAACGGTTTCAACCGAGACGCCAAACTGTTCAGCAAGGTCATTCACACTGACAGAGCCTAGGTGATCCACTCTGTTTACAATGCTCTGCAAGCGTTCATTCAACATACCAACCTCTCTGGTTGCAGATACTATAACGGTCACAAACGGTCATTATTGACATAGATCAATAATGTTTGTTTGTGGTAGGAAATGATACAGTAGCCAGTACTCACTCCGCAGGTCAACGAAATCTATGGCCTTTGTAAAGAGTGATATACCGAGTTTCGGTTTCGCAGGTCTTATTTTTCGATCCTGATATTGACCGATTTCATAAATCTTGTATATTTCGGGCATAAACGGTCATTTTGTGCAGACAACTTTGCCAACTCACTGAGGCCAGAAGGGTTGGTACACAAGACACACACGAAAGGGTGGATTAATGCGAAGCAGAAAAGAAATATCAAGAGCAATTATTGATGCTTGCCTGGCGATGAACCGCTCAGGGTTAAACCAGGGAACGGCTGGCAACATCAGTTATCGTTACGACGACGGCATGTTAATAACGCCAACCGGTATTGCCTATGACCAACTTACAGAAGACGATATTGTCTATGTAGATAATAATGGCAACTATGAAGATGACAAGGCGCCTTCCAGTGAATGGCGGTTCCATCTGGCGGTACTGCAAGCTAGGCCAGATATGAACGCAGTTGTGCACAACCATGCAATTTACACCAGCTCGCTCTCTATTTTGAATCGTGAAATTCCAGCTATTCACTACATGGTGGCTGCTGCCGGCGGTAATACGATTCCGTGTGTGCCCTATGCGACTTACGGCACTCCTGAGTTGTGTGACTACGTAACCAAAGGTATGGCGGATCGTAATGCCGTGATTATGCAGCACCACGGCATGATTGCTGCCGGAGAAACTCTAGGCAAGGCGATGTGGCTGGCAGAAGAAGTGGAAACACTGGCCAGAATGTATCTCAATCTGCTGCAAACCGGTTTGGAGATACCCGTGCTTTCAGATCAGGAAATTGCAGTGGTTCTGGAGCGCTTCAAGACTTACGGTTTGCGTGAAAAGCAGCCAACGTGATAGCGAAAAAACAGCAACGTGCTGAGTAACTGTCAATGAGCATCCGACCGCGGCTGCTCATTTGTTGTGTAGTCAGTTGTTGTGTAGTCAGTGAGCACAAGAAATATTGGATACTGCTTTTTTCCTCATATCCCTCTTTTTTCACCCTCTACCTCATGGTTACAAATTCCTCCGCAGACGTAGGGTGAATCGCCACGGTGTTATCAAAATCCGCCTTGGTTGCTCCCATTTTTACCGCCACAGCAAAACCCTGCAGCATCTCATCAGCACCGTAGCCGATGACGTGGAGACCAATAATTTTTTCTTCGGCACCGAGGGTGATCAGCTTCATGCATGATGGTTGACGATGACTGGTTACGGCGCTGTACATGGCTGTAAAGCAGGTGGTGTATACCTTGATCTCATCGCCGTACTGTTCGCGGGCAGCTTGCTCGCTCAGGCCGACAGTGCCAATGGGTGGATGACTGAAAACCACAGTAGCCACGTTGTCGTAATCCATATGCTCGTTCGGCTTGTTGTTAAACAGACGCTCGGATAAACGACGACCGGCAGCAACCGCGACGGGCGTCAACTGTACCTTGCCAATATTGTCACCTACGGCATAAATACCAGCGACATTGGTATTTTGATATTTATCCACAGGGATATAACCCTGGGTGTCAAAGGTGACGCCAGCCGCAGCAAGATTAATGCCGGCAGTATGCGGCTTGCGACCAATAGCCCAGATGATGGTATCCACGTTGATGGAGTCGCCGTTTGCCAAATGAACCGTCAAACTGCCATCGTTTTCTTTAATCACTTTCGTGGGAACACTGTCGGTACGCAACTGCGGCCCTTCGGTAGCCATAATCTCTACCAGAGTATCTGAGAGCATCTCGTCGAAGTTGCGCAGCGGCTTGTGTTTGCGTACCAGCAGGTGAGTTTGGCTACCCAAGGTGTTCAGAACACCAGCCAGCTCAACAGCAATATAACCAGCACCGAATACAGCAACTCGATCAGGGCGTTCCGTCAGGGTAAAAAAGCCGTCTGAGTCGATGCCGTATTCGGCCCCGGGTATATCGGGAACCTCGGGTTCACCGCCGGTCGCGATGGTGATGTGGTCAGCCGTGTAGTGCTCACCGTTCACTTCTACTGTATGGGCATCAACAAAGCGTCCATAGCCTTTTATTACCGTAACCTTGTTGTTGCTCAGGACCCGTTCATAAGATGCGTGAATACGATTGATGTACGCAGACCGGCTTTCTACCAGCTTGCTCCAGCTAAAAGTACGCAGCTGTTCTTTGATATCAATAGCGAAGCCGTAGTCAGGTCCATAGCGGCAGGCATCGGCAATTTGCCCGGCAAACCACATGACTTTTTTGGGCACGCAACCCACATTGACACAAGTTCCGCCCAAATATTTCGCTTCAATCAATGCTACTTTTTTTCCGTACATGGCAGCGCGATTGGCAGAGGCAATGCCACCACTACCACCGCCAATTACCAGATAGTCAAAATGGTTTGCTGGGGTCATGTTGTTGTCCTGGTTCTGGGTTGGGTCACTGACCGGAAACAGTCAGTCCGAATAATTCTGAAGGGTAACAAGAATGATGGCCTGGCACCTGAAAAAACAGTGCTGTTTGTTGTAACCCGTTAATTCGATTGCAAATAAGGTTCAAGCACCGGCCAGACATTGGCGAGTAACAGTGGTTGGGCTTCAGAGGTGGGATGAATGCCATCTCCCTGATTCAGACTGCGGTTACCGGCAACGCCGTTTAAAAAGAATGGTACTACCGGAATATCCCATTGCTGACTCAGCCGGGCAAAGATTTGCGTAAAGCGCTTGGTATAAACCGGCCCATAATTGGGTGGAATCTGCATTTCAAAAAGAATAATGTCAGAGTGATATTCTTTGATCAGGCCGATCATTTGCGTCATGTTGGATTCAAAGGACTTCAGCGGGACACCTTGTAAGCCATCGTTAGCACCGAGTTCCAGCAATACCAGGTTGGGTTTGGTGGTTTCGAGTGTGTCGCGCAACCGGCTCAGGCCGCCGGCAGAGGTCTCGCCGCTGATGCTGATGTTGACCACCTTCCATGGGTAATGCCGCTGATCGATTTTATTTTGTAATAGCTGCACCCAGCCTTGAGTGATGTCTGCAAGTCCGTAGCCTGCACTCAGGCTATCGCCGTATACCAACAAGGTTTTTTCTGAAGCTGAGAGGGTGGTGACTATACACGACATCAGCAAGGCAATAGAAAAACGACGAAACAAGGATTTTCTCATGAATGATGCGCTCCGCGATTCCTCCAGTGCTGCCGGAGCAGCTTTATCTCTGGCGGTTATGGCTTCTGGCCTGGAAAAGACCGTCACAGCCCGTGACAATTCGCTTACCATCTTGTCCGGACTTGACTTGCAGATCAAGTCCGGAGAGTCCGTGGCCATCGTTGGCGCCTCAGGCTCTGGCAAATCTACCTTGCTGGGTATTCTGGCCGGTCTGGACTTGCCAACGACAGGCAGCATCAGTTTGGCGGGCAAACGTATTGATGTCATGAATGAAGACGAGCGGGCCAGAGTGCGCGGACAGCACACCGGCTTTGTTTTTCAGTCTTTTCAATTGCTGGGAAATTTAACGGCCCTGGAGAACGTCATGTTGCCCCTGGAGTTGACCGGTGTGGATAACCCGGAACAACGAGCGACTACGCTGCTGACTCGCGTTGGGCTTGAGCACCGACTCGATCACTATCCGCGCCAGCTCTCCGGCGGTGAACAACAGCGGGTCGCTATTGCCAGAGCATTCGCTCCAGAGCCCGATATCCTCTTTGCTGATGAGCCGACGGGTAATCTGGATGAAAAGACCGGCGAGAGAATCATTCAATTACTGTTTGAAGTTAACCGGGAGAGCAGTACCACCATTGTGCTGGTGACGCACGATATGAATCTGGCCCGTCGCTGTCAGCGGATATTGAAGTTGCACGGTGGTCGTCTGGAGGAGGTGGCATGAGTAAGGGCCTGAAACTGTCCTGGCGTCTGTTGCTGCGTGACTGGCGCTCCGGCGAACTGTGGCTGTTGGTGGCAGCCCTATTGATGGCAGTGGCTATCAGTACAGCCATTGCCCTGTTCAGCGACCGTTTGCAACTGGCGCTCGGGCGACAGGTGGCGGAAGTGCTAGGCGCGGACATGCTGATTCGTAGCCCAGGACCGGTGCAGCCAGCCATTTTGCAGGAGGCCCATGAGCACGGGTTGCAGTTATCCACAGTGCTTGAGTTTCCCTCTGTGGTTATCGCGGGGGATAACATGCAGATGGTTTCGGCCAAGGCGGTTGAGGATAATTATCCCTTGCGTGGCCATATCCGTACCGCTGAGCAGCCATTCGCCCCTGATCAGATTGTTGAGGATACACCGCGGCCGGGCGAGGCGTGGCTGGAGCCGAGACTGTTCCCACTGCTGGGTGTGGAAATTGGTGATCAGGTGATGTTGGGTCACGCCTGGTTGACCGTTACCCGGGCGATTACCCTGGAAACCGACCGTGGCGGTGATTTTTACAGCTTATCACCCCGGCTGATGTTCTCCATGGCTGACTTGAACGATACTGGCATTATTCAGCCGGGCAGTCGGGTCAGCTGGAAAACTCTGCTTGCAGGCAATGTTCCGGCACTGGAACGCTTTAGCGCAGCCGTGGAAGATCGTTTGGACAACAGCGAACGATTGGTCAATGCGGACGACGATCGTCGTGGTCTTCGCAACTCAGTGGTGCGCCTGCGACAGTTTCTTGGGATGACCAGCATGGCCGCCATGTTGCTGGCCGGTGTTGCCGTGGCCATGGCCAGCCAGCGCTTTGCCGAGCGCCGCTTTGACAGCTGTGCCGTGATGCGCTGCTTTGGTGCCAGCCGACGACAGGTACTGTATTTATTACTCGGCGAGTTGGCACTGGTAGCACTGCTGGTGGCAGTGCCAGGTGTGATGCTTGGCTGGTTATTGCAAAAGGGCATTGTGCAGTTGCTCAGCGATGTACTGCCGGCGTGGCTACCGTCAGCCAGCGTTATACCCATGATTATTGGTGGTGCCACCGGCATTATCACGCTGGCCGGTTTTGGTCTGGCACCGCTGCTGCGCTTGCAGGACGTTTCACCGCTTCGGGTATTAAGACGAGACTTGTCGCCTGCGCCGACCGCCTCGTGGCTGGTGTATGGCAGTTCGTTATTGGCGGTCTTTTTGTTGCTGTGGTACCACACCGGCGAGCTGGTGATGGCGCTGATTCTGGCGGTGGCCTGTGGTGCAGTGCTATTGCTGATTTCCATGGGCGTCCAGCTATTGCTGGCACAACTAGGCAGCCGCCAGCGACTGGCGACGCTACCTGTGTCTTGGCGTCCGGGGGTAAACCGCATTGTTCAGGACAAGGGGAAAAGTGCTGCCCAGCTGCTGGCTTTTACCCTGACGTTTATGGCCATGGCCGTGGTATTGCTGTTGCGTACTGATTTGCTGGAACGTTGGCAAAATGAGTTGCCGGAAAAGACGCCTAACTACTTTGCCATGAATGTTCAACCGAGTGAGGTGCAGAACTACTCGGAGTTTTTGACCCATAATAACGTCGAAGGCAGCCAGCTCTACCCGATTATTCGTGGTCGCCTGACGCATATTAACGATGTGCTGGTACGCCAGGCGGTATCGAAGGAGCAAGAAAACCACAATGCCCTGAATCGGGAACTGAATATGACCTGGTCGGCCACGTTGCCGGAAAATAACCAGTTGATTGCCGGGCAGTGGTGGGCGCCGGACAGTACCTCAGGGCTTTCTGTGGAGGCGGATATTGCTGCCAGTCTTGGCATCAAGATGGGTGACCGGCTGACGTTTATGGTCTCAGGGCAGCCCTTTACCCAGACCGTCAGCAGTATTCGTACGGTGCAGTGGGAGTCGTTCCGACCAAACTTTTACATGATATTTCCCCAGGCAGTTTTGCAAGAGATGCCGGCCACCTGGTTGAACAGTTTTTATATGGAGGCCCAGGACAAACTGTTGCTCAATGATCTGATCACCCGATTTCCCACCATCACTTTGCTGGACCTGGATGCCGTGATCTCCCAGGTACAAAAGATGTTGGCCCAGTCCGTCATTGCTGTGGAGGCTATGCTGGTGGCTCTGTTGCTGGCCGGGCTGTTGGTAATGATGTCGGTGATCGAATCCAGCATTGATGAGCGCCTGCGTGAGGGGGCTCTGATTCGCTCCCTCGGTGCTACCAGGCAAAAACTGTTAGCCATGCAGGTGGGTGAGTTTGCCCTGTTTGGTCTACTGGCCGGGTTGCTGGCTGCCTGTGGAACTGAGCTAGCCAGTTATTTGCTTAATACGCAAGTGTTTCACTTGAGCTGGGAGCCAGCCTGGTTATTGTGGCTGTTGTTGCCACTGTTTGGTGCCTTGGTACTGGGCGTTGCCGGTTGGCTGGGCATACGGAAAGTGATCAGTCAGTCACCTGCAAATATTTTGAAGGCAGTGTGAGCGTAATTGTGCTTGTACAAAAAATAGACATATGCGGTTGTACACAGGTGGAATAGGGGATAAACGAGGTTATCCACAGTTCATTCAGGGAGTTGATCAGTGAAACTGTGGAAATCTTTTCGGTGGGGATAAAACCGATGTGTGGCATTTTGCAGTTATGGGGTGTCAAAAGGTGTACCCACCGCTTATGCCCGATAATGCGGGCATAATTCTGTGGATAACGTGTGTGTGGCCTGTATAACTCCTGTGTCCAAGACGGAATAACTCACTTGACCACAGGAATTTTTCTATCCAGAGAGTTATCCCCAGGCAAATGTCATTCTCGCACAAGGCGCGAATGGCATTCGTTGGTTGGCAGCGAGGGAGCGAAGCGCGTCAGGTTTTCGGATTGTCTTTGCGCAGTAGCTTTTTAAATTGTTCAGACAGGTCGGTTTGATTCTCGGGTTGGCTCTTGTCGACGATCGGCGCATCAAAGTCTTTAATCAGAGTGATATTGGTGGAGGTAATGCCGACCAGCAGATCTTTGCCACCAACCCGAACCAGCGACAATCGTGCCTGGTTGGTTACCGGTTTATTGGCCAGAATCTCAATATCTTTGCCACCGATGGTTTGCAGCCTGGGATTAAAGCGCTTGACCACCCAGGCGAGGATAAAGATCAGGGCGACCACCATGATCATGGGCATCATGACTTGGGCGAAGTCCAGTTCAGGCGGAGGGGTATTTGGCTCAGTTACCGTTTCGGCCACGGTCTGTGCCAGTAGTGAGGTTGGCAGGAACAGAAGGGTTGCTAGATAGTTTACCTTGGCAGTGAAGCCATTCTTGCCGCAGTTCATGTGGCTATTTCGTGTCAGTTTCATAGTAGTGACTATAAAGGCCGGTAGGGTTGCAGCGCAAGTTTCTTGTTGAGTGCATACTTGTTAAATACATAGTTGCTGGCAGCACGATGTTGCCACTTAATCTGATGAATAGTGGGCCATCTGCATAGGATTGCTCTTGTGAACTACTTGCCCCTAAAGCACCCGAAGAGCATAAAGAGCGAGCTTCCAATACTAAGCAGTCACCGAAGTGATTGCGGTTCCTTTCTTTTTTGACGCTTCGCAGCCACCAACGTTAGAGTGCTTGCACTTTGCAACCATCATGGATGATGGGAGTGTCACAAAGTGCCGGGCGCACGACTGATCCGACTTACGATTGGCTCCACGTCCTATGGTCAGCACAGGAATCCCCTTGCCAACCAACTCCGTTCCAGAGTTCAGTATGAGATTGATTGCCCGCTTCTTGATTACTCTCGCTGCATTTCTGTCAGCGTTGTCAACGTGGCCACAACAACCGCAGGAAAACAGTTCTTGACTCTTGCGATTGTCGGGATGAGTGTGTTCGCATTCAGCGCACTCTTGACTGGTATATGCCGGGGCAATCTTGAATACCGCTTTACCTGCTTTTGTAGCTTTGTAGCGAGTGTATGTTTCCAGATAATGCCAACCTACATTGAGGATGGCTTTGTTCAGACCAGCTTTTTGTGCTGCTCTGTTGGGAAGAAACCTGACCTCCAGGGACGGGGGAAATCCCACCAAGCGCCGGGTACCCTGAAGGGCATAAAAGCGCGACTGGGGACCGTTGCTGTCCTGCTTTGCCTTTGGCCTGCGAGTCATGCTTCGGGTTTTCAGATTCTCGAAGATGATCACTTTGGCTTTGCTATCCACCAGTTTCCGGCTGGTTTTGTGACAGAAGTCATTGCGGATATTGGCAATCTTTTGATGCTGCCTTGCAATTCTGTTCTTTGTCTTTTTACGACGGTTGGAGCCTTTGCGCTGCCGCGCCAAACGACGCTGTAACCGCTTCAGGTAGCGGCGGCGCTTTTCCATTTTCCTTTTCTGGTTGTCGCTAAAGTCATGGCTGGACTCACCTGTATGAACAGGGATAGTCACTCCCCGGTCAATGCCAATGGTGTGTTCTTCCAGCCATTCCCTTGTGGCTCCCTGAAGCCAGTGCAGATTGTCTTTGTCGGTAGGAGGTGCTTCCGATCCATCGTCAAAACAGAAAGAGACAAAGTACTTCCCTACTGCTTTTCGGATGTACAAGGACTTTGGCTTGTTGAATGGGCGATGGGATTTGAACGACAGATAACCGATATTGTTGGTCTTGGTGCCAATGAACAGCCGGGTCACGCCGTCAGCACAGGTATCAAACCTGAATAGTTCATTGGTCAGGTAAATACTGCTCTTATCCGTCTTTGGCTTGCGCTTTGGGCTGCCGCATAGTCCTTTCATGTGTTTCTGGTAAGTCTGATACCAGCTTACAGCAGAGTTCCTGATGATCTGGCTTGGACAATCATATAGCCAGGGGGTCAACTCTTTGCTTTTGAACTGGGCGACTTTCTGATCTACCGGTGCAAATGTCCCTACAGGGTAATACTTTCTGGCGAAAGTGCTGTAATAGCGGTGCTCATCACACTTGGCATTCCAGATAACTCGGGCGCAACCCATCCACTGGGACAGAACCCGTTTCTGATGAGGAGTTGGATTGGCCTGTAAGCGGATGCCTGTGAGCATGGGATACCTTTGAGTTAGGCGTGGAATTTTAGACAAAAATTAATCACAAACCATCGTGTAATCCCCATAAACTCTGACGGCAAAAGAAGTTAGTCTCGGCTTGACTCGTCCCTAAAGGGAGCGAGAATGCGCCTCAGTTTTGTTCAACGCTAGCATTCCAGTCAATCTTTGCTACGCTGTTCGAGCTGACTTGCTGGGACACAGCAGATTCGTAAAGGGTTCCCCACAGATAGTCCTGTCAGCGCAGGTTCTGTAGCGAGAGGTGTTGGGCATTCTCAACATGGGTCGAACGAAACTCCCAGTCATGGTCGTCAGACTTGGTAGTGGGGGTATGTCGCGATGCAAACAATAATGGAAAATAGTTTCAATCCGTTATCACTCAGAAGATGGATGGCGGAAACATTCCATGATCAAAACCTTGATGAAGTTGTCGTCCTGAACAGCAACGGCATTGTAGCTACCGAAAGTTTTCGCGTTGCTTTTGGCAGCGTCCGTAGTGAGGCTTTTTTTCGTGGAGTTTGCAACTATGTAGAACGCCATAGGACTGCTTTGGACAGTCACTTTAGCAAAACACCAAAAATCATTCGCGAGATCAAAAAACTGGAGAACTATAGTGTTTTGCTTTGCTGTAAACAGGTAATCCTGAAAAGAGATTTGTTTTCCGGTGGGTTGTGCACTTTACCCACCACACTTCTGAGTTCGCCTGTTCTGAACATATTTCAACTGAAAGATGCGGTTTTTGAAGCAGTGACTTCGTGTGTTTCAAAAGCAAACCTTAATACCAACCTGGAAGCGCTTTACGACTATCTACACGGTCTGCACCTGAGTCATCATATAACAATCAAAGGCTTCCACGACATCCTGACAGAGTTGCCTGACGGTATTAATGCTCGCCTTGGCAGTGCGAAGGATGATTGCCCATCGAGCAGTCAAAAAATTATGCGCCAAGCAGTTGAGCACTTCATACAAAATAAAAAATACGATTTAGCACTGCTAAAGCTCAAGGAGTTCAGTCAGAGAGTCCTGTTTACAGATTATTGTCATGACCTTCACAGATTTGTTGATCGCTCGGCCGAAGACCAGATTCAAAAAATTATTAATGAGGACGCCCAGATTATTGAAGAATTTCGAATCTACGTGCGTGCCGTAAAAGATTCATACACAACGGGTATACAAGCCCATGCGGAGAAACTCACAAGACGGCCTCGTCCGATCAAGCGCGCAGAAATTGCTACACCGGCAACAGGCATCGCTGAACAAAAACGCCATTTGTCTCTTAAATCTGGCGCGCAACGGCGAAAAGCGTTGGCTCGCGAGTTATGCCGGCCCACCAATTCCGTCGCCTATCAGTGTGACGTTGCTGGTAAGCCTGATCGTTTAAACAGAGCTTGTCAGTGGTTTGGACTTAATCGTACCCATACCCGTAAAATATTAGAGCTTGATTATGAGAACATGGACGCCGGTGCTCTGGATCACGTATTAAAAAATCAGGTTGGTCTGGATGATCATCATGCTCGCTTGATTCTGGAGGTGATAAAACCACCAGAGGAAATTGATGCCTTGGTGAAGCTGCAAGAGAACGAGTGGGTCGGACAAAAATCACCAGCGAAAATTTCCTGCGCACAAGAGCATCACTTTTGTGAGCAGAATGAGCAGAAAGTGGTGACAGTTTTTCTGGATGAACCGTTAGCTCCTTTGCTCACCGAGCAGAGCATAACAAGTTTTCCGGAATTCGAAGTTAATGTGCCCCCACCGGTGTTTTCAGCAGCAGTAGCTCCAGCGGATGAGGCGCCATACGGTCTGGAGACGCTTACTGAAACCTTGATTAAGGAAATTGCCAAGGAGTATCCCGGAGAGAGTGACGCTTACACAAGTATCATTCGCGAGCATATAGGCAGCATCCCATTGACTCTCAGACAAGTTTATAACGTTATGAGAGGCCATAAGCCGACAATCGATCACATTTTGATGTGCTGCCAGGTTTGGGCAGCAGGGTTCCGGGAGAAAATAGAGCCACAGCAAGCTTCTGCTCCGGTGCTGCCAGTGCGTGACATTGACACGTTGGCAACTGGCTGTGCCACCCATGTTTTCGGTGATGTTACCCTACGGATGCGTGTCGGGATTCAGGCCTGCAACAATAACTGTGGTCTGGCGGCTTTTTTTATGTCTATCTCTAACAACGGTTTGCTGGAGCAGCTGATTAAAGACGCTGAAGACAGATTGACCATTTTGCGATCATTGGATGATTCGCAAACTTATCCCCTGAAGGGTTTGATCGATTTGCTCAAGCATTTCAACCATCGTGGTAATCTCGATAAATTCATCCCTAATGCCGGACTTGATGATGTCAGGCTGCGCTATCGCTTGCGAGTAGCCAAGGTGAAACCGAACGTAATTGCTGACACCCAGACCAAAAAGGACAAGACTGTCACCCTCACTGTGGCTGCGGATTTTCACCGTGGGGCAGATTTGAATGTCAGCAATCAGGGGGCGTCCATTACATTTGATTTTCTCGAACACGACGCAGGATTTCGTGCCGTGATCAGGAAGCTGCCGGAGAAATCTTTGGGTTGTATGATGATTCGGGGAGTTGCGCTGAAAATTGATGAATGCTATACCATTGCTGATTTGCAAGAGATAGAGTTTGTACCGCTAGGAGAGATCCTTGAGCCGATTGAGTTTATACCACCTATTCTTAATGAAATTTATGATTTCAATACCAGCAATCCGGAGCAGTTAACCAGCTTTTCCATATGGCAAGAATCAACGACGTCCTTCAAACAAAAAGTATCCATCGTTGAGGTGCAAAGCGACTGCCAAACGCAATGGACTCTCAGTTTGCCATCGAATCAATTCTCCAGAACCATTAAAGGCGAGAGTATTCCTGCAGGTTTTATTTTCGATCCACAAAGGACATTTTGTAATCCCCATCCTTTTATGGAAGGCATCGTTGGCTCTGTAGTGGAACATTACGTTCAGAATGCCGTTCTACGCTTGAAATTAACCATTGATCTGCACCACAGCTCCCAACACGAAACCCGTAAGACCTACGAGTTTTACGATGAGAGCGGCAGGTTTGAAAAGAAAATAATCTGCGAACTGGAAAGATATTTTGCCAACGAGAGCATCACGTTTATCCGCGCGAAGGAGAAGGAATACATCGATGAACAAGGTGAGCGCAAACGGATTGAACTGAGAATGTTCGGCTATTCAGCAGATCGGCCATACGATGGTGATATGAAATCCAAATTTATGCATCGGGCACGAAATTTCCAGGACCTGCTCAATATTTTCATCGAAAGCTGGAAAGATCGCTTCGCCAACAGTGAGGAGGCAGAACGAGCCCGATTAGCCCTGTTGCCCGACGAGCAGCGCTCCCCAGAAGTCATATTCATGACCATACCCAATGAGGGAAAAGACCAACGCTGCGATTTCGACTGGCAAACAGGCGTTGATCTGCCAATGGCTGGTAGCGAACAGAGTATTTCTTACGACGTCAGCGCGGTTATGTCCATTCGGGACAACCATTATCTATCCTGGCTAAGACAACCTGAGGATGGCCTGATCCACTGTGCCGACTCAATGGGGGATGCCCACCCAGAATTAGGGCCTGTACCCGTTGTGGTCACGCTTCCTGCTCAGGATGGAGCTGCAAAACTGAGTACAGCCAGCAGCCTCTCCAATGGAACCGATGGTTATCTATTTGCTAGCGTCAGGGAAAAACTATTATCCCTTGGGCAGCAGGTGGCTTTGGTGATTTTAAAAAAGAAATAATGATCGGCAGCGATGCTTTGGCATCACTGAAGAAAATTCACGACGGCGCAGCGTCTGCCCAGCGCTCAATTTCCGGCTCTGGGTAAGCGTATTCCAACGCCTCCAGTGCCCAGGGTTGCTTCTGTGATAATTTTCGCAGTTGTCGCAACGACACCACCTGCACCGCAGGCACCTCACTCCAGACGCTCTTGGTCAAACAACGCCAGTGATTGGGTTCCAGTCTTTTAGGATTTTCCAGCTGGGTTTTGCACGTTTCACAGATCATAAGACAAGAGTCGTATTCAGGCTCACTGGGTACCGGTGCTATCTCATAGATGGACAGCGACACGCCTGAGCTTTCGCAGATTTCGCATTTTGACCTGGCTCGCCGCGCCAGGTCTTTGCCCAGTAGGCTCAGGGCTTCCTGTCGTTCCTGGTGCTTTAGCAGCCCTTTGGCCATGATCGAGTCTCCAAAAGATGTCGATTATCAGTGATGAACACAGATTGTCAATTTAAAGACGTAGGTTGTCGTATTGTCAATATTGGTTTTTTTTATGTGTTCAACTGTTATTTTTCGAGGCTTTCAGCAGGAGTATTGATCTGAGTGCCTTGAGATTGTCGTTTATTATCTCCGTCAGGCGGTTTCTCTGGACTGAAAGAGAGGTTGTGGTATTTTTTGCGCAAAATTCAGCGCATTTGTTGCATGTTTGTCCTAGTTTAAGTACCAGCAAATGGAAAGCAAATTGATGAACAAGATCTCTAAAAAAAATATCATCACCATTGGTTTAACCTGTGTTGCTAACACGGTCTCGGCCAAAGATAGTACCCTGTGGATTCTGAATAAAAACTTTAAGGCTATTTTGAAAGATAAGTTGTTTGCTTTTATTTGGCTATTTATGTCAATGGCATCTTTCCATGCGCTGGCAGCACCAACACCAAATCCTCCAGAGATAGTTTATCGAAAAGACAGTCGTGCACCATCAACAATATTCAGAGAAGGCTTTGTACCCCGAGGGCACAATGTAAACCTGCTTAGCCATTTAAGAGGTATTTCGGTATGGGCACAAAGTGGGTTGCAAGCAAGTGGGTTTATATCAACAACAGCAAGTAGAGATGTGGCAAGAACGTTTGTTCCTGATCAACCTGGTTACATCTATGAGATAGTTCCTCCATCCTCAACTTACGATGCCCAGCTCTCCCTGGAACATGCAGTTGAGCAACTGCCAGGTGGCAGTGAGGAGCGGGCATCGTGGACCCAAACGCTGGCTTTTACCAGCGGTTTAAATCAACAGCAATGGGTGGTAACTGACCGTATTCGACCAGGTCGTATCAGAGGTGCTTATCAGGTCATTCCGAACCCGGAAGACCCGTCATCCCCAATAGTTGGAGAGTTTATAAGTAATCCAAACTTTGACCCATACGCACAACCAGCTGCTTCAAGTGCATATTATCCGGTACGTACTGAGTTACCATCCTATTTCGCTTACATTCGAGGTGAAATGAGGAACTCGCTGAGGTCGCTGGCATTTTCCTGTTTGGGCGTTGGACAATCGAATCTGAATCGTAATGATAGTAACGAATGTCAATCTCCAGATATTACCATTGAATATGTCGATGAGTATTCACCAGCATTGGATCTAGAATTGGCATCAATCTTTAGCTCTAACAACTTTGAGTTTGGTGATTCAAATCAAGTATGGAGTGATTTTACTGGAGATGGCTTGATTGACCACTGTGCCATTAAATCTGGAATAATAGTCTGTATGATTCAGGATGAAAATAATCAATTTAATGCAATATACCAAGATATGGATGATACAGGTTGGAGTGATAGCCGGTATTGGGTTGATTTTAATGGCGATGGCATAACGGATTATTGTCGCGTGGTTGATAGAACAAAGCTCCGATGCAGCGAAGGGACTGAATCAGGTTATTTTAAAACAGCCATCACCTCGGGATATCTGGATGCTGGGTGGATTGAAACTCGTCGATGGGCCAGTCTTGACAGTGGCAGCAAGAAAAAATCATTTTGTCGGCAGGTTCGGCAATATGGTTCTGAGATGGCCATCAGATGCATGACCCCAAGTAATAATTTTGAAGATTCGTACATGCGAGATATTGCATCAGGCAATGGACGATCTGATTACGGCTACTCAGAAACCCAAGTTTGGAGTGATGTCAATGGAGATAATAAGGATGATTTTTGTTTTGTGACTGGCGCCCATAGTTACCAGTTACATTGCCTGATTGTTGAAGATACCATGATGGGAAAAGACTTCAATAGATCAATCCGTCTTACTGCTGATCTGGAATACTGGCCACAAAGTCTTGCCATGGTGGATATTAATAATGACCAGAAAGCTGATTATTGTTTTACCCGAGATGGTAAAATATCTTGCAGAATTAATAGGGATTTAACCTTACAACAAGGTTCGCCATTTATAGGCAAACAATTAGATGCCCACTTGGGCACATGGGGTGATATAAATAATGATGGCGTTGTTGATCTTTGTCATAGATCTGCCCATGGTCATATATCCTGTTTCATTAATAGCGGTAGTAGTGGCCAGCAATACTCTATAAGTAAGCATTTTTTTGAGATTTATCACAATTCTTCTGGAAATTTTTATTATCCAATAATAGGAACAAATGTCTACTGCAGCAAAAACGCTGACTTCAATGAGTGCTTTGCACTGAATATCCCAAGAGTAGATAGTCACTGTGAGATATTGGATTACGAGTCAAGCTACGGAAAATGGGTGTGGGAAAGAGAGCCTCGATACAATGAACCAAAAACTTGCAGAGCCAATGATTTTTGTTCGGAACCAGGAGGCATTTGTCGGCGATGGCATTATTTTAATTAAATCATCGCGATAAGCAACACGACACAGAGCATGGCCTACATGGTCAGTGATGAGATTGTCCTGAAACTGCTTGAAAAAGATCAGTGTTGCCTGTTTTTTGTTACATTGAGTGGTGGGTAAACTCAGTTGGACGCCCAATAAACAAGATGGACGAAGGTGTCACCGTCGGACTATTGGGCTACTGTTTTCACCAGGTTGAGACCTGCTGACAGCTCTAAGTACCAACACCATGCAAAAGACCCAGTCTCCCTGAATGCTGTAGAGCCAGCCGTGCTGCAAGAATAGGCGATTTTGCATGGCATCGGTCCGGATCAATAGTGGGAATTGCTGCTTGTTGCCAATCTTGATTTAGCCAAGAATAAATGACAGCTCCGATCTCCGTTCATCAGTGGAGTTAATTTGGGCACCACTATAGCGCGATAAAATCAGGTGTGTGACCAGCGTTGTGGTTCATAGTCCCAGTAGGCTTATCAATAGCCGGTAGTTTACCGTTCAATCTTCTCCCAGTGGTCAACATTGCCTCCAAGTGTGCAATGAGGCGGGTATCCAATGGATAAAAGGAAACCATCGACTGATGCCAGTACACGGTTGGTGACAACCGTAAGCGTAACCATTGGTGCAAGAGCAAAAATATTGATGAAACAGACGTTCTTGAATAAATAGCAGAAGGTTATTTCAAAGCATTTTTAAATGCGGATTTATTCTACTGTTATGTGCAGCCCAACATGTAGGTCAATTAGCCAGTTTTAAAGATACTCTCAAAAAAACACTTATTCTTGGGTAGTCATTTCTCTGTTTCCTGAGTGTTTTTTAGCTTTTTACACTTTACCCATCCAGATATTTTTTTGAATAATTGAGATACAGTTATGAGCGTAACCTCTACTCATTCTAAGGCGAATGATCGCTGCACTCATCTAATCCAGCAATTGGCAGGGATGGCTGAGATCGAACTCAATGGCTCCCAGCCCTGGGATATTCAGGTACTCAACCCCAACTTCTATCAACGAGTATTTCAGGATGGCGTTATAGGATTCGGGGAGAGCTATATGGAGGGATGGTGGGAATGTGAGCAGCTCGATCAGCTATTTACTCGCCTGGTAGTAGCCAAACTGGATGAACGCCTACCGCAACAATTTTCTGCTCTCTTCAATCTGATCTGGGCACGCCTGACTAACCTGCAGTCCGCTCAGCGAGCATGGATTGTTGGCAAGGCACATTACGATTTGGGAAATGACCTTTTTTCCGTCATGCTGGATCCATGGATGCAATACTCCTGTGGCTATTGGAAAGATGCCGAAACGCTGGAGACTGCCCAGGAAGCCAAACTGGATCTGATTTGTCGCAAGCTGGCACTGGAGCCTGGCATGACACTACTGGATATCGGTTGTGGTTGGGGTGGCATGGCGGAGTTTGCTGCCCGTCGATATGGTGTTTCCGTGGTAGGTATTACGATCTCCAAAGAACAACAGCAGCTGGCCAGTGAGCGGTGCAAAGGGCTTGATGTTGATATTCGGCTTCAGGACTACCGGGATTTGCGGCAGCAATTTGATCGTGTTGTCTCCGTTGGCATGTTTGAGCATGTTGGCCCGCGTAACTACGACACATTCTTCCGGATTGTCAAAAAAGTAATCGCAGAAGATGGACTTTTCCTGCTGCACACTATTGGTTCGTTGCAAACTAACTTGCACACCAATGCCTGGATAGAAAAATATATTTTTCCTAATGGCTGCCTCCCATCAATGCTACAGATTGCCCAGAGCATCGAAGGTCTGTTCGTAGCGGAAGACTGGCACAACTTCGGGACGGATTATGACCGAACGCTGATGGCATGGGAAAGACGCTTTAGAGCCAGTTGGCCAGCACTGGAAGAAAACTACAGTGAAACGTTTTATCGCATGTTTCGCTATTATCTGTTGTCTTGTGCTGGCGGCTTTCGAGCCAGAGGCATTCAGCTGTGGCAGATTCTATTAAGCCCTAACGGCGTACCTGACGGGATAAGAGTTCCCCGTTAGTTGTAGCTGGTCAATGAGTAATTTGGCATGAGAGGCGCGGGTCAAATCAGAGAGATTGACTCAGAGTTTGTCAGCATGGTTGTTTTTTCAACTGAATATGTGAATTGATGGGTTGGTATATACAAAAGAAACTGTTCGTCCTGGAAATCTTCGCAGCTTATCTATCGAGCTATCGAACCGTAAGCTGCGAATTGCAAACAATTGACAGGCTCAGTCAGGTATCATGGAAAATGACGAATGGCTTGGTCTTTTCTACGGTTTTTGTCTCCTGAGTATCAGTACGACACCACGGAGTCAGGCCCTTCGAATTTAGTGATACCTCATATGCTGCAAGAATAATCGATTTTTATTAAGTGAAGCTGTGTGTTCTGGTCAATTAGCCAGTTTTAAGGATGTTCGCAAAAAAAGCACTTATTTTTGGCTACTCATTTCTCGGTCTCCTGAGTGTTTTTTAGCTTTTTTATGCTTTTCCAATCCAGATCTTTTTTGAATAATTGAGATACAGTTATGAACGTCATCTCTGCTAATCCTAAAGCAAATGATCGCTGTACTTATGCAATCCAGAAACTGGCAGCAACTGCCGGGGTTGAATTCAATGGCTCCCAACCCTGGGATGTTCAGATACTTAATTCCAATTTTTATCGACGGGTAATTCAGGACGGTACTATTGGACTGGGGGAGAGCTATATGGAGGGCTGGTGGGAGTGTGAACGACTCGATCAGCTGTTTACTCGCCTGATAGAAGCCAAGCTCGAGGAACAGATACCACAGCAATTTTCTATGTTCTTCAGTCTGATCTGGGCACGCATTGCTAACTTGCAGTCTGCCCGACGATCATGGATTGTTGGAGAGAAACACTATGATCTGGGGAATGATCTCTTTTCCGTAATGCTGGACTCACGAATGCAATATTCCTGCGGTTACTGGAAAGAGGCCAAAACTCTGGAAGAAGCTCAGGAAGCCAAACTGGATCTGATTTGTCGCAAGCTGGCCCTGGAACCTGGCATGACACTACTGGATATCGGTTGTGGCTGGGGTGGGTTGGCAGAATTTGCCGCCCGGCGATACGATGTTTCGGTGGTAGGCATCACTATCTCCAAAGAGCAGCATCAGCTGGCCAGTGAACGGTGTAAAGGGCTGGATGTTGATATCCGGCTTCAGGACTACCGGGATTTGAAGCAACGATTTGACCGTGTGGTCTCTGTTGGTATGTTTGAGCATGTTGGCCCACGTAACTACGATACATTCTTCCAGGTGGTCAGAAGGGCAATAGCAGACAATGGGCTTTTTTTACTGCACACTATTGGTTCTCTGCAAAGTAACCTGGCCATTAATCCATGGATGGAGAAATATATTTTTCCTAACGCCTGCCTGCCGTCAATGCCGCAAATTACCCAAAGTTTCGAAGGCTTGTTTGTAGCGGAGGATTGGCATAACTTCGGGGCAGACTATGACCGGACCCTGATGGCGTGGGAAAAACGCTTCAATGCCAATTGGCCCACGCTGAAAGAAAACTACAGTGAAACATTTTATCGGATGTTCCGTTATTATCTGTTGTGCTGTGCCGGATCATTTCGGGCCAGAGATATTCAACTCTGGCAGATTCTATTGAGTCCTAACGGTGTGCCAGCTGGGATAAGAGTTCCTCGTTAGCTGTCAGCAGGTAAATGGTTAATGCAGAAAAAGGGTCAGTCCAGAGAGGTTGACCCTTTTTGTGCTTTTTGTGTCGTCCGTAAATGATTTGGTCAGACATTGCAGGAGATATGCTCACGCTATCTCAACCAAATTTCCCTTCGATTCCAGCCACGACTTACGATCACCGCTGCGCTTTTTCGCCAGTAGCATATCCATACGGGCCGTGGTGTCTTCTTCATCATCCAGAGTCAATTGAACCAGGCGACGAGTGTCAACAGACATTGTCGTTTCGCGCAACTGCAACGGGTTCATTTCGCCCAAACCCTTAAAGCGCTGAACGTTGATCTTACCCTTCTTTTTCTCCGCCTGAATCCGCTCAAGAATGCCTTCTTTCTCCCTTTCATCCAGGGCGTAGTAGACGTCTTTAGCCACATCAATGCGGTACAGTGGCGGCATGGCCACATAAACATGGCCTTGTTCTACCAGTGGGCGGAAGTGGCGCACAAACAGCGCGCAGAGCAGGGTGGCGATGTGCAGGCCGTCCGAGTCGGCATCGGCCAGAATACAGATTTTGCCGTAGCGCAGGCCATCGAGATTATCAGACGCTGGATCGACACCCAATGCTACTGAAATGTCGTGTATTTCCTGGGAGGCCAGCACTTCGGAGGAATCTACTTCCCAGCTGTTAAGGATTTTACCGCGCAGCGGCATGATCGCCTGGTACTCCCGATCCCTGGCTTGCTTGGCAGAGCCACCGGCCGAATCACCTTCCACCAGGAACAACTCGGTCATGCTCAAGTCCTGGCTGGCACAATCAGCCAGTTTTCCGGGTAGGGCAGGGCCTTGGGTTACTTTTTTGCGTGCTACTTTTTTCGCCTTGCGCATGCGTTTCTGAGCGTTGCTGATGCACAACTCGGCCAGTAGTTCACCTTCGGCGGTGTGCTGGTTTAACCAGAGACTAAAAGCATCTTTGGCGACGCCAGAAACGAACGCTGCGCACTCTCTGGAGGAGAGCTTTTCTTTGGTCTGGCCAGAAAACTGCGGATCAGCCAATTTAGCCGAAAGCACGTAGGCGCAGTTCTCCCAAAGGTCATCGGGACCAAGTTTGACACCCCTTGGCAGCAGGTTACGAAATTCACAAAACTCGCGGATTGCTTCGAGCAGGCCGGTGCGCAACCCGTTGACGTGGGTGCCACCCAGCGGTGTTGGAATCAGGTTAACGTAACTTTCGGTAAGTAATTCACCACCTTCGGGCAACCACTGGACAGCCCAGTCCACAGCTTCGCTACTGCCTTTGAGGGTGCCGGTGAAGGGTTCGGCAGGCAGGGTGACAAAGCCCCTGGTGGCGCTTTTCAGATAATCGTTAAGGCCGTCTTCGTAGTACCACTCGGTAATGTCATCAGAAATTTTGTCAATAAACTCAATCCGCAGGCCGGGACAGAGCACAGCCTTGGCGCGCAGGATGTGCATTAGCCGAGGAATGGAAAATCGCGGTGAGTCGAAATAACTGGCATCGGGCCAGAAGTGAACTTTAGTGCCGGTATTGCGGCGTCCACAGGTACCCGTTTCGTGCAGGTCTTCGTCCTTGTAGCCATCTTTAAAACTGATAGACGACACTAAACCGCCACGTCGGACGGTGACTTCCAGCCGACTGGAAAGGGCATTCACCACCGAGACGCCCACCCCGTGCAAACCACCAGAAAACTGGTAGTTCTTGTTGGAGAATTTGCCGCCGGCGTGCAGACGGGTGAGGATCAGCTCAATGCCAGAGATGCCATGTTCCGGGTGAATGTCGATGGGCATACCACGACCATCGTCCTCTACTTCCAGCGATTGGTCTTTGTGCAGCGTGACTTTGATATGGCTGGCAAAGCCTGCCAGTGCCTCATCTACGCTGTTATCAATGATTTCCTGGGCGAGGTGATTGGGACGGGTCGTGTCGGTGTACATGCCAGGGCGTTTGCGCACCGGGTCGAGTCCACTGAGTACTTCAATCGCCTCGGCGTTGTAGTCGTTGGTTACCATGAGTCCTTGCTGACTGCTCGCTATAACGCGGTGGTTAAAAACTGAAGGCTGCTGAGCCTGAAAACCCAAAGTGTAACGAATGCATTGGGATCAGTTCAAACGGATGTCGGCAATTGCCACTCTTTATGTTCTGTCTTAGGTCCTGCCATGTCATAACTTGTGTTCTGTCATGTCATACCTTGGCTCAGTGGTCAGTTTAACGACAGCTACTTGATATACCTGGTGGGACGCGCTTCAGCCTCGAGCTGCCAGCAGTCGTTGCACCAATGCTGTGGGGGAATGGTCCACTACCAGCTGATCATAGCAATAGCGGCTGATAAACCCTTCACTTACCGCTGTTTGTAGCCACGCCAACAGGTGATCGTAGTAACCGGCTGTATTGAGAATGGCACAGGGTTTACCGTGGTGACCTACCTGACGATGAGCAATTTCCTGGAATAGCTCATCCATACTGCCAGCGCCGCCGGAAAGCGTAATAAAGCCGTCGGCCAGTTCCTCCATTTTCTGTTTACGACTGTGCATATCGTCCACGCGCAGCAACTCACTGAGCCCGTCGTGCGCCTGTTCCTGATCGACCAATGCGTGGGGAATCACCCCGATAATTCGGCCGCCCCCGGCCAGCGCCCGATCAGCAACAGCGCCCATCAGGCCGATCTTGCCACCGCCGTAGATAATGGTGATGCCTTGCGCCAGCAATATGTCCACCAGTTGTTCGGCAGCTTGGCGATGCACCTCCTGGCGTCCATTGCTGGCGCCGCAAAATATTGCGATGGATTTCATCACTCCCCCGGTATGTTTTTGCTTGTATGGGCAAGGATACACAATTGACTTGGTTACTGCCTGCTGCTCAAGGTTCTCAAGTCGCCAATCAAGGCAATCTGGCTGGACGCTTATCTCTTCGAACCTCCAATGACCACCTCTTTGTCATTGTCCGCTGGTGGCAGTCACGGCTATACATTGTTCCTTTTCGTGGCGGATGAACTTTTCTGATACTTCCTGTCTAATCGCAGCAATGCCATGCAGGAGTCCTGATGCTGTGAACACGACCCAGCTGGTCAGTACGGTGCCTGGTATTCGTTCTGACCACTCACCAATTCACTGCCTGTGCGATCGTGAGGGAGCCACATTCAACACGTTTGAGGTTGTTATCACGGCCTGTAAGCACCGTTTTCATTTTGATTGTCTGGCTGACCGGTTCGATCAGACTCGAGTGGATAGACGGGTCTGTCTGGTGTGTCAGCAGTGTCCGTTTCCTCTGCTTCGTGAGGACGGCCCCAAGCTGCATGAAGACTCTCCCTATTGCGAAGCCATGCCTCTGCAAGCTTGTCGGGCAGGCAAGTATCTGCTGATCAAGACATTGTTGAAAACTGATAAGGGATTAGCTACGCAGATGTTTCGCCCAGCGAATACTAAAAAGGCGGTAAGCCTGCTCTACGCATCCACTTTTTATAATCAGGCTGACATCATCGAGGTATTGTTGCAAGCCGGAGCCAATCCCGGCGGTTATTGCGAAAATGGCTGTACGCCGCTTTTTGCTGCGGCCTCCCTGGGACATGAAAACGTGACTAAAATCCTGCTGGCCGCTGGTGCTAATCCCAATGCTTGTTGTTCCAACGGATGGTTTCCGCTGTCTATTGCCGCTCTCAAGGGTCATGAGGGTGTTGTTCGGGCGTTGCTTGAGTTTAATGCTGATCCCGGTGTCTATTGCAAAGAGGGCTTCACGCCGCTCTATCTGGCAATGAAAAGAGGCGTTGAGGGCATTATCATCGCATTGTTGGAAGCTAAAGCTGATGTGAACGCCACCTGTAGAGATGGCACCAACCTGCTCCACGCAGCAGCCCGGTTTGGCAATGTTCGGGTGCTTCTGGCGTTATTGAAAGCAGGAGGCAATCCCAATGTTGCGTGTAATCTGGGCCTGACTCCTTTACACCTGGCCACCTTCGCAGGGCATCGCAACGTGGTAAAAGTGCTACTGCTAATTCCCCAGACTGATCCCAATTGCAGTGCCAGGGATGGTTTTACGCCACTGTTTTATGCGGTCAACAATGGTTCGCTGGATATTGTGCAAGTGTTGCTTGACTCTGGGGCAAATCCAGACTGTGCCCGGGGAGACGGCAAAGTGCCTTTACACATAGCTGTGTGCGCTGGTCATAGGGCAGTTGTCTGTGCCTTACTTAAGGGCACTGCGAATCCGAACATCGTTGACAAAAGTGGTGAAACACCTTTAATGGTGGCCACTCGCAAAGGCTTTAATCAGATTGTTGAGGATTTGCTCAGTGCAGGGGCTGATAGTAACAGTGTCAATAGCGAGAGATCGTCATCGGTCGCTATGGCTGCATGTGATTGTGTTGAAAGTACTGCGCGAGTTCTGTCTGAAGCTGGATTTGGCGACGTGGCCGGTGATGATGTGAAGTCTGGGTCTGGGTCTGGGTCTGGGTCTGGAGCGAGCGATCGGGAGACAAATAAGGCGGAGGATGGGGCTCCACGCGAGTCGCAGGAAGCCCGAAGGTGTTAACCTTTAACGCGCAAATGAACAAACCACTTGCTCAAACCAACCATAACGCCACCGCCGATGATGTTACCAATGGTCACTGGTACCAGGTTCATCAACATATAAGACAGGTTGATCTTGTCAAAGTCGGCTGCTGTATAACCAATCGCTTGCCAGAACTCAGGGCCGGCTACGGACTTGATCATATAAGCAACCGGTAGCAAATACATATTGGCCACGGAGTGCTCAAAGCCGGCAGCAACAAACGCCGCCACTGGCAGGATGCAGGCCATCATTTTACCCGCTGCCGTGCGGGCGCTGAGGGTCATCCAGTAGGTGAGACAGACCAACAGGTTACACAGAAGACCCAGAACCAGCGCCTGCAAGAACGGATAACCCAGCTTGGCCTTGGCAATGTACAAGGCTGACAGGCCAACCTGGCCATTGCCACCTTGCCAGACACCACCGGCAACCACGAGGACGGCAAAGAGAATCGCGCCGATAAAGTTACCGACGTAGACCAGACTCCAGTTTCTAACAATGTTACGCATTTTTAATTTGCCGGAAGCCTTGCCCATCAGCAGTAAAGTGCTACTGGTGAACAGCTCGGCCCCGCACAGCACCACCAGCATCAGGCCGGTGCTGAAGGCAATCCCGCCAACCAGTTTGGACAGACCATAAGGAGCGCCCTGGGCACCGGCGGCAACGACGGTGTAGAACATTCCGGCAATAGCAATAAATACGCCCGCCATGATGGCGAGAATAACAGTGATTTCGGGGTGCTTTTTGGCTTTGCCAATAACTGCCTGCTCGGCCAGCTTCGCCATTTCTGCTGGAGGAACTGCCCCGTAGTTGGGCATATTTTCAACTTGCATGGGTTAATCCAGTACCAATCAATATTTGGCGCTCAGTTTATCAGTGAGAGGGATTGGGTATTATATCGGTATATACTCAGACGTTTTGGTGGTAAATACGTGGTTGTACAAAAAATAGTCTGGTCGGGTTTTGTCTGTCAGCGACCAGCACAGCTGATCTGAATCGAATAGGGTCAGTTAAAAAGTAGATAGGGATGGGATAAAAGAACAGCCATTGTCGGCGATTATTTGTTGCGAGGGCCATGACCCTCGCGTAACAAGCTGGGCACTAACCGGATAGCTCTCCAGTCAGTGTCACGTTCACCGGGTGGCTTTTGAGGCTTTCAGGGCTGCCGTTTTTTCTGCTTTTGGCTTGTTGGTGGTAATAGCGTTGATATGCATACCCTTCAACACGTTCAGCGCCTGGCTTAGCTGATAATCCTGCGCCAGCAAGTCGGTTATCTCTTTTTCGCTCTTATCCGACCGGTTGCTGGTTTTACTGCCTTTGGATGCCTTGTTGCCATTATCCAGATGCCTTTGCAAGTCTGCCTCCTTATACTGCTGCGGTGTATCAATGGGCGTCACTTTAGCGCGTTTGACCAGGATGTCTGGCTGAATGCCTTCGGCTTGGATGGAGCGCCCGTCGGGCGTGTAATACAAGGCAGTGGTCAGTTTTATTCCCTTGGCAGGATCCACGTTTAGCGGCAGTACTGTCTGCACGGAGCCTTTGCCGAACGAGTTGGTGCCAAGCACCACAGCACGGTTGTGGTCTTGCAAGGCGCCGGCCACAATTTCTGAGGCTGAGGCCGAACCACCGTTAATCAGTACTACCAGCGGCACACCTCTGGAGGGATCGTTTTTCGTGGCATTAAAGCGCAGTTCGGAGTTAGGTATGCGGCCCTCGGTGTACACAATCAAGCCATCACGAATAAATGCATCAGTCACGGCGACGGCCGCCTGTAATACACCGCCCGGATTGTTGCGCAGGTCCAGCACCAAGCCGTGTAACTGGCCCTCTTTGGCGTTCAGTTTATTCAGTGCTGCTACCAGTTCCTTGCCGGTATCGGTCTGGAACTGGCTGATGCGAATATAACCATAACCGGGTGCCAGGCTTTTGGTTTTGACGCTCTGAATACGAATGACCGCCCGTTTCAGGGTCATTTCCAGTGGCTTTTCTTCTCCTTCGCGTACAATGGTGACTCGTACTGGCGTACCCACCTTGCCACGCATTTTGTCCACCGACTCGCCCAGGCTCATGCCCTTAACTGAACTGCCATCCAGTTTAATGATCAGGTCACCGGGTTGGATACCCGCTTTGGCGGCAGGCGTATCATCAATCGGGCTGATGACTTTGATAAAACCATCTTCCAACCCCACCTCAATTCCTAAACCGCCAAACTCCCCTGAGGTGCTCTCTTCCAACTCCCGAAAGTCATCGGGTGTCAGGTAGGCAGAGTGAGGGTCAAGCCCACTGAGCATACCGTGAATGGCATTTTCTAGTAGTGTTTTGTCGTCTACCTCTTCCACATAGGCAGTTTTGATACGCTCCATCACTTCGGTAAAGGCGCGCAACTCATCAAGAGGAAGTTGGCTTTGTGCCGGAGCAGGGGCTTCTGCCCAAGCTGGTATGGCAACGGCCAGTAAAGCGGAACACAATGAACGACGCAGGCAGGAAGAAAGGTGGCGAGGAATAAACAATGTGCGGGTTATCCGGGAAAGTCGGTTGAGGTTAAACGCCAAATTCATGAATGCTCCCGGACATTGTGGAAAATCAGTGAAGTATAGAAATTACTTATCGGTATCACTGATTGAAACTACACCACTCACCGGGCGAGCCATACAGCGGGATTTTGCGGCTTGCCCTTGTGGCGTACCTCAAAATAAACGCCCTCTGTCTGTTGTGTGCCACTATCGCCACTGATGGCCAGCGGTTCACCCGCCAGGACAGTATCACCTTCTTGTTTGAGGATAGCGCTATTGTGAGCGTACAACGTCAGGAACTGATCGCCATGATCAACAATGGCCAGCAAACCATAACCACTTAACCAGTCGGCAAAAATAACTCTGCCGTCATGGACGGCATTAACTGTTGTTCCCGCGTCGGCAGCAATAAATATACCCTGCCAGCGCAAGCGAGTTTCACGGTTCTGGTCATTGAAATTAAACAGCACCTTGCCCGATACAGGCCATACGAGTTTTCCCTGACGGCTGCGAAAAGGTCCGGCGCTGGCTTGCTGGCGGCTGATGATCGTGGCCAGCACCTTGTCCAGTCGTTCCCGCTCCTGCTCAAGCTGGTTTAACTCCCGCCCACCTTTACGATAGCGCTGGCCCAGCTCTGTCAGTAGCTGTTTTTGCCTGGTTTGTTGCTTGACCAGCGTCTGTTTTTTTTGGGCAATTGTATCCTTTTCCCGGTCAAGACGGACAATCAGTTGCTGCTGTTGACTTGCCAATGCCTTCAGTTCAGTCACGTTTTGCTCGTAGTCGCGGATGGCCTGTAACTGCGCCTGTTGAAAATAGTCCAGGTAGATCAGTTGACGGGAGACAGACTCAGGATTCTCCTGATTGAGCAGCAGTTTGAGGCGGTTCTCGCCCAGCCCTTGGTACAGCGAACGCAGGCTGCGGGCTGCCTGAGCTTTTTGTGCTTCGCTCTTAGCCGCCAGTTGCTGCTGACGGCTGGCTAGCTTTTTTACCTCGCCTTGCCCCTCCCGCAAGCGGATTTCCAGAGCCCTGATCTCATTATTGAGTCGCTGGATGCTCTGTTCATTTTTCTGAATACTGCTGCGTGTGGAAGTTTGTTGGGCGTTGATTGAATCAAGCAGTTTGCGCAGCTGCTCAATATCGCCTTCAAGTGCCTGAATCTCTGCCTTGGTGGTCTGCTGTTCATTGCTGATGCCAGGCTGAGACCATAAACAGGCACCAATGAGCACGACTGACAAGATTCTTTTGTGGTTGGGCGGTTTAATGGCAAATGTCATGACTGGAGTCTTTGATCAACGGCTGAGAAACGTTGCCAGTATGCCGGTAATTGATGCTCTGTGACAAATAAACAAAAGACAGGCGACGCTCATAAACGAGCGTCGCCAGACATCAGTGCCGAGTCGTCAGCGTTTGCTGAATGGTTGCTGGAACTTGTTCGTAACGACTGAACGCCATGGCAAACTCGCCTTCGCCGGAGGTCATGGAGCGCAATACGACACTGTATTCAAGCACTGTGGCCAGCGGCACGTCGGCCTCAATACAGACTTCACCGTCTGCCTTTGATTCCGAGCCGGTAATCAACCCGCGCTCAGCCGACAGATGCCCGGTAATATCGCCCACGCTCCAAACCGGTGCCGTTACTTGCAGGGCCATGTATGGCTCCAGCAGGATTGGCTCGGCGCGACTAATGGCATCCAGAAACGCTTTTTTACCGGCGGTGACAAAAGCAATCTCTTTTGAGTCCACACTGTGGTGTTTGCCATCGTAGACCACCACGCGAATATCCTGCATGGGATAACCGGCAATCGCGCCGCTATCCATTACCTCGCGTACACCTTTTTCCACCGCTGGCAGGTACTGACCTGGAATAACGCCGCCAACCACCTCGCTGGCAAACTCAAAACCGGCGCCTCTGGGTAGTGGTTCGATGCGTAAGTAAACCTCACCAAACTGCCCAGCGCCTCCGCTTTGTTTCTTGTGCCGGTGATGACCGCTGGCAGATTTGAGAATGGTTTCCCTGTAAGGGATGTGGGGTAGACGAGTAGTGACGTTCAAATGATAGATCACCTGCATCTTGTCCAGAACTGTCTGCAGATGTACCCGACCCAAGCCACTGATGACCAGTTCATTCCTGGCGGTGTGTTGTCCGGCCACCGTATTCTTGATTCCAAAGCTGGGATCTTCCACTGCCATGCGTTGTAGTACGTCGGACAACTTCTGCTCATCGCCGTGGCTGGTAGCTGCAACCGCCAAGGCACTCATGGGGGGCGGAAAGGTGAGAGGCTGGAGATAGAAGTGGTCCTCATCGTGGGAATCATGCAATACCGCATCAAAGTGAATGTTATCCACTCGAGCAACTGCGCAGATATCACCGGGACCCGCAGCGTTTACTTCTACCGACTGATTGCCTTGCAATTTCAGCAGATGGTTGACCCGAAAGGGCCGGCGTCCGTCACCAATAAAGAGCTGGCTGCCAGTTCTGACCGTACCCTGGTGGATTCGGAACACACCAATGCGACCAACAAACGGATCAGTAATGACTTTGAAAACATGGGCAATAACATGGGCATCGGGATCTGGCAATACGCTGACTTGGGTATCTGGCCCAGTGTCGACCAAGCCGTCGTCTGGCAACATCTTGTCCACCAGTTCTCGTTTAAAAAACAGGGGCGGATTACCTTCGGCGGGGGTTGGCATCAATTCGTTGATGACTCGTAATAACTGGGCAACTCCGGCACCGGTTTTGGCCGACACGAAACACACTGGCAATAAATGACCTTCGCGCAGGCACTGCTCAAACGGGTTGTGCAATTGTGTCGGAGTGATCGACTGACCTTGCTCCAGATAGCGCTCCATCAGCTCATCGTCTGCTTCGATAACCTGCTCCACCAGACGCTCATGAGCAGCAGTGACCGAGCTGATAGCAACATCAGCGCCGTAATCTGGCTCAAAATAACAATCAACCATCGTTGTGTAATCCGCTGACGGCAGATTGATGGGCAGACATTGGGCGCCAAACCGCTCCTGTATTGCTGATAGTGTGTCGTTTACTTTGGCATCGCTGGCATCACACTGATTGATCACGATCAAACCGCACTTGTGTGATGCTTGCAGCAGTTCAAAGGCTTTGCGGGTGACCAGTTCAATTCCCTGGCGCGCGTTGATCACCAGAGCTACTGACTCAGTCGCTGGCATCACTGCGACAGCGCGCCCGAACAGTTCTGCTGTTCCCGGAGTGTCGAGCAGGTTGATTTGGGTGTGCTGCGCACTGGTGTGGAACAGCCAGGTTTCCAGAGAGTGTTCGGCTTGTTGTTCCTGCGCCGTGTTATTGATGATTCTGTGCTCGTCATACCCGCTAATGGCACCAGCCTCATTGAGAAGGGCTTCAATCAAAGTGGACTTGCCACTGCCACAGTGCCCGAGCAGGGCAATATTACGGATCGGCGCTAACTGAGCCTGGGTGCTTCTCATAGGAGTGCCTCGCCTCGTCGTTATTATTGTTAATCCTTATGCGGCTTGACTCTGTGAATGACAGATGCTGCTGAGTATAGGGAGACAGCTGTTGATTTATCTTGCCGGGGATCAATAAACCGGTACAACAATCTGTCATCGGGTGAAATAAATTGTTTGCCTGGCGAGTTTGGGTGTTAATCTTTGTGTGCTTGCCTGTTTGGGAAATCCTTTAGCGATGCGGCTCTTTTGGCTGGTGTTGGCCGTGAGTTGCTTTTCCACCCATGTTGTTTGTGGCATCCGGCAGACGGCATTTTCTGGAGGGGATAATGAAAAAGTGGCGGTGCATGGTCTGTGGTTTTATTTATGATGAGGCGGTTGGCTGGCCGGAGGACGGTATTCCCGCTGGAACAGCCTGGGAGGACGTACCACTGGATTGGCTCTGCCCGGATTGCGGCACGGGCAAATCGGACTTTGAAATGATAGAGTTGACATCCTCCGGCCCCTAAAGGAGTGGAATTCCCGTTAGTCACCTAACAGGCTTCCTGTTTCAACACGCCTTCCCTGGATGGCAAAGTCTAAGACCCTGCCATCCCCGTTCCGGTCGCTCCACAGGCTAACACCGCCAGCCCAGCGGCTTTGATATTGATGGCTGCATTAATGTCCCTGTCGTGTAGAACATTGCACTCGGGGCAACGCCAGTGACGGATAGACAACGGCAGACGTTCATGAACAAACCCACAGTTGGAGCACCGTTTGGAACTGGGAAAGAACCGGTCTATTTTAACCAGGGTACGACCAGACCAATCGGACTTGTACTCAAGTTGTCTGACAAATTCTCCCCAGTTGGCATCGGCAATGTGCTTGGCCAGCTTTGGATTTCTGATCATTCCTTTCACGGTCAATGACTCGACACACACAACTTGGTTCTCGTTAATCAGTGTGCGGGACGCCTTGTGGGTAGCATCCATTCGGCAATCGGCTATCTTGGCATGGATACGAGCAACCTTCAGTCTGGCTTTGGCTCGGTTCCTGCTTCCTAGCTTCTTTTTGGCCAACTGTTTTTGATAGTAAGCCAGTTCGGATTGGTAACGCAGAGTATGACGGGGATTGCCGGATTTCTTGCCATCGGACGTGATGAATAGATCGGTTAAACCTAAATCAATGCCAACCGTTTTGTTACTGACCGGCATTGGTTTAGCTTTAAATTCGCAAAGCATGGAGACAAAATATCTGCCAGCACAGTCCTTGCTGATAGTGATACTGGATGGCTCAGATGATAGTGGCTGACTCCAACGGATGTTCAGAGGCTCTTTGCTTTTGGCAATGAACAGTTGTCCGTCTTTGAATCTAAAACCGGATTTGGTTAGGCGCATACTCTGTCTGGCATTGCGCTTTTTGAACTTCGGATACTTTGCCCTGCCAGCCCAGAAGTTTTTGAAGGCTTCCTGCTGGTGACGCAGGGTTTGTTGCAGAATGACATTAGAAACTTCGGTTAAAAATGGGAACTGCGCTTTGAGGTGTACTATCCGTTTCTCAGCATCCGAGTGCGAAATTGAAGTTCCATCCTTGTAGTATGCGTCAGTGCGAAATCTCAAAGTGTCGTTATACACAAAACGAACACAGCCGAACGACTGGACAAGAAGTTTCTCCTGCTTAGTCGTTGGGTAGAATCTGTATTTGTAAGCGCGTTTTGTATTCATTTTGACAGTATTACAGAAAGTCTGTCAAAAGTACGCAAGAGTATTCCGAGTATACGGATGGCAAAAGAAGTTAGTCTCGGCTTGATCCCGCACTAGGGACTGTTGAGGTTTTTTTGGAGGCTTGAAGAAGGCTTACAGATTCGTATTATTGCAGTTTCCACACAGCAGCAATACGAACCTGTTATGCCTCGCCTCATGCTCAGTGACAAGCACCGGTTGAAGCTTCAGCCAATTCTCAAGCAAGTCCGCACAAATGACAAGCCTGATTTCAAGTTATCTGTAGAAGGTATGCTGTATCGCATTCGTACAGGGATTCCGTGGAGAGACTTGCCTTCTGAATTTGGCAAGTGTAATACAGTCTTCCAAAAATTCAATGATTGGTCTGCCAAGGGGAAGTAGCTCAAGGTATTCCAAGCTCTGGTGCAAGACAACACAGTAGTGGTGCAGCCTCAGCAGACTCCGAAGGTATTGGTAAAAGTAGGAGTGGTCTGACCAGTAAAATTCATATGGCTGTTGATGCTATGGGTTTACCCATAGGATTTGGGATTTCGGGAGGAGAGGTGAACGATTGCACCGCAGCTCCCGAGCTGCTTGAACAACTACCGACAGCTGAGAATGTCATAGCGAGGCGGATAAGGGCTACGACAGTCAGAAAGTCAGAGATAAAATCACAGAAAAAGGATCCAATCCGATTATTCCCAGAAGGAGGGGCTCCAGGGGGGACTGCTGAATGGACTGGGGCTTATACAAATACCGATATCTGGTCGAGAATATATTTGCCAGGTTGAAGCATTTCCGAGGGGTTGCGACAAGATATGACAAGTTAAAGCGCAACTATGCCAGCGTCGTCGCTATGGCATGCTGTATCGTCTGGTTACCGATGTAAAACCTCAACAGCTCCTAGAAGTACGGGGCTTGCGCCTCAGTTCAGGTCAGCTAACCGGATAATAAACTCCAAAACAGCGGCTAAGGCCTATTGCCCTTGGGGCGGCGGTGCTTTAGTCTGTTTTTGCTGTGAGCCTTGCAGTCTGTGGTCGAGCGTCCGCGCTATCAGGCCGGTCGGTCCCCTGGCTGAAAAAACGAGAGAAAAAAAACAAAACGGAGTGTATGCACTATGCGTAAACCAGATCTGGTCAACGTCATTGCTGAGGAAGCAGATATCAGCAAAGACAAGGCTGCCCTGGCGCTGAACGCCATCCTAGCGGCAATCACCAGCGCCATGAAGTCAGCCGACTCGGTCAGCCTGATTGGTTTTGGTACCTTTGAACAGCGCAGCCGCGCAGCCCGTACCGGCAAAAATCCGCAAACCGGTGAAACCATTCACATCAAGGCAAGCAAGACCGTGGCCTTTAAACCCGGCAAGGCATTAAAACAAGCTGTTAACTGAGCGAATTTTCCTGATCCAGTATCATTTTTTCGCACAAGTGGTGGTTTGTTGCTTTTTTTCTGACACATACGTCAGTGGGCGTAAATCCCAATGCCCGCTGACTGACTCTTGGTCTGTTGCTGGTGGCGACAGATCTCCGTAACTGTCCCAATCTGTAATTAATCTTCTATCCAATGGTTGACAGCCATCGGGCTGATCTCTAATATGCGCCGCATCGCTGAGATGTTGCATGGCGATGACAAGGCCCAGGTGGCGGAATTGGTAGACGCGCTAGCTTCAGGTGCTAGTGTCCGATTGGACGTGGAAGTTCGAGTCTTCTCCTGGGCACCAAATCAAATGATTCTGTCTTGTCATTTACTTCAACAATATCTTCAGTCGAGCCCAGGTGGCGGAATTGGTAGACGCGCTAGCTTCAGGTGCTAGTGTCCGATTGGACGTGGAAGTTCGAGTCTTCTTCTGGGCACCAATTATCAGAAATATGCCGTACAAATATCGAATAATTAACGGCAATGAATCCGGATTATCATCCTCTAGTGTTTTCTCTCGCATTTCTTACTTTTTATTCAGATCTTGTCAGCTCCGGTCTTGGGTTTACTATTGCTATTGCGATGCAACACAGGACAGGAATATTAATGCTGCCGGAAATGTCCGACAGCAACGCATCCTGAAATTAAAGGCAGAAGCACCCAAGAGCATAAAGGCATTCCGTTTCTGCTGCTGAAGGCTTGCGTAAATCCGGGTTATCGTCGGTTGCAGCCTGAGAAGTCAGAAGCCTCGCCTTTATGCCATCAGATGTGATAGGGCGGCGAGTGTTAACAGATGCGGTCAGCCTGGTAGTAGGTCGCCCCGGTGCGGCTGTTTGTCGGCAATGCCTCGTGGGTGGCAGCTGTCTCTTGCGGCAACAAGTGGTCTACAGCGGCTTTTTCTTCCAGCAGTTCCTCCTCAGTCTTTTTCATCATTGCCTGACCATAGTCGTTAATATACAGATTCTGGACAATCTGATAGTTGCCAAAATCGCAAACGGCAGGGAATGAGTAGTAGATACCTTTGGCTACGCCGTAGCTGCCATCAGAAATAACGCCCATGGAAACAATGCGACCATCACTGCCTAAAACCCAGTCACGCATATGGTCAAGAGCGGCCTGAGCAGCAGATGCAGCGCTGGACAGCCCGCGCCACTCAATGACTTCAGCACCGCGTTTTTGTATGCGTGGTATGTACTCTTCTTTGTACCATTGCTCATCAATCATATCGATGGCGGCTTCATCGCCGAGAATCTGCGCGTGATGCAGGTCTGGATACATCGTTGGTGAGTGGTTGCCCCAGATACATACGCCCTCAATATCGCCAGGATTAATGCCCAGTTTATTGGCCAGGATGCCTTGCGTGCGGTTGTGATCCAGGCGCGTCATGGCGCAGAACTGGGTAGGTGACAAGTCAGGCGCATTGCGCGACAGAATCAGGCAGTTGGTGTTGGCCGGGTTGCCCACGACCAGTGCCTTGACGTCCGGATTGGCAACGTCGTTCAGGGCTTTGCCCTGCTCAGCAAAAATAACCGCGTTGGCTTCAAGCAGGTCAGCGCGCTCCATCCCTTTTGAGCGTGGACGCGCGCCAACCAGCATGGCGTAATGAACACCTTTGAAGCCATCAAACGGATTGTCGTGCAGGCTAATGCCGTGAACCAGTGGAAAGGCGCAGTCTTCAAGCTCCATGGCAACACCACGGAGTTTGTCCATGGCTTGAGGAACCTCCAGCAATTGCAGAATCACTGGCTGATCAGGGCCGAGCATTTCACCGGCAGCAATCTTGAACAGCAGCGAGTAACTGATGTTGCCGGCTGCGCCTGTGACCGCAATGCGTACGGGTTGTTTCATGGGACTGCTCCTTGGAGTTGTCAACTTCATTCTTGGATCAGAGATATTAGCGTGTTCAAAAACACTGTTTTTTTGCTAAAAATCAGGCGTGCACAGATTACTGACATCATTGCGGCAAGTCTATATATGCATATGCGCCTTTGCAGGCCCAAGGCTACACCCGTGACCATAGGCTGAAGCTGACCTGTCCGGCGCTTTTGCTTTTTTCCAGTCGCCAGTTGTCAGGCACAGGCAGCGGGTCAAGTTCTTTTTCTACCTCGATATAAATATGGCTTTTGTCGTTTATATAGCCATTGGCTTCGAGTAAATGGCAGGTGGGAGCCAGCAAGTCCCGCCGAAACGGTGGGTCAAGAAAGACCAGGTCGAAAGGCTGGCTGGCTGGCTGGTTTAGCCAGACGAGGCTATTGGTGGCAATAACCTGCGCCTGTTCAGCCTGTAACAATGCAAGATTGTTTTTCAGGGTTTTGGCGGCAATCGGACTGGCTTCGAGCAAAGTAGCGCAAGCTGCCCCTCTGGACAGCGCTTCCATGGCCAGCGCCCCGGTACCGCTGAATACATCCAGAACCCGGGCGCCGGGAGTGATCGTGCTCAGCCAGTTAAACACGGTTTCGCGCACCCGGTCAGCGGTGGGGCGTAACCCTGGCACATTGGCGATGGGTAACTTGCGGCTACGCCACTGACCCGCAATAATTCGCAACTGACCACCGCCGGTGTGTGGGGCATTGCCGTGTAATTGTCGGGAATTTTTCGATTGGCGGGGCATGAAACAGGCTCCAGTTGAGCGCAGGGAAAACAGGGGAGGCAAGAATACCCTTTTCGTTTGCCCAGGTCATGGGATTGCGGCATTCCTCTGAGAAAGTACATTTCGTGCTGGCCTGAATTGAGATAGGATTGACGATTATTTTTAGCCGCTATGATTGCCAGCTGAACGCCGATTTTGTGCCCGGGCGGTTTCAGGCCGGATGATCATCGGGCCCTTCCACCAAGGTTATTATTAGAAGTAGTCTATGTTCGGTTCGCGTAACGATGGGAAAAAAACCAAGCGCAGCTTTTGGCCCTGGAGTCGACGTTCTCAAGATGACGTTTCTGAATCTGAAGGTCAGCCAGAGCATCATGAAGAGCCCATTGCCAGCGTTGATACTGCGGCAGAAGATACCGTAAAGGCGCAGGATTCAGAACAGATTCACGCTGACAACACGCCTGAAGTAACGCATACATCTGCGGATGACGTCCAGACAACTAGCGATGCAGCGCACGAGCAGCCGACAGAAAAGGGCACCGTGCAGCCCGAATTGCCAGACGCTATTGAACAAGAACCGATTGCTGCTGATTTGCCCGACACCCAGATAGCAGCCCCCGGTGAAATGGCTTCTGCGGTTGAGTTGGCCGAGTCTGTTTTGCCAGATGCTGAAGAGCCAGTTGCCAACATAGTCGAAACTCTGGATGTGACCGCCAGCGAAGCACCATCTGCGATTGAGACGACTGCGCTTTCTCAAGAGCCGCTGTCTCAAGAGCCGCTGTCTCAAGAGCCGCTGTCTCAAGAGTCGCTGTCTCAAGAGCCGATTTCTCAAGAGCCACTTTCTCAAGAGCCGCTTTCTCAAGAGCCGCTTTCCCAAGAGCCACTTTCCCAAGAGCCACTTTCTCAAGAGCCGCTTTCTCAAGAGCCACCTTCTCCAGAGCCGCTGTCGCAAACGTCAGCTCCTCCAGAACCCACTCCCCAAGAGCAACCTGCACAGGAACCAGAAGCAGAACCTGAAACCAAAGCGGGTTTTTTCGCCCGCATGCGCCAGGGGTTAAATAAAACCCGTAATGTGCTGGTGGAAGGTGTTGCTGAACTGTTCATCGGTAAAAAAGAGATTGATGAAGACCTGCTTGATGAGCTGGAAACCCAGCTGTTGGTGGCCGACGTGGGCGTTGAGGCTACCAGCGACATCATGACCAGGTTGACTGAAAAAGTAAAATACAAGGAGCTTGATGACGCCGACGCATTGATGGCCGCGCTGCAGGCAGAGCTGGCTGGCATTCTGGTACCGGCCGATCAGCCGTTGGTCATTCCACGGCAGGATACGCCGTTCGTAATCCTGGTGGTGGGTGTCAATGGCGTGGGTAAAACCACCACCATTGGCAAACTGGCCCGTAAATTCCAGTCTGAAGGACGCAAGGTGATGCTGGCTGCCGGTGATACCTTCCGTGCCGCTGCCGTCGAACAGTTACAGGTGTGGGGCGAACGTAATGCGATTCCGGTTATTGCCCAACACACGGGAGCCGACAGTGCCTCGGTGATTTTCGATGCTTTTGAAGCGGCCAGGGCGCGCCAGATTGACGTGCTGATCGCCGATACTGCCGGGCGTTTGCACAATAAAGATCATCTGATGGAAGAGCTGAAAAAAGTCAAGCGGGTGTTGGGCAAACTTGACCCACAGGCGCCGCACGAAGTGCTGTTGGTGCTGGATGCCGGCACCGGCCAGAATGCCCTTAGTCAGGCGCGTCTGTTCCATGAAGCGGTGCAGTTGACCGGCATGGCCTTGACCAAACTTGATGGAACGGCCAAAGGCGGCGTGATCTTTGCGCTGTCTAAACAAATGCAGCTGCCCATTCGTTTTCTCGGCGTGGGCGAGCGAATTGACGACCTGCGACCTTTCTCTGCCGGCGAATTTGTCAAAGCGCTGTTCTCCACAGAAGAAGGGTAAAGTGCATGATTCGCTTTGATGGCGTCAGCAAGCGCTACGCCTGTGGACATATGGGGCTTGAACAGGTCAGTTTTCATTTGAACCGGGGTGAGATTGCCTTTCTGACCGGTCCCTCAGGGGCGGGCAAAAGTACCTTGATGAAGCTGGTTATGTTGTTGGAACGGGCCAGTACCGGGCAAATCTGGGTAGGTGGGCATAATCTGCGGGCACTCAAAAGCAGCCAGATTCCCTATTTTCGCCGCAACATTGGGGTCGTGTTTCAGGATCACCAACTGCTGTTTGATCGTACGGTTTTTGCCAATGTAGCGCTGCCACTGTTGATTGCCGGTTATTCACCGAGTGATTGCGCTGGACGCGTACGCGCGGCACTGGATATGGTCGGCCTCTTGAGCCGGGAACGGTTGTTCCCCATGGAGCTCTCCGGTGGTGAGCAGCAGCGTGTCGGCCTGGCCCGTGCAGTGGTCAATCGCCCGGCCCTGATTTTGGCTGACGAACCAACCGGTAATCTTGACCCACAATTATCTGGCGAAATCATGAAGTTGTTTGAAAGTTTCAACCAGGTCGGGGTGACGGTATTGATCGCCAGTCACGATCTGGCGTTGGTGGCCCGTATGCGACATCGCGTTCTGAGTCTGGATCAGGGCCGACTGGTGGCCGATCAGGAGGTCCAGTGAGCCTGTTAAAACACAAAAACAAGCAGCAACAACACAGTCGCCAACCAACAGAGGATACCACTGCCGACAGGAAGCCCACCGGTGAGCGGCGCAAGGCAAACAGTACCGGTAATAGTAATGCTGACCCAACGAAAGACGAGCGCAAAAAAGGTGCTGAGCGCCAGGCGTTCGCTACCTTGACGATGCGCACGCAGGCAGCGTTGCACCGTCAGGTGGCCATTGATGCGTTGCTCCGTCTGCTCAAGGCACCGGTGGCCACATTGCTAAGCAGTCTATTGATCGCAGTGGCCTTTGCCCTGCCGGTGCTGTTTTTTGTGCTGGCCACTAACTTGCAGACACTCGGTTCAACCTGGGATGGACAGCCGGGCATCTCGGTCTACCTGGATAACGGCGTTGCCCAGGAAGCCGTGGATCAGCTTATTGCGGATTACCGTCAGGATCCCCTTATTGAGGAGGTATCGTACATACCACCGCAACAGGGCTTGGCAGACTTTCAGCAGCGTGCCGGGCTGCAAGATGTTATCAAGCAGCTCGGGTTTAACCCACTGCCCGGAGTGATTGAGTTAGTACCGATCAGCGAGGCCACTGTCGCCCAGTTGGATCAGGCCGTTGCCGCCTACCAGGGTCTCGCCGACGTTGACCAGGTGCAACTTGATCGTCAGTGGGTGCAGCGTCTGCAGGCCATACTGTCGCTGTTTGAACGTTTTGCCATTGCGCTAGGCGTTATTTTGGGGCTGACAGTGATACTGGTGATCAGCAATACGGTGCGTCTGAGCATTGAAAGCCGACGAGATGAAATTCGGGTGGTTAGCATGGTGGGGGGTACACGCGGCTTTATCGCCATGCCTTTTGTCTATATGGGAATATGGTACGGCATAATAGGGGCCCTGTTGGCCCACGTCATTGTTTTCTCGCTTTTGGCAGTATTACGCCGCGAGGCGATGGCGATTGCCGAACTGTACAACAGTGATATGGTATTATCCGGCCTCGGTTTTGAGGTTTCGGGTGTGTTACTGTCTTGTGGTATAGTGCTGGGCGCAGTTGGCGCGCTGGGTAGCTGTTACCGACATTTTCAGGCCCTGGAACCAAACTGAGCCGGGGCAAAAGAGAAAATGTCTGGTAAAGTGCTGGCAGTTGTAAATGTGGGTTTTGTTACCATGAAAACCTGTTTGAACTTCAACTACTTTTGTAGAGTCCATCTAAAGAGGGTATTTTGACGGAGTCAGTTATGGGCAGCAGTCTTCAGCCGGTTGATATGTTAGTCCCTGGCCGCAACATTGATGCGTACGTGGCGTCGGTCGCCAGTATTGCCGTGTTGTCTGCTGAGCAGGAGAAAACCCTTGCTGAGCGCCTTTTTTTTAGCAACGATCTCGAAGCGGCTCGTCAGTTGGTTATGTCTCACCTTCGTTTTGTTGTTCATATTGCCAAAAGTTATTCTGGCTATGGTTTGCCCCTCGCAGACCTTATTCAGGAAGGCAATGTTGGTCTGATGAAAGCAGTCAAGCGCTTCAACCCTGAAGTGGGCGTAAGGTTGGTTTCCTTTGCCGTACACTGGGTTAAGGCCGAGATTCACGAATTTATTTTGCGTAACTGGCGCATCGTTAAAGTGGCCACCACGAAAGCGCAGCGCAAACTCTTTTTTAATCTGCGCAGTGCGAAAAAGCGCCTGTCCTGGTTGACCAACGATGAAGCCGACGCTGTGGCCAAGGACCTGGGTGTTGAGGCCAGGGTTGTTCGTGAAATGGAAGGCCGTATGGCCGGGCAGGATACCTCTTTTGACGGGCACGCTGACGACGACAGCGATACTGCCTATCAGGCACCGGCTTATTATCTGGAAGACCGTAACTCAGACCCTTCACTGCTGTTGGAAGATTCTGACTGGTCTGATAGCTCCGTCGCCCAGTTAAGAGGTGCTCTGGCGCAGCTTGATGAGCGCAGCCGTGACATTTTGCAAAAGCGCTGGCTTTCTGAAAATAAGGCAACCTTGCACGAACTGGCCGACACATACGGTGTTTCTGCCGAGCGTATTCGTCAGTTGGAAAAAAATGCCATGAAAAAGCTGAAAGGGACCATGGCGCCCTGATTGGTCCTCACGCAAACATTTGGAAAAAGCGACCGTCTCAGTGAGTGAGACTGTCGCTTTTTTTTGTGCGCTTTGGCAAGCCTCGCAAAACAACCCGTCAATTTCCGTTCACCCTGCGACGGACTCAAGGTGAACGGCATTCGGTGGTATTGCCCAGCTGGTTCTCTCTGACTTATTTCTTCAGTTGAATGTTACGTACTGAGAACATCACTCCTGCCTGAGAAGCACCCCATTCCGGGAAGATAATCAATGGCGTATCAACCTTCCTGATATCCACCTGGGAGTTCACTAGGGAAGACAGAGGTATGCTGACATGGTGCCACTCATCTACCGGATAATCTTCTTGCGATAGGGGCAGGTCAACATTATTGCTGCCGCCTTCACTGTTCATCTTGATGCTGAGGCCCTTGGTGTTTCCGGGTTGTCCTGCCAGAGGTTCCCCGTAAGACGCCACAAACAGGTCGAACTCCAGCGTTCCACTGCGCTCGTATTTGGCAAGGTTGTGGGTAATTCCCTTAAAATGAATCAGGCCTTTGTATTTATCCTCACTGGTGGCGTTGTACGCCGCGCTGACGGTCTTTATGCCATCGACGTCTTCTTCAGTGATGATAACGTGCTCGTGGCCTTCAGGGATTGGGCCGTAGCTGTCGGTTTCGTAGGATTCCAACTCAGGCTTGGCATTCCAAGTAGGACCAAGCACATCAGAAACAGCCTCATCCAGCTCTGGCAGTGGCGGTGCTTGCAACTCCTCGCAAGTCAACGCATCTTCAGCGGCATCAATACTCTTGGGCACGATGCGGATATTGGCCAGATTCATCTCCATGGCTTTTTCAGAGAAGAGCAAAAATGGCGTGTTCATCCGGGCAAAGTTCATGCCCTCTTGAGCAAAGCACTCCAGTGGAATTTTGAGGGTGGTCCATTGTGACACGTCCTGGGCTGTGGGAGCCGGCATAGCTGGTCCGATTTTTATATCGCCTACGCACGGGAATTCGCAGTGCATGGCAAGATTCATATCAGGGTCCGCAGGCGTTTTCATATCAATATCAAATTGCAGCGTGGCCTCCGCATTGAGATAGCTGTTCTCGTCGAGACCCTTTTCATCCGCGGTTTGCAGATAGAACTGTACGGCACTGGTACCGGCAAACTGGATATTGACTGCATCTTGCTGGTGGTCTTTGTTAATGCGTTTGACCGTCATGCCATCAATGGTCGCGCCTTCGTTACTGGTCACCAATGTCGGTGCCCAGCCAGTATTGGCGCCGCTGATGCGTGGTACAAACAAGCCGTCAGCCTGATTACCAAACACTTCCATGGTGGTTGTGGCCACCCCGGTGCTTGGACCAGACATACCACAGCCATAGTCCCGTTGATCCAGGGGAATATTATCCAGATCGGCTACCCGTGGTTGCTCGGCCGAACTGTTGGTGTAGGAGAGTCCATAACCGAAAGGAAACAGCGGTTGGTGCTCGCCGAAAATACTCTGCTCAGTGCTCGGTAACTGCCAGTTATCAGCCAGAGTGTTGGTCACAGCGTTGATGGACGTGGAGCACTTCATCATTGGCCATGAATACGACAACCGACCAGTAAAGTCCTTACCGCCGGCAAACAGCACGTCGGTAATGCCACCTGCTTCCGTACCTGGCAGCCACGCGGCGACAAAAGCATCAGAGTTGTTGATTTCTTCGTTTACGTAAAGCGTGCGGCCGGAATAAAAGACAGTGACCACCTTGAACCCTGCGGCTTTGAGTTGCTTGATGGTTTCCAGATCCTGCTCATAGGATGTTTTGATGGCAGAGAACTCAAGCGTCTGATGATCCTTGATATCTCCCATCATTTCGGCATAGGGATCTTCGCCAATCACCACAATGGCCACGGAACCAGGCTGAGCGACAGTGGGATCAGTGATCACATTCTCTTTGCCGACCACCGCTTCCACTGCCATTTGCATGGTGGTAGCGCCCGGAAAGTCTTTTTCGATGGTGTTGCCATCACCTTGCCAGGTCAGGGACCAGCCGCCAGTTTGCTTCTGGATATTATCCACCGCGCTGCCAGCCAGGAGGATTTGCTGATCCTTTTTCAGGGGTAGAATGTTATCGTCGTTTTTCAGCAGTACCAGGGATTTGCTGACTGCTTCCCGGGCCAGGGCGCGATGTTCGGCGGCACCAAGAATGTCTTGCTGGCCGGCCAGCGTGCGCTTGGTGGGTTGTGGTTTATCCCACAGACCGGCGCGCATTTTCACCCGCAGAATACGAGTGACGGCATCGTTGATGCGCTCCTCAGAAATGACGCCTGCCTTTACCTGCTCGATAATATTCCGGTACATCTCCTGCCAGTCCACATTGGCCGTGACCATCAGGACATCGTTACCGGCATTGACCACGGCAGCACAGTTTCCGCCGGTGCAGCCATTGATCTCTGTGTGGCCGTTCCAGTCCGTCACCACCAGACCATCAAAGCCCATTTTGTTCTTTAACACGTCAGTTACCATGTACTGACTACCGTGGAGCTTTTTGTTGTAATCCGGGTCGTCGGCAAGCACGTTTTTATCGTTATGCCAGGAGTTGAACGACGTCATCACGACTTGGGCGCCAGCATTCAGGCCAGATAGATAACCGGCTGCGTGAATGTTGGTCAGGTATTCCTCTGTGTAATGGTTTTCGCCGCGGTCAACACCGTGTTTGGTACCGCCATCACCTACCCAGTGTTTTACATTGGAGATAACTTTGGTATCGCTGGCCAGTTGCTCTGGGGTAGTACCTTGCAAGCCTTCTACCATTCGCTTGGCGTAGGCATAAACAATTTGTGGATCTTCAGAATAACCCTCGTAGACGCGGCCCCAGCGATCATCGCGTGGGGTGGCAACGGTTGGCGCAAAGGTCCAGTCCAGACCGGTGGCCACAATCTCCTTGGCCGTGGCAGCACCGATGCGCTCAATTAACTCAAGATCGCGGGCAGCGCCGAGGCCGATGTTGTGGGGGAAAACTGTTGCCTTGAATACATTGTTATGGCCGTGTACTGCGTCGGTTGCCCAGATAAAGGGAATACGAAAACCACGCCCTTCCCAGGCCTGTTCATTGGCCAGCCAGAATTTGTCCGCTTCGGCAGCCCAGTCTGCTGCTGTCGC
>OZ246962.1:1425000-1645000 GCA_965232255.1 Endozoicomonas sp.
AAAAACTTCTAAGCTTCAGGTCACAAGGGACCGTACCCCAAACCGACACAGGTGGTCAGGTAGAGAATACCAAGGCGCTTGAGAGAACTCGGGTGAAGGAACTAGGCAAAATGGCACCGTAACTTCGGGAGAAGGTGCGCCGGCTTTGGTGAGCGGACTTGCTCCGCAAGCTGAGGCCGGTCGAAGATACCAGGTGGCTGCGACTGTTTATTAAAAACACAGCACTGTGCAAACACGAAAGTGGACGTATACGGTGTGACGCCTGCCCGGTGCCGGAAGGTTAATTGATGGGGTTATCTTCGGAGAAGCTCTTGATCGAAGCCCCGGTAAACGGCGGCCGTAACTATAACGGTCCTAAGGTAGCGAAATTCCTTGTCGGGTAAGTTCCGACCTGCACGAATGGCGTAACGATGGCCACGCTGTCTCCACCCGAGACTCAGTGAAATTGAAATCGCTGTTAAGATGCAGCGTATCCGCGGCTAGACGGAAAGACCCCGTGAACCTTTACTACAGCTTCACAGTGGATCTTGATGTTGCTTGTGTAGGATAGGTGGGAGGCTTTGAAGCGGTGACGCCAGTTGCCGTGGAGCCATCCTTGAAATACCACCCTGGCAATATTGAGGTTCTAACCCAGGTCCTGAAACAGGATCGGGGACATTGTGTGGTGGGTAGTTTGACTGGGGCGGTCTCCTCCCAAAGAGTAACGGAGGAGCACGAAGGTTGGCTAAGTACGGTCGGACATCGTACGGTTAGTGTAATGGCACAAGCCAGCTTGACTGCGAGAGGGACATCTCGAGCAGGTACGAAAGTAGGTCATAGTGATCCGGTGGTTCTGAATGGAAGGGCCATCGCTCAACGGATAAAAGGTACTCCGGGGATAACAGGCTGATACCGCCCAAGAGTTCACATCGACGGCGGTGTTTGGCACCTCGATGTCGGCTCATCACATCCTGGGGCTGAAGCCGGTCCCAAGGGTATGGCTGTTCGCCATTTAAAGTGGTACGCGAGCTGGGTTTAGAACGTCGTGAGACAGTTCGGTCCCTATCTGCCGTGGACGTTGGAAGTTTGAGAAGAGCTGCTCCTAGTACGAGAGGACCGGAGTGGACGGACCACTGGTGTTCGGGTTGTGTCGCCAGACGCATTGCCCGGTAGCTATGTTCGGACGGGATAACCGCTGAAAGCATCTAAGCGGGAAGCCCCCTTCAAGATGAGACTTCCCTGGAGACATGATCTCCCTAAAGAGCCGTTAAAGACTATGACGTTGATAGGTTGGGTGTGTAAGCGCTGTGAGGCGTTGAGCTAACCAATACTAATGACTCGTGCGGCTTGACCATATAACGCCAAAGCGATTTATAAGACATACACGTAGAGTGTCGTGCAAGAAACAGCTTAAAAATGGATTCCGAGTGTATGGAGAGAGTCGCTCCTTGCCATCCATGGCATCGCGACATAAGTGCATCCATGCACAAAACCAGTTAAGCCTGGCGACCATAGAAAGTTAGAACCACCTGATCCCATCCCGAACTCAGTAGTGAAATGACTTATCGCCGATGGTAGTGTGGGGTCTCCCCATGTGAGAGTAGGACATCGCCAGGCATTCATTAGAAAACCCTGATCGTTTATTCGATCAGGGTTTTTGTTTTGTACAGAAAATGACGCCAGCGAGCAGCGACCATAGAAAGTTAAAACCACCTGATCCCATCCGCTTTTTATCGCCGCGGGCGCTCAGTAGTGGCCGTTCCCGGGCATCCTGCCCTCCACGGCATTCGGGCTCCTGCCCATCAAATGACTGATCGCCGATGGTAGTGTGGGGTCTCCCCATGTGAGAGTAGGACATCGCCAGACACTCATTAGAAAACCCTGATCGTTTATTCGGTCAGGGTTTTTGCTTTGTGCAGAAAATGACGCCAGCGAGCAGCGACCATAGAAAGTTAGAACCACCTGATCCCATCCGCTTTTTATCGCCGCGGGCGCTCAGTAGTGGCCGTTCCCGGGCATCCTGCCCTCCACGGCATTCGGGCTCCTGCCCATCAAATGACTTATCGCCGATGGTAGTGTGGGGTCTCCCCATGTGAGAGTAGGACATCGCCAGGCACATTTTTTACCTTGACTTGTTCAAGGCAGCAAAACCCCTGATCGTTTATTCGGTCAGGGGTTTTTGCTTTGCAGGAAAAATCACCTGAGCCCATTCACTTGCTATCGTCGATCGAAAAATACTCCTGGTATTTTCGACACTTCCGCCTTTCCTGGTGGGAGTAGAAGCCCAACAGGAGCCGTTCGCGGGCATCTTGTCCTACACAGTATTTAAGGATACAAAAGAGCAGGGCATCGTTGGTATCAAATAAAAAACCTTGGTCGTTTAGTTGGGTCGCTTTTCTTGCTATGTGAGCAAAAATAGTCGGCGCTACTGGTCTTATATCGTCGTGAGATACCTGATTGTGTCTTGCATCCTGAAATGCCGTCGTCTATTACTATTCAAATGGGTTCTAAACCAGTTGATGAGCAGGTTGGCGAGTTCCCATCCTCCCAAGTTCTCTTGGTAGAAATTTTACGGTAATGGATATCGTTGACTTGCTCCCGAATTTCTGACGTGTATGGTGGGCAAAATGGTAAACCAAGAAGATGGTAAGACTGGTGGTGGTATTGCTACATTCGCCAATGCTTGTGGCTTTAAGTCGTTTTCTGCGGCAAAACGGTGGATGCAATCAAAAGGTTTGTGCAAAAGCAATGATTTAGTCACCGTTGCGCAAATGAAAGAGGCGCTTGAGTCTAAAACGGGTAAACAAGTTTCATTACACAACTCATCCAGAAAGATGGGTAAGCGTGCCGTTTTATATGTTGAAGTCGAGTCGGGAACCAGTGGCAGACAATGGATTTATTATAAAAATGGTGAATATTACGACCCGGCGCCAAAGTGTAAGGGACCGAAAAAATCAATTCGGTATCCCAAGGTAACACGGGTAATCAATATTGGAGATGCGGGTAAGGCAAAGTAATTATCTATCTGTTAGTCGACTGTGTCAGGAACCCTTCGAACCCGGGGTCGCTGTCGCAATCCGTTGCAGGATCTTTTTTGCTGCCGTGGCTTGACTTGGTCATTTGTCTTATCTGTGTGAAGAGACAGGATTGGTTGTCCTGCCTCTTGTTTAATCAACGTTAACGTTGTTGAGGAATAGGAAGCAGGTTTATTTCTACACGACGGTTCATTGCCCGACCTTCGGGAGTACTGTTGCTGGCTATCGGGTCCTGGGCGCCGCGCCCAAAAGCCGTGATTCGGGTGCTGCTGATTCCCTGGAAGATCAGGTAGTTGGCGACGCTGTCAGCACGAGCCTGGGATAATGGCAGGTTGATATCAGGGCCACCTGTACTGTCGGTATAACCAACGACCTGAATCAGGTTTCGATCAAACTCCTTAAAAACCTTGGCTACAGAACCAAGTACTGGATAAAAGGCGCTGTTGATATCAGAACTATTAGATGCAAAAGTAATGTTCGAAGGCATGATCAGCTTGAGTTGATCACCATTACGGTATACCTGTACGCCGGTATTTTGTAATTGAGTTCTCAGCATCGCCTCTTGTCTGTCCAGGTAGTTACCGTAGCCGGCACCTGCGGCTCCGCCGATAACTGCGCCTGCCAGCGCACCGTTTTTGCCATTGGCCAAGGCGCCAATGGCGGCTCCGGCGAGAACGCCACCAAGACCATAGGTGGTTGACTTGCTGGTTTCTTGCTGGCCGGTGTAAGGATTGGTCGTCTGGCAACCGGCCAGCAAAGCTCCAGAGAAAATGGTTGCGACGGCGAGATATGTTGTTAATTTCATAATGACTTCCTTGAACAGTACAACTTAGGGTAGTTAGTGGGTTAGCCTGTCAGAGCCTTACCCACGAATGATACTGTTTTCCCGAATCTCTTCGCCAATGGTTGTTTCAGGGCCGTGCCCGGTAACGACGACAGCTTCTTCATCCAGTGTGTAGAGTCTTTGTCTGATTGATCGCTCGATCGTCTGGTAATCGCCCCCCCATAAATCCGTGCGGCCGATGGCTCGGCGAAACAAGGTGTCACCGGCAATCAGCAGCTTTTGCTCAGGAAACCAGAAGCACATTGATCCGGGACTATGGCCGGGTGTGTGCATGGCAACGCCTTGGCAGCAAGGTAGCTCCTCGTCGTCTTTCAGCCAGAAGTCAGGAGCAGGCACCGGGTGATAGGGAATGCCGAACATACGACACTGCATCTCAAGGTTATCCCAGAGGAATTTATCGTCTTCATGGAGATAAATAGGTGCACCGGTCTGCTTTTTGATCTCACCACTGGCTAAAAAGTGATCCAGATGGGCATGAGTATGGATGATGGCCACCACCTGCAACTCCAGCTCTGCCAACTTGGCCATAATCAGCTCTGCATTACCACCAGGGTCTACGACAAACGCCTTACGGGTAAGCGGATCGCCAATTATTGTGCAGTTGCATTGTAAAGGGCCAACAGGAAAAGTCTGGCGAATAAGGGTTGTCTGGTTTGTCATCTGACGTTCGCAGTAATCTATGTGTCCGACCAGAATTCTAATACTATTTTTCCGTTGGGTCTTTCCCTCTGAGCAAACCTTCTGTAAATCGTCCGAGTTTATTATCCTTTGGGACAAAAAATACGTAACTGCCCAAAAAATGCCGGTTTGATGGTATGAAAATACGACAGTCTACTTTTTAATTCTACGACTAGAGCCGTAAAATATGCCAGTTTTTGGTTTATTCCAGGGCACAGGCGCATGACCACACAGGCTGAATTCTTTGCAAATTTGTCAACCCAGGAATAAGGTTTTTCGAAGAACAAGAGAAAGCTGAGTATCGCGTAGCAAAAAATGAACAGCCATCAATTAATCATGTTTTGGTAAGCACTCTGCAGCTCTTTGATGACCAGCAGAGGAGGCCAATCGAGCTGCGACCCTGCCTCGCCTTCTCTTGTTGACAAACCAGATAAGTAATGAAGAAATTCCTACGTTTAGCTCTTCAGCCAAGTTGGTAGCCTCTTTTCGATTGATGTAGGGATGCTGCTCAAATCGCTCAAGCATAACCCGCAACTGTTCAGGACTGAATACTGTTCGTTTCGGATGGCCTGCCCGAACCAAGTGTCCAGCCCGTTTTCTCGCATTTGCAAACCAGGCAAGTAAGGAAGAGGCTCTTACGTTTAGCTCTTCAGCCAGTTTGGTAGCATCTTCCCGATTGAGGTAGCAATCCTGGGCAAATCGCTCACGCATAACCTGCAACTGTTCGGGACTGAATACTGTTCGGTTAGGATTGCCTGTCGGGGCCAGGTGTCTAGTCCGTTTTCTCTCGTTTGTGAACCAGTCACGTAATGATTGGGTCTTTATGTTTAGCTCGTTAGCCAGCTTTGCCACAACTTCTCGACAGATATAGCGATTCTGCTTGAATCGTTCACTCATAATCCTTATCTGTTCAGGGCTAAACCTTTTTCGCTGGGGTCTTCCTACCCGAGACGGGTATCTAATTCGCGTTCTCTGGTTGCCAAACCAGTCAAGTAATGAACTAACTCTTACTTTCAGCTCTTTAGCCAGCTCAGTAGCTTCTTCTCGACTGATGTACTGATTCTGTCCAAATCGTTCACGCATAACCCTCAATTGTTTAAGGCTGAATGTTGTCCGATGGCGTCTGCCTGTTTTGGTTGTCTTTCTATTGGTAAGCTGTGATCTGTTGGGCTCACTGGCTTTATTATTGCTGTCATTGCTGTTCAGTGACTCGCCAACGTTGTCAATTGCGACAGTGTCTGACATTTCGCTGGTGTTAGTCTGATCGGTAATGACGGTTTCCCGGGGAGCGAGATTTGGTGACCTGACGTGGGTCACTGCTTCAGTCTGGGCAGACGCATGGGCATGGGTTTCTCGGGAAGTGTCGACCTGGCATAAGATTGGTCTCGCATCGGCGACTGGGCTGATGGGTCTGGCAAACCCGGCAGGTTGATCATGGCTTGTGCTCAGCACAATAGCCGGGCCACTATCAGACAGCGAACAACAATGCTGGCAGCAATAGTCTGCCAGATAATAGCGCCGGGGTATGACTGGACGAAAAGCGGAGGGTCGCGCACCGGTTGCCGAACTGTTTAGCACCGATTGGGCGCAGAACGGAAACCCAGGAACCGCAGGATGGGAAGGCCACATTATGAAGAACCTCTGATTTCGTTATAACCTGCTTGTCTTAGACCAGAAAATCAGGTTTGTCATCTTTCATTATTCACTCTGCCCTATGGCACTTTTTTCCGGCGAAGTCGGGGGCGTCCGTGGTGCAGGCCAGGGGAATCATCAAAAGTCAAAAAATAACTCTATGCCAAGGTAACGCTGGTTGACGTTTTTCAGCACGCTCCCGGCTGGCGGGACAATACTGAGGTGTAGTGACAGGTTCCGCGTGGCGCTGCGTTCATCGCCGCTTAACCACTGGCTGAATTTGCCCACCGGGTCCAGTACCCATAGTGTCGCCGAACCGAGCAGTTGCGAACCCAGAACCTTACCGTCGTTAGCCAGAATGTGCATTTTCCCCCGGTAAGCCGGCTCTCCGTACAGCAGCCCCCCTAAAGGCGTGACAATAATGTCCTGAATAGACGGCACTTCACACATGGCTTCGATACCGTACTCATAAACAAAAGTGGACATCAAAAACGAATAAATAAACGAATTCCACGGGTTATAGCCAGACGAACGGGCGGCAACGTAGTAAACACCGCCAAAATATGGATGGCCAATGTAATTGATATACCACTCATCAGTATCACGTATCGGGCCTGCCCTAACGTTGCGCCACCACTTGTGAAATGGTCGGATATTTGATTTGTCCCATTTGGAAATGCGTTCCGGTAATAGTGCGATAGCCCCAAGAACCCCAAGAGCCAGCCCAAAAGTTACTTTGGTTTGATACCAAAGCCATGCCTGATCTTCCCCGAAGCGGGGGGTCAACAGAGTAATATCCCATTCCTGGCTACTCTCCCGGCGAAGCCAGGTTGGCGAAAACAGAAGTTTTTCCGGGCTCTCATAGACGTCGATAGCTGATTTTGTTATGGGCGTATCAACAAAGACTGCAAATACGGGTTGGGTGGTGACAGCGAAAAAAAACAGCAGGCTTGAGTGGATTATTTTGTTCAAATTCATCTGGCAACACCACAAGCTTGCTGGCGTAATCTGGCGCCTGCTACACAAGCACTTTTGTATAGACCAAATTGTCCTTGCTGGCAAAATGGCTACTTGGCACAGCATAACGACAAACAGCGTAAAGACATTTGCGACAGGCAAGCTTTCCTTGGCGGGTAACCACTAATGACGCTGGCAAGTAAGGGAAACCTCCTGATTTGAATGGGGCTTTAAGTTGTCATTCTGGTTAACAAAATAATCGTAGAAAAACGCATCATTTGATTTGTGACATAATTTATATACTGATATTGTCGTATTTTGGCTAAGCGTAAACACTGTTTGTTAGGAATTATTTCTGTGCTTGTAAAGAAACATCTCTGTGCCGTGGCCGTCAGTATGGCGGTAATGGCGTTGTCTGGTTGTAACCAGGATGATGAAAATGTAAATAGCAACAATTCATCGGTACTGATCGGCGAGCAGCAGCTCGAAGCGGCCAAATTCAAAAATATCATTGATCGCACGGGCAATCCCATCGCGGTTCGTGATCTCGTCAACAGCAATATGCGTTATATTCCCATGTTTGATGCCGGCGCCTGGCATGGACATACACTGACAACAGAGAAAAACGGGCTCGCTTTCGGTGGCACAGCGCTGGTTACTGAAGAATACGCCGTATTTATGGCCAATCAGTTTGACAATCTTAGCCTTTACGCCAACGGTGCTGAAGTTATTCTGGAACTGGTTGAAGCGTACTCCATTCCCGGCGCGTTAATTCAACGTTATCGGGGCTTTAATGGTCTTGAGGCAGAGATGATTCTGCGCTTTGTTACTGACAGAACCACACTGGTCCAGACCACCATCAGCAACCCTGATGGGCTGAACATTGAAGGCTTGTGGGACGGGGAGCTGCTGGAGCACTATCGGGCCAACACTGGTGTTGTGCAAACCAACGACAGCGGTAGTCCTACGACAGTCGAAGAGGCTTACCCAACTTACACAAGACAAATCGCTGGCACAGAACAGGGCGTTGAAGTGACCTTCGGTGAGGTTGATGACTCTTGGTCGCTGGCTACCTCCGGTGAATCCCGCTTCAAGGTGACGCGCTCCATCAAACCGCAGTCCACAGAAATATTGGCAGAGGGCAAAGCGTTCCGCCAGCGGGCCCCATTGGGCAATGGTCAAACCATCACGCTTTATACCGCGTACACTCACGTTCTGGACCAGGCTGATAACACCGCTGAAAGCGCTAAATTGGCGGACATTATGGCTCATCCTGTGGACTATATGAACTCATCGGCCAAACGCTGGGAAGAGTACCTGGCCAAAGGTTTGAGTAACAGCTCTGCCACTGCCGAGCAGGAGCGGGTTGCTGTAAAAGCCATGGAGACGCTCAATGCCAACTGGCGTGGTGAGGCCGGTAGCATCAAAACAGATACAGTAACACCGTCGGTTACGGCACCTTATTTTTCCGGCAACCTGACCTGGCCGTGGGATACCTGGAAACAGGCTTATGCAATGGCGCACTTTAATCCGGATGTGGCCATGGACAATATCCGTACGGTCTTCCAGTTCCAGATTCAGGGGGACGATGTGCTGCGTCCGTGGGACAAAGGCTATCTGCTGGATGTAGTAGGGTACAACCTGTCGGCCGAGCGCTTTGATGCCATGGCAGCAGCCGGTCAGGATATGTCGGGATATGCTGGCAGCCGCGTCTCCAACTGGAATGAGCGCAATACCAAGCCTTCACTGGCAGCCTGGGCAGTTTGGGAAGTCTACACCGCCCTGAAAGATGAATACCATCGGGAGGCGGATGCCCACGCATGGCTTGAAGAAATGTATCCGAAGCTGGTCGCCTACCACCAGTGGTGGCTCAATGCCCGGGACACCAATAAAAACGGCATTCCTGAATATGGCGCAGCGAAAGACCCTGTGCACACGATTTATCCAGCCGACCTTGGCTCCGCTGACTGGGGCGATGCCAAGCTGAATGAGATGAAATTCGAGTACAAAACCGCAGCTTCCAACGGTGCCTGGATTTATGAAACCGGCGTTGGGAAATACAACGACCTGCTGTTCAGCGGTGATTACACCGAACTGTACAGTTGGGCCAAGACGGCAGCGTCCTGGGAGTCTGGCCGTGATGATGCAGCGGTGTTTGGCTTTATCGACACCATTGACGATCTTCAGGGCTGGAGCCGTGAGCCCACCCAGGAAGAAGCCAAAGCAGAAGATCAATTGGGCCGTTACGCCCATCAGCTCAATGGTTTTGCCAATGAGTATGTGATGACTATGGGCGACGATGGTTCAGTGGTCACCTATGCCGACAGCTCTCCAGCCAACATGGATTTGCTGGCCGCGGCGAAAAAAGACTGGGAAGTCCGATTCAGTGAAAACACCGGCAGCAACAATGAGCTCTCGGGTTATTCATTAATGCAGGAATCGGTGGATCAGGCTTCTTACTGGTATTCGGACAATAAGTACCTGGCCCAAATTGCCACGGTACTCGGTGATACCGCCGAAGCAGAGAAATTCACCGCCAATGCGGAAAAAACCAAAGAATACATCAATAAATGTATGTTTGATGCCACCACCGGCTTCTACTACGACATCAGCATTAATGTAAATGACCAAGGCGCTCCCACCGCGCTGCCGAACGGCTGTGCCGGCGAGCCGCTGTCGAAACGAGGTATGGGTCCAGAGGGCTGGTCACCACTCTTTAACCAGGCTGCTGACCAGGAAAAGGCGGACGCTGTCGTTAAAAATATGCTCGACCCAAGCAAGTTCAACACCCATGTTCCCCTGGGAACTTCGGCTATGGATGCGCCTGCGTACGGTGCCAATATCTACTGGCGTGGTCGTGTTTGGCTGGATCAGTTCTATTTTGGAGTCCGTGGCATGGACAACTACGGCTATGGCAAGGAAGCACGGGAATACGTCGATCGTCTGTTTAGCCATGCCAAAGGACTGACTGCCGCTAGGCCGATTCAGGAAAACTACAATCCTGAAACCGGTGACGTGCAGGGAGCGAACAACTTCTCATGGAGTTCCGCTCATCTCTATATGCTGTACCGTAGATTTATTGGCCAGTAATAGCAGATCTATTCGCTGGGCGTTCCATTGTCGCTGCTCCCAGCGATAATAATAAAAAGGCTACCATCACAGGTAGCCTTGTTAGTTTTCAGATTGTTCGGCTTCTCCAAACGTCTCTAAACGTCGCCAAAATTTTCCGCTTTCATGGCGAGCAGGTTATCGGCGCCGGACTCAATACAGGCTTTGTGCATTTGTGCTCTTGGCAGCAGGCGCTGATAGTAGAACTGTGCCGTCTGTATCTTCGCTTGGTAGAATCCTTCTTCAGTGGTGCCATTGGCCAGTGCTTGTTGGGCTGTGTGTGCCATTTTCGCCCAGAAGTAGGCCAGACAAGCATAGCCCGAATACATCAGGTAATCCACCGACGCCGCACCCACTTCTTCACGGTTCTGCATGGCTTTCATGCCGATGGCCATGGTCAGCTCGCCCCACTCGTTATTGAGTGCGCTCAGCGGTTTAATAAATTCGCCAAGTGCGTCATTTTCTGCCTGTGCTTGACAGAACTTGTGCACCACTTTGGTGAATGGTCGCATGGTCGCCCCTTGGGTCAACAGCACTTTACGGCCGAGCAGATCCAGGGCCTGGATGCCTGTGGTGCCCTCGTACAGTGTGGCGATGCGGCAATCGCGCACATTTTGCTCCATGCCCCACTCGCTGATGTAACCGTGGCCGCCATAACACTGCAAGCCCAGGTTGGCGGCTTCAAAACCGGTCTCAGTGAGAAATGCCTTGAGGATTGGCGTGAGAAAACTCAGTTCCAGGTCAGCCTGTTCACGCACTTTGGCGTCAGGGCTTGTTAGCAGGTCAGCGATCTGGGCGGTGTAGTAGACCAGTGCCCGGTTGCCTTCGCTGAATGCCTTGATGGTCAGCAACATACGACGCACGTCGGAATGTACGATGATCGGGTCGGCTGGTCCATCAGGATTTTGTGCGCCTGAAAGTGAACGCATTTGCAATCGTTCCCGAGCGTAGCGCAGCGCACCCTGATAGGCGACTTCGGCATGAGCCAACCCCTGGATGCCGGTGCCGATGCGTGCGGCATTCATAAAGGTAAACATACCGTTGAGACCTTTGTTCGGCTCACCGAGCAGATAACCGGTGGCCTCATCAAAGTTCATCACGCAAGTGGCGTTACCGTGAATGCCCATCTTGTGTTCCAGCGAACCGCAGCTGACGCCGTTACTCTCGTTTAAGGCATCGGGGCGATAGCGAGGGACAATAAACAGGGAAATGCCCTTGGTTCCTTGCGGTGCGTCCGGCAAGCGAGCCAGCACAATGTGGACAATATTTTCTGCCATATCGTGCTCACCGGCAGAGATAAAAATCTTCGTGCCAGAAATACGATAACTGCCGTCTTCTTGCGGTTGTGCCCGGGTTTTCAGCAAGCCAAGATCAGTGCCGCAGTGGGGCTCGGTCAGGCACATGGTGCCAGTCCACTCACCAGAGATCAGCCGGGTCAGGTAGGTCTCTTTCTGCTCTTGGGTGCCGTGGGCTTCCAGCGTGTTCATGGCACCGTGGCTCAGGCCGGGATACATGCCCCAGGACCAGTTGGCTTCGCCCATCATTTCGCTGAGGACAAAACCCAGCGAAGCCGGTAGACCCTGACCACCATACGCGGCATCACTGGCCAGCGATGGCCAGCCACCTGCCACAAATTGCTGATAGGCCTCTTTAAATCCGGCAGGCGTTGTTACTCCTTTGTCAGTTAGCGTACAGCCCTGTTCGTCGCCGACACGGTTAAGGGGAGCGAGGACTTGTTCACAGAATTTGGCACCTTCTTCCAAAATGGCATCTACCATATCGGGCGTGGCGTCCTGACCTGCGGGCAAGTTGGCGTAGTGAGCTTGGTAACCTAACAACTCGTTGCGAACGAAACGCAGATCACGCAGGGGAGCTTTATAGTCTGGCATGACGCATCCTCGGTCTTTTTATTTTTATGGATATCCGAAAGATAGAAATTAGCAGTACCTGAAACGATAGTTTGAAATTACGGTCAGGCTATAGCGATGTCAATTGTTTACTTGCTGTTTTGGGTGGCCGGCTGACGGGCCACCTGCGATTTAGCAAGAATAAGTCAGTGGTCTTATATCCAGATGTTCAGCTACTGTCGTTGGATTTAGGTTGGTCATAAAGGGGACAGAGCCGAGACAAGGGGCCGGAAGCAGATTTTTCAGAGTGTGGAAATTTTCCTCGAAACGGGCCGGTAATTCTGCAGTAGTCAGGTTGGCTACCCAACCCGCCAGTTTGACACCGTCGCGCAAGATGGCTTCAGCGGTCAATAGTGCATGGTTGAGGCAGCCCAGTTTCATGCCCACCACCAAAATGGCTGGAGTATTCAATTCTTTGGCCAAAGCACTGAGCATCTCCCGGTTATTCAGTGGTACTCGCCAGCCACCGGCACCCTCGATAAACGCCAGATCGTTTTTGGTCAGCAAAGCACCCCGACAGTAACCAGCCAGCCGGTTGAGGGTAATGCACATTCCCACATCACTAGCAGCAATATGGGGAGCGATGGCTGGCTCCAGAGCCAGTGGGTTGACCTGTTCATAGGGCAACGAGAGTGTCATGGCCTGCATCAGATTCAGGGCATCGTCATTACGCAAGCCTTCGCTGGTCCGTTGGCAGCCGGCGGCCACCGGCTTCAGTGCCAGTGTTGCTAAACCCAGTGCACGCGCTGCTGCCAGAAGCCCACAGGTGACAACTGTCTTCCCAGCGTCGGTGTCCGTTCCGGTTACAAAATACGTCTTACCCATCATCGCCTCCCAAGAAAGAGGCTTATTTATCGCACAAAAGACTGATGGGGAACAGACAGTGGAGCGGTGGTTGGCTATTGGCGGATTTTACGTCAATTTTCGTGGTGATCCACCGAGCCAACTCTGGGATGGGAACGCAGCGGCTATAGCTTCGTTTCCCAGTGCAACCGACTTGCTATCGGGGGTGCCAACAGCGACTCAGCTCCGGCCGGAGCGGGTGTCGTCGGACTGTAATCAACCTCAAGGTAGAATTTGGTGGCACTGTGTACGTTTACTGTTTCGTCCAAGTGCATGTTGATTGCCATTACTTGTTCTTGGGTTGTTGCTGGAGTCATATCAATTGGGTTGAACTTACCTCGTTTTGGGTCGTACAAAACGTTCTGTCGGTGTATATCAGCGTGAACAAATCCGGCATCATGCACCCGACTCAGCATGTCGTGATATGCGCCCATGTTACGTCTGAAGTCCTGTTGGGAGAGTAGGTCTGAGCGGATACCATCTATCTTGAGCATGTGGACGTAGACGCCGCCAGTGCCATGAACAACCTTGGCGCTGCCTTCTCCATAGTACGCATTGAAAGCCCAGCACTCTGCTTTTGCCCGTTGGATTTCTGCTTCTCTTACCAGTGGGTCACGGTCCAGCGTCAGCCGCTTTATCACATGGGCAGAACTTAACCTGTCCTGATAGACAACGCCAAACTTCCCGTTACCAATTCGAGCCCCGCAACGCATATAGAGCTTTTTACTATTCATGGGCGGCGATGGTGCTGGTCGTTTTGGTCTAGCATCCTGAGCTTCGTAGCTGGGAGCACTTGCTCCACTTATAGGTGGTGTTGGCGCTTGTCGTTTTGGCTTGGCACCCTGAGCTTCGTAGTTGGCAGCACCTGCTCCGGTTACAGGTGGTGTCGGTGCCTGGCGTTTTGTCTTGGCCCCCTGAGCTTCGTAGTTGGCAGCACTTGTTCCGGTTACAGGTGGTGTCGGTGCTTGTCGTTTTGGCTTGGCCCTCTGAGCTTCGTAGTTGGCAGCACTTGCTCCGGTTACAGGCGGTGTCGGTGCCTGGCGTTTTGGCTTGGCTGGGCCGAGGTTGAGATCATGCACAGCGGCTTGTATCGGTGGTAACGGAGCCTGCGGTTTCTTTGGCTGTGGCTGTGGCTGTGGGGTCACAAAAATCGAGGGTCGCCCAGCGGCTGCGCCAATGCCAGTTTGTCTGGCACCATTGGGTGGGGGCGGTGCGTTCGGGGCTACTTGCCCTGAATGGTCATTGGCATTTCTGGTCAGCGCCGTGGCTGCCCGTCCACCGCGAGTGAAGATGCTTCGGACACTGGAAGAAATAGCACTTCCGGCGGTGCGAAATACAGAGGAAACGTGCATCAATTATCCTGTTTTAGGCGAGACTTACTCGTAATACAGCCTCAACATAAGAGTACTCCGTACACCGGAGAAATTTTCCCACCCTTTTTAATGCTTTTACTGGAAAAACAAAGATGGTATTAACCGGATAATTACCCAGTACAACCGAAATGCACTCCCAAGAACTTTCCATGTACTAACCGGAATCTCCATGTATCCCATCTCCTCTGGAAAATCAGGCAGCCCCAGTGCCTCCAACCCGAGTCGTTCCTCATCTCCGCCACCGGTAGCGGGTGCCGCTTCAGCCTCCTCAATGCTCGAACAACCTGGTGGAGCTGCAGCACCGCCGATACCGCCACCGCTAACTACCAGTCCCGCAATGGCGGGTGCACCTTCTGTAAGCAGTGGCGCGACCTCTGGCATGGCAGCCAGGAACCTCAGAGGCTATGGCTTGCGCGGAGGCCAGTTCCCCGGTCAGGACTTTAGTGGGTTCGATCTCAGGGGATGCAATCTGAAAGACACCAACCTGTCCAAAGCCAATCTACAAGGAGCCAACTTGGGCGGTGCCAAATTGGGGGGAGCCAATTTGACCGGCGCTAATCTGAGCAAGGCCGACCTCAGAGGGTGCGACCTTGATAAAGGCACTATTATCTCGCATGTCGATTTTTCAGGCTGCAACATGGAGCAGTTGAATCTGTGCGGCTTAACCCTTTGGCATTGTAGTCTTGAAGGCGCAAACCTGAGTGGTGCACACCTAAATGGTACAGAGTTGCGTGGCTGCAACCTGAAAGGAGCCAACCTGTCAGGAGCCAGGTTCACAGGCGGTACACTGTCAGGGTGCAACCTCAAGGGCGCTGACCTCAGCCTTTTGTCTGGCCGTGGCTGCAAGATGTTCAATGTGAATGCTGGCAGTGATAGCGGTTCGGCCTCAAGTGGAGGAGGTTGTAACCTGTCCGGGGCTAATCTCAAGAGCAGTATGCTTCGCAAGTGTGATTTCTCTGGCTCAAGTGCTAGCGGGTTACAGATGCAAGGTAGCTCAATGCGAGGCGTGGATTTTCATGGCAGTGATTTGGGATGCGCCAGTTTCAAAGACTCCTCCATGGCGGAAGGAGGGTTTGGTGGTTGTAACCTGGATGGCTGTGACTTCAGCGGAAGCGTCATTATCGACCTGTTCTTTGAAGGTAGTGTAACGACCAATCCCTAGTGGAGGCGCTATGCCAGAACCAGATACCAAAGGCGCTTGGACTCCCCACAAAGAAATGCGGATTTGGGCAGACAGCCCCGTCATCGTCCAGGTTCTTCCAGTGCTGAGGTCTGAGCCTCAACCTTGACTTTATTGTTTTGACTTCATTTTGAATCCATAATGAAATCTTCTTTTCAAGAGGGTGAATATCATGGGAACGGTGACATTAAGAGACATACCAGACGCCTTGTGCAACAGGGTGAAAGAGCTGGCAGCCGCCAATCGAAGAAGCATAAATAGCGAGTACATTTATCAACTTGAGAAAGCGTTGTTGCCTCAACCATTCGATGTTGATAAGCATATTGAGGAATTGAGACAGTTCAGAGCATCAATCGGAAGTGGTGGATTTGATATTGATGACATCCAAAAAATGATTGATGAGGGCAGGTCGTGATCGTTGTCGATACCAACGTGCTCGTATACTTGACCCTACCGGAACACTTCTCGCCTGCTGCGGAAAATCTGCTCAAATTTGACCCTGAGTGGGCGGCTCCTCGAATTTGGAAAAGCGAATTTTGCAATGTTTTGGCTGGATACTTGCGACGGCGGCTTCTTAACTATGGCCAACTTGTTCGCGCGTTGGAGTACGCAGAGGTAACAATATCCAAAAGAGAGTATTCCTCCAAATTTTCGGATGTTTTGTCCCTCGTTGCTCGCAGCAATTGTTCCGCTTACGATTGCGAGTTTGTTTCGCTGGCAATCAACTTGGGAGTTGAACTGGTAACGATGGACAAGAAAATCCTTTGTGAATTTCCGACAGTGGCCAGATCACTGGCTGAGTTTTCCGGCTAGTGATTTGACCGTCGGTAAGATGTGTTACCGACAGTAAGGGGTTTTGTAGGGATTGGTACTTGTATGTGGTTGGTATTTGGTTTTGTAATACAAAACAAATTGTGCTAGTTTCACAATTAAGAAATTAAAGTGAAAAAATCACGTGCGTAAGAGGGAAAATGGTATTATGTCAATTTTACTGAATACGAAACCCTCGCCCAATGTCGTGATAGCTAAAGCAGTGCTTAATGCAGCCAAGCAGCTTGGACTATCTGATACGGAACTTGGTGCAGTTTTGGGGGTTGATCGGACAGCAATCAGTAAACTCAGAGCAAAACCCTCTATCAAGCCCGACAGCAAAAAAGGAGAACTCGCCCTACTGCTTGTGCGTGTAGCCAGAGCACTTTTCGCTTTGGTAGGGGGAGATGGTGACTGGATCATCCACTTCATGAGAACGTCAAATAAAGTTACGGGAGGGATACCCGCAGAACAGGTACAGAACATCGCGGGATTGATGACTGTATTGCAGTTTTTGGATGCCATAAGGAGTAAGGTTTGAAGGTTTGGGATACGTGCAATGGCCAAGCACAGATGAGGCTATTGAGGGGTACGTTATACCGATTAGTAGAAGATCAAGAGCAGGTAGCCACACTGGGTTACGTGGATACCCTTGATGAACAGGCGTTACTGGAAGAATTGTTGGACGACACCAAACCACCGTACCCGACAGAGATTCCGGGCAGTTTGCATTACCTATTGAAAACACCTTTCAGATACCCACCACTTAAATGGGGTTCGCGCTTTGGTAGTAGAAGTGAGCCAAGCATCTTCTATGGGGGATGTAGCGTCGATGTGACATTGGCAGAAGTAGCGTACTATCGGTTTGTTTTCTGGGATTCTATGGAATCTGCGCCTACCAACAAAGTTCTTAAATCCCAGCACACCATGTTTTGCGTCGAATACCGAACCGAAAAAGGTATCAGCCTCCACCAACCGCCTTTTGATGACTGGCAGGCCGACCTTACCAACAAAACCGAGTATGCTTTCTGTCAGTCCCTTGGCTCTGATATGAGAGCCGCAGGGGTGCAGGCTTTTGAATATTGCTCTGCCAGGGACGTTAAAAAACGGACTTGCGTCGGGCTTTTCTCTCCTGAGCCGTTTACCAGTCCAGCACCTACCCAGCAAATAAAGTGGCTGTGTGAATGCGATGGTGAAGTTATACGGTTCAAAAGTACAACCTCATCAGAGGTGATAACTTTCTATGTCGCCGATTTCCTGATGGATGGCAGACTCCCTATACCAGCGTAATTTGCTGTGCAAGGTGTACGTACTTTGTCGATTGGTAGTACATCTACAATCTCGGTACAGTTCCCGCATTAATATTGAGAGTAGGGCATCCTTGTGCGTCCCATAATAGTGATTACAACGACTACCACTACAAGGGTTACTACGTCTAGTAGTTCATCAAGTTCGTCTACCACTCCTTCAGTCACGCAGGCACAATCAAGTGCTCCTTTGACTGGTGCAGAAGGTGGTAGCAGTTCGGACGCTGGAGGTAGTGGACTTCCAGAACCAACCACCCACCATCATGGGCGCTATCAAATGCACTCATCAGGTGGGGAAGGTAACGGGATTCCTGGGTCAGGTGGTACCACCACAATGCTTGTTAAACCTGAGGGGGAGGAGCGTGTTTTTACAGTTACGATAGGGCCGGGATGGACTGGCACCGGAGCAACCGGACTTGGCAATTTCAGCCCAACTTCCACGTCTAGTTCTGACCTAGGTTCGTCAGAGAGTGCTACAGGGAGCGGGCTTCCTGGGTCAGATGGCAGCACCACAATGGTTGTCAGGCCAGGGGGGGATCGTGTTTTTAGAGTTACGATAGGGCCGGGTTGGACTGGCACGGGAGCAACTGGACTTGGGGATTTCAGTCCAACTCCAGTCCCAAGTTCTGACAGCGATAGTGGCTCAGATACCGAAGGCCAAAGAGGCAGAGGGAGTCCTAACACCCCCCCATTGGCAAACGCCGATCATTCTTTGAGAAGGGTCAGTAGTCCAATCAACCCCCAGGAGCCGCCTTCATGACACCACCGTTGTCTGTTCGACCGATAGCAGGCGAAAAGGTTCACAGCTAGCTACTCGGTCATCGAGATTTTTGCAGCACGCCATAGATGATTTGGTAGGTCAGGGGTAAGCCTTCCGGTTGTCGCAACTGCTCATAGGCACGAATGAGTGCATTGAGTTTTTGCCGGGTTAACAGGCCACTGTTGCCCGCTAATATGGTATTCACTCCAAGCGCCCTGAGACTGTGTAGCAGGGTTGGCGTGTCAGGATAGTACAGGGTTTCAGCAGTTAATAAGAACTGTCGGTGCACTAAAGCGCTACTTCTGGCCACATCTCGCTGCGCGGTAAAACTGGCAAAACGATTAACCCGGCCATGCTCGCCGGCATCGCACCAGGCGTTGTCCAGCTCGACAAGACTGCCTTGCGCCAGGGTAGCAAAGACGAAGTGGCCCCCCGGTTTCAGTACCCTGCCAACCTCCCGCAGCACTTGGTGGAAGCAGCACCACTGAATTGCCAGGCTGGAGTAAAGCAGATCGATGCTGTTGCCTTGCAGCGGCATGGATTCAATATCTCCCTGGCACCAGTGCACCTGTGGATGATTGGCTCTGGCAAAGTTAAGCATCCCCATGGCCAGATCCATCCCGATCACCGTAGCATCTTCATAACGTTGGGCCAGTGTTTGGGCATGTTGGCCGGTACCGGTTCCAAGGTCAACAATACGTGCAGTCCCACGCGCAGTGTCGTGCGTCAATAGTCGTTCAGGTAATGCCTGCATAACTCGGGCGGCAACCCGTTGCTGCAAAGCCGCAGCCTGATCATAACTGCGGGCTGCGCGGCTGAAATTAAGCGCGATGCGCTGTTTGGTGCCGATATGCCTGAGCGCAATATCCGCAGAGGAAAGCGACATATTCACACGCGCACCCCGACAGGCAACAACTGCGCGATCTCGTCAAGCACCAGTGTCGGATCATCCAGAAAGAAGCTGTGCCCACCGGCAACCACGTGCACCCGGTGAGTTGGAAATTGCTGCCTGAACGCCGCAGCAACAGTTACTGGTACCAGGGCGTCATTTTGGCCAAACAAATGACTGACTGGGCAGCGAATGTCTGCCAGTGGCGCGCGCAAATCGCTCTCACCCAGAATGGCCAACAGGCTAAGTAGAGTCTGTGGTTCCGGACGGCACCGGGCGATGGATTGCTGTAAAGTCCGGGCTTGTGCCTTTGGGTTGACACTGCCAGTGCTGCACAGTAGGGCAAACTGTTGTAAGGTTTTGGCGCAATTTTCAGACAAGCCCTGACAAAAGCGGGCGAATAACGCTGGCGTCATGGCCTCAGGCCAGTGCTTGTTGGCAACAAAACAGGCGTTGGCTGTCAGGTTAACGACAGCAATGGTTTTATCTGGAAAACGACTGGCGTAGTGTATTGCCAGCACACCGCCAAGTGACCAGCCTAGCAGCACGGCTGCTTGCGCTGGCAATTGCTGATCCAGCCAGGCAAGTAATGTCTCCAGGTTATAGCTGGTGGACTCGTCGGCTAGTCCAGGCAATTGCACGATGGATACTGGATGGTGGACTTGCAAGGCTTGCGACAGTGGTTCCATGACTTCTGTGGGCATGCCCCAGCCGCTGATCAGGATAATCGGGTAACTCATAAGCCCTCTGCATGTTCGTCCATGATAATGGTGGCCACCGACGGCATGGCCAGCGTATCCAACAGGCGCTCCACATGGTGCTGCTGGTGTGCTGCGCCGAAGGTTATGCGTAACCTGGCAGTCCCTTTGGGCACCGTGGGTGGCCGAATGGGTGTCACCATAATTCCGTGGTCGTATAATTTCTGACTTGTTTTTACCGCCCGGTTGGCACATCCCACCAGTACCGGTTGGATAGGCGTTGACGATGACAGCAATGGCAGTCCAAGTTGAGCGCAGCCGGTGCGGAAATAGTGAATCAGCTCTTGCAGATGCGCCCGACGCCAGTGTTGATGTTGTACCAGGTGCAGGCTGGTCAGCGTGGCCGCTGCCACCGCTGGCGGCAAGGCGGTGGTGTAAATATAGGTTCTGGCAAACTGGATTAGTGTCTCAATAAGTGCCTCACTGCCGGCCACAAATGCGCCGTAGGTGCCGAATGCCTTGCCCAGAGTACCCATCAGTACCGGTAGTTGCTGCTGGTCCAGACCGTAGAGTTCTGCGACGCCACCACCCTTGTTGCCCAGGCAGCCAAAACCGTGGGCATCGTCTACCATCAGCCAGCCTCGGTGCTGGGCGACCAGCTCAGCCAGTGCTGCCACGGGAGCGATATCACCGTCCATACTGAACACGCCGTCGGTGGCAATGAGCTTACGTCTGCCGTCGCTTTTATTCAGGCGAGTACGCAGGTTCTCCACATCACAGTGCCCGTAGCGCTGACTACGGGCAGTGGATAATTGCCCGGCATCCAGCAGCGAGGCATGGTTCAGGCGATCCTGAAACAGTGCATCGTGCTTGCCCAGCAAAGCGCTGACCACGCCCAGGTTGGCCATATAACCGTTGGCAAACAACAGTGCCCGGTCGCGACCGGTAAATTCTGCCAAGGCTTCCTCGAGCTGCTGATGTACACGACTGTGACCCACCACCAGGTGGGAAGCGCCGCCGCCAAGGCCATAGTGGTCAGTTGCCTGCCGAAAGCTGGCTACTATCTGTGGGTGATTGGCCAACCCCAGGTAATCATTACTGCAAAAGGCCAGCATAGGTTTACCATTAACCACCATTTCTGGTCCTTGGGGGGAGTCGATGGTTTTGCGTCGGCGATAAAGCCCTGCCTGTTGGCGCGTATCAAGCCCGTCGGCCAAATCAAATGGCATCAGCGGCACCCGGCCATGGCATCCCGATCATGGCATCATAGTACTGCTCGTTGTGCTTTTCCCGGTCATAAAATGCTTTGAGCGGACATCCCTCGGGGGAAAATGCAACTTCGTCCCAATTGTGGTGGCGATTAATGCCCAGCTTCGCAAACAGCTCACGGTCACGGTTGACGCCCGGATTGGCCGTAGTCAGCAGCTTGTCACCCAAAAAGATCGAGTTAGCACCGGCTAAAAAAGCCAGCGCCTGCAACTCATCGCTCATCTGCTCCCGACCGGCAGAAAGGCGAATATTGGACGCTGGCATCATAATTTTGGCCACGGCAATGGTGCGGACAAAATCAATGCCATCCACATCCTCTGCTTCAGCCAGCGGCGTGCCTGCCACTTTCACCAGCATATTGATGGGTACGCTTTCAGGATGCGTAGGCATATTGGCCAGTTGCACCAGCATGGCACCACGATCGCGGACGCTCTCGCCCAGCCCGACAATACCACCGCTGCACACACTCATGCCCGCGGCACGCACATGGGACAGAGTATCGAGCCGGTCGGCATAGGTGCGGGTAGTGATGATGCTGCCATAAAACTCCGGGGAGGTATCCAGATTGTGGTTGTAATAATCGAGTCCAGCTCCGGCCAGCTCATGGGCCTGATCCGCACTGAGCATGCCCAGCGTCATACACGATTCCAGTCCCAACGCTTTGACGCCTTTGATCATCTCGATGAGATAGGGCATATCTTTGGCTGGTGGATTTTTCCAGGCCGCACCCATGCAGAAACGAGTAGCACCGGCTGCCTTGGCCCGTTGCGCCTCGGCCAGTACTTTTTGTACCTCCAGCAGTTTTTCTTTTTCCAGCCCGGTGTTGTAGTGGCCACTTTGCGGACAGTATTTGCAGTCTTCCGGACAGGCACCGGTCTTGATGGATAACAAGGTGCTGACTTGCACTTCGTTGGGATCGAAGTGCGCCCGGTGCGCCTGTTGTGCCTGGAATATCAAATCACTGAACGGCAGTTGCAGCAGGTCTTGTGCTTCTGGAACAGTCCAGTCGTGGCGCACGGGGGCAGGAGACGTAGACGTCATGACATCCTCTGAAAGCGGCGATGGCCCGGGAACGCCGTTCACAGCGCTGTTATTGATTGGCTTGGCAGCAACGGAGCAAACGGAACCTTTCCAGCGGGCGCTGGTCATCTTGGTGAGAAAATAATAACGGAATAAACGTTACCGTCAATCCATGAAGTTCTTGCAGGTTTACAAGTGGTCAAATATTAAGCGCAGCGTGGCGGTAAAGTGCATTCTCTGTCGTGGGTTGACCACTCTTGAGCAGCCCCTGTGCCATCGATGCCTGGCGTTGTGTCCCGTACCGTTGTCGCCGTGCCCGCGCTGCGGGTTACCCATTGAAGACAGGAATACCGGCCTGTGCCGTAGCTGTCTGCGAGAACCGCCGGTATTTGACTGTTGTCTGGCACCGTTTCTGTACCAGTACCCGGTGAACCGGATACTGCAAATGGTTAAATACCAGTCCCGGCTGGAACTGATTAACCCTATGGTGGCGCCACTGGCACAGTTGTTACCGACTCACTACGACGATGACCCCTGGCCAGAAGTGGTGCTGCCGGTGCCGCTGCACAACAAAAGACTGCGCGAACGGGGCTACGACCAGGCGTTGCTGCTGGCCAGGGCGTTACAGCGACAGTTGCGCGAAGTTATGCCAAAGCTTGACGGCCACTTGCTCAAACGAGTTCGTCACACTCCAGCCCAACAGCAGCTGGCTGCCAATGCTCGGCAAAAGAATATCCAGCGAGCGTTTGCCTTGCGCGGCAAACCCATGTGTAAACACGTTGCAGTGCTTGATGATGTGGTCACCACCGGTGCCACCGTTAGTGAAATCACCAGGCTGTTAAAAAACAGCATGGTGGAACGCGTTGATATCTGGAGCATTGCCCGAACTCCCGATTCTCAAACTAAATCCAAATGAAAAGCGATATTGTTGTTGCTGTGAGTGCGGCGGCTGGCAGTATCTGCATACCGCCATATCTACATACCTGCATAAACAGTCGTCACTGTTGTGTTAATGCGTGGCTCAGGGCAATCGTCAGCTGGTCTGTGGCTTTGGACAAGGCATTGACCAGTGCTGGATAGCCACTGCTGGTCAGTGGTTCCTGGTAATTGAATGGCTGGGATTGCAACAACTCCCCCTGGTTGTTAAGCAAGGTCCATTCACCACTGATTACTGCATTGCCCTGGTAGCTGCCGTTAAACTGGCTGAAGCTGACCAGTAGCGTGGAGGCCGTTGGGGTATTGATTTGTGGATTGCTGTGCACCACCCAGTAATCGCCCTGATTCTGGCGCAGACCTTGCAGCAACCGGTTAGCCAACTGCGTAGACAGATCTTCAGCCCAGACGTGCTGACGGGCAACTACGGTTTCGGTGGGCGACGTCTGGTAAACAATGCCTTGGTTCTCCAACAGACTGTCTACGCTTATCGGTGCCAGCACAATGACCGGGGTAGATGCGGTAAAGTCCAGTGTCGTACCGGCAGTCAGCGGGGCCAGTAGATAGCTGGTTGTCGGCATTGGGGCTGAGCTGCACGCGCTTAACAGGGAGACCATGGCGGTAAGGATAAGTTGTTTTTTCACCTGAAACCTCGCGAGAAGCCCAGTACTTTTAGAGCCTGATAAGGCTGGAAAACTAACTTCTTTTGCCGTCCGCATTTTCGGTATCTCCTGATATTGCGGTTAAAAGGGTCACTGCTACTATTCTCTACAAATTTACGACCGCATTGGCAAACAAGCATGCGGCAGTCTTCATTGGCGATGTGAACATCTCCTCAAGACTCAACTGAAATGTAAAGCCATTGGGCACTCAGTTGTGTATGAAGTCGTCAACGAAGCCTACTCCACCCAGACTTGTTCGTGCTTCGGAGTAACCTCCGACAGCAATCCGAGAGGTAGAACAAGTTTGCGAATAAGAGAATGGACTTGTTCAGAGTACGGAGCTGAACACCTGCGTGATAATAACGCAGAAAAGGCCATTCTTGCGGCGGGGCATCGCCGTCTAGCTGTAGGAATCCCGCTCCTTTAGGAGCGGGAGGATGTCAAGGTTTGACTCCTTTGACCGGCACGGGATCTGTGCTTTCCCTGGTGCCAAAAATCAGGGCATCAGGATTCTGGTTTAATGTATCCAGCAGCGGTTCCAGCTGTTTGAGTACCTCATTGACGCGCGTCACTGCTTGCTCTATTTCGGCATAGCCGTTGGAGCCAGGGCCGTAGCCGCCCAGAGTCGTCCGTGCCTGTTTGAGCGTATTCTGGACACTTTGCGGCAGATTTTGCGTCTCTTTGTGGCCCAGCAGTGTGTCCATTTGTTGCAAGGTGGACTGCAATTGCTTGCCTGCTCCATCAATACTGGCCAGCGTCTTGTTCAGTTGGCGCACGGTTTTATCCACGGGCAGCTGTTCCAGTTTGGCCAGAATGTTTTGAATTTGCTGTTGCAACAGGGCAAACCCGCCATCCACCGTGGGAATTACATCGTAGCCAGAGAAAGTGGCACCCGGAATATACGGCGATTGTTGCATTTCATCGGGATAGAAATTGACGTCAACATAGAGCGCACCGGAGAGTAAATTACCGGTTTTCAGCGAAGCGCGCAGCCCTTTGGCCAGGGCGTCATCAATATTTTGCCTGAGTTTGGCCAGGGTGGTGTCATCAGGCACCAGCTTTTCCACGCGCTCCAGCTCAATGTTGATCAGTACCGGAATCTGCATGCTCTCAATGGCACTGGTACGACTGGTCATCAGCGGGACTTCAGTGACCGTACCGATACGAATGCCCCGGTATTCCACTGGTGCGCCCACTGACAGACCACGCACCGAGTCATTAAACAGCATGGCGTAGGGGAGGACGTGCTGGTAAATATTGGCGCGGACATCGGACAGATTGTCGTACAGCGTGAACTCGGGAATATTGGCACCAAGAGGAATTCCTTCCGGTGATCCTTCGGGGACAGCAAAGGTGACACCGCCGCTGATCAGCGTTTCCAGAGAACCTACCTCAATGTTGAAACCGGCAGCGTTGATGGTGATATCCAGACCTGAGTTGAGCCAGAAGCGGCTACGGGTGCGTAGCAGTTTTTCATAGGGCTGAAAGATAAACAGTTGGTAGGTGGCGTGGCGCTTGTCCACATCAAAGCCCACGGTTTCCACCCGACCGACGACAAAACCTTCATACATGACCGGATCGCCCACACTCAGTTTGCCCGCTTCAGGGGCTACCAGCATCACCTGAATGCCCTTGGCATCGGGCCCGGCAACGGGTGGGGCATTGAGCATGACAAAATGGGTCTGCTTTTGTGTCGAGTGTCCTGGCTCCAGTTCGATATAAGGGCCGGAGAGCAAGGTTTCCAGGCCGGTTACTCCACCGGTACCGATGCGCGGTTTGACCAGCCAGAATTCGCTGTCTGCACGCAGCATACGTTCAGTTCCGCCATCCATGTGCACCGTAAGTTCGATCTGGTCGTAGTTGTTGCCAAGCTTGACATCGGTCACCATACCGACCTTCACACTGCGGGCCTTGATCAGGGTTTTGCCCGCTTCAATGCCTTCAGCAGTCTGTACTGTCAGATGAATTTCCGGACCTTGCTGTTGCAAATACTGATAGATCATCCAGCCAGCGACCAGCACTGAGACAATGGGAATGATCCACACCGGGGAAAAACGCCGACTTGGCGCCACTGTCGCGGTTGTCGCTGATTTATCCATCTACTTCTTTACCTGGGATGAAGTGTCAGACTCTGGCCTGACGGCCTCTGTTAATCCGGGAGTAACTGCCAATTTGCCAGAGCATTCGCGGGTCAAATAATCTGGTAGCGACGACGGTAAAGATTACCACCAGGGCAAAATAAAACACCGCCGCACCGGGAATGATTTTCATCAGGTCACCAAACTGCACCAGTGAAGTGAGCAGGGCGACCACGAATACATCGAGCATGGACCAGCGACCAATGACTTCTATAAAGCGATAGAGTTGCAGTTTTTCCAGCGCGCCTTTGGTACTCGCTTGGGAGGGGTTGCGCTGGGACCAGAGCAGATAGGTAAGGATCAGCATTTTGCTGATGGGCAAAATGATACTGGCCGTGAGAATCACCAGGGCTATGGGGTAGGAGCCCATGTGCCACAACAGAATGATGCCGTCCATAATCGTTGAGCCAATGGTGCTGCCAAGACTGGTGGTAAACATCATAGGGTAAAGGTTGGCCGGAAAGTAAAAGATGATCGCAGGCACCAAGATGGCTATGGTCTTATTGCTACTGTGCGCCGGGTCGAACGGGTGTAGTCTGGCGTGACAACGCTGGCATCGGGTAGGAGGGTGGTCACCAGTAGGGTTGATCTGGCTACAAACCTTGCAGAACAGGTAAGTGTTGTCCAGACAGGTATCACCGGCTTGCACATTACCGGTGCTGACCGGTGCAAACAGGCGATTGCTCAGCCAGTGTTGATCAGCGACGCGGGAACATTTCAGTAGCAGCAGGACAAAGACAAAATAGGCCCAAAAAGCGCTGTCAACGGTGACATCAGTCAGAGAAGTCAATTTGGTAATACTGACCAGTACCGCGACAAAAAAGATATCTTCCAGCAACCACGGATCTATGCGGGCCACAAAACGAAACAGCCTTTTCACCAGCGGGTACTCGCCGGGATACGTGTCACAGGTTTTGGCCAGGGCGAATAACGTAATTAATCCAGCCAGGTAAAGTGTCGGCAAAAGGATGATAGTCAACAACAACAGTGCTGCAAGACTGGTGTCGTTAAAGTAATGAAAGACACTTAACGCATCAAATAAGGCAATTTGTTGCGAGATACCCCGGACGCTAATGGCCATAAACGGAAAAAAACAGCTGATGCCCAATACAATCAGCGCGGTGATTCCGTAAGCAAGCACTTTGTTCGGGCCATCCTTTACGGTACGGATCAGAGTGTAGTTGCAGCGTGGGCACGAAGCCTGCTGATCCTCCAGTAAGTCAGGTACTTGAGAGACCAGGCCACACTCACGGCAGGCTGAGAGGTGGGAATAGTGTGTTGCCATGCCAGAAATTAGACGGTTGCCCAGAGGGGGAAAGCATTATAACACCGCATAAAAGCCAATTGGCAAATGATATCGTCGCTTATTATCAGCGTGCCGCGTCGTTATCGAGTGATCGACAATTCCAGCATCGGCGGTGGTCACTCGGTATTATTGGTTATAGAATCTCGAGCCACCAAACCCAGACTTTTCCGGAGGTCAGCATGAACACACCCACGCAACACCCTTACGACCAGCTGACTCCGGATCGGGTGCTGGACGCCGTGGAGAGTGTGGGGTTCATCAGCGATGCCCGGATCATGACCCTGAACAGTTACGAAAATCGGGTCTATCAGGTGGGTATTGATGAGGCTGAACCGGTGATTGCCAAATTCTACCGACCCGAACGCTGGTCAAGGGAACAGATTATTGAAGAACATCAGTTTACGCTGGAGCTGAAAAGTCTGGATTTACCGGTGGTTGCGCCCATCGCTGACCCGAATGGCCAGACGCTGCACGAATTTGCTGGCTTTCTGTTTGCCCTGTTTCCCCGCCAGGGTGGCCATGCACCAGAGCTTGATGATTTGGATAATTTGCTGACCCTTGGTCGTACGCTTGGACGCATCCATAAACTCGGTGCCGTTACTGCCTTTGCTCACCGCCCGGCCATTAGCCTACAGCGCTACGGTGTGGACAGTGTTGAATACCTGCTGACCAATGGCTTTATTCCCGCCTCTCTGACAGAGGCCTACCAGACACTGACCCGGGATTTGCTGCACCGTCTGGACTGCATTAGCCAGCAACAGGACTATCAGGCTATCCGGGTACACGGCGACTGCCACGGCGGCAATATCCTCTGGCGTAACCAGGCACCGCATTTTGTTGATTTTGACGACACCTGCATGGCACCGGCGGTACAGGACTTGTGGATGTTGCTGTCCGGCAGCCGCGCCGAACAGACGATACAGATGGCGGAGATTCTGGAGGGGTATAGTGAGTTTATGGACTTCAGTCCAGCTGAGCTGAACCTGATTGAATACCTGCGTACCCTGCGCCTGCTCAACTACAGCGGCTGGCTGGCCAAACGCTGGGATGACCCGGCCTTTCCGAAAGCCTTTACCTGGTTTAACACTGAGCGCTACTGGGCCGAGCATATCCTTGAGTTGCGTGAGCAACTGGCGGCACTTGATGAGCCGGCACTCTCCGTGTTTGGCCAAATTTGAGCCAGATTAAAAAGCTGTTACACATGACTGTTAATCCATTCATGGTACAAAAGAGGATCAAGGGACGACAGACGTTTTATGTCCCCCTTTTTGCATAGAGCCTTTGCCGTCTTCAGGCCACTGGTCATTGCCTGCCTGGTTGCCGTGGGCAATTCAGTGCTGCGCTTGAACGACAGCCGTTTGGGGAAATGCCTGAGCGCTTCCTGATCATCCAGTTGCAATAATGCCTGGTAGAGATCGCCGGTTTCCAGTTGTCTGCGTGGCTCTGTTAATTTTGTCGACAGATAAAATGCCGTCAGTCGAGTATCCGGTTTTGCCATCTCACTGATCCCTTTCAGTTCATCAGTGGAAAGCCCCATAGCCAAACCGATCAGAACCCAGTTATGGCTCAGTGGCAGGTCACCCAGGAAGTTCATGGTTAAGGGTACTGAATCGGGTGCTCGCGTCAGGATCTCCGGGACGGCCAACGGTGCGCTAATTGGTGGTGGATGGCAGGCAACGGTGTGGTGAAACAGCGGTACGTTTAGGTAGAGTATTGCATGACGTAATTGACCGAGGTGGTACGGTATAGCGGCTTGTTGCAAGGCGTAAAGGATATGACCAGGGCTGAGCTGATCTCGCAGTTTTCTGCTCTGCTCAATAATGTTCATCAGCGTTGGGGTATTCAGTTTTACCGCGGGTATTTGCGTCATTTTGACGGCAGGAACGCCAAGGGTATGGGCAAAAATAGTTACATCCAGCGGCACCTTATTCTCAACCAATCCCTGGATCAATCGCCAGGTCTGCGTAGCCGGTTGATAGCCCAGTTCTATTTTTTGCGTGTCTGGCTTGTGAATAATGGTGCCAACACTGGGTTGACGGCCAGTGACCGCATTAAGCAGTCGATGCGCTATGTTGATTTGCCCAATCTCCGGTTTACACAGTATGGTCACTGCCTCGCGCACGGTCAGACTTCGGCCTTTGGCCGCCACAATGTTTTCCAGGAATCGGTAAATGGCTAATGTATCCTCACTCTGCAACTCAGCAAGCACCGGGTCGCTTAGTAACCCAGAGTAGCCAGTGGTTTGCGCCAGTGTTGCCAGAGGAATCGCGCTGAGTCCGACCAGTTGTCCGGTAAAAATCTGGCACAGATCAAAATGGCTCAAAACTTGATCAATATTGCTGTTGTCATGGCCGGATTCTTCACACTGCAGGGTATTGTCGTAACACTGGTGAGCAAACGGAATGTTGAACTGGCGACAGTACATTTCGGCCAGATCAAGGCGGCCACTTCGAGCGAGAGCACCCAGCAGTTGCTGATGAGTAAACAGGTTATCTGGTGGGATTTGGCGTAGCTGTTGTATCAGGTAGTCATGACCGTTTTTGTGCACTGCTGCAGTGTACAAAAGTGTCAGTCGGATACTTCGTGACAAGCCCAGTTGCAAGGCCAGCAGGTAAAGCTCCCGGTTGCGTAATTCCTCGATAATATTGCCGGTTTGGCCAATGTGCGCCGCGGTCAGTCGGCTGTTTGCCGAGGTGACGGCACCCGAGGTGTGACAGACACGTCTTTGTGACAGGAAAACCGGCTCTGTTGGTACCTCAGTAGTGAGCCCGACAGTCACGGTTGGTGAATAATCCAAATCCGCGCTCTGCTGCGGGTGCTGCTCTGTCGGCGCAGGGCACGGTGTAGGTAAAACGCCGTTCACGCTCCCTGAGTGATTGGTCGAAAGGTTCACAATTTCACACCTCCATTTGCAAATAATTATTGTTATTTCAGGTCAGCGGCATTACAGCGGGGCCCGTCTGTTAGGCTCGTCTAGAGGGTGTCAGCGAGCAAGAGCGCTTGGCATACCCTTGCAGCGTGAACAGCAGAACCAGCGTGAACCGTAGAATCAGCCTGAACAGCAGAAATTGTCCAGACGCCCACTTCGCCTGGACAATAATTGGACAATAAAAAGGAGTGAATGTTCCGAGAGACAAGATGGATGGTTCAGTGGCAGTGGTTACTCATCATCAAACCGACCGTAAGCATCCGCAGCCAGGTTTTCAAAACGGGTGAACTGGCCAATAAATGCCAGCCGACAAGTACCAATGGGGCCGTTACGTTGTTTGCCAATGATGATCTCGGCTACCCCTTTGTATTCAGTGTCGGGATTGTAGACCTCATCCCGGTAGATGAACATAATCACGTCGGCGTCCTGCTCGATGGCGCCGGACTCCCGCAGGTCGGAGTTAACCGGACGTTTGTTGGGGCGCTGTTCCAGAGAGCGGTTAAGTTGGGACAGGGCGATGACCGGTACGTTGAACTCCTTGGCGATGCCTTTGAGCGAGCGGGAGATTTCGGAAATCTCGTTGGTTCTGCCCTCGCCAAAGCCGGGAATCTGCATTAGTTGCAGGTAGTCGATCATAATCATGCCCAGCTGCCCATGTTCACGCACGATCCGGCGTATCCGCGAGCGCATTTCTGATGGGCTGATACCAGCGGTATCGTCAATAAACAGTTTTTTGTCCTTGATGCGCTCCACCGCCGAGAGCAGCTTGGGCCAGTCTTCTTCTTCCAGCTGACCGCTGCGGACTTTGGATTGGTTGATTCGGCCAAGGGAGGACAGCATACGCATCATCAGCTGTTCTGCCGGCATCTCCAGACTGAATACCATAACGCCCTTATCGCTGTTGAGCAGAGCGTTTTCCACCAGGTTCATGGCGAAGGTGGTTTTACCCATGGATGGACGGGCAGCAACAATCACCATATCGGACTGTTGCAGACCCGAGGTCATTTCGTCCAGGTCTTTAAAGCCGGTGGTGGTGCCGGTAATGGCATTGCCAGCATTGAACATCTCGTCAATTTTCTTGACGGTATTTTCCAGAATTTCCCGCACGCCCACCGGGCCACCGGCGTTCGGGCGTTCTTCAGCGATATTGAATACCAGTCGTTCGGCTTCATCAAGAATGGTCTGACTGTCCCGGCCTTCGGGATTATAGGCATTGTCGGCTATTTTCTGACCGGTGCTGATCAGGCGGCGCAGCACTGAGCGCTCAAAAATGATGCCGGCATAGGCACTGATATTGGCCACGCTCGGCACACTGCCGGCCAGTTCGGCCAGATAAAGCATGCCACCAACGTCGTCCAGTTCACCACGGGTTTCCAACAGGCCAGCTACGGTGAGCGGATCGAACGGTTTGCTCTCGTTACTCAGGGAGCAAATGGCCGAGTAGATATAGCGGTGGCCAGCATTATAAAAGTCATCTGACGTAAGCTTGTCGACTACCCGATCCAGAGCCTGGTTATCGAGCATAAGGCCGCCAAGTACCGATTGCTCGGCTTCGATAGAGTGCGGTGGGGTTTTAATGGCAACCGTCGCTTCGTCGATGGGAAGCTCTAATTCCCGGGGACTGGCATTCAACATAATGACGATCTGAACAATGGACCAAAGGTTGCTCAGAATAACCGATTCAGACACCCGGAAAAACTCCCATCGACACGTCTGATCAATCGGGTAATAACAAACTGGGGTGAGCGGACATCGGATTGCTGGCCTGCCGTTGCTGCGTCGCTTGCGGTTGCTGGGACAAAGCAACGGCTGTCTGTTGGACATGATGGACTGCCGGTAGCTCTTGTTTTTCTACCACGTGTCCTGGGTAGCCCAACATTGCATGGGCCAGACTGTGCTTCTGCAGTCGTTCAGCGTGACCAATGGGTGTGTTGGCAGGTTTGCGTTTGCTGCGTTGGTCTGACCGTCGCGGTTGTGCGCCATAATCCAACAGTGAACGCGCGGTTTCAATGGCGTTAGTCCGCTGATGCAGATTATTGAACGGCGCGCAAAGAGCCAGGCGGTGCAGCGGACTCTCGCCAAGGTTGTTGGTAGCGGTGGCATCGGCACCAAATTTCAGGAGTGACAAGACCGAGGCGTGATGACCCATTGATGCAGCTTTGTGCAGCGGGGTATCGCCATGGCTGTCCCGGGCATTGATATCAATATTGCTGGTGGAGCTTAGTAATATCATTATCAGCTCGGGCCGGTTGTTTTTCGCCGCGTGATGCAAGGCGGTGCGCTGTCGGGCATCTCTCAGGTCGGGGTCAGCACCGGCATGCAGCAAGGTCCGCAAACTTTCATTTCTGGCAATCTCTTCGGAATCACGGTCTTTAAATGCTGGTGCAGTATCGTACGGGAGTTTGATTTGCTGGCTTTTGGCACCGCACAGCAGGGACAGAGCGGTAAAACCTTCGCCGTATGTGGCATCGATATCTACCAATTGGCCGGAGGCAATCAGTGCTTCCATGGCCATCCAGTTGCCGGCAATGGCTGCCCAATGCAGTGGCTGGCCCTCTCTGATATCACCCAGAGTGGTCGATTTGTTCAGGTTAACGCCCCGGTCAATAAAACACTGTACTTGCTCCAGACTGGCTACCTTAAGATTGGCAATGGCCTGGCAGAATTGCCGATGCAACCGGTGAGGTGACTCACTGTTCCCGACTGACGCCCGTTGAGCCGTTGGCAAAGACACAACTTGTCGGCCATTGACGGTGTTGACACTGGGGAAGTTTTCGCCTTGTTGTGCAGCGGGGTTAGTCAGGTATGCTCCAAGGGTTTTGGCGAGGGGAATGTAACACGATTGCATGGTAATCCTCATCTCCGTTGCATTGTTTGCATTTATGCAGCATTGGTGCAGTTTTGATTGGTAGCGTGGCAAATTGTTCCCCGACGTTTGGACTAACGTTATCAGTTGCCCGATTTGCCATGATAAGAAATGGTGCGAGATGAGGAGGCGGACGATGAATGGCTACGTGGCATTTACACACAGGAGCTATTACACACAGGAGCTATGTGAACACGATCATCCGCGTGGGAATGACAGACAATTACAGAGAGTTGTTGCGGTATCTGTTTCCGCGATAATTGTCTGCAAAGATTATATTCAGCCGAGCGGCATTTCGCTGAGTGGCGAGCCAGTCTTTTTTTCGTTTTGCAACTGCCTCAAGTTGTGCAGCTATGTTGTTAAACCGGACACGTTCAGGATTAGGGGCCAGTCTTTCCTCTTCCTGATACATGCGAATCTTTATGGCTTCAGTAATGTTGTTTCCTCTTTTATTGGTCACTGCACCTATATCACTATTACAACGGTAATGCTTTGTGATTTCCCCTGATGGTTTGGTCGACTTCCTCTGGCCGATTACTCTGCTATGCCTATTCTGGCATCTCCTGAATGCGCTGTGGGTCATGGTAGGGTTTTGTTTATGAGCTTGCAAAAACTCCTTGTTTTCTAATTGTTCAGCTGCGGAAAACTGGATGTTATTTACTATTTCGATGAAAAAAAGAGTAAATGAATACGCCTCACCATCAAGCGTAATCTGTGCAATAATGGCGCCACTGCCTGCTTCATAGAAGACTTTGTCCACCGGCACTTTTCCTGAAATACCCAGTTGTTGGGCAAGCTCGCTTCCTGTAATGATATCGACGGCATTGATATCCAGAATTTCAAACTCTCCCGGAATGTAGAACATACTGGCTGTGTCAAAACAGTGCAGGCTTTTTGGTGGAATGCTCACGGGGGCATCACAGGCTATGGTGCTCCCATTGGGATATGGATCATCTGTCACAGCAAGCGCAATGTCGGAGAGGTTCAGATACGGTAGTGCCATTGGCCCGCTATCCTCAGGCTCCCAAAGAAAAGGTAAGCTGTGGTGACCGCTATCGGGTTGGATTGAATATTGGCTTGAATAAGAATACTCAGAGTCACCATCTTCATGATGTTCACTGACATTATTGACCCAGTAAAAACCATCGCTGTCAGGCAATAACTCATCCCATGGTGGCTTCATAAAAGGCGTACACTCACCAGCCAGATGGTGTGTATTCATTGTCATGGTGCAGCCTGGAGTCTGGCAGATGCGTTGCCCAGATGGCGGGAACAGATAGTTTGCCACCCCTGTAACCACTGATACGGTGAAATTTTTCAGTGTTGTTTCAATGTGTTGAGCACTTTCCAGAAGATAACTGCGCTCCGGAAGCAAATAACCCGATATGATACCTAACATGCTGTTCTTCCAGTAATTTATTTATAAATCCTTATAACAAACCCATGTTATGCCGCCTTCGGTCTTCAACTTTTCCTGCATGAACCCTTAAATCAGCATCTACTCAAGATAATGGACATTGATTTAGCAAAAACGTTCCACTTATCAATTCTCGCGGAATACTCCACCCATAACTGACGCATTGGGAGCAAAGCGACCTTTGCCGGTTTGGGTGGAGATGGATAGCGACCAGCCTGATAAGGTTGGGGGTGAGGACTGATTCCGAAATAACGGCCATTCCATGTTGCGGCTTACCGAAAACATAGTATTTTAATAAGCATGAAAACGAAGCGTGCCTACAAATACAGATTCTATCCAACGCCTGAACAGGAGATCCTTCTTGCCCAGACGTTTGGCTGTACTCGTTTTGTTTACAACCAGATTCTTCGTTGGCGTACCGATGAGTACTACCAGAATGACAACAGCATCAACTATACCGACGCATCCAGGCAGCTTACTGACCTGAAAAAAGACTCTGAACTACAGTGGTTGAACGAGGTATCTTCTGTCCCGTTGCAGCAAACACTTCGTCACCAACAAGAAGCCTTCAAAAACTTCTGGTCTGGTAGGGCAAAGTACCCGACATTCAAAAAGAGAAACCGAAAGCAATCGGCAACGTTTGTGTCGTCTGCTTTCAAATTCAAAGACGGACAACTGTTCATTGCCAAAAGCAAAGAGCCTCTGAACATCCGGTGGAGTCAGCCACTATCCTCTGAACCATCCAGTATCACTATCAGCAAGGACTGTGCTGGCAGATACTTTGTCTCCATGCTCTGCGAGTTTGAAGCTAAACCAATGCCGATCAGTAACAAAACGGTTGGCATTGATTTAGGTTTAACCGATCTGTTCATCACGTCTGACGGCAAGAAATCAGGCAATCCCCGTCATACCTTACGCTATCAATCCAAACTGGCTTACTACCAAAAACAGTTGGCCAAAAAGAAAAAAGGAAGCAAGAACCGAGCCAAAGCCAGACTGAAGGTTGCTCGTATCCATGCCAAGATAGCCGATTGCCGAATGGATGCCACTCACAAGGCATCCCGCACATTGATTAACGAGAACCAAGTTGTGTGTGTCGAGTCGTTAACCGTGAAAGGAATGATCAGAAATCCAAAGCTGGCCAAGCATATCGCTGATGCCAACTGGGGTGAATTTGTCAGACAACTTGAGTACAAGTCCGAGTGGGCTGATCGTACTCTCGTTAAAATCGATCGATTCTTCCCCAGTTCCAAACGGTGCTCCGGCTGTGGGTTTGTTCATGAACGTCTGCCGTTGGCCGTCCGTCACTGGCGTTGCCCCGAGTGCAATGTTCTACACGACAGGGACATCAATGCAGCCATCAATATCAAAGCCGCCGGGCTGGCGGTGTTAGCCTGTGGAGCGACCAGAACGGGGATGGCAGGGTCTTAGACTTTGCCATCCAGGGAAGGCGTGTTGAAACAGGAACCCTGTTGGGTGACTAACGGGAATTCCCCACCATAGCCGTTAGGCTTGGTGGTGGGAGGATGTCAATCAGATATTCAGACACAAAAAAACCCGGCAGCTCCGCAGAACCCCGGGTTTTCACGATCATCAGTGTCTCGGGCAGATTATTCTGCTTCGATAAACACCTTGATGGTGGCAGCTACATCAGAGTGCAGCTGGATGCCAACGTCGTACTCACCAACAGCGCGAATCGGGCCATCAGGCAGACGGATTTCGCTCTTGACCACGGCAACGCCAGCAGAGGTGATGGCTTCAGCCAGGTCACGGGCGCCGATGGAGCCGAACAGCTTGCCTTCGTCGCCAGCTTTGGCAGTCAGGGTCAGTTCGATTTCTGCCATCTCGCTGGCACGCTTGTGGGCGTTGTTCAGCAGTTCGTTGGCTGCATTTTCCAACTCAGCGCGGCGCGCTTCGAAGGTGGCCAGATTCGCTTCAGTAGCAGGGAGTGCCTTGCCAAAAGGAATCAGAAAGTTACGGCCATAACCGTTTTTAACGGTGACCTTGTCGCCCAGCTTGCCAAGCTTGGCAATTTTTTCGAGCAGGATCACTTCCATTTCGTTAAGCCTCTATCGAGTACCTGTCATCCCTGGTGCAGGCGGTTTGATGCACGGGTGCGAAAATCAAACACGCTGTCCAGGCATGCAGTTAAAACAATGACCGGGTAAGCCAGTTGCGTGACCAGTATCAGCAAAATATACAACCCCATCAGCCAGAAATTGCCCAGTTTACGCATCCGGGCGAGGGCGTGGATCAGGGACAGGCCAGCCACTAGCAGTGGCAGCGTGGCCGTAGGCACCAGTACCAACAAAAATGGTACGTAGGTAACGCCGAGCACGATGAAAGCCAGCAGTCCCATGGCGACACCAACCGGCAGGCGGATGTGGTGAAACTCGTCACGAAATCCGCCCGGGTTGTACAGTTGTGCCTGCCAGAACCTGGCGAGCACCAAGCCGAGGAGGCAACTGATCAGGTTGAACCAGGTCACAATGCCAATTACGCCGTATTGCACCAGCGGTTTAATGGCTTCTACCAGGTTGTCCGGATTCTGCCCCTCCTGCGAGAGGTAGTCACGCACAAAGGTGATGACCAGCTCGCTGACCAAGGCAATCTGTTGTGGAGCCAGCTGTGCCAGTACCAGGGCGATGATCGCCCCGGCGGGTAACAGCGCCAGTAGTGTTTTTTGCCAGGAAACCGTTTGTCGCAATACCATAGCCAGGGCCATGGTGGTTGTCAGACCGATGATGGTGGAGAACTGTCCCATGGCCGCCCAGGCAATGCCCGGCAGCACGGCCCAGGCAAAAATCTTCAGCCCTTCACCGCTGCCGCGTCGCAATACGACCAGCGCAATGATGGCCGCGCTCACCCAGAACAACATGGGAATGCAGGCAAATACGACGGCCAGGGCGATTGCCTTTTTTGGGCCACGCATTGCCAGTTCCGCCAGTGCACGCATCAGCTATACCCTGTGAATAACTTAGTGACGATCGGTGTATGGCAGCAGGGCCACGTAACGAGCGCGCTTGATCGCTGTTGCCAGCTGACGCTGGTAACGAGCCTTGGTACCGGTGATACGGCTGGGGACGATCTTGCCGGTCTCAGAGATGTATGCTTTGAGGGTATTCAGATCTTTGTAATCGATCTCTTTTACGCCTTCAGCGGTAAAGCGGCAGAACTTTCTGCGACGGAAAAAACGTGCCATGGCAACGCCTCCTGGGATTAATGCTGGTGTGGTAAAGAACCGTTAGGTACCGAAAAGCCGGTATTACTCTTCGGTCTCTTCGACTTCGTCTTCAACGGCTTCGTCAGCGTCGTCAGTGGCACGCTCATCGCGGCGCTCATCGCGACGGTCGTCACGACGGTCACGTTTCTCTTCAGACTGCAGCATGATGGAAGCTTCGGTGATGGGTTCATCACGACGAATGACCATGTTACGAATGACCGCGTCGTTGTAGCGGAAGTTCTCGGTCAGCTCATCCAGGGTTTCGTTGCCGCACTCAATGTTCATCAGAACGTAGTGAGCCTTGTGGATCTTGTTGATTGGGTAAGCCAGTTGACGACGGCCCCAGTCTTCAAGACGATGTACCTTGCCGCCATTTTCGGTGATTGCGCGAGTGTAACGCTCAACCATGGCAGGCACTTGTTCGCTCTGGTCAGGATGGACCAGGAAAACGATTTCGTAATGACGCATTATTTGCTCCTTACGGGTTAAATAGCCTTCTGCATTGCTTGTCTTTGCGAGTTTCCCCGGTAAGATTTGCCAGGCAGTAAGGCAAGGAGAAGGTGAACGCAGGCATTCACCGATTACCATACTGACAACGCTATTGAATCGATGATTCGGTGGCTGTCGCCAGTGTTTGCAGCCCAGACGCAAAGACCGAGCATACAAAGAGCGGGAATTCTAGAGATTTGTGTAGTTTGTTGCAAGTGGTGATGAGTTGCTCTATTGGTATTGTCCGTTGTCGAAGTGGTAATGTACCTCTATAAAGGCCTGGTTCAAACGATTTACTATTAGTTGGTGTCCCTGCCAAGTACATCATTCATTTTATTTATTAATACTCAGACCATTACCTTGATCACCAATTTACCCTTAGCCCCGACATTCCGACGTTGCCTGTTGTTGGCTGTGTTGCTGCTGTTCTCCGTTGGTGCCCTGGCAGCCAAGTCATTGACTTACAAAGTCACCGGGCTTGATGATGCGCTGCGGGAAAATGTCACGCTGTACCTCGATAGTCTACCGACCATCGACGTTGGGCAATTTGAGCAGTACCGACCGGATATCCGCACCGCTGTGGAAAAGTCGCTGATGGCCCTGGGGTATTACCAGCCAGTCATCGAGTTGCAACGCAGCGAGAAACGACCCCAGCAGTTGACCGTCAACGTCCACCCCGGCGAGCCGGTGCGTATTCGCCAACTGCATATCAATCTCAACGGCGCGGCCAGGACTGATCCGGCCTTTCAGCAATTGCTCCGGGAAACCCCGGTAAAGGTAGGGGCAGTCCTTAATGACGGGGATTATGAAGCCCTCAAAGCCCAGCTGAACGATCTGGCGTTGACCAGGGGCTATTTTGATGCCCGGTTACCTGAGCACCAGGTGAAAGTCTACCCACAACAACACGCAGCGGATATTGTGCTGACCATGGACTCTGGCAGGCGCTTTGCCTTTGGTCCGGTGATCTATGACCAGTCGGTGACGCCGGCCACCCAGATGTTGCTCAACACCATGATCATTTTCCACCAGGGTGAGCCTTATCGCTCGGAAAAGGTCAGCCAGTTGAGCGTGGACTTTTCTGCTACCGGTTACTTTCGTTCTATTGATGTGCGTCCGCTGCGAGAGCGCGCGCAAGATGATGAAGTTCCGATTTTTATTAATGTCACGCCGAAAACGCACTGGGCTATCGAGACCGGTGTTGGCTTTTCCACCGATGAAGGCCCGCGGTTGTCGCTGAGTCTGGATAATCACTGGCTGGACGAAAAAGGGCACAGCTTCAGCAGTGATTTCAAGCTCTCAAGCATCGTTAATGAAATTGCCGGGCGTTACCGGATTCCTTACGGCAATCCATTACTGGAGTACTACAGTCTGGATGGCGGTTATCAGGGCACGAACAACCTGGACACCAAGAGCCATCTGATCACGGCCTCCGTCAATCGATGGAAAAAACGCCCTGGCAACTGGGATCAGAACTTTTTCCTGCGGATGGATTTTGAGAGCTTCACCCAGGGAACACAAAGCAACAACAGTATGTTGTTAATTCCGGGCGTGGCGTTTGATCGGCGCAGGTTCACCGGTAGTCCCGCCAATCCAAAATCCGGCAGCCTCTACAACGTAAAGCTGGAGGGTTCTGCCAAAGCGTTGCTCTCTGATGCCAACTTTATCCGTCTGTGGGGGCGCGCCAAGTGGCTGACATCGTTCCACGGTCGTCATCGTTTTATCAGCCGGGTCGAGCAGGGCGGCCTGTGGGTGAATGATATTACCAGCGTGCCACCGTCGGTACGCTTTTTTACTGGTGGGGACCAGACGGTGCGCGGCTACGATTTTGACAGCATCTCCCCACGTAACAGCAGTGGCCAGCTGGTGGGTGGGCGTTATCTCACCGTGGGCAGCGTTGAGTACACCTACGAGTTTTATCCCAACTGGCTGATTGCCTTTTTTGTGGACAGCGGCACTGTTACCGATGACTACAGCAACAACACCGTCGGCTGGAAAACCGGCATTGGTCCCGGCTTACGCTGGGTAACGCCGCTGGGACCGTTAAAACTGGATTTGGCCTTTGCCGTCAGCGAGCCTGACTCGCCTATTCGCATCCACTTTTCCATAGGACCGGACATTTGACGTGGGCTATGACACGGAGCTGTAAACATGAGTGGTAACGAGGCGCAGCAGAACAAAAAGCGCTCTTTGGTTAAAAAAGTCGTCCTGACTTTGCTGGCGTTGCCAGTTGTGCTGGTGGTGGTTGTCGCGCTGCTGTTGTTTACCCACAGCGGCAATGCGTTGCTGTGGCGACAGGTAGTTCAGGCACTGCCGGCACTGGATGGCGAGCTGGTTGCCGGTGAGTTGCAAAATGGCTGGCGCATCAAAAACCTGAGCTGGCAAGACCCCCAGGTAGCATTTACCGCCCGAGAGATAACCCTGGCCTGGCAGCCGGGCAGGTTACTGGCCACGCTGTTTTCCACCCGGGAATTATTGGTGCAGCGGCTGGCGGTGGATGGCGGTCGATTGACTATTCATCCAGTGCAAAGACAAGCTGAATCAGAATCATCTTCAGACACTGTGGTTGATATTCCACTGATGCTGGATGTGCAACAGATCGACATTGGGGATTTTCAGTTTGCCATGACGGGCACCGATGTTGCCCTGGGCAGTTTGTCAGCAAGTGTTCGCTTGCAGGATAACAAGCTGTCTGTCCCGCAGATATTGGCGGATAAGCTGACGGTGACGTTGGCACCAACAGCCGACAGTCCGCCAACCACGAGCCCGGCAGCCGCCGAACCTGCCGCTACTGACTCACCTGCCAGCATTGATCTATCTGCCATACAGCTTCCCGTGGTTAGCTTGCCGCTGCCCATCGAGTTGGGTCAGTTAACGCTGACCAACGCCCGTTATCAGCAAGGTGAACTCAGCGAAGAGCTCAAGCGGTTTACGTTAGGCTTTCACTGGCACGCAACCCAGGTCAGTAAACTGCAAGTGACAGCAGAGCAAGCGCGAGGGAATATCCGGCTCGCTGGCGATATTGATCTCTCGGGCCACTATCCGCTGAGCCTGAATGCCGACGTCACCTTGCTGGATGATTTTGCCATGCCGGAACTGGCTCCCCTGAAGGGAGAGACACTGGCCATGCACGCCTCCGGCGATTTGACCAATCTTGCCCTGAAGCTGACCACCAAAGGTGCAGTGGACGCCTTGTTGCAAGGCAGCGTCGGTCCGTTGGCTCCCGGACTACCGTTGAATTTGCAGCTGAGCTGGCCACAGCTGGGCTGGCCATTATCAGCGCCCCAGTACACCGCCAGTGAAGGCTCACTGACGGTCAGTGGCACGGTTAACGACTATCGGTTGGCACTGGATACTCTGGTCAAGGTGGAACAGCAGCCCGCTACCCGGTTAACGCTGCAATCCTCCGGCTCCCTGGATCAGCTGGTCGTGGATCAGCTGCGGCTCAGTCCTGACCAGACTAACCAGGCGCTGACGCTCAATGGATCGCTGAGCTGGCATGACGGGATTCGTTGGCAGGGACAGGTGGAGTTACGCCAGGTTCAGCCACAACTGTGGGTGCCTGATGTGCCCGGAGTGATCAACGGGCGCGTCAGTACCCGATTTTCTTTGCAAGGAACGCAGTGGACGCTGGCTGTTCCTGAGCTGAACCTCACCGGCACACTGCGCGATAAAAACCTGCGCGCCAGTGGTCGTTTCAATGCTGATAACCATATTCAGCCGGGAGCGACTCTACCGGTTAACGTCAATGTGCAAAACCTGCAACTGCGGCTCGGGGAGAATCGGGCGGATATCAGTGGCCAGATTGCCCGACAGCTCTCCTTGCAGGCCGTGGTGGACGCGCCCATGTTGTCCATCATCGTCCCCGAGGTGCATGGCAGCGTGAAAGGAAATTTGCGTCTGACCGGCGATTATCAACAGCCGAACGTGTTTTTATCATTGGCTAGCCCGAACATTGAAGTACAGGAGGTGCGTGCCAGCGGTATTACCATTGAGGGGGAGCTGAGCAAGGCCAAGCAGATTGCGGGTAATCTCAGGGTGCAAGTCGATGCCATTGATCAGGGCGACGTGCGGGTGCGCCACCTGTTGTTGACGGCCAGCGGTGACGAGCGTCAGCATCGGGTTGCCTTGCAGTCTGAAGGTGAGCCGGTGACTCTGAAGCTGCTGATTAACGGTGCGTGGCTCGGTGGCGAGAAAGGCCGCTGGCAGGGGCAGTTGGCCAGTGCCGTTATTGGTACGCCATTGGATCGCTGGTCGCTGAACAAGCCTTTGGCCGTCACGGTCAATACGGCTGGAGACGCCAGTTTGTCGGATCAGTGCTGGCACGCCGGGCAGGCGAAACTGTGTGTGGCTGCCACCCAGGTTTCAGCTCAAGGCGGCAGTACCCGTTTTCAGCTGTCTGACTTCCATCTGGCCAACCTGAAGCCGTTTTTACCCAAAGAGCTGGCCTGGCAAGCAGTACTCTCAGGCAGTGGTGATGCGCGCTGGGGTGACGGGGCGCCCACGGTCAATCTGCAAATACAGAGCACGCCGGGTGTTATCAGTCTTGCTGGCGAGACGCCGCTGACTCTGCGCTATCAGCAACTGGCCAGCGTGGTCAAAGTGCAAGAGAACGATCTGACCCTTCAGTTCAATTATGTCTCTGAACAGCTTGGCTCCGCCCGCATCAACCTGACCGTTGATGATATGCAAAAGGAACAGTCACTCACGGGTCGGGCACAATTGCAAAATGTGCGTCTTGATTATCTGCAACCGTTGATCCCGGATTTGCGCACCATCGCCGGCACGCTGGCGGCAGATGCACGGCTAGGCGGTACGCTGACCAAGCCATTGCTGTTTGGTCAGGTGAAGTTAAGTGAAGGCCAAGTGGTGGCCCGACAGGAGATGGTCAGCATCAGCAATATGGTGACCCAACTGGATATGGATGGTGACAAAGGCCAGATCAGCGGCAGCATGAACGTTGGCGAAGGCAAGCTGACCCTCTCTGGTCATCTCGACTGGCAACAATTGCCGCCCACCGGCGTGATCAACATCAATGGTGAGAATCTGGCTGTTAATGTGCCTGGTCTCTTGCAGCTGCAGGCATCTCCCGAGTTGCAGATGAGTCTGGGTGCTACCCAGAACCTGACTGGCAAAATCGTTATTCCCTGGGCGCGGGTAACGGTTAAAGAACTGCCAAAACAGGCAGTAACACCCTCCAGTGATGTGGTGATAGTCACACCCGGCAGCAAGACGCAACTGCGTCAGCAAGGGCCATCCTTTAGCATGAATGTGGATTTGGTACTTGGCGATGACATCAAGATTGATGCCTATGGCTTGAAAGCGGACCTGGCCGGACAACTGCTGCTTACGCTGGAGCCGGCAAAGCCGCTGGTGGCCAATGGCTCCATTCACCTGCTCGACGGGCGTTATCACCAGTTTGGCCAGGATCTGATAATCGAGGAAGGTAATATCGTCTTCTCCGGACCGTTGAGCAGTCCTTATCTGTCGGTCAATGCCATTCGCAATCCTGAGAGTATCCAGGGGGGCAATGTAACCGTGGGGATACGGGTTAGCGGTTTGCCGTCGCGCCCGGAGTTTTCCATCTATTCGGATCCGACCATGCCGCAGCAAGATCAGTGGTCCTATCTGTTGCGCGGGCGCCCGCTGGAAGGTGATGGCGACAGTTCGGCGGTACAAGCCATGCTGGTTGGCTTCGGGGTCGGGCAGATTGGCGGCGTGGTTTCATCTCTGGGCGAAAAGATCGGCTTGTCCGATGTTACGCTGGATACCCAGGGCAGTGGCGACAGCACCCAGGTCACCATCGGCGGCAATATTACCCCCGGTCTGCGGGTACAGTACGGCGCCGGGGTGTTTAACTCCATTGCAGAAGTAAAGGTGCGTTATGAGCTGCTGCCTCGACTCTACGTACAGGCGGTGAGCGGTCTGGCCCAAGCCATTGATCTGTTCTACCAGTTCCGGATTGATACTGGCAAAAAAGAGTAACCTTGCGGTTACTCAATGCCCTGGCTGCGCAGGTAATCGTCGTAAGTGCCGTGGAAATCGACAATGCCGTTGTCGTTGATTTCGATGATCCGCGTGGCCAGCGACGATACGAACTGCCGGTCGTGGGAGACAAAAATCAAGGTCCCTTGGTAGTTTTCCAGGGCCAGGTTCAGGGACTCGATGGATTCCATGTCCATATGGTTGGTGGGTTCATCCATCAGCAGAATATTAGGCCGCTGCTGAATCAGTTTGCCGAACAGCATACGGCCTTGTTCGCCACCGGAAATCACGCGCACGGACTTTTTCAGGTCGCTCTGTGAGAACAGCATGCGACCAAGCACACCGCGAATAACCTGCTCATCGTCGCCCTCGTTCATCCACTGGCTCATCCAGTCAAACAGGTTCATGTCCACGGCAAAATCACTGCTGTGATTCTGGGCGTAGTAACCGATGTTGGCGTTTTCAGACCATTGAATAGTACCAGTGCGCGGTGCCATTTTACCTGCCAGCGTATGCAGCAGGGTGGTTTTACCAATACCGTTCTGGCCGATAATGGCGATGCGCTCACCCACTTCCACCATCAGGTTAACCTTGCTGAACAGGTCATCTTCGTAGCCCTGGCTCAGTTTTTCCACCACCAGAGCGTTACGGAACAGCTTTTTCTCCTGCTCAAAGCGAATAAACGGGTTTTGGCGGCTGGAAGGTTTGATCTCAGCCAGCTGAATCTTGTCAATCTGTTTGGCCCGGGACGTTGCCTGGCGAGCCTTGGAGGCATTGGCCGAGAAGCGGCTGACAAAGGCTTGCAGCTCGGCAATCTGGGCTTTCTTGCGGGCGTTGTCCGCCTGCAGTCGCTCGCGTGCGGCGGTGGCGGCGGTCATGTACTCGTCGTAGTTGCCGGGCATCACTTGCAGCTTGCCGTAATCCAGATCGGCCATGTGAGTGCAGACGCTGTTCAGGAAGTGACGGTCGTGGGAGATGATGATCATGGTGCAGTCACGCTGCTTCAACACGCCTTCAAGCCAGCGGATGGCATTGATGTCCAGGTTGTTGGTGGGTTCGTCCAGCAGCATGATTTCCGGATTGGCAAATAACACTTGAGCCAGCAGCACCCGCAATTTCCAGCCCGGAGCCACGGCACTCATGGGGCCATAATGCTGCTCAATGGGAATGTCCAGGCCGAGCAACAGTTCGCCGGCGCGGGCTTCTGCGGAGTAGCCGTCCATCTCGCCGAACTGTACTTCCAGATCGGCCACACGCATCCCTTCTTCTTCAGTCATTTCCGCCTTGGCATAGATGGCATCGCGTTCGGCCTTGACCTGCCACAGTTCGGCGTGACCCATGATAACGGTGTCGATCACCGTGTAATTTTCGTAGGCAAACTGATCCTGGTTCAGTTTCGCCATGCGTTCATTGGGATCTTTATTAACGGTGCCAGAAGTGGGTTCGAGCTCCCCACCGAGGATTTTCATAAAGGTTGATTTTCCACAACCGTTGGCACCAATGAGTCCGTAACGATTACCTTCGCCAAACTTGACGGATATATCCTCAAAAAGGGGCTTGTCACCGAACTGCATGGTGATATTTGCGGTAGAAATCAAATTTTTTGTCCTGCTTTTCGCTGTGTATATGTGTATAAAAGAAGTAACTGTGTGAAAGACGGCGCAGACTACAGTGAGTATTACCTTGAGCCAATAGGTAGTTTACAGGTTTCGCACTGGGTAATTGAGTATTTCTTATCCGGCTTTTCCCAAGGGAAAAACTAGCCACGATTGCGCCCTTTCACAACCAGATAAAGAGCTACCAGTGTGCTGTTGTGTGCACTGTGCAAGACACACCATACCGAGTTTGCTGATAACAAACACCTATAGTCGTTTAAAAATACCTAGGCCAACCTGATGACAACAATAATAATAATGTGGACAACAAGATTTGGGTCAAGTTCAGCTGCTCGACTCACTTGCGGTGAGTCTTGCTAATCCCGCTTGTAGCGTTAAACTCCCCACGCTTGAATCCTTCACCGGCCTTGATCTCTTATGTCCATTCAGCTGCGTTGCCCAATTTGCCATGAACCGCTGTTATTGCATGGCAGCGTTGCCGCCTGTGCCAGTAACCATCAGTTTGACCGGGCACGCCAGGGGTATTTGAATCTACTGCCGAGCAGCAAAAAGCGCAGCAAGCAGCCAGGTGATGACCAGATGATGGTTGCTGCCCGGGCACGTTTTTTAAATCACGGCTACTACCAGAGTGTGGTTCAGGCTCTGCTGGAAACGCTGCGGCCGTTGGGTACCAGCGGACAATGTATTCTCGATGCTGGGTGCGGTGAGGGGTACTACACCGACGCCATTCAGACGCAGCTGGCAGACAGCCAAGTGTGTGGGGTTGATATCTCCAAACAGGCAGTGATTGCTGCCAGTAAGCGCAGCAAAAATATCACCTGGCTGGTAGCCAGTGTCAGTGAGCTGCCGCTGATGGCGCAGCAGTTTGATGCCATTGTCAGCATCTTTTCCCGTTGCCACTGGCTGGAGTTTGTCCGGGTGCTCAAGCCTGGTGGGCATATCGTTATGTTGACGCCTACCGAGAACCACCTGATGGCTTTGCGCCAAGTTATTTATGAGCAGGTGCGGCCATATCCACAAGACAAACATCTGCAGGATTTACCGAGCAATTTGCAACTGCTACACAGCCGTACTCTGAACCAGGTCATGCAGCTGGACAATAATCAGGCCATTATGGACTTGCTGACCATGACGCCCCACTACTGGCACATTAACAATCAGCAAAGAGCGCAGCTCGGGAAGCTGGAAAAACTGGTATGCACGTTGGAGATGCGCGTATCAGTAATTCAACACAAGAACGAGAAATAACAACAATAAACACTGTCTTACGTCAATTTTACCAATCTTTACCAGTGGTATAACTAAAACATGCTATTTCCTGACCTGGAGGTTTGCCATGCTTCAGTTTATCCACCCAAACACTGGTAATGCCAGTAAGGATTTCTTTTCTGCCCTGGCTCATAAGGCTGATGTGGTGTTGACAGCAACGATTGCCATTGCTGTGTTACACATGGCGCTCAAAGGGGTGGAAACCAGCTGGATGCTGTTGTTGGGAGGCGCCCTGTCATCAATTCTTGTGCTTACCGGGCTGAGCAGAGGCGCTCGCAACGTACTCGGTGGTCTGCTCAGTTACATCCCATATTCCTTTGGCATCTACCTGTTCTTTGTGGAAGGCTTTGGTCGTTTTATGGCTTTGTTCAGCAGCTTCAGTATTCTGGAAGCTGCCTTGGTTATTGTTTTCTTCGTTGCCGGTAATATCGTTGCAACAGCCGGGTTTAACGCGATTTTTTATGCCCGACGGTTGCGACAGTCCCATTAATGTTTGTTAAGCGATCTTGTGCCAATGGCTTGTTTGTGCAATGAAAGCCATTGGCGTGTGAGATATAGCGACGTTGATTGTTGTTGACTTTCACTTTTCCAAACAGCTTGCCAAGGCAATAAATCAGTTATTGCAAAAATTGATCACCACACTCCTGAACTTTTTCCTGACCAGTAAATCCAACAATAAGGTTTCATGCTGACCCGCGTAAATTCCATTGCCTTGTACTGCCTTGTACTGCGATGTGAGCGAATCGATGTGAGCAAATAGATATGAGCGAATAAATAGTTGCTGTTGGGCACTTACATTGACGTTCCAAAACAACACTCTGGAGGAAAACTCGAAGAAGACAAGGCAAGTCTTCACAACGTTTCCAGCGACATAAAAATCCAGGCCTTTCCCGGATTGTCCAAGGCAATTTGTCCTGTCACGACAAGGTCGGTTGCTCACGCTGTTAATCAAGCTGTTAATAATAAAGCGGAGCAGCATGAAACTTATATTCAATAGAATAATCGAAATTAAAAGAACGTTTAATTCAGGAGTTATTGACCATGCACGCTTCCCAGTTTTCGGGACAGGAGTTTGCCCATTCACACGGCCTCGGTGCCAAGCATACCAAGCAGGAATTAGCCGGTTTTGGCTCGGCCAGGTTCAATGCTCGCAATATCGACAAGCGTTCTATTGATAATTTTCTGGCAGGAATGAACTACAAGGCAGTGTGTGATCTGGTTGAGCAGATGTGTGACCAAGCCAAAAATGTGCGCCCAGGAGATTGTAATGCCCGCAAACTGCGGGTGCTTTTTGAGCGTCACGGCATCGAATATTCACCCACTGGTCATGACGGCATAAAGTCGAAAAAGGCCACGGCGGTTATGAATCTGATGCTGAGTTTGCAAACGGACTCCAGTCAGAAAGCGCGTGCAGATGGCAAACCTCTGTATGAGCGATTCTGTGGCCTCTTGCAAGACGCACACAGTGTTTTTACTGGCGGTCAAGAGCTGCTGATTACTGAAATTGGCAAAAGTGTTGCCGCTTCTGTCTTTCCAGCAGGAGGGGATTCAATGCCGGTGGTAGCGGGAGCGCTGCGTCCTGAAGCATCTGCGCCGCCCCCCTACGACGCTGTCCAGGAGCAAGATATTGTTACCAGGCTGGGGAACATCAACAAGCATATTGCTGAGTTACTCAACGCGACTCCGACACTGGATTTTAACGACCCGCGATTCCTTGATTCCATGAATTGGCTACAGACCGAGATTGGTCTTGTCAGCTGTCAGACCAATTTGAACGATTTTCTTCGCAGCCAACTTCAGCAGGCCGAGTCAGGTCTGCAAGAGCTGCAAAAAAATCAACAGGTATTTCGTGAGAGGGAAGTAATCGAAAAAGGCAATGACAAGCTCAATGAGTTGGAAAACTCCCTGAAAGGTACGGTAAAAAATGCGGAAAATACTGTCAAAATCAATGAAATTGAGCACGAACTGGAGCGCCTGGTAAATCAGTTTGTTAACGATCTGGTGATTCATGATGGTGGCAAGCGTGACCTGCAATCGCGGGTTCGGGCGCTTGAAAACCACATATCTTTCTGGAAAGCCTCTGTGGCGGCTGGTGATCGCCTAAGTTGTCTGACTGGAGAGATCGATGCAATCAGCACACGTACATCATTGCAGGATTTGGCAGTTATCTCCGACAAATTGTCGGCGCTGAAAGGCAACTTGAATGACCTGCCGTCTGATGAATTCCGAACTGACCTGTTGCGACAATGGGAACGGGTTCATGAGCAGTTCACCAAAGCGGTTGCTGAGATGCAGCGCCCATTACCGTGCCGTGGCCCGCTGTCATCCGCTGAACTCATCAAACAGGCCGATGCGCTGATTGTTCAGGTTGAGTCCCGGCTAAGAGGTGCTGAGCAAAACCGTCACGCAGTACCGAATGCCCCGCTCAACGCCACCCACATGGGCGAAGTGGCGAGTTATCTGCACCAGCTCAGTGAGTTAACCATCAAACTTGGCATCGAGTACCGGGCTGAGCGGGAGCGTTTGCAGTCCCAACATGCTGAACTGTACGCTCGGTTGCATCAGTTACAACAGGGAGCTATGAGCAGTAATGCTGAACAAACCAGCTCTGAGACGCCTGCGGATGAAGTTGGAGAAGCCGCCGTAAAAGGCTCTGCCGAACGAATCAATAGCGATATAAATAACTACGCTGGTCGAGTGTCAGGTGAAGGCGTTAAAGCCGTATTGGGGGCTTTATCCAGCTTGCTCGGTGATCTGTCTAGGACGGGCGCCGATCCTCTGGCGACAGCGACCATTGAATCTTCCCATACCGCTACACATGCTGCTGTCGAGCTGACCCAACTGGCGAGCAGTCTGAATATGAGCACAGCACATTTTTATCAGGATCAATACATCAATACCAGTGTTGGCCTTGATGTAACGCCAAACCGGGGACATAAAATAGTACCTATATTGCTTAGCACCAGTCTCAGTTATGAAGGACTGCCAAATTTCCTGAAACGTCGATTGGCCCAGGCCTGCTCTGGCAAATACCCGCAGACGGTATCGCTCATTCAGGTTTTTATGATTGCGGATAGCCAACGGGCGTTCGATGGCGCAAGTTTTAAAATTTTCCTCGACAGTGAGATGCGGGCCAAATATGGCAAACTTTTTAATCAGTCGGCAGCTCGCCAGTACAGTCCTGTTGGCATGACCCTTTCTTTGCCAGAATGCCTGGTGCAGGGTGGCCCATTCTTTAAATCCTTGTGGTCACTTCATGAAAACGGGGATGCCAGGGATGTTGTTAACCTTTCTTATGATCGGTCCGCAGGCGCTGTTCGTCAGGATATTGGGCTTATCCAATTGCAACCGATTATCAATGCCGCTGGCGGTGACGATGCGTTGGCCTCCTCTGTGGAGGCAGGCATCGCTCTGCCCTTTGGTGTACAAATCTGTCGTCAGTCTGATCAGGTAACCAGCTATCTGAGACAGGCACTGCATAACTCCCGGAATGGAGTCGTGAGCCATTCCACACCTCTTCATCGCGGCTTCCCCACGGACTCTAGAGTCACCAGAAATTTTTTCCAGGGAGGAGACATGGAAGCAGAGGGCATTGAGCCGGTGGATAGTGGCACTGTGCCAATAGCTCTTGCTGCTAAAACTGTGGTCGAGTCCTCGCAACGCGAGCGGGCCAAGACTGTTATTGTCAACGGCGCAGGGATTGTCAACGTTCGCACTGTTGCAGGAATCGACGTGAGCAATGCCAGGGAACTGCAGGACTGGCTCTTCAATAAGGGGTCCGATCTTGAGCACTCGGGAGGACTAAACAAGATTTCTGTTTTGTAACAGGAGATCTCCAAGAGGGCTCTTTGCGTACAACTGGCCGTGTGTTGGACAGTTCAAGAGTTATGGTGTGTCTTCGGCTTGTTGAAACCTCTATGGAATTGAAACCTGATCAGGCGACGCAAAAGCAGGACTTCAGGCAAATCCTTGTCGGGTTGGCAAAGAGTCGCGATAAGAAGCTGTTTATGCAGCTTTACGACTATTTTGCTCCCCGATTGAAAAGTTTCCTGGTCAGAAAAGGAGCCAACGAAGAGTTGGCCGAAGAACTGGTTCAGGAGGCTTTGTTGTCGGTATGGCGCAAAACCTCCAGTTACGATCCGGATAAGGCCACTGCCTCCACCTGGATATTTCGAATTGCCCGTAACCTCTGGATTGACCGGCTTCGCAAAGAGAAGCCCGACATGCTTTCTTCCCTGAATAGTTACCCTGAGGCGGGTTACACCCCTAGTCTGGCGGTCTGTGACTCTGGGCGTCTGAAGGAGGCCATGGACGCTTTGCCTCAGCAACAGGCACAGTTGGTATACAAAGTGTATTACGAAGGAAAATCTCACCGTGAAATTGCTGAAGATATGGATATGCCCATCGGCAGCGTAAAATCCGGCCTACGGCTGGCATTTGACAAGCTGCGTGTCCGTATTGGAGGCGACACATGAACTGTAATCACCATCCGGACGACAGCACTTTACTCAGCTATGGCGCAGGCAGTTTGCCTGACTCACTGGCCGTGGTGGTGGCTTGTCATATTGCAGTGTGTGAGCACTGTCGAGGCAAAGTTGCTGATACCGAGCACATTGGTTTGGGCTTGGTAGAGCAAGAGCCAGTACAATCCATGTCCACTCATGCCCGTGACCAGATTATGGTTATGCTCGATGAATCAGACACCGAAATACCAGTTCTCCAGCAGTGCGAACCAGAGGGGGATATTCCTGTACCGTTGCATCCTCTGATCGGACGTTGGTTTAGCAATCTGCACTGGCGCACCATGGCACCGGGAATGAAGCAATTTATCCTGCCAGCTTCCCAGGGCAAGTTGCGCCTGCTAAGGATTGCGCCAGGTACCCTGTTGCCCGCCCACGGTCACAATGGGTCTGAGCTGACCCTGGTCCTTAAGGGTTCCTACAGCGACGAGCTTGGACGCTTTTGTGTGGGCGACGTGGCTGACATTGACCCGGAGATGACCCATCAGCCGGTGGCTGATACGCACGAAGGGTGCATCTGCCTGATTGCCACGGACGGTTCGCTGCGTTTCCAAGGATTGGTTCCCCGATTGCTACAACCGTTTTTTCAGCTATAAATCCTGTCAGTCAGATTGATGGCAAGATTATTTGCTATTGACCTGAACTATCTTCTCGTTGAACCTGTCCAACAGTTTTGTTTGTAATTCCAGAGAGACCTTTATGACGCCCACTGCCATTGCTGTAACGGCATCCCTGTTCTCATTTGCCGTGGCATGGTTTGCCTGTCGCCAGACCCAGCGCAGCCTGATCAGGCAAATGGAACAGGAATTGGATGCCGGGCAACTGCATATCGACGAATTGACGGAACAGAAAAATACCTTGCAGAGCGAGTTAGCCCAACAGCAAGTCAACTTTCAGGAGCAGCTTGACGCCAGCAAGCACATGCTGCACCAGGAAACCCTGCGCCTGACTGACCAGTCTAACCAGCATCAGCTCAAGGCCGGGCGTCTCGAAGCTGTACTGGCCAGTGAGCGTAAGCACGAGGCTGAGAAGAGTCGTGACCTGCAGGAGTTGCATAATGAGTTGCAAGCCGAGCGAGCTGGGCGCAGTCAGAGCGATCAACGCGTTAAGGAGTTGGAAACCCGTCTTGAGGAACAGCAGGCTCAGAACCAAAAGGCCCTGGCGCTCCTCAATGACAATAAGGAGTCGTTAAAACAAGAGTTCAAACACTTGGCCCATGAAATTTTTGAAGCGCGGGGTAAGGTTCTTTCTGACCAGCACCACGAACAACTGCACTCACTGCTGGCACCTTTCAAGGAGCAACTTGGTGAGTTTCGCAACAGGGTTGAACAGACTCACCAGGAAGACAGTGCCGGCCGCGCAGCCCTGAAGCAACAGTTGGAAACCCTGCATCAGCTGAATCGCAAGATGACCGATGATGCTGAGAGTTTGGCCAAAGCCCTGAAGGGGGATAAAAAACTGCAAGGTAATTGGGGCGAAATGCAGGTGGAGACTATTCTGGACAATAGCGGACTGATCAAGGGGCAAGAGTATCAACGTGAGCCTAATTACCGCGATGACAATGGCCAAAACTGGCGTCCTGACTTTATTGTTCACCTTCCGGAAGGCAAACACCTGATCATCGACTCCAAGGTGTCGCTGGTGGACTACATGGCCTTCGTCAACGCTGAAACCGATGCTGCGCGCGATGCAGCCATGAGCCGCCATATTCAGAGCATTCGCAACCACATTAACGGCCTTAGCCAGAAGGATTATCCCAGCCTACCGCAGATCAAGGCTCCGGATTTTGTTTTTATGTTTATGCCCATTGAGCCGGCCTTTATTTCCGCCTTCCAGCACGATCAGCAGCTGTTCAATGACGCTTTTGAAAAACGCATTGTCGTGGTAACACCAACTACGTTGCTCGCCACCTTGAGAACGGTGGCCAATCTCTGGACCATTGAACGACAGAATGCCAATACGCGCAAACTGGCTGAAAAAGGCCGTCAGGTATACGACAAACTTCGTATCTTTGTGGAGAAAATGGAGAAGCTGGATATTCAGCTAGGCAATGCCCGCACCACCTATGACGATGCCATGGGAACCCTCAAGCATGGGCGTGGCAATCTTATTGCCCAAGCGGATCAATTCCTCGCCCTGGGTGTACGAGTCAAGAAAGAGTTGCCCAGCAAAACCCTGGAAACTGCTGATCTGGAACCGCTTGAGGCAGAAGAATTGTTGGCTCTTGAGGTCGAAACCGACGATATAGAGCCAGCAACATCGGCGCCTGAATCGGTAGATATTGCCATTGCCCAGCAAAACAGTGTCACATCCGTAAACAGCGCTTTGCCAGATGCGGAGATGTCGAGTACGGGCGAACACTCCCACGGTTTACTTGACCTTGCCTCTTTGAATGCTCGGCCAAGCTCTGTCACCAAAACAGAAGAGGGGAACTCTGAACCAGTAATTTCCGAGACATTTCCAGTAGACAATGAGGCTTTTGCTCCCGATTTTTCTGCCCTGGAATCCTCGTTAACGAAATTGGATGGACTGTCGGCGGATGAGCAGTTGTCCACACTGGAAGCAGAGCTGGCTCGACTGGAGCAGGAGCATCCAGAACTTGCTGGCTATCAACAGCCATCACCGCCCAATCATCCTGAATAGGTAACCAATTTTTTTCATCAGGAGGAATCAGGAGAAACGATCGATCGCTCAGTCATTTCGCTGTTTGTCCCATTAGCCGCAACGGGTCAGGAGTGGCAGGGCGATCCTGGGCAACGCCAACAAAAATCACAAGCCGGGGTCAGATAATCAACTAGAATGGGATGCTGCGGAGAATATCAGGGTTGGAATCGGTCAATGATAGATTCAACAAGGTGAGTACAAGATGTCAAACCAGATCCACCACCAGTGCTGGTCCTACAAACCAAATCCTTCTGTTCCGCCGTCACCGGAAAAGCGAAGTGCGTCACAATCTGGTCGAGTGGCCGGACATGCCACTGACGACAACTTTATTCCCGCTGATGCAGTTCCGGGCAGGTCTGCTGAGGCACCCACGATAAATCAAAGGGGAGTGAACCGGGAAGAGCAGGTACCGTTTAAATACACCAGAACCGTCAGTCAGCAGGTTATTGAGGGTGAAGCAACGCCTGAGGAAATCAGGAAATTTTTAACTGCTGATCCCATAGGTCCAGGCTTCCAGGTATTCTCACATCCATTGTCTGAGTGCATCCACTGTAACGATCCACAGTGGATGCAGTACACGCCACCGGCTACGCCATCTGGCTCACCACGCCTGCCTGCGCGCCACAATACCGGCCATGCGTTTGGCCATACTGCGCATTTTGATAATAGCAGGCAATCTATGGCCCAACCTATGGCTCAACGCCAGCGCTGAGCACACAGGATTTGTGGACATTGCTTGCCTATAACGTGTACATCAAACCACCAAGGACTTACCAGTCATCTCGGGAGGCTGTTTGAGGCCCATAAGTTGCAGCAGGGTTGGTGCTATGTCGGAAAGAATGCCGTTTTTTAACTTAATCTTTTTCGGACCAACGTAGATCAGGGGAACCAGCTCGCTGGTGTGGGCAGTGTGGGCTTGACCGGTTTCCGGGTCTGCCATCTTCTCGGCATTGCCGTGATCAGCGGTGATCAGGCATTGGCCGCCCACTTCGTTCAGCGCGGCGACCACGCGACCGACGCATTCGTCCACAGTCTCGATGGCCTTGACCGCAGCGTCGAAAACCCCCGTATGACCCACCATATCGGCGTTGGCGTAGTTGCAGACGATCAGGTCGTACTTGCCGCTGTGGATTTCTTGTACTAGTCGGTCAGTCACTTCCGGGGCACTCATTTCCGGCTTTAAGTCGTAGGTTGCCACTTTGGGTGATGCTACCAGCACACGCTCCTCGCCCTTGTAAGGCTCTTCACGGCCACCGCTGAAGAAAAACGTGACATGGGCGTACTTCTCAGTTTCGGCAATACGCAGCTGGGTTTTGCCCAGTTTTTCCATGTATTCTCCAAGCGTATTGGTCAGCTTGCTGGGCGGGAAAGCACAGGGAGTAGCAATGTCAGCCGAGTACTGAGTCAGCATGACAAAGCTGGCCAACTGCGGTACCCGGTCACGAACAAAACCATCAAAATCAGGCTGAACAAATGCCCGGGTGAGCTCCCGTGCCCGGTCTGCCCGGAAATTCATAAATATCAGCACGTCGCCATCGTTCAGGCGCACGGCCTCATCGCCGATCACGGTGGCCTGGACGAACTCATCGTTTTCACCGCGCTCATAGGCTGCTTTCAGGCCCGCTACGGCAGTGGGCGCGAAAAATTCTGCCTTGCCATCGGTGATCAGATCATAAGCCTTTTGCACACGATCCCAACGGTTGTCGCGATCCATGGCATAGTAGCGGCCAATCAGGCTTGCTATACGACCAACGCCTTTTTCTTTCAGTAATGCGCCCAGGCTTTCCAGAGATGCTTCAGCACTGCGTGGTGGTGTATCCCGACCGTCCAGGAAAGCATGTACATAAACGGCAGTAGCCCCACGACGGATGGCAAGTTCGACCATGGCGTGAATATGTTTTTCATGACTGTGCACACCACCGGGCGACAACAGACCCATAATATGCACCGCCTTGTCAGTCTTAACTGCGCGGTCCACCGCCGTGGTGAGTACTTCATTGCGGAAAAAGTCACCATCGGCAATGGCTTTGCTGATACGGGTGAGTTCCTGGTAGACCACCCGGCCAGCGCCGAGGTTCATGTGACCTACTTCGCTGTTGCCCATCTGACCATCAGGGAGGCCGACATCCATCCCGGAGCCGGAGACAAAGCTGTGAGGATCTTCCCGCCAGAGACTATCCATCACCGGCGTGTGGGCGGCCTGAATGGCATTGCTGGCATGTTCTTCACGGTAGCCGTAACCATCAAGGATGATCAGGGCGGTAGGGGTGCGCTTCTCTGTCATGACTTCTTAACCTTGGCCAGTGAAATAAGAGCATTCTACCTGCTTCGCTGTTGGTTTCCAGTGAAATACCTGCACAAAACAGCGGCGCACAAAGCGTCACAGTTCGTTAGTATCAAGTTACAGTATTTTTCAGCGTTTTCATCCCTTACTTTCCGGGTACGGGATCAGTATACTTGCCCCCTTTCAATTGACAGATTGACAGCTTGTGGGCATGGACCAACTTATCGAATTTGCAACGAATCATCCTCTGTACGTGGGTGCCCTGGTGGCCCTGGGCAGTGCATTGGCCTTCACGGAAATGCGCAAAGGCGGTCAGAGTATCTCCAGCGCGCAGCTGACGGCACTGGTTAACCAGGATGCGGCTGTGGTGCTTGATGTGCGCGACAAGGCTGACTTTAACAAGGGACACATCGTTGACGCCATCAGTATGCCGTTTACAAAAGTCGGTGAGCATGTTGGTGAACTGGAAAAATACCGCGAAAAGACCATTATTGTAGTGGACGCCATGGGACAACACAGTGGCAGTGTCGGTAAGACTTTGAAAAAAGCCGGTTTTGCCAACGTGGTCAGACTTAAGGGAGGAATGTCCACCTGGACTGGTGACAATTTGCCGGTAGTGAAAAAGTAATTCGGACTCCGGCAGTAGCGTCCCGGGCGAGTCTCTGGGCGCGCTGAATTTCTCCAGTGCCCCACGCTGGATAATCTTTTTTTCACCCGTATGCGTTGTTAAGCGCTTGGCTCATCAATCAAAAGTAAGGAAATGACAATGGCTGAAAATCAGCAACAATCCTCGCAACAGGGACCACAGTTTGCTCTGCAGCGTCTCTACGTGAAAGACATCTCCTTTGAATCACCAAAGGCTCCTGAGATCTTTCAAAGCCAGTGGCAGCCAGAAGTTAAGCTTGATCTGAGCACCACTAACCGCAATCTGGAAAGCGATCTGTATGAGGTGGTTCTGTCTCTGACGGTTACTGTGGAAAACGTACAGGTCGGCGACAAGAAAGACACTGCGTTCGTGGCTGAAGTGCATCAGGCCGGGGTTTTCCTGGCCAAAGGTCTGAACGAAGAAGAGCTGCATCGCACTCTGGGTGCTTTCTGCCCGAACATCCTGTTCCCGTACGCCCGTGAAGCCATCGATAACCTGGTGCTACGTGGCAGCTTCCCTCCGCTGATGCTGGCTCCGGTTAACTTCGACGCCCTGTACATGCAGGCTCGTGAGCAGCAGGCTGGCAAGCAACCTGAAGCGGTAAACTAAACCACTGCTGTTAAGGTAAGTTGTTTTCCACAACAAAAACCCGCGCCGCCTTGACTGCATTTTGCTTGCAAGGCAGCGGTGGGAATTTTTGTCATTGCTGGTCCTCTTCTTCTCACAACCTCTACCCAATTTCAACGATAGATAAATGTCAGCAGCCCCCAGTGAATGCCAGCTGCCGCCAAGCCTCATAAACGACTACTGCCACAGTATTGGACAGGTTGAGGCTGCGACTGTTTGGCAGCATCGGTAACCTTAGCACCTGATCTTCAGGGAGGGATGTCAGAATCTCCGCTGGCAAGCCCCGGGTTTCCGGGCCAAACATCAAGGCATCCCCAGGCTGAAACGAACAATTGCTGTAATTGCTGCGGCCCTTGGTGCTCAATGCCATTACGCGGCTTGGCTGAACCGCTGCCAAAAAAGACGAATAATCCGCATGAATCTTCAGTTCAGCAAATTCATGGTAGTCCAGCCCGGCTCGCTTCAGGCGTTGGTCGTCCAGTTCAAAACCGAGTGGCTCAATAAGATGGAGACGAAAACCAGTGTTGGCACACAGGCGGATGATATTGCCAGTATTGGGCGGGATTTCTGGCTGATAAAGCACAACATCAAGCATGGATGGATCCAATGGGTCGTTAAACGACAATAATAGAGTATGTTACAGGGGAAACCTTTGGGTTTCCTCAAACTCTCCATCAAACAGTCCGTACCGGATGTAACCTTTGTCAGGTATTGCTCCTGCAGGCAGAGGCATTTCCCAACGACCACCGGCGTATATTCGGGATCCTTCCGTTAAGTCCGTACAACTGTCATTTGTCGTACAGTATTGGCCATTACGCAATACCACATTCATATTGCCGCTGTTGGTAAACGTTATCTTGTCATTACCGACAGTGGCAGCCACTTTGTACTGCGGATTTTGCGGACGTACGAACACCAGTGCCTGGTAAGCGACCAGCAGTTTAATCGCGGTCTGTTGTGCTTCGAGCTCACCCACCACCGGGCGGAAAGTGACTCGGTACACCAGCTCCCGGTCTTTTGGGGTTTCCAGGCTGACCAGACGTACTGTCTTGCGACCATTAGGCGCGATGATGGCTTTGCCCGGCGTGGCCAGCAGTTTAATCTCACTGGGGTCTGTCACCCGGATGCGATCCTCCTGTTCGGTGCCCGGATTCACTACGTTGTAGACTTCGGTTTGCAGGTAAAGATTTTCGCTGGCTGGATTGGAGACTACGATGTCCTGGCGAGGCAGTTCGTCGGGCTTGAAGTAGACAATCACACGATCAAGAGACATGGAGGCCACAGCTGGTGTAGTGAACACCAAAGTAATCAACAGAAGCAGGGCATTCTTTAATGGCAGCATGGTAGTTATTCCGTTATTGGTCATGCTTTGAACGACAATGTTATTACATTTTTTTGGCACCATTCTATGGGATTCTACCAGAATCTCAAACAGGGTTTGTGTGACATGCTCCCACTACCAAGCTAGTTGGCAGACTTGGGAGGCAGGGTGTCAATTGGCGTGGATAATCAAAGTGGCTGCTTGTGTAGTGTCCTGAAAACTCGCAGTGGGGGTAGCGCTCAGGCTGAGAGTACTGTTTTGGCAATCTGACGCTGTGACAAATAGTCCGGATGGTTCATTGGTAATAACAGTTGTGCCGTTCGAGTTGGTGGCCTGCAGATTTATATCCTCGTTACCTTCCGCCGTCAGACTGAACTGCGATAGTCCTCGACCGGTTACGCACAGCGCCACTGGAGTGTCAAAACTCAGAGTGTCGATGGGTATTACTGTCGGGTTACCGGCCTCATCCACGGCTTGTTCATCCACAATGGCTATTTGGGAGCGCAATGATGGGTGAACAATCAAGGTGATGGAAAATGAACCGGAAGAAGTTTTGCCCAGGCTTCCCTGGGTGGCGGCTTCGGTTTTGCAGGGGTGGGTAAGGAAAATGCTGAGAAAAAGGGCTCCAAGTCCATGGCGAACAAGTGATTTGCCTTCCATAACATTACTACCTGACTACTTGACTGCTACGTTAAGTTCTCAGTATAGGCAGCTCAACGGACAGGTGGTTGCCGGGAATGTCATATTGCCAGCTCGCGGATTTTACGGGTCACGGTGTTACGCCTCCAGCCCAGTGGTATGGCGACCCCGGTTTTACGATCGCTCGTGTGTGTCAGGGCTGCGGTTATGGCAATCGTTTCCATGGCGGGTATGGCTGGTTCCAGGATGGCTGCTTGCCCATTCGTCAATTGTTGGTCGCACCATCGGCGAAAATGGTGTTCCCAGCTGTCTGCACAAATGAGCAGTATCTGCGCTGTTGGCTCTTGCAATTCTGTTGGCAGATCGGTGATCAGCACTTCTCGCCCGGCGGCCATAACAGTCAGCCAGCGACAAGTGTTTTCCAGTTGGCGTACATTGGCAGACCAGTCCAGAGTACAGAAATAGTTCAGCGTTTATACGGCTACCCATGAGCAATAATGGAACTGGTCATTTGCTCAGGTGGGTGGAAAGCGCACCAGAATAGTGCATGGTGAGAAGGTGATGTACCAGGTTTGTGCGGTTTGTGATATGCCGACAGGTATGGTTTGCACAAAACAGCCTGAACAAAATATCGGCTAATGCTTAACGCGGAGGATTGATCGATACATCCGGCGTGAAAATTGTTCTGTGCACATGAATGGTATTGCTGGTGGACTGAACAACCTGCTGTTGACTGTCAATGATTTCTGCGGTCAGTGTATGGGTGCCGCGCTCAACCTCTTTGAGTACAAACCTGGGTTGTCGGCGAGATTCCCCCACGACGACGCCATTGAGTCGCAGGCGTACCATGTGGCCAAACATGACCCGCGGCGTAGTGGTGATTTTAACTGTAATGGTTTCCTGATCGCGTACCGTGGCGTTATGGTTGGGTTCGGTGATGGTTAAGCGCGAATACAAGGCTTTTGTTGGTACTGTGACGGCAACCGGTGGCAGTCTGTGTAAGGGCACAGAAGGCATAGGAGTCAGTGGGCGCAGATTGATTGTTTCGCCAGGGTGGTCTGTTGGGCGAGTGTCGGTAAATATTATATTGCCGTTGTTGTCCACTGTTTTGTAGATGGTAGCCGTCTGCGCCGGAAGGGAAGTGGCCAGTATCAGAAATGATCCGGCTATTACCAATTTTATCGTCATCGCCTGTGCTCCAGAGCAAACCATGCTTGATTTATATCGCGTTGATGGCCGGTTAACTTGATGCAAAGGCAGGACATAAAAAAGCCAGGGCAAAGACCTTGGCTTTTAACGGGGCAGTGTCGTCTTAAACTGAGTAGTACAGATCAAACTCAACCGGGTGTGTGGTTTGGCTGACCACCAGACACTCTTCACGTTTAAGGTCGATGTAACCGTCGATCATGTCGTCAGTGAATACGCCACCGGCCGTCAGGAACTCCCGGTCCGCATCCAGTGCATTCAGGGCTTCTTCAAAGCTGGCACATACGGTGGGGATTTCAGTGGCTTCTTCTGGTGGCAGGTCGTATAAGTCCTTGTCGGCCGCATCACCAGGATGGATTTTGTGCTTGATGCCATCCAGGCCAGCCATCAACAAGGCGGCAAAGGCCAGATATGGGTTAGCGGTTGGATCCGGGAAGCGGATTTCTACCCGACGCGCCTTAGGGCTGCTGACGTAAGGAATACGGATAGAGGCCGAGCGGTTACGGGCGGAGTAGGCCAGCATTACCGGCGCTTCAAAGCCTGGCACCAGACGCTTGTAGGAGTTGGTGGACGCATTGGTGAAGGCATTGATGGCCCGGGCATGCTTGATCACACCGCCAATAAAATACAGAGCTTCTTCCGAGAGACCAGCGTAACCATCACCGGCAAACAGATTTTCCCCATTTTTCGCCAGCGATACGTGTACGTGCATACCGGAACCGTTGTCGCCTACCAGTGGCTTGGGCATGAAGGTGGCGGTTTTGCCGTAGGCGTGGGCTACGTTGTGAATGGCGTACTTGAGCACCTGGACTTCGTCGGCCTTTTTCACCAGCGTGTTGAATTTGACGCCAATCTCGCACTGACCGGCGGTGCCGACTTCGTGGTGATGTACTTCCACTTCCAGGCCTTGAGCTTCCATGGCATCGCACATGGCGGCGCGCAGGTCGTGCAGGGAGTCTACCGGTGGGACAGGGAAATAACCGCCTTTCACTTTCGGACGATGGCCGATGTTGCCACCTTCAAACTTGGCGTTGGAAGACCAGGCGGCTTCTTCTGAATTGACTTCATAAGAGGCACCGGAAATATCCACGTTCCATTTCACGTCATCAAAGACAAAGAACTCTGGCTCCGGGCCAAAAAAAGCGGTATCAGCGATGCCGGTAGACTTCAGGTACTCTTCAGCGCGACGAGCTACGGAGCGTGGATCGCGCTCGTAGCCTTGCATGGTGGAAGGCTCAACGATATCGCAGCGCAGGTTCAGGGTGGCGGCTTCGGTGAATGGGTCGATGGTGGCAGTACTGTCATCCGGCATCAGGATCATGTCCGACTCGTTGATACCCTTCCAACCCGCAATGGAGGAGCCATCAAACATTTGCCCATTTTCAAAGAACTCGTCGTCGATGTAACTGCTGGGAATCGACAGGTGTTGCTCTTTACCTTTGGTGTCGGTAAAGCGCAGATCAACCCATTTGATGCCATGTTCTTCGATCAGGCTAAGGGTCTTCGACATAAATTGTTTCCTCCAGAAGACAAACGCGGTGGTTTATCGGCGGTTGCAGTTTTATTTCCTTGTTCTGCTGATAACCAGAAGCGGCAAAGAAATACGCTTGCCAAGTCTTTGGCAAGTCTTATGCCAACTTTTATGAAAAAAGAGTTGGTGGTTTTGGCTGTTGCCCAAGACGGTGCGGATCATCAGGATTGGTTACGACTCATTATGAGGCACTGAAATGGTGCAAATACCTTGATGTCTGACAAAACAGCGATCAATAGTGTATCTCTTTGTCGGGGGATTTGCAGTGGCTCTTTATCGGGTATAATGCCCGACGTTGATAATCAGGGGGTTGCCTCTGAGCAGCTGATTCCTTGATTCCTCCCGGTTCACCCGCCTGGACTCTGCGGATCGCGCCGCATCCCTTTTGCCCCGTTAATTTCCAGCTACCACCCAAGGCCCCCAGTCCCATGAAGTTCATCATTAAACTGTTCCCGGAAATCACCATTAAAAGTGCTCCGGTGCGCAAGCGTTTTATCAAGATGCTGCGAAAAAACATTCGCGCTATTGTCCGGCGCGTGGATGAGGATATTGATGTTTCGGGCGTGTGGGATCATATCGAAGTGACTACCAGTCATGATGATGAAATTCTGACGGCACAGGTCGGTGACCTGCTTAGTCATATTCCCGGCATTGCCTATTGGTTGCAGGTGGCCAGTCATCCGCTGGTGGACATGGACGATATTCTGGCCAAAGCACTGGCGGCACACTCTGCTGGATTGGTCGGCAAAACATTCTGTGTGCGCTGTAACCGCACCGGTAAGCACAATTTTCAGTCCATTGATGTGGAGCGTTTTGTTGGCGGCGGCCTGAACCAGCAAACTGAGGCGCGCGGCGTCAATTTGCAGCAGCCAGAAGTGACGGTGCGTATCGATATTCGTCACGATCGCTATTTCATGACGCAAAAACGTGGCGAAGGGCTGGGGGGTTACCCGCTCGGTTCCCAGGAGCCAGTGCTGTCGTTGATTTCCGGTGGCTTTGACTCCACCGTTTCCAGTTTCCTGACCATGAAGCGCGGTATCCGCACTCATTTTTGCTTCTTTAACCTGGGCGGCCATGCCCATGAACTGGCGGTGAAAGAGGTGGCGTTTTACCTGTGGAACCGTTTTGGATCTTCCCATCGGGTGAAGTTTGTTACTGTGCCTTTTGAGGGAGTGGTGGAAGAAATCCTGACCAAGGTGGATAACTCTCAGATGGGCGTTATCCTCAAGCGTATGATGCTGCGGGCCGCGAGCAAAGTGGCTGAGGAAATGACAATGGCGGCCCTGGTTACCGGTGAGGCCATTGGCCAGGTTTCCAGCCAGACGCTGCCCAACCTGGCGGTGATCGATTCTGTGACCAACGCTCTGGTGCTCAGACCACTGATTACTATGGACAAGCAGGCGATTATTGATACTGCAGTGGCGATCGGGACCGAAGAGTTTGTGCGCAATATCCCTGAGTACTGCGCGGTGATTTCGAAAAACCCCACCACTCGGGCCAAAGAAGAGAAAGTTGCTGCTGAAGAAGAGCGATTTAACTTTGCTGTACTCGACCAGGCTATTGCCGAGCGTCGTATGGTTTCCATTCACGATATCATCGCCGATGACCTGACGCGCAAAGCAGTGGACGTGCTACATGATGTACCGCCTGGTGACGTGATTGTCGATATTCGCCACCCCACCGAAGAGGAGATCAAACCATTCAGGATGCCCGGGCGTGAGGTGATGACTATTCCGTTCTATCAGTTGCGTACTCGCTTTCCGGAGCTGGACAAGCATCGCCAATACCTGCTCTACTGCGACCGGGGAGTAATGAGTCAGTTGCACGCCATGCACCTGCGCGAAGAGGGGTATGAGAATGTCGGCGTGTATAGCCCTGAAGCATAATGACAACGGGAGTCAACACCGATGAAACTGGCCGTGATTGCCGCCGTGGCAGATAACAACGTCATCGGGATCAATAATAAAATGCCCTGGCACTTGCCTGATGACCTGCGCTATTTCAAGGCAATCACCATGGGCAAGGTCATTATCATGGGACGCAAGACCTTTGATTCGTTGGGTAGGGCGTTGCCGGATAGAATCAATATTGTGATTACCCGCAATAAGCACTGGCACCATGAAGGTGTCCATGTAGCCCACACCCTGGCCGACGCATTGGTGTTGGCTGAAGAGCTGGGTGCTGGGGATGAGGTCATGGTTATCGGTGGTGAGCAGATTTACCGCCAGGCCATTGATCAGGCTGACCGAATCTACCTGACTCGAATCCACCAACGTTTTGACGGGAATGCTTTCTTTCCGGACATTAGCCCACAGCAGTGGCACGAAACCTCACGCCGGGACATCGAACCGAGCGATGGTCAGCCGCTGGGTCACAGCTTTTTGGTGCTGGATCGGGCATAGCGTTTTGTCTTACTGGGTATTTCTCTTATGGAACCGGGCAGACAAGATGCCATCGGTGTCTTGTCTATAGTTATTCAAAGTACTCGTCATCACCCGCGATGCTTGGAAATGATTGATCGGCCCAGGTTGAAAATCGTTTCCCTTTAACGACGTGATTTGCCAATACCGGCCATGTTTCAGGGTTGCCTTAGGGATAGAGGAATGCCCCGGATACCACCTGCTGATCAAGTTGTACGCCGCCATTGTGCCAACTCCAGGGATATTGGCGCTGAGAAAAAAACGACAACCTCTGTCGTCAAAAAAGCCAATAGCATTGAAGCCAAATATTGGCACAACCGGCTAATCTCCTTTTGTCAGGAAAAAATTACCCGCTTCATCAATCCGCCGCCTGCCATTAAAACCTCCGAGCTGGTCGGCAATCTGACGCACCACAGCCGTGAAAAGGACCCACAAAAAGTCCTGCTGGCCTTGAAGCTTCACGCAGGTCGAGCTATTAAGTTGCATCAGTCTGCCAACGGTCGGCTTGGCTTCACCGATGGCAAGGTAGCCATCAATAACGCAACCATGGCCAATGTGGTTAAGTCCATCAAACGCAAGCCAGTATCAGTGGCGTACGAGTATTTGCGTAAAGGGGAGCAGTTGCCAGCGGGGTATCTGCATCAGGTGATGGTACCCTACATGATCAAAACTGTACGTCGGGCCATGCGCTACCAAAATGCGTCAGGATTGCCAATGAGCAGGCAGCAGTCTGATGGACGGTTGCATTTTGTGCGGAATCCGCAGCAGTATCTTATTGAGCTGCTTGAACGCTCAGGTATAGCCAATGAAAAAAGCATATCCCTGGAGCGGATACTGGCATTTAAACAACAGGTACGAAATAACCTGGTGTTGTCGATTGAAGAGCAACGACGACAGTTAAACCGGTTACCCTCAACAGACAGTCGGTCGCCAGCCGAGCGCCCTCAACTGCCAGAGCCAGACCAGACTGCCCATTTTATTGAGCAAGAAGACCGCAAACATATTGAAAAACTCACCTCCAGTAATCACTTCTTTACCAGGATTCGTTTCAGGGACTTAGGTAATAGTATTAAGCGAGCGGCGTTACGCAACAAGCGCAACCATATCGTAACTACGTTGGCTCTGCTGGCCAGCGCCGTTGTTACCGCAATTTTCCCGCCAGCCGGTATGGCCATTGGTATTGCTGTTGCGATCGGGTTGGCTATCGACGTCGCTTATGTCGCCTTTTGGTCCGTCAATAATTCGCTCTGGCATCGAGTGAGGTTAATGGCAGGGCTGAAAAAATTAAAAAAATACTCTGAGCTTGATTACACTGCCTTTGATCAGGCTGGAGATAAAAAACGACAAGAACTGATTAATAAGCTGCGTCACCGCTGCCAGCATAAGACCTTCTCTCAGATATACGATGCTTATGCTGAGCTGGAAAAACTGGCCATCAAGCTGGAGCAAATGGCTCACGAGAACGGGCAGACTCTGCCTCAGACGATTGCCCTGGAAAAAGAACAGGCACTGTATCGCAAGCGTCGCAGAGAGTTAAAGGCAAACCTGTTCTTTTTTGACAAACTGATTGAGCAGGTTGCCATCAGTCGTACTGTTGTTGAGGGCCGTTATCGGTCTGACCTGAAACAGCTATGGCAGGAAAAATTCGCCGGCATGGACTCGACAGTTCGCACTCGCTTATTCAGCCAGGTCGCCAGCACTCTCGTGGTGACAGGACATCAGGTTAAAACACAAAAACCAAACTGGCTGCGAGATACCATTAAATTCCTCCCGAGACGTCAGTCGACTTTTGCCAGAGCTGGGGCAGAGCAACTTGTCCCGATCAACGATAAAAAATCAAAGTTATTTAAAGCAGCGGGCACTGTTAAATCCGTGACCCAGGCCTCGGTTTATCGTTCAGTCAAACATACGATTTTTGATAACCTGATCAAAATAGTGCGTATTATCAAAAGAAAAGCCACGATTACGATCAATGAGCCGTTCAGCAGCAAGCCGGGCATGGCGAATTTTCTGGTGTTTATTGCCTTTTTTTTCATAGAAATGGGGGTAGCCAGAGTCAATTCTCGCCAGAATCAGGCCAGGGCAGATGCCATAAAAGAGCAGAAAAAGAGCTACACCTGGCAACTGTTTGGCAGGCGAGTCAGAACCGGCCGAGAAGAAGTGGGGACATTGCGCTCTCAGGCCAAAGACGACGTGGAACCGTTAGTTGATCATTTGCTGTCATCCATAAAATCCATGGAAAAAATTGGCCAGACTCTGGTAGAGGCACGCCAGAGAAATGCCATGCTAGGGCGGGAAAACTTTGTCAGTATCAGTAATGAAGACGCTGCACGACTCATCCTTACCCACTGCGCTTGGCAAGAATTGCTTGATAAGCAGATCAATGGTGCTTTCAGTCAGTTTCACGACGTTGTGCTGGATAAAGCCAGAGGCTGGCATCGCCAGCTTGGCGCTACACTGCTGGCTAACAGCAAACGGGTTCTTTTAGGGACCCCTGATCAACGTCGGCATAGCCCGCAACAGGATGCTGATACGCCTTCGACACTTATTTTGCAGCAAATCGATGATAGAGCTAGCGGTAGATTGATTCGGCGTTTTCGGCGCGGACAAATTCCCGACGGCAAAATGCTCATGGAAATCAGCGCCCTCAACGACCTTGATGAGTTGCAAGCCTTGCAACGCTGGCTTGATGTTGCTGTGGCAGAAGAAAGCTATCGTGACAGCAGGGCATCGCTGAAAAAGTTTCGTCGGTTTGTTAACTATTTGATTAATGGTTTTCATGCCTCCGGAGAATAAAAAATCTGTTGACTGGCACCAGTAAGCGCGAATAATTGAGCAACAATCAAGAAGTTACAGGAAAGTACGGTCTTATGTTTTTTCGTCGCTTGCTCAGTGCATTGATAGTATGCGCCCTACCTATACCCACTATTGCTGACAACACCCTGATACTGCCCACAACCACCAGACTACTGGTGATCGATGGTCAGGATGCCAGTGACCAGAGTCGTACCAGAGAGCTTACTCTTGATAATGGTCGCCATCAGGTAGTATTTCAGCTTAGAAGCCTGGTGCGGGATGGTTCCGAGTCGGATATGTTTACCTCCAGTCCTTACATCATGACTTTCGATCTGTCCGGAGACCAGACGTTCACCATCAAGGCGCCGACCCTGAGAAGCAGAAGAGATGCTGATACCCTGACCAGATCACCCGATACTCAGATCACCCTGCTCAACCAGCAAGGTAAAAAAACACCGTTTGAGTTCGGCGTGTTAAACCGGCGCGGTCTGTTGATTGGTGGTGATATTGTCAGGGACGTTCAGGAATTCAATCTGTCAGATAATCAAGCTGCCATGCGAACAGGCCGGGAGACGGCTCATGTTGCTGCTGGTAACAGTAATAAACAGGTGTTGTCATCCTCGCCGGTTTCTGCCAGGGCCAGCTCAACGGATCAGTCCACGAGTGAAAATATGCTCCAGTACTGGTATAACCAGGCGAACGAAGAAACCCGGGCACGTTTTCTCCGTTGGGCAGCACAACAGCAGTCGTCTGAAAGCTGACTCTTGCGGGTGGTGTTGGCGCATCACCCATTGATAATATTTTTTACCAGCACCTTTGATTGCCGTTCTGGATCATATTTTACCTTGATCTCCTCTGGCAGAGCGTCGTAAGCAATCTCAGTAAATTGTCGTTCAATAAACCAATGAGTTGCCTGTGTGGTCATAGCGTAGATTTTGTTGATCTGCTGCTCTCTGGCCAAAGCTTCAATATGCCTCAGCAAAAGGTCGCCCCGACAAGCGTTGCGATATTGAGCGTGCACCACTAGACAGGCCAATTCGGCGCTCCCGGTATTGTGTTCAACGCAGGGGTGCAAGGCGGCACAGCCGATGATCATGCCATCAAGTAACACGACGATGAATAAATCTATCTCGCGCTCCAGCTCGTTCCTGGCTCGGTGACGCAGGATGTTTTGCTCTTCAAACGGACGAATCAGCTCAAGTATCCCTCCGACGTCGTCAATGGTGGCAGTTCGTACCTGTTCATAATGATCCTTGCTGATCAGTGTGCCAACACCATCGCGGGTAAATAGCTCCAGCAATAGTGAGCCGTCGATTTGATAGCTGATGATCTGTGTCCGCTCCACATTATCTGAACAGGCTTTTATTGCAGACGACAATAGTCGTTTTGATTCGCCACGCAGAGAGTTAATGATTTTGCTGCCCTCGTGGGGCGAGAGACGATTGATTCGCTGGCCTTGTTTGTTATTAATCCCTTGTTGTTCGCTGTATAAAACCAGTTTTTGTGCTTCCAGGCTGATGGCAGCGCTGGTGGCAACATCGACCACTTCCATATTAAAAATCTCTCCCGTAGGTGACTGGCCTAGGCAGGAGAGCAATATCACATAGCCGCTATCCAGCAGGTGATTGATAGCTGTGGCATCCACCTTGCGTACTGCACCGGTGTATTGAAAATCTATCCCATCAAGCACACCAAGGGGTCTGGCGGTGACAAAATTACCGCTAACCACACGAATACAGGCACCGTGCATCGGCGAACTGCTCAGTCCTATGGACAGCCTTGACTCGATCAGTGCTCTCATATTACCAACAGCATCCTTGATGCACTCCAGACTCCGTTTATCAGTGATGCGTCGTTCATGGTGAAAAGTGGCTGGAATATTTCGCTCTTGCAGGTGGTTATCAACCTGCGGACGGGCACCGTGCACCAGCACCACACGCACGCCCAGGCTACTCATCAAGGCGATATCGCTGATGATATTCACCAGATTGCTGTGTGCGAGTGTCTCGCCGCTGAGCATGATAACGAAGGTTTTGCCCCGATGAGCATGAATATACGGCGATGACTGACGAAAAAAAGTGACGTAATTTTTCGCCCTTTCTGCTTTATTTGCTGGGAGGTCGTCGTTGTTCACATGGCTTCCGATTATGCTGAAGATTCTTCGGCCATAGACTAGCAAAATCGTCGTAAACCTTAGGTCTTGCTCCCGGCAGGTGCAATCGAGCGGCGAATGTCATGAACAAAACCGATCAACTGCGGTCAAACGGTCGGTCATTAATCGAATTAAGCAGGAGTGGTGTTCGTTATGGATCGTTTGAGTGCACAAGCCGGCTGTCCGGGCAATCATCCAATAACTGTCAGGTTAGGGAGCAACCATTGTTCGGCACGTTCAGGTCCTTTTGTGGTCCATGAAGTAGTGGTTTTGGATGAAGAGGCCAATGAATACAAACCCGTGTGTCCCGCCAGCCTGTTTGACGGCGCTTCGGGTAGTTCATCATGTGGTGCTCGTTTGCCAGACAGGACAGTCAGTGCTTCTCAAGCCTCAGAAAGTGCTTTTCAAGCCCATGAAAGTGCTCCTCAAGCCCCAGAGATATTGATCGACCAGAATAGGATGAATCTGGTCGGGCTGAGTTCAACAGAAGGGTTTCGAAACGATATTGAAGAGGCGATTTTGTCAGCCATCTATGGTATTTTGCACCCACCGCTGCTGCCGAACGTGGCTGCCAGTGCATCCAGGGCGACGGTAGCGCCACAGGCTGCAAATGACCAGGTAGCTGCAAATGACCAAGTAAACCTCACTGAGTCCGGGCTAATGGAAGCCCAGGTCGAACAAAAGCCGTAGAAGTGATGAAAATCAAGCTTTCCCACACTCTGAACGGTGTGCTTCTTGAGGCGTCAGACAGTACTGGCGGATCAACGCCTGCAAGATATTGATCATAGGCCTGATCCGTCCGTGATCAAGGTACTCGTCGGGTTGGTGAGCTTGGTCGATATTGCCAGGTCCAAGCACAACAGTGTCCATGCCCAACTGGCTGAAAAATGGTGCTTCTGTGGCAAAGGCCACGCTCTCGGCGCTGTGTCCGGTCAATTGTTCGCAAGTAGTAACCAGTTCTGATGGCGTATGAGCGGCAAAAGCCTCTATGGAGGGCATGATTGATTCCAGCGATATGCGCACTTGGTCGGTGTTGGCGATGGGTTCCAGTCGCTGACGTATTTGCTGACGTATGTGCTCGCTATCCATGCCTGGCAGCATGCGAATGTCGAAATCCAGCTGACACTGTCCGCAGATGCGGTTGGGATTATCACCGCCGTGGATGCAGCCCAGATTCAGGGTTGGCACCGGGACGGTAAAACCTGGATTCTGGTAGCGGGCACCCAGCTCACTGCGAAACTGCATCAGCTCGCTGATCACCTTATAAGCGCTTTCCATAGCGTTGCGACCCAGGGATGGATCGCTGGAGTGACCGGATTGACCGAGAATCTGAATGCGCTCCATCATGATGCCCTTGTGCATGGCAACCGGGCGCATGCCGGTTGGCTCGCCGATCAGGGCAAAACGGGCTTTGGGTTGACCCAGTGTAGCCAACGCCCTGGCACCGTTCATAGATGATTCTTCGTCAGCGGTGGCCAAAATAATCAGCGGCGCTTGCAGTGGTGTGTCCAAAAATGCCTGGACCGCCTCCAGGATCAGGGCAAAGAAGCCTTTCATATCACAGACCCCCAAGCCGTAAAACCGGTTATCACGCTCCTGCAATGTGAAAGGATCACTACGCCAAAGACCCTCGTTGCAGGGCACAGTGTCGGTATGCCCGGCCAGCACCAGTCCACCCGGACCTTGGCCCAGGGTGGCAATCAGGTTGGCCTTGTGAGGATTGCCGGGCAGGGAATGGACTTCGCAGGTAAAGCCAAGCGCCTCAAACCAGCTAGCCAGCTCGTGAATCACCGGCAGGTTGCTCATATCCAGCTCGGCAATGGTAGAGCTGACCGAGGGCGTTTCGATCAGTCGGGTCAGGGCATGGGCAAATGAAGGAACCATGTTTATCTCGTTTGCAGTTTGTTTGGCGCCAGCTATTGTGCCGTGCCCAGGGGCGCACGTCAGCCAAAAATCAATTTGAAGATGTGAAAGAAAACAATGGCCAGAATTGCACCAGCTGGCAGAGTAATCAGCCAGGAGATGAAAATGGTACCAATAACGCGCAGGTTCAAGGCACCAATGCCTCTAGCCAGGCCAACGCCGAGTACTGCGCCCACCAGGGTGTGAGTGGTGGAAATGGGTAAGCCAAGCCCCGATGCCATCACGACGGTGGAGGCCGCTGCCAGCTCCGCCGCAAACCCTCGGCTGGGAGTTAACTCGGTAATGTGGGAGCCGATGGTCGCGATGACCTTGTAACCCCAGGTTGCCAGTCCCACCACAATACCCACAGCGCCGAGCAGTAACACCCAGGGAGGAACAGCTGACTCACTGACAATTTCACCACCGCTATACACCACGCTGACTACCGCAGCCAGTGGGCCTACAGCATTGGCAACATCATTAGAGCCGTGGGCAAAGGCCATGGCACAGGCGGTGAAGACCATCATGATTCCAAACACTTTCTCGACACTGGAGAAGTGAAAAGCCTGATCTGCCTGGGCGTCTTCTTTTATTTTGGTCAGCGCCTTACGACCAACAAACATGATGATCAGACCAAACAGCAATGATAGCCCGATGCTTTCCGTGTAATTAAGTGACAAGCCAATATGCTTAAGGCCCTTAACCAGGGTCACCATGGACATCATGAAACCCATCAACAGCATATAAAGCGGCATGTATTGCTTGGCGTTGCGAAACGGATTATCTGTGTTGAGAATGAGTTTCTGCACACTGATAAAAATAAAAAAAGCAAATAGTCCGGACATCAGTGGCGAGATTACCCAGCTGGCAACAATGGCACCTACCTCACCCCAGTTCACCGCCTCGCCTGAGATACCCACGGCAGCAAAACCGATAATTGCACCGACAATGGAATGAGTGGTAGAAACCGGCCAACCAAAATTGGTTGCCACCAATAGCCATGTACCCGCAGCCAGCAGGGAAGCCAACATGCCATACACCAGCAGGTTAGGGTGTTCTGCCAGTAATGGCATGGTGGGATCGATAATGCCTTTGCGAATGGTCTCAGTGACTGAACCACCGGCCAGATAAGCACCGGTAAACTCCAGTAGTACGGCAATCAGGATAGCCTGACGAATGGTCAGGGCACCGGAACCGACAGATGTTCCCATGGCATTGGCGACATCATTGGCACCCACGCCCCAAGCCATGAAAAACCCAAACAGACAGGCCAGAATCAGAAAAACGTTGCCATAGTCAGCGATAATAGTCATTGGACTGCATCCTAACGGGCCAGCAACAACTGCAGATGGCTGCCAACCCGAGAGGCCCGATCGGCCAGGTCACCCACCCACTCGATGATCTGGTACAGAAACATCACATCAACCGGCGGCAGCGTCTGCTCAAGGTCAAACAGCATCCGGCGCACTTTTACCTGGTCCCGGTCGGTTTCGCTCTCAATGCTATCAAGCTCATCAACCATCTGTTCCACCAGGTCAACTTCCCGTCCCTGGAAACCGGTCTCCAGTAGCCCATCCAGCTCATGGATGGCTTTTAGTGCCTGTGCCGAGGTAGCGATGGAACGGCGTACGTAGGTGATAAACGCCTCACGCATGGATTCAGGCACCAGCATTTTGCGACCGACCACAATACCGGCAATGTCCTTGGCCCGGTTGGCCACTTTGTCTTGCATGGTGACAATTTCCAGCAGGTCGGTTCTTGGTACGGGAAGAAAAAGACTTTTTGGCAGGGAGAGGCGTATACTGCGCTTGAGCGCATCAGCCTGGTGTTCATAGGTGATGATTTTCAGCTGAATTTCACTGGCCAACTCCCACTGTTCGGCAAACACCGCTGCAAAAAACGGCTCCAGCTGGGAGGCACAGGCATGTACTGCGGAGATGTGCTGCTGAATGGGCCCTATGGGTGAGCGCCCGAAAACACTCGCCAGAAGATTGCTGGTGGCCATCGCTCAAATCCATCCGGTTGAACAACCGATTATAGAGGGCTTACCTGGCTTTTGCATAAACCCGTCCGTTAGCATTGCTAACACCGCGGTTGTGCGCGCAAAACCGCTGCAATGCCTTGTTTTACTGGTGGATAAGACTGAATTTGTTAACCGACAATTTTGTGAATCAACAATGTTGTGGACCGAGAATGAGCCTGGAAACCGAACTCAAGCTGTATATTGCACCGTCTCAAATAACCATTCTGCGGCAGGCACTGACTACGACCGTACTACCTCATGGCGGCACTATTGAGTCAGCTGGCACTGTGCAGTTAAAAAACATCTACTTTGATACGCTCGATCTACGTCTACACCAAGCCAGAGTAGCCCTGCGCATTCGCGAGTGCAACGGACAATTTATCCAGACACTCAAGACTCAGGGGAAGAGCATTAACGGCCTGAGCCATCGCGGTGAGTGGGAGTGGTTACTAACATCAGAGCAGCTCGACGGTGCGGCGTTGGTGTCAGTGTGGCCCGACCAGCTTAATGATATCAGCGTGGCGGATTTGCAGCCGTTGTTCAGCACCGATTTCAAGCGCACTCGCTGGCTGCTGGTGTGGCACGAACCCTACGCACGTGTTGAGGTGGCCTTGGATCAGGGGGAAATCCGAGCCAGAGAAAACTCCAGTCCCATTTGCGAGCTGGAGCTGGAGTTGCTGGAGGGCAGTGAGGCGGCGCTGCTGGCCATTGCTGACTGGTTACGTCAGTACGTCCCGTTGACACCTGGCGATGACAGCAAAGCCGAACGCGGATTTGCCTTGTTGGCCCAGTAAAACCGTCGTTTGTCGCGCCGAAAAAAAGGGGATACTGGCCAGCAAAACGGAATTTCACGTGCACAACAATAATGCCCCGGAGCAAATGCTTGACCTGACCACAGTGGTGGCAGATCTGGTCAGAAGCCAGCAAATCGAACAAAACATGGCGGATGACATTTTCAGCCGTTCCCGCAGCCCCGAGCAGATTCGTGCGCACCCTCTTGAATACCTGGCCAGCCTGGAGTTGCATGACCAGGCTGGTCAGCCGCTGGATATCCATCGCCTATGTCGCTGGCTGGCTGACCAGGCCGGGCAAGAGTACGTTGCCATCGATCCACTGAAGATCGACGTTGCCGCTATCACACCACTGATGTCCCACGCTTTTGCCGCACGTCACCAGATCTTGGCAGTGGCCGTCAGTCCAGATGAGATGATCATCGCCTCAGCCCAGCCCTGGCATCGCAGTTGGGAAGATAACCTGCGCCACGTCAATCGTCGGGAGATCAAACGAGTGGTGGCCAATCCTGTCGATATTCGCCGCTACACTGCCGAGTTTTATCGTCTCGCCCAGTCGGTGCATCGGGCCAGCTCTGATGGGGCAGTACGCGCCATGACGCTGAACAATTTTGAGCAGATGCTGGAGTTGGGGAGTGCCAGTGCGCCCGATGCCAATGATCAACACATCGTCAATATTGTTGACTGGTTAATGCAATACGCCTTCGCTCAGCGTGCCAGCGATATTCACATTGAGCCTCGACGCGAACAGTGCAACTTGCGGTTTCGCATCGACGGTGTACTGCATACCATCTACCAGGTGCCTGCGGCTGTGGCAGCTGCTGTTACCAGTCGCCTGAAAATCCTCGGGCGTATGGATGTGGCGGAAAAGCGCCGTCCGCAAGACGGACGCCTGAAAACCCGCAACGATCATGGCCGTGAGGTAGAATTGCGACTGTCAACGCTGCCCACCGCCTTTGGGGAAAAGCTGGTGATGCGGATTTTTGACCCGGAGGTGCTGGTTAAATCATTCAGCGAGTTGGGCTTTTCTCATCATGATGAGCGCCGCTGGCAAGCATTGTCACAGCAAACCGGTGGACTGATTCTGGTCACCGGGCCCACCGGGTCCGGCAAGACCACCACGCTTTACTCAACTCTCAGACAACTGGCCAGCGAACAGCTGAATATTTGCACCATCGAAGACCCTATTGAACTGGTAATGCCAGCCTTTAACCAGATGCAGGTACAGGCCAATATCGACCTGACCTTTGCCACCGGTTTGCGTGCCCTGCTGCGTCAGGATCCGGACATCATTATGGTGGGCGAAATCCGCGACCTGGAAACTGCCCGGATGGCCATTCAGGCGGCGCTGACTGGTCATCTGGTGTTGTCAACCTTGCACACCAGTGATGCGCCATCGGCGCTGACGCGGCTGCTGGAACTTGGCATTCCTCCTTATCTGATCAACTCCACCGTGCTGGGGGTAATGGCCCAGCGTTTGGTGCGAACCCTTTGCCCGGACTGTAAAACTTCGACACCACTGGCACTGCGTGACTGGCAGGCGCTGAGCGATAGCCAGCAAGCGCCCAGTGACGTTTATCAGCCGGTGGGCTGTCCAGCCTGTCGGGATACTGGCTATCGCGGACGCACTGGTCTTTATGAGTTGTTAACCCTGAGCGAAACCATCAAGACGCTGGTAAACGACAGTCCAGATATTACTCGCCTGAGCAGCCTGTGCCGCAAGGTAGGCATCACCAGCCTGCGGCAATCCGGCGCTGGAAAAGTAGCCAGCGGACTGACCACTATTGCTGAAGTGTTGCGCGTGGCGCCCTGAAAATGCACAAAATGAGTGAAATAATTACTGTTCATGACTAATATGCGCGCGGATTATCAACCGTAGCGAAATACTTACCATGGACTCTGCGATCCCCTTTTTTGATAACGAAAATACTCTCTACGCCCGTATGAAGGCTGCTTGTCAGCAGGACTGGCACGACTATTGTCACCATCCGTTTGTGCAAGGCATAGCGGACGGTTCACTGCCTCAGAACTGCTTTCGTCACTACCTGCAGCAGGATTACTTGTTTCTTATTCACTTTGCCAGGGCTTACTCGCTGGGTATTTATAAGGCCGACAATCTGGAAGATATGCGCTCTGGTGCCAGTTCAGTCAGTGTCATCCTCGACGAGATGAAACTGCATCTGGACTATTGCCGACAGTGGGGGATGACGGAGCAGGATGTCATCAATCTACCCGAAGCCCGAGCCAATATGGCCTATACCCGTTACGTGCTGGAGCGCGGCATGGCCGGCGATATTCTTGATCTTTATACCGCGCTGTCGCCTTGCTCCGTTGGTTACGCTGAGATTGGTTACCGTCTGCTGCACGACCCTGCTACCCAGCGCGACGGCAATCCCTACTGGGCCTGGATTACCACCTACGGCGGCGATGGGTTTCAGGAAAATGCACGCAAACAGGTGGAAAAACTGGATCAGTTGAGCCATTCCCGCTTCAACGCTGAACGTATGGACTCGTTGTGTCAGACATTCCGTATGGCTACTCGTTTGGAAATCGGGTTTTGGCAGATGGGGCTGGATTGCTCCTTTTAGCCTGTATATCAAGGCAGAGTGCATCCCCCTGGTGGCAAACAGACCATGTTGTGGTGCAATTGGCCTCTGGAAATTGGGCGGGTGCGTAGTGGTAGTTTGGTGAAGTGCTGTCTTGTCTCGCGCAAAGCGAATTATTTTGCTGTTTGAGGTGAAAAAAAGCCGAGACACTGATTCGATAAATACATTCGCCTGCACTGGCTCTGTAGGACTGCTATTATTCGCTCTGCCAAGTGCAGGCGATGGGCAGAAAGGCCAAGTCAACACGAAGAAATGTAAAGTTGCTCACGGCAAGACCTGTTTTTTTCGTTCTACTTCGGAAATTACGTATATCTTGTTTTGCTGGTTTAACTTTTGCGCGTTTGTGTTGTTTGTTTTTTCTCCATGTTAATCATGGTGTTATCTCGTTCACTGGCTTTCTGTTATTCGATTGGATAAGAAATTACTCTTTTTGATATCAGAAAAAATCATGAGCTTATCAAAATTACTAATGTGACGTTGGTGCAACTACTTTTGAATAATTGCGTCCAAACCAAGCAGCCCAGAAAACTAAGGGCTTTCGCGTATCGCAATACCTAAAAGAAGAAAGGCGACAAAAGTAGCACACACTCATCACACACATTACACGTTTCATTCAGGAGTGAACTCCATGCAGAAGAAAGTACTCGCAGCCTTGGTAGCTTCCGTGATGGCTGGACAGGCTATGGCTATCACTGTTGTTGACGATGGTACTAATACCTTTACCATCGGCGGCCACGTTGGTGCTAAATACGATACTAAACAAGCAGTTGAAAGGAATGGCGTTATCGAACAGACTGGCGCCATGAAAGGCGACTCAAGTCGTGTTAATTTCAACTTCGAACACAAAATGAACGATCAGACCACCGCTTTTGCCAAGGTTGAGTGGGGCTTTGACGTCACTGATATCAATAGCAACGACGGGTTCCTCACCAATCGTCTGGGGTATGTCGGTCTTCGTAACGATCGCCTGGGTGAAGTGGTTATCGGTAAGGCCTGGTCTTCTTTCTCTCAGGTAGCGGGTTATACCGACCAGTTCGCAGGTGCAAGAACAGGTTGTGCTGCCACCGGTTATTGTGGCGGTGAAGGCCATATTCTCGGATTTTCCCGTGCGGACGATGTGCTGCAGTACAACCTCAGCATGAATGGCTTCAACTTCTCTGCTCAGACTCAGTTAGGCAGACGTAACATTAATCTGTCTGAGTTCAACAAGTTTGTTGATGGCAGCGACAACAGTATCATGCTCAATATGGTCGGTATTCGTGACAGTTCCTATGGCGTTGCCTTGAGTTACGATATGCCGATGGGACTGAGCTTTGGTGTTGCTTACAACCAGGCTGAAATCAAAGATGGCACGATGATGATAGGCACAACGATGATGGGTGCTCCACATACGGCCAATTACACCGCCAAATCCACCGTATTCGGTGTAAGATTTGAAGCGGATAAAATCTACGCTGCTGCTACCTACTCGGACATCAAAGATCGCTTCCTGGATATCGTTGGCAAAAACGTATACTTCTCGAAAGCCAAAGGCGCTGAACTCTACGTTAGCTACCAGTTGACTGATCTGTTCAAGGTTGAAACCGGTTACCACCACCTGACTGGCGATGGCGCAAATGGTGCCAAGTCGCTTTCAGAACTTAAATCCTTGCCAGTTGGCCTTGTCTACACTCAAGGTCCTGTTCAGTTCTCTGCTACTTACGAGTACCAGAACAGCAAACTGTCTGGTGTTGATGTAGACGACGCTGTAATCCTTCAGGCTCGTTACTACTTCTAATAAAGAAGAAGTAGCTGTCCAAACCCAAAAAAGAACCCGTCATCCGACGGGTTCTTTGCGTAAAGACCAACTGAAAATCTACTCCGGCCCTGGCGGAAAGCCATCGTTCATAATCTGTTCCAGCGTCCATGGATTGGTATCGGGAAACTCCTCCTCCAATATCTCTAGCTCTCGCGCCGCATCCCGGCAGGCGATGGGATAGCACTCCAGTAATGACTCATCCAGCAAGTCATACAGGCTCGGATTTTTGATCAGCAGCCGCTTCACAATTCCCCGTTCTTTTTCCAGACTGTAATCCAGCACCATAAACCAACTGCGATACCAACGACTCAGTGTGCGCAAATCTTCCTTGAATGCACGAATTTGCCATTTCAGCAGCAGCACCAGTATACGGGTCAGGTGAGTTTCCAAGGTGTTGATCTTTTCTTGACCAAGGTCGTCTACCTCCCCGATCAGATTGTCCAGATCCAGGGCGCGAAACTGGCTCCTTTTCAATAGATCAACCTGCTGACGGGTCCACTGGTAAAAGTCCGTTTTATACAGCTTACTCATAGTGAAGACCTCAAGGGGCTGCAGCTATTCATCAACTTACTCCGACGGTTTACCGGGCAAACGACACGAACTGGCAAAAATCCGGTGTCGAGTATAGGAGATTATGACTAGGGCACAGGAAATTAATTCCTGCCAGTGGAGCACCTGTACCGCAAGTCGGCATAATTAGTCGTGGATTACGGTGGTCTGATCAGGCGGCTCTGTTTAGAATGGCCCACTAAGACAGCCCATTGAGAGATCGCTCCATGAGACTCACTGCTTTATCAAAAGCGTTATTTGCCGCCCTGTTTGCCTTGGCCATTGCCTTGTTGGTGGGCTGTGGGCAAAAAGGCCCGCTTTACCAACCACTGGCTGAGACAACGATGGGCATTGGTGAATAAGGGGAATTTGGTCGCAATGGGAGACGGTATGGATTGGTTTACCTTTCAGCCGGCGATTGATGTTGGCCGGGTACTGTTTGCCGAGCAAGTGCCGGTGGCGCAGTTGGCACAACAGTTTGGTACGCCGTTGTATGTCTATTCACGTCGTGGTCTTGAGAGCGGTTTCCAGGCTTATCGTCAGGCCATGGCTGACTGCCCTCATCTGATTTGTTACGCAGTCAAGGCCAACAGCAACCTGGCCGTGCTCAATGTGCTGGCCCAACTGGGTGCTGGCTTTGATATTGTCTCAGTGGGCGAGCTGGAACGGGTACTGGCTGCCGGTGGCGATCCCGGTAAAGTGGTGTTTTCTGGCGTGGCCAAGCAACGCCACGAACTGCGCCGTGCCCTGGAGGTGGGCATACACTGCTTTAATGTGGAGTCGGAACAGGAGCTGCAGCGCCTGCAACACGAGGCTAAATTAATGGGGCAGGTGGCACGAATCTCCCTGCGCGTTAATCCGGACGTAGATGCTCACACCCACCCATACATCTCCACTGGCCTGAAAGACAATAAATTCGGTATTGATATTCATAAGGCTTTTGACGTTTATAAGCATGCCAGTGAGTTAAGCCATATCGAAATCAGTGGCATTGACTGTCATATAGGTTCCCAACTGACCAGTGCTGAGCCCTTTTTGGCCACGGTGGATCGCCTGCTGTTATTGATGGATCAACTCAAGGCTCAAGACATTCATTTGCACCATTTGGACATTGGCGGTGGTCTGGGTGTGTCGTACCAGGGCGAAGCCATACCTGCGCCGACTGACTACCTGATGGTGGTCAAACAGCGGCTGACTGAGCGTGGCTATGGCGATTTGACCTTGCTGGTGGAACCGGGCCGCTCCATTGCTGCCCCGGCTGGTATATTGCTGACCCGTATCGAACTGATTAAAAGCACCGGCCAAAAACATTTTGCCATTGTTGATGGGGCCATGAATGATCTGCTCAGACCTGCCATCTACAGCGCCTGGCATACTATTGTTAATACCGTTGAACCGGTCGACCGGGCAGCGTATGCCCCTGAGCGGGTGTATGATGTTGTAGGGCCAGTGTGTGAAAGCGGCGATTTTCTCGGCAAAAAACGCTCCCTGACCATTAGGGAAGGGGATCTGCTGGCGGTGTACTCAGCCGGAGCGTACGGCTTTGTCATGAGTTCCAATTACAATACGCGCAACCGGGCTGCTGAAGTGATGGTTGATGGCAGTCAGGCCTACCTGGTGCGCCAGCGTGAGACCATTGTCGGGCAATTTGCCCTGGAAAGTTTGTTGCCATAGACGGCGCAACGCGTCGGGCGCGAAAGAAACGAGCAAAGAAGCGAATATATGCTGTTACATTTCACCAAAATGCATGGTCTGGGCAACGACTTTATGGTGGTTGATATGGTGTCGCAAAACCTGCGACTACCGCCGGAAAAAATCCGTCGTCTGGCCGATCGCCGCCTCGGTATTGGTTTTGATCAACTGTTATTGGTTGAGCCACCCACGAATCCGGACATGGATTTTCGCTATCGCATCTTCAACGCTGATGGCAGCGAAGTGGAGCAGTGCGGTAACGGGGCGCGCTGTTTTGCCCGTTTTGTGCGGGATAAAAAGCTGATTGGTCGTGACCGTATCCGGGTGCAAACCGCCGGAGGCAATATTGAACTGCATATCCACAGCAACGGTGAGGTGACAGTGGATATGGGCATCCCGCGGCTTGATCCTGAACAAATACCGTTCAGTGCGGCACAGCGGGCACTGACCTACCCATTACAGATTAGTGATCAGGTACTTGATATCTGCGCCATCTCCATCGGCAACCCCCATGCTGTCTGTCTGGTTGAGAACGTGCATCAGACGTCAGTGGCGCAGTGGGGACCAATGATCGCGAGCCATTCGGCTTTTCCGCAGCAGTGTAATGCTGGGTTCATGGAAGTCATTAGCGCCGACGAGATCAGTCTGCGAGTTTATGAGCGGGGCGCCGGTGAAACGCCGGCATGTGGTACGGGTGCCTGTGCAGCAGTGGTAGCCGGACGACTGCGTGGCTTGCTGGCCAAAACAGTGAAGGTAAATCTGGCCGGTGGCAGTTTGACCGTCAGTTGGCAGGGGGAGGGCAGCCCAGTCATGCTGACCGGTGCGGCTACCCGGGTTTTTGAAGGGTATACCCGGCTTTAGGACAAAGCTTTAGCAGGTTTTTTGATCATGACTGATACCAGTAAGGGCGCGCAGGGTGCGTCCGGTAAGCTAACATCGTCCACCAACTCTGGCACAACGCAGCTCTCGCCCAGACAAGTAGCCGACTATCTGGCCGAAAACCCGAATTTTTTTGTCGGACGTGACGATCTGTTGCTCAAACTGACGCTACCCCATCAGCGCGGCGATGCTATCTCTCTGGTGGAGCGCCAGGTAGCGCTGCTGCGTGAGCGGGCTTTGGACTATCGACACCAGCTGGCTCACCTGAGCGAAAATGCCAGGGACAACGAAAAGCTGTTTGCACGCCTGCGGGTGCTGGTGTTGTCGCTGCTCGACTGCAACGACCTGGTACAATTGGCGGACGTAATCAGCGATAGCCTGCACCACGAGTTTGGCATTGAGTTTCATTCGCTGATCCTGTTTGCTGACCAGCCGTTAAACCTCCCGATTCGTACCGAGCCATTAACAGCAGCCGTTGCTGCCCTGGGCGGCATTATGGTTAGTGGTAAGGCCATTTGTGGCCAGATAACGCAGGACAAACGCGACTTTCTGTTTCAGGAACAGGCAGGGCAAGTTTACTCGGTGGCGATTATCCCTCTGCACTATACACTCTGTGAGTCGCGCCAATTGGGCATTCTGGCCATGGGCAGCCGGGATAAAGCACACTTTCGGGCCAGTATGGGTACGGTGTTTATCAGTTACCTCGGTGATGTGCTCAGCCGTATTCTTGCCCGGCATCTGCATTCATGAGTCAGTCGTCGTTTGAGTCGGAAGCAGAGAGTCCGTTGGCATCGGCGGTAGCCGCTTTTATCGATCACCTGCGCTACGAAAAACAACTTTCACCTCATACGCTGACGGCCTACCAGCACGACCTTGGTCGGCTGATGCACCAGGCTCAGGTCATAGGGATTCTCCGTTGGGACAGCATTACCGAGCTGCAACTGAAGCAGTGGCTTGGCTTATGGCACGGAGCCGGATTATCCAGTCGCAGCCTGCAACGGCAGATATCTGTAATGCGTCGTTTTTACCAGTATTTGCTGGCCAGGGGTGAGGTTAGCAACAATCCGGCACAACTGTTGCGAGCACCAAAAATGCAGCGAACGCTGCCCGTGACGCTTGATGCTGACCAGGTCAACCATCTGCTCGATGATCATCAAGGGCAGGCTGATCATGACCCACTTAAATGTCGCGACCTGGCCATTCTGGAACTGTTCTACTCCAGCGGTCTGCGCCTGGCGGAGCTGGCCGCGTTGGATGTGAACAGTTTCAGCGATACCCAGGTTCGAGTATTGGGTAAGGGCAGCAAGGAGCGACTGGTGCCCGTTGGCCGCCAAGCGCGTCAAGCCATTGAACGGTGGTTACTGGTGCGCGGGTTGTTGGTCAATCAGCACAGCGGCAATGCCTTGTTTCTGTCAAAGTTGGGGCGACGTATCAGTACACGACAGATTCAGAAACGGGTAAAAGAGTTTGCCCGCACAGCCGGCACCCATGTTGGCGTGCACCCGCACATGCTGCGGCACTCTTTTGCCAGCCATTTGCTCGAATCCAGCGGTGATCTGCGCGCGGTTCAGGAGCTGCTCGGGCATAGCGATATCGCCACCACGCAAATCTACACTCACCTGGATTTTCAGCATCTTTCGGCAGTGTACGACAAAGCTCATCCAAGAGCCAAAAAGAGCAAAGACCAGTGAATGGAACTACCTGAAATGAGTAGTAGAAGTCGTTAAATTTTCGGCGATAGGCGTAATGATCAGTCTGTGCATCTGGTGTTACGGCGCTCACTCTTAGGCACATCTCTTTCTTGTCAGGATAAAACGCTTTTCAGGATAATTTCCCTCCTTTTTATACAGGCATATCAGCAGCTCTTTGCAGGGGGAGCTGCCCATATAACCAACTAACCTGGCTGGCAGTCATTGCCACAGAAATATATTTATAATTATTAGGGACTTCCATTGAAACGTTCAATTCTGTCAATCGTTATTGCGATGGCGCTGACAGGCTGTAATGAATCGTCGCCACAGAACGAGTCAACAGCCCCAGTGTCGCCTGTGCCACCGGTGCCGCCAGTGGTAGATCCAGGGCCGGATACCGAGATGCCACCGCCGTCTGAAGTAAACGTCAAAGGGCAATTATTTATTCAGGCAAAGAAAATAGTTGGCGACGTTTATTGTGATGGTCAGCCATTAGATGCTGCCGGACAATTCGCCCTGCATACCGATACCTCAGCCATTCACTGCACATTCGGTAATATCAACCTGGGCATGGGAGCCGATATTATCGTTCCCGTTGCAACGGCTCTTGAGGAAAACGACATTACCAGCGAAACGCTGGTCAGTATCGATTTGCAAAATACTCTGGACACCCAAAGCCTGCTCACGGCGACCGCACTGCTGGGCAGAATTAACGCCTGCCCCACCGAAGGAGGTACACTCTGCCTGAACGAGATGGATAGTTACGACATCAGTCGTTTCTATACGCCGCAAACCAATGTGGAAAACCTTGAAGAAGATTCAGAACTGCAAGAATTCCTGAATCCTACCGTGCTAGACAACAACAAGCAGCCATCATCCCATGTTGACCCGTCGCTGACTCCGGAAGTGACATTCAGTGATGACCCGGAGAGTGGTTTTATCTCTTCCAATACTGAGCAGGCGCTGGCCTATACGCCATCGCCGGAGAATAAACCACTGACCCGCAGCCAGCTTACCGATGCCGATGGCATCCCGATAGCGGGTGTTGAGTTTTTCAGCCAGTCGGCCCGGGGTACTACCGATGCCGATGGTTACTTTGAATACCTCTGGGGTGAAAACCTGGTCTTTGCCATTGATACCCTGACTCTTGGCGAAACCCGGGGCAATCAACTCAACTACACCCTGAATGACCTGAGTGATAGCGAAGTGATTCAGCAGAACATCAACCAATTGCTGCACCGTTACGGTGTTAACAGCGGTGGGGCGCTGATCATTGGCGCAGAAGTTTATGATGTGTTTGAGCAGTATCCCAATGTCATCAATGAGCTGATCAACCTGTCTTTGCCCAACGGGGCACAAATCGAGGGAACCGGTTTTTTTGCCAAAAACGACTTTGAGGCACAGTTTACTGAAGGTGATGCGCTGGTGATTGATACTGTCCTGAGGCAGCCAGCCACCCGTTATGCTACCTCACGCACAGCCGGAGCACCCCAGGGCGGCTTTGTGACCCAGTCGTTGCACGCCATCTACAAAGATGTGACCGCTATGCATATTTTCTCCGACAGCAAGTTCTGGCGGGGCGCTAGCGGTTTGCCACGGGCGATGCGTAATTTCAATATCAGTAATGATGCCTTCCCAGTGTTGATGCCGCGCAAGGACAATAATTTCTGGCTGCCTTTTGGTGAAGAAGCGGCCTGGAGTCGCGGGCACAGCAAGAAGGACAAACGAGCCTACATTGTTGATGCGACCACCATCAGAGATTTCTATACCGGCATCACTATGGAACGGCCGCCATTGATTGACGATGAGACCACCATTTTTGACTTTCCCACCATTGCCGCCGGTATGATTGGCGCCGGTAAAATGGTCTTTCTGGGCAATGGGCATTACACGTCAGTGCTCTCTTGTCCGAATAACTACTGGGGCAGCCAACAGCTGAAGATCAGCGGCACAACTTGCCAATACAGCAGTGAAGACGGCGTTACCACTCAGGCCAGCGATGTCCGTAACGACAATGGCAATATGAAGACTTTCTTCACCAATCTGATCGACTGGCTGGTGCCGGACTACCAGCACGGTGCCCAGACCATCGGCGTAGCCACCAATATTGCTACCGGACACGGCTTTAAGCGCGGTGCGACGCACGGTATCCCTTATGACTTCTTTGTTGACGAGAGCTTTAATCTGGGCGCTGTTGCACCGATTGCCAGCGGTGGCTACAGCGGCCTCAATCCGCAACAGACGCCACTGCTGTTGTTGCAATCGTTTGAGATGAGCACGTATCGGTCATTGAAGTCCGATATTACCCGACCCAAACTGACCGTCGACGATGTGACTGCCCTGATCAAATATGTAAACGACGGCGGCAATATTATTTTCTTCGATGCATTGGTAGAAAATAACCCGGAACCGGTAGCGCGGTTGGCTGATGCTGGTGGTGTTTCCATTGGCGGAGCCAATGTGGCCACGCTGCTGCAAGCCAACTGTAAAGCCATGAACTGTCCAAAACCGGTCAAACCGTGGCTGCATGGTATTGGCGAGCACGACAAGATCGTTTACGAGTTTTACGACGATACCTCCAACTTTGTCATTCATGACGATGGCACAATGGATTGGCCAAAAGGCGGCGATATGCCGGGGCTGGATATTCCCACCATGCTGGTTAAGGATGACAAGGGGAATGATGTTACTCAGTACGCCGCCATCACCGTCAAATCCCCAGAGGAAAAAGCTGCAGCAATTGCACTGTTGCAGGCACAGTTTCCCGGAGTGCCTGTTTGCCAAGACGATTACCAGTACGAGGTGAACTGTATCGAGTATCGCCAGGGGCATGGCATTCCCAGTTTTGGACCTTACGATCGTCCTGAATTCCAGCGGTACGAAATTTCGCCCGAAGTGGTGGACACCATGGTGAAGGCCGCTAACCTGGGCGCCAACGTCAAGAAGCTGTTATCGCATGAGTTGTATTATCGTACTAAAGGTGCCGAAGGCGTGCGTTTGTCAGAAGGCGATTTGACCTTTGCTTACGATAACCTGTCGGTCTGGTTCTGGAATGACAACCAATACCGCTACAATCCGGATCAGCAAGACGAGTTGGGCTTTGGGCCGGCGGTGGAAATCCTTAACTGCTACACCCGCAATCGTCATGGCGAGGGTCTTGTTTGTCGTCCGGAGTTGGAACAGAAGCTCAAAGCCGTGGGCATGCTCACCGAAAGCGGCGAACAGAATCCCTCCTACCCACTGAACTGGCAAGAGAAGCCGCTGACGCGCATTATGCTGGGCCGTTCTTATTGGGATCTGGACATCAAGGTGGATACCACCGAGTATCCGGGGCGCCCAATAGGGTCACCCACCAGCGACAGCATCGAGATTCACACTTGGGGTAAAAAGGTGAGAAGTGCCGGCAATATGCAGTCTACAGGCTTCTGGGCACCGCAGCACAGTCCAGTAACGGTCACTGGCGGCGTGCCAGCCACCATTACCACTATGCTGGTGGATGATCTGACCGGACGTGCTGGTCATGAGTTGAAGTTGCGTCGTCCACCCCGTGGCCGCACCTCTTATAACTATGACGGCTCATCCCTGACCTTTACCGTACCCTATGGCGCTCTGATCTACGTCAAGCCCAAAGCACCGGCGGCTCAGGATTTGGTGACCTTTAACTTTAACGGCGTACTCAAGGCATCGTTTTGGCAAGACGACCACTGGCTGCATCCGGTCAACAAAGATGTGCCACTGGCAGAAATTGATACTGACCACTTTGTTTATACCACACCGGTGAACAACGTCGTCGGAGACAGTAAAAAGATCAGGGAATTTGCTGCCGGCATGAACCGCTTTGCTGAAAGTGCCAGCAACTTCTATGGTCGCGACGAAGTGTGTGAAAACACCCAGGACACCGAGTGTGAGAAAGGCAAACATCGTCGTTTTACCTATGAAGGGCTGCCTGGCCATCGCCACCGCTTCGTTAATGATATCCAGATCAGCATCGGCTCTGCCCATTCCGGCTACCCGATTCAGAGCTCTGGCTCCTGGCGTCCGGGGTCTAAAAAAATCCCCACCAATGGTGACAGCAACAACATTCTCTGGCACGAGCTGGGCCATAACCTGGCATCGGCACCATTTGGGCTACCAGGCGGTGGAGAAGTAACCAGCAGCCTTCTCAGCCTGTACATGATGGAACGTCGTCCAGGTGCTGCTTATATGGGCAAGCTGGAGGGTACGCTGGAGAAAATCAAACTGGTCTTTGCCGCTTACGGTGGTCACGCCTGGGCGGAAGGTATCAGGCTCTCCGCATTCGGGCAGCTGAAGCTATGGGCAGAAGATCACTTCGACATTAACCAGTGGTACGCCGCTGGGGCGCCAAAGCCGACTGTTTATGACCAGGACCAGGGATGGAACCTGTTTAAGCTGGCACATCGTAAAGCCCGTGGTGACACCACCGGTGATAATCTGTACGGGCGCGACGGCACCAACTACTGTGCGAAAAAAGGCAATGGCCTGAAACACGGAGACCGCCTGCTGGCATGTATGTCTTACCTGAGTGGTTACGACCTGTCGGACTACTTCCGCCAGTGGAATCCGGGAGAAGAGCGAGCTGATCTGCCTGACGGCAGCGCCCGCTACACTGGTGGCATGACTGACGCGGGTTTTGCTGCGGTTGCCGCCATGAAGTTGCCCAAGCCCGATCGTTCACCATTGCAGTATGTGGACGTTCATCAGTGAGACGCGTTTGACTTGCTGTGGGCAATGGATTGCCCACACCGTTAATCGATTGCTCTTTTTGCCTTTTTGCTCTCAGCCCTGCTTGCCGCCAACGAGGCAGCAGGGTTTTTTTGTTGTTGATCAGTTTTTTGCCAGGTCAATCACTTCTCCTTGTTGGGGAATGATGAATTCAACACCCAATGTATTGCCCTCCTGTAGCTGTTTGGCAATAACGTTACGCACACTGTCGCCTTTATCCAGACTGTACTTCACATGACTGATCACAACATCCAGCCCCTGCAGGCTACCTTTGCCAGCCAGCGACTCCAGCACTGCCAGTTCGTGCAACAGCCACTTTGGCGTCAGGTGGCCAAACAGCAGATGATCCGGTGTTTCATTGGTAAATGAAGTCTCAATCACCATGCCCTTGAGCTGGCCAGCCTTTATTTCTGGCGCTAGTGCTTGCCAAAGTTTTTTCAGCTTATCGCTTTTTTCTACCGCATCGGCACCCACATCGCCTAGGTAAACGACACTGTTGCTATTTTTATCCTGCAGTAAAAAGGCGGTGGACTCCATGCCACCATGGCTGAGGGGATAGGCGGTAACGGTCAAGCCAGTCCCAACTACCGACAGTGCTTTATCGCTTGTGGGATGAATATAGGTGTATTTGCTTAACGCTGGTTTTTTGCCTTCAGTGCTGAAATTCGGCCACGCGATCCAGTTAAAGTAGGTATCGGTCAAACCTCTGGTCACCGACGGCAAGCTGTAGATGGGTTTCTTGCTGTCATCAGGCGAAGCAATGATCAGGCCATTCACATGATCCAGATGTGGATGACTAATCATATACCCCTTCACTCGCTCCTTGAGAATGTATCCCACCGGATTGGTAATACCTGAAGCCTGCTGCTCCTCGCGCAGATGAGTAAATGCGCCTTTATCAAGGGCAATATTGATCCCGTTTACCAAGGTGCCGGCATCGAGGGCAACGTAATTATCATCCATGGCTGAGCGCAGCAGGAACGCAGTGGTGGCACCATCTTTAATGCCACCGGTTTCCCCTAGGGTAATCAGCTCAAAGTCGGCTGGTTTGGAGGCTGCGGCTGTCATACTCAAGGTCACGGTAAGGCAGGCGATGAGTTTTTTACACGACATAAGTTGGATTCCGGCAGGGAGGTTACTGCAAGCAGAGGGTCAAAACCGGGAGGTTACTTTTGAGTCTGCTGAAATACTACTATTGATCGGAATCTTTGCAATTGGTGCTGTGTACGGACTGCTTTTCTTCCAGCGTCTTAATAGACGACTCGATGCTATCAAGTAGCGTCATCAACTCCAGATAGCACTGTTGGTCAGGCCCATCCGCTGGGTGGGTTTTTAGCTCTTTTTTAATGCCCTTGCATAAGCCTTCGAGCAGATGAATCGTATCCTTAATGCGAGTACTGTGCTGCACCTTTTCTTGAGATGCCTGTGGTTGGGTACTCTTTAAACTGCGAACAAGTTCAGAAGCGTAAGCCGCACCTTGTCTCAATGATGTTAATGCCTCAATGTCCGGCTGCTGATTCACCAGCCGCTCGGCAAGGGGTTTTACCACGAGGCGAGCGCAGTCGGGCAGCAGTGCCTTTTCGACTTCCTGCTGGGTAATGATATTCCGATCCTTTATCAGCGACGATTGCGCTGCGAGTTTGCTGTCCTTTGCCATGGGTACTGGTTCTGAATGTTGGAATAAGAGTGCTTGTCTGATCATTATCGGCTACGCCGGCAATGAGCCGCAGCAAAAAAATGTCATCAATGGAATGCCAGCCATTGCTTCTTTGGCCAGTAGCACTGACTGCCAGCAAGATTGCTACTCCGGGAGGCGGTGCTTGATCATTTGCCCCAGGGTGACGATGTCTTTACGTACCTCCTTTACCTGATTTTCCACCCCCTCAAGGCGCTGATTTATGCCGCCGAGCCACTCATTGGTACTGCCAAGACGTTCATTGTTTTCATCAAGTCGTTCGTTGGCCTCATCCAGACGCTCATTATTCTCACCAAGTCGGTCATTGGTTTCGTTTAATCGCTCATAACTGGCATCGACCCGTTCATGGGTGCTATCCACCAGTTTGTTGGTCTCATCCAGGCGTCCATTGATTGTATCGAGATGCTCGTTGATGTCATCGAGGATTTTATGGGTACTATCCATCAACTCACTGGTGCGCTCAAAACCGGACATCGTGGACTGGGCCAATTCAGAAATATCCTCTTTTACCCCAGTAACTTCTGTCTGGATACCGGAGAGGTTCACTTTCACGCCAATAATTTCGTGCTGGTTTTTCAAGGCGATGTGTTTGATATCCGCCATCGCCTTGACCAGCCCATGAATGGTGTTATAGAGGGATTGGTGTTGTTTCTCCAACAACTCAACTCGTGATTCTAGCGACATACAGCTACTACCTGTCTTTTGTTGTGTTACAAAGCCTTGTGCTCGGAAATTTTGTAGTTAGACAGTCGCAGTGCACTGTTTATTAACCATTCTTATAAAAAAAGAGGATGCTGTTGTTCAATCAGACTGCCCGACAAAAGCAACTCTATTGGATGCTATGACTGAACACATGACAACGCCGTACACTGACTGCCTGATCAGAATAGCAGCGCTTTCGAATACCAGCGATTTTGGTTTGTTTGAATTGTCTGGCGACGAATTTTGCTAGCGCCATCGGCAAACTGCGGGAAACACGACAGGATGGCTGCTACGATGTCCTGCCAAGAGAGGACCGGATTGCTCTCTGTATTGAGCACAGATCCCAACAAAAAAGTCACACGTCGTGCGTAATCAAACACACGACATTAGCCAAAGCAGGAAAGCTCCAAGGCAAAAAAGCAGGCTCAGACAGAATAACTATTCACACCCACGCTTTCATTTCATAGGGCACGGCAGCTTTTTCTTTCTCGGGTTCAGCTGTAGCTACCTGAAGTGACTGGGAGAACAACTCCAGATCTTTGGCCACCAAATCCAGCCGTTGGGATAACACACCGGCAAAGTCTGTCATCCCCTTTACCGAGTCTGGCGCTGAGCTCTGGTCAAACGCCAGCTCCCACAGTTCCGGTGTCGAGATGAAGGTGTGCAACAAAGTTTTGGACTGGTCAACGTTGGATTCCAGTGTCGCCTTACGCAAATTGGTATGAGTTGACTGGTCATGGCCTGTTGTACCGGCGCTGTCCACCAACGTCGCCAACGTATCAAAGTTGGTAGTGTTCAGGTTCCACAAGGGTAGCGCCGGCGCCGAAGTAACTGAACGACCAATAACGTTCCAGGCTGCCAACATAAAGTAGCGGGACATATTCTTTAACCCGTGTTGCATAGCAAACGTGCTCATATTCACTACTTCCAGCACCGGACGGTAAAACAACTTGTAAACCAATCCAACACTCATAAGACCCATGGATTTTTTGAAAAGTGGGTCAAGGGCCGATTTGCCATCCGAGCTACTCACCGCAGTACCAAAATCGGCAAACAATATGCCCAGGTGCAAGATCATGAATAGAGCAGTCAAGAACGAATTAATACCTTTTTTCGTGCCGTAGTCAGATCGGGTCAAAGCTTCACCATCAAGAGCGCTATTGATGACCCCTTGCAGGAGATCCTCGTCCTCATGGGTCAACGGTTGGTTGTTGAAAACTTTGCCGAGAATTTTTATCACTCTGGCTTTTTCCTGCTCATTCATCATATTGTCAACCACGCCGCGGTTTTCAATGGCAGACAATGGTATTATGATTCTTGTGCATATGTTGTCGTATATCCAATCTCTGATTGGTACGTCTGGTGTAGCATCCTTGCCTTCAAAAGCTACATTGTTCAGCGCGCGAACGCCAATCAGGGCGCCAGAAAAGGCGCGGTAGATTTTCTGGATCTTGCTCTCCTTACTACCTTCCATCGCATTGAAATAAGCCCGGATTACATCGGCACACTCAAGCTTGTACTTTTCTGGATCCTGGGCAATCTGGGCCATACTCACGGTTTCGCCACCTGCGACGGTTATTTTGAACTGTCCTGGTTCTTCTGTTGCGTCACCGTCGATGGGTCCCTGAGTCAATGTTGACGGCGCAGCAACGGGCTGTTGCAGTCCTGATGCTTCCGCTTGTGGGTCTGGGACGGCTCCAGGTTGCCCGGCGGCATCCGGTTGCGCTGCATCGGGTGAGGCCGCATCTTGTGGTATCGATTCTTGTTCTGCTGGTTTTTGCCCGGTTACCTCTTCTGTCAGCGCTTGCTCTTGCGCGGTGGGTGCCGGTGAATTGCTGTCCTCTTGCGGCACCGATTCCTGGTGTTCCGTTTCGATGGTGGCTACTTCCGTGGTACTTTCAGCGCTTGCCTGCGGTCCATCTTCCGGTTGCGTTGCCTGGTCATCGACTTGTGAAGAAGCAGCATCGACTGCCGCCTGAGTGGTCGGTTGTTCCTGAGCCGGTGGCGCAGATGGCGTACTGGCTTGCGGCAGCGTTGTCATTTCCAGCGGACTATAAGGCATTGGTTGTACGTGTTCGCCAGCAGGTGGCTTGGTACTTTCTGCCCTACCAACAGGCGATTGCGGTGGTTTCTTTTTGTCTGATGAGCTGATTATGGTCTTATAAGTATCTGTTAGTCGTTTAATGGCATGGTTAACATAAGTGGCCTCATTTTTTGGTGCAATAACGGTAATGCCCAGCCTGAAAGTACTGAGAAAATACAAACTGATGGCCATGGTCGTTGGCATCAGGTTACCCCACTTCAGACCAAATTCGTCGACTTTGCCAGTAGTAAAGTAGTTACCGGCAAAGTCCTTGATTTTTTCCAGCACAGTCTCATTGAGATGACTGAAGTTTTCATCCATGTATTCATTAAAGTTTGTTGTTTTGGTAGCCCCGGAAAGATTGCGATCAACGATCAGGTTGGCTACTACAAACATGTAGATAAAAGGCACAAAAGACATTAGAAAATCGGTGGATGCATCAAGGATATTCCGACAGTGCTCTAGCTTGGTAAGCTCTTTGCGGGCCGCTGCCTCCATAATTTTCATATTGACTACTGATTTGGCATAAAGCGACATGGCGGTGCACTGATCATAAAAATCCACCGTTTTTTTGCAGTCACTGGTAAATTGCTTCACGAGAGTGCTATCGATATCACCACTGGTTGCCTTCATATCATTAATTAGCTTGGCCAAAATAATCTTTGGGGTCAGAATACCATTGCCTTTTGTTATTTCCGAAACAACAGCACGGTTCAGATGGGCAGCATTTAGCCTGTGATGGTTTTTATGCAGAAAACCCCTTATCTGGCTCGCAACCGCTTCATCGCCAGCATTGGGGTCAATCAACATGTTTACTAACAGTCTGTTCAAATCAGCCAGTGGTCCTTCTGGCAAGGATATGCTGTCTCCCAGGACGAAGTTCTCCATACAGGCAATATAGGATTCAGGATCAAATTTGGAGATGTCTGCGGTATAGCCTTTGGAAAGATCGTGCATAACCGTCTCAAGCTTTTCATCCATTTTGGCGTGAAATGGTTCTTTAGTCAGACGCCCATGCAGGAATAGGGCACCGTCGGCTGCTGTTTGAAAAATTTTGAAAGACAACAATAGTTTGGCAAATCCTTTAATGGCAGAGCCGGTCAGCGACATTTTACCCCTGCTGGCGATTTCATGGTCTTTCATAGCCACCAGGCCGCTGCGTTGAAAGCTCTCTAACTTATCCAGCTTTTGCAACTCTGCAGCCGAAATAACACTGTGGCTGCCCAACATGCTACGACGTACATCGTCGTTAACTCCGTGTAATCCGGGCTCAGAAGCGACCATTGGTGTTGTTTGAATTAACTTGGGCTGGTTTGTGGCGTGCATTTTTCATCCTCATCAATTGTATTTAAAAGATATTAATATCATTTATTTATTGTCGGACAGCCGATAAGAAATACCTGCCGGATTGCACTACAGATAAATTAGAGGCGAGAAAATTCTGATTGCTGGCAAACGTGCTGAGAGATCAGGCCAGCGCAGACGGACAGGGAATATTTTCATAACTGCATACATCCTGGCTTTATCAATAAGAATTGGTGCTTCATCGGACTAAGCGATCATTAAGTTGTTTATATCTGCCTCATAAAATAAAACAGTTATACCTTATGCAGTCATCCTGAATTTCATCATTATTTCCTGAGCACACAGGGTAGTATTGAATTTGTTTTCAGGGTTAATAAATTTTTTAAATGTTGATTGTTTTTTTTATTTCCTCATGAATATAAATGTGCTGCTTAGTTGATAGTTTTTCCAAGTAAAACAAATAAACAAAACCATCCGTTCTGCCAGAAAATGGTAGACGACAATGAAAATATTTAAGGAAAAACAAAGTTAAGGTACTAAAAAAACCATAAAACAAATAAAAGGAAACGTATTATGGGAGGATATGATTGCTTGGTGCGATAGTGTGGATTATGCGTAAAAACAGAGTGTCCGTATGCGAACGAATGCAGGTATAGATTCGTAAGTCCATTTTTTCTGCTGACGCTATCATTGTTCTGAAAGGGAGGTGTATTTCAACCAGTTTACCAAGGCTGGTCAAGGGAAGGTATTTCGATGTCGGGGATGGTCGGCACTTCAGGACACTTCAGCGGAATAGCAGGATTGCAGATTGTTAGCAGAATCGTCGTAAACTGTCGCCTTTATGCCCTCGGGTGCGATAGGGTCGGGAGTGTCACCGATTCTAACATTCTTGTCAGTAATTAGCAGAATTATTGCCTAATATGAATGTCCAACCGGATGCAAATTGATTACGCAAATTACAATATTTGGAGAAACCAAAACATGCAGCCACAGCAATCGATTCCCGGCTTAAGCGTAGAAAGATGCATCACAAGACATTATTCCGGCATCAGCGATCCTAAATGTACCGGTGCAGCAGCAGGTTGTTTACTCGGTTTGTTCACCGGCCACCCGATCCAATGTTGCTGCGCAGGCTGTCTGGTCGGCATGGCATACAAACACGTCATGACATCAATCAAAATGGAAGAGCGTGTTGTAACCCAATCTCCTCCTGTTGGGTCCCAATTTATGAATCGCTTTTAGATTTTTCCGTTAATTTTTGCTCTGGTAAAATCCACTGCCTCAAATGCTGTGCGGAAAAGCCAGATAGCAAAAATACCCGGTACTATCATCGGATTAATGTGGCGAAAGGAGGCCGCATAAGTGAAAAATTGAGAGTGTGTCGCAGGCACACAATCTGGCAGCATCTGACAGGATAGAGAAGAATTGCTGAATTGTGGCGAAGCCCACGGAGAGATGGTGGTAGGCCAACCGAAGTCTGTTGTCGGAGACAGGCTTCAAACCACTTCAACTGCTATTGGTCGCTATCGAGAGCGTCTGGAAAAGCTTTGGCAAACCGGCGGATTGCGAACAGGCGATCAGCGAGTTGGAAGCGAAACTTTACCGTTCAGCCTGACAGGAACCTCTTGGATACTTCAGTTGCCATAGCTACTATGGCTTATTTTAAAGCACTGCAAAACAGCAGAGATAGGTGATGCCCACAGTCTTGAGGATTGGGCCTCACCGATTTTTCTTCTACTCTAACGAAAACGGTGAACCTGTCCATATCCATATTCAGCGGGATCAGGCGCTGGCGAAATTCTGGTTAAGCCCGGTGGTGCTGGCCAGCTCCGTGAAGTTTTCGGCTAAAGAGCTGCGAGAACTGAAAAAGCAGACAGAGCACCACGAAGCCCAATTTCTGGAGGCATGGAATGAATACTTTAAAGGTTGAGGAGCGACCACTGGCACAGGAGGTCCGGTTTTCAGACTGCGAAATGATTGTCAGCCTGGTGGATGGAAGGACGATTTCTATACCCGTTACCTGGTTTCCGACCTTGGCCAACGCTACTGAAGCACAGCGCAACAACTGGCAGCTACTGGGTGGTGGTGATGGTATTCACTGGCCAGATCTTGATGAAGACCTGAGTGTACGTGGCCTATTGTTCGGAACCCACTAACCTTTCTTAATCCGACTTACCGAGCCTTTCTCTACGTCTGTTATCATGCCGATGCCGAATGACGTTTAAGAGAATCCCCATGTCCATCAGTTCAGTGGTCAAATCCATTCAGGACATCATACGCAAAGACGCTGGTGTCGATGGTAATGCCCAGCGCAGCGCCTGAGTCAAATGCCTCGGTTGCTGTTCCTAAACAGGATAAAAAGGACACCCATATTCTCAGTTGATAAATTTATGGGTGTCCTATTTTTCGCGTTCGGCCCAGCAGCATCAGACTGCCGAAAAATGAGGTAAGCATGGCGGGTTAGTCTAACGAAGTACCGGTCAGGTTGGCAGTGCATCACGCACAAAACGAGCCATCAGCCGATAAAATATTTTTTTGCCGACGGTGCCATAAAGTTGCATTAGCCAATATTTGGTAGCTTACCTAAGTCGCCACCACAAGATATAGATGCTGGGTAATGGTAACCCTATGTTTAAGCAACGGAAAAGCAAGGTCGAATGGTGCTGTATTGCGCTATATAACGCTATATTGCGCTAAATTACGCTTGACCCACTTCATCTCAAAACCTATGCTTTCTCATAACACACCCGCCATGCCTATGTGGACTTCGGTTCATACGCATAAATTGAGCGGGTTTTTTTATGCCCTTCTTTTGAGCCTGTGGATGACCGAGTTCACCAAGCCAGCACTGTCAGTAGAACAACAAATTCAACTGCTTATCGATCGTGGATTGATCATAAGGGATCGAGAGCGAGTTGCCCGATACCTTGAGGTGGTGAGTTTTTTTCGTCTTTCAGCCTATATGCGACCGTTTCAGGAAAGTGATGCTTCACATCGCTTCAAAGAGGAAACCTGCTTTCAGCAGATTGTTGAACTGTATGCGTTTGACCGCGAGCTGCGATTGATAGTAATGGATGCGACAGAGCGCTTCGAAGTGGCCATGCGCTCAGCAATTGGCAACCATATGGGACCAATTCATGGCGCTCACTGGTATCTTGACGAACGACTGTTTCGAGTGGATTTTGAGCATAAACGGTTGTTAAAAGAGTCCGAGGATAAAATCTCAAAAGAGCGCCTAGCACTTACCAGAGATATTCGCAATATTGAAAAAAGTTGCGCATCAGAGGCTGAAAAGCAAGAGCGTATTTGCGGGCGTCAAAGGGAAAATTACCTGCGTTTTTACCCGTCTCAATACGACTACCCCAGGCTATTACCCAACTGGGCAATGCTGGAAGAGCTGAGTCTTGGCAGCATATCCCATATGTTTAAGGGATTGGCCAAGGACTCCGATCGGAAAAAAATTGCTAAACGTTTTGATACACCCCATTTAGTGTTAAGCAGTTGGTTGCATACACTAACATTCGTACGCAACTGTTGTGCTCACCATGTTCGGCTTTGGAACCGAGAATTGAGCGTGCCACCAAAGTTGCTAAAAAACCAGCGCTGGAATGCGATTCCCGAGCGGCTACCTGCTCTCGATATTCAACCACGCCGTCGAATCTTCATTATACTGTTGATTCTTGACCATTTGATGACTCAAGTAAGTCCAGACAGCAAATGGCTAGATAGGCTGTGTGACCTGCTGCACAAATATCCCGGCGTGAGCAAGGACTTTATGGGCTTTCCTTCGAACTGGGAGGACTTAATGACTTTGGGTGGTTGCACCCCATAGCTCCACCAGCTGGCGAAAGAATATTTTTTGGGGAAGCAGTGAAGCGGCATGAGGTATGGCTTGTCTTTTTTGTCTAAAAATAACGATTAGCAGGGGCGTTAGACAAGAAATAGACCGTTTTAGACAATGGTCAGACGGGGAAAATACAACCAATAGTACAACCAAACCCAAAAATTACTGTAAACAAAAAAGCCTCTTTGGTCTAAAGAGGCTTTTAAGTCTATGATTTTCACAGGAAAATATGGTGCCGGCACCAAGAGTCGAACTCGGGACCCTCTGATTACAAGTCAGATGCTCTACCAACTGAGCTATACCGGCGGGGAACGGTGTGCATATTATTTATGGCCGATGTGTTTGTCAACTTCTACGTTTTATTTGCAGGTAATTAAAATATGTCACAGAGGCCTAGACTTGCCTCCAGAGCTTTCTCCTCACGCCCCATGGCGCTAAATTAGAGTGCTGGCCCGTTAGTAGTCGTTAATCTTGCGTGAGAAGTGCAGTCGTGCATACTGCTTTGGTCGTCTTTTGGTTATGCTCGGTTTCTGGTGGTTGGCTCGGTTTCCAACTTCCAGACGGCTTCTGAGTTAATGGCATTGCACCATTTCTTCTTCAGTTGCTATCGGCTGTGGTGTTGTTGCATCCGCAACAGCAGACGGCGCCTCGCAGCGTGGCAGGGAAATAATAAAACGGGTACCTCTTTGTGTGTTCAGATCTAATGGGCTGACCACCTCAATGGTGCCGGCATGCTCCTCAATAATGCTCCCGGTCAGTGCCAGACCAAGCCCGGTACCGTGGCCGTCCTCTTTGGTAGTGAAAAAAGGCTCGAACAGTTTTTCCTGCAATGGCTTGGGGATACCGTGTCCCTGGTCTTCAACGTGTATGGTAACTGTGTGTTTACTGGCCGAGGTGTTGACGCAAACGACACTGGTACAAGTAGGGTCATCGCTTTCTGAGGCATCGGCGGCATTTTTTAGCAAATTGGTAAACACCTGTTGCAGCTTCTGACCATCGCCACTGACGTACAGACCTCCGGTACATTGGTTGCGAAACAGAATATTGTCGTTCTTGTGGCTTAGCTGCAACAAGGTGATAGCCTCTTGAACGATGCCGCTGATCTCCACTGGCTCAGTGCTGGCCAAATGGTGTTGCTGCAGCATATTGTTGTGACCGGTTCGAGCGTACGAGACCAGGGTTTGCACAATACGGCTCACCCGATCAGTTTGCTCGCGTATTTGCCGGGCATTGTTACGAACGGTGGGATTGCTGGTGCAGCTACTCAGTTCTTGGGCCAGAAAGTTGATGCCGGTAATTGGGTTACCAATTTCATGGGCAACACCTGCCGCCAGTTGGCCGATGGATGCCAATCGTTCGCTGTGAAAAAGCTGCTCTTCCAGCATGCGGGTTTCGGTTTGGTCTTCAAGCAGTATTACCTGATTTGTGCCGTCTATCGCAGAAGCCGCTTTGTGCAGACTGAAATAACAAGGCATTCCTGCTACGTCTACTGCGTGTCTGTTCAGATGTTGTTCCGGACGTTGCAGAAAATCCCCGAGAATTGTGCTCCAGGGTTCAGTAATGGTTTGTATCGACTGCCCGAGAACATCGCTGTCGACAATGCCAGTCAGCTCATTCATGGCCTGATTCCAGAGCATCACTTCATGGCTGGTGCTGTGAATGGCACAGGCAGCCATGGGTAACGTCTGCAGAGTGTTTTGGTGATTACGCCTGAAATTGTCCAGTTCATCCGCCAACTCCGCGAGTCTGGAACAGTAAACTGCCATCCTGGACTTCAGGTAATGCACGTCTTGCGTCTGACAATTGTCAGCATTGTCCAGAGGCAGGATAGCGTTGATCATCTCATGGGCGATGGTAGAACCCAGCAGTCTGGACAGATTATTCTCAATACCGTCGCGCAGACGTCTTAATGAGTGCGATCGGCGATCATCAGTGGTCATATCACCAGCCGCCGTTTTGTGGTTGAGTCATTATGGTAATTGTTGTAGGTAGATGTCGTAAAGAACGACAGGCGTGCAGTCCACGACGCTGTGCGGGCAAGATTGTCGCCGATGAACTTTTACCGGCTCAGGTTGTCGCTGAGTTAAGGCAAGAAGTGCAACTGAATGAGTCGGTGTGGCTATCGGGCAATGTTATCGGATGCCATTAGGACTAAGACAAAAATTCCTTCCGGCGGTCATGCTGTTGTCAGGACTGATCGCCGAGCTTTCCGCAATGGCAAAACGGTTGGCTTCTTCTGGCGTACCGTGGCGGATTTCAGTCAGCGCGGCCGCTTGTTGGCAAATGGATGCCAGAAACCGGCTATTGCCAAGTCATTAAGAAGCCGTCGTATATGTGCGCTGGCTGATGGCATTTACTTGTGCTCTTTTCGTCCTGTAATGCTGCGCTACAGGCGCAGTGATTGCCTAGCTTATCGACGCTTCCGATTTATTGGCAAACTGACGCTTTCTGCAGGAACTCAAAGGTCACAGTCGACCTTGGTGGGGACAAAAAATCAGCCGCTGCCTTGGCGAACAGGGCGCGACATTCTTATTGGGAATGCTCTTATTGGCAATAAAGTAATCATTGCTGAACGGCATAGCGTTTTTTGCCAGTTGTTGTTTGATTATTACGCTGTTGCCCGGCCGCTGGGCGAGCCGCCTTACTGCACAGCGCATCGACCTGACTTTTTTTACGATTACGCCGAGCGTTGTCCGTCACAGGAAGGTCGTTGGCCACCTGGCGATGATCCTCGTGGTTTTTACGATGCCCGCTTCTTCAGCACAGCGTCAGAACCTTGTTTGGTACTTTTCAGAAAATCCCGCTTCGGCTTCTGGCATATCAAGCTGCTGGCGGCATTGCTGCTGTTGTTTATTCTTACTGCTGGTCTTGATGCCCTTACCGGCATTCAGGGCTATTGCTCGTTACCCACACTGTCGGCTGCCGGATTGTTGTCCGGGTTAATCGTTGCCCTGGCGATGGTTGCGCTGCTCGTATTGGTGATGTGTCTGCTCAGGCGCTAGCTGTGTGTCGGTGCCATTCTTATACGTCACGGTATTTTCATTGGCTAATAGCGACAAACCGAATGCCTTGATCTGTTGGGTGCTAGGATGATCTGGCAACATGGCTATTTCTTTTTTGCTCCGGGCGACTCATAATTCGGCACTTTTAACTCCTGACTTGTAGACCTGTTAATGCTGCTCTATTCTCTTGACCTTTTTGGAACGGCGGTGTTTGCCATCAGTGGTGTCTGGGTGGCCTGTCGTAAAGACATGGACCTGTTCGGTGCCCTGGTTCTCGCCTTTGTCACGGCGGTGGGTGGCGGCACGATTCGGGACGTCCTGCTTTCAGCGACGCCCGTGTTCTGGATTAAGGATACTCTTTACCTGCTGGTCATCCTGGCTACGGTCTTGTTTGCCATCGTCGTCCGTGAGTGGCATGAGCGCAGCAAGTGGATTATGCAGGTTTCTGATGCTCTGGGTCTGGCAGTTTTTGTTGTGATTGGCGTGACCAAATCGCTTTCCTACGGCGTGGAGCCGATGGTGGCCATTATGATGGGTGTGCTGACGGGCTGCGGTGGTGGCGTGATTCGGGATATGCTGGCCGGGGAGGTACCAATGGTGCTGCGTAAGGAGATTTACGCTTCAGCGGCCATGGTCGGCGGCGCAGTGCTGGTATTTCTTGAGCCGCTGATTCAGAACATTGATATCACCTCGCTGATTGCGGCGACAACGGTGCTGGTATTGCGGTTGCTGGCGTTGTACAAAGACTTGTCACTGCCCAGCTTTAGCCTACCCAAGTAAAAATAAAATAAAGAGGCGGTAACATCTGAAGCTGCCAATATCTTTTTTGCCAACATGAACCGACGTTAATACCGTACTACTCCTCCAGGCTCGCACCGGTACCATCCGTGCTACTAAGGTGCCGGGCCAGTGCCCATTCAATGTGCTCCCGCACCAGCGGCGAACAATCCTCTACACGCCCTTGCAAGGCAGAAATCCCCTGAGCACTCGTCGGTCCATTGCCGAGTGCCACGGCAATATTACGCAACCAGTTGTCATAACCAGTCCGACGGATGGGAGAGCCGGCGGTGCGTTCAAGAAACTGTGCTTCAGTCCAGTTAAACAACTCCACCAGGTCACTGGCATCAAGATTATGTCGGGGCTGGAAATCACCCTCTGCGCTTGGACGGGCAAAGCGGTTCCACGGGCAGACCAACTGGCAATCATCGCAGCCGAATATGCGGTTGCCCATCATTGGTCGCAGGTGTTTCGGGATGGCTCCCCGGTTTTCAATAGTCAGGTAGGAGATGCAGCGTCTGGCATCCACCTGATAAGGTGCGACGATGGCTTGGGTGGGGCACGTGTCCATGCAGGCGGTACAGCGTCCGCAATGGCTTTTGTCAACCGGTGGATCCACCGGCAGTGGCAGATTAGTGAACAGTTCGCCCAAAAAGAAAAACGAGCCAGCCTGACGGTTTATGATCAGCGAGTGCTTGCCCATCCATCCCAGTCCGGCCTGTTGTGCCAGGGAGCGCTCCAGTACCGGCGCGCTGTCGACAAACGCGCGATAGCCGTGCTCGCCTGCTTCGTCTGCAATTTTCTGGCCCAGTACGGTCAGGCGTTTGCGGATCAGTTTGTGGTAGTCGCGCCCCAAGGCATAGCGCGAGATGTAGGCTTTTTCCGGTTGACTCAACAGTTTGGTGGTTTCGGTATCAGCCGGCAGGTAATCCATGCGAGCAGAAATAATACGCTGGACGCCGGGATGCAGCTGCTCTGGTCGTGCCCGCAGTGCCAGATGTTCAGCCATGTAGGTCATATCGCCGTGATAACCCTTGGCCAGCCAGGTGTGTAGATGCTGTAAATCACCTGCGGGTATTTTCGCTGCGGTAATCCCGATAGCCTGAAAACCAAGCTCGCTGGCCCAGATATTGATTTTGGCGCGCAGGGCAATCATTGCCTGTGGGAGCGAGGTATCAATGATCGGGATTAAAGGTGATGGTTCAGACACGAAAATACACTGACTCTTCGGGGATGCTTTGATGAAATGGCTTGCCCGGGCAAAGCATAATAAAATCAGCAGATGCACAACATTTCCCCAAGCCCGCGGCCTGGTATGTGTCATCCGGGCGTTCTGTTGTCACTGGATTGCTTTTCCCAATGGTGATCACGGTAGCGAATTGTACCATCGATTACCCCACTGCGAGTGTGCGCATGAATACGAGTTTACCGGAGGCGCTCTACACGGCAGAGCAGGTTCGTCAGCTGGATCATGCGGCCATCCATCAGGCCGGTATTAGCGGATTTGAACTGATGAGTCGGGCGGCCAGTGCAGTTATGGCAGCCATGTTCCACCACTGGCCCAAGGCGAAGACGATCCTGGTGCTGTGCGGTGCTGGCAATAATGGTGGTGACGGTTATCTGGTTGCCAGCCTGGCCAAAAAACAGGGCTTACGGGTCAATGTGCTCAGTTGTCGCGATCCGGCCCAGCTTAGCGGAGATGCTCGTACGGCGTGGCAGGCTTGTCTGGATGCGGGTGTGAGAGTTCGACCTTACGACGCCCGACAGTCGTTGGTAGCCGATGTGGTGGTGGATGCCATGCTTGGCACCGGGCTGACTGGTGTTGTCCGGGGTGACTGTGCCGACGCCATTCGTCGTCTGAATCATTTGCACACGCCGGTGTGTGCGGTGGACATTCCCTCGGGCCTCTGTGCCGATACCGGGGCAGTCATGGGTGAGGCAGTGCGAGCTACGTTGACGGTCTCTTTTATTGGTCTGAAAACCGGTTTGTTAACTGGACAGGGGCGCGAGTATTGCGGCCAGCTGCTGTTCGATGACCTGGGTGTGCCACCAGCAGTCTATCAGCGTGTGCAGAGTCAGTGCCAACGGCTAGCGGCTGGGCAATTCCGGGGTTGGCTGCCAAGGCGTAGCCGGGTGGCCCATAAGGGAAATTTTGGTCATCTGTTGTTGGTTGGTGGTAATGAGGGGATGCCCGGGGCAATCCTGCTGGCGGCGGAGTCAGCCTTGCACTGTGGGGCAGGTCTGGTTACGGTGGCCACCCGCAAAAATCATCTGACGGCACTCGCCGTACGTTGTCCGGAGGTGATGGGTGTCGGCGTGAAGACCGGTAGCGGTCTGGGTTCGCTGGTCGATGGCAAGAGCGCCATTGTTATCGGACCGGGTCTTGGTCGGGACGACTGGGGGTTAAAATTGTTGCAAGAAGTGTTGGCTGCCCGTTGCCCCGTAGTGCTTGATGCGGACGCCCTGAATCTTTTATCGCATCATCCACAGTTGCTAAATACACGAAAGTCCCCGATGATTTTCACCCCTCACCCTGGCGAGCTGGCACGCCTGACCGGGCAGAGCATCGCCGCCATCGAACGTGATCGTCCGGCGGCTTTATTGCATGGCCAACGTCAGCTAACGGTCCATGTTGCTGGGCACCAGAGGGATAGCGGCACTGAAAAAGAGTACGACACTGGCGATAGAAAATATGAGCGTCACGTCGTCTTGTTGCTTAAAGGGGCCGGTACACTGATTTATGATGGTCACAGGATGGCCCTTTGCTCCGAGGGCAACCCGGGCATGGCCGTGCCCGGTATGGGTGATGTGCTTAGTGGCGTGACCGGCGCTTTGCTGGTCCAGGGGCTAACACCTTTTCGGGCAGCCCGGCTGGCAACGTGGCTGCACGCTTCAGCGGCTGATGAACTGGCTGCTAACCAGGGAGAGACTGGTTTGCGGGCAAGTGAGTTGATTCCGGTCATCAGACAACGACTGAATTGTGTTATTGAGTGATTAACAGGCGGTTTGCACATACCAGCCGTGATGGAAATGTTTATGCAAGGCAGATATGAACTGCTGATCAACAATGAAGCTGCCATGGTGGCGTTGGGAGGGCATCTGGCCCAAGCTCTGCAAGGACGTGCTGTGGTTTACCTCCACGGTGACCTGGGTGCCGGCAAGACCACGTTCTGCCGGGGCGTGTTGCGCCATTTTGGCCACCAGGGAGCAGTGAAAAGTCCGACTTACACGCTGGTAGAGCCTTATGACGTGAGCGGTCATCGTATTTACCACTTTGATCTGTACCGGCTGGCCGACCCGGAAGAGCTGGAGTTCATCGGTGGCCGGGATTATTTCAGCGAGGCCGCCCTGTGCCTGATCGAGTGGCCTTGCCGTGGACAGGGCGAACTGCCGCCACCCGACCTGGAAATTACCTTCAGTTACCATTTGCCCGGACGCAAGGCGCACATCGTTGCCGGAAGCGCAGCCGGTGAGCAGGCGCTGGTGAAAATTGTTGCGTTACAGGAGGGGCAATGAACAAAGGAACAAGGATTGTTCGCTGGATTAAAAATGCATTGTCGTTTGTTCGGTTGGCATTATCTACTGATCAGACACACGGCAGTCAGCGAACTGAACCGGTTATCGCCATAGACAGACGTCGCGTGGTACGCCAGTTGGGCATAGTGGTGGCTGGGCTTGCCCTGGTCAAAACCCGGATCGCCGAAGCGGTCTACAAGACGATTAACAGCGTCCGGATCTGGCGTTCGCCCGATAAAACACGACTAGTGTTTGACGTATCCGACGCAGTAAAACACAATCAATTTCCCTTGAGCAATCCTGGTCGTCTGGTCATCGACGTTGCTGACGCCCGGCTCAATGGCTCGTTCAGTGACTTGCAGTTGCGCGGTACCCCCATTAAAGAGATTCGCCACGGAGCGCGTAATAAAAACGACTTGCGTATCGTGCTTGACCTCAGTGAGAAGGTCGCCGTCGAAAGCTTTCTTCTTAAACCCAATGCCACTTATGGACACCGTCTGGTGGTGGATTTGTTTGACGATGAGGATCGCAAGCCAAAACCCATTATCAAGCAACAGCCCACCGGTTTTCGTGACATCATTGTTGCCATTGATGCCGGTCATGGTGGGGAAGACCCGGGCGCTATTGCCTATGGCGGCGGTTATGAAAAGAATGTGACGCTGGCCATTGCCAAGCAGCTGGCGACGCTATTCAATCGGGAAAAAGGCTTTAAAGCGCTGCTGGTACGCACTGGGGACTACTACATTGACTTGCGTCGGCGTAGCGAGATTGCCCGGGAGAATGACGCCGACCTGTTTATCTCGATCCATGCTGATGGTTTTAAAGACCGTCGTGCCAAAGGTGCCTCGGTGTTTGCCTGGTCACAAAAAGGAGCCACTTCGGAGATGGCGCGCTGGCTGGAAGAAAAAGAGAATGCTGCTGACAAAATTGGTGGGGAGCGGCAGGCTTACAGCAACGACGACATGCTGAACCAGGTGCTTTTTGATTTGTCCATTACCTCCACACGAGCTTCGAGCATTGAAGTGGGCAACAAGGTTCTTGGCAATATTGGTGACATTAACCATCTGCACAAAAAGAGTGTGGAGCTGGCCAATTTTATGGTGCTCAAGTCGCCCGGAGTGCCCTCAATTCTGGTGGAAACCGGGTTTATCACCAACCCGGAAGAGGCGCGCAAGCTTAAAACCGCCAGCCATCAAAGGGCACTGGCGCGGGAGATTTTTGATGGGGTGATCAGCTGGTTTTACCAGAAGCCACCACCAGATACTATGGTGGCCAAATGGAAGCAGGACGGCACGTTGAAAACCCGACCGGCAAAATACGTGATCCGCGCCGGCGATACCTTGTCGGAGATTGCTGATCAGTTTGATGTCAGCATGAGTGACCTGCGCCGAGTCAATCGGCTGTCCAGCGCCAATGCCATTCGCGTAGGTCAGGTCCTGGAGATCCCCAACTGATTCCCTGTGGGCCGGATATCCGGCCGTGAAGAACTGTGCAACAGAACGAAGTTTTGACATCCTTCCCCAGCTAATTAACCATTCTCACGCAATATCATGCTGTTGTGTGCTTTTAAAGACCGTTGCCAGCCTTATCAGGTTGGTGACATTCCTGCCCCAGCCAGCACGCTGAGGACATCCAGTGAGGAAACCAGGATGAAGCCGATTCGCCTTCTTGATAATCGTCTGGCTAACCAGATTGCTGCCGGTGAGGTGGTGGAGCGCCCAGCGTCGGTCATCAAGGAGCTCCTGGAAAACAGTCTGGACGCCGGTGCCCAGCGCCTGAGTTTGGAGGTGGAAAACGGCGGCGTGAAGCTGATCCGTATTCGCGACGATGGTCATGGGATTCCTAAAGAAGAGTTGGCCCTCGCGCTTTCCCGTCACGCCACCAGTAAAATATCGGCGCTGGAGGATTTGGAAGGGGTGGCCACGCTGGGTTTTCGTGGTGAGGCTCTGGCCTCCATCAGTTCTGTGGCCAGGCTAACATTGACGTCTAATATCGAAGGGCAAGAGTCTGGCTGGCAAGTTCGGGTGGAAGGGCGTGATATGGAAGCCTTGGTAACACCAGCTCCACACCCGGTGGGCACTACCATCGAAGCAAAAGACCTGTTCTTTAATACGCCTGCCCGACGCAAGTTTCTACGCACAGAAAAAACTGAGTTTACCCATCTGGAAGAGGTGGTTAAGCGTCTGGCGCTGTCGCGCTTTGATGTTGGTTTTACGCTGCGCCACAACCAGCGCAGCATCCATCAGTTACGTCCGGCATTGACCCAGACCGAAAAAGACCGCCGGGTTGCCGCGTTGTGTGGGATCAAGTTTATTGAGAATGCCGTCATTATTGATGTTGAGGCTTCCGGAATGAGGCTATCCGGCTGGGTTGGTCTGCCCACCTTTGCTCGGGCCAGTACCGACTTGCAGTATTTCTTCGTCAATGGTCGGGTTATCCGCGACAAGCTGGTGGCTCACGCCGTGCGTCAGGCTTACCGTGATGTGCTTTATAGCGGTCGCCATCCAGCGTTTGTGCTCTATCTGGAACTGGACCCGACGCTGGTGGATGTTAACGTCCACCCCACTAAACACGAAGTACGCTTTCGCGATGGCCGCACGGTGCATAACTTTCTGTTCAGCACCCTGAACCGCGCGTTGGGCGAGGTGCGCCCGCAAGACCAGGTATTGCCGACGCCTGCGAGCAGCCCGAGCAAAGTTACCGGCATCGCGGCTGGCGAGTTTCAGGGGCAGGCGTCAATGTCGTTGGTACCGTCTGCCGGTGACCGAGTCAGCCATGGTGCCAGTGAACGATCTGCGCTACCGTCACCTGCCCGGGTGCGACGTCAGCTGAAAGCTTATGGGCAGCTGTATGGTGCGCAGGCTGAACCTACGCCTGATGTCGTACAAGAGGCTGGGGTAGAGGTAGAAGCTTCTGCTGATGTTCCGGCCAACACCAATACATTATCGCCGCCTTTGGGTTTTGCCATCGCGCAGCTAAAGGGAATTTATATCCTGTCGGAAAACGACCAGGGCATGATTCTGGTTGACATGCACGCAGCCCATGAGCGGATCACTTATGAGCGCATGAAGCAGTCTTACCAGGAGCAGGGCATTCGTGCCCAGCCATTGCTGGTGCCAGCATCAGTGGTGGTCAGCGAAAGCCAGGCCGATTGCGCCCAGGAACACAGTGAATATTTCACCCGTCTTGGCCTCAAACTGGACCGAATGGGACCAGAAACGCTGTTGGTGCGTCAGGTGCCGGTGATGTTAAGCGCCGCCAATGTGGAGCAACTGCTGCGCGATGTGTTGGCAGATTTAATGCTGTACGGCACCAGCGATCGCATTGAAGCGCACATTAATGAGATTCTGGCCACCATGGCCTGCCACGGTTCGGTTCGGGCTAACCATAGATTATCCATTGAGGAGATGAACGCCTTGTTGCGGGATATGGAGCAAACGCAGCGTAGCGGACAATGCAACCATGGTCGTCCAACCTGGACCATGTTGACCATGGACCAGCTGGACAAACTGTTTTTGCGCGGGCGCTAAGCGCAGACCGGGGAGCTCCTCAAAGATTGCAGATCAGGATACCCAGGAAAATAATCGCTCCTACCCAATTGTTTGATAAAAACGCCTTGAAGCACGCCTCTTGCTCTCGGTCACGGGTCAGCCACTGTTGGTAAAAAAAGACGCCCAGGGCAAATACCAGACTCAAGAAGAACGGCCAGCCCAGCCCCAGTTGTAAACCAACTGTGGCCAGAGTGATCAGGAAAAACACCTGGCAACAGCCAATCATCAGGTTATCAAGGTCGCCAAACAAAATGGCTGTGGATTTAATGCCAAGGCGCACATCGTCGTCCCGATCCACCATGGCGTACTGGGTGTCGTAGGCAACAGCCCACAACAGATTGGCGATAAACAACAGCCACGTCTGGATGTTCAGCGTGCCGATCTCGGCGGCATACGCCATGGGGATTGACCAGCCAAAGGCTGCGCCGAGCACTACCTGGGGCAGATAGGTGTAACGCTTGGCAAAAGGGTAAACAGCAGCAAGCCCGAGGGCGACAAATGAGAGCGCAATGGTCAGCCCATTGGTGCCAAGCACCAGAATAAAAGCCAGCAGAAGAAGCACGCCGGCAAATATCAGGGCTTCTTTGGGTGTCACTTTACCTGTGACCAGTGGCCGCTGTTGCGTGCGTTTAACGTGGCCATCAAAGTATCGGTCGGCGTAGTCATTAATGGCACAACCGGCACTGCGAGTCAGAATTACTCCGACAATAAAAATCAGCAGATTCTTTTCGGTGGGAATGCCCCTGGCTGCCAGCCACAGTGCCCACAGGGTTGGCCAGAGTAACAGGTATATGCCAATGGGGCGATCCAGACGGGCCAGTTGTACGAAGTCGCGCCAGCGTGGCAGAGCATGATCCAGCAAATCGGCCACCGTGGTGGTAATGCGGGAATGACTGCCTTTTATTCGTTGGAAGTATCTCATTTGCCCGTTAAAACTCTCTACTGGAAGACAGGGCTGAACCGGGAGTATTTATTGTTGGTCGAAACGCCAGCCCGTTAGCGTCTGAGTTTGTGTGTATGCGCAAGCCTAACATGTTTAGAGGCGGGTTACGCCTCTTGCTTGCAATGGTACCGATCTTTGCGTCGGTAAAAACACTTCGCACACCGAAATGGGTTTTTCCCGCAAATAAAACAGTGATCGTCTGGCCCAGGCAATCTCTGTCGTGAAGGCAAACTCAATCAGGGGGTTAAACTCACAAGCGGCTATGGGCGCCACTTCAATAGGGCTACGACGCAGGCTGGGCTGCTTGAAGATATATTCTCCCAGCGGCTTGTTGCCCAGACTGAGCAAATCCCGGTTTTGGCCGGTTAAACTGGACTGGGGAAGAACGCTGCGAGCAAACACCACGGGCTGTCCTGAGCCAAAAAGCAGCACTTCGCGCACGCAGGCCTGTTCGTCCTGACAGCGCAGAAACGCCTGTTCCGATGCAGCCGGCATCTGCCAGTCATGGGAGAGCAGGCGCACAAAAAAGGCATTATTGTGTTGTCGTTTAAGTCGTTGGGTCAGTGATTTCTGGTCCCTGATTATTGCGCGCATGCGAAATGGAATACTTTTAGCGTCGTCTACAGGCTGCCAGCTTACATTGGTAAAAAAAGCAGGGGGCATCGTTATCCTTTCCCGTCTGGTAAAGCGAAAGCGTCTGGCAACTTGCCTACCGCGCTGTCCGTTGCCAGAGAATAACACCTCTAAGTCGTTTTGTACCATCGCGCAGCCGACTGCCGCAGTAGCCGACTGAGCGCGATGATACCCGACACAGATTATGACGAAAGGAAAAAATGTATCCGCCACATTCAGGTTTTACTGGCAACAGTTCTCAATGTACTCGCTGATTTCATGGGCGGTGGACATGGTCAGAACACGTTCGGCCATCTCTTGAGCCTGCGTAAACCGTGTACTGCGAATCAGCCGCTTGATGCGCGGAATCGACTGGGCACTCATACTGAACTCATCGAGTCCCATGCCCAGCAGTACTAGCGTTGCGGCTTCATCACCAGCCAGCTCACCGCACATGCCGGTCCACTTGCCTTCTTTGTGGGAGGCATCAATCACCTGCTTGATCAGGGTCAGTACTGCCGGGGTCATGGGGTTGTAGAGATGGGCGATTTTCTCATTACCACGATCCACAGCCAGGGTGTACTGGGTCAGATCATTGGTGCCGATGCTGAAAAAATCCACCTCTTTGGCCAGATGGTGGGCAATCGCGGCGGCAGCCGGTGTTTCTACCATCACGCCAACGTCGATATTTTCATCAAAGGCATAGTTTTGCGCACGCAGTTCTGCCTTGTATTTTTCCAGTTCAGCTTTCAGTTCACGGATCTCCTCCACTGAAATGATCATTGGGAACATAATACGCAGCTTGCCAAATGCCGAGGCGCGCAAAATGGCCCGCAGTTGGGTATGGAGAATTTCCCGACGCTCCAGGCTGATGCGAATGGCGCGCCAACCCAGAAATGGATTCAGCTCGTGGGGCAGGTCGAGGTAGGGCAGATCTTTATCGCCACCAATATCCATGGTGCGGATAATTACCGGGGCACCCTGCATGGCCGTGGCCACTGCCCGGTAGGCGGCCAATTGTTCTTCTTCGTCCGGTAGATGGTCGCGATCCATAAACAAGAACTCGGTTCGAAACAAACCTACGCCTTCGGCACCGTTGCGTATAGCGCTGGCACAGTCCTGTACGCCACCAATATTGGCCCCTAGCTCTACACGATGACCGTCCAGTGTTTCAGCGGGCAGCGTGCGTAGTTGGGACAGTTCTTCCCGTTCAGATTGCCAGTTCAGGTGACGCGTCTTGTAGCTGTCAATCTGGTCGGCAGCAGGGTTGACGACAAACTCATTGTTCAGTGCGTCAAGCACCACGGCATCACCGTGCTTTACCTGTCCGGTAACATCCACCGTGCCAACAATCGCGGGTAACTCCAGGGAGCGAGCCATGATGGATGTATGAGATGTACGGCCGCCCAGGTCGGTGACAAAACCTTTGACAAAATTCAGGTTGATCTGAGCGGTTTCCGATGGCGTCAGGTCTTTGGCCACCAGGATAACTTCCTCGTCGATATCGCCCAGAGATGGGCTTTCAATGCCCATCAGATTCTTGATCAGACGATCGCCGATATCGCGCATATCGGTGGCTCGTTCGCGCAGGTATTCATCGTCCAGGGCGCGCAGGACGGCGCACTGCTCATTGGTGGCGAAGTCCACTGCCGCTTCTGCACATTTATGGTTCTTGCGAATAAAATCGGCGACCTCTTCTTCGAGCTCTTCGTCTTCGGCCATCATGATATGGCCTTCGAAAATTTCCGCTTCTTCATCGCCGAAATTGGTCCTGGCCTTTTCCATAATGGTTTCGAGCTGAGTGACTGTTTCGGCCCGGGCCGCGCGAAACCGGGCGATTTCGGCGTCGACCTGATCGTCAGTGATGGTAGTGTGGGGCACAGTAAATTCGGCGGGGTGGTAAACAAAAGCTTTGCCGAAGGCGATGCCAGGAGAAACAGGAATACCTTTAATCATTTTTACTGCCTTAAATTAAACGATTGTAGTCGTATATAAACAACTAATGTCCAGTATTCATCAAAACGCGATCAATTGCTGTTACCAGGCGATACTATTCCATTGCCGCCAGCAGGGCAGTCAGTTCCTCCACCGCTTGTTCTGCCTGGGCGCCTTCGGCAGCCACCGTCACCACGGTACCTTGTGTTATTCCCAGCGTTTGCAGTTTCAGCAAGCTGGTGGCTTTTGCGGATTTACCGTTGGCAATGATGGTAATGTCTGCATCAAAACCTTTGGCCGCTTTGACCAACTGGGTAGCTGGACGGGTGTGCAAGCCCTCCGGGGCGGTGATTTTTACGCTTTTTTCAAACATGGTTCACTCCAACTTGTTGCTGTGTCATTTGCTTTAGGGCAATTCAGACAGTAATGCGTACCAATTGGCCGCATCCGGATAACTCATACTGCCCGGTGCACGCTTCGACAAAAGCGGACTCGCCGACAGCTAACGTTAACTGTCCATCGGAACTGTGCACATTAACCGAACCGGCAATGCACAGCACTATCTCGGCACTGTCAACGAAAATAATCTGTCGTTCAGTAGCGTCCGACGGTGGCAGCGTAATAATCTCGAATTTGAAATCGTTTACCGGTACGGGAAAACGACTGATATTGCCATCACGCTCTGGCCGCGTCAGCAGTTCAGATGCTGGTACGGGAATAAACCGGGTGTTGGCGATCAGCTCCTCAACATCCATATGTTTAGGAGTCAAACCGGCGCGCAACACGTTGTCGGAATTGGCCATAATCTCAATACCGGTACCACGCAAGTAAGCGTGAGGCGTTTCGGCATCGAGAAACATTGCCTCTCCGGGCGCCAACTCAATGACATTGAGAAACAACGGTGAGAACAAACCGACGTCGCCAGGATAGTGTTCTGCCAACATAGCCACCGTGGCAAACGCCTGGCGAGCAATGACACTGTTTCCTTTCTCCGTGATATTGGTTAGCAGTTGATGCAATGCATCGTGTTTCTGTTCGCCGGTCAGTGTGAGAATAAAGCGAAAGAACTCGCGCAGATGGTCGGCATCCGGATGAGCTTTGAGATCGGCCACCGGCTGTGCCAAAGTGGTGCAGCCAGACTGCTCAAACAGAGCAATAATCTCGTCAATGGGACGAAAGGCGTTCATCGCCAGGTACGGCGTCAGGGCGTAGACCAATTCCGGCTTGTGATTGGCGTCTTTATAATTTCGCTGGCTAGCGTTTAAGGGAATGCCCAGCTGGTTCTCGCGGGCAAAGCCTACCTCGGCCCGGGACTTTTCCGGGTGAACCTGAATGGAGAGCGGTTTGTCCGCAGCCAGAATTTTCAGCAGATAGGGTAATTCGCCAAAGATACGATAGACGCGCTCGCCCAGTACGTTTTCCGGATTGTGGTCAATCAGGTCACTGAGTAACAGTTCATGGTCATCGGTATTGATGGCGGAGCAGCCATTAGGATGCGCACCCATCCAGATTTCAGCCTGGGGTTCGCCGGACTCATTATTAATACCAAACAGTTTTGTCAGGGCAGTGGTGCTGCCCCAAGCGTAATTTTGGATGGGATTGTGCAGACGATACAGCATAGTAACTCTTCAAAATACCAAACAGTGGATTGTGTGGCATAGCAAGTGAAAAGCTCCAGAACTTTCGCATCGAGCGAGTATTCTGAAAACTGATAAGAGCCAAAGGTAACTGCTTTCAAGCGACCGTTGTCAGCAGCATACAATCAGCTATAACTCGTACATCGACGTACAATACAGGTTTTTGGCGATTCGTGAAGCAAAACACCAATACGCCGCAACCTGCTGTGTTGTTAGTTTTGTGTCTGTTTGCTCATACTTCTGAGCGCGTTAATCATGAAAGCGGAAATGACCACACCGACGATAATTGCCACTATATACATTAACCGTCCATCGATTACCGGCAGCACGATAGGACCACCATGGGGAGCGTGATTACCCACGCCGGTATACATGGCAATGGCACCAGCCACAGCAGAGCCCGTCATGATTGAGGGAATAACGCGCAACGGATCGGCGACGGCAAAAGGAATAGCGCCTTCAGTGATGCCGATCAGACCCATCAGAATGGCAGCAGTACCGGCTTCGCGCTCCTGCTCGCTCCATAACGTTTTCGACAACTTGGTGGCCAGACCCATGCTGATAGGTGGTACGCAAATAGCCGCAGCGACAGCACCCATTACCGCGTAGTTGCCTTCCTGAATCATGGCAGCCCCAAAGAAAAAGGCCGCTTTGTTGATGGGGCCACCCATATCAATGGCGATCATACAGCCGAGAATCAGACCAAGCAGCACCGCATTGGTATCTCCCATGCTCTGGAGCCACTGGCCCAGACCTTCAAGGATACCGGCAATGGGAACACCAATCACCTTCAACATCACCGTGCCCACTACCAAAGACGACAGTATTGGTATGATTAGAATGGGCATAATTGGCTCAATGGCCTTGGGTACTTTCCAGTCTTTGATCCAGCGCACCACAAAACCGGCCAGCAAGCCGGCAATCAGGGCGCCGAGAAAACCCGCACCTGTGGTGCCGGCCAGTGAGCCGCCAACAAAACCAGCTACCAATCCCGGTCGACCCGCCATGCCGTAAGCAATGTAGCCGGCCAGTAACGGGAGCAGTACACCAAAGGCAGCACCGCCGATATCGCCAATCAGTTTGAGAACAGGGGTAGTAGAGAAGTCTGGTCCACTTGCCGTCATCGGGGCAAAGGCAATGGCCAGAGCGATCATGATACCGCCGGCGGCAATAAAGGGGATCGCGTAGGATACACCGGTCAGTAGCGACTGTTTTACTAAAGCACCAATACCGGCTTTTTCTTCCTCTTGTGAGTTGATGGTACGGTCGACTTTCTCGGTTTTTGCCGGTAGCGCCAGTGCTTTTCGGATAACCTCTTCTCCCTGACGAATAGGTTCGGCCACCTTGGTTCTTAAAATGGGCAGATGGGCAAAGCGTTCCTCCCCTTTGACGGCTACATCGGCGGCAAAGATAGCAGCATCCGCTTCATTCAGTTGTTCCGGAGTCAAGGCGCCTTCAGTGCCTTTAGAGCCTTGCTTTTCCACAAAGACCCGCACACCGAGCTTTTTACCAGCCTTTTCCAGATACTCTGCCGCCATATAGGTATGGGCAATACCTGTTGGGCACGCGGTAACACAAACGACAGTTTTTGTTTTATCGTCGTGCGGGATCGGCTGGGATTTGGCTTCAGAGTCACCTTGCGGACTGAGAATATCGAGAAATTCCTGACTGGATGTAGCGCTCATTAACGCTTCTCGAACGTCGTCGTCTACAAGGCGTGTGGTTAAATCCGTCAGAATATTGATGTGGGTGTCGCCTTTTTGCGACAGGGGAATGGCCAGCATAACTACCAGTTTGACCGGCTCGGGCCCATCAACGCCTTCCCAATTTATGGTGTTTTTCAAGCGGGCAATGGCAATAGCGGTCTCTTTTACCCCGGCGCTTTTGCCGTGGGGGACGGCCAACTGTTCACCGAGTGCAGTTGGTCCCTGCGCTTCACGAGCCATGACCGCTTCAATAAACTGCGCCTTGTCATTGAGTTTGCCAGCCAAGTCTAACTGATTTGCCAGAAACTGTATGGCGCTGTCCCGGTCAGGCAGCTCCATATCCAGAAAAATTAACTCTGGCTGTAGGAAATTTCTGAGTTTCATAGTACCTCTGGTTAGCCGGAATACTTCGTAGATAACAGCAGGACGTGCTCAACCACCCGACTGATCGGTCAGGCTAGTGAGAGAAGAGCTCTCGTGGGTAGAAGGACGAACAGGAATCTGCTACGGCGAAACATACACAAGAAAACCCTTGTTTTCATTATATTAGTTGTAAATATGTACTAATAAAGCAGCAAAACCCAACGCTTGTTAGCCAGCAGATTTTTGTCTGGGCGTTGGGATTGGACGGGATTAATTGTAGGTAATTTGTCGTATAAAACGTGTCCTGGCCAGTCCTGGTTATTTGCCACAGCACTTTTTATACTTTTTGCCACTGCCGCAGGGACAAGGGTCATTACGACCCACCTTGGGCGTTTCGTTGACCAGCGTACCTTTGCTATGGCTGTGGATTATTCGGCCGTGGTGGCGAAGCTCGCCACCCGATTGTTTTTCTTCTTGCGGCTTGAATGTGTACCAGTCTTGCAGTTCGGCTACCGTGTCATTGATCAGCAAGTCTTGCTCGTTGGTCTGGGGCCAGGTGGTGTACTTTTGCAAATCTTCTTCGAACTGAGTGCAACGGTAATGGAACTCATCCACCAGGTCATCCTGTATTGCTCTGCGGGCGTCATCGTAAAGGTCATCGCATCCTAGTCGGGCGGTGGCTTGTACCAGAGACGTCCAGACAAAGTTGTAGTCACGCTTGAGCCTGCCGCGATACAGCTCGGTAAAATATTCTACCATTGACGTCTTTTTCAGTTTGCCGGTTTGGTACAGCATAACCAGTGCGCCCAATGCCGCACTGCGGGCAAATTCATAGGCATTCTCGTCTTCGATCACTTTTTTTAACGGCACTGGGTTGCCATCGAAAACAGAAAACAGAATTCGGTCGAGCCCTGCGGTGGTGATATCGCCGAGCGTTTCTCTGACCAGATTTTCCGGTTTGCTGATCATGTGGGTTATCAGTGGGTAAGCCCGGGGTTCACGAAACTGCGCCAACAGGAACAGCGCAAAAAGGATCAGGTTATTATTGGCTTCCTCTGTATCTGGCTCAGCGACGCGGTTTACTGACGCCAGTAAATGCGAAGTGATACTCGCCTGCTGTTCTACGGCGGCTGCTACTGCTTCTTGGGGAAAGTAGCCCTGACGCTGGGAAAACTCGGATAAAATCTCATCAACAGTCACAGGTTGGACGCCTTTGTGGGTTAATTGGCTGGATTTGCATCTGGATTTGAATGGGTACTTAGTCGTTTATTTTACCACGGTCTCAGGCTGGGCGTGACGGACTGAAAGTGGTGAGCCGTTTTTTTAAGGTGTGAGAGCCGGGCAATCCAGCCCAGCCATCTCGTCAAGGCCAAACATGATATTCATATTCTGCACTGCTTGCCCGGCGGCGCCTTTGACCAGATTGTCTATAACGCAGAGAATGACCACGGTGTTGGTTGCCTGCGGGCGGTGTACAGCCATACGACACTGGTTACAACCACGAACAAAACGGGTTTCCGGATGGCTGCCCGCTGGCATAACATCGACAAATGGCTCGTTGGCATAGGTGCCTTCATACAGCGCTTGCAGATCGACACTGTGATCCTGAACGGGGCAGTACAAGGTAGCGTGAATGCCGCGAACCATTGGTGCTAAATGTGGCACAAACACCAGCTCACCGGTAAATGGTGCCGAAGTGGGTGACGGCATGCGCGCGATGCCCTGACGAATTTCCGGTAGATGACGATGGCCTGCTGTGCCATAAGCCTTGAAAGATTCGGACACTTCACCAAACAGTGCGCCAACGACAGCACTGCGACCAGCGCCGCTGATGCCGGATTTAGCGTCAATAATGATGGTGCCGCTGACTAATCCGTGACGAATCAGCGGTAACAGCCCCAATTGAGCGGCGGTAGGATAGCAACCGGGGTTAGCCACCAGTCGGGCATCGGCAATGGCGTGACGATTCATCTCCGCTAAACCATAAACCGCTAGTTGCAACAGGTCAGGGCAGGTGTGTTCGCTGTGATACCACTGCCGCCACAGCTGGGCATCGCGCAGCCGAAAATCCGCAGCCAGGTCAATGACTCGCACGCCAGACCGTAGCAATTCTGGTGCTGACTGCATGGCGACACCGTTGGGCGTGGCAAAAAATACCAGATCGCAAGACGACAGCTGACTGTTAGCACCGGGTCGGGAGAAGCAAAGATTCAGTTTGCCGCGCAAGCCGGGAAACAGGTCGCTGACGGGACGACCTGCTTCTGAGCGAGAGGTAATGGCACATAGCTCAACGTGCGGATGGCTGGATAACAGACGCAGCAGCTCCGCGCCGGTGTAACCGGTACCGCCGACAATCCCTACCTTAATCATTACTCGGACTGGCAGCTTGTTCGGGCGGATCGTCTGGCCTTTTCAGGGGCGTAATCAGATCACTCAAACCGTTAACCTGAATTTCCAGGGTTAACGCCAGCAGCTTGCCCAGTCGTCCCTGCGGAAATCCTTTACTGGCAAACCAGAGCAGGTAAGGCTCGGGCAGCTCGATCAGACGACGGCCTTGGTATTTGCCAAATGGCATCGTGTCATTGGCGATATCAAGCAGGTCTTCTTTTGCGAACATCGACGCTTCCCCGGAAAATGGTCATCAAAGCAGGAGGTCAATCAACAATGGCACCAGCAGCGGCATATAAATGGTACAAAGGCACATCCCCAGACTGGCGTAGACACCCATGGTCGTATCCAGTTCAAATGAACGGGCGACCCCGCCGGCGTGGGCGTTGACTCCCAGCGCAAAACCAATAGCGCGGGGGTCGGTTATTCCGAACTTCTGGCACAGCACCGGGCCGACCATGGAGCCATAAATACCAGTGCTAATAACCACTGCGGCCACCAGGGGAATAATAGCGCCATATTGCTCGCCCATAACGATGGCCACAGCGGTGGTGACGGATTTATTGGCAATAGATATGACGACTTCTCTGGAGCCACCGGTTGCTCCGGCAAACCCCATGCCCAATACGACTGCCAGCAGGCCACCGATAAGCAGCGTGCCAAGCAAAGGCCTGACACTACGGCGCAGGGTGTGCAGCTGGCGTGATAACGGCACGGCCAGAGAGACGGTGAAGGGGGCCAGCAGCATAAGCAGCAGATTGCTGTGCTCTTTATAGGCGCCCAATTCTAGCGGTGAGTAGCGAATCAGCAGGTAGATGGTCAAACTGACTGTGAGCAGTGGGTGCAGCCACGCTTTGCGGTCAGTGCGGATAAACAGTTGTTCCGCCAGCAGGTAGAGGCCCAGGTTGAGTGCCAGAATAGTCACGGGATTATTCAATTGCCGCTGTAACAGGCCGTGTAGAAAAGTAATGGACTCATCCATGGTGATGCTCTGCCTCGGATTTGCTGTAGCGCTTGAGTAGCCATTGCAGCAGTAGTGCTGTGGCCAGCAGAGAAATGGGTGTGCCCACTATTATGGCCAGGGCGATGGGGAGCCACTGCTGCGCCAGCAAGTCACCCATGAAAAAGACGCCGACACAGCCGGGAATAAACAGCACGGCAATATAGCGGACACATAACTGACTGACCTTGTCCAGCGATTCGTTATCGGTATCCGACACTTGCAGGTAGATCACCAACAGTATCAGCCCGATGACCGAACCTGGAACGGGTAGGCTCAGGGCGTCGTTTAATACGTTACCGAGTACGGTGAACAATAACAAAGTAACGATACCCGATAGCATGACAGGTATTCTCCCGAAGTGGCTGGGTGAAAGGGCGGCTATTCTATCGAACTTTTAGCGGGTTTCCGCTAATCTTTCTCTGTCCATCAACAGTAATAATTATTAGGAACTGTCATGCTCTGGATAACCGCCTTCCACATCATTGCCATGGTCTGTTGGTTTTCTGCCCTTTTTTACCTGCCCAGGTTATTCGTCTATCACGCCATGAGTGATGATCAGGTCAGTCGTGACCGCTTTGTGGTTATGGAGCGCAAACTGATGCGTGGTATTGCCATGCCTTCCATGGTTGCCACGTTGGTGCTTGGCATCTGGCTATTGCACTACTTGCCAGGTTATCTCAGCCTTGGCTGGATGCATGCCAAGCTGGCGCTGGTGGTGTTGGTTGTCGGTTATCACCACGTCTGCATCCGCTATATGAAGCAATTAGCTGCTGGCACAAGTACCCACAGCCACCGCTTTTTCCGGGTATTTAACGAGATTCCAGTGGTCTTGCTGGTGGGTATTGTGGTGTTGGTGGTGGTGAAACCTTTTTAGGCTCAGTCCCAGTAGTGCTGGCCGATAATGTTTGGCATGGCACTATTTGGGACGGAACACCATGGATGAAGCGCGTTATAAATTGGTTTTTGCCGGTGAGATTCTGCCGGGCTTTGAGCAACAAAATGTCCGGAATAATCTGCAAGCGCTACTGGGCACTGATCAACAGACACTGGATCAGCTTTTCTCCGGTCAGCCCGTTGTTATCCGAAAATATCTGACGCTTGATCAGATTCAACCTTATGAGCAGGCCATGACACAGGCCGGTGCAGCCTGTCATGTTTTCCCCGTTAATGATAATGACGCAATGGCAGCCCCTACGGCTCAACCACCCAGCAGACAATCACAGTCAACAGCGTTGCTGCCTAGGATGGGGCGCGTTCGGTTTGCCGCTGCGCTCTGGCCTGTGGTGTTATTGGTTCTTGCTGGTTGGCTGTTGCCGGAGCAGATGATGCCTTACCTGATACCGCACCTGCCAGTACTTGAGCCATGGCATCTTGCGAGCGGGTTTTTTGCTGTAGCGAGTGGCCTTTTATTGCTGGTCACCGTTCGTCGATTGCATGACGTTAATGTTCGGGGTTGGCTCAGCCTGCTTTGGGTTGTTCCGGGCGTGAATTGCCTGTTGCTATTGTGGCTTCTGGTTGCCACCGGCACTGGCGGTGCCAATCGATTTGGTTCGCAGCCGAGAACCGCGGGCGTGATTACCCAGCCGCTTGGTCTTTGGCTACCGCTGCTGGCATTTATTGCTGCCGGGACTTATGGCGTGCTCAACTATAACGAGTGGCAACAACTTGCGGATGAACTGCCAGAGGTAATTGAGTGGTTGGCAAACATGCTCTTGTCCGTTGACGTATAATTACCCTTCAAAGCGGCAACAATCTCCTGCTTATCCAGTTGTGAAATTGTTGCTGTCAATTTAGTAAAACGTCGTATGTCGTTTGTTTGTGAGTCGTTGCTGGTCGCTGTTTTTTAGCGGTTTAACGCAATAATACGCATCAATACGCAGTCCATAGTGACAAGCCAATTTATATAATGCTTTTCTTCTGATTTTCTATATCATGCACGAGCCATGATCATCCTGACTGATCGGCTTCGGCCGCTGTGGCGGTATTCGCAACGCCCGTTCAGGCGGGAATTTTCGGAAACAGCACGGCCATTTTTTACTGGTACATCGTTTCACTGGAAAAAGTTTCTATGAGCAAAGACAGCGTTCTGGTTATCAACTGTGGCAGTTCTTCCCTGAAGTTCGCCGTTATCAATCCGCAAACTGAAGAGGAAAGCATCAGTGGCATCGCCGAACGCCTGGTGGGCAATGAGGCTTTTATCTCCTGGAAAATCAATGGTGAGAAGCATACCCGGGCACTCGGTGCGGCCGGTCATGAAGGCGCCATCGAAGCACTGGTAGGCATCCTGCGCGACAACAACCTGATGGATAGTATCGAGGCAATTGGCCATCGTGTTGTGCATGGTGGAGAGAGGTTCACCAAATCTACCTTGATCAACGAGGAAGTGATCCAGGGCATTGAAGAGTGCAGTCACCTGGCACCTCTGCACAATCCTGCTCACTTGCTGGGTATTCTTGCCTGTATTAAAAACTTCCCGGGTTTGCCGCAGTCGGCCGTATTTGATACTGCTTACCATCAGACCATGCCGCCCGAGAGCTTCCTGTACGCCGTACCATACAACCTGTACACAGAACATGGCCTGCGTCGTTACGGTATGCATGGCACCAGCTACCGCTACATCAGCAAGGCAGCAACGGATATGCTGGGCCTGGACTACAACAACAATGCTATTCTGGCGGCTCACCTGGGCAATGGTGCCAGTGCCTGTGCCATTAAAAACGGTAAGTCGGTTGACACCACCATGGGCCTGACACCGCTGGAAGGTTTGGTGATGGGTACCCGCAGTGGTGATATTGATGCGAACGTTTTCAGCTTTCTGAACAAGCAGTGTGGCTACTCGCTGGAGGATACCACTGAGCTGCTGAACAAAAAATCCGGCATGTTGGGGCTTTCCGGATTGGACAACGATTGTCGTGTGCTTGAAGAAGCGGCCGACAGAGGAAATGAACGCGCCCAACTGACTCTGGAGGTCTTCTGTCACGTACTGGCGAAGAAACTGGGGGGATATGCTGCCGAGCTTGGTCGCATTGATGCCCTGGTCTTCACTGGCGGCATCGGTGAAAACTCCAGTGCCATTCGTAAAAACGTACTTAACCGTCTGTCTATCTTTGGTTTCGATATTGACGACACCGCTAACCTGGAAATGCGCCGTGGCAAGAGTGGGGTGATCACCAAGCCAGACTCCCCTGTGGCGATGGTTGTGGCCACCAATGAAGAGTTGATGATCGCCCGCGACACCGCGGCGCTGGTTAATGGCTAACACCCTGGTTTAATTTGCCGGTTTTCTGATCAACAGGAGGTATTCCCTCCTGTTGCCGTTTTTGAGAGGGATTTTTCGGATATGCGTACTTTTTTTCTGGCGCCAACGCGCTATGGAGTTGGCCTTACTTCCGTCACCCTGGGACTGGTTCGCGCCCTGGATAACCTGGGGCTACGGGTTAAGTTTTTTAAGCCGATTGCCCAGCTGCATGTGGGTGACACCGGGCCTGAGCGTTCCACTCGACTGATTCAGTGCATCATGGATCATACGCCACCGACGCCGATCTCTTCCCATCATGCGGAAGAACTGCTTGGTGATAACAAAGGCGACGTCCTGATGGAAGAGATCGTTGCCCTGTTTGACCAGGCCAGTACAGACTGCGACGTGGTAGTGATGGAAGGTCTGGTACCAACCCGCAACATGCCCTACGCCAACCGCCTGAACAGCAACATTGCCAAGACGCTTAATGCCGAGGTTATTCTGGTTGCTGAGCAGGGTGACGATTCCCTGGCCGATCTGGCCGACAAACTGGAAATTGCTGCCGATGGTTTTGGTGGCATTAAAAACCCTAACGTTGTCGGTTATATTGTCAACAAGCTGCCACTGGAAGTGGTTGACAGCCTGATCACTGATGGTCACTTCCATAGCTTGCCAGAGTTTGCCCGCAAAGAGTTTCAGCCACTGGGTTATATCCCGTTTGACAATAACCTGGCATCACCGAGAACCATGGATATTGCCGAGGACCTTAAGGCCCGGGTGCTTAACGCTGGTGAGATGCGTACTCGTCGGGTAACGTCGTATACCCTGAGCGCCAGAACACCGTCCAATATGATTGATCACCTCAAGCCAGGTAACCTGGTGATCACTTCGGGCGATCGTGATGATATTATCCTGGCCACCTGCATGGCGGCTCTGAATGGTGTGCCGCTGGCTGGGCTGCTGCTGACCAGTGGCATTATGCCATCAGTACCGATTATGGAACTGTGTAGCCGGGCAATCGGTACCGGGCTGCCGGTGTTGCTGACCGACGAAGACTCATACAAAACCGCGACTATGCTTGACCGTCGCCACAACGCCTTGCAGGTGGATGACATTCCCCGGGTCGAAACGGTGATGAACACGATTGCGGCTAACCTGAATATCGAGTGGTTTAAACAGCAATGCTCTGCCCTGGCTGAGCGTCGTTTATCGCCAGCAGCTTTCCGTTACCAGCTAGTGCAACGTGCCCGGAGCGCCAACAAGCGTATTGTGTTGCCTGAAGGTGACGAGCCGCGCACCATTCAGGCAGCGGTGATCTGTCAGGAGCGTGGTATTGCCCAGTGCATTTTGCTGGGGCGACGCCACATTATTGAACAGGTAGCTCAGGATAACGGCATCATCTTGCCGGATGGACTGGTGATTCTGGAGCCCGATAGCATCCGTAGCCGTTATATTGAACCGATGGTGGAGCTACGCAAGAGCAAGGGGCTGACTGCGCCCATGGCTGAAGCGCAACTGGAAGATACAGTTGTTCTCGGGACCATGATGCTGGCCATGAATGAGGTGGATGGTCTGGTTTCTGGCGCAGTGCACACCACGGCCAGCACCATTCGCCCAGCATTCCAGCTGATCAAGACCAAGAAGGATGCTGGCGGCCTGGTGTCGTCCATTTTCTTCATGCTGCTGCCAGATCAGGTGTTGGTATATGGTGACTGTGCGGTTAACCCGAATCCGAATGCCGAGCAGTTGGCCGATATTGCGATTCAAAGTGCTGACTCGGCTCAGGCGTTTGGCATTGAGCCTCGTGTGGCTATGATCAGCTACAGTACTGGTACTTCTGGCATCGGTGCTGATGTTGAGAAAGTGCGTGAGGCAACCGAGATCGTCCGGATTCGTCGTCCTGACCTGATTATTGACGGACCTTTGCAATACGATGCGGCAACGGTTGAATCTGTGGCCAGGAGTAAAGCACCGGACAGCGATGTTGCCGGGCGTGCCACGGTGTTTATCTTCCCGGATCTGAACACGGGCAACACCACCTACAAGGCAGTGCAGCGCAGTGCGGACGTAGTCAGTATTGGCCCGATGCTGCAAGGTCTGAACAAACCAGTTAACGATCTTTCCCGTGGTGCCCTGGTGGACGATATTGTCTACACCATTGCCCTGACCGCCATTCAGGCTGAAAACGACTGAGTTTGTTTAGTTGACCAAGGCCGGGCTTGCCCGGCTTTCTCAACTGATAACCTCGGATAACCTCGCTGTATCTAACAACAATTGTCGTTAACAGGTTGACGCGAAGCCGACAACGCAATGTGTGGGCTTGTGACAGTAAAGACAGATCCAGGGTGAACCGAGTCGTCCCCAGCGTCAGAATTTGAGGAAATTATTCCGGCGCAAATGCACATCAATCAATAATCCCCACTGCCGCTATTAATCAGAAGTTCAACTCAACAAAGAAATGATGCGGCGATGAGAGTTAGAAAAACCCTGATTTTTCCCCTTGAGCAACAATTCCCGGAAGGGTTTTCCGGGCATTCACCGCTTTGTCGCGCAACTAATTGGCTGGATAGTGCCATGCGCTATCTTCAGGCAACCAAAGCCAGTGAAACAGCATGCGGCAGCGCACGACTTATACAGATACCCATGCCAACGGTGCGTTTTCGGCGCAGCTTGATGAAATCACGCTGCTTTATGGCCTCGCGGGAACGGTTACCCGTGTGCACTCATCTGCAACGGCCCGGTCCTCACCACTGGTAGCCGATGCCCATTCTGACACGACTATCGGCTTTTTTGGTTGCTTCCACCGGATCACTGTTGTAATCGAGGGTATGAGTCAGATTCCAGCTGATCCGCTTGGTCAGGCCAATTTTTATTCCCTGGTTGATAGTGACCAATGTTGTTGGATGTTTCATCCGAAAGAATGTTCTGCTGTTAACGAAATATCTCCAGTTATCGATGAATTGCGTTGAGTAGTTGAATATCCAGGTCAAGGCATAATCGCGTTGTAGGTCTCTGTTCTGATATTTTTCCCAGAGTTGACTCAAACCCGCACTGGTTTTCAGAGAACCCTCGGCGGTTTCCCAGAACCGGTAGCCAAGTGTTCCGCCCAATGAGGAGAGAAATTGCAAATCTTCCGTGGAATCATGCTCCTGTTCAGCCGCGCCCTGAACAAACCAGTGTTCGTTAAGAAAACGGCTGTAGGAATAACCGATATCCCACTCGGAGGTTCTGAGACCCTCGTCGTTTTCCACTTCGACATCCCAATACAGGGCATTTTTGTTCCACTGATCATTGATGTTGAGTTTGCCGTCAACACCAAATAACAATTCTTCGTCGTTGCCAAATCTGCCATCCAGTGTTGCGGTCAGGTTGCCGCCGAGTTCCCAGGTATTAGCAATGGCAGGCTTGTCAATATGGATGGCGGCTACCGGCCATGCTGCCGAGAAAATACGCTTCTGGCCATCTTCTTCGATCACGGTGACGCCAGTTTGCTGCCCCTCGATCTGGCGCCAGCTGCCTTTTTCTTCACCAATGAGACTGACCCAGAATGATTTATCCGAGTCCAGAGATGCGACAAAGCTCCAGTCCAACTCAAGGGTACCGGCATACGCGGTTTTCAGGCTGAGTTTGCCAGCGTCAAGTTTGATGATATCGCCGGTCAGAATATCGCCATTGCTCAGCCAGACCGTGTCAGCAGACGTTGGCTGAATACCAAAAAGATAAAGAATTCCCAGCAGTCTGATCCAGCCAAAAGGGCTCCTCCGGAGCAGCATAGAACCAACTTCTCCTCAACAGGTGGTGGTCACCTGGTAATATTACAAAAACGACAGCATCCGTAATAATGCCAGTCAAATCAATGATAATTCTTGTTATATCTTTTCCTTTCCCCTGACAAACTTTTCCAATATCCTGATTCGAAGTCAGCCACTGACACTGAATGCGATGGCTTGATTAATGCCAGTACTTGTCTTTTTTTACCAGAGAATGGAGAGTCAGTATTGAGTGCTCCCTTTACCGCTGCGGAAGTATGGTTCCTGCTCAGCAGGATTCCGACAGGTTGTGTTGTCACCTATGGCCAACTGGCTGATATGGCGGGCGCACCTGGTTATGCCCGGGTGGTCGGCAATATTCTCAGGCAGTTACCGGCCGGAAGTGACTTGCCCTGGCATCGGGTGATTAATGGCAAGGGACGGATTTCTTTTCCTGAAGGTTCCAGTCGCTACAACTCACAAAAGTGTCGACTCGAGCTTGAGGGAGTAATGGTCTTGTCGGGGAAAATCAACCTCAAGACCCACCAGTGGCACGGAGAATAACTATATGAAAGGTGCACCGGAAGACATCGCCCTGGCGGTAGAAATTATCCGCCAGCTGGAAAACCTGGCTTACCCGGAGGAGAGCATTCTCAAGGCAATGGTTCATGTATGTCAGGACACACTCAACAAACTGCCAGACGACGGTACTCGTGAGTACTGGCGCCAGACACTGTTAACCGAACTCAGCCCGGAGCCGGAGCCGGGAATGTCCAGGGCGCATTAACGGGCGAGCTGAGGAGGCTTGAGGCAAACAAAAAGCAGATCGTTTTTGGCACTACTGATCCTTTCTTACCTTGTGAATGAGATATAGTCGTTGGATGGTATGGAATTGTTGTCAGCTGGATAGATAGAACAGTCGTTACCTGCGCGTTGAAATGTATTATAAGTTCTACCTCTTGAGCGCAAGAGGATGTATCATCGCGATTGCGGTCAATATCGTTTCCAACAGGCTATAACCCATTTTACAATTGCCGGTGACTGAGACTTGGATCGCATCGATACAGTATCGGTGCAGGTAGAGTCGATTGATAGCCGTTATGGCCTTCCCAAGAGCCGACGTAAACCTAAAGGACTACAATGAACAGACAATTTATTGCTGCCGCTATTTTAGCTATGTCAGCGGGGGTAGCCCACGGGGATCTCGCCTCTGACCTGACCCGTATGCCCGCCAATGAGGCGTTGTTCACGGCGGTACAGACTCAGGGCCTGCCCGTTGGCCAGGTAGTTGCTTCTGCAGTAGCAGATTTGGGGGATAATTCAGAGCTAGTCTACCTGCTCGTCAGTACAGCCGTGATGGAATATCCTGACCAGGCGGTACAAATCGTGTACGACGCCATCATTGCAGCTCCTGCCATGTGGCCTTACATCGAAAGCGCTGCCCTGGCACAGCTGGAAAGCAACCCCGGTGCTCAGCAAGCCGTTACACAGTCCACCCAGTTTGCTTTGGCAGAGGCTGGTGTTGAACAAACTGTTGAGACGGAAGTGGTCGCAGAGGGCACAGAAGCTCCGACTCCTGTTGCTGCCACCATACCACCACCGCCGCCACCACCATCTTTCAATGGTTCCGATGACCGGCCCATTGGTGTTAGCCCAAATTGATTGAATAAGCTCCCGAAATATTCGGGAGCTTTTTTTATGCAGATAATCTTTTTTCCCCGCCTCCCGATATTCTTGTAAATACCCAGTTGACTGCCAGCAACCGTGAATACAAGAATCCAATCGTTTTTTCTGCTGTTAGTAATTTCTTTTTCTGCCGGTGCTTGTGAATGCACCCGTGACCTACCGGTTTTTGGGGCCTATGAGTTTGCCACGTTGGACTCCATTGAGCAGCTCAAAGTAGAGACGCTGGTGGACAGTGGTGCTACCACCACGGCATTGGATGCCAAAAATATCAAGATGCACATCAATCGTCTGGGACAACGCTGGGTTTATTATGATTTTGTCCACAAGCCCACCGGCAAAACCGTTGCCATGCATCAACGGGTAACTCGGGTGGTGCGGATTATCACGCACTCAGGACCGCCAAAGACCAGGGCGGTGGTCAGGGGAACAATCAGTGTGGGTGATATTGAGCGAACGGTAGAGATGTCACTGATCAATCGTAACAATTTTCCCCAGCAACTATTGCTTGGCCGCAATTATCTGCAAGGTACTGCCCTGATCGATTCGGGCAGCAGGTACTTGCAAAAAGGGAATTGAACCATGGTCAATTTCTATTGGCTGCACAAGGGCTTGTTAAGCACTTTACTACTGTTTTTCACACCTTTTGCGGTGAACGCCATGGTGGTACATCGGGCCGTGGAGCCTGCTCAAGTGATGCTGGACGTCACCGTGCACGACAGTGAACTAACCCTTCTGCTCTCGATACCTGCCACTTCACTGCTGTGGAACGCCTCGGGCGAAACACCACAAACGCTTGTTGAACATTTGCGTAAACCGGCAGTGCACTGGACTATCAATAACAAGGCCAGATGCTCCGTGCTAAACAAGCGTATTTTTTTGACCGGACCAGACATTCAGGTGATTTATGAGTTTGTCTGTCAGGCAGCGGATCATTTGGCGCATATTCGCCCGGAAATTCAGGTTTTCTTACCGGGACTGAAGCAAATAAATACTTGGGTATCAACGGATAGCTGGCAGAGCAAACAAATGATACCCGTTCCTGAAGGGATCATTAGTTTGCCCACGAGGAGCCGGTAACTACAAAGGATTGAAGCTATGGATAGGCCACTGGCTGTGGACATCAACAGCCTGACGCTACAGTTTACTGACAATTACTGCCTGGACATTCCCTCTCTGACTGTAGAGCAGGGAGAGGTTGTGTTGCTGTTTGGTGAAAATGGTTCGGGCAAAACATCGTTGATGAAGGTGCTCTCCGGACTGGCTCAGCCAGATGCCGGAATTCTCAAGGTACTTGGTCGGGATCTGACGACCATGACAGACAAACAGGCCAGTCAGTTTCGGGCCGATTGCATTGGTCATGTATTTCAGGATCTCAACCTCATCCCCTATTTAAGCGCCCTGCAAAATATTGTCCTTCCTTGTGGTCTTTCTGCTTGCCGGGCAAATAATGTCGCCAGTCGAAGCCTGACGCCAGAGTATGAAGCCTATCAGTTAATGGCTCGGCTGAAGTTTGAAGACCCGGATCGCCTGAAAAAAACTGCCGATCAGCTTAGCCGGGGGTTGCAGCAGCGTATAGCCATTGCCAGGGCGCTGATGGGCACGCCGCAATTGGTTTTGGCAGATGAACCTGCCTCTGCCATGGGGCACTACAGTCGTAAGCTGGTGTATGAACTGCTGACCACATGGGCCCGGGAAAACGACTGTACCCTGATATGTATCAGCCACGATGAAGAAGCCAACGTGTTTTTTGATCGCCATATAAACATCAAAGACATTAATAAGAGTGCGGAGTTTAATCCTCTATGGTAATTCTGCAAATGGTCGCAAAGAGCCTGCTGCGGCGCAAACAACGCGTATTGATTGCCTTGCTGGCTACGTCTGTCAGTGTTTTTTTGGTCTTGTTGTTGACCCATCTGAAAGTCGGCGTGGCCAACTCACTGTCAAGGGTGAATGGACAGGCTGACCTGATTGTCGGCGCCCCGGCACAACCGGTTCATCTGGCGTTGTATGGCATATTTCGTCTGGGCAATCCGCCACCGGTGATAAGTGATGATCATGTGCAGCGACTTCGTGCCCATCCTGAGATTAAATCGGTTATTCCGTTAAGCCAGCAGGAAAGTCATCGGGGCTATCCAGTAACGGCCACCACTGAGCAGTTATTTACCAATACCAGTGCTGGTCAGATTTTTGCTCAGGGCGAAGGGTTTTCACAGCCTTACAGTGTCGTACTTGGCGCTTCGTTTGCCCGGGACTCTGGCTATTTGCCAGGTGAGCTAATGACCATTGCTGCTGGAGCGGAACCATCTTTGGCGGATGAGTATCCTGAGCGCTTTACCATCACCGGGGTGTTGGCACCCACTGGCTCGGTATTGGATAACGACATCTTTGTGCCGCTTACTACGTTGCAGGCTATACGCAGTAAATATCGCCCCAACGACAATCACGGTGTTAATTTGCTACTGATTAAGCTGCACAGCAAACAGGCGACACTGCCAATACAAAGTCAAATCAAAAACGTCTACGGTCAATCCCTTGAGGTCATCATCCCGGCGCAAGAGCTTGCTTATGTGCACCAACTGGCGAATCGGGTAATGAATACAGTTCTGGGTATTTTGGGCATGACCGTGTTGATGGCATTGCTAATGGTATTCTTCAGTGTTTCCGGCTCCCTGGCTGAGCGACGCAACGAAGTGCAAACCCTGCGTATGCTGGGTGCCAGGACTCACCAGATTGTGGTGATTGGTTTTCTGGAGCCTTTGGTGGTTATTTTGTTGGCTTCACTGGGTGGCTTTTTGTTGTTTGTCACTGTGGTCGCTCTGTTGGCAGTGTTCTGTCCCGTTGAGTGGCAAGCATGGATAGGTGAACAAAAAATATCTATGGTTGAACTGTTTACTTGGCTATCGGTACTGGCTTTTGGCTCCCTGCTAACTTTCGTACCAGCCTGGATGGCTTATGGCCAGTGTAGTGGGGAGCAACAAGGAAAGAGCCGACAGCGGGGGCGCCAAGAGAGAAAGCAGCATCCGACACCACGCTTGCTGACAAAGCCGGATGTCCGGACAGAAGACGTTTTCTGATCTGTCTTCTGCCCGTGTCACTAATCGGACTCGTGTCGTTGTGTCAACCGGCCAACATACGTCACTAACCAAATAATCGGCAGGCCGAGCAGTGCCGAACCAATGAAGAACAGCGGATAGCCAACAGCGTCGACAAACGTGCCGGAATAACCCGCCAGCAGTTTTGGTAGCAGCGTCATTAATGAGCTGAAAATGGCGTATTGCATGGCGGTAAATGCACGATTGGTCAGGCCGGATAAAAAGGCAATAAAGGCTGCCGATGCCAGGCCACCGCTGAGATTATCGGCGGCAATCACTAAACTCAGGTAGATACTTGACGGTTCCAGATTGGCCAGAACTGCAAACAACACATTAGATGCTGCCGCCAGCCACGCACCCACCCAGAGCATCCGCATAACCCCGTAGCGCAGAGCCAGCACTCCACCCACAAAACCACCGGCAATGGTCATGAATAAACCAAAGGTTTTGGTGATGGTGGCGATTTGCTCCTTGCTGTAGCCCATATCGGTGTAAAACACGTTGGCAATGGTGCCCATCATGATATCGGCTATACGATAAGTGCCCACTAATAGCAGAAGGTAAATAGCGGCCTTACCGTAGCGCTGGAAAAACTCGGCAAATGGGGCGATGTACGTTTCCTGAACCATATCGCGCGGGGCAACGTGCAGTTTCAGAAGTCCCCAAGCCACCAAAGCAGCGGCAGCAATGCTGAGTAGCAGACGACAGCTTTCGGTGAGAAAACCGGCCAGAGAGTTGAGCAGACCAAGATCAACAAACCATTGATTGACGTTCTGCAAAGGACCCTCCGTGGTGCTAAATACCAGAAGAAATGCTGCCACTGCACAACCAAACAGGGCCATGAAGTGCAAATAATCACGGGTATCGTGGTGATAAAGGGAGCGCTCCTGGTTATTGACTGGCTCCGAAATCAGCAATGTGGTGATCACACCCACCAGCATAAACGCCGCCATACAACGATACGCCCAGGCCCAGGCCTCGTAGTCGTAAGGCTCGGTTACGGTCAGCCAGCTTGATAGCGCCAGGGTGCCAGCGCCGGCCAGCAACATCCCAACGCGGTAACCGGCAATATAGGTCGAGGACATCATGGCTTGCAGGTCGTTGTCTGCGGCTTCGATGCGGTAAGCGTCAATAACAATGTCCTGTGTGGCCGATGACAGGCACAGCGCCACCGCGCCCACAGCCACCAGCAACAGACCATTAGCGGGATTGTTGCTGGCCAGAAAGCAGATGGCGGCTATCACCATAAGTTGCGACAGCAGTAACCAGGAGCGCCGACGCCCTAGCCGTTGGTGCAGAAAGGGGACAGGAATGCGGTCCACCAGCGGTGCCCAAATGAATTTAAACGAGTAGCCCAGTGCCGCCCAACTGAAAAACGTAACCTCTTTGAGCGATACGCCGGCATCGCGTAACCAGAGGGACAAACTGCTGAAAATCAACAAGATAGGCAGACCCGCTGAAAAACCCAGGAACAGCAGCGCGATCACCCGGGGATTCAAAAAACTTCTATAGGCCTCCCCCCAATTCTTCGCGGAATCAACTGTCGGACCCATGCAATGTGCTCCATTGAAAAAACCATTGTCGCAGCGACAATGGTTTTGTTTTTATCTTTATGAGTTATTAATCCCTGCAATCAGTCCCTGAAATTATTGTATTGCAGCGGCATATTCAGGTCGGTTTCACGCAAAAAAGCAATTACGGTTTGCAAGTCGTCCCTTTTCTTGCCGGTGACCCGTACCTGGTCGCCCTGAATGGCAGCCTGCACTTTCAGCTTGGCGTCCTTGATCATCTTGACGATTTTTTTCGACAGGTCTTTATCTAGTCCCTGACGTACAATGACTTCTTGTTTAACCTGCTTGCCAGAACCGTAGTGGTCTTTTGTCTCAAGACATTTGACGTCTATTCCGCGCTTGACCATTTTGGTTTTGAGTATCTCCAGCATTTGCGCCAGCTGGAAGTCGGCATCGGCAGTCATCACGATCTGTTTGTCACCGCCTTTTTCGTAGTTGGCATCAACGCCGCGAAAATCAAAGCGGGTGGTCAGCTCACGGTTGGCCTGATCCACAGCGTTGGCCAGTTCGTGCATATCCACTTCAGAGACAATGTCAAATGATGGCATTAGGAGGGGTCTCCCTGAGAAATCGAAATAAAGTTCGCTGCTATTGTATCCGAGAATGTATCCGAGAACTCAAGGAATTGATCAATATCCTGCTGACCGGACCTGCACATTATTTTCCGTAGTTGAGCACAAGCCCGGTGTGCAAGGTGTTACTGGTCTTTACCTTTAAGTCGGAAACCGATTTTTACGGTTACCTGCCAGTGGGCAACTTTGCCATCCTCAATGTGCCCCCGCTGCTCCACCACCTCAAACCAGCCTAAATGATCCAGGGTCATTCCTGCTGCGGCAATGGCGTTTTGAATTGCGTCATCACTACTGACCGTCGAGCTACCAACCAGTTCAGTCAATTTATAGGTGTGGCTCATTTTTTATCTCCCATCTCGGTAAAACCTTGGCAATAACATTACTGCTGGAAAACACCAACTGTCAGAGTATAGGTGGCAAATGGTAGACTCGGCGTCTTTCAGCCTCCCAATGGAACACAGACAAGCATGCACTGTGACAAATGGTTCGTTCTAGGCGCTGGCAGCATGGGTTGCCTATGGGCTGCCAGCTTAAGCCATGCAGGAATTATCCCGCGATTGATCGTCAGGGCAAGTGGCGCAGAACAACAGCGCATTGCACTCAAACTCACATCTGGTGGCCAGACACAGCAATTTGCTGTGGATGTGGTGTGCGCCCGAACCATTAATGAACCTATTGGCCAACTGATTGTCTGTACAAAGGCTCAGGATACGTTGGCAGCACTGCACAGCATTAAACCTTATTTGAACGACAACTGCCATATATTACTGCTCCAGAACGGGATGGGCTCACAGCAGCAGGTGGCACAAGCCTTTGCCAGTCAGGTGGTATGGGCCGCTTCGAGTACGGATGGTGCTTATTTGTCCGCATCCTTTGAAGTATGCCACGCCGGACAGGGAGAAACGTGGGTTGGCCCACTTACCGGAGCGTTAGACAATGGCTTTGATGAGCTGTTTGACAACTTTAGGTTGACCGTGCGCCGTCATCCGACCATTGAGCAGAAACTGTGGGAAAAACTGGCCATTAATTGCTGTATTAATGGTCTGACGGCGCTGTTTGATTGTCGTAACGGAGAGTTGCTTGATGGTGGCACCAGGCAAGCGTGGCTGGACGCGCTGGTGGTGGAGACCGACGCGGTATTGCAAGCGGTGGGGATGTCGGCACTGGCTTTGCGCGATCGTGTATACAGTGTCTGTCGGACGACGGCAGACAATATTTCATCGACCTGTCAGGATGTCCGACTTGGCCGGGTCACAGAGCTGCCTTTTATCAACGGCTTTTTGATCGACAAAGCTGGAGCCACGGGAATTCCAGTGCCTCATCATCACGCGCTGATGGCACAGCTAAAAGACCGCGGCATCCGTTAAGGTGTTGCCATGCTGGTATATAATTCCTGAAAAAATTCTTCGGAATCCCCATGAATATACCCAACAAGCTGCCTGCCAATCTCAGTTCGGTTGTGCATAATCGGTTGGACTGCGCCATCACCACCAATGTGCGTCAGGCACTGGCAGAAGACGTAGAGAATGGGGATATTACTGCTGCTCTGATACCGCAAGATCAGCAGTCGGTGGCCAGTATTATCTGTCGTGATCATGGCGTGATCTGCGGGCGACCGTGGTTTGACGAAGTCTTTCGACAGATCGATCCCAATGTGCAGTTGCAGTGGCAGATTGAGGAGGGAGAGACGGTGGCACCAGGTCAAGTGCTGGTGGTGCTTAAAGGCGCTGCCCGCAGCTTGCTCACTGGCGAGCGAACTGCCATGAACTTTCTGCAAACCCTTTCTGGCACGGCAACCCGCTGTCGGCACTATCTCCAGCTGGTCAGTGGTACGGGAGTTACTTTGCTTGATACTCGCAAGACTCTGCCCGGCCTGCGCGTCGCCCAGAAATACGCTGTGGCAGCGGGAGGGTGTCACAATCACCGGATTGGGCTGTTTGATGCTTTTCTGATTAAGGAAAATCATATTGCGGCCTGTGGTGGTATTTTGCCGGCCGTGGCCACGGCTCGTAAAAGTGCAGCAGAAAAGCCAGTGGAGATCGAGGTGGAGACTTTGGCAGAGTTTAAAATTGCCCGGGCCGCTGGGGTCGACATTATTATGCTCGATAATTTTCCGCTGGCGCAGCTGGTCGAGACGGTCTGGCTCAATCGTCAGCAGCCTGGAACTGCACCGAAACTGGAAGCCTCCGGCGGCGTCAATGAGCAAACATTGGTGGCGATAGCTGAGACTGGAGTTGATTATATTTCTATTGGGGCGCTGACCAAGGATTGCCAGAGCGTGGATTTGTCCATGCGGATGGGGGGGCAGCATTGAGGAAGCTGCGGTCAGTCTACTCGGGCTCACAGTGCTGGCAGTGAGTATCTATTATCACTGACTTTTTGTTTGTGGCACCTATACAGTGGAGTTTTCCTGTTTTCATGCTTAACTCCGGAAATGAAAAAAATAACCATACTGCCATGGATTGTGTTTTGGGCCGTTTTTCTGCTGCCTGCCTCAGCCTGTCCACCGTGGGATTACGATGAAGCCATGGTGAATATCAAGCGTCTTGCCAACGAGGTGGCACAGCACGATCAGCGATACTTTCAGCAGAACGCGCCTACCATCAGTGATGGTGAATACGATGCTCTGACCAATCGGTTGAAACAGTGGCAGGTCTGCTTTGGGGCTACGCCAATCAATACAGCTGATATTGGCTGGCGCAAAGCCAGAGTCAGTCACCGGGCTGTGATGGGCAGTCTGAAAAAAGCTGGCACTGCTGAAGAGGTGAGCAACTTTTTGCAAGGTCTGTCAGGCAGTGAGGTATTGGTACAGCCCAAAATTGATGGCGTTGCGGTGGAGTTGGTTTATCGTCATGGGCGACTGGTTCAGGCAACTACTCGGGGCGACGGTCAGAATGGGGTGGATATTACCCAACATATAAGGCATATGCCGTTAATTCCGGCAACGCTCGGCAATTGGGATGGTCAGGAGGTAATTCTGCATGGCGAATTGTTCGTCCGTCTGGACCAGATTGACCCGGTTTTTTTGGTGCGGTACGCCTCGGCTCGTCATCTGGTGGCTGGCCAGCTTAATCGTGCCAAACCTGACGGCGTGGCACTAAATAGCTTTGATTTTTTCCCCTGGCATTGGACAAACACCCGCTTTGCCAGTGATCTTGAGTCCATAAAAACGTTGGCGCAAATGGGGTTTTCCTTGCCGCTTGAGCATACTCATAAGGTGCAGTCATTTGAGCAGGTTAGCCAGCTGTTGGCAGACTATGCCGGTAAGCAAAGCCTCCCATTTTTAATGGATGGGATCGTGATCAAAGCGGCCAATACCGAACTCAGAAAGCAACGGGGCTGGTCAGGAAATACGCCCAATTGGGCGTTGGCCTGGAAGTTTTCCGGGCAAAGTGCTGTGTCGGAAGTTACCAGGATCGTCTTTACCACTGGGCGCACGGGTAGGGTTACACCAGTGGTTCATATTAATCCGGTGCGTATTGGCAACCGGACTGTTACCCGTGTTTCGTTGGGCAGTGTTGAGAATCTTAAACGAATTGATTTGGCAGTCGGTGATTTGGTCAGTGTGTTACTTAAAGGCAATGCTACGCCGGTTTTTGGTCAAGTGTTGTTGCGGCCACAAACTCGCATTTATCCCGATTACCCTGATGAGCGTTGTCGGTGAAAATTCTGTCAATGCTTGTAAAGAAGAACCGGTAGGAAAGAGGGCGGCTGATTATTTTCGAGCGTTGCAGGGGGGGGGGCGGAAAGGGGAGGTCCCACGCAACGCGTGGGACTGGAATGCGCTCGGAGAAGTTTTATGGCAGTTCTGTGTAAGCGCTTGTGTCACACAAGCCTAATGCAGTTGGGGTAGCCGCATTACAACTCTTAGTCCACACACTGGCGTTGGCATCCGGTGTAAGTACGATAGTTTCGCTACCAAAAGCACCACCCGGTGTGATTGTGATGACTCCATTGGCTCCTACGGCTACCGAACCAACGTTAGCAGGAATTCCGTTAGCGCCAGCAACACAACCAGCAATCAGTTGGGTTTGAGCACAAATAGATACAGAAGTTTGGAACGATCTTGCTTCAGATATAGCAGCAGACACTGTGGCATTTCTCGTATAGTTTTGATACTGCGGAATCGCAACGGCAGCCAAAATACCAATAATGGCCACGACAATCATCAATTCAATCAGGGTAAAACCCGACGCTTTGTGCACTTCAGACATCCTTGTCTTCATAATCTAATCCTCGACCCTTGAGATTTTTGACCAGCCTGCTTAAGCCCATTGCTTTCAATCTTTCGGCACCGACCCGCAGCCCTTTAAATAAGCCTAGATAACAACTTGGAAATTGTTAACAGCCAATGAAATGGCAACCTTTATTATCCGCCAATGGTGCGGATACAGTCTTTGTTAACTTTTTCCACCAAAACACTATGGACACCGGTTATGGCAAATAAACCTCTGACCGGGCTGGCTGCCCGCTTGCTGGCCGACCAATTAATGGGTGAATCTGCCATCCACCAGGCTCAGGCAGCGGCGGATCGTGAACAAAAGCCCCTGGCGCGTTATCTGCTGGAACACAGTCTTGTTGATGCCAAAGCGTTGATGCTCGCCAGTGCGGAAGAACTTGGCTTACCGGCCTTTGATCTGGCCGCTTTTGATATGGAGTACATTGCCCGCGATGTGGTGCCGGAAAAACTGATCCGCAAACACAATGTGCTCCCCCTGGTCAAACGCGGTTCACACCTGTTTGTCGCCATTGACGACCCCTCCAGCCACCATGGGCTTGATGAAATTCGCTTCAATACCGGCCTGACCATCCACTCCGTGCTGGTTGAGCCTGGCATGTTGGCGCGCACCATTGAGAAGATGCTTGATGATGTCGGGCAGACGTTCAGCGATCTGGAAGAGGACGAGCTGGGTGAGCTTGAAGGGTTGGAGGTCAGTGCCGTTGACGATGAGCTAGACGATGTTCGTGGGGGAGGCGAAGATGATACGCCAGTGGTCAAGTTCGTTAACAAAATGCTGCTGATGGCCATCAAGGGCGGCTCTTCCGATCTCCATTTTGAACCCTACGAAAAAGCCTACCGGGTACGGTTTCGCACCGACGGTGTGCTTCATGAAGTCACAAGACCACCGGTGTCCCTCGGGCCGAGAATTGCCTCGCGCCTGAAGATTATGTCCGCCATGGATATTTCTGAGCGTAGAAAGCCACAGGATGGACGCATCAAGATGAAGCTGTCGAAAACCAAGGCCATTGACTTTCGGGTTAATACGCTGCCGACCCTTTGGGGCGAGAAAGTTGTGCTGCGGATTCTTGATTCCTCCAGCGCCAAAATGGGGATTGACGCCCTTGGCTATGAAGAAGAACAAAAAGCCATGTATATGGAGGCGTTGGCCCAGCCCCAGGGCATGATCCTGGTCACCGGCCCGACTGGTTCAGGCAAGACAGTCTCCCTGTACACCGGCTTGAGTATTCTCAACACCATCGAACGCAATATTTCCACTGCGGAAGATCCAGTGGAAATTAATCTCGAAGGCATTAACCAGGTAAATGTAAACCCCAAACAGGGCATGGATTTCAGTCAGGCGCTTCGAGCCTTTTTGCGTCAGGACCCGGACGTGATCATGGTAGGCGAAATACGTGATCTGGAGACCGCCAACATTGCTGTCAAGGCAGCGCAAACAGGTCACCTGGTGCTCTCTACGCTACATACCAACAGCGCAGCGGATACCTTGACCCGTCTGCAAAATATGGGCATCCCTTCATTTAATATTGCCACCTCGGTTAGTCTGATCATCGCCCAGCGTCTGGCTCGTCGCCTGTGCAAATGCAAGGTGAAAGTGGACATCCCTCAAGAGACCCTGATTGAAGAAGGCTTTAGCGAAGCGCAGGCTGCCACCGCAGAAATCTATGGTCCTAAGGGTTGCGATAGTTGCAACAACGGTTACAAAGGACGTGTGGGCATTTATGAGGTGGTGGCAATTACCCCCGGCATGCAGCAGATTATTATGGCCGAGGGTAATGCTCTGGAAATCTCCCAACAGGCGCAGCAAGAAGGATTTAGCAATCTGCGCCAGTCCGGACTGCTTAAAGCGTTGCAGGGCGTCACCAGTCTTGAGGAAGTCAACCGGGTGACCCGCGATTAGGGGGCTCTCTCAGTTAACGACAACAGCGTGGTATTCCCGCCAACCGCAGTGGTATTGACTGAAACCGTCTGCTCCGTGGCAAAACGCAGCAGATAGTTCGGACCGCCGGCCTTGGGGCCAGTACCAGAGAGCCCCATGCCACCAAACGGTTGCACACCAACCACCGCTCCGGTCTGATTTCGATTGATGTAGATATTACCGACTTTTATGCGCTGTTTAATGTATGCCACAGTGGCTTCGTTGCGGCTATGGATACCCAGCGTCAGACCATAGCCACTGCTATTGATCTCGTCGATTACCTTGGGCAATCCTTTGGCAGCATAGCGAATCACATGCAGTACGGGTCCAAAATGCTCCTTCTCAAGCTGGTTGATATGTTCAATTTCAAAGGCTATGGGAGCAACAAAAGTGCCATCAGCACAACTTGTCGGTAACGAACATTCAGCCAACACGCTAGCCTCTTTGCTCATTCGATCAATATGACCCACAAGCGCCAGGCGCGCTCGCTCATCAATGACCGGACCAATATCCGTAGCCAGCAAACTCGGGTCGCCAACCGATAACGCCGCCATCGCACCGCGCAGCAGGGTAATCACCCGCTCGGCAATATCTTCCTGCACGTAGAGCACTCTCAGGGCCGAACAACGCTGACCGGCGCTGCCAAAGGCCGAAAGTAGCACATCTTTTACCACCTGTTCGGGCAGGGCGGTGGAGTCAACGATCATGGCGTTCTGACCACCGGTTTCGGCAATCAGCGGTATAATCGGCCCATGTCGATTGGCCAGCGCTTGATTGATCTTGCGGGCTGTCTGCGTGGAGCCGGTAAAGGCGACCCCGGCAATACGGTCATTGGCAACCAGTTGCTCACCGAGCGTTGCGCCAGCGCCGGGAAGCAACTGAATGGTGCCGCCCGGGAAGCCTGCGGCCAACAGCAACTCCACCGCCCGACCGGCAATCAGGCTGGTCTGTTCTGCCGGTTTGGCAAGCACAGTATTGCCAGCCACCAAAGCAGCGGTTACCTGGCCAAGGAAAATGGCCAGGGGGAAATTCCAGGGGCTGATGCAGACAAAAACCCCACGCCCGCTCAGACGTAACTTATTAGTTTCACCAGTGGGCCCTGGCAAATACTGTGAGGCAGAAAATATTTTCCGGGCCTCTTGCGCGTAGTAGCGGCAAAAGTCTATCGCTTCGCGTACCTCATCAATGGCGTCCTGAACCGTCTTACCCGCTTCGCGGTGGCACAGGGCTATTAACTCTGCCCGGTGCTCTTCGAGCAGGTCAGCCAGTTTATCCAGACATTGTGCTCGGCGGGAAGCCGGTGTTGTGCGCCACTGTTCAAATGCGGCCACCGCAACGTTGATGGCTTCGTCAACCAACTCTGCGCTGGCGTAGCTAACCTCTCCAACAATGTGTGACCGCTGGTAAGGGCAGCTGATGGCAACGGCTTCACCTGTCTGCATTTTCTCGCCATTAAGCCATGCTCCTTGTTGCCATTGATGATCCAGAAAACTCTGAACCTGCTGACGAAACGGTTGCCATTGACTGTCCACTGCCACATTGATGCCCTGTGAATTCTGCCTTTCAGAACCAAAAATCTGCGCAGGTAATGGAATCTGGTCGTGAGGAATCGAGGCTCTGCTGTGCAACGTGGTCACCGGATGCTGCACCAGCTCGGCAATGGGCGTGTTGGCATCGAGCAGACGATGAACAAACGATGAGTTGGCACCATTTTCCAGCAGACGCCGCACTAGGTAAGGCAGCAAATCCTGATGACTGCCCACTGGTGCATAAATCCGTACCGATAGAGAGTGCTGAGCCAGTACCTGGCGATAAAGCGCATCCCCCATACCATGCAAGCGCTGGAATTCAAAAGCACTGGGCTGCTCCGCCATATTCAGGATACTGGCAGCCGTATGGGCATTGTGACTGGCAAACTGTGGATAAAGCAGACTTGGTACCGACAAGAGATATTTGGCACAGACCAGGTAAGCAATATCGGTGGACTCCTTGCGGGTATAGACGGGATAACCGGACAATCCCAGCTGCTGACAGTGCTTGATTTCACTGTCCCAGTAAGCGCCCTTGACCAGGCGTACTGGAATCACATCACCTTGTTCTCGCGCCAGGGCCGAGAGCCAACACAGGGATGGCAAAGCACGCTTGCTATAGGCCTGAATCACCAGACCAAGTTTCCCCCAGCCTCGACAGTGGCGATAAACCTGCTCAAATACGGTCAGCATCAACTCGTGACGGTCCTGCTCCTCGGCGTCCAGATTAACCGCCACATCCGCGGCCTGCGCCGCACGTACCAGCTCTAACAGAGTTGGCACCAGTTCTGCCATTACTTGCCCTTTATGGGTGGCTTCGTAGCGCGGATGCAACGCAGAAAGCTTAATGGATACTCCGGCATTATTACCGGCAACGGCCTTGATTGCCTGAAGATATTGCCCCTGATAACGCCGGGCATCATCCCAGCTGAGTGCCGATTCGCCAAGCATGTCAAAGGAGTAGCTGTATCCCTCGCTGAGTTGCTTCTGGCCATGGTTCAGTGCCTCGGTAATGGTGCGCCCAAGAACAAAGTGTTGTCCCATAATTTTCATGGCCTGGTTAATCGCCTGACGAATCACCGGTTCTCCCAGACGATTTACCAGCTTACCAATAACGCCGGCGGCAGCCCCGTTCTCGTCGTTATCCAGTTTGACCACCTTGCCGGTTAACAGCAGTCCCCACGTCGAGGCATTGACCAGCAGCGAGTCACTTTGGCTAAGATGCTTGTGCCAGTCAGCACCACTCAACTTGTCGCGGATCAGGGCATCGGCGGTGTGCTTATCCGGAACACGCATCAGAGCCTCGGCCAGGCACATCAATAAAATGCCTTCGCGGGTGTCCAGACTGTACTGAAGCAGCAAGGCATCGATCATGCCTATGCTGTCATCGCTCTTGCGGACTTGCTCAATCAGTTGGGTGGCCAGGTCCACTGTGGCCTGATCGTCATCGGTAGCCAGAGCCGCTATCAACTCCTCCACCCAGGAGGTTTCGTCAATAGCGTAATGGGCTGAGATGATTGGCCAGAATTCGGCCGGATTGTGAAGATTGGGACTGAATGCGTCTTTTGCCTGGAACATAGCCTTCTCCAGCTCTTGATTTTTCTGATGATTTTTGCTGTTTTCCACCGCCGGGCATTCCCTTATTGCTGTCCAAGGGGCACCGTTTTTCAAGTAGCAACTGCTTGGACAAGGCTTAATTTGTTCCGTCGCAATACCAATAAAAAATAATTGCCAATTGTTCTAGAACCAACAGCGACAGTGCCTGTCGAACCCCGTTGCCATCTCGGCAAATGATACCAGTGACAGTTTGAAATCAATACGCGTTCATCATTTACTAAGGATTCAATAATGAGTTTTCCCTCAATTCAGCAGGCACCCGTGTACGCTCCCGGCGCGAGCGGCATGCCCCAGCAGACCGCCTACATTCAGCAAGGGCGATGCGGCAATTGTGGTGTTACCCTGGCGTTCCCGGAGACGCAATTGAGCCAAGGGGCCAGTGGGCAGTATCAGTCGTCCCAGGTGCAGTCCTCGGGTGGTGACATGCAAAGTGCCCGTCAGATTACCCAGTCATCTGCCCAGAGCTATTTGGGTGGGCACGGTGTGCAACAGCAGGCACAAGGGATGCAGGAGGGGCAACAGGCACAGGTAATGGAGCGGGGACAGCAGGCATTGGGAGTGCAAGCACAGCAGACATCTGGGATGCAGGGGCAGCAGGCATTGGGAATGCAGGGACAACAGGCAGGAGGAGGGCACGGGCAGCAGGCATTGGGAATGCAAGGACAGCAAGCATTGGGAATGCAGGGGCAACAGGCAGCAGGAGGACACGGACAGATACAATCTCAGCAGCAGCCTGCTGTCCAGGCACCCGTGGTACCGTCAGAGAGTAGTGTGTCCGAAACTGGTCGCGGGGGAGCTGGTTTCGATTTTTCCACATTTTTGACCTATAAAAACAAATCTGAAAGGGCAGCCGACGCTGCCAAAGCGAGCCAGACCACACAGGCGGGAGTTGCTCGACCTCCGGGGCAGCTGCAAGCCCAACAGTCTCACGTTGGACAAACTTCGTCTGTTTCGGTTCAGTCTGACTCGGCAAGACCATTGCCATCGGATTTTAGCCAGACTCAGGCCGGATACAATCAGACTCAGTCAGGGCGCGATCAGGGTGGGACTACTTACAGCCAGACAGGGCTGATGCAGACTGGGGGTGCCTATGGTCAGGCTGGACAGGTGCAATCAGGAGCAGTTCAGAGTGGAGTAACCTGCGGTCAGGTTGGAGTAGTGCCGTCTGACCAGCTTCCAACGGGCGCGGGGCAAGCCCAGGCCTGGACAGGCCATCTTCAATCTTCGATGGAATCAGGGTACGTTCAGACCGGTCAGGGGCAACCGTTTCACAGTTCAGCCCTCCAGCACGGAGTGCAGCAGCAATCCAGTCACTCAGCCCAACAGTCATCGGCCTTGGTTACCCAATTGAATACTCAGGAAATATATAATGCCATTGATAGGCTGGACAGGAATATCCAGGAATTGAAGGTCAGGGTTCTTGCTGAAGAAGTACAGTCCTACGAGCTGTTGAAGAACTGGAATGAGCAACTGCTGAGCTTTCTCGAGCAGAGGAGGGGATTAGAGGGGTCAGCCGGTGTACTGTCTGGACAGTCTTCTCAGGTTGCCAGTGGGGCGACCAAGAGCAGTGCGAGTGTCCCGCAAGGACCCTCCTCTGGTGCCGCTAAAGCTGCTAAAACCGCTGAAACTGGTAAAGCCACTGGAGCAGCTGGGGCCGATAAAACTGCTGGGGCTGCTGGCGCCGGCAAAGCTGCTGAGATTCCCAAAACCGCTAAAGGTGCGGTGAGTTCCGGTAAAAGTAAATAAGTTGCGAAAATAAATGGAACGTCCTTGCTGGCAAGAGCAAGGACTGAGAGGGGAGCTTTCAGGTGTTATTGGATGGTTGAGGGCAGCCTTGTTTCGTTTGTTGACGACTGTGGTCGCCACTCCCTGCTACCTGCTACTCCCTCTTGTTAACACGCCATGCCTGAGGTCAGCTGCTGCAGTTTGTTCGCCCATGGTTGTGTATCCCCAACCTGCTCAGCGATCCATTCATGGTTGTAACAGGTGTCCAGGTAGCGCTCGCCGCTGTCGCACAGTAATGTGACGACAGATCCCTCCTCATCTCGTGCGTGCATCTCGGCAGCGATTTGCAGCGCGCCGTACAGGTTGGTGCCGGTACTTGGTCCGGCTTTGCGCCCGAGCACTGTTTCCAGCCAATGAATAGTGGCGATGGCAGCGGCGTCGGGTACGCGACGCATTTCATCCACAACGCCAGGGATAAATGATGGCTCGACTCTTGGACGGCCAATGCCTTCTATTCGCGATCCCTTGTCAATGGTCAGACTGCTGTCACCGCTGTGGTAGTAGTCCATAAACACCGAATGGTCCGGATCAACCACGCACAGCTTGGTATCCAGCTTTTGATAACGAATATAACGACCAATGGTGGCCGATGTACCACCGGTTCCGGGACTCATAACGATCCAGCTTGGCACCGGGTGTTGCTCGCATTCCATCTGACGGAAGATGGAGTCGGCAATGTTATTATTGCCGCGCCAGTCGGTGGCGCGTTCGGCATAAGTGAACTGATCCATATAGTGACCGTTCAAGTCTCTGGCCAGTCGCTGGGATTCCGCGTAAATCTCTGCTGAACAGCCCACCAGGTGGCACTGACCGCCATAAAACTCAATCTGGCGAATCTTGCGGGCCGAGGTGCACCTGGGCATCACGGCAATAAATGGCAGACCGAGCAGTCGGGCAAAATAGGCCTCAGAAACGGCAGTGCTGCCTGAGGAGGACTCGATGATCGTGGTCTTTTCGTTGATCCAACCATTGCACAGCCCATAAAGAAACAGTGAGCGAGCCAAACGATGTTTCAAACTGCCAGTGGGGTGGGTACTTTCATCCTTAAGATACAGGTCGATTCCATCTAGCTCTGGTAGCTCCAGTCGTATCAGGTGGGTGTCGGCGCTGCGTTGGAAATCCGCTTCAATTTTACCGATGGCTTCATTAATCCACTGATGCCTGCTCATAAATACTTCCGTTTGTGTTTATATGGCTGACAGCCAAAAAGACGGGCTTAGCGCAAGTTGTCCGTAAACAAGCTGTCAGTAAACAAGAGTTGTTGGGTGGGAGTCGTTATTTTCTGTTAACGTCCGGACGCATACTTTATGGCTTTTGGGAGAGAAAAATATTTCTGATTTTCTACTTTTACTGCCAAATGTAGAAAGTTATTTTCTTTTAGCTGTTTTTTGAGAAATAAAATTCCACAAGGCGTAACACTGTGTTTTTTCTGTTATAACAGTGGCTCGTTACCTTTTCATTAGGGAAAACCTCAGGCATGCAAATTTACCGGGTTGGCGGGGCTGTCAGGGATAAACTGCTGGGCTTGCCCACCAAAGATCAGGACTGGGTAGTCGTTGGTGCCACGCCCGAACAGATGAAAGACCTTGGCTTTATACCCGTCGGGCGCGATTTTCCAGTATTTCTTCATCCACATAGCAAAGAAGAGTATGCCCTGGCGAGAACCGAGCGAAAAACTGGCCACGGTTATGCCGGCTTTACTTTCTACACCGCCAGCACGGTGACACTGGCAGAAGACCTGCTGCGCCGGGACTTAACCATCAATGCCATGGCTGAAGATGAGTCCGGGCGGATTATCGATCCGTACGGCGGTCAGGATGATCTGAACAAGCGTCTGCTGCGCCATGTGTCACCAGCGTTTCAGGAAGACCCCCTGCGTATTCTCAGGGTTGCCCGATTTGCCGCAAGGTTGGCGCCGCTCGGTTTTCAGATCGCTGACCAGACCCTTGAGCTGATGGGCGCCATGGTAGCCAATGGTGAAGCATCCCACCTGGTAGCAGAAAGAGTGTGGCAAGAGACTGTGAAAGCGCTGTTGGAACCGAGCCCGGCAACTTTCTTTCAAACACTGATTCGCTGTCAGGCTCTGCCGGTGGTTTTGCCAGAACTGGGTAGCGTGCTCCAGGGGCAAGCCCTTGAGCGCCTGCAACTGGCAGCGCAGGCCAATGCTCCGGCCCTGGTGCGCTTCGGCTGTCTGTTTGCTCAAAACAGTGACCTTGCGAATATCAGAAGCCTGGTGGCAAGATTGCGCCTACCCACCGAGTATGGCGACCTGGCACTACTGATAAGCGCGTACAGTGAACGTATCTCAGCAACGCTACAACACCCTGATGGGCAAGCATTGATGTCAGTGTTTGAAGTCACTGACGCCCTGCGTCGTCCGGAACGCTTTGCCTTGTTGTTGGATGCGCTTTCCTGTCACTGGGAAACGGTCAAACAGGAGAAACAACAGGTTGTGAGGCTGTTAAAAGGTTGTTTGGCTATCAAGGCCGACGCATTAATTGCACAGGGAATAACCGGTAAACCTCTGGGGAGGGCACTTCGACAGGAAAGAATCAACTTTTTGAGCGGTAAATTGCAGTAAAAAAACGGCCAGTTTGGCTAGAGGATAAAGAACACAGACAACCGATTCATGCGTTTTATCCCCTTTCTTATGCAAAATCCAGTTTGCATGTTTGCATGGTATTTAAAAACAAAGTGGAACAAAACTCCAAATTAACTGTCGAATTGACTAGTCAACGTTCGATTGGTTATTTCCACTCATCATCCCAGGCAAACTGAATAAGGACGTGCATTATGGCAAACTCCGTAACCCCTACAGCTGCTGGCGGGATTGCTCCAACCTCCGGTGTAGCCGCCCCGCATTCACCGCCATCACCGCAACAAGCCGTTGTCAACAGCCGCCAGGTAGCTGTCGCTGATGCAACAACAGCGCAAATACACCCTGGGGAGCCAGTAATCCAGGCTGATGAGAGCCTCGAGAGCAACGGTGGTCTGTCGAAACTGCGCGCTTACTTACCGGATATGAGCAATTTTCTACCACGGATTCGCGACAGACTGTTCGGCTCTGCCACTGGATCAGCAGCCTCTGATTCAGCAGTCTTCCAGCCAGCTGTGGTCACCGTTTATCACCGGCCTACCAGCTGGGAGCACACTGTTTTCGCGGTGAACAATGTAGCCAGAGTAATCACTGCCCCGATTACATATCTGGTATGGAAACCATTGAAATTCTTCTGCGTTAAAGTGTGTGACGCCAAAACCTACTTGTTTAATCACGAAAATTACGCAGCTGCCGAAAAGGCCGGACTCGTTATTCAGCACCGAGAGCGTATGGATCACGCTCACTATATGAATGAGCGGTGCGTAAATGCCACCGCCAAGATGAAGGTTATTGAAGAAAATCTGGAAGCTAAGGCCGGTGACAGGATGCCTTATGTTCGGGCTTTGAGTGAGATGGCGCCTATTCTCAAACAACGGCGACAAGCCCTCGACGAAAATCAGGCAAAATCGACGGATGTGGAAAAATTCAGGGCGTTTGGCGTAGTGCCTGATGAGCATAACAACAGGTTTGTCGAGGCCATGACCGAATACAATGGCAGAATTGCCGAGTTCAAGGTCGCTGAGGCGCAATACAACGCTGCCGTAGCCTGGGCTAGCAAAAAGGGCAGACAACTTCCTGTCCTGCCAGCCATCCTCGCTGAAAAGCCTGAAGCGTTGCACTTCAAATGCACAGACGAGGCAGTTATCCACGCATTTCACGCTACTAATGACAAGCCCCTGCTGAAACGTAAAACGGCCCTGACTGAGCGCCTGGAAGCATTGCAAGCACAACAGAGGGATGTGGTAGTTCCTGGACGTGAACCGCTTCTGAAAATCACGAGTGTTCAGCAAAGGGATCTGGTCGAGCATCAGATCGATATTCTGGTTACAGCCGTTGGATTTGACCGGGCAGCGCAGGCAAATGCCACTGTCAATTATCAGGAGGCGCAAGGGCGTATTGATGCCAATGTGATGCTCATTGAGTTTAAGCGGCGCCTGATTGAAATTTTTGACATCGAGCAAGAGCTGATTGCTCTGGACAGGGCGCTACTGCCTATACAGGCATCCCGTGCTATCGACGTTCAGGAGTGGAAAGAGGGCGTCGTCAACCCGGATAGCGGTGAAGTGGAACAGGTTGGGCGTGATCGCTTGTCGTTGGAGGCTATTAAGCTGGATGTTGAGAATCTCAAGACTGACAGTAATGGCAATGTCACTCACCTTGCTTATGTTATTGACCGCCCTCTGATCAATGCGGTTCGCGAAGAACACGAAGATCGGGATGCTCGTGATAAAGGTCTCGTCTGGCGAAAAGCCAGTGCGCTGGATCGTCCGGTTGCCAGTTACGCAGCCGTACGAAACCGCCATGGCGAAGTCGTCGGCTCGTGTGCTGCTGCACTGGAAAGTCGGCACTGGTATGTGCGAGATGAGCCTGTTGTCCACGTCAAGGGCTACGACAAACGCCACCTGGCGGTTGAGTTTGTTGCCACTGACGTGTAAGCAAACTCAACCAAGTAAATGCCTGACACGTTGCCCATGACGCTGCACCTGTGGATGGCTTGGTTTTTGCATTGTTGTTGCGGCTGTCTAATAGCGGTAGGCAGTTCAACTACGTAAACTCAGGAGTTTGCCGAAGCAGGCTCGCCACCAATGGGCGGAACCAGGGCTCTTCAATCTGGCTGACAATATCGTCTTCAGTCAGTTCGTCATCCAAACGGTCAAGGGTTAGCAGCAGATCGATATCGGCGGCGCACAGCTTCTGACTGCGATCCCTGCCAAGTTGCTGCTCAAGTGCCTTGCACCGTTTAAGCAGTGTTTGCGGGTCGATATCTGATTCAAAGCACACGACACCATTTACATAATCTGGGGCGTCAATACCAACCGCTTTGGTGGTTACCAGCTCGCTGACCCAGACCTCACCAAACGTTTGCTGGATGCGATCAAGTATGCGTCGGCACTGGTGCTGTGCATTTACATTGGCGCCAATGCCAAGCACGTAAATGGTCACGGCGGCTATCTTTCTCCTCTCATTTGTGCCCGAGTGCGCTCACACCAGACAGTGGCCAAGGCACCGCTTAATGCCCTGGGTTTACGAATGGTGACGGCCACTTTGTCTACCGGATAATGAGCCAATAATAAAGTGATGATGCCGCCGGCCAGCGCTTCAAGCAACTGGTAACGAGAGGCTTCGCAAAACGCGCGCACCCGCTGCGTAATGGCGTCGTAGTCCAGGGCATCATACAGGTCATCGCTGACAAAAGCCCGAGAGAAGTCAGTGGTCAGTTCCAGATCCAGGATTAGCGGTTGGGGAGCCTGGTGCTCAAACTCGTAAACACCAATAACTGCTTGCGTTTCAATCGCTTCTACGCGCACTTTATCCATTGGTAAGGCTCATTTTCGTCATACGACCGGTTCAAGTTGCTCCATTGGCCAGCGGGGAACTGGTACGACTTCCGGACCATCGCTCTGTCCGGCTAGCAAACGCTGACAGCCAGCGTAGGCAATCATAGCACCGTTATCAGTACAAAATTGCGGACGCGCATAGCGCAGTCGGGCACCTTCTTTAGCCACCATACTTTCCAATGCCGTGCGTAGCGACTGGTTGGCACTGACGCCACCGGCAATAATCAGCTGTTTCATACCGGTCTGTTGCAAGGCACGACGGCACTTGATGGTCAGGGTTGCCACTACCGCATCTTCGAAGGCGCGAGCAATATCAGCCCTGTCCTGATCCGACAACGCCTGGTGCGTCGGGTTGCGGACATCGGTTCCGGCGTTGCACTTGGCGACGGTATTGAGTGTAAAGGTTTTCAAACCACTGAAGCTGAAGTCCAGGCCGGGGCGATCGGTCATGGGGCGCGGAAAACGAAAGCGACCTTCCTGACCCAGCTGTGCAAGCCGGGCAATCGCCGGTCCACCGGGATAGTCCAGCCCCAGCATGGCCGCGACTTTATCAAACGCTTCCCCGGCGGCATCATCCACCGACTCGCCCAACAGATGATAACGACCGATGCCGTCTACCTGCACCAGCTGCGTGTGACCACCGGAGACCAGCAGGGCAACAAATGGGAATTCTATTGATGTATCTTCCAGCATGGGAGCCAGCAAATGGCCTTCCATATGGTGCACACCCACCGACGGAATACCCCAGGCCCAGGCCAGCGCGTTGCCAATGCAGGCACCGACCATCAATGCGCCTACCAGACCCGGTCCTCTGGTATAGGCGACAGCGTCAATCTGTGTCTTGCGGATGCCAGCCTGACCAAGCACCTCGTTGATCAGTGGCAGCACTCGCTGGATATGGTCCCGGGATGCCAGTTCTGGTACCACGCCGCCATAATCGACGTGCATATCAATCTGACTGAACAAGGCATCCCCAAGCAGACCGCGATGGCTGTCATAAAGGGCAATGCCGGTTTCATCGCAGGAAGTTTCTATCCCGAGAACGATCATCTAACAAACCTGTGGCAAAAAATGCTGACAAAATTTTCAGGGCAGAGCATCATACGTCAAGCGGGCGCTTTTTGCATTTTTGTTGAATAGGCTTTAGAATTGCGCCCCTTGTAAAATCGCGTTTTATCCGCACTTTTAACTATTGATACTGGTTACGCATCAAGCATTTCCTGCCTGTATGGTCTGTTCAGTATTTTGCTCAGTATTTATTGTTGCGGTTAATCGCACTCGCGCAGCATTGGCTGTATTTTAACCGTGAGTGTCTATTGCTCCTGTGGAGCGGTGCGCTTATGGTCCACAACTTGTTATATAAAGGAAGGTGATCTCTGCATGCCTGCTGTTAAAGTTAAAGAGAATGAACCGTTTGACGTAGCCCTGCGCCGTTTCAAGCGTTCTTGCGAAAAAGCCGGTATCCTCGCTGAAGTACGTCGTCGTGAGTACTACGAAAAGCCAACTACCGTTCGCAAGCGCAAGGCCGCTGCTGCTGTTAAGCGTCATCTTAAAAAACTGCAGCGCGAGCAGCGTCGTCGTGAGCGTTTGTATTGATCGACTGACCTGACCGTCAGTGGCATCAATCGTGTGATTTACGCTTCGACCCAACCCCGCTTCCAAGTGAATTGAAAAGGACCGTGTTATGAGTGATTGCATCGTCAGGGACCAACTGACAGACGCCATGAAGGACGCCATGCGCAATCGCGACAAGCCACGACTGGGCACCATTCGGTTGGCCCTGGCTGAACTGAAGCGAATTGAGGTCGATGAAAAATCGCTGGATGATCAACGTGCCCTGGCAGTACTGGATAAAATGGTAAAGCAACGTCGCGATGCCATTACGCAATTCCAGTCTGCCGGACGCACGGATCTTGCCGACCAGGAACAGCTTGAGCTGGAAGTCCTGACCGAATTTCTCCCTACTCCTCTTTCTGAGACTGAAATTATCGAACTGGTGGATCTTGCCATCAGTAGCACCGACGCCTCTGGCATGGCCGATATGGGCAAAGTCATGGCGGTGATCAAACCCCAGGCGCAAGGCCGGGTCGATATGTCAGCCATTAGCCAGATCATTAAATCCCGTTTAGGCTGACGACAGCGCCGACGAGTGATAAACTCGCTGACCATTTTCTGTTTCAGGCGCCCATCATGGCCGGACGGATTCCCCAGTATTTTATTGATGACCTGCTCGCCCGGGTGGATATCGTCGATGTGGTCGATCAGCGGATAAAGCTGAAAAAGACCGGACGCAATTACTCCGCTTGCTGTCCCTTCCATAAAGAGAAAACACCGTCGTTTACTGTCAGTCCGGATAAGCAGTTTTACTACTGCTTTGGGTGTGGTGCCAGTGGAAGCGCCCTGGGCTTTGTGATGGATCATGACCATCTGGATTTCCCGGAAGCAGTTGAAACTCTGGCTGGCCAGCTCGGCCTGGATGTACCACGGGAAGAGGGCACCCATAAACAGCGCGGCCCCGATCACAGCGAACTGTTCAATCTGATGGATCGGGCAGTCGATTTTTACAGCCGCCAACTCAAACAGCACGCACAATCACCTCGTGCCATTGACTACTTGAAACGTCGAGGGCTGGACGCGCAAACCCGTCAGCACTTTGCCATTGGCTTCGCTCCGCCTGGGTGGGACAACCTGAAAAACGAGCTGGCCACCTCGGCGCAAAAAGAACAGCAGCTGATCACCACCGGTATGCTGGTACTCAATGAAGATCATAACTCGGTGTACGACCGTTTTCGCGAGCGGATTATCTTCCCCATCCGCGACAGCCGTGGGCGCTACATTGCCTTTGGTGGTCGTGTACTGGGTAATGACAAGCCCAAATACCTGAACTCGCCGGAATCGCCCATCTTCCACAAAGGCAAAGAGCTTTATGGTCTGTACGAAGCGCGTCAGGCCAACCGTAAACTGAGCCGCATTCTGGTGGTGGAAGGTTATATGGATGTGGTCGCTCTGGCGCAGCACGGCATTACCAATGCCGTTGCCACTCTCGGGACTGCCACTACCGCCGACCATATGCAGCGGTTATTTAAAGTGGTGCCGGAAGTAGTATTCTGTTTTGACGGTGACGATGCTGGTCGGCGAGCTGCCTGGCGCGCTCTGGAATCCACCCTGGGCCATATGCTGGATGGTCGGCAGGCCCGTTTTCTGTTTCTGCCCCAGGGCGAAGATCCGGATAGCATTGTGCGCAGTGAAGGCGCGGAAAATTTTGCTGAACGGATCAAAAGTCAGGCAGTTAGCCTGGATAACCTGCTGTTTCGGGAGCTGGAAGCGGAGCTCGACTTGGCAACCATGGATGGTCGTGCCCGGTTAGCCAAACTAACACAGCCGTACATCGACCAGTTGCCTGACGGGCTGTTTCGCCAACTGATGCTGAACCGACTCGCTGAGCGCACCGGACTGGATGCTCGCTATCTGCAGGCGCACTTTCAGGAAGCGGTGCGAATAGAAAAACCAGAGCCAGTGGCAGCTGTACCTGCTCATCAAATCATCGCACCGCAGGATGATATTTATTCATACGACAGTGGGTGGTCAGTCACCCCCGATGTTGATTATCCGCCATGCGCGGCGAACTTTGCTCCAGCGCCACATCGTCACAGTTCCTTCGGGAAAACCGCACGTTTATCGTCGGCGGGTTACGCCATAAGACAATTGTTGTGTAATCCTGAGTTTGCCTACGAGGTTGCCGAACCATTAAGCGAGCTGCGTCTGGCAAACGACAGTGACAGCCAGTTATTGATTGACCTGTTGACTGTCCTGAAACAGGAACCGCGCCTGACTACGGCCAAATTGATCGCCAAGTGGTACGATACTGCCAAAGGTGAACGACTGAAGTCGTTGGCAGCACTTGATCACGGCACCGTGGCCCATCCCGAAGAATTCCTTGACACCATTGCTACCATTCGCAAAAACAACCGTGAAGCTGACAAAAAAAGCCAGCACAGCAACTTTTTAAGCATCAATCTCAACAATCGCAAACCCAGTCAGCTTGATGAAGAAACGCGGAAAAAATACTTGGAACTCCTTGAAAGCAAGCGACAAAGCCTCAATTATACGAAAGGTGACTCATAACCATCCAGAGTGCCTGGCCGAGTCGTAAAAAATCACTGCATGGTAGTGAATATTAGGTATACTTGTTTGTCACTGTATCCTGTGGAACTGTATTTATTGGCCACACCTCTAATTCCAACCCAGTCTGAACACGCCAGGGAGAGGTTACCCGCGTCATGGAATGCATTCCGGTAACTCGTCCAATCAAGTCGGGGCCGCCGCCCAGTGGTGCTTTACGCTGTTTATGAGCTATAATTGCCTGCTTACGTTTTTTTGTCCGGTTCGTCAATATCCGCTGTTAAAGGGTTGATATGTCAGCAAATTCGCAACAACAATCCAGATTAAAAGAGCTTATCGCCCGTGGTAAGGAACAGGGGTACCTGACTTACGCGGAGGTTAATGACCATCTTCCGGAAGATATTTCCGATCCTGATCAGGTGGAAGACATCATCCGCATGATCAATGACATGGGTATCAGTGTCTACGAGACTGCGCCGGATGCTGACACCTTGCTCATGTCCGAAGCCGATACCGATGAGGCGGCTGCCGAAGAAGCAGCTGCTGCCCTTGCTGCTGTGGAGCAAGAGGCCGGCAGAACCACCGACCCGGTGCGTATGTACATGCGCGAAATGGGGACCGTTGAACTGCTGACACGCGAAGGCGAAATCCAGATCGCCAAACGCATTGAGGAAGGCTGGCGCGAAGTCATGTCAGCGTTGGCCCATTTTCCCGGCTCTGCCCAAATTGTGCTCGATGAGTACGATCGTCTGACCGAAGAAGAAGGGCGTCTGACCGATGTAATCAGCGGTTACATTGATCCGGACGACGACGCCGAAATCACTACGTCCGACGACGAAGATGTGGAGATTGATCCATCAGCCCTCGACGATGACGAAAGCGAGGATGAAGAGGATGACGGCGATAGCGAAGAAGAAGGCGACAGTGGTCTCGATCCGGAAGAAGCGAAAGAACGCTTTAACCTGTTGAGACAGGCGCTGGAAAAGGCCAATGCCACTATCGCTAGCCAGGGTTGGGACAAGAGCGAAGCGGCACTTGATGAGCTGGCCGAAGTCTTTATGCCACTGAAGCTGGTACCGCGCATTTTCGATATGCTGGTATTTCGCATTCGCAATGCCGTTGAACGTATACGCGACAATGAACGTGCAGTGATGCAGCTGTGCGTGCGTAAGTCAAAAATGCCGCGCAAGATTTTCCTGAACGCCTTCCCCGGTAACGAGACCAATCTTGGCTGGGTAGACGAGCTGGCCGCTGGCAGCGGTGGTTATGTAGAAACCTTGCAAAATTACCGTGAGGAGATCGTTCGCGCCCAGAAAAAACTGGCCAATATTGAGAAAGAATTTGCTCTTTCGCTGGTCCAGATAAAAGACATCAATCGTAAGATGTCCCTGGGTGAGGCCCGAGCCCGCCGTGCTAAAAAGGAAATGGTGGAAGCCAACTTGCGTCTGGTTATTTCCATTGCCAAGAAGTATACCAACCGTGGCATGCAGTTCCTCGACTTGATTCAGGAAGGCAATATCGGCCTGATGAAGGCGGTGGACAAATTCGAATATCGTCGTGGTTACAAGTTCTCCACTTACGCTACCTGGTGGATTCGTCAGGCAATCACCCGTTCCATTGCGGACCAGGCTCGCACCATTCGTATTCCGGTGCACATGATTGAGACCATCAACAAGCTGAACCGGATTTCCCGACAGATGTTGCAGGAGATGGGCCGCGAACCCACTCCTGAAGAGCTGGCGGTGCGTATGGATATGCCGGAAGACAAAATTCGCAAGGTGCTGAAAATCTCCAAAGAACCAATCTCTATGGAGACACCTATTGGTGACGATGAGGATTCTCACTTGGGAGACTTTATCGAAGACGCCACCATGCAGTCACCGATTGACCGGGCTACCGGCGAAGGCTTGAAAGAGTCTACCCGCATGGTGTTGGCTGGTCTGACCGCCCGTGAAGCAAAAGTGTTGAGAATGCGTTTCGGGATTGATATGAACACCGACCATACGCTGGAAGAGGTGGGCAAGCAGTTCGACGTTACCCGTGAGCGTATCCGCCAGATCGAAGCGAAGGCGCTGAGAAAACTGCGTCATCCGACCCGTTCTGATCATCTGCGCAGCTTCCTGGATGAGTAGCAAAAGCAAGTATGAATAAAAAAGCGCCGTATGGCGCTTTTTTTTAGGGATTTTAGGCAAGTTTTCAATACCAGACCACGACATCACTCGAGGTTTCAGGCTGCATAGGTTGGGTAGTCCGTCAGGCCGTGTTCACCGCCACCAAAAATGGTGTCAGGATCGGGTACAGCCAGAGGGTAGTTGTATTGCAAACGGGTAGGCAGATCGGGATTGGCAATAAATGAGCGACCAAAGCCGATCATATCGGCCAGGTTAGCATCGAGCATGGCCTGTGCGGTCTCCGCCGTATAGCCGCCTGCGTACATCATGATACCGTCAAAGGCATCGCGTAGCGCCTGCTTGAAGGCTATGGGCATATCTGGCGCATCGTCCCAGTCTGCCTCAGCAATATGCAGGTAGACGACCTTGTGTTTGTTGAGCAGGGCTGCAGCGGCGGTGTAGGTTTCTTCGGGATTGGCATCGACGGTGCCATTGAGCGTAGTCAGGGGCGCGAGGCGCACACCTACTCGGTCAGCACCAATGGCGTCCACCAAGGCAGTGACCACTTCATCGAGGAAGCGCAGACGATTTTCCACGGAGCCGCCGTATTCATCGGTGCGCGCATTGGATTCGGAATCGATAAACTGATTGACCAGGTAGCCATTAGCAGCATGCAGTTCGATACCATCAAAACCAGCTGCAATGGCATTCTTGGCCGCTTGGGCATATTGTCCAATGACCATAGTGATATCATCTTTGGTCATCGCTCGTGGTTCCACTACATCAACAAAACCGGGGGCATCCGTACCGTCGTCGATAAACACCCGTACGTTTTCAGCTTTGATTGCCGAGGCGGAGATGGGTTGCTCACCACCAGTGTTGGCTGGATGAGTTACCCGGCCCACGTGCCACAGTTGGGCAAACATTACACCATTGCGAGTGTGGACAGCATCAGTTACCTTCTTCCATCCTTCGATTTGGTCTTCAGTATAGATGCCGGGTGTCCAGGCATAACCTTGTCCCAGCGCTGAAATCTGCACACCTTCACTCACGATCAATCCGGCACTGGCCCGTTGAGCGTAATAGACCGCCATCAACGCGTTGGGCACATTGCCGGGTCCGATAGCGCGAGAGCGCGTCATAGGGCACATTACAATGCGGTTGGCCAGCGTGTAGGGGCCCATTTGTATAGGAGAGAAGAGGGAAATCGTCATCGACAGTTCTCCAAAGAGATACAGGTAAAATTGCCAAGTACCTGGTAAATGGAAACGCAAAATACCAGTCAGGTTGTAATAGATGACCGCTGGTATTAAACGACCAGCTCGAAACTGTTGTTTTGTTGGTCAAAATCAGAATGCAAATCTGCACTACGGGCAGCGACCCAAGCCTGATGACTGGGAGTGATCTGGTACATATTGGTAAACGTCAAGGTAAGGATACCGCCGTTGTTTTCGCGGTCAATATCGGTGTTTGCGTTCTCGGTAGGGAGTAAAAAAAGGACAGCCATTTTTCTCAGCAGTAAAAAAAGGAAGTAAAAAAAGGACAGTCATTTTTCTCAGAGTAAAAAACAGGGAGAAAGAAAGAGAGTAAAAAATAAAAAAAGACAGCCACTTTTCTTGGTTGAGGATTTACGGGGGGACTATTTTTTTCTTTGGTTGGTTGTTGGGGATAAGGTTTACTGTCAGTGTCCCATTCACCCTCTGAGTAGATCAGAACTGCGGGTGAGCGGGATGGCAGGTTAAGTGAGTTTATACTGAGAACAGCTCGCCAATATGAACGGCATCGGCGGGATCGTAGCTATCTGGATCAGAACCCAGTGCACCATCCAGGAAATAGACCTGTTCGATATTTGTCAGAGTGGTTTCGAACGGTTGATTATTTTCAAAATTATTACCACTTACGATAATTGAACCATCTTCTCCTCTGGTGAACGTATAGTCGTCCATGGAGCCTGTCAGAACATAGGTATCTTTACCGTCACCACCATCGATCCGGTTGCCGACGCCTAGTTCATCACGCAGCCAGTCATTGCCGTCCCCACCATGGATCTGGTCGACACCTTCACCACCGCCGAGGTAATCATCGCCATCTTCGCCCCACAGGCGATCAGCGCCTTCGCCGCCATAGATAGTATCTTTGCCAGCGCCGCCGACAATGTCATCATTACCGCTGTCGCCGTGAATGGTATCGTTACCCTGGCCGCCTCTGAGGTAGTCATTACCCTTGCCGCCTTCAATTTCATCGTCGCCGGCACCGCCTTCAACCGTATCGTTGCCGACACCGCCTTTTATGATGTCGTCGCCGCCACCGCCAGCCAGGTAGTCATTGCCTTTCCCACCCTGCAAAAGGTCATCGCCATCATTGCCGCTGATTGTATCGTCACCGGCTGCGCCCTGGATAGAGTAATTGGTGTCGGTGCTGAACTGATTGTGAGCACCGCCATGGAGATAACCGTCGCCAGCGCCATCTGTGTAGTGGAAATCGTAATGCTTACCGTCAACTTCAACGTTTTTTTCAACCCCTTCAAGACGTTCGACATTCTGAAAAGGGCCAGGGATGACATCGACTAACGGTACATCAGTGTTCGGGTTATCGTCTCCCAACGGACCCTCGTGATAGTCGTGGTGAATGTCTTCGTTCTGGAAGCGGATGACTTCGATATTTTTCAGCGTGGTCTGGAACTTGTCGGCAGGGAGATCCTTGCGGGTAACGACGATGGAGCCATCAACCAGCATTTCAAAGTTGTAGTCTTCCTGGCGACCGGCGAGCATAAAGACATCTTTGCCATGGCCACCATCAACCAAATTGACGCCATACCGATCGCTCAAGACATCGTCACCCCGACCACCAAAGAGCTGGTCATTGCCATGGCCACCCACGACTGTATCCTTGCCATCGCCGCCCTGGATAAAGTCGTCGCCCTTGCCACCATAGATAGTGTCGTTACCCTTGTTACCTTCGAGACGATCGTCACCATCCTTGCCGTGAATTATGTCGTCGTCAGGCGTACCTTCGAACCTGTTATCGTTACCATTGGTTTGGGGATTCTTCATAATACTAGTCTCGCAGCACCTTTTATCTTATTTTTTATTTTTTGCTACTACGTAACTGCTCAGCCAGTATATCTATTCCCCAATAGACGGCAATAAATTTTTTTGAAAAAAAGGAAGAAAAAAAGACATTCATTTTTATATTCTATCTCCTGTATTCTTTGGCGAATGATTGGAATGTGAGTGTGGCTTAACAGCTCATCTGTTCATCTGTTCATCTGTTCATTCACTACAGGCACACAGGTACTTTGGCAAAAGTTATCAAGGAATTCCCAGGCTTAGTCAGAACTCACCACAGGCACCTAACGACTTGGTCACAAGAGTACGCCACAGCACGAGAAGTGGGCTTCGCAGGCAGAAGAATGATAAAGACAGCTGCTCGCAGTTATGCCATGAACCCAATGCCTCCCACAACTTTCTGCATAAACCTTCAGTGAGAGCAGCTTACCAACTGTGCGGCGAAATGAGCTGCCCCGATTCATCGTTGCCAGCCATTCATTAGGGACAATTCCCAGACGCTCTGAAATAGGCGGAACATCTTCAGTTATACGACCATGTTTACCTTTTCGAATAATCCTGCCAGACCAGTCAACCAGTGCAATATAACTGCTGAGTGGGTAGGGGATTGCCAGCTCCGGATTTTGACCTTGTACTTTTAGCGGCATTAAGTATTCGTTTTGCCTTTTGCCAGTTGTGCCAAGGTAAGCCTCAATCCAGTCTTTAATAGTCGAATTTATGAGTGTCCTATTTTTGTCCGCTATTTTTGTTTTCTATTTTCGTCCCCATTTTATCTTTATTTTTGCTATCTACAAAAAATGAACAGTTACTTATTTTCCTATTTTCTGCGGTAAAATTACCAATTTTCTTTCTCATAGCGCTGCTCTATCCTCAATTTGCAGACCACGTAGCCATGCCAAGGATGCAGAGATGCCCATTCTCCAGGGAGAATATTCCTTTGGCAAGTAATATCAGGCATAGCGTATAGCCAATCAAAATTTCTTACTTTGAAACGAAGTTAGTCATCAAAAGATAATCACTATTGAGTTGATCGTAATTCAGGAAAATACAAGCAATTTTTCGCTAGTGGTTGTGAAGTGTTGAAAAAATAAAGTGTCACCCATCATCCAAGGGTTAGTAGCACCAGAAGCTCGGCCAATTTAAGGACGAGTAGTTCACAAATAAAACTGAGCAAGAGGTTGTTGCAGCATGAAAATGTCTGATAAGTCAATTGATTTGACGGTGAAGTTATACTTGACCCATCAGCTCGGCATCAGCACGATCACCAATGCCATTAGCAATATGGCCGAGAATAATACCACTACAGTGATGGTCTTTATTGACAGTTTTGACGATGTGATGGCTTATAAGGATGAAAAGTCCACTGTGGATGATGTTGCCAGGTTACTTATTACAACCGCTCAAGAGTACCGTGTTCCTATCGTTCTGTTTAATACTGACAGCAAATACAAGAATTTGCTGACTTCATATGCAGTAGCTGCTATTGATGTAGTCGAAGGTGACAAGGTTGAGCTCAACGCTATTAAAATGCGTGGTGAATTACCTGTTGGCAGAGACTTTTCTGTCAACATGGCAACAGTGGATAGTATCAACGCACTGTTTGATCTGGAAAAAGATGGCTTGCTGCACTTCTTCAGTAAAACGAATAAGTTCGTTACCAATAGCAGTGTTCTGAACTCCATGCTAAGTGGTGGATTTATGCAAGGACAACTGACGATTTTTGAGTGCAATACCAAGGAGTGTGCGTCACAACTGTCGAGTAGAATTATTACTGACATAGAAGAGAGTAATATCGCCTATGTTGGCGATGATACCCATCCGGTAATTATCAATGTGAAAAATAGTTCTCTTTAATCTAGAGAGTTATGAACTAAAAAAAGGGACATCCACTTTTCTTGGTAAAATTTATGGGTGTCCTCGTCTCCTCTCTTCTCGTCTCCTCTCATCTCCCTCTGTAGAATTTATGGATGTCCTTGTCTGCTCCTTGTCTTCCCTGTCTTTCTGGCCATCACAATTCACAACCTATCTTAATGGAATGAGCTATAAATATACCGGCATATGGAATTGATATTTGACTTATCAGACAGGTGATGCATATGCAAGAAACAAGCTTTATCGCTCATTCTGTAAATGGGGCTCGGTCTAACTCCGTATCTACCAGCGATAGGGACGAAGAGCAACAAGCTCGCGGACGCTCGTATTGTGGGTGCGGATTTTCAGGTTGGATTGTCAGGCACCCAAAAATAACGCTGGCAACTCTTCTTGGTTTTGCTTCAACAGGAGGCATCGCATATGTACTTGTTCATACATTGGCAAATCGAAGTACGGCAACCATATCACCATCAAATCATGTGCTGTCACCCAACCAGATTGCAGCTTCCAGCGTGTTGTCAGGGCCCACGTTAAGTCCGACAGCCAGCGGTTTTGTTGAAAACTCCATCACTGCGTTGCCAGGCTCGGTAACGACCTCACCGTCTGCTGTGCCTGATTGGTATAAGGCAATGACGGCATCAGAAACAACAGTGTCGTCAAGCACCACACAACCACCAAGTCATACTATCAGCACGGTAGGCGCTGGTTTTATCAGGAGCACAATCACAGCATTGCCGGAATCAATGATGGTTTCACCATCCACTGTCAGTAATGGGCATCAAGAGACCAAAGTATTAAGGACGATTGGCAAGCCCACAAGTGTGGAAAAGTTGGTAGTCCGCCCGTTTGCTGAATATGAAAAAACCGGTTATTTGATTTTTAATGATCTGGATTTCAATAGGCACAAAGGTCGATATTATGAATCGATGAATATTAAGAAAAAAATAATGAAAAATCTTCCCAAAGATGTTCAGCTGGTTATTTATACGTCGGACCGTTCAGTTCGTAAGGTTCGCAATATATTCAAGCCATATATTAATGCAAAACGCCTTCATATTGTTCAAATAACAGTAGGGTCACGTAAAGAGTTCTGGGCGCGGGATTGTATTCCGATACCGGTTTATGGTAGAAGCAATCGTCTTGCAGTGATTGATGCGGTATATGATAAATATATGTACCCGTTTGAACCAGATCGTGATATCGCCTATTTTTTCAACGCAACATTATTCTCTCACTCTTATCAATTCGAAGGTGGTAATTTACTGGCCGATAGCTATGGCAATTGTTTTACCGTTAATAAGGAGATCATGGTTGAGGAGGGGATGAATGATGACGTATTTAAAAGATACTATGGCTGTAACCGCGTTACCCGGCTTAAAAAAATGACAGTGATAGGCCATGTGGATGAGGTAATAAAAATTATTGATTCTTCCAACATATTGACTGACCAGCCTTCATATCGTCCTATTTTAGAGAACCTCGGTTATAACGTCACCATGATGCCAAAGGTGGAAGGAATTTACGGAAATTATCTTAATGCGGCAATTATTAACGGAAAAGTATTTGTACCTGTTTATGGTATAAACAGAACGGCGGATAAGTTGGCAATGAAAATCTATAGAAGTTTTGGTTTAAAAGCTTATTCTTTACAAAGTCGGAACATATCAGATTGGTTGCAAGGATCAATTCATTGTATGACGATGACGTATCCCAAGATCGATTCGATAAAATTGATAAAACCGACGGTTTAAAACGACAAATCAATACTAAAAACTCATACACAGGGAAGATAGCTTTGTAAATGTTGGGATAATACCGTTCAGGGAAAGATTATGAAATCTCACGCCTGACCTGGCAATGACTGCAAATAGTTGTCGGGTATTCGTGTTACGCTCATTGTCGAATTATTCAATTACTTATCAGCCTTTACTACCCGCAATGACTGCACAACTCCTCAAGAGCAGAATATCAACCGGTTTATGAGCTACAGTTAATTTTTTCAGATTAGTGCGCAACTTAACTGAGCGGAAATTATTAGGAAATTTTGAGTATATCGGATGGTTTTATAACCATCAGAAAAAACACTCCACTATTGGCTACCTGACACCGTTTGCGTATAAAAAACTTGTTAGGGTTGCACAAAAAGTATGCGAAAAACCATTGTCATATCAGGACTGCTTCTCCCCAGACTTGGGAGTGAATAATTTATTGGTGATAACACTCATATTTTATTGTTTCACGGCAATGGATAATATATTACTTGGTTTTTGCGTTGTGTCGTTGAGCAATGATGAACAATCACGATATATCGTGGTTTTAATTACTCAATGCCGCACCATGTTAGGTATTAACCGCGGACGCAAAGGAGATGGGAAATACCCGTAAATGTATTCATCCCGAGACAGTAACAACAATTGTATTAAAAACAAACAATTGGAGTAAACCTCATGTCACATCCTAAGAAGAAAGCCATCAGTGTGCTGGATTCGCTCAAACGCCATCTGAGTGAGTTAACACACGATCATGAAAAACCTGTACTGGCTGTGGTTAATATGGGAAAGTCACCCATTCCTAACGAGTGCTTTGAAGAGCTGGTCAAACGGTATCCATCATTAGCCATTGTTACCTTAGCTATTGGTACCAGTGGTAACAACACCGGTAAAACAGTGGTAGATGAGAAGTCCGATGAGCGATTTCATTTGAGGCGGTCATTCATCTACAACGGAGAAGAAAATGGGGTACTTAATTATAAGATCAACCAGTTTGGTCAGGGGACATGCTTTACGTTAGACAAGATTGACGCGCGTGGCGAGAGTAATACCGCTCGCTTTCCCATTATTATTGGTGAAGTCAATCAGTTCGTTGGTAGTTGTGCTCAAACCATGCTTGATTTGGGGAATGCCATCGTTCAGCAGTGTATGGCTGGAAAAGACGTACATTATACCCATCTGAGTCGCGATATTGATGACGGTCACGATGGACGTGTCATCATTGTGTCTGAGTTTTAGGAGAAAAAAGATGAAGAAGTTTGAAGTCTCAGTTTGCAAAATCGTTGAAGCATTGTTCCCTACCAAGGGTGAGTTGCCGGATGATTGCTTCTTGGTGGTGATCAACACCTTAGAAAACCCTATCAAAAATGAAGATTACGTTGAGATGCTTAAAGAACATCCTAACGTTGCCATCGTTGTCATTAAGAAGCATGATGCTGAAGACAATCTTCACAATGCGTGTTACGTCTACCAGCAAAATGGCGGCTGGGGTATGAATCTTAATATTTCCTCCAATGGTGCTGCTAAAGTAATTCGCTACTTTACTACCGAAGATGGTGAACCGGATCACTTTTATTTGGTTAAAGAAAGACCAGAAACAATCAATTCCACTGAATTACCCGTTGCCCTGGGTAAAGTATCCAGGTTCTACGTGAATGGCGATTACGTGCATAAGTTTGAAAAAATACTGGTTGAACAACTGCTGAACTCCACCAAAACCTTTGAGGAAATAACTCAGCAAGAGCTAACAGAAACCAAATCAGTTAGTGTTAACTGTTATCGATTCACCTTTGGAGATGACAACAATGAGTGATACTAAAAACGACAATGTTGATAAAGATAACGCTAATATCGATAAAGATAACGCCAATATCGATAAAGATAACGCCAATATCGATAAAGATAACGCCGGTAGCGCTAAAGATAACGCCAATATCGATAAAGATAATGGAGTCGATCTGGACAAAGCCACGGATAATGACGACACACTCCCGCCTGTAATGGTAGTCAGTGTCAGTGACACTGACTCATGGCCACTCATAGAGCAAGCACTGATGGAGAACTATCCATCCACCACATTGGTGAATGTCATTGCTACTTCTGATATGGTTCCTGGCTGGTCAGTCAGTGAAGATGATGATTATTACATCTTTGTTCCTGAACCAAACACAGATAACAAGCCACCAGTAAAAGTTAGCAAGACATCACCTGATCCATCCAGCGTGGCTATTTATTCCGATAAGACCACTCATATTAATTGTCACAAAGATTCAATGGTGCAAGAAGTCAAGGCATGGTTTAAGAAGCATTTTTAGTAGTAAAGAAAAAAGAAGAAAAAAGGACAGCCACTTTTCTCAGTCGAGTTTATGGGTGTCCCTTTTTTCTTTCTCTGAGTTGATGGGTGTCTCTTTTTTTTCTCTGGCAGCCATCTGAAAAGCAAATGGTCATGTACTGATCTAAAACAAACGCTTGGCCACTCTATCTGAGGTATTGGTCCCTCTCTCCCAGGCGTCAATCACTATTTTATTTAACGATCTATTTCGAGGAAAGAATGCGAACAAAAACAGTTCTGGGGTTGGTTCTTTTTACTCTTGCGTCGATCCATGTCGGCAGCGCATCGGCTTCATCTCCTAATGGTAAAGATGTGAGTATCTGGTTTGATACTGGAGGCCCTGTTGGGGGCGCTTACAACACGATTGTCCAGAATGGTGCTCAGCAGGCTTGCGAGGATCTCGGTTGCAATATTCGGTTTCTGTATTCCGACTGGAGTCCGCAGAAGATGATCGAAAATACCAGTCGAGCAATTGCCTCTAAACCCGATGGTTTAGTGGTAATGGGTCATCCTGGCGACAGTGCCTATAAAGCCTTGATCGATGAGGCTCGCAAAAGCGGCATTATCGTGACCAGCAGTGATACTGAGCTACCACATTTGATGGCAGAGTATCAGAGTGAAGGTTTTGGTTACGCTGGTGTTGACAACAAAAGCCGTGGCACGGTGTTAGCCCAGGAGGCACTGCGCCGTCACCCTATGAAAGCGGGCGAACGGGCGTTGGTCTGGGGACTGAAGAGTAAGCCCAACCGTGGTCTTTCCACCGTCGGCATGATTGAAGCGCTAGAAGCAGCTGGCGTGCAAGTGGATTATATGGAGATCAGCGCTGAGCTCGATAAAGATCCAACTCTCGGTATGCCGCTGATGACCGCCTATCTCACTCGTCACCCAGATACCAAGATGGTGCTGATTGACCATGGTTCGTTAACCGGTCAGTTGGAAAACCTGTTACGTAGTGCCGGCGTTGGCCCCAACGATATCTTTGCCGGTGGTTTCAGTCTGTCACCTGCGACCGCCGCCGCAATTGAAAGCGGTTATGTTGATCTGGTGGGCGATGGTCAACCATTTCTGCAGGGTTATCTCCCGGTTCTGCAAATTGTGCTGACCAAAAAATACGGTTTTTCCGGGCTGGATATTGATACCGGTGGTGGCTTTATCACCCGTGAGAATATTGCTCTGATTGCACCATTGGCCAAGAAGGGCCTGCGGTAGAGTTTATGAGCAAACGCCTGGAAATGCGTGCCATGAACAAGTGGTTTAATGGTGTACACGCACTGCAAGATATCGATTTCGACTTGTCTGCCGGGGAGGTTGTCGCCATTGTTGGCGACAACGGTGCCGGAAAGTCGACTCTGATCAAAATACTGGCCGGGTTACATCAGCCTGATAGTGGTACGCTTGAGATTGATGGCAAGACCATTGATTTCTCCCACTATGACGTTGCCATGGCGCGCAAGCTGGGCGTGGAAACCGTTTATCAGGAACGCTCCCTCGGCGAGAAACAGCCGTTGTGGCGTAATCTGTTTGTGGGACGACATCTGTGTAACCGCTTCGGTTTTATCCGTGTACAGGAAGAGAAGCGGATTACCCAACAGTTGTTGCAAGACATTGGTCTTAGGGGCATTGGTATAACGCCAGAATCGGACGTGAGCATTCTATCGGGTGGTGAACGACAAGGGTTGGCTATCGGTCGCGCTATGTATTTCGATGCCAATATTATCATTCTCGATGAACCGACCAATGCTCTCTCTCTGCACGAAGTAGGAAAAGTTTTGAGCTTTATCCGCCATATCAAGGAGAGTGGCCGTTCCTGCATTCTGATCTGTCATAACATGGCGCATGTATATGACGTAGCGGATCGATTTGTCTTTGTTGATCGAGGTCGGATTGTAGCCGAGCATGATCGCAGCGAAATAAGTTTGGAACAACTATCTACCACACTAATTAATATCGCCCGTACACAGACTGCCCATGCAGAGACCGGTCGAGCCAATGGAGGGCCGTTATGACTACGCTCTTGTTGAATACACGCTTGTTGAATACGAGCCTGAGCCCGCTTTTGGCGCAGTTGCGTCAGTACCGTTTCCAATTGGGAACATTGACTTTGCTCTTCGTATTATGGGCGACCTTTTGGCTGTTAAGCCCGGCCACGTTTGGCTCTTTGCGTATCTACATCTCTTTTATGACCAGTATTCCGTTTCCGGCCATACTGGCACTGGCGCTGACATTCCTGATAGTGGCGCAAGAGATGGATATGTCTTTTCCCGCTATTATGGCTTTTTCTGGCTATATTTTCGCTACAGTTTTCACTGTTACCGGTAGCAGTCTTGCCGCACTCGTTGCGGCCATGCTCGGTGGTAGTCTGGCAGGGCTGATGAATGGTCTGCTGGTGGTCGGTTTTGGCGTACCTTCCATTATTGCCACTATCGGCACCCAGTTCTTCTGGTATGGATTGACGACAGTGCTTGCTAGTGGTCTGGCTATCAGCTTGGTGGAGGTTCGTTCCGCTTGGCTGCATGAGCTGCTGGTTGGTCGTCTGTTTGGCTGGCTGCCGATGCAGGCGATCTGGTGTGTTGTGTTAGCTGTTGTCGCCTGGTTAATGTTGCAGCGCCACAGCTTCGGCGACAATGTTCGCTTTATTGGAGATGATTTAAACACCGCCAAAATGATGGGGATTGCCACGGGTAAAATCCGCGTTCTGCTGTTTGCCATGATGGGGCTAACCAGTGCTTTGGTTGGTGTTATGGTCTGCCTGGAGATGGCGAACTGGTGGCCAACTCAAGGGGAAGGTTACCTATTGTTGGTGTTTGCTTCGATTTTTATTGGCGGCACCTCAGTGTTTGGTGGCACGGGTACGCTGTTTGGAACATTGATCGGTGCTATTGTCATCGGCATGATCGAATCCGGTATCATTGCTGTTGGACTTTCCGGGTTTTGGACACGCATGGTGTACGGCCTGATTATCGTTATTTCGGTCTCCGTTTATGCCTGTCTGATGAAGGCCAACCGCCGGTGACATACTCCCTCCACTAAGCCGCTAGGCGGCTATAGTGGGGGCTTCTTGCGACCCATGCTGAGAACACTCAACACCTTTCGCTGTAGAACCTGCACTGACAGGGTAATCTACAGGGGAACTCTTTATGCAATCGCTGTGCCCCACCGAATCAGCTAAACCCATATCTCTTATATTCCGGGCGGCGTTCACGTCCCTGTCGTTCACCATATGGCAACCTGGACATTCCCATTCACGGATTGATAACGACATGGAATCCATTTTGTAGCCACAGCAATTACACAGTTTTGAGCTTGGCTGGAATCTTCCTATACGAATCAGATTTTTGCCATTCCAGCGGCACTTGTAGTCAAGTGCCGTTAGAAACATACCCCAACCAGCATCCTGTATTGCTCTTGCCAGTTTTCGGTTCCTGACCATGCCGTTGATATTCAGGTCTTCAACTGCAAATGTGGAAGGAGTTTTCTCAACACCTGAAAGCGTACTACCAGGAGCCGGAGGAAAAAGGAAGCAGGAAAAAAGGACATCCACTTTTCTCGAGCGAATTTATGGGTGTCCTATTTTTTTTCGTAAATGGTCAAGTTCTCCAAGTGAGGTCATGGCGAGCCAGTTCGTTAGACTCTGCAAAAGGAATGAAAAAAACAATGAAATAAAGACCAAAGAAAAAAGGACGGCCTCTTTTCTCAGAATTTATGGATGTCCTATTTTCCCCGCTATTTTCCCTATTTTTCTTCAGCAATGTTGAGGTCAGACCCTTTAATAGTACTTTTTTTGAACGCCCAGCGCATCCCTGATGCACATTGCTGCCCTGGTGCCTTTACAGGCCAATTCAAAAGCTTTTAATGCTTCTTCATAAGACTTTCCGCAATACATTGCATGATTGTTTTCATTAGGGCATGGTGGGGGATTGGTGTCCCCAGCGTAGGAAAGTATGGGAGGGTCTGAATATTTGATAAATCTTGAACAAAGTTGCGGGTTTATTGCCAACATAAAAAACTGGCCATTTTCAAGTGTGCCAAAATGGATTGAAAGAGTATCGTTGAGTCCGGAGCTCTCATAGCTAATCAGGCTATACCTGTAATAAGAAAGATGAGTTATAGCAAAAACGCCTAAGATTTCCTTAATCTCAGGAATCGTTTTTTTTTCGTTGGCTAATTTTCCATTACTACAAATATGATATGTTCGCATATCCGTATCAAAGAATTCCCTTGTTTTTTCTCTTTCTGCTTCTTTTATGTTTTTAAATTCAATTGAGTAGCGTTTTGCTGCTTTTTTAATGGTGTAATTGTCTATGCAATTATTCGCATATCTGCACAACTGTTTTAATCGTAAAACATCGGGTAGAGGTAATTTGGAAGCAATAATCTGTACGATTTCAATAGGAAGAGCGATGAATTTTGTTTGCGTGTTATTTTCCGATTTTATTTCTTGATTTTGTCTTGTGCATGACATTAACGTTGAGTTAGCCGTTAATTGTGGAAACATACAGTTCTCCTTTACCTTAATTCGATTTGAGTCTTAATTTTCTTATAAGTTCCCTTTTTTTGAGACGAAAAGACGAAAAGACGAAAAGACGAAAAGAAAAACGAAAAAAGGACAGCTACTTTTTTAATGAAAAAATACCGAGACCGAAAAAAATGAAAAAAGGACAGCCACTTTTCTCGGTCGAATTTATGGGTGTCCTATTTTCTCCAATTTATGGGTGTCCTATTTTCTCTCCTATTTTCTCCTATCCTATTTTCTCCTATCCTATTTTCTCCTATTTTTTCTTACGCGTTGCTCCATCAGATCAGCTGAGAAGTGATAAAGCCGGTAATGGCGATCAGACCCATCACGACAGTGAAGATGTCAGCTTTGCTGCGGTACTGGTACATGGAGGGTACGGTGTGAGTGGCGTAGACTGGCAGAAGAAACAAGATAACTGCGAGGATCGGCGCCACCAGGGATTCAATCATGCCCATAACGCTGAGGTTGGCGTAGGCAACAGCCCAGACAGTCAGTGTGATGAAGACAATAATGCCCTTGTCCACAGCTTGCAGATTCACTGGCTTGCCGGTAGCTTTGGCACGATTGACGATCAAACCTTGCAAGCCTTCGCGGGTGCCCATGTAGTGACCAAAGAAAGAAGAGGAAATAGCAACGATGGCAACCAATTGTGCCAGCCACGCAAAAATTTGATTGTCAGTACGCTCAGCAAAGATGGACAGAATAGGCAGGTTAGCTGCTTTGGCCGCCAGCAGTTCAGCAGGCGACAACGTCAGTACACAGCTGTAGACAAAGAACATGGTGAAACCAACCAACATCATGGTGGTGCGCATCAGGGTTTTGCTGGTTTGAGGTTCCGCATTATCACCCAACTCTTTGCGATAGGCGCTGGCGAACGAGGAGATTGCTGGTGAGTGACTAAAGGCCAATACCAGTACCGGAATGGTTAAAAAGACGGTTTTCAGGAAATCACCGACAGAAACAGACGCTTCAAACTGAGCCGTGTTCCACTGTGGGATCAGATAGAGCGAAGCGCCCAACAATACAGCAATTAACGGGTAGACAGTGGCATTGGTTACTTTCAGTACGATGTTTTGACCAGCAATCATAACGCTGACCATGGCGACCACCAGAACAAAACTGAGGACAGCTCGGTTTGGTTGTTCCATACCTAGTTGGTTTACCATCAGTGAGCTGACGGTATTGGTAATGCCGATGCCATAAATCAGCAGAATCGGATAAATAGAAGCGAAATAACCGAAGGTGATCAGGCTGCCTGCTTTCTGACCAAAGTGCTCGGTAACGGTTTCAGTGATGTCGGCGTCCGGATTTTCAGATGACAGGCATAGACGATTCAGCCCACGGTGTGCCAGAAAAGTCATAGGACCAATGAGAATGGTGATTAGAATCAGTGGCCAGATACCACCAAGTCCCGCATTAATGGGTAAAAAGAGAACGCCGACACCGATTGCCGTGCCGAATAAGGTGAGCATCCATTCAGTATCGCGTTTTGTCCAGGCGGTTTTTTTGACGACAGAAGACGTCTTGTTGATTGCTTGAGTCATTTGGTGTTATACCTAAGCGAATTCAAGATGCAGGATTTAATATCTGAAAATTATCATTGTTCCAGTCGCCCGAGGAAGCACCAATTTTGGGTAAAGTTTCATCAAGAAAATGATTAGAAAAAATGAGGAAAAAAAGAGCAGAGGAAAAAAGGAAAAAAAGGACAGTCACTTTTCTGGAAAAAAAGGACAGTCACTTTTCTCAGACAAATTTATAGGTGTTCTATTTTTTATTCTTCCTATTTTTTATGCTTATCCGATTTTGCTGCGTAATTTGTACCCTGCATTTTCTAATTCAGGAGAAAAAAAGGACAGCTACTTTTCTCGGCTAAATTTATGGGCGTCCTATTTTTCCTATCCTATTTTTCATCAAATTTATGGGTGTCCTATTTTTATTATGGGTGTCCTATTTTTATTCTTTTTTCCTATTCTTCATCTTCTATTTTTCATCTCGTTTCCTATTTTTCGCTCACTGGATGAGCAACAAAGACAAATAAAAAAGCGCCATAAGGCGCTTTTTTTTGGAGTGTTTAGGTCTTCAGCAAAAAACTATTTTACTCACCATGTGCCACTTGCTGTTCACGGATGCGAGCCACTTCCTTAATACTCAGCTTGATACGGCCACGGCTGTCCAGGTCCATAACCACAACATCCAGCTTCTGGCCCATCTGCAGGTAATCACCCACGTTTTCCACGCGGTGATCGGCGATCTGGGAGATGTGCACCAAGCCGTCCTGTCCGGGCAGAATGTTAACAAACGCGCCGAACTCAACAATGCGGGTTACGGTGCCGGTGTAGATTTTGCCAATCTCAGCCTCTGCGGTGACGCCGTACACGCGATCGTAAGCGGCCTGACAAGCCTCACGGGTATCGCCGTAGATTTTAACTGTGCCATCGTCAGCAATATCAACAGACGCGCCGGTATCTTCGCAGATAGAACGGATAGTCGCGCCGCCCTTGCCGATAACGTCACGAATCTTATCCTGATCGATTTTCAGAGTCATAGTCATCGGCGCATTAGGCGACAATTCGTTGCGCGAACGGGCAATGACCTTGTTCATTTCAGACAGAATGTGCAAACGGGCGTGCAGTGCCTGGTCCAGCGCGATATCCATAATCTCTTCGGTAATGCCGGCGATTTTGATATCCATCTGCAAGGCAGTAACACCGTGCGCAGTACCGGCCACTTTAAAGTCCATGTCGCCCAGGTGATCTTCGTCGCCCAGGATATCGGTCAGTACAGCAAACTGCTCGCCCTCTTTGACCAGGCCCATAGCGATACCCGCAACTGGTGCCTTCAGGGGAACGCCCGCGTCCATCAGTGCCAGGGAAGAACCGCAGACAGACGCCATGGAGCTGGAACCGTTAGATTCGGTGATTTCAGAAACCACACGCACGGTGTACGGGAATTCTTCTTCATTAGGCAGAACGGCCTGAATACCACGACGAGCTAAACGACCATGGCCGATTTCACGACGCCCTGGAGGACCCATACGCCCACACTCACCGACAGAGTAGGGCGGGAAGTTGTAGTGCAACATAAAGGCATCGCGGCTTTCGCCTTCCAGCGCATCAATAAACTGCGCGTCACGAGCGGTCCCGAGGGTAGTGGTCACGATGGCCTGGGTTTCACCACGGGTGAACAGGGCAGAGCCGTGAGTCTTTTTCAGCATGCCAACTTCAACAGTGATTGGGCGCACGGTCTTGGCGTCGCGACCGTCGATCCGTGGTTGGCCACTGATGATGTTGCCACGAACCACTGACTTTTCCAGCTTATTGAAGTAAGTCAGCACGTCGTCGGCAGTGAACTTGTCTTCGCCGGCTAATGTTTCTACGGCCTCAGCGCGCAGGGCGGCCAGCGTGTTGCTGCGCTCTTGCTTGATGATGATCTGGTAGGCGTCGCGAATCTTCTGTTCAAAGGCGGCGGCAACTGCTTCTTTGACCGCAGTTTTCTCAGGCTCTGGCTGCCAGTCCCAGGTTGGTTTGCCCACTTCGGCGGCAAACTCGCGGATCGCTTCGATCACACACTGGTACTCTTGTTGAGCAAACAGCACAGCGCCGAGCATTTCATCTTCGGTCAGCTCTTGGGCTTCGGATTCCACCATCAGTACGGCGTCGCTGGTACCGGCTACGACCATGTCCAGCTCGGAGTTTTTCAGCTGTTCAAACGACGGGTTAAGGATATAACCGTCATCTTCAGTAAAGCCAACACGGGCTGCACCCACTGGGCCGCCAAAGGGAATACCAGAGATGGCCAGCGCGGCAGATGTGGCGATCATGCCGAGAATGTCTGGATCGTGCTTTTTGTCCACTGAGACCACAGTGACGATCACCTGCACTTCATTCATGAAGCCTTTAGGGAACAATGGGCGAATAGGGCGGTCAATCAGGCGTGAAGTCAGCGTCTCTTTTTCGCTGGCCTTGCCTTCACGCTTCAAAAATCCGCCAGGAATTTTACCGGCAGCGTACACTTTTTCCTGGTAGTGCACGGACAGCGGGAAGAAGTCCTGACCATCGCGGGCACTGGTGGCACCAACGACGGTGGCCAACACTTGCAGGTCACCCATGGTGGCCAGAACGGCACCAGTGGCCTGACGAGCGATACGACCAGTTTCCAGCGTTACGGTATGTTCACCGAACTGGAACGTTTTAGTAGAGGCTTTTGGAGCAATACTCACGTTATTTTCCTTTATGACTAATCGATACTGCCCAGCCTGCATCCAAACGGTCACAGAGATGGATGCAATCAAGAAACCTCGGTAGCCAAGGACTCTGAATTGCACCCTATGCAGACGGTGCAGGTCTAGGCGATGCTGGTCTCAGGGAAGCGGTAAGCCGATTCGTGTCTGCCGTTTGCCCTGAGCCGGTCAAAGCGCCGACGTGCGACAACACTTTCCTTCGACGGACTCAGTATGAACGGTGTTCAGTGATATCTTCGTGCTTACCTTTTCCCTTATTTGCCAAAGCGGGGTAACCGCGCTGGCGGGCAGCAGGAAATTTCAACTTGCAAATAGCAAAACACCGCCAGCCACAGATATTGCAGCTCGCGGTGCCTTGACTGCGGCTGGTGATGCACAGCACCACCAGCCGTTATGTGCCGATCAGCGACGCAGACCGAGACTCTGAATCAGCGCACGGTAACGCTCAACATCCTTACGCTTGAGGTAGTCCAGCAGCTTGCGACGCTGGTTTACCATACGAATCAGGCCACGACGAGAATGGTGGTCTTTGTGATTCGCCTTGAAGTGCCCTTGCAGGCCTTCAATGTTTGCTGTCAGCAGGGCAACCTGAACTTCAGGAGAACCGGTATCGCCCGCAGCGCGTGCAAACTTTTCAAGGATTTCAGCTTTCTTTTGAGCAGTCAAAGCCATTGTTAAATCTCCGGATAATATGCAATACAGAAAAACCGGCGTGACCGTGCATATTTACAGCCAGCCATTGCAACATGGCGAGGCATTCTATCACCATGTTGAGAAGGCGTCCAAAAAAACTGTGTCGCTGTCGGCGTGTCTGGCTCAGCCTTTGACCAGGCGTTTCGGTGCCACCAGGCCGTCATCGGTAATTTCACCAATGCCAAGGAAGCTCAGCCCTTCACTGCCTTCGGCAATACCATAAATACGCACATTGCCGCTGGTTGGCGCCTGGGGGACTTGTACCGGATTACCCTGGGAAATGAAGTAACTGCTGGTTTCGCCCAGCTTCACCTGTGGCCAGTCACTGACTGCGCTGTCTTGTGGCAGCAGCAGCCCATCAATGACCAGATCACCGGCCCGGTGACGCTGGCGGGACAGACGCTTAAAGCGCTCGGTTTGCTCCGCATTCAACTGCTCCCGACCGGATTCTTGCATCAGGGTGGACAGCTCGGCAAATTCCGCCTGCTGCTGTGGGTCCAGGGCCGCGTCACGGGCATCGTCGCGCAGCCGCGCCAGCTCGTCCAGCGAATACGCCTGATGCTCAGTGTAAGGGCCTGCCTTCAGACGTTTGAGTTCCGATACATGGCCAAGGCAGCCAAGGGCTTCGCCAATGTCTTCTATCAGGGTGCGAATGTAAGTGCCTTTGGTGCAATCCACCTCGAACACACATTCATCGCCGCTGAAATCCAGCAGCTCCAGTCGGTGAATGGTGATGGTGCGAGGAGCGCGCTCCACTTCAATGCCTTCGCGGGCATATTCATACAACGGCCGTCCGTTATGTTTGAGGGCTGAATACATACTAGGCACTTGTTGTATATCTCCGCGAAAACGGGCCAGCACGCCTTCCACATCGGCACGGGTAACCGTCACCGGGCGCTCTTCCACTACTTCGCCCTCACGGTCACCAGTAGTAGTACGCACGCCCATTTTCATAGTGGTGCGGTAGGATTTGTCCGAGTCCAGCAAATACTGGGAAAACTTGGTGGCCTCGCCCAGGCAGATGGGCAATACGCCGGTTGCCAGGGGATCAAGGCTGCCGGTGTGACCGGCTTTGGCGGCATTATAAAGACGCTTTACCCGTTGCAGCACTTCGTTGGAAGAAGCGCCGTACACTTTGTCCACGACAATGATGCCGTCTACCGGACGACCACGGTTAACACGCCGACCTCTTCTGGCCATGGTTTACTCTCCGGAATCTTCGTCACTGCCCGTTTGGGCATCTTTGGCGATGGCTTCATCGATCAGCGATGAGAGATAGGCGCCCCGACGCAGACTGTTGTCATAAAAGAAGCGCAGCTGTGGGGTAAAACGCAGCTTGATGGCTCGGGCCAGCTGGGAGCGTAAAAAGCCCGCTGCCTGGTTCAGAACCTGTACTGACTGGTCAATGTTCTCCTGATCATCCACGCCCAGGAATGAGACGTAGACATCAGCAAACGACATATCCCGACTAACTTTCACCGCACTGACCGTGACCATGCCAAGGCGCGGATCTTTCATCTCCAGCTGGATTAGCTGAGCCAGTTCTTTTTGAACCTGATCAGCAACCCGCTGGGTACGACTGTACTCTTTAGCCATTTGATGCGCTCATATCAGAAAGCCCGCAGGACGCGGGCTTGGGATTGGTTGCGAAAGACCGGAAGACTTATAGCGTACGCTGGACTTCGATGGTCTTGTAAACCTCAATCTTATCGCCAGGCTTGACGTCGTTGTAACTCTTGACGGCGATGCCACATTCCATACCGTTACGAACTTCGTTCACGTCATCCTTGTAGCGGCGCAGGGATTCCAGCTCGCCCTCGTAGATCACCACGTTGTCGCGCAAGACACGAATGCGGTCGTTGCGGTACACAGTACCTTCAATAACCATACAGCCGGCCACAGCACCGAACTTCGGTGAGCGGAATACTTCGCGCACTTCGGCCACACCAACGATCTGTTCGCGAGTGTCGGAGCCCAGCATGCCAGTAAGCGCTTTTTTCACATCGTCGATGATGTCGTAAATAACGCTGTAGTAACGCAGATCAAGCTCTTCCGTCTCAATGACTTTACGGGCTGTGGCATCGGCACGAACGTTAAAGCCAATGATAACGGCATCAGAAGCCAGGGCCAGGTTGGCGTCGGTTTCGGTAATACCGCCCACACCGCCGGAAATGACCTTCACTTCGACTTCGTCGTTACCCTGTTCTTCCAAAGATGCCGTCAGGGCCTCAAGGGAACCACGAACATCCGCCTTGAGCACGATGTTGAGGGTCTTCTTCTCTTCAGTGCCCATTCGGGAGAACATGTTTTCCAGCTTGGACGCCTGTTGACGAGCCAGTTTTACCTCGCGGAACTTGCCTTGACGGAACAGGGCGATTTCCCGGGCCTTACGTTCGTCACGCACCACCAGCATTTCGTCACCGGCATCCGGCGTACCGTCCAGACCGAGAATTTCCACCGGAATGGATGGACCGGCTTCCTTGATGGGCTGGCCGTCTTCGTCCAGCATGGCACGCACACGGCCATACTGTTGACCAACCAGAATATTGTCACCCTGCTTGAGTCGACCAGCCTGTACCAGCACGGTGGCTACCGGACCACGGCCCTTGTCCAGCCGGGATTCCACCACCACGCCACGGGCTGGCCCTTCGTCGGGCGCAGTCAGCTCCAGTACTTCAGCTTGCAGGATCACCGCTTCCAGCAGCTCTTCCACACCCTGACCGGTCAGTGCTGAGACTGGGATGAACTGGGTGTCGCCACCCCATTCCTCAGGAATAACGTCACGGGCAGAGAGTTCATTCTTGACGCGATCCGGATCCGCTTCGGGCTTATCCATCTTGTTGACTGCCACCACGATGGGTACGCCAGCTGCCTTGGCATGCTGAACCGCTTCTTCGGTCTGTGGCATTACGCCGTCGTCGGCCGCCACCACCAGGATAACGATGTCCGTCGCCTTGGCACCACGGGCACGCATGGCAGTAAAGGCCGCGTGTCCGGGCGTATCCAGAAAGGAGACCATACCACGGTCGGTTTCCACATGGTAAGCACCAATGTGCTGAGTAATACCACCGGCTTCACCGGCTTGCACGCGGCTCTTGCGAATGTAGTCCAGTAGCGACGTCTTACCGTGGTCAACGTGACCCATTACCGTAACGACGGGTGCCCGGGGCTTAGCCTCATAGACGACATCTTCAAGCTGATCGTCCACCAGGGTGTCTTCAATGGCATCGGCTTTGGTTAGCTTGTATTTGTGCCCCATCTCCTCAACCACGATACTGGCAGTATCCTGATCGATGACCTGGTTGATGGTGACCATGGAGCCCATTTTGAACATGGCCTTGATCACATCAGCAGCCTTGACGGCCATTTTATTGGCCAACTCTGCCACAGTGATGGTCTCTGGAATGGAGACTTCACGAACGACAGGTGCCGTTGGCTTGGTAAAGCCATGGGCCATGGAGTCCGGTGCCATGGTGCGCGCAAACTTGCGGCTGCCTCCACGACGGTCGTCGCGTTCGCGCTCACCGCCACGGCCGCGACTACGGCGGGGCAGCTCGTCACTGTCACTGCGCCGGTCTTTACCTTTGGCACCGCGCTTGTTGCGCGACTTGCGATCGTCCGCTGGCGGCGGTGGTGCATCGCCGTAAGATGGCTCAACCACCGGGGCCGCTGGCCGTGGGGTACGCTCACCGGAACGGTTGCCACGGTCGTTACTGCGCTCACCGCTGCGGTTGCCGCGCTCATCGCTGCGTGCACCGCGCTCTTCTTTCTGGCCACGTTCATCACGACGCGGACCGCGGTCGTCTTTGCGCGGACTCCGCTCGTCGCGACGCTGGCCGCGCTCTTCGGGTTTTTTCTCCGCGCGGGCAGCGGTATTCTCTGCCGCTGCCGGGGTTTCTTCAGTGGTTTCGCGCTTGACGTAGGTGCGTTTTTTGCGCACTTCAACGTTAACGACTTTGTTTTTGCCCGAACTGCCGCCGGCAACTTTCATGCGGCTGACGGTTTTGCGCTTGAGCGTAATCCGGGTCGGTTCAGAACCGGTACCGGCATCACCATGAGCGCGCTTCAGGTGGGCCAGCAGTTGCTGTTTTTCGGCATCGGACACAGACTCTTTGGCGCTGCTTTTCGTCAGACCAGCGTCTTTCATCTGCTGCAACAACCGCTCCACTGGAGCGCCGACCACTGCTGCGAGTTGCTCTACGGTTACATCTGCCATTCACACTTCTCCTCTCAGTGGCCCGCTCAGTTACCCGCTTCTTCAAACCACGGTTTTCGCGCCGTCATGATCAGCTCACCAGCGCGATCTTCGTTCATGCCTTCAATGTCCAGAAGGTCGTCGATCGACTGCTCAGCCAGATCTTCCATCGTAATCACACCGCGACTGGCCAGCTCATAGGCCAGATGCTGATCCATGCCTTCCATGTTCAGAAGGTCATCAGCAGGCTGGGTTCCATCGAGCTTCTCTTCCTGGGCAATGGCCTGCGTCAGTAACTGGTCCTTGGCCCTTGAGCGTAACTGTTCAACAATATCTTCATCAAAGCCTTCAATGGCCAACATCTCTTCCAACGGAACGTAAGCGATCTCTTCCATGGAGCTGAAGCCTTCGGCTACCAGCAATTCGGCCAATTCGTCGTCCACGCCGAGCCGGTCGCGGAAGGTCTGGACCACCCGACCGGCTTCCTGTTCCTGTTTGGCGACCGCGTCCTGCTCAGTCATGACATTCAGCGTCCAGCCGGTCAGTTCACTGGCCAGGCGAACGTTCTGACCACCACGGCCAATGGCCTGGGCCAGGTTGTCTTCGCTGACAGCAATATCCATGGTGCCTTTGTCTTCATCCACCACGATGGAGGCCACTTCGGCCGGCTGCATGGCGTTGATGACGTACTGCACTGGGTTGTCGTCGTAAAGCACAATATCAACCCGCTCATTGCCCAGCTCGCCGGATACCGCCTGTACCCGTGCACCGCGCATACCGACGCAGGCACCCACCGGGTCAATACGGCCGTCGTTGGTCTTCACAGAAATCTTGGCGCGTGAGCCGGGGTCACGGGCCGCGCCTTTGATCTCGATAACTTCTTCGGAAATCTCCGGCACTTCAATGCGGAACAACTCCACCAACATGGCTGGCGCGGTGCGCGATAGCATCAGTTGTGGGCCACGGCCTTCAGTGGCCACTTCGTACAGCAGGGCGCGTACATGGGCACCCATGCGGAAATTTTCCCGTGGCAGCGTCTGGTCTTTTTTCAACACTGCCTCGGCATTGTTGCCCAGGTCAACAATGACACTGTCCCGGGTGGTCTTTTTCACCGTACCGGAGATCAGGCTGCCCATTTTGTCCCGGTACTGGTCGACCATCTGCAGGCGCTCGGCTTCGCGCACTTTTTGCACGATGACCTGCTTGGCAGTCTGGGCAGCAATACGCCCGAATGCCTCTGACTCGATGGGTTCTTCCCAGACGTCGCCAATCTCCAGTGATTCGTCCTGTTCCTTGCCTTCATCCAGAGTCAGATGCATGCCGGGAAATTCAAAATCCTCGTCTTTGACCACGGTCCAACGACGGAAGGTATCGTACTCCCCGTTCGACCGGTTGATCGCTACCCGGATATCCACTTCGGTTTCGTACCGCTTTTTGGTCGCTGTCGCCAGAGCGGTTTCCAACGCCTCAAAGATAACTCCGGGCGGTACTCCCTTCTCATTGGATACGGACTCTACGACCAACAGAATCTCTTTACTCATGCTCTGCCTCGCCTATGCTGAACCAGTCCATGCCTATGCCAACACATCCCTGGCCGCCAAACCGGTATAACCGCCCGACCAGAACGTAATTCAGTCGAACTGTGGTATCACCTGTGCCTTTTCGATGCTCTCGATGGGCAACAGAAGCTCGTGGCCATCGGCCTCTATAACGACATCCTGATCTTCAACTCCCTTGATGATGCCCCGGTACTTCCGGCGCCCTTCGAAAGGCACTCGCAGTCGGACATTGGCTGTATGGCCAGCCATAATCTCGTACTGCTCAAGCCGGAACAGCGGCCTGTCCAACCCCGGTGATGACACCTCAAGGGTGTACTCCCCGGCGATCGGATCCTCTACGTCCATGACCGCACTGATCTGACGACTGACTTTCTCGCAGTCTTCAAGGGTGACGCCATCTTCTGAGTCGATGTCGATATAGACCCGCAGCAGCGAATTTCGCCCGCGGGAAAGAAACTCAATACCCCAGAGGCGGTAATCAAGCGATTCAACAATCGGCTCGATAAGTGCCTCCAGCTGCGACTGCTTACCTGCCACGACTGAATACCTGTGAAAAACACCGTGAAAACAAAAAAAGGGCTATTAAAGCCCCGTGTGTTTGTACCCTGGACTAAACGACCACGGCACATCAATTACTCGCCACCTAACAAAAAACCCCGCTGTGGGGGTTTCAAGGTGTTTGGTAGCGGGGGCTGGATTCGAACCAACGACCTTCGGGTTATGAGCCCGACGAGCTACCAGGCTGCTCCACCCCGCATCAAAGTGCCCGTCAGTATACTGCGGCCAAGGCCAACTGACAACCTCTCCCCGATATCAAATCAACCGGTTCCTGAAGAATCAAAAACAGTTTACGCTCCAACATGAACAGCCAAAACGATGGTCTGAAAACCGTTGGAAACCGATCAGCCGGACGGCACAGCGGTACTTGTAGTTAACGATTTGCTGAGTTCAAGGTTTACGCCATCTATGCCATACAAGCTATAAAAACGGTTTCATTATGTACCTTTTTCCAAGACTGTCAATATCCGCTGTTGATGCGTCAGGGGCTATGTCATCGAGTTGATCCGAGACGCACAGCTTGTGCGACGCAGCGAGAAGGTGAATATCAACCGGTTTGTCAGGGCTGCGATAAGGAGCATTCTGATACCTGTTTTTGCCAACTTATCGCAAAAAGATCAGGCTTTCGGTGCCGGCTGACTTGTGTCAGTACTTTCAAAAATCTTATCCGCTGACGCGGCAACAAAACCCTGATAGAGCTGGCCGTTGGTCATGGGGTAACGCAAGGCGAATTCGTAGTAACAGCCGGGAATCGTTAACACTCCATCGGCAAAACTCACTTCGACCTCCCGGGCCACAGTGGCAGACTGCTCCAGCAGTACTGTCGGTGAGCCTTTTACCAGGCCGCCGCTGCGGTTGAGCGTATAGCCATTATCCAGCAGCAGTTGGTTCAGGGTGTGGATATCCTGGTGGGAGCGTAAATGGTTAATGGAGACGGTAAAGTGGTTAGGGCGAAAGCCGTGGGCAGCTACCCAGGCGGCATATTCGCTCTGTGCGACCAGGGTCTGGTACTGATCGATGCTGATTTGCCAGGGCCTGCCGGAATAGCAGAAGGTCTGCTGGTCAACCAGGCTCTCAGGCACCTGCGCCATAAGGTTGTGGATAATTTTCTGACAGTTGTCGGGTAATTCCGCCACTTTCAGTTCGCTGATAAACACTTTTGGTAGTGTCTCGTCCGGATGTTGAAAGTAACGGGCATAGAGTTTTTTGGTTGGAAACTGGTAGTCATCAATGCCTTGATAGCCGGCTGCGAGAAATGGTCTGGCTATTTTTTCCAGGGCAACTTTGTCCAGATCAAAGGTGCGTAAGGCAATATGATCATTGACTACTGTGCCCTGGTTTTGCCCGGCGAACAGTTGGTAGATCGGTTTAGCATCTGGCGTCAGTGCCAGGTAATCTTGCCACATGGCATCCAACAGTTGTTGTATGGTCAGTTTCATCAAGATTCTCCATGTAGCCAGTCAAAGCGCTCGCCGTGGGCACTGGCGTGGGCAAAAGTCAATAATATAGCCGCACTCAGTTTTGCCCGTGGTACAAGACTTCTGACGTTTAAGTACTCCTGCTCACTGTGGATGGCACCCCCTTGCACGCCCAGGGTATCGATATTGGGAATACCGGCTGAAGCTAGGTTATTGCCATCACAACAGCCGCCGGTAGGCTTGACCTCCAGGGGCAGCCCTAGCGCATGGCCGATGTTGCTGGCCATGGACAACAGTTGTTGGTTGGCTGGGCTGAGCACCTTGGGCTGACGGGTAAAGCCACCATGCAGCTCCAGCCGGATGCCAGCGCGCTGATTATTAATGGTGGCAATAATGTTGTTCAGCTGCGTCAGGCACCACGGCTGGTCATCCGGATGTTCAAGACGAACATTGAACTTATGCACACAGCGTTCGGGCACGATGTTGGTAGGGCCGCCACCATGGATATAGCCGGGGTTAAAGGTAATGCCGGGACGCTGACCGTTAAGATCATCCATTGCCGCGACAAAATCGCACAGTGCCCGGATGGCATTGCGACCAAGGTGGTGCTCGCGTCCAGCGTGGGCTGCCTTGCCATGGCTGACCACGGTGAAGTTGCCACTGCCTTTGCGTTGGCCGGCCAGGTTGCCATCGGGAAAGCAGGGCTCAAAAATCATGCCAAAGTGAACTCGTTGGGCAGATTCGGCAATCAGTGAAGCTGAACCAGGGGAACCTATTTCTTCATCAGGATTAAAGAGAATTTCCCAGCCAATCTGATCGGCCCAAGGGCTTTGCTCAAGTACTTCTATTGCCTTGAGCATCACCAGAATCCCGCCTTTGAGGTCGGTAACGCCGGGGCCACTGATGGTGTCATCATCAAGCCAGCAAACCTGCTGGAATGGACTATCAATGGGAAATACGGTGTCCATATGGCCGCACAGAAACACTTGCAGAGGCGCTTGCGGACGCTTGCGCAGACGCAAGGCATCCCCGAGTCGGTGCTGAATCATATCACCATTGTCGTTTACTACTGTCCATGGAGCGACGGCAATACGCTCCTGGTCAGCGGCTAAATGGGCAGTCAGCTGTTGCAACTGCGCTAACACTTGGTTGATGCCCTGGTAATTAAGGCTGCCAGAATTAATCTCAGCCAGTTCGATGGTTCTGGCCAGCATATCGTCGTGCTGGTCGTTGAGGCGTTCGAGCCAGGGCACGATTTCCGGTATCAGGCAATGATTGGCCATACGACAAATCTCTTATTTTTTGTATGCGGGTTCAGCCAGCGCTTACCACGTTGGTCACTGCCCTTGCCAAACGAGCCATACCTTCATCAATGTCTTGGTCGGGAATGATCAGTGAGGGAGTAAAGCGCAACACATTTGGTCCCGCGACCAGTAACATCAGCCCTTCGTCGGCAGCAGCGGCCAAAAACGCTTTGCCCTGGCCGTGGTATTGCTCGATCAGCTCGGCGCCTATCAACAGGCCTTTCCCCCGTATGTCCTGGAAAATACCGTGGCGCTGGTTGATGGCTTCGAGGTGTCGACGAAAGCGGTCGTGTTTGGTGCTGACGTTTGCCAGCAGTTGCGGGTCGTTGATGATTCTGAGCACTTCTAATGCCACGGTGCAGGCCAGGGGATTGCCGCCGTAAGTAGTGCCGTGGGTGCCAAAGCCAAAGCTCTGGGCTACTTTGCTGGTGGTCAGCATGGCGCCAATGGGAAAGCCGCCGCCGAGCGCTTTGGCACTGGCAACAATATCTGGTGTGACGCCGAGTCCCATATAGGCAAACAGCTGACCAGTCCTGCCCATGCCGGACTGCACTTCATCGTACACCAGCAAGGCATTGTGTTGATCACACAGTCGACGCACGCCCTGCATAAATTGTTCGTTGGCTGGAATCACACCGCCTTCTCCCTGAATCGGCTCAACCACCACCGCGCAGGTGCGCTCGGAAATAAGTGCTTCCAGGGCTGGTAGATCATTGTAAGTGGTATGGATGATGCCAGCAGGCACGGGCTCAAAGCCTTCGCGGTATTTCTGTTGGCCACCGACGGTAACGGTGAACAATGTGCGGCCGTGGAACGCCTGATGGAAAGCAATAATCTCGTGTTTTTCCGGACCAAAGTTATCGTAAGCATATTTTCTAGCCAGTTTGAACGCCGCCTCATTGGCTTCAGCACCGGAGTTGCAGAAAAATACTTTTTCGGCAAAGGTATGCCGGATCAGTTCCTGGGCCAACTCAAGGGCCGGTTCATTGGTGTAGACATTGCTCAGATGCCAGAGTTGCTCGCCCTGCTTCTTTAAAGCCTGCACCAATGCCGGGTGGCAATGCCCAAGGGCGTTGACAGCAATCCCACCGGCAAAGTCCAGGTACTCTTTGCCGTCCTGATCCCATACCCGTGACCCCTTGCCTCGCACCGGCACCATCGACTGAGGTGCGTAGTTGGGAACCATAACCTGATCGAATGTTGCGCGGTTAACGGTGGACACTGACATGGTGTTACCTCGTTGTTGGCGCACCGGCTACCCGATGCCTGTTTTTTCTACCACTTATATGAGTATTTTTACCGGGGCGTCAAGCGTTATACGCATCCCTCTGGCGGTCGTGATGCCAGAGGTTTTCTGGACTGTGCAAGTTGGCTACTATCTCTTCTTTACTCCGCTACCAGTACTGAGATGCGAATGACTCCTGAAGCTGCTGATTGTCACTTTATGGCCAGAGCAATTGAATTAGCTTGCCGGGGTTGGTACACCACCATGCCCAACCCAAGGGTAGGGTGTGTCATTGTCAATAATGGCACCATTGTCGGTGAGGGCTGGCATGAACGGGCCGGTGAACCTCACGCTGAGGTACATGCCTTGCGCGCGGCTGGCACTCGGGCCAAAGGTGGCACAGCTTATGTCACGCTGGAGCCGTGCAGTCATTTTGGCCGGACGCCACCTTGCGCCGAAGCGCTGAAAGCGGCTGGCGTTGCCCGGGTTGTAGTGGCCATGGAGGATAACAATCCAGCGGTGTCGGGGAATGGTCTGGCGATTTTGCGCGCCGCTGACATTGCCATCTCCTGTGGTGTTTTACAGGAGGAGGCGCGCAGTCTGAATGAAGGTTTTTTCAAGCGCATGGCCACTGGTTTTCCCTTGGTACGGGCCAAGCTGGCCATGAGCCTTGATGGTCGCACAGCTATGGCCAGTGGCGAGTCCCAGTGGATTACCGGGGCGCCAGCACGCTCGGAAGTGCAGCGACTCAGGGCGCAAAGCTGCGCCATTGTTACTGGGGTTGGTTCGATTCTCAAGGATAACTCATCGCTGACCGTACGTGAGCCAGGTGTGCCCGGAATTCGCCAACCGCTGCGTGTTGTGCTCGATTCACAGCTGCAAACGCCGGTTAATGCCAAGGTGATATCTGGTCCCGGGAAGTGCCTGATTGTTACCACGGCGCAGGGGGATGAGACCGGGAAAAAATCACAGCTTGAACAGGTCGGGGCCGAGGTACTGGTGGTCGAGCAGACACCTGGGCAGCGAGTGAGCCTGAGTGCAGTATTGGCAGAACTTGGGCGCAGGCAGTGTAATGAAGTGCTGCTGGAAACCGGCGCCCAACTTGCCGGTGCCATGATGGCGGAAAACCTGGTGGATGAATTGATTGTATTTATGGCACCGGTGCTTATGGGGTCGGCGGCCAGACCGCTATTCCACCTGCCACTGCAGAGCATGGCAGAAAAGCACCAGTTGATGATCAAAGACATTCGGGCCATCGGTGATGATTGGAAAATCACTGCACGGCCACTCAGCTGAACCCTAAAGCGTTCGCAAAAAATTCCGGCGAAAATTGACCCGATTCTCAATAAAACCGATGCCGCTCTTGTCGGGCACAACCTGATCCCTGTCTGCGTCAGAATCGGACATATCAGAATTGAATGCGTCTGACGACAGTTCTTCGTGCCAGTAATCATCGTGGTAAGTCTGTGACGCGCAGTAACACGAGGCACCCTGGGCTGCTGGCTGTTTTTGTTCTCTGCTGGTCGATTCCGTTGGCAGGCAGATGCATTTGCGGCTGAATAAACGGGTATATATCCCATCGGCCAATTCGTAGAGCTTACTGGTTGCCAAACCACCCAGTACCCCCACGCAGGCACCTACCGTGATACCCATTACGCAGAAATTGTATGAGAGGCCACCGGCGCTACGAAAGAACCTGTTGTCAGCATTTCTGGCCTCAAGGCAGGCGCCAGTGGCGGCTCCAATGTAAGCGGCAGTCATAACCAGTTTTTCCCTGGTGCCAGCGTAGCGCTCGTTGTTTCTGTGGCGGCAGCCAGTGCAATCCACCATTAGTCTGCCCTGATTAGCACCCAACGAAGTGGTATTCATACTTTCTTTTCCTTCTTACTTTTCCTTCTTTCTTTTCCTTCTTTTCCTTGCCATAAGTTTTTATCCGTGGATGGTGTTTTGAACCCCAATCGCCAAAGAAGTTCACTCAGGCTCGCAGGCAACCTAAAACAGCTGCTAACTCAAGATGAAATGGGTAGAATGGCGCACTCGTGGTTCCGTGGCGACCAACGCGGCAGACTTGTCTTTTTCGCTGGTGATGCCTGTTGTGTTGTGTATAACGGAGTACGTAAACGCCCACAAACTGACTGGTCAGTAAGGTCACCAGCTGATTAAAGTCCGGAGTCAACTGTACCGGCAATCAGAGGAACGTTATGCAGCTCAATTCCATCGAAGAACTTCTAGAGGATATTCGCCTCGGTAAGCCTGTCATATTGATGGATGATGAAGATCGGGAAAACGAAGGGGATTTAATCATTGCTGCGGAGAAAATCACTCCGGAAATGGTGAATTTCATGACTCGGGAGGCGAGGGGGTTATTGTGTTTGACGCTCACTGGTGAGCGTTGTGACTTCCTCGGCTTACCCCAGATGGTGAGTGCTGCCGACAATCTCTCCGGCTATAGCACACCATTTACCATTTCTATCGAGGCAGCAGAAGGCGTAACCACTGGCATTTCAGCCCACGACCGAGCCAGAACCATTTTAACAGCGGTGGACCCACTGTCGTCTCCGACCGATATTGTCCAGCCAGGTCATATCTTCCCCTTGCGCGCTCAGCCAGGAGGCGTATTGAGTCGTGCTGGCCACACTGAAGCAGGTTGCGACCTGGCCCGGTTGGCCGGATTAGCACCGGCGGCTGCCATCATTGAGATAATGAACGACGATGGATCAATGGCCCGTCGGCCTGATCTGGAAATATTCGCCGAAAGGCACGGCCTGAAAATTGGCACCATTGCCAGCTTGATCCACTACCGCATTCTCCATGAAAAAACTGTGGAACGGGTAGAGCGCCGACAAATCGATACTGATTTTGGCCAGTTCGACCTGACCGTGTACCAGGACAACATCGGCAACTGTACTCATGTGGCACTGAGCATGGGGGATATTACCCGTGATGTGCCAGTATTAGTGCGCGTACACGCCATGGAGCCGTTTCGCGATCTGTTGGGCGCGCGCAACAATGGTCGTCCGGGCTGGCCTTTGCATAAGGCACTGGCCAAAGTGGCGCAGGAGGGCACTGGGGTAGTGGTACTGCTGGATTCTGGCACTCATCAGGATTTGACCCAGGCCCTGGAGCGTTTTGCGGATAATAGCGACCGGGATACTGGCGACGGTATGTCCAGGGTGTACCAGACTACGGGCACTGGTTCGCAGATTTTGCGTGATCTGGGCGTGGGCAAAATGCGCCTGCTAAGCTCCCCCATTCGTTTTACCGCGCTGTCTGGTTTTGACCTGGAAGTGGTGGAGTACTTGTCGTTTGGCGAATAGGGCATCGTTTTGTTATCCGCCGCGCCTCAGCTGGTCGGCGGTTTTATCTTGATTTGCTTGCGAAAGAGACTTGGGTAACGCTCCCTGAATAATCTCACGACTTTCTCATGCACTGGCTTGTGAGTGCTTTCGGGGATTCGGTCTTCCAGCTCTACGTCAGCGTGATGCTTGCAGTAGTCTGCCTTGGCGTCTCGCAAGATGGTCATGACGTACAACCCGATTTGTTTGGCCGAGGTAGGCTCGCCCAGATGGGAAACGACGTTGATCAGGCGATTATGGTTGACGTAGTCAAGCAGGCCAACAAAGGAATGCCTGACCAGATTTTCGTCGATTGCGCTGGCAGCGGCCGAGCATTCCTCATCCTGTTGCCGTTGCTTGCCAAGGTGTGCTGTGGAGGTTTTCTCGATTTCCCGATAGCTCACAGCGTGCTTTTTTAATAAAAAAGGGCTGTTGCTGTCTTTGATCAGGTGGTTCACTGGCTGAATCACAATGCCTTCAATGAAGTCATAACGGGCTGTGGCTTTTGCTTTTTTATTTTGGCCAAGTATTGCTTTGTCTGGTGTAAAGGCTTGCGTGGTCACCTCTTCAGGACAGAACGCCCTTGCCTCGTCAAACGATGCGTCGGCAATCAGCACTGGCACCGGGTTTAATCGGCAAAAGTTCATCTCCTGCATGAAGGTCTGAAACTGCTGATGGGTTTGAGTTACGCCGTCTTTTTCGACACCAAATGGCGCGTAATACTGATCCTGGCCGTAGTCAATACGTCGGTTAACGCCTTGACCAAAATATTCCCCTCTGAAGGTAACATACTGACAACCCAGATTATTAAGAGCAGACTGCACCTTCTGGAAGTCCTCCTTGTACTTTTTCAGGGTCATCGGAGCATTGAAAAAGGGACGCTCGGCATCGAATTGTCGAGATCTGGAAAAATAGCGGATGCTGTCGCGGTCGATCATTATGGTCACGTTGGTGCCGTCGAGCTTTTCTGAAACCACATATCGGGATTGCGCCAGTTCCGGATCGAAGGCGAACAGATGATCAACGTATTCTTGGTCGGTACTATCTATGATGGAGCGAAATGGAATGTACTGAGCTTGGACTTCTCTGCTGTTCAGATCGGTTATGACAGGGGTTGGTCTGGCTTTAGTTGGTATGGTTTTCCCGGATGCTTGCAGGGTGCTCGCAGTTGCCCCAGAGTTTTCAGGGTTTAATGATCTGCCCGAAAAATGCGCTGCCAACTTGCCGCTCGAATCGGGGTTGGCGACGACTGCTGGCTTGACTGGCGAACCTGCTACCGCGTCCATGAAATGGCTCCTTGTTTAAGGATAATTAATCAGAGTCGGAATTAATCTAGCAGGTTATTCGAGAAGTGCGTGCCTTGACTGGAGACAGATAGTGAGAAACCCGTAGCGGGTTACTTCTTTTCCCAGCTAATCTCTCCGGCAATCTTTGTTACGCTGATAACGCTAACTTGCTGGGCTACAGCAGGTTCGTCAAGGGGTCCCCTATAGACAGTCTTGTCAATGCAGGCTCTATAGCGAGAGGTGTTGAGCATTCTCAACATGGATCGAATAAAGCTCCCATCCATAGGCGTCAGGAGAGGATGTCAACATCATGGATCAAGACAAACACTACGCGGAAGTACACGCATTAACCGAAAAAGCGATATCGCGATTGGAATTTACTGGCGGGAATTACAAGGACCATACCGGATCCCTGGCGGTATCCATGCTTCTGGAAGACAAATACGGAATCAAGATCGCGGATGATGAGGTGGCACGCCGGGCTTTTCAGGATGCATGGGAAAACCGTGGCTATGTTCCCTCGCTGGATCAAAATTGAGACACCAACCTTTACCTGAAGAGCGCAGGGCAAACGAATAGGCAGAGCCTATTCGTTTTCACTGTCCGCTGATTCCGATTTATTCGCGGCCTCCTGCATGCGCCACTCAATGTGCGTCTTTCTGGACAGGCACTCATCATTGAGCGCATGCACCAGTCCCGTCAATTCAAGCAGGTTGTTTGTGATTCGCTCGCAATCTTCGAGTGTGTAGGCGGCATCCAGACTTTCACGGACAGACAGTTTAACGAGGGCAATTGCGTTTCTGAAGTCGCTGTCAGTCTGACTCATGATGTTTGTTACCCTCGCTGGCCGTCGCGACATATTCGGCAGAATTAATCTTCTGATTACGTAAGGCATCCAGGCGCGCACGTTGCAAGTCGATCTTTATCGTCAGGTCGGCTCTATGGTCAGGGTCGTGGCAACGGCTGAGAATATCTTCGTAGTCTTCAAGTTGGGCTTTTGTCCGTTTAATCCTCGCGTCTAAAGTCTCATCGATGTTTTCCAGGGGCACACTTGCATGCTTTTTGCTATCTGTAGTGCTATCCATCTTCAGCGAGCCTTTTTTGTGTTGGGGAGATAAGGTAGGGTGAGGCAGGACAAGCAAGATTGCCGAGTAAAATAAAGCGGATAACCAGACGTAAGCGTCTTTCTTTATCTACCTTTATCTACGCGACAAATGTTTTATATCACACGCCTCTGTGCCTCTCAAGCGCCCGTCGTCAGTCGGTCAAATGTCGTCAACCATAAACATGACAAATGTCAGCTTGGTCCTGGATGAAGTGATTTAACGACAGTTGTTGTCAAAAAAACTTGCTATACCCGTCGGGATATAGCATGTGCTGGATTCTTGCGTGGGACAGAGTTTGCCGCGCTATGAGACTGTGCCATTCGCCTTTTTCTTTTCGTTTTGTTTCAGTCCCCATGATCCTGATGGCTGCATCGAAGCGAGTTTTGTTCGCTGGTTGCTAATCACCCAGTGTCGTGTGATTCAGCAGGATCAAGGTGAGATTTGCCTGACGCATTACTGAATGTTTTCAACAAGTACTACCAGGTCATTGGTAGCGCCCTGATGCAAATGTGTGAAGTAGTCACTAGCATTTTTAAGTTCGCGATTTGGTTTATTTAACTCCAGTTGCTGGAGTACCTTGAACATTGTGTCAACGGTGGTTTGGAGAATGGGCTTCCCACAACCATCAACGAGTGTTTGCACGCCGTCATTCCAGTCTGAGATATCCACGTCAAGCTCTTTGGGTTTCGTATCGCGAAATACCTCTGAAGCCATAAGGTCAAAGTCAAGCTTGAGCTCATTGTAAATAACGCCGCGACGAAGCCGAATGGTCTTGTCGCTGTCTTTCGTATTAACCCAAATATCACCGTTAAAGAATACCTGATGGTGCTCTGCAGCTACTGCGTCTTCCTGATTGCGCAGGCGGTATGCTACACCATGAACAACAACGTAATCTTCGTAACTTCCGCCAGTGATCTCAACGATTGTCAGCTTGGTTTTAAGACTCATGATGCTTCTCCTTACTAAGGCAAAACCGATGCGTTCAGCAACATCATCGCACACCGGCGCCTTTATGCCTTTCGGGGGCAGCTCGGCGTGTTGAAACAGGAAGCCTGTTGAGTGACCAACAAGCATAGCCACTATAACCGTTTGCGCTTTGGTAGGGGAAGTAACAAAAGACAAGTGGGCTCCCAATAACACTGAGCCCGACCAGGTATCTGATCAGCATTGCGGGGCAAGCCTCGCCCTAGAGGACGAGGCTTGTCCGCAGCCGTCAGGAATGGCGTCCATTGTTGTGGACGGGTGATAAGCCCATATGTGCATGGTGCTTCAGATCTCGATGACCCCACCTGGTCTCCCGCAGGTTACCAGTGACCGTCTCGGAATATATCATCCACTTGCGCCGCTTTGCTGCCATTTTGCGCTTCTGTAGCTGCTGCCCAAGCAAACTCCTTCCTGCAATTTTGCTCATTCTCGCTGTCCTCCGTCTGCTTACGACGTTGAGTTAGCAAACTTGTCGCAAACCATTGCCTTTGTGCCCATCGGATATAATTGGGCACGGATGTCACCAGCGGTGTCTTGCGCTCGCCGGGTGATGTGTAACCATCAGGAGCCAACGCGGATGCGTTGTTATCCCAGCCAGAGCATAACAGCGCGACTGCTCCGACTTACGATTGGCTCTGTGTTCACGATTGGCTCTGTGTCCAGTGGTCATCATATGCTGATGACCGGTCTCGTTCCGGAGCGGGACGTTTTGGTGTTGTTATGCACAATGCCCACTGTAGATCGCCAAAGTCATGTTCCCGTTGCTGGGATGAGTGCGTTGGCACTTTTGGCAAGGAGGTACGACTCGAGGGTAGATTAATCCCTTGCGAAAACAAACTGTGGATCACACCGAGAACCATGCGGTTAGACGCCGCAAAATGGCTTACTCCTTGTTGCGCTGCCCTGAAGGGAGTGGGAATGCACCTCAGTTTTGCCTAACGAAATAGTGCAATGCGTTTGAATGGATATGGGTATGGGTATGGGTATGGATAGCAGGCAGACCGTGGTGGTTTGCTATTTCTCCGGCCTTTCCTGTTTCTGGATATATCCTTTGAGCACCTCCAATGGCGCACCGCCAGCGGTGATCAAGCAATATGCTCTTGTCCACACCATCGGTTCTCAGTAGTACGCTTTCAGGTGTTGCGAAAACGCTTTCCTGATAAGCCGACTGGTGACCGTTTTCAAGTTGTTGATGAACTTGCTGGCCATTATGTTTGGGTGCATATCCAGCATGAGATGGATATGGTCAGCTTCTCCACCAAAGTGATCCAAACCGACCTCCCACTTGCCGCACAATTCACGACAGATTACTTCCAGTCTGTACAGCATTTGCGATGTAAAACATTTTTGCCGGTACTTTGTTGCCAACACTAAATGGTGTTTCAGCTTGTAAGCACAGTGATAATTTGATTTTATGAACTAACACTAATGATGTTTTTTCTATCATGGCACCATGAAAGCCTACAAATATAGACTCTACCCGAACGCAGAACAGAAAGTGCTGATTGCCAAGCACTTAGGTTACGCTCGGTTTGTCTATAGCTGGGCCTTGTCTGAAAAGAAAATGTCTGAAAAGGACAAACACTACAAGGAAACCGGGAAAAGTCTGTCAAAGCGTCCGATTCAGGATATGGTGGTTGCCAGCAAAAAAGCTGATAGGGAATGGCTGACCGAGGTGAATAGCCAAAGCCTGTTGGCTTCCCAGGTCAACCTGGTAACGGCATTCCGAGAAAGAATCGCTGCAGCAAGATATGGCAAGATATAAAGGCATCGAGCGACTGGGCGCGGACCGAGTTGAAGCTTACCAAGAAACCGTTGCCATGTATGTCCAGGCTAAGCATGAACAGATAGAAAGCATCGAGGATCGCCTGGAGAGCTTGATATTACCGACGCTCCTATTACCGAGTGTGGAACCTTACCGTTAGTTCACCCAGTACACACCTGATTGTAAGTGCGTAATCCCGTAACCCCGTAAGTTAAACTCGTAAGGAGAATACCATGAATAGTAAGTTAGCTGTTTTGCTGGTTATGGGCCTGTTGGCCGGTTGCGGTAATGAGGATTCCACCCAACCCACGACAGAAATCTATTACGATGAGTTTGATGAGCAAAACATCAAAAAGTATGATGATACGCTGGAAAAGGCTAAGGAAGCCATTGAAGGCGATTCAAAAGCTAAACCGTAAACTGTAAACCGTTGGACATTGTAAATGCGAAATAAGATTGACCTGTCTATCTGGCAGGAACAGCTAAAGGCTAAAGCCGTCCTCCCCGCATTCGAGTTAGTGCAATTTATGAGAAGAAGGGGAGGGGGCTAACCGAAGTAAATAGCCAAAGTCTGTTTGCTTCCCTGGTCAACCTGGAAACGGCATTCACTAACTTTTTTCAGGATTGGGCGAAATTTCCACGGTTCAAATCAAAATACGCCGGCTGGCAGTCATTCCAATGCCCGCAACATGTGACGGTTGATTTCTGACAAAGTCAAATCAATTTGCCAAAACTCAAGGGAATCAAGGCAAAATTGCATCGACCTTTTGTTGGTAAGGTAAAAACAGTCACGATCAAGCGTTCTCCCGCTGGCAAGTACTTTGCCAGTGTTTTGGTAGAAGATGCTGCCATCGTTCACGCCAGCCGGAATATAAGAGGTATTGGTTTAGCTGATTCGCTGGGACACAGCGGTTGCATAAAGAGCTCCCTTGTAGATTGCCCTGTCAGTGCAGGTTCTGCAGCGAAAGGTGTTGAGTGCTCTCAGCATGGGTCGCAAGAAGCCCCCACTATAGTCGCCTGGCGGCTTAGTGGTGGGAGTATGTCACCAACTCCCTGTAGGCCAGCAAGAGCCATGGGATTTATCCGCTTCGGTATGCAGCACTTCCCGTCATTGGTCAGAAAATGGTATAAGCTCTCACGAAAAACTGGCACATCAACCGATATCGGAAAAAAGAAAACGATGCTGGTGCCTTTTCGTGCCCAGCCCTGGTTGCCGGCCAATCTGTGAATAGCCCGAAACATGGAGCTCCACCTGGACCTCTGCCTGAAATCCGTTGCCGAGGCACTAGCCCGGACGACGTCCCCTTTATAGAAAGAAACTGGAGGCTAGAGGTGAGCACCTCGCCAATGAACAATCCGACTGACAACTCTTTGCATAACAACGGCTCCCCCAAAGGCACTCGCAAAAAGGGAGGTAGCAGGCCCAATCCTTCAGCGCGCAGCCGGGCACGGCGTTTGGCGCTTCAGGCGTTGTACCAGTGGCAAATTGCCAAAGCGCCTCTCAATCAGATTGAGGCGCAATTTCGCACTGACAATGATTTTCGCAACGTCGATGAGGATTATTTCAGTGCCATTATCCACGGTGTGCCGTGCCACGTTAGCCAACTTGATGAAATCATGAGTGACGCGCTGGATCGGCCACTGGCTCAGCTTGATCCGGTGGAGCTATCGGCGCTCCGCATTGGTTGTTTTGAACTGATGAACCGCAAGGATATTCCTTACCGCGTGGTCATCAATGAAGCGATTGAGCTGGTCAAACGCTTCGGCGCTCAGGATTCCCATCGGTACATCAACGGTATCCTCGATAAGCTGGCGCCACGTCTGCGTGCCGACGAAGTAAAAGCTTACCGTAAACAGTAAGCCACGTTTTCATCTTGACCATGTAACGGGGAATTATGGCCATTGGTGCAATGGGTGAGTTTGAACTGATCAAGCGTTATTTTGCTCGCCCGGAAATCGCCCGGATTCAAGGACAATACACCAGTGGCTTGCTGGGTATTGGCGACGACTGCGCCCTGTTTGATATTCCGACCGATATGCAATTGGCTCAGTCTTTGGACACGCTGGTGGAAAGTGTGCACTTTCCTGTCCATTGCGACCCGTTTGCCCTTGGCTATCGGGCTCTGGCGGTAAGTCTCAGTGACTTGGCAGCAATGGGTGCCGAGCCACACAGCTTCACCCTTGGGTTGACGGTGCCGAGTGTCTCTGAGCTGTGGCTGAAGGAGTTTTCCGAGGGGCTTGCCCACTTGGCGCAAAAATTCCAGCTGCCCCTGATTGGCGGCGATACCACCAAAGGCCCGCTGACCCTCTCATTGCAAGTGCAAGGTCTGGTGCCCAAAGGGCAGGCGTTACTGCGCAGTGGCGCGCAAGTCGGGGATCTGATTTGCGTCACCGGAACGCTGGGCGATGCTGCCGGAGCACTCAGGGCTGTACTGGCCGGTGATACGCCGGAAGAGTGTGACGATGCTCATCTCAAGTATCTGCTTAACCGCTACTGGTACCCGGCACCACGACTGTCTGCCGGGCAGTGGCTGCGCCAGGTCGGGGCGACTTCGGCTATTGATGTTTCCGACGGCCTGCTCGGTGATCTGCGCCATATTCTGGAAGCCAGCGATGTGGGCGCAGAGATTGCCCCCGAGTTGTTGCCAACGTCGTTTGCCCTCAACCAGGCCCATGGTCGGGATAATGCGCTGACCATGGCATTGACTGGCGGTGATGATTACGAGTTGTGTTTTACCATTCCACGAGAGTTGGCCCAGACTCTGCCGGCCAAATTATCGGACGACTGCCCAATAACCTGCATTGGCCAGATTACCAATGAGTCTGGCATAGTCCGTGACTCTCAAGGTATCCCGTTGATTGAAAAGGCGTATACTCACTTTTGATGCTCAAAGACGGTTACTTTATGATGCCTCCCAATGCGCCAATGCCCGTACAACCGAGCGCAACCTGCTGGAAAAACCCGGTGCATTTCCTGGCCTTCGGTTGTGGCAGTGGTCTGGCCCCAAAGGCACCGGGTACCTTTGGCACTCTTGCGGCGGTAGCGATTTACCTGTTGCTACTGCAATGGCTGAGTCTGTGGGTTTATCTCGGGATTCTGGTGGTGGCTTCGGTCATCGGCTTTTGGTTATGTGGTAAAACGGCAGAAGATATGGGGGTGCATGACCATCCGGCGATTGTCTGGGATGAGTTTTGCGGTTTTTGGCTGACAATGGTGGCCGCTCCCTCGGGCTGGTTGTGGATTGTACTGGGTTTCGTGCTCTTCCGGCTATTTGATATCGTCAAGCCATGGCCCATTAGCTGGCTGGATAAAAAAGTCCACGGTGGCGTGGGCATTATGGTGGATGACTTGGTGGCCGGTCTGTTTGCGCTGATGATTATGCAAGGGCTTAACCTGCTGGTTTAGCCTTTGGTTTCCACCTGATAGCGGTTTCTCCGACCGGGGTAATCCGGTCACGAATTTCTTAAGGAGCAGTGAGTGTCTGTTATTTTTGTTGCAGAGTCTCGCTTACCCACGCCCTATGGCGAATTCATCATGTATGGTTTCGAAGACAGCGGTACGGGCAAGGAGCATCTGGCGTTAACCATGGGGGATATTGCCCAGGGCGAGCCGGTACTGGCACGGGTGCATTCTGAGTGCCTGACTGGTGATGCCTTGTTCAGTATGCGCTGCGATTGCGGGCCACAGCTGCAGGCGGCACTGGAGCGCATCGCCGAAGAGGGGCGGGGCGTATTGCTGTACTTGCGTCAGGAGGGTCGGGGCATTGGCCTGCTCAATAAAATTCGCGCTTATCATCTGCAAGACAGCGGCATGGACACGGTACAGGCCAATGAGGAGTTGGGTTTTGAGCCGGATATGCGTCAGTACGACATGTGCAAGACCATGCTTGATCACCTGGGCGTCTCTAGCTTAAAGCTGATGACCAATAATCCGCGTAAGGTGGAAGCGCTGACCCGCCTGGGTATTCAGGTGGCCGACCGAATCCCGCACCAGACTGGTCAGAATCCGCACAACGAGCGTTACCTGGCTACTAAAATGTGGAAGCTCGGTCACATGTATAACATGGCTTGATGGTAGGGCGCGGAGCCTCTGCGTGGCTCCTGCTTTGCTCACGCTGGGGCGATGGCTTCGTCCAGGTGGATTGATTTCACCGCGATCCGGCGCATCCGGTCGCGCACTGAGCGGATGATACCGTCTTTATCCAGGCCGCACTGAGCCAGTTGTTGCTGATGGCTGGCAGCTTCGATGTAGGTGTCAGGAATGCCCAGCGTCACCACCGGCACTTGCAGCTCCTGTCGGTGCAGGTATTCCATCACCCCCGAGCCGGCACCCCCGGCAATACATCCTTCTTCTATGGTTACCAGCAGCTCGTGGCTATCGGCCAGTTGTTTCACCAGCTCTTCATCCAGCGGCTTGACAAAGCGCATATTGGCCACAGTAGCATCCAATACTTCGGCGGCGCCCAAAGCGTTGCCCAGCAAAGTGCCAAAGACCAAAAAAGCAACGCGACTGCCGTGTCGACGAATCTCTCCTTTACCGATAGGGAGTGGTTCCAGATCCTTAGAGATTGGCACGCCCATGCCGCTGCCCCTGGGATAACGCACCGATGCCGGGCCGTTATGATGGTAGCCTGTAGACAACAATTGACGTGTTTCATTTTCATCGCCAGGCGTCATCACCACCATACCGGGAATACAGCGCAAATAGGCAATGTCGTAACAGCCACCGTGGGTGGGACCGTCTTCACCAACCATGCCACCACGGTCGATGGCGAACAACACGTCCAGCTTTTGCACGGCCACATCGTGGATCAGCTGGTCATAGGCTCGCTGTAAGAACGTAGAGTAGATAGCCACCACTGGTTTGAGACCCTCGCAGGCCATGCCAGCGGCCAGCGTGACCGAGTGTTGTTCGGCAATGGCCGCATCAAAATAACGCTCAGGAAAGTGGTCGGCAAAACGAATCAGGTCGGAGCCTTCTTTCATGGCCGGAGTAATGCCCATTAAACGTGGGTCGGCACTGGCCATATCATACAACCACTGCCCAAAGACATTGGCGTACTTGGGCTTTTTCGGCGCGACAATTTTGGGTGATTCAGTAGCCTTCGGCTCCAGCTTAGTAATAGCGTGATAGCCAATCGGGTCTTGCTCTGCCGGGTTAAAGCCTTTGCCTTTGCGGGTCACCACATGGAGAAATTGCGGACCTTCAAGATCCATCATGTTTTTCAGAGTGTGGATCAGCATGGGTAGGTCGTGGCCATCAATGGGCCCAATGTAGTTAAAGCCCATCTCCTCGAACAAAGTACCAGGAACAACCATACCCTTGACGTGTTCTTCTGTTCTTCTAGCCAGCTCCCAGGCCCGGGGGATAACGTTCAGAACTTTTTTGCTGCCCTCGCGAATATGATGATAAGTACGACTGGACAGCACTTTGGCTAAATAGTTAGATAGACCACCAACGCTGCGGGAGATGGACATATCGTTATCGTTAAGAATGACCAGCATATTGGCTTTCAGATCGGCGGCGTGGTTCATGGCTTCATAAGCCATGCCGGCAGTCATGGCACCATCGCCGATTACGGCCACAGTGCGGCGCTTTTCCCCTTTGGCAGCAGCGGCAATGGCCATGCCCAGGGCAGCACTGATGGAGGTACTTGAATGCCCGACACCAAAGGTATCGAAGGTACTTTCTTCTCTTTTGGGAAACGCGGCCAGGCCGTTTTTCTGGCGCAGTGTTGGCATGCGTTCACGACGGCCAGTAAGAATTTTATGCGGATAGGCTTGGTGGCCGACATCCCAGACCAAACGATCTTCTGGCGTGTTGAATAAATAATGCAGGGCAATGGTCAGCTCGACGACGCCCAGTCCGGCACCAAAATGTCCCCCTGTCTGCCCAACAGAATACAATAAGTACTCTCGCAGCTCCTGAGCCAGGTCTGGCAACTGGGATTCGTTAAGTGCGCGCAGCTGTTTCGGATTATCGACCTGATCCAGAAGCGGAGTGTCAGGCCTTGTCTTAGGTATCTCGTGAAACATGTGTTCGTAATAAGTCTGGGCTAAGTCTGCCAGATGGCATTGTACACCCAACCTGACCGGAATAGCATCGAACAATGTGATTGTTGTGCACCGATGATACTGTCGTTAAATTAATCGGGCAGCTTGCCTGAGAAGCCAGTCGTTATTTTTTTGTGTCTGCGGGCCAGGTGTTTGTTCGGTCAAAGTTGTGATAAATGCCTATATTTCAGGGATATGACTGTTGTTGCGGAGCTATTGCGAAGCGAACCAGATAGCCATTAAGGTTGGCTATAAAAGACAGTGACTCAATAATTTCGCTGGACAATATAATCAGCGATCTGCCGTAAAATGTCTGCCTGTTGGTCAAGACCAGCCAAGGCATCGATTGCCGTGCGACAGAGCTCTTGAGCATAATCCCTGGCCGGTTCCAACCCCAGCAGCGAAACATAGGTGGCTTTGCCCAGGGCACTATCGGCACCTTGTTGTTTGCCCAGAGTCTCGGTATTGGCAGTGACGTCCAGAATATCGTCCTGTACCTGGAAGGCCAGACCGATGGCTCTGGCGTACCGATCGAGTGCTCGCAAAGTGGTATCTTGCCGATTATCGTGCTCAGACAGAGCGCACAGTGCACCCATGCGGACGCTGGCCTGTATCAACGCACCGGTTTTGTGAGCATGCATTAACTCCAGCTGCTGTTGGTTTAACACGCCGCCTGTCGCATACAAATCCATAGCCTGACCACCGGCCATGCCAGCCAGCCCAGCGGCTTGACTGAGCGTACTGACCAGTTGCAAGCGTACCCGGTCGCTCAGGGTTGACTGCGGACAGAGTTGGTCATTAGCAAGTACTTCAAACGCCAGAGTTTGCAGGGCATCCCCTACCAGCACGGCTGTGGCTTCATCATAGGCTTTATGACAGGTTGGCTTGCCCCGGCGCAGGTCGTCGTTGTCCATGGCTGGCAGATCGTCGTGTACCAGTGAATAAGCGTGAATTAATTCAAGCGCACAGGCCGCTGGATCAACCTGCTGGATATCACCGCCCAGAGCGCGACAGGTGGCATAGGCAAGCATGGGCCGCACCCGTTTGCCACCATTGAAGGTACTGTAACGCATGGCTTCTAACAGTCGTGGGCTGACATCGCTGGTCGTGGACAAAATGGCAGACAGCGAATAGTCGACCATGGTTCGACACTGAATGGAAAAGGAAGCCAGGGCGTCCGGGGTTGCCATGTTATTGCCCTCGTCCCGGCAAACTGTCGGCTAAGCCGTCGTCATCTTCCGGGTCAAACGGCTCGGTGATCAGCACACCGTTTTGGGCGACAAGTTTTTGCACCTTTTGCTCGGCCTCGGCCAGTGCTTTCTGGCAGTCACGGGTTAGCCGGATGCCTTGCTCGAAGGCGGCCAGAGAAGCTTCCAGGCTCATCTCTCCCGATTCCATCTTGCGAACCAGTTTCTCCAGTTCAGCCAGAGACTGCTCAAAAGCAAAGCTGTTTTTTGTCATGAGTGGGCCCGTGTATAAAGTGGACTGTATAAAGAGGACAATCGCTGGTCGCCCGCGCGAGCAGCGACGATAATACCACGGTAATAGTAAATATGCCGGACTGTTTAAAACCGCTGGGCAGCGGTCGTATCTGCGTCGGTCGATAGCCTGCTGCGAAAGGTGGCGATCGGAATTGGAGAGCGGCGTCAGGACACGGCTTGACCCGAATGGTAGCAAGCCGGGTAATCTTAAAACATTGTTGGCATGGTCGATAGCGGAAGGTAATGCTTCAGGCTGGGATGGACAGATATATGGACACTGTGGTTAAAGAAAAACCGCAACACTGGCAAACCGATTATCGCTCCATGCTTGGGCAGATTCTGGTGCGTAAGGGTTATCTGCGCCAGGAGCAATTGGATGAAGCGGTTCTCGTCCTGCAAAATCGCAATCAGCGTTTGGGCGAGTACCTGATCGAGCGTCGTATGCTTGCCCGCTGGCAGTTGCGCCGGGCGCTGATTAGCCAGAATCGGTTGCGTTTGTCAGTTGCGTTGTCTGTGGCTCTGCTCACTCCTGTCAGTGATATTCTGGCCGGTGAGAGTGTGGAGTCATACGACAACGACTATTTATTTCTGTTGCAGCCATTATTAACAGCAATGACATTCACCTTCGACCCGGCCCGCTCGACCGTCACGATCATGGATGATGTTATCAAGCTGCGTGTTGCCAGCTCTCTGGGAGAGCTGGCTTTTGATGGGCTGCGGTTGAAAAAAGGGCGCGTGCTCCATAGCCGGGAATTGTCGCTACAGGATCTTGATCTTGGCGGGACAAAAGTTGTTGTTTTTAAAGCAGCTCTTGCCAACGACAAGTAGAAGTCTGCTGGCTACAACCAAAAAGGCCGCTTGATTAAGCGGCCTTTTTGCTACTCAATGGCACATCACGAATCGGTTGCCGGCACGGGTTTGCTGGTGCCAGCGCCGTTTACCGGGCCAGAGCTGTGCTCAGTCCATACATCGGCATCCATGGTTTTATCCAGAAACGGAAACTTCCGACGGTTGAATACCGGTGTAACGCCGGCATCCACCTGATCATCAAAGTCTTTGAGCACCTGGATAACCAGACGTGACAACACCAGGATGGCACACAGGTTAATCAGCGCCATCATGCCCATGGAGACATCGGCAAACGCCCACACTGTTGGCAGATTGCTGGTGGCACCCCAGATCACCATGCCCAATACTGCCGCACGATAAATGTGAACCAGCCATTTGTTATCCATGATAAAGCGCAGATTGGACTCACCGTAGTAGTAGTTGGCAATGATTGAGCTAAAAGCAAACAGCAAAATAGCCAGAGCCACCAGATGCTTGCCAATCGGCCCTACCTGACTCTCCAGCGCCAGCTGTGTCAGCTCAATGCCGGTGGCCGTGGTGCCCTCAAGGGCGCCGGACATCAGGATTATGGCTGCCGTGGCGGTACAGACAATGATGGTGTCCATAAATACGCCGAGCATGCCGAGCATCCCCTGGTTAGCCGGGTGCTTTGAATGCGCCGTGGCGGCGGCATTTGGTGCACTACCCATACCAGCCTCGTTGGAGAACAGACCACGCTTGATGCCTTGTTGCATGGCTTGGGAGACCAGGTAGCCAACGCCGCCACCGGCGGCAGTTTCTATACCAAAGGCGCTTTTGATGATCAGGGCAAATACCGCTGGCAGTTCGCTGATGTTCATAAATACCACCACCAGGGCAATACCCAGATAACCAATAGCCATGACCGGGACAATCATCTCTGCGACTTTGGCGATGGAGCGAATACCGCCAAAGATGATCAGGGCGCTGACGATTGCCAGGACAATGCCGATGGCCTCGGCGGAAATGCCATAGCTGGTAAATGCGGCAGCGATGGAGTTGGATTGCACACTGTTGAAGGCAAAGCCAAACGCAATGATCAGGGAGATGGAGAAGACAATGCCCAGCCAGCGTTGCTTCAGGGCTTTCTCGATGTAGTAAGCTGGGCCACCACGGTAGGTGCCGTCGCCGTTATTGGTTTTGTACAGCTGCGCCAGAATGTTTTCCGCCAGACTGGTGGACATGCCCAGCAACGCGATCAGCCACATCCAGAACACCGCCCCTGGACCGCCCATGGTAATGGCAACAGCCACACCAGCCATGTTGCCAGTACCTATGCGCGCGGCCAGGCTAGTGCAAAAAGCCTGGAAAGGCGAGACGTGGGTGACGCAGTCGGTGTTGCGACTGCCGAGCATGGTTTTCATTGCCAGACTAAACCGGCGAATCTGGACAAATCGGGTCTTGATGGTGAAAAACAGGCCTGCTCCCAGCAGCAGGTACATCAGAACGCTGCCCCAGAGCAGCCCATTGATCGAGTCGATTAAATTACTCATAAACTTCCTGGTTCATTATTTATTTGTTCGCGGTTTTTATGACAACACAAACCTTATGATATTAGGTAATAAGACTTATATGCTAGGTGTTTATTCTTATTATATTGATTGAATGACTCGGTAAAAATCGATGAAAAGATCAAGCAATACGCGGCTTTGGACGTCTATATTGCTACCGATAACTTGCTGTCGTTATAGGTATAATTGCTAATAATTTTAAGTAAAATTACTTATAATTTTTGTTGGGTTTAAATACAAGGAATCCAGATTACTTTTACGCAAAGTAGCATTTGTTGGTGAAAAACTGATCGCACTGTGACAGGTTATAAACCCTTTGTGGTTGCCAGCGCCTTGTGATTACCAAAAAGTGGTTTTTGTTCTATAGATCAGCAGGATTTGGACTCACGAAGATCACGACCGCTGATGCCACTTACGGCTTCGCTGGGTTCTGATACCTCCCAGACGTCTTTATCGATGGTCCTGTCCAGAAAGGGAAAACGGGTTCGGTTGAACTCAGGAGAAAGACCCGACTGCGATTGCACATCATAATCTTTCAACACCTGCATAACGGGCCCGCAGAGCAGAACAATAATGACCAGATTGATCAGGGCCATAAGCCCCATGGCCAGGTCGGCCAGCATCCAGACCATTTCCAGAGAAGCCACCGAGCCCAGAAATACCAGCAGCACAACAATGCTGCGATAAGTCAGTAACAGAGGCTGGCTGTTGCGGATAAACAACAGATTAGTCTCGCCGTAGTAGTAGTTGGCAATGACCGAGGTGAAGCCAAAAAAAATCACCGCCACGGAGATAAACCACTGCCCCCAGTTGCCGACCACGCTGCCCAGGGCCGCCTGAGTCAGCTGAATCCCATTAAGTGTACTGTCCGTTTCGAGCTGGCCCGACAGCAGTACAATGGCGGCCGTTGCCGTGCAGATCACAATGGTATCGATAAAAACACTGACCATGGAGACGATGCCCTGGGTCGCCGGGTGGTGGGGTTTGGGCGTTGCTGTAGCACCGGCATTTGGGCCGCTACCCATTCCGGCCTCATTGGAGAACAACCCTCGTTTAATGCCCTGGGTCATGGCCTGATAAACTGAGTAACCGGCAGCACCACCGGCGGCAGAGTGCAGGCCAAAGGCGCTTTCAAATACCAGGGAGATAACCGCAGGTATCTCAGTGAAGCGGCAGACCACCACGCCAAGGGCGATAAACAGGTAGGCCAGAGCCATAAACGGCACCACTAACTCGGCAAAGCGCACGATGGAGCGCACACCCCGAAAGATGATAATCGCGGTGACCCCAGCAATGATCAGACCAACCATTATGGGTTTTAACGACAGATGACCAGCAATCGCCTGGGTCGCTGAGTTGGCGTGTACCGCATTGAAAACAAAGCCAAAGGTGATCAGCAACAGCACAGAAAACAGTACTCCCAGCCAGCGCAGGCCCAGGGCTTTTTCGATGTAATAGGCAGGGCCGCCGCGAAATGTGCCATCTTTATTGTTGGTTTTATACAGCTGCGCCAAAGTGTTTTCGACAAAGCTGGACGCCATACCAAGGATAGCCACAACCCACATCCAGAAAATGGCACCGGGACCACCAACAAAAATGGCGATGGCCACGCCGGCCAGGTTCCCGGTACCAACATGAGCTGCCAGCGACGTACACAGTGCCTGAAAAGAAGAGATTTCATCCCTGGCGGTTTTACGCGAACTGAGCATCAGCCCCCATGCGTGAAAAAAATAGCGCAACTGCACGAAACGACTGCGCACAGTAAAATAAACGCCTGCTCCCAGCAGCAAATAGATCAGCAAGTACTCCCAGATGACTGCCGTAATTCCAGAAACAAACGTACTCATTGGGGCTCCGATGATTTTTTCACCACACTAGGATAGCAAAGATATTTTCCAGCGCCGCCGGGTCAGATTTGCCTTGGAAGTCTGTTAGAATCCCCTGCGTAACGTTCACTTATCCAATGGCGATCACTATTTACCCATATGACAACACTCTTTTTTGAGTCCGGTGAACTGCCGGAACCCGTATCTTATGATGACCTGGCTAATCAACTGGCAGGTCGCATCAATCCCGCAGAAATTCACGGTTATTTGTGTGGTTTGTTATCTGCCGGGCAGGTGCCTAATGAACGACAGTGGCTGAATCAACTTGAGGAACAGCTAGGTGACGAGGCCTTTGATGATGGTGTCAGGCAACTGCTGTGCCAATTGTTTAGCCGGACGCGGCGCGAACTTGAATCGGGTGATCTGGGGGCGGAACTGCTGTTACCTGATGATGACGAGGCGCTGAAGCTCAGGACTGAAGCACTGGGTATTTGGTGTCAGTCGTTTGTCTCCGGATTTGGACAGGGGTTACAGGACGCTCAGGTCAGCGAAATGGTCGGGGAGGTGCTACGTGACCTGACGGAAATCAGCCTGATCGAAGCATCCGGCGCAGACGATGAATCCGAGCGACTGTTTATGGAGGTCAGCGAGTTTGTACGCCTGGCGTGGCTGAATGTTTATGCTGAAGTGGCTGCCGGTAATGCTGCCGATGCCGAAGAGAGTCCTGTCAGCCTGCATTGAGTCAAAAAACGACAAGTGGCAAATAATCATAAAGTGAGCAGTGTAATGATCAATTCTGCCAATGATTTTGCTGTTGATGTCCTGATTATTGGTGCCGGGCTGGTGGGCGCAAGTCTGGCTTGTGCTTTGTCTGAACTGGTTAGTCGGCACGGTTTGTGCGTGGCCCTGGTGGAGCGTCACGATTTGCAGCTGCCGGGTGATGCCCCACCGAGTTTTGATGCCCGGGCATCTGCGCTATCGTGGGGAACTCGCTGCATCTACGACCAATTGGGATTATGGGCCGATTTGAATGATCGTGCACAAGCCATCAGTAGCGTTCATGTTTCTGATCGCGGGCATTTCGGGATTACCCGGTTACATGCGAGCGAACAGGGTGTACCGGCGCTGGGATATGTGGTTAACAATCACTGTCTTGGCGATGTGCTGCTCAAACGACTGCTGGAATTGTCGGTCCGAGGCAACATCAAGCTATTCAGTCCACAAACGGTAGAGCGGCTAACCCCGATTCCTGGTGGAATGAAGGTGCAATTAAACACTGGCGAGGTAAGCGCGTCGTTGGTCGTTCTGGCCGACGGTGGTCGTTCCGGGCTGATGGAACAACTGAGCATTGGAGTAAAGCAAACCGATTACCAGCAACATGCGGTGATTGCCAATATTGCCCTTGATCGCCCTCACGGTGGCACGGCCTGGGAGCGCTTTGCCGGACAAGGTCCGGTGGCTCTGCTTCCACTTGTTGGTGATGCCGCTTTTGCTCACCGGGCAGCCTTGGTGTGGACGGTTCCTGATCAGGAGATTGAGCGCGTTAACCAACTGACGGACAGTGAGTTTCTGGCCATGGTGCAAGAGTGCTTTGGCAGCCGGGCCGGGCGTTTTCTGGCAGTGGGCAAGCGCGACAGTTATCCGCTGACCATGGGTTGCGCCCGTGAGCAGGTCAGACCGGGACTGGTGATCCTGGGCAATGCAGCCCACGCCATTCATCCAGTGGCAGGGCAAGGCTATAACCTGTCGATGCGCGATGCCATGGCGTTAGCGGAGAATATTTCAGCGTCGTTCATCGCCCAGAAACCGGTGGGCGACCTGGGACGACTACTGGCCTATCAGTACCAGCAACACCGTGACCAGAGCGTGGTTAGCGCTGGTTGCAATGGACTGGTAAACCTTTTTGCCCGTACTGATGGAGTCTCTGTGCTGGCGCGTAATCTGGGACTGGTAGCGTTGGACTACTGTCGTCCATTGAAATCAGCATTTGCCCACAAGGCCATGGGCGGGGAATTCCATGCAGACATTTGACGTTGTTGTCATCGGCGGCGGTATGGTGGGAGCTAGCCTGGCATTGGCACTCGGTCGCGCAGGCATGTGCGTGGCGCTGGTTGAACAACAAGCGCTGAAGGTATCGACATTGTCTTTGGATGATCCGTGGCAACCGCGAGTTAGTGCACTTAACGAGGCATCGGTGCGCTGGTTTGAATATCTCGGTGTTTGGCAGGGAATGGTTGCCCAGCGGGTTTGCCCGTACACCCACATGACTGTCTGGGACGGGGAGGGGACAGGACAGATTGAGTTTGACGCCCAAGCCATTGCTCTCAGTTCGTCCGGTGCTCCCTTGGGATACATTGTGGAAAATGAAGTGATCCGCAGCGCGCTGTTGCACCAGCTTGCCGACTCGACGGTACAGTGTTTTGCTGACCAGACCCGGCTTGAGTATCGACTAAGTGGCCAGGGTGGCGACGTAATGCTGGCCAACGGCGAGGTATTGCAGGCACCGCTGCTGGTGGCTGCTGATGGTGCTCAGTCACAGTTACGACAAGTGTCTGGTATTGCGGTAAACCAGAAAGATTACCGTCACCATGCTCTGGTCACCACAGTTGAGACTGAGTTCAGCCATCGGCATACTGCCCGGCAAGTGTTTCTCGACTCCGGGCCGCTGGCCTTTCTGCCGTTGCCCAGCCGCAACGGGCATCACTATTGCTCCATTGTCTGGTCGTTGTTGCCGGATGAAGCAGACCGGATAGAAGCGTTGGATGACGAGTCATTTTGCACGGAGTTGGGGCGCGTCTTTGAACATCGGGCAGGCGCAATTATTGGTGCGGACAGGCGTTTGCGCTTCCCGCTGCGTCGACGTCATGCCCGACAATACCATCGTCAGGGCGTGGTGTTAGTGGGGGATGCTGCCCACACCATTCATCCATTGGCCGGGCAGGGCGTTAATCTGGGCTTGATGGATGTAGCAGTACTCGCCCAGGAGATGGTGCGCGCCGTGCAGCGGGATGATGACTGGTGGGCAGCTCATATTCTTGATCGCTATCAGCGTCGACGCCGGGGAGAAAATGCCGCAATGATGGCGGCCATGAGCGGTTTTCAGTACCTGTTTGGTGCCACTGATCCGGAAATTCGCTGGCTGCGTAATACCGGCCTGAAATTGACCAACAAGATGCTGCTGGCAAAAGCGCTGTTCATGCAGCAGGCCAGTGGCTTGAACGGTGACATTCCCAAATTTATCCATTAATGCTCCGGCAACCCGGCCATTTTTTTCTATCCTGTCTGCTGGCTTTAATGTTCAGGCAGGCAGGAAATGACCATTCAGACCTTTCTCTTCCTTCTGTTTTCCATTGTTTTTTGGCTAGTGCCAGCGGTCGCTATTGAGCTGCCGGCAAAAGCAGCAACGGCTGATTATCTGGTGAGCCTGGTGCGCCACGGTGATCGTTCGCCGAGAGATCTTGGCGATATGGCCGGCTATTGGCCCATGGGGCCCGGACAGCTGACGATTGAAGGCTTGGAGCAGGAGTATTTGCTGGGCAAGAAAATTCGTAACCACTATTTTTCCGGAACACTGCCTCAGGCCTGGTCGCCCAAAGTCAGCCTGCACATTGCCAAAGGGCTTGATCGTACCATTCAAAGTGCCAGCGCACTCCTGCAAGGTATTTATCCGGGTCAACCCGGTCGCACCGGCTTGCCCGGAGGCATTCAAGTGCCGCCGGTATATGCCACCCCACTGGCCAGTGATGATCTGTTCTCGGCACAGCGGCTATGCCCGGGCTATTTGACTCGGCTGCGGGCGTTGGAAACCAGTGTCGACTGGATGCAAAAGAAAGAACAGTACCGAACTCAATTGGCAGGCTGGCTGGATATTATGCCAGTGCATAAAACCGGTGATGACAGAGAGTTGCATGCCTTGATGCCCCTGATTGACCAGATTGCTATCCACCGAATACACCGACTGCCCATGCCCAATGGCATTAGCCACCAGGAAGCTATTGAGTTGGAAGATTTGCTCAACTGGTTAGTCAGCCGGATTTTTGGCAACTACGAAATCGCTCAACTGATCGGTACACCCCTGGCCAGAGCCATGATCAGGGACTTTCGGAATGTACAGCAATGCCTGGAACAAAAAGAGAGCCAGTGTCAACGCTGGACGCTGTACTCGGGCAGCGATAGCAACTTGCTGGCAATGATGACGTTGCTGGGAGCACCTTCAGAGAAAATCGTCGACTATGCTGCCCATTTCGGTGTGCAGCTGAACTGGAATCGAGGACAGCCAAGGATTGTGCTGTCGCTCAATCATGAGCCGTTTATCGTGCCAGGCTGTGCCGGACACTGTTCCCTGGAGCAATGGCTGGCACTGCTGGAACAGGCATTGCCAGAGGACTGGGATCGTCTATGTGGCCGAGAGCAACCGGCATCATACCCGAAACCCTACGTGCCGGACGGCAGTGTGGCCAGTCGTTAACGCGCTGGGACGGAACTATCTTGGCTTGCCCCCGTCAAAACTGTACGTAATAGCAAAATTCAGTGTCTTCACGGTGGTACCAAGAACGGTTTTATGTAGCGATGATCAAGGAGAATTCAATGCGGACACCTTTTCTGATAATGCCCATGCTGGTGGCTTTGGCTCTCTTGTCCGGGTGTGGTAAGCCGCCCGACTGTCCTGATGCCACCACCATTATTTATGAGGATGTGTCCAACCCTGACAGCACCGAGTTGTACAGTTGTCAGGCCGTCACTGGCATCCTGGAACTGACCTGGTGCGAGGCGCAGGAACGGTTCGCTTTGCAATCCCTTGAAAGTGACGACTTTCCAGCTTACCTGCATGGTTTTCGGGAGGGTTATGCCCAGGCCAGCCAAGCCGGAGATTATCAGGAGACAATGTCGCAATCCCTGCACGAGCGTGGTTACAGCGATGGTTACTACACCGTTGTGGATGCCATGGGCGTGCCGGAGTACAACTGCGATACCACCGATCAGTCCAGTGAATACAAAGATCGCTGGTGCGAGGCGGTGGAAGCGTATCGCACCAGCAGCGCCGGCCACAGGTCAAATCCGTTGGTCAGGGGGCGCTTTATTGACGGCTACATGACAGGTGGCCGTGTGGCATTGACGGTACCAACCTCCATGGAAGCCTTCTTTGGTGGTGAAAACCCGGAAGGCAATCAACCGACCATTGTTCAGCCAGCGAATAGTTTTAACAGTGCCGAGCTGGCCTTTTATGCGGGGTTTGATGTGGGTTTTAAGGCCATGATTGACAGCATTCGTGAGTCCATCAATCAGGTCATGGAGCAGATGCAATTACCGGACAATATGGGTTTACCGGACGGTTTGATGCCGTTGCCGCCAGAACAGTAGTAATCGCTGCGATTGACCACAGTTTTGCCAATCCGTTGCAAGAGATGGTTGCTAGACTGGGAGTAACCTTTTTCTCTTTCTAAAAAAACGCGAAGGTTTGAGCGATGCATAAGGCCGTGTTCTCAGTAAAACTTAATTCAGATCAGGTATTGCAGTACTACAAGGGTAAAAAGAACTCCGTCAGGGTACGCACCGAATCCGGGCAGACCATGAGCATTCCCTACGACATAATGCTGAAATTTGTGACCAGAGAAGGCATTTATGGTCGATTTGAGATCAGCTACAGCGATGACGGCAGGCTTCTTGATCTGATTCGTTTGAATTAACCGTTTCAAAGCCCTTCTTTTGCAGCGCGGCTCGTTGGAGCAAACCCGGAGCCGCAAGGTTTTCAAGTCTGCTAAATTCTCCGGACTCGCCAAACTCCTTTCCTCTAAACAAGTAACTGCTCTATGCTTCTGGCATGAGCCTGACAGATCGATTTTGGCACCATTTTTGCCATATTCAACGTCTGCTGATACTGGTCATCCTTTTAACTGGCTGTGAAACCTCGATGCAATCAACTGAAGAATTTTGCCTGGTCTTAACCACCTGTCCGAACCAACATGAAGCTGATGCCCATGCGCAAGCGATTGTGGAAAAACGTCTGGGTGCCTGCGTGCAAAGCACCGCCATCAATAGCCACTACATGTGGACGGGAGAGGCTCAGTCAGAGACGGAAGTTTTGTTGCTGATCAAAACCACCTGTGCGCGCTATGATGCGCTGGAGCGTTATCTTGCCGCAGCTCACAGTTATGAGGTGCCGCAGATTACCCGGATTCCGGTTACTGGTGGCTTGAATGCCTATCTGGATTGGGTCAGACAGGCAACTGCTGGTGACCATTGAACAGGCTTGTGGATCTTTGGAAAAATGATTAGGTAGTGCGGAATCGCCTCTGTTAACAGACGATTCCGGCCCAAAGTCTTGCCGATCAGGCTGCCGAGGTGATGATCTGATACTTTTCCATCAACTCTTCATGGGTCTCCTGACAATCTGGATTTTTGTCAATGCAGTCAACAGGGCAGACTTGCTGGCATTGGGGACCATCGTAGTGGCCCACACATTCAGTGCATAGCAGGAGGTCAATTTCATATATTTCTTCCCCGGGCGCAATGGCGCTGTTGGGGCATTCCGGTTCGCAGACGTCGCAGTTAATGCAATCGTCGGTAATCATTAAAGCCATAGGTGATCTTCAGTAACGCCGGGTAACTAATTCCGGCGGGTAGTGTCTCAGTTGGTGCGAAATTTATCTGTCAGTGCTTTGCGAACACACGGTGCGACAAACTTGGAAATATCCCCTCCCAAAGAGGCGATTTCCCGAACCAGTGTAGAGGAAATGTAGGAGTATTGCCCGGCAGGTGTCAGGAACAGGCTTTCCACTTCCGGGGCCAGAACCCGATTCATATTGGCCATCTGAAATTCATATTCAAAGTCAGAGACAGCCCGCAAGCCACGCAGGATGACGTGCGCCTGTTGTTCGGCAACAAAATCGGCCAGCAGAGAGCTAAAGCCCATTACCTGAACGTTACTCAGGTGTGACGTTGATTCTTTTGCCAGGTTTACCCGAGCGGTCAGATCAAATAACGGTTGTTTTTTCGGGCTTTCGGCCACGGCAATAACGATGGTGCCGAATAGCCGCGAAACCCTTTCAACCAGATCCACATGACCGTTGGTGATTGGATCAAAAGTACCAGGATAGATTACCTTAATCATTAAACATGACTCTCCGGTCACAATCCCGGTGCAGTGGTACCAGATGATTTGGTTGTCAGCAGAAATCTGCCGGGCAACAGGACAGACAATTCTCTGAGGGGGAAATCCGCTGATCTGCGAGCAGGGCGACCAATTTTCGATAAAAGGGCATGTTATCGAAATAGTCAAACAGGTTCAAACGGTGGCAAGCCGGTCATCGGTCGCGTCCGAGATAACCGGCTTTTGTCGTAAATCATATATCTACTGATACCTACTAGCGACCATCATGGTCGCTATAGTGCTGTTGTATGAGATCTGTATGGCATCATTTTCCGCCAGAGAGAAACGACAGCATTTTTTTCTGCACCCAGCCACCGTAGGGTGGATAGACCATTTTGGCGCTATTCAGCTTACCTTTGCTCAACACTGATTTGGCCTTGGAAAAGGTCAAAAAGCCTTCGTAGCCGTGGTAATGCCCCATGCCAGAAGGTCCGATGCCGCCAAAAGGCATATCTTCGACAGCCACGTGGAGGACGCATTCATTAATGCAGACACCGCCGGAGTGCGTTCTTTCCAGTACTGTTTGCTGGTTGCGAGCGTCAGAACCAAAGTAATACAGTGCCAGGGGGCGAGGGCGTTGCTGAACAAACTCAATGGCGTCATCAAGACTGTCAACACCGATAACAGGCAACAACGGTCCAAAGATTTCCTCCTGCATTACTCCCATATTGTCCGATGGATTCTCAATCAGATGAATGGGCATTCGACGACTGTTATCGTTAGTTTCCTGGCTGTCTGTACGAGCCTCCGGCGTGTGAATGGTGGCTCCCTGTGATCTGGCGTCGTTCAGCAGGTTTTGTAACCGCTGGTGGTGGCGATCGTTGATGATTGACGTGTAATCATCATTGCCGACAACCGTCGGATACATTTTCCGAAAGGCCTTGAGATATTGGTCAATAAAGGCCGCCTTTTGCTCCTGCTTCACCAAGATATAGTCTGGCGCTATGCAGGTTTGGCCAGCATTAAGGGACTTGGCATAACAGATTCGCTCGACCGCTTCCTGAAGCGGGAAGTCGTTATCCACAATGACTGGCGACTTGCCACCCAGTTCCAGAGTAACCGGGGTCAGGTTTTTTGCCGCCGCGCCCATAACGTGCCGACCCACGGTGGTTGAACCGGTAAAAATAATGTGGTCAAAGGGCAAGCTGGTAAACTCGGCGGCTACCTCGGCATCGCCGCATACTACTGTGACCAGATCCGGTGAAAAGTTCTGTGCAATGATACGGGCCAGCAGTTCTGAGGTTTTCGGGGTGAACTCTGACATTTTGATCATTGCCCGATTACCCGCAGCCAGCGCCGTCAATAACGGCCCAAGGGAGAGAAAGAGCGGGTAATTAAAGGGAACCACAATACCGATAACGCCCAACGGCTGGTATACCACTTTGGCTGAAGCTGGCATCAGTTGCGGATTCAACTTGCGCTTGCTGGGCTTGAGCCACTTTTTCAGGTGTTTGAGGGTGTAATGAATATTGCCCAGGTTGGGAACAAACTCGGTAAGCAGCGACTCACTTTGAGAACGGCCACCAAAGTCTTCGTCCAGCGCCTTTAGCAGGGCTTCTTTGTGCGTCAGTAATAATTTTTCCAGAATTTTCAGGCGAGCTACCCGTTCGTGGTAGTCAGGATTGGTATCCTTTAAAAAAGCTGTGCGCTGGGCGGCGAGAAGATCAGCCAAAGGCGGTTGAGTTTGCTGAGTCACTGTGCTCTCTTGGGAGGTGATTGGGTCGGCTGTGGTCATCGAAACCTCGCGAGAAACCCAGTACTTTTAGTGCTGGGTGGGATAGCGACCAGCCTGACAAGGCTGGCCGTGGTCTTTGAAATCACACAAAAGTATAGTATTGTGTGAGTATGGTTAAGAAAGCGTACAAATTCAGGTTTTACCCGACAGCTGAACAGGAGCGACAACTTGCTCACACGTTCGGCTGTGTACGTTTTGTCTATAACTGGGCTTTGCGACTCAGGTCTGATGCTTGGTACAACGAGCAAAAGCGCATTGGCTATCACGAATCGTCCAGTGCTCTCACTGCCCTGAAGAAAAATCCAGAGTATTTCTGGCTTAACGACATCTCTTGCGTACCCACCCAACAAACCCTCCGGCACCTGCAAACCGGGTTTAAAAACTTCTGGGATAGCAGAGCAAAATACCCGACATTCAAGAAGAAACACGCGGTTCAGAGTGCCGAATACACCCGCTCTGCATTTAAGTGGGCTAACGGTCAGTTGACACTGGCAAAGCACAAGGAGCCGTTGAACATCCGCTGGAGCAGGGAAATTCCAGATAAGCCAACCACCGTGACAGTCACCAAAGATTGTGCCGGTCGTTACTTTGTCTCCCTGCTTTGCGATGCCGATGTTGGGAAGCTGCCAGTTTCGCCGAATAGCGTTGGAATTGACCTTGGCATCAAGGATGCCATTGTCACCTCTGACGGCTGGAAATCCGGCAACCCAAGATATACCTACAAGAATCAGGCAAAGCTGGCAAAGTACCAGCGTCGTTTGAGCAAGAAACAAAAAGGTTCGACAAACTTCCAGAAAGCAAAACTGAAGGTGGCCAGAGTTCACGCCAAAATTGCAGACAGTCGCAAGGACTTCCTGCATAAGCTGACAATCGCATTGATCCACGAAAACCAAGTAATCAGTGCCGAGTCGCTTCAGGTCAAGAACATGGTCAAAAACCCCAAACTGGCCAAAGCCATAAGCGACGTTGGTTGGGGTGAGTTTATGAGACAACTTCAGTACAAGGCAGACTGGTATGGTCGAACGCTGGTCAGCATTGACAAATGGTATCCGTCGTCCAAACGGTGCTCCCAATGTGGCTACACACTGAAAAGCCTCGACCTTTCTGTGCGTAGCTGGGGGTGTCCTGAGTGTCGAACTGTGCATGATCGGGATACCAATGCTGCTGTTAATATCAAAGCCGCTGGGCTAGCGGTGTTAGCCTGTGGAGCTTGAGTAAGACCAAAGGTGTTAATCACTGGCGGCATCGAGCTGTGAAACAGGAAGCCTGTTGGGTGACTAACAGGAATCCCGCTCCTTCAGGAGCGGGAGGATGTCAAGATGTTCTCTCTTAGTGCGAAGCGACAGTTCTAATTGTTCTGTCAACGTCGTATTTTGCGCTACTTTTGCCTTGAGGGAAAATGGCGTTGCAGGAAAGTGCCATTGGAAAAAATACAGCGCCATACCAGGTTGTTTTTACGACGACAGACTGTCGGCAACAATCATTTAAAGGAATCCCACGTAATTCTCCCTCTATAACTGACGCATTGCACCCACAGCACGCGAGGGCATAAAGGCATAAAGGAGCAAAGCGACCTTTGTCGGTTTTGGTGGAGATGGATAGGGGGAAACCCCTGAAGAGTTGCGTCTTTTCCTCTCCTGCTCCGCTAATCTTTGCTACTATGCCAAAGTTGACTTGCTGGGACACAGCAGATTCGTAAAGGGTTCCCCTACAGAAAGTCCTGTCAGCGCAGGTTTTGTAGCGAGAGGTGTTGACAATATTCAACATGGGTCGAACGAAGCCCTCATCCATAACCGTCAGGTTTGGTGGTGGAAGTATGTCACGGGAATCCATTTAAGGGTGGCACGGGTTGCTGGTTTGGCAACTGTGCAAAAGAACGAGCCTATATATTGCGTGAGCAATATGGCGAACCGCACCCAGGACCACTATGCGAGAGCTGGCCCGGTGCAATTCAGCCAAATGCTAGTTGTTTTCTTTACTCGCTTCATTGCTCAGGTCAGCGATTTCTTTCAGGCGCTCCAGTATTTTCCGGTTAATGGAGCCTCTGGGGTAATCGCCTTTGCTGTTTATCACGCCTGGACGACGACCGGTTAGTAGTTCCAGTGCCTGATCCACATGGGAAACGGCGTAAACATTAAACTTTCTGGCTTTGACTGCCTCGACCACTTTGCTGTGCAGCATCAAGTTGCGTACATTGGCTTGCGGGATAATAACCCCTTGCTCGCCGGTAAGCCCCCGGGCATTGCACAGGTCAAAAAAGCCTTCAATTTTCTCATTAACACCACCAATGGCCTGCACTTCGCCGTGCTGATTCATGGAGCCGGTAACGGCAAAACACTGTTTGATCGGTGTGTTGGTCAGGGCGGAAATCAGACAGCATAGTTCGGCCATGGAGGCGCTGTCGCCGTCGATGTAACCGTAGGATTGCTCCATGGCCAGGCTGGCTGAGATCGCCAATGGAAACTTTTGTGCATAGCGGCTGCCCAGGTAGCCGGTCAGAATCATCACACCCTTGGAGTGAATGGCCTGCCCTAGTGCCACTTCCCGTTCAATATCGACAATGCCCTGACTGCCTGGATAAACCGCTGCTGTGATCCGCGCCGGTGAGCCAAAACAGGCATCCCCCACCGAGAGCACGGTCAGGCCATTAATCTTGCCAATCTGCTCGCCGTCTGTATCAATCAGAATGCTTCCCTCAAGCATTTCGTGAAGAATCTGTTTACTCACCCGTCCGGTGCGTTCGGCCTTGGCATCCAGCGCGCGGTCAATATGCCCATGGTTGATTTTGCGACCGTTGTTGGCACTGCGGATAAAGTCTGCTTCGGCTAACAGGTCAAACAGCTCGCCGATTTTGGCTGACAACTGCGTCTGGTTTTCGGTCATGCGTGAACTTTGCTCAACCATGCGTGCCACTGCAGAGGCTGACAGCGGCGGATATTTCTCGCCATCAGCCCGATTTTTCAACAGCTGGGCAAAGGCTTGCACAGTTTCCGGAGTGCGCGGCAGCTGGTCGTCAAAATCCACCAGTACCCGGAACATCTCGTGAAAATCCGGATCAAGCTGTTGCAGGATGTAGTAAATTTCCCGCGAGCCCACCAGGATCACCTTAACGTGCAGAGGAATGGTCTCCGGAGTCAGGGTGATGGTGTTCATCAGGCCCATCTCGGAGTAGGGGGACTCAATTTTTAGTTGTCGCTCTTTCAGTGCCCGTTTCAGGGCCTCCCAGACAAACGGCTCTTCCAGCAGTTTATTGGCTTCGAGCAATAAATAGCCACCATTGGCGTGGTGCAGGGAGCCGGGACAAATCTGCCGGAAGTTAGTGACCAGGGCACCCATCTCGCTGGTGTATTCGATCCGGCCAAACAGATTTTTGTAGTTGGGATGAGACTCGTAGATCACCGGCGCAGCGGCATCGTGTTTGTGTGCCACCACCAGGTTGGGGGCATACAGTTCTTCCAGGGCGGCGCGTTTGCTGGCGTCTTCTTTTGACTCCAGGGCGCGTTCATCGGCCAGGTATTCGATGACTGTCCGGTGCAGGTGATGTTTCACTGCCTCAAGATATTTGAGAACATTTTCCTCTTTGCTGTACTTCTTCAGCATGGGTTTTAACAGCGGCGCTAAAGCCTGATCGATGGTCTGCTGGTTAAGTGCCTGCAGTTTTTCGTTGGATTCACGCTTCCATTGCGGCAGCTCAACCAGCGACTCATTCAGGCTGGTTTCCAGCTCACTGATGTCGTTATTGAACTTCTCGCGCTTTTTATCCGGCAGTTGGGCAAACTCGGTTTCGTCCATGGCCTTACCGTTGGACATGGGCGTAAAACTCAGTGAGCCGGTGTCGCGATAGAGAGCAATGTCTTTTTTCAGGGCCTCTTGTTCGATCTGGTCAATGGCCTGATCGTAACGTTTGTTGAAACTGCGTTCGATGGCACTCTTTTTCTGTTGATAGGTGGGGTTTTCCAGCGCGGCAGGAAAGGTCATCAACAGCTTGTCGATAAAATTCCCGAAGTCTTTTTGCAAGTCGTTGCCAAGGCCAGCAGGCAAGCGTAAGGCTTTGGGTTCACGAGGGTTATCAAAATTATTGATGTAGGCCCAATCATCTGAGGAACTCTGGCGTTTGGCTTCGGTCTCAAGGTATTTTCGCAGGTAGGACATGCGCCCCGTGCCGGACTCCCCCATCACGTAGATGTTATAGCCTGAGCGGTGCATGGCAACACCAAACTGAATCGCACTGGTGGCTCGCTCCTGGCCCAGGATCCCGACGTAGCTTTCCAGCTCTTCTGTGGATTTAAAGCCCAAATCCTTGACTGGTTGTTTAGCAATAAGCTGATTCGCTGTTAGTTTGAGTTTTTTCACAAGCCTTGCCATTTCCCAAAAGCGTTGGCACTGGTGAGGGTGTCGAGTGCTGCTTTCGCTGAATTAAAGTGGTCGAAGATCTTCTTGAACGATCTCAGTTTTACAAGCTCAATAGTACTCTCATAAATATGATTTGTCGGCCTTCAGGTCAGTGCGATGGTCTGACAGCAGGCAAGTTGCAGGGTGATTTCTGTGTTATCAGCAGTTGTAAAGTATTTTACCGGTTTCAGGAAGGACGCACTGTGTGCCGTACTGCTCTTTCTGGTCGCTAACCGGGGGTTGGCATCCATCGGCGATGACCTGGACCGGCTGGTTAATACCTTGCCGCCGGGTCATGTTCACTCCATTAAAGTGATCGACGCGCAGACCGGCAGTGTGCTTTTTGATCGCAATAGTCATTACAACCTGCTGCCGGCCAGTACGATAAAAACCATCACGGCCATCTCGGCCTACCACACGCTTGGGAAAAATTATCGTTACACCACAACGTTGCTGGGTAACAAGCCATTATCGACGCCTCAGAAAGTGTATACGGGCGACCTGACATTGATGTTTTCCGGAGACCCGTCCTTCAAGCGCGAGGACCTGACAAAACTGTTGGCTAGCCTCAGTGCCAATGGCATAAAAGTTATCAGGGGAAATATCTGGCTGGATGGTTCGATCTTCAACGGTTACCCAAGAGCCGGGGGTGCCAGTTGGGACGATCATAGCATCTGTTTTGCTGCACCGGTCAGTGCCATTATTCTGGATCGCAACTGCTTTTTTGGCTGGCTGGTACCGGCAGACAAAGAAGGGCAGCGAGCAAAAATGGTTTTTGATCAACCGCAGTGGCAATTGTCCATTGATAATCGAGTTGAGACACGCAAGCCGTTGCCTAATGAGTACCGTGGTTGTACGCAAGAGGCGTGGCCGTCGTCTAGTCATGAGTACCGACTGGAAGGATGTATTGAGCCCGAGACCGAACAAGTTCGCATGGCATTTGCTGTGCGTGATCCGGAACAGGCAGCACTTAGGTATGTGAAGTCTTTTCTTGGGACAAACAACATCCGTCTGGAAGGCGACGTGCTGATCGGCAAGCCACAAGAGAATTTCAGCTATCTTATCGCCCAGCATCAGTCGGAGCCAGTGCCCGAGTTGATCCAACGGGTGCTGGATAATTCTGACAATTTATACGCCGACAGTCTTTTAAAAACCATTGGCTGGTCTACTAATGGCGTCAAAGGCTCCTACTCTTCCGGGACAAATGCTGTATTGGCCATGCTCAGAGAGGCGGGTGTTGATTTGACTCATAGCAGACTGGTGGATGGCTCGGGGTTGTCCCGCTACAACATGCTCAGTGCCGATGATTTTACCGGAATTTTGCAAGTGGGCTGGCGCAACTGGGGTGAAGATGCGCCCTGGTTGGTCGCCCGTGATGATAAACAACACTGGCTTAAGACCGGCCGCATGAGTGGCGTGAACAGTATGGTG
>OZ246962.1:1650000-2055000 GCA_965232255.1 Endozoicomonas sp.
ACCCCAAACCGACACAGGTGGTCAGGTAGAGAATACCAAGGCGCTTGAGAGAACTCGGGTGAAGGAACTAGGCAAAATGGCACCGTAACTTCGGGAGAAGGTGCGCCGGCTTTGGTGAGCGGACTTGCTCCGCAAGCTGAGGCCGGTCGAAGATACCAGGTGGCTGCGACTGTTTATTAAAAACACAGCACTGTGCAAACACGAAAGTGGACGTATACGGTGTGACGCCTGCCCGGTGCCGGAAGGTTAATTGATGGGGTTATCTTCGGAGAAGCTCTTGATCGAAGCCCCGGTAAACGGCGGCCGTAACTATAACGGTCCTAAGGTAGCGAAATTCCTTGTCGGGTAAGTTCCGACCTGCACGAATGGCGTAACGATGGCCACGCTGTCTCCACCCGAGACTCAGTGAAATTGAAATCGCTGTTAAGATGCAGCGTATCCGCGGCTAGACGGAAAGACCCCGTGAACCTTTACTACAGCTTCACAGTGGATCTTGATGTTGCTTGTGTAGGATAGGTGGGAGGCTTTGAAGCGGTGACGCCAGTTGCCGTGGAGCCATCCTTGAAATACCACCCTGGCAATATTGAGGTTCTAACCCAGGTCCTGAAACAGGATCGGGGACATTGTGTGGTGGGTAGTTTGACTGGGGCGGTCTCCTCCCAAAGAGTAACGGAGGAGCACGAAGGTTGGCTAAGTACGGTCGGACATCGTACGGTTAGTGTAATGGCACAAGCCAGCTTGACTGCGAGAGGGACATCTCGAGCAGGTACGAAAGTAGGTCATAGTGATCCGGTGGTTCTGAATGGAAGGGCCATCGCTCAACGGATAAAAGGTACTCCGGGGATAACAGGCTGATACCGCCCAAGAGTTCACATCGACGGCGGTGTTTGGCACCTCGATGTCGGCTCATCACATCCTGGGGCTGAAGCCGGTCCCAAGGGTATGGCTGTTCGCCATTTAAAGTGGTACGCGAGCTGGGTTTAGAACGTCGTGAGACAGTTCGGTCCCTATCTGCCGTGGACGTTGGAAGTTTGAGAAGAGCTGCTCCTAGTACGAGAGGACCGGAGTGGACGGACCACTGGTGTTCGGGTTGTGTCGCCAGACGCATTGCCCGGTAGCTATGTTCGGACGGGATAACCGCTGAAAGCATCTAAGCGGGAAGCCCCCTTCAAGATGAGACTTCCCTGGAGACATGATCTCCCTAAAGAGCCGTTAAAGACTATGACGTTGATAGGTTGGGTGTGTAAGTGCTGTGAGGCATTGAGCTAACCAATACTAATGACTCGTGCGGCTTGACCATATAACGCCAAAGCGATTTATAAGACATACACGTAGAGTGTCATGCAAGAATAGAAAACAGCTTATTACCGGATTCCAGGCAAGAGAAGAAGAAATTCTCTTGTAACAGTTAAGCCTGGCGACCATAGAAAGTTAGAACCACCTGATCCCATCCCGAACTCAGTAGTGAAATGACTTATCGCCGATGGTAGTGTGGGGTCTCCCCATGTGAGAGTAGGACATCGCCAGGCACTTATTAGAAAACCATGATCGTTTATTCGGTCAGGGTTTTTGCTTTGTACAGCAAATGACGTCAGCGAGCAGCGACCATAGAAAGTTAGAACCACCTGATCCCATCCGCTTTTTATCGCCGCGGGCGCTCAGCAGTGAAATGACTTATCGCCGATGGTAGTGTGGGGTCTCCCCATGTGAGAGTAGGACATCGCCAGGCACCAAATTTTCAATCTTTGAGCCAAAGTCTTGAAGATGCAATTTTAGTCTGAAGACTATAGAGCATTAGAACCACCTGATCCCATTCCGAACTCAGTAGTGAAATGATGTATCGCCGATGGTAGTGTGGGGTTTCCCCATGTGAGAGTAGGTTATCTTCAGACGCCAATTTTTACCGAGGGTACGCCCAAGGTTGCAAAACCCTGATTGTTAATACAGTCAGGGTTTTTTGTGTTCTGGAGTATTAAAAGCGAGCAAGCACTCGTTGCCCGTGTCTACAATCTCCCCTATCCATCCTATCGCCATCTGCTGGCATTATGGGGCTGCTTTCACCACTAAAACTCCGTAACTATTTGATTTAGCAATTTATATTGTAATCGAATATACGGTTAGTGCACTTTTTAATCGTTAAAAATCAATATGTTATCAAGATGGGACTAGAGACTGTTTACCAGGTAACAGACGAACGTGTTAGTTTGTGATTACCTTTGTCGTTGATCTGGATCAATTTTCATGGTTGATTCCAGAGATTAAAGTGGCGCGATAAAACGTTGGCGCAAACGTTTTGACAGTTTTATTACCGGATGCATCATGAAAAAGAGCAGACTTATCAACGCACAGCTTTCCGAAGCTGTCGCCAGGCTTGGTCATGGCCAGGCTTTAACTATTTGTGACTGCGGTCTACCAATAGGCGAGGGAGTGTCGCGCATTGACCTGGCTCTGACCCACGGCGTTCCCGGGTTTATGGCAACGCTTGATGTGGTTTTGTCAGAGCAACAGGTTGAAGAGATTGTCATCGCTGAGGAGTTGGTCACGGTCAGCCCAGCCCTGTTTGAACAACTGACAGCCCGTATTGCTCAGCTGGAACGGGATCAGGGCAACAAAGTGAAGCTGGTTAAAGTCTCCCATCAGACATTCAAGACCATGTCTGATCAATCCCTCGCTGTTGTCCGCACAGGAGAATGTACCCCTTACGCCAATGTTATTTTGCGTTCTGGCGTTGTGTTTTAACCAACGTCTGAGGAAGTATTAATGTTGGAACCCATCCTGAAAATGAGTTCAGTGGTTAAGGAATTCCCGGGCGTCAAAGCACTGGACGACGCCCACCTGAACATCTATCCCGGTCGTGTAATGGCGTTGCTTGGTGAAAATGGCGCCGGAAAATCTACCCTGATGAAGGTCATGACTGGCATCTATGAAAAAGACGCCGGTAGTATTTTTTATCAAGGGGTACAGACAACCTTTAAAGGACCAAGAGATTCCCGGGAACGCGGAGTCAGCATTATCCATCAGGAACTCAACCTGATTCCTGGTCTGACCATTGCCGAAAATATTTTTCTCGGGCGCGAGCCGGTGTCAGCGCTCGGGCGTATCGACTGGCGGACTATGTACGCCAATGCACAAAAGCTGCTGGACATGCTTAAGGTGCAATTTTCGCCAGAAACAGTAGTTGGACAGCTGAGTATAGGCGAACAGCAGATGGTTGAAATTGCCAAGGCATTGTCGTTTTCCTCCAACGTGATTGTGATGGATGAACCCACAGACGCCCTGACCGAGCGGGAAACCGAAAGCCTGTTTGCCGTGATTCGTCAGCTGCGTGCTGAAGGCAAGGGCATTGTCTACATCTCTCATCGTTTAAAAGAGATTCTGGAAATCTGCGACGATGCCACTGTCATGAGGGATGGGCGCTTTATCGCTGAGGCTCCGGTATCTGAGCTGACTGAAGACCGCATCATCGAGATGATGGTGGGGCGTTCGCTGCAAGAACAGTACCCGCGGCTCGACACGCCACCGGGTGAGGTGGTACTTGATGGACAAAACCTGATTGCTCCAGGGGTTAACAACGTCAGTTTGCAGCTTCGGGCTGGGGAAATATTGGGTATTTCTGGCTTAATGGGCGCTGGTCGTACAGAGCTGGTCAAGGCGCTGTACGGTGCTAACCCCATCAGTAGCGGCACAATTAGTATCTCTGGTAAGCCGGTCAAACTGACCACTCCGGCCCAGGGGTTGCAGGCAGGTATCGTTTACATCTCCGAAGATCGCAAGGGCGATGGATTGGTGCTTGAACTGGGTGTGCGCGAGAACATGAGTCTGGCCAGCTTGCAGCAATTTTCCGGTGCTATCGGTATTGATCGCAAAAAAGAGTCTGCTGTCGTTAATGATTTTATTGATCGCTTTAACATTAAAACACCATCCGCCGAGCAGCTGATTAAAAATCTCAGCGGTGGTAACCAGCAGAAAGTAGCCATTGCCAAGGGACTAATGCTTAATCCGAAAGTGCTGATTGTGGATGAGCCCACAAGGGGAGTTGATGTGGGCGCCCGGAAAGAAATCTATCAGTTAATGAATGAGTTCAAGGCCAAAGGCATGAGCATCATTATGGTGTCGTCAGATATGCCAGAGGTATTGGGCATGAGCGACCGTATTTTGGTGATGCACGACGGCAAAATTACCGGTGAATTTGCCCACGCAGAAGCCACCCAGGAAAAACTGATGCGTTGTGCCGTCGGGCATCAGACAGAAGTTGCTTAAACAGCCAGAGCCCGAACATAGGTTAAAGTGTATGAATCAAGCGCAAACAAACCGCAAATTAGCTGCGGTTTTTTCTAAAAAAAATCTGTTGGAATACAAATCCGTTATCGCCTTGTTGGTTTTTATAATTTTTGTGTCGTTTATTAGTCCATCATTTTTCAGCATCGATAATCTACTCAATATTCTACGTCAGTCATCAGTCAATGCCATCATCGCGGTGGGCATGACGTTTGTTATTCTGACCAGCGGTATTGACCTTTCTGTTGGTTCGGTGTTAGCACTGACCGGAGCATTGGCGGCAACCATGCTTGGGCTTGATCTGAACCTGCTGGTGGTAGTGACCTTAACCCTGGCCGCTGGCGCAGCGCTGGGTTGCATTAGCGGCTGGATCATTGCCAAAGGACGGGTACAGCCGTTTATTGCCACGTTGGCCACCATGACCTTGCTACGTGGTGTCACCATGGTATACACCGATGGTCGTCCAATTTCTGCCTTTGGCGGCCTTTACTCTAGTGCCTTTTCCACCATTGGCACTGGATACTTTCTGGGCATTCCAGTGCCGGTCTATATCATGGCGCTGGTGTTTGTCGTGGGCTGGTATGTGTTGAACCATACTCGCCTGGGCCGTTATGTTTATGCCCTGGGTGGCAACGAATCTGCCACTCGACTTTCGGGTATTAACGTCGATCGCATTAAGCTGGCAGTTTATGGCATAAGTGGGGCATTATCTGCCTTGGCCGGCATCATCGTTACCAGTCGCCTGGCTTCTGCCCAGCCCACCGCAGGTACTGGTTATGAGCTGGATGCCATTGCGGCCGTAGTGCTCGGCGGCACCAGCCTGACTGGTGGCAAAGGACGAATTACAGGAACGCTGGTTGGTGTACTGATTATCGGTATCCTCAATAACGCCCTGAATATATTAAATGTGTCGTCTTATTATCAGCTTATTGCCAAGGCACTGGTCATTCTGCTGGCCGTTCTGGTTGATACTCGCTCCAGTAAATAACAGACTCTTACAGCCGTGACTTCCACGGCAACAAGCCTAAGGATGTGAACTATGTCTATCGTTAAGAAAAAGCGTTTTTTTGCGCCGGTACTAACGGCTATGGCTGCTGCATTTATGCTCAGTGCATGTAGCGACTCTGGGGAAAAACAGTCTGCTGACACGGCGGCTGAAAAAGATAACAAGTTGGCATTGGTGGTTTCGACACTGAACAACCCCTTCTTTGTCGACCTGAAAGAAGGTGCCGAACAAAAAGCCCAGGAGCTCGGTTATCAGCTGGTGGTGCTCGATTCACAAAATGACTCTGCCCGTGAAATGACCAATATTGAAGACCTGACTGTTCAAGGTGTGCAGTTAATCCTGCTTAATCCAGCCGATTCGGATGCTGCCGGCAATTCCGTCATGATTGCCAATCAGGCCGGCATTCCAGTTGTTACTCTGGATCGGGGCGCTAATAGTGGTGAAGTAGCCTCCCACGTAGCCTCCGATAACGTAGCTGGTGGTGCGATGGCTGCTGAGTTAATTATCGACCTTTTAAACAACGAAGGTCAGGTGATTCAACTCGAAGGTGTGCCAGGTACATCCGCTGCCCGTGAACGAGGTGCTGGCTTTGAAGAGGTCATGAAAAACAGCAACGTTAAAATCGTAGCCACCCAGCCAGCTGATTTTGACCGTACCAAGGCACTGAATGTTACCGAAAATCTGTTGCAGGCCAATCCAGATGTAAAAGCTATTTTCGCCCAGAATGATGAAATGGCGCTGGGGGCAATCAAGGCGGTGGATGCCGCGAAAAAGGATATTATTGTCGTCGGTTTTGATGGCACTGAAGATGGCGTCAACGCCGTGAAGTCTGGAGAAATGACTGCTACCGTAGCCCAGCAGGCGGCGGCGGTTGGTGCTATGGGCGTGGAAGTGGCTGATCAAGTGCTCAAGGGGACCGTGGTAGAAGAGTTTACGCCGGTGGAACTGCAACTGATCCAGGTTAATACCCCACAGCCCTGAGTGAAAAAGTGCAGCTGGTAGCGCGAGAAACTCATAATCTCTGCGTGAGCTGCACAGACAAAAAAACGACAATTGTTCATTTCCCGATTACTCTTTGGTTATCGGGAAAATCTCTTCTTCCGCTGTTTTTAATAAGTAGTCACCATGAAAAAGCAAATCCTTGTGTTGGGCAGTGTCAATGCCGACCACGTTCTGCGGGTCAAGCAGTTCCCTCGTCCGGGCGAAACGGTTACTGGCAGCCAATACAGCATTATTGCCGGTGGTAAAGGCGCTAACCAGGCTGTAGCGTGTGCCCGACTTGGGGGACAGACCAAGTTTATGGCCTGTGTTGGTGTGGATGCCTTTGGTGGGCAGATTATTCGCCAACTGACTGATGATGGCATTGATGTCGATTGTATAGAGCAAATCGCAGGAGTTAATACCGGCGTAGCCCTGATCTTTGTTGACGATGACGCAGAAAATTGCATTGGGATTGCCAGTGAGGCAAATCATTATCTCAATGCGACATTTGTTGAACAACATCAACAGGCTATTAAGGCAGCTGATTACCTGTTAATGCAACTTGAGACGCCAGAAGACGGTCTGCTGGCAGCGGCAACTCTGGCCAAACAATGGGGTACGGCCGTAGTGCTGAACCCGGCACCGGCCAAACCACTGTCAGAAACCTTGTTGGCTTGCGTTGATCTTATTACCCCTAACCAGACCGAGGCTGAAGTGCTGACCGGGGTTAAGGTGGAGGATCGTGATTCTGCTGCCCATGCCGCGAGTGTGCTGCACGCCAAGGGGATTGCTACCGTGGTCATTACCATGGGCAGCCAGGGCGCGTTTATTTCCCAGTTAAAAGACGGTGACACAGTAACAGAGATGGTCAGCGCTTTTCGTGTTGTGCCGGTGGATACTACTGCTGCCGGTGACACCTTCAACGGCGGACTTCTGGTGGCTTTGACCGAAGGTATGGATATGGCCGCTGCGGCCCATTTTGCTAATGCTTGCGGCGCATTGGCCGTGCAGCGCCACGGTGCCCAGACATCCATACCAACCAGAGCGGAAGTAGATAACTTTGTGAGTAGCACGTCCGATAGTTTGGTCAATCCATCGTCCGATTAACAGCTTGCGAGCAAGTTTGGCCTATGAACTTTTTTTGGTGAGCACAGTCGAAACGGGACGGGCGGATAAACAAACAAACAGAAAGAAAAGGACTTTTTCAGTACTATAGATTTTTCAGCACTATGGATAATGTCGCGTGTAATTCTGGTTCGTTCTTTTCGTGCTCAAAGAGAGCTGGGCACCATGGTTCGGCTGGCGCTCCTGACAACCTGTCTGATGCCTTGAGCGGCGTTTCCTACGGAGGATCACGCCGACAAGTCAGAGCTCTTGATAAAGTCAGAGTTCTTGATAGTTGCCAGCCAGCAGTTACCGATATCCACTTTGGTGTCTCCGGAGAAAATAGCGATTCTGATGGTTGGGGGGAGCCGACGAGTGCATGCCTGGAGGTAGTGCAAGAGTTTTTGGGGACACAGATTGCACCGGTCGAGCCGTTTCCGACAGCAAGGGTTTTGCCGTCAAAAGCTGAGCAACTTCTGGTTAAGCAAATGCTTGGGGATGCCTTGGCCTATCCGAGTGCTGGTAGATCGTCTCCTTTTTCAGAGAAAAAATCTTTATCCTTGCCAAGTAGCGCTGTGCACCTGCCTCGTGGCATTACTCGCGTCAGTGGAGACAATCATCGACTGAGGGGAGTAATAGCCAACACCGGTAGTCCCGTTCAGAGCCAGGGCGTTGCCGTCGTCAGGGACAATTCCTCTTGCCCTGAAGCTACCCAGAGCCAAAGCGTTGCTATCCCCACGAACAACGCCGTTAGCCCAGAGGTTACCCAGGGCCAGGACGCCCCCATCACCAAGAATAACTCCCCTGGGCCAGACCCTACCAGAACTTCCAAGCCATCCCCGGTTGCAGTGCTCGCCACATGGTTAAACGATCTTAGTAAAGCTCGATTTGCCCACAGTTCGCGGAGTGAGCCGCAATGCAAGTCAAAGCGACGCTCTGTTCGCCCACACCCATATGTACAGACTGCTACACGAAATTCTAGCCATACTGATGCCATCAAAAGCTCGCCCAGTGCGCTAGCGGGCCCGGGCAAATGCTCAGCTTTTCGACAATTCCTGCGGCAGCCAGTGTATTTTCCCCAGGAGCTACCAAGGAGCCAGCGAGCAAGTAATTCTGGCTCCATGTCAGTGTCGTTTACTGAGTCGCCAATTGATCTTAATGATTGAGCTTGCTTTTTGCCTGGTGTACCAGGTAATCAATCAGACTATTGGCCGCTTGCATCGCTCCAGCTGCGTCACTGGCAGCTACTTTTCTCATAATGTCAGCATGCAGCCCGGCCGGGTGTTCTGTGTCTGGCTCACGGTTGCAAAACCAGAAGCGGCGTGACAACCCTTGCAGTGGTCGCATGGCCTTGATGAAAAAGTCATTGCGGGCACTCCTGACCAGCAGATGGTGGATGTCACGCAGGTAATCAAGAAACGCGTCATCGTCGTTTATTGCCGCAGACTGGACAATGCCATCGGCCAGTTGCAGCATGGCTGCCTTTTGTGTCTGCGTGGCTCGTTGCGCGGCTAGCCGGACACACTCGACCTCAATGGGGCGGCGCACTTCCAATAGTTTCAGCTGATTCTCTACCGATAACTGCGGAATCTGGATACCACGGCGAGGATGGACTACCACCATTTGCTCCCAGGCCAGTTTTTGCAGTGCTTCCCGAATGGGCGTTCGACCCATCTGCAGGCTGTCTGCCAACTGCATTTCCGAGTACATGGCACCGCCTTCTAGCTCTTCAAACAGAATCATATGCTCAAGTTGCACGTAGGCTCTGTCACTCAGGGAAAGATCGTTATTCATCTTTTAGTCGCAATTAAATCAGGGCAAAAGAAAAGGTATTCCGAATTTACCCGTGGGGTTTATGACCATTTATTGATCTATGTCAACAATCGTCAAACTCATAAGGATATTATTCGCATATTTCTGATATATCAGATCATAACAACTGCGAGAGTACCATGAAACAGTGGAAAGTTGAGAACCGGTTTGACCATTTGCCCGACTTGCCGGTCTTGACATCGGTGGATGTCCTGGTGGTTGGTGGTGGCTCTGCCGGTGTTGCTGCCGCCACGGTTTGTGGTCGTCATGGCCTGTCCACCGTGCTGGTGGAAAAATACGGTTTCTGCGGCGGGGCGGCGGTGGCCGGGTTATCCGGAACCATTTGCGGTATGTATATGGCATCGGACCGCGCCGACCGGGAGCCGGAACAGGTGGTTTTCGGTTTTACCGAGGAGTTTCGTAGCCGACTTCATGAGCGCGGTGGCGTTACTGACCCGCAGATTTACGGCAAAACCTACACCGTTACCCACGATCCATTGGTCTGGCGTGAAGTAGCCGACGAGTGTCTTATGGAAGCGGGCGTTGAGGTATTGTTCCACACCGCGGTTACCGGGGTGATTATGGACGGCGAGCAATACAAAGGCGTCGTCGTCCAGTCTAATGCTGGACAGTCGGTGATTCTGGCCAAACGCATTATCGATGCCAGTGGTGATGCGGCAGTGGTTTCCCGCGCGGGGGGAGAGTACTTTTTTGGCGATAACGGTGTGATCCAGAACCCGACCATGTTCTTCCGTCTGGGCAATGTGGCCATGGATACCTACCTGGCGTTCTTCGGTGAGGACACCATTTGTCCGCCCAAGGTAACGGAAAAGATTCTGGAGCTGAACGCCAGTGGTGAGTACCAGATGCCACGCCACAAAATCTGGATTTTCCCCACTACCCGTCCCAATGAGCTGATGGTTAATGCCACTCGCCTGGCCGGACAGGATGGTCGCGTCCTGAATGTGATTGATCCGGTGGATTTCACCGAGGCAGAAGTATTTGGTCGCAAGCAGGTGCGTGAATACGCCCGTTTTCTCAAGGCCCATGTGCCTGGCTGTGAAAACAGTTATGTGGTGGATACCGGAGTTGAAGTGGGCATCCGTCAGACCCGCTCCATTGAGGGCATGGAGAAGCTGACCAATGACGATGTGGTCAACTGTCGCAAGCGTCCGGATGGTATTGTCCGTACCCCGTGGCCTATTGAACTGCATTCAGGCACCAAGCCAAAACTGCACTGGCTGTTGGACGACTGGTACGAAGTGCCTTATGGCGCACTGATTCCGGCCAAAGGCGACAACATTATTGTTGCCGGTCGTTGTCTTTCTGCTGAACACGAAGCATTGGCATCAGCCCGCGTTACTGCCCAGACCTTTGAGTATGGGCATGCCGCAGGGCAGGCTGTGGTGCTCTCCCTCAAAAGCGATAAAAGCCTGCGTGACATCCGGGGTGAAGATGTCCGTGTGCAAATGATTCAGGCCGGAAGCCGTTTCTAACAACCCTTTCAGACAGGCATGCCGGTCATGCCTGGCAAAAATTTTAAGACCATTAACGAGTGAAACCATGCTGGAAAGTAAAATTGCCCGCGTTGAGCTATACGCGGTAGCGGATCGTAATGCCGACACACTGCCATGGGCCGATGACCAGGAACCGTTGTTGTATACCAACAACATTGTGCGAATGATTACCGAAGACGGTCTGGAAGGCGTCGGGGCCACCATCAGCTACACCGAAAATGATTTCGACAAGTGCATCGTTGAAGCCATGCGTACCATTGCCCCTGGCATCATCGGCAAAAATGCTCTGATGACTGAAGAATTGAACCGCTGGCTGATGAACCGTTGCAGCTGGGGCGGCCTGGTGGCCAAGTCACCTTTTGATATTGCCGCCTGGGATATCAAAGGTAAAAGGGCTGGCATGCCGCTGTTCCAGATGCTTGGCGGCGCTCGTACCAAAATGCTCTCTTACTCCTCCACCCCCATGTTTGACACCGTGGAAGAGTATTTCCCGTTTATTGATGGCTGTATTGATCACGGTTTTAAAGCCATCAAGCTGCACTGTTACTGCGTCTTTGAGAAAGACCTGAAGCTGGTCAAGGCGGTACACGAACGTTATCACAACTCCGGCATCGACTTTATGCTCGATACCGCCATGTACTATAGCCAGAAAGAGGCGTTGAAAATGGCCAAACTACTCGAAGAGTACGAGTGGGCTTGGTTTGAAGCGCCAGTATCGGATTACGATTACAAATCCTACCAACGTCTGGTGCGCGAAACTGGCGTGCAGATCTCCAGTCACGGCAACTGCTTGCTGACCCTGCCGGAAGTGGCACACGCCCTGAGCAACGATATGTGGTCTGATGTGCGTCAGGATGCCACCGTCTGTGGTGGTATTACGCCGCTGAACAAATGCTTTGCCCTGGCCGAAGCCCATGGCAAGCCGCTGGAAATTCAAAGCTGGGGTTACACCATCACTCAGGCCGCTAACTTGCACGTGGCGCTGGCTCACCACAACTGCAAGTACTTTGAGCAGGCTTACCCCTACGAGAACTTTGAGTATGGTGCCAAAAACGTCATCCGCACCGACAAAGACGGCTTTGTGCATGCGCCACAACAGGCCGGCCTGGGTGTTGAAATGGACTGGAATGCGGTAAAAGCCGCCGCCATTCTCTCTTATTCCTTCGAGTAGAGGCAGCCAATGGTTATGAAACTCCATACATCCAACATTGACCTGAAACTGACGTTTACCAGTTTTGGCGCAGTGTTGCTGTTGGGCATTCTGGCAGTGCTCTACCCTGAATCGGTCAAGAGCACCATGGGTGCCATGCTGGACTTTACCGTGATCAACTTTGGTGCCGGTTTCCTCTGGTACACGCTGTTTGCCACGGCAGCGCTGCTGTACCTGGCACTGTCCCGCTTCGGCGATATCCGCATGGGCGACAGTAAGCCCAGGTTCAGTAAATTCCAGTTGTTTGCCATGGCGTTATCAGCAGGAATGGGCGCCAGCACCATGTACTGGGGATTTATTGAAAGTGTCTACTACTTTATGGATCCGCAGTTTGGCATTGTTGATCGCCACATGGCTATGGAGTATGCGACAGCGTACAACATGTTCCACTGGGGCGCGGCAGGCTGGTTTATCTATTTGATCGTGGCCATTCCGTTTGCTGTGGTGTTCTATCTGAAAAAGAGCCAGCGCATGAGCCTTAGTGGCGTGCTGAACAGTCTGTTTAACGATCGCCTGCCAGTGTGGATGCAAAAGCTGGTGGACTTGCTGTTTATCATTACCACGCTGGCTGCCACCGCCCTGACACTGGGGCTCGGTATTCCGATGATTTCGTCCAACATTGCCAGCCTGACCGGGATTCCTGACAACCTGATGCTGGGTATTGGCGTTATTCTCGGGCTGTCGGTTATTTTCTCCCTCAGTTCCTACATCGGGATTGAGAAAGGAATGGCCAGGCTGTCGAGCGCTACGATTTACATCTGTGCGTTTTTTGTTGGTCTGATTTTTATTATTGGCCCATCGGCGCTGATCATGAACAACATGACCAATGGTGTCGGGGTTATGCTGACCGAATACCTGCGTATGAGCACCAATACTGATCCGTTTGGCTCAACCCTGTTCCCGCAGTACTGGACGGTGTTCTTTCTGGCTAACTGGATCTCTTACTCGCCGGGTGTGGGTGTTTTTATCACCAAGATTATCCAGGGACAGAAGCTGCGTGATGTAATCCTGATTTTGGTGATCGGTGGCACTTTGGGCAGTGCGGTGATCTTTGGTATCTGCGGCACGTATTCCATGGATCTGATCAATACTGGCGCGATTGACGGGGTCAAACTGATTCAGGACGGTCAGCCAACCACTTTGGTGAAAGAGATCTTCGACCAAAGCCCAATGCCGATGGTGTTGACGGCTATTTACCTGATCACCATGATTCTGTTTACCGTTACCACTCTGGATGGCACATCGTACTCTCTGGCGGGGATTGCTACCAAAAAGCTCGATGCCGATGCCAACGTATCGCCCATGTTCCGCCTGTTCTGGTGCCTGTTATTAACCGCTTTGCCCATTGTCTTCTTGTTGATTAATGCCGACCTGAACATTCTCAAGTCATTCCCGGTCTTGATTATTGTGCTGATTACGCCGGTGTTCTTCGTGGCGGCCATGAAAACATTGCAGTACCTGCACCAGAACTACCACGGCATTATGGCGCATCAGCTGGAGCAGGATAAGCACTTGGATGAGAAAACGCCCGTTGTTCAGCAGGCGGCGTGATTGTTAAGCAGGATTGATCCTGAATCTCCCTTGCCGCTCAAGCTGAACGGTAAGGGAAGTCGGGGCAATTTTCCAGGGAGGGATCACCCGGGCATTAGTCCGGGTGAGTGGATCATCAGCGGTTAATGGTTTCAGCCAGATTAATCAGCACATTGCGCAGCAGCGTCAGGCGCGGCGCAATGGAATCCAACACCAAAAACTCATTGCGGCTATGCATGGCACCACCGATGGGACCAAGGCCATCAATGGTGGGTACGCCCAGTGCTCCGGTGAGGTTAGCATCGGAGCCACCACCGACTGCCTGCCAGGTGATGTTCAACTCCATATCCTGACCGGTTTTCTCAATCACGGCCATCAGCTGCTCGCTGCCTTCGTTGGGGGTAAAGGCTGGCTTGTAAGCTTCGCGGGTGAGCTTGACCTCAATACCGGGCAGCAGCGGATTGGCAACCAACTGGTTAATTTTCTCCTCCAGCTGCGCGTAGTCGTCATTGTTCCAGAAACGAATATCAAGGTCGGCGACGGCATAATCGGGCACCACGTTACCGGCAGTGCCGCCTGAAACAACACCAAAATTCAGGGTGGTACCCGTCTCAAAGTTGGTCTCTTTGTTCAGGGTGGTAATCCAGTGCGCCAGTTCGGTGATGGCAGAGATGCCTTTTTCCGGCTCATTACCGGCGTGGGCGGCTTTGCCTTTGAACTCAACTTTGTATCCCGCCAGGCCTTTACGAGCCTTGACCAGCGAACCGTCGGCGCGGGCTGCTTCGCCCACCAGAACATAACGGCTTTTTTGCGCGACACTTTTCAGCCATTCGCCGGAATAGATAGAGCCAATCTCCTCATCCGGATTCATGCAGACGCAGATACTCAGACGATCAGTGACGTCTTTTGGTAGCTCGCTGACGGCACGAAAGATATTCAGCAGACCAGCTTTCATATCAGCAACGCCAGGACCGTAGGCTTTTTCGCCATCGGTGGTCATGGACCACTCGGCCACCGTGCCTTCCGGGAATACCGTGTCCATATGGCCAATCAGCATAATGTCGTATGCTTGTGCGTCTGGCTTGTTGGTGGCCATCAGGCCAGGGCCGACTTTTTCATCAAACTGCTGGCGACTGACTTGCCAACCAAGACCCTGATATTTTTCCGTCATGATGTCGGCAACTTTGCTGACGCCACTCGGTGTGTGGGTGCCGCAATCAAGATTGATCAGCGGTTTAAGCTCTTCCAGATATTGATCCAGATTAAAGGTATGATCGCTCATAATGGTTCACTTTAGGGTTGCAGATGAATCCTTTCACTAAAAGACGCAAGGCATATTTAAAGGCGCTGGCCTTTTCGTTAAGGCGCATTTTGTGATCGTTTTAGCAAATGTGAGCGCCATTGTATGGACGGTTAAGTAAAAATCCCGATAGGTAATTTCACCTAAATAATTCTTTTTTGGATGTTCTGACGCCATGAAATTGCACTCAAAGCAGCAAGGGCACGGTGAGGATGTGATCACCTTGCACGGTCTTTTTGGTTCCCTGGAAAATCTGGGGATGATCAGCCGGGGGCTGGCTCCGTCTTTTCGGATGCATGGGCTGGATCTGCGTAACCACGGTCGTTCGCCCCATGCTGAGGCGATGAATTATCGGCTGATGGCCGAAGATGTGCTGACCTACATGGATGATTACGGGGTCGAAAATGCCCATCTGATCGGCCACTCCATGGGGGGCAAGGTGGCCATGACACTGGCTTCACTGGCGCCGCAGCGAGTTAACCGACTGGCCGTAATTGATATTGCTCCGGTCACGTATCACACGTCTCGCCATAATGCTATTTTGCAAGGGTTATCAGCCATGCCACTGGCAAGTTTGACCAGTCGCAATGAGGCGGATCAATTCCTGGCTGCCTACGTGCCAGAGCTGGCGGTGCGTCAGTTTTTGTTGAAAAACCTCTATCGAACCGAGCACGGCAGTTTTGCCTGGCGAATGTACCTGAGCGCCATTATCAACCACTACCAGGATATTATGGACGGCCAGCAGGGCGACCGCCCATTTGCCGGTCCCACGCTGTTTATCAAGGGTGAGACATCTGACTACATCTTGCCAGAGTACAAGGAGCAGATGTTGGCACTGTTTCCGGCAGCCACTGAGCTGGTGATTCCGGGCGTCGGGCACTGGGTGCATGCCCAGAAACCAGAACTGGTGGTGGACACGCTGGCAAAGTTTCTGGGGAGTCACCAGCCTGAGTGATTATCCGGCATCGGGCTGGTTCTCCGGAGCCGCATCAATAAATGCATCCAGCGTGTTGCAATGTTGGTAAATGCGGTGAATCTTCGGAAAGTCGGACATATCCACCTTGAAGCGCAAGGCATTAAATACCTGCGGAATCAAGCAGATATCAGCGATGGAGGGGGCCGCAGAGCAACAAAATGGCTGAGCGTTCAGCTGCTTTTCCAGGGCAGCAAACCCGGTTTTGATCCAGTGGCTATACCACTGGGTTTTGGCGTCGTCACTGACAGCCAGGGTTTGTTGCAGATACTTCAGTACGCGCAAATTGTTGATTGGATGAATGTCACAGCTGACCAGATAAGCAATGCTACGCAGCTGCGCCTTTTGCCACGGGTCGCCAGGAATAATGGTGGGCTCGGGGCAGCATTCCTCCAACCACTCCACAATGGCCAGGGACTGGGTAAGCAACCCTTCATCGGTGCTTAACGTGGGCACTACACCCAGCGGGTTCAGTGCTAGGTACGGTGCTGAAATTTGCTCTCCCTTGAGCAGGTTGATGGCCGACTGCTGGCAACGCAGTCCTTTCAGGTTCAGGGCGATGCGTACCCGGTAGGCCGCTGACGAACGAAAATAGCCGTAGAGTTTCAATGTCACGCTCCCATATCCGGGTGAGCTGGTAAAACGGTCGCCCGTACTTGACCAAAGCCTATACGGGCAAAGCCGGGCTTTTCGCACCAACCGGTGAAAATCACTGTATCGCCATCTTCAAGGAAGGTTCTGCTCTCGCCCCCTGGTAGTGTCAGGGGGGTTTTACCGCCATGGGACAGCTCCAGCAGTGAACCGGCTTCTTCCGGCGTCGGGCCGGACTGGGTGCCGCTGCCAAACAGGTCACCAGGTCGCAGGTTGCAACCGTTAACGGTGTGGTGTGCCACCAACTGGCTGATGGTCCAGTACGAGTGGCGAAAGCTTGACTGGGACAACTGTGCCGGAGCGTGACCCAGCTGGCTCATCTGCGTACTGAGCAGGTGCGCCGACAGTTGGATATCAACCGAACCTTGCTGGCGATTTTTTTCTGAATCCAGGTAGGGCAGCGGTTGTGGGTCGTCAGCAGGGCGCTCAAAGGGAGCAAAGTAGGGCACGAGTGCCTCAAGAGTGATCACCCAGGGCGATACCGTGGAGGCAAAGTTTTTGGCCAGAAATGGTCCCAGTGGTTGGTACTCCCAGGCTTGCAAGTCCCGAGCCGACCAGTCGTTGAACAGACACAGGCCAAAGACGTGTTGTTCAGCGTGATCCAGCTGGATGGCTGCTCCGGCATCGTTGCCTGGGCCGATAAAAATGCCCAACTCCAGTTCATAGTCCAGCCGACGGCACGGACCAAAATCGGGTTCTCGGGCATCGGGAACCTTGGTTTGACCGTGAGGCCGGTGAAAATTCTGGCCAGAGACGGCAATAGAAGATGAACGGCCATGGTAGCCGATCGGTACCCACTTATAGTTGGGGAGTAATGGGTTGTCGGGTCGAAACAGCGAGCCAACGCTGGTGGCATGGTAGATGGATGTATAAAAATCGGTGTAATCACCAATCTGGCAAGGCAGACGGTATTCCACTGCCGCCATGGGCACTAGCCAGCGCGTCAGGGCAGCTTGCTCCGCCGCATCATGGCGCAGCGCCCGGGACAACGTCAGTCGTAGTGCCGACCAGTGGGGCAGCCCCAGAGCCATAAGGCGGTTGAGAGTGTCATTGCCACAGGTCGCCAGAGCCCGGTCACAGAGGTTGTCGGCCGCCAGAGTATCGCTTTGTGCGACCCCGGCCAGATCGAGCACCTGATCGCCAATGGCTACTCCAACCCGAAATGGCTCGTCGCTGCCCGAGCGTCTGAACACTGCCAGCGGCAGGTTTTGAATGGGGAAATCACTGCTGTTATTGGCCGAGTCAACCCAGCTTGACAGGCTGGCATCGTGCGTTTCATTGAGTGTCAGCATGGTGAGCGTTATCCCTCTGGCTTGGTTAGGAAATGGCATTGTTATTTTGCCTTGTAGCTGTCGTGGCTATCGTGTCGTAGCTATTGGCCAAAGTGCTTCTCAAGTCCTTGCCAGCAGTCAATATAGTCGCTTTGGCGCGCATCGCACTCCAGCGCAAAGCGGGTGGGCGCATAGGCAAAGCGGGACTCAAACATAAAGGCCAGGACATCCCGGTAGTGCTCTGGTTCCAGTTGTGCGTTGCTGGCTTTCTCGAACACTGCAGCTTCCGGCCCGTGCGGACTCATGCAGTTGTGCAGGCTGGCACCCCCCGGCACAAAACCGGTCTCTTTGGCATCGTAGACGCCCTGAATCAGCCCCATAAACTCGCTCATCACGTTGCGGTGGTACCATGGCGGCCGAAAGGTATGCTCGGCCACCATCCAGCGTGGCGGGAAGATGACGAAATCCACGTTGGCCATGCCTGATGTGTCGCTCAGCGAGGTCAGTACAGTAAAAATAGATGGGTCGGGATGGTCAAAGCTAACGGTATTGATCACGTTAAAGCGCAGCAGATCGTACTTATAGGGCGCTGTGGTGCCCACCCAGGCCACCACATCCAGTGGTGAATGGTCAAGGGAACAGGTAAACAGATTACCGGCAAACTTGGCCACCAGTTCAAACTGGTCATCAATATCTTCAAAGCAGGCCACCGGATAGTGAAAATCCCGGTCATTGGCGTAGCCGTTAGCGCCCACCGGGCCGCGCTCTGGCAGCGTAAAAGGGGCACCGTAATTTTCGCAGATATAACCTCTGGCGTTGCCTGCGGGCAGTTGCACCTGAAACTTGACGCCCCTGGGAATCACCACGATTTCGCCCGGCGCTACGTGCAGGGTGCCCATTTCTGTCCTGGCCAAAATAGCGCCTTGCTGGGGTACGATCAGTAGCTCGCCATCGGCATTGTAAAAAAAGCGCTCCGTCATATCCTTGTTGGCCCGGTAGATATGAACTGCCGAGCCAATGTGCATTTGTTGCTGGCCGTTGGCGCCCATAGTGACCAGGCTATCGATAAAATCGGTACTTTCTGGTGGGAAGTCCAGGGCATCCCAACGCATCAGGTTGGGGGCAGCAGGAATTTCGGTGATCGGACCTGAGCGCAGCAGCTTTGCTGGCAGCAGCCGGTAGTCGCCTTGGGCAACCGATGGTCGAATGCGGTAGAGCCAGGTTCTGCGGTTGAGATGCCTCGGTGCCGTGAATGCAGTGGTGGAGAACTGCTCGGCGTAGAGCCCCATGGGCGCTCGTTGCGGATTGAACTGGCCGATGGGTAGGGCCCCCGCCACTGCCTCGGTCTCATGCTCGTTACCAAAGCCGTGGAGATACCGTAATTCACCAGGTGCGGTCATGAGCTACTCCCCCTGTGCAAGTCATGAGGTTCAGGCTGTGAACAACACAAAGCCATGAGAGTTTAGCAGAATCGCCGTAAACCCTCGCCTTTATGCCCTCGGGTGCGATAGGGCGGCGAGTGTCACCGTTTGGTTGTTTTGGTGCGGGACAAAAAAATGCCACGTTGTGTGTGGCATTTTTTTACGCAGGACTTTGGGCTAGAGGCGAGGTCTTTGCGAGGGGGGTTCCAGGCTAGCGACGTTATCTAATTCTGGCAGGTCTTCTGATACGTGCTCTTCGATTGAGCTGGTGTCAAAGTAGTCTTCAATGCCCCGGCGAATGGTGGATGAGTTCAGCCCTTTGTGCCTGGTCTTGCGTGCCTTGGCTCTTCTGTGTTCATGGTTGCTGTGCCAAAGAGCGTCATCCCACTCATCCTGCTGTGCAGATCTGACCTTGATCATAACTACTTCCTTATGTTGACGATCCTACAGATAAATCTAGTACATGATGTCGTCACAACATACGGTGAACCGAGGCCAGCTTGCTGACAATGGTGTGGCCATAGCGCACAATCAGCTCGGGTGTCTGTTGCTCAGGAAAGGCTGCAAAACGGCTGTGGATAAAGGACCAGGCAGCCTTGGCTTGTCTGGCAGGGAGTCGGGCGTGAGGATGGTCGTTCAGCTCCCGGTTAAAAGTGGTCATCCGTCGGTCAAAGCGACTGGCCTGTGCCTTGAGTTGCATCTGGTTGGCGGTGCTACTTTTGGCTGCCAGCATGGCGAGGTAATCCCTGGTCATATGCTGCATCAGTAATGCCTGCTCCAAATAGCGAAGCTGGTGGCTTTTGTCCGCGTTGCTGCTTTTGTTGCGCAGTAACAGCAATTGGCGCTCCATTTTTCCCAGGGCGTGCAGCAAGAGCATGGCTGCTGGCGGCTCTGAGCTGACGGGCGTGGTATGCAGCCAGGAAACGTGCTTGCTGATTACTGGCCACATCAGTAGTACTGTACTCAGTAGTTCGTTGGCTTCCGGGTCTTGGGTCTGTGCAGGCAGATTGTTAATACCGCTATCTAGCATCTGTTGCGCCAGTTGCAATGCTTCCCGGGCGTCTTGATCGAGAAAGTCCAGCTGTAACCGGTGGATGCTGATCAACAAGCCGTTAAGATTGATCTCTTGCTGGATGATGGATTCTGGACGTATGTCCGCTCTGACGCCGCCCACCAGTAACAGTGCAGATAAGGCAATGAAGATGGCGGCGCGCAAGGTCATAAGCATCTGGCTCTGGTCAATGAACTCCCCATGCTATCGGCAAGAGGTCTATCGACTGCAACAGGTTGACCGGTGGGCTTTGTGATGCTGATTCAGAGTCCAGAATAGGACAGAAAAACGCTGGTCAATTGTCGTCAACTTTCCCAAGAAAAACGACGACTGACCATAATATCAAGCCTGTTAATATCAAGCCTGTTTCAGTTGTTGTTTCAGTTTCTCCGGCACACCGGTAATGATCAGCTGGTCGTTGGCCTCATCATAGCGAATCTGGCCGCCGAGCAGTTCGGCATCAAACGACAGGCTCAAACCCTTGCTTTTACCGGTATAGCGCACCAGTTGTGTCAGCACCCGGCGTTGAGGTGACATGGGGACGTCCATGTCATAGTCCTGAGTGTTAACAAAGCGGGCAAAGTCATCAGGGCCGGCTTCGCTCAGGTGGCCGGTGAGTTCCTGTAAGGATAAGCTCTCGCCCTCATCCAAACGACTCTGGCAGTAATCATAAACTTGTCGTTTAACCGTGGTGCGATTCTGTTCCGACGGTTCTTCCTGACAATAAGCCTCTACCGCCCTGACCAAAGTGTCGGCCTCTTCTTTGCTGCTGCTGGTGGCACAGCAACCAATTACTTCCTGAAAGACGGTGCTGAGGCGTTTACCGCCCTTGGGCTTTAAGAATGACAGGTAGCGCCCGGCTTCCGGATTTTTTTGCCAGTCAGTCACGTTGATACGACAAGCCAGGGACATACGAGCCGTATCCAGGTAGGAGGTGTCAGCAATGGTCAGTTCATCAGTGATGGTGATGCTGTTCTGACTGCTGAGCAGGCAGAGCAACAGGTAGCGAGTCAGTCCCTGCTGGTAGTCGGCGAACATAACGTAGCCACCGGTAATAGCACCGGCTTCATTAAGCTGCTGCCCGAGGTGGATTAACGTGGTAGCGGTGAACTCGGTAAAGCCCGTCGCTTGAGCTTCATTACTTTGCAGATAACGCTCCAGGCGCTTGGGGAAACTGTCGTCAGCCAGATCAGAAAACTGTCCGTAGGACTTGTCCGGCTTTTTATTGTAGGTTTGCAGCACGTCGTCCAGTACCAGTTCCAGGGTAGGAGACGTGGTCAGGCTTTGGGTAGCTGGTACGGGCTGAAGTTGCTCCGTACCTTGTTCCAGTTTATGAATAATAAGCTGTTTGATGGTCATGGTTGGCACTAAAACGTCTGGTGTTGATGACTGTATTGGGAGGTTATGGTACAGGGATTACGTCTGCTTTGTCTGGTTTTGCCGGGCCAGCAGATCATCCAGGCTCTGTTTGACCTGCCTGTCCAGCGCCTGCTGGTTAGGGTTGACTCGGGCCATGAGCTGAATGCTCAAATAAAGGTTTAGAAGCTCAGCGGCCATCACTTCTTGATTGATTACCCCATTCAGTTTGTTCAGGATGGTCAGAAAACCGTTTTTCAACATATCAATGCCTCGTTGTACCTGTTTGGTGGCGGCTGGCAGCATATGCAGTTCGTTGCTGGCACTGACCAGAAAACAGCAGTTGCGGTAGCTGGTCTCTTCCCGGTGACGATAGCCAGAAGTAAAGAAACGGCGCAGTCCGAGCTGATTGGGGCTATAGGTCAGGTATTTGTCGATCCTCGGTTGCAGTCGCCACAGCAGATAGTGTTCCAGGGCCAGCAGATACAACTGTTCTTTATTGTGAAAGTGGTAGTACAAGCTGCCCGGATGCATTTGCGTAACGTCTTCCAGCTGCTTCAATGAGCAGGCATGAAAGCTCCTGGACCAGAACAGGTCAAGGGCATCGCTGAGCACTTGTTGGCGGTTGAACGAGGGTGGTCTGCCCATGGAATCTCTGTTTATTGTGGTCTGCGCTGATCCTCAAAGTTAGCAGAAGTTTCCCGAGGGCATGTGCCAGTGGTGTCAGCGCTCTGGCTGTGTCATGATCTTGGGCGCGATCATTTTCTGAGGGAATAAATTGTGTCTTTGACGCCATCTTCCATGATTGAGCTGGGTTTTTCTGCGCCCGATTTCACCTTGCCCGACGTGTTCTCTGGCAGTAATAAATCATTGGCCGACGTCGCTGGCAGCAAAGGGCTGCTGGTGATGTTTATCTGTAACCACTGCCCGTACGTGATTCATATCGAACAGGCGCTAGTAGCGCTTGGTAAGGAGTTTCATGGTACCGACCTGGGCATCGTTGCCATCAGCGCTAATGATGTGACGGATTATCCTCAGGATGGCCCACAGCATATGGCACAAAAAAACTATGTATTTCCCTACCTGTACGACCAGAAGCAAGATGTGGCCAGAGCTTACCACGCTGAATGCACGCCGGATTTTTTTCTGTTCGATGGTAATTTGCAGTGCGTCTACCGTGGGCAGTTTGACGATTCCAGACCGGGCAATGGCAAGCCGGTAACGGGCAGTGATTTACGTGACGCCATGACAGGCCTGCTTAAAGGTATGCCGATCAGTCTTGAGCAAAAACCCAGTATCGGCTGCAATATCAAGTGGCGGACGGATTAATCACAGCAAACAAGTGTCTTGTCTGCTGTCTGGGAGGCATCAGTGGCCGTTTTTCATTTGGAAGATCAGTTTTTCGGCCGCGCAGTCAAAGTCGAACATAGCGCGAATGACGGTTTGCCCGTCTTCATCAATGGTTTCACTGGAAATCTGGCAGTTGCCGGAACCGACGCCGACCGCTGCAGTTTTCAGGGTATCAAAGCGAGACTGGGCATCAGGGCCACGCAGGTCGAGCATCAGAACGGTGTCGTCTTCTTTGATAAGGGTGCCCACTTCCACGCAGTTGCAGGCAAGACTTTCATAAGGATCTTTCTCATTCATGGCGGCCACTCTCAAAAATACAGCTATGCATATGAAAAAGCCGGGGAAATCCCCGGCTCTTTGTTATCCGCATATAATAGCGCTGAATATTGCCTTATACCAGCAGATTCATGACGAACATGGCCATCAGGGCGTTGAGAATACAGACGCCAAACATCAGCGGATAGCGCCGTCCTTCTACCCCCACCACGCCAAGAATACGACCAGCGTACTGAATGGTGGAACCCATCAGGTAGATGGCCGGTGCCAGGATGGCAATGTCACGGGCGTGCAAGGCACCTTCGTTGAGCAGGCCGACGGCAACACCAACGCCGCCGCCCATGGACATGACAGAAGCCATCAGCACGGCTGCGCCTTCGCCTGGTACACCGAACAGAGCCATTACCGGCCCAAATACTTTAGCCAGAACATTGAGAAACCCGGTGAGGGTCAGAATTTTGATGATGATAAAGGCCATCATGATATTGGGGATGGTGCTGTTAATAGCGATACCCCAGCCTTTACGGGCGCCTTCAACAAAGACGTCAGTGATCATCTTGTTACTTTCTGGTGCTGTGCTCATGATTATTACGCCTCCGCAACCTGTGATTTAGCTTCTTTCTTGCCAGTGGCGTTCAGGTAGAAGCGCATGACATTGGCACCGACGATCTTGAAGAAAAACATCACTACCAGGGCCAGACCAATGGAACCGGGAACTGTTGCGCCGGTGGTGTCCGTCAGAGTGAACAGAATGGCACCAGAGCCGAAGAAGTTGACGATCATCGCGCCGGCGGAAAACTGGAAGGCTGTGAAGATGTCTCTTTCGGTCTTGTTCAGCTCGCCTTCGTTTTCCAGAGCTTTGGTCAAACTGGCTCCCACGTCGGTGGACTGCAAGCTACCGATGATGGCCAGACCAGTGGAGCCGGGAATTCCCAGCAGCGGACGCAGCAAGGGAGTAAGCAATTTACGGGCTGCTTTCAGAGCACCATAATGCTCAAGAATATTGATCATTCCCAGGGCAAACATGGTGGTCGGCACCAGACCCAGGGCAAACAGGAAACCGTCTGCCGCGCCACTACCGCCCAAGCCACGAAAGGCAGCCAAGCCGCCAGTGGCATTGCTCATCAGCTTACCGAAGCTGCCGTTGAGAGTGGTAAAGTCAAAAACGCCGTACCACTCGCCGGATTTCATCAGGCCCGAAAAGAACACGACGGCAAAAGCCAGCGCTATATAGCCTCCAAAGGAGACCTTGTCCTGATCTGCTCTGTTCACAAGTACCATTCCTTCCGGCGCAAACCGGATAAAAAAGGAACTCTTTATACCAACTTGCCAAAAAAAGAGAAAGTGGCAGAGTGCAAATCAGCAAAATCCGAAATGGAGGTGTGGGTTTTTCTATCACAATATTTGGCAATCTATGCAGGTCGGTGTCGGTATCGGTGCATATGCCTTATCTCCATAGTGCTCGACACGCTCACGTTCCAAAGCATTCATAGCCGCACGCGAGCCAAGGTAAAAATCCAGAGGTTGGCCACCTCTTGAGTAAAATTTCTCCCGTTGTTTGCCACGAAAGTCGCCCCGAAGTGTGATGTCATACCGGCTAAAATCAAGGGTGGTGCGTGCACGGATCAGAGTTTTTTTCACCACATGTGGGGGCCAGAACTGATCAGCGATAGTTGCTCTTGGTTCATTTATTGTTGCCCCAAGATGCAATAGCCTGATCATCGCCGCTTCATTCTGGGCCAGTGCAGCCAAATGCATTGGGGTTGCCCCGCCGTAGCTTCTATGTCGGAGGTGAGCACCATATTCCACCAGTATGTCTATGCATTTGATAAGTCCGAAGTGGGCTGCGATGTGCAGAGGACGAATGTTATCGTAACAGTCAATTTTCTGGTTGGGCTTGGCTCCATGGCTTAATAGCAGTCTTAGCAATTCCCCATCACAGGAAAATGAGTGGTCACCGAGTTTTCTATCGCCGGCCATGGCGGCGTAGAGCGGCGTATTGTAAAGACCTTCGAAAGCGCCATTAATCTGGGCACCTTTTTCCAGTAACAGCCGCGTGGCAACTGCATTGTTTCTTTGAATGCTGAGCAAAATGGCTGATTGGCCTGACTTATCCCAGGCGTTGATATTGGTTCCCGGTTGCGAGCACAGATATTCTATCCCCACTGAGCAATTGCTGCGTATTGCCAGCATAAGCAAGGTTTGCCCGTTCTTATCACGAATGTTTAACTTGATGCCCGGACGTCGGCAAAGATAGTCCACCGACTCTTCATGGTTGTTTTTGACGACCAGTTGCAGAGCCGACTGGCCACGGTTGTCCCGAGCGTTGATATCAACGCCTGGGCATTCGCACAAACATCGGATGGCAGCAAGGTGATTGTGCTTGGCGGCCAGAATCAGCGGGGTTTGTCCAACATCATTGCGAATGTTGGGATCAATAGCGGGCAGATTGCAGAAGTGGCGCAGGAGGTCAATCTGGTTGTGTATGGTCGCAAGGTGTAAAGGATGTAAAAAAGTGCCTGTGTGCAAGTCCTGTTGAAAACGGTGTATGCCGCCGGGACGCGCTTGCAGAAGCACTTTGAGCTGCGCAAGATTACCAGTCCGACAGGTCTCGATCATCTGTCGGTCAAATTCCTTTGCGTCATGGGACAAGTCCTTTAATGACGACAATAGGCGTAAGTTCTCAGATGACGAAGAGAATTGTGAATCGTCAAATGATTGTGAACTACGGCGCAGGCTGTTTGCTGGGTCGGTTGTGAATACTCGGTCAGGAGGCTGATTTGAGTTTGATATCTCAAGGGAAGACAATCTGGACAAAAACCGGCCTGACAACGGAGAGTCAGCATTTTGTTCTCTCACACAGGATGGTGAATTTCCTGGTGTGGGACACAAGGATGTTGATGATGCCCTGCGAGATGGCGTTGCAGAAGTTTGTGCTGAAACTCTCGAAGTGAAACTGCAAGTGGGAAAGAGAGAAGTGTACGAAGGTGGTGCTGGCGGTGACTGCGGCTCCGCAGGCGCATGGGGGCTGACAGAGTGTTGCTCGAAGCAGCCAGAATTGGGTGGTTGAGGAAGGGTAGATGGTTGAGGAAAGTTGGGGGGTTGAGGTAAAGAGTCGGCGCAAATTCCATTGAGGGCTGGTGTGGTCTCGAAAGCGGTATTTGTAAGCACTGCCTGTCTCCTTGGTTATTTATGATGTAGCAATGGACTCCGCTTGCACGGAAATTACGGCGTATTTGATTTGTATGGGACTGAGCTACGATTTAATGGCATCAGCAAAGCGTTCCTGAAACCTTTTTTTGTTCGATATAAACGCAACGTCAGACTCATCATGTTCGATGAATGGCAGCACTTCAGTTTGGGGATTGGTGGAATCCCCGGAAGTTCCCGCGTGACCTGGCACCGTACCATTACCATTGATTTCTGCCAGGGCTTTCCTGACGTGCTGACAACAGCGATCTCGTAAAAAACAGTGGTTAAAACATTTGCCCAATAGTTCCGCCGCCCAGGTACTACAGAGAAAGCCGCATATCGTAGCCGTGGTGAAGACTATGGCGACATTGGTCTCAATATTCAGGGAGCGTGCACCAGCAGCTCCGCTGCCGGCAACAAAAAATACCTTGGAGGTGGCGGTCATCAGATCATTGCGAAACCTTATCTGCTGTTTGCGCTGCTGAACACATTCATGACAGCCGTGATAGATGTGGTTGGCTCCGGGTGCCGGAGAAAAATTCATAGTTATTTTCCCTGTAATTGTCACTTGTAATAACCGAAAACAGTCATTCGACCAGCGACTGGATACAAAGGTTCCTGATTATGCATTTTTACGCTAGGCAGACTTGAGCGTTGGCCGCATTGACAGGGCTGGCAACGTTTCGCGATCAACCCAACTGTGTGAGTGCCTCTTTATTTCTGCACCATTAATGGTATAGGCTCGCTTGACAGTGCTTGTCAGAAACATGAATCGTTGTGGCAATCTCAGCAAGACAGTGTGAACACCTTAGGAGGCGAAGTGGATCAGGACATTCTTGAGCAACAAAAGGCTGAAAAACAGCAAGCTGAGAAACAAAAAGCGCATTCAGCGCCAGCAACGCCTCCAGAAAACTCGTCACTGCTGCGGCGCAATGTCAATATGCTTGGCACTTTGCTCGGCGATGTTATCCGTGAGCACAAAGGTGAGGACTTCTTCAATAAAATTGAAATGATCCGCCGCTTGTCCAAAGCAGCGCGCAACGAAGAAACTCAGGACGACCTATCGGTGCCCGATAAAACCGACCAGCAAGCCCTGTTGGAGTTGTTGCACGGTTTGCCTGACGATGAGTTGGTACCGGTAGCGCGTGCTTTTAGCCACTTTCTCAATCTCACCAATATTGCTGAGCAGTTTCATCTGGTATCCAGAGAGTGCGAAAACAACTACTGTGTGGTCGATCACTTCAGCGAGTTGTTGGGCGTACTCAAAAGACAAGGCTTTAGCGACCAGCAAATTGCTGAAAAAGCCTCTGAATTGGCCGTTGAGGTTGTCCTTACGGCACATCCAACAGAAGTTACCCGTCGTACATTAATCCAGAAGTACGAGCAGATTTTTCAGTGTCTGAAAGACTTGGAAAGTCAGGCGCTAAGTCAGTCTGAGCGACAGTATCTGGAAGAACGCATCCGACAACTGATCACTCAGGCCTGGCACACCTATGAGTTTCGCAGTAAACGACCAACGCCGGTTGATGAGGCCAAAGGTGGTTTTGCCACCATTGAGCACTCCCTGTGGCACGGTGTACCACAGTTTATTCGCCAGATGGATGAACGGCTGCAGCGCTATACCGGGCAGCGGCTGGCCACGGATGCGGTCCCGGTGCGCTTTTCTTCATGGATGGGTGGTGACCGTGACGGCAACCCATTCGTTACCGCTGAGGTGACTCGGGAAGTACTGCTGCTTAGCCGCTGGATGGCCGCTGATCTGTTCCTGCGCGATCTGAAGCCGCTGATCAGCGAACTGTCCATGAACGATTGCAGCGATGAGTTACGCGCTGTAGTGGGCGATTCCCGCGAGCCGTACTGGGTAATTCTGAAAGACCTGCGTGCCAAGCTCCGCCGTACCCGCCACTGGTGTGAACGGGCATTGGCAGGTCAGCAGGATATTGATGCTGGGGTGCTGCTTGATGATGAGGCCCTGATATCCCCGCTGAAACTCTGTTATCAATCCTTGCACGACTGCGGTCTTGGCATTATTGCCGAAGGCCCGCTCCTCGACACTCTGCGCCGAGCCTACTGTTTTGGTCTGACTCTGGTCAAACTGGATATCCGTCAGGAGTCCGGTCGTCACACTGAGGTGCTGAGTGAGCTAACCAAAGCGCTTGGTCTGGGCGACTATCAGCACTGGGAAGAGTCAGAAAGACAGAGCTTTCTGCTACGGGAATTGCAAAACCCGAGACCACTGTTGCCCCATAAATGGTCACCGTCGCCTGCGGTGCAGGAAGTAATTAACACGTGTCGTGTAATTGCGGCAGAGGGTGCCAGAGGGCTAAATTGTTACGTGATCTCCATGGCTACCCGACCCTCCGATGTGCTGGCCGTTGCCTTGCTGCTCAAAGAGTGTGAGGTCAATTTTGATATGCCCATTGTACCGCTGTTTGAAACGCTGGCGGATCTTGATGGCGCGGCAGAGTGTATACGACAACTGCTGTCTCTGCCCTGGTATCGCGGTTATTGTCACGGAGGCCAGATGGTAATGATCGGCTATTCCGATTCGGCCAAAGACGCCGGTTGGATGGCCGCAGCCTGGGCGCAGTACCGGGCCATGGAAGCGGTGACGGCAGTATGTGCCGAGGCGGATGTGCGACTGACCTTTTTCCATGGTCGGGGTGGCACCATCGGTCGTGGCGGTGGTCCTGCCCATGCGGCGATTCTTTCCCAGCCACCTGGCTCAGTCAATAACCGGTTGCGCGTAACCGAACAAGGGGAAATGATCCGGTTTAAATTCGGTTTCCCGGAGGTAGCTGTGCAGAGTCTGATGCTCTACGCCAGCGCCACACTTGAAGCAACGCTGCTGCCCCCGCCCGTGCCCAGGCAGACATGGCGCACTGTGATGGATCAGCTCTCGGCTGATTCGGTGCTGGTTTATCGAGGTGTTGTCCGCGAGGAGCCAGACTTCGTGCCTTATTTTCGTGCCATCACTCCGGAGTTGGAGCTGGGTAAACTGCCTCTGGGTTCGCGCCCTGCCAAACGCAAACCCGGTGGTGGTGTGGAAAGCCTGCGAGCCATTCCGTGGATTTTTGCCTGGACACAAATCCGCCTGATGTTACCCACATGGCTCGGTTTTGGTGAAGCACTGCAAAACGCCCTCAATGATGACCAGCGTAACGTACTTGCAGACATGGCCACCAACTGGCCGTTTTTCAAATCGCGTCTGGAAATGCTTGAGATGGTCTTTATGAAAACCGACGTGCAACTGGCTCGTTATTATGAAGAACAGCTGGTGCCAGCCAGTCTGTACTACCTGGGTGAACAACTCAGGCTAATGTTGTCGTCTGCCATTGATGTGTTGCTAGATTTGAAAGGCGGCGATGAACTGATGTCTTCCCAACCGCAAATCCGCGAAGCCATTGCCTTGCGCAACCCGTACACGGATCCACTGAACTTTTTGCAGGCAGAGTTGTTGCAGCGGGTTCGTTCCTGTGCGGGAGAGGGGGAGGATACTCCCGTGGCAGAAGCGCTGGAACAAGCGCTGATGGTAACCATTGCTGGTATTGCTGCCGGTATGCGTAACACCGGGTGACACTCCCCGCCCGATTGCATCCGTAGCACCCATAAGGCATAAAGACATAAAGGCGTGGGTTTACGACGATTTCGCTAATTACTGCACACGTTTGTCTATGGAACTGTAGACGACTGCGTTATTTTTTCTTATTGAGTGCGACCACAATGGTCGCACTTTGTCTTCTATGGCCTGCATCGTTTTTGGTCAGGATTGGCCCGATCACTCTGCGTCAGCCGATACTTGTCCCGTGCCAGATACGTTCTAAACTGTTTAATGAGCCAGTCAGTGGGTTTCATAAGGTTGGCGGCTATTGGCAAAAATTCATCTTTTGTCGTCTAAAATGCCTATATACCCAGGCTGAATGAAAACTCCCGCTTGAGTCACCTGTCACCGTTGCGTAGTCGGCTACCATGCTGCAGACAATCACCATGAGGGCAACGCCTTGAACGTCGTGATGTATGGGATATCAAAATCCTTTGGCGCCGTTAACGTCCTCAAAAATGTCGATTTGAGTATTATTGACTCAGAAGTTCATGCCCTGATGGGTGAGAACGGCGCAGGCAAGTCGACGTTGATCAAGATTCTGGCAGGGGTATATACCAAAGACGAAGGTCGGATTGCGGTTGACAGTTACGATGTGGAGATAGCCAGCATTGCTGATAGCCAGGGAATGGGCATTGCCTACGTGCACCAGGAGCTGAATGTCGTTAATGAGTTGTCCATTGCTGACAATATGTTTCTTGGCAAAGAGATCAAGAATCGCTTTGGTTTTCTTGATCGCGACAAAATGAATGAAATCTGTCGGGGCGTGCTTGAGGAATTGCACTTCTCCCATCTGTCACCGGACACTCTGATGGGTGATATCAGCGTTGGCAGCCAGCAGATGATTGAGATTGCCAAGGCGTTGTTAATCAATGCTTATCTGATCATTCTCGATGAACCCACGGCGGCGCTGACCAACAAGGAAATTGATTCCTTATTTGCCATCATCAGAAAGCTGAAAAAAAAGGGCGTAAGCTTTTTGTATGTTTCCCACCGAATGAATGAAATTTTTGAACTATCTGACCAGATATCAGTACTGCGCGATGGGTGTTATGTCGGAACCCGACAGACGGCCACGGTGACGGAGGATAATCTGGTGGAAATGATGACGGGCAAAAGCATTGATAATCTCTTTCCGGACGTGCCCAGTCATCCGGGCAAGACCATTCTTGAGGTCAAGGGTCTTACCCATGGGAACCTGTTTAAAGATGTCTCTTTTGCGCTGCAGGCCGGAGAGGTTTTGGGGTTCGCCGGACTAATGGGTTCTGGTCGTTCAGAAGTCATGCACGCTATTTTTGGCAGCAGGCCGCCCGATAGCGGTGAGATTTTTGTTGCTGGCAAACGGGTGTCGATCACCAACCCTATTATGGCCAAACAACTGGGGCTGGCTTTTGTGACCGAAGATCGTAAGGAAGAAGGGCTAATTCTGGATTTCAATTTGATTGAGAATATCTCTTTGCCATCACTGGAGAAATATGAAAATAACGGCATCGTTGATGATCAAAAACTGGCAGAACTGACTGACCAGTACATTAAAGACATCAGAATCAAAACCAGCAGTAGCCGACAAAAGCTGAAAAATCTCAGCGGTGGCAATCAGCAAAAAGTAGTGTTGGCCAAATGGCTGGAAACGTCGCCCAGAATCCTCATTCTTGATGAGCCCACCAGAGGTGTTGATGTGGGCGCTAAAAAAGAGATTTATGACATTATCACTGAACTGAAAAGCAAGGGTGTGGCCATTATCGTCGTATCCAGCGAGTTATCAGAAGTGATGGGTATTTCCGACCGCCTGGCAGTGATGTATCAGGGGACCATTGTGGATATCTCCCAAACCCGGCAAATGACGCAGGACCAAGTCTTGAAGCTGGCCTTCACAGGAGTGCGTTAATGAGCATGTTGTCCGAGGTTTCATTACCGACTCAAGGTAAAATAGACTATTTCAAGCTGTACGAAAGATATGGCTTGTTCGCTATTTTATTGTTATTGGGAGCAGTTTTCACGGCGCTGAATCCAAACTTTTTTACCTTGTACAACATTCAAAACATATTTAAACAGTCGTCTATCAATGGCTTGATCGCTTTTGGGATGACGTTTGTTATTCTGCTGGGCTGTATTGATCTTTCAGTGGGTTCAATTCTTGCCCTGGTGGGCTTTATTACCAGCACCTTGATTGTTGCGTTTCAGGTTCCGTCGTTTATTGCCATTGTTCTTGGTCTGGCTCTCGGAGTAGGGCTAGGATTAATCAATGGCCTGCTGGTTGCCAGAGTAAAACTGCAGCCATTTATTGCTACCTTGATCACCATGACGGTCTACCGGGGCATTACGCTGATTCTATCCGACGGTTTGCCCGTGAGGAACATCAGTCAGTATTCCACTATCGCCGAGTTTATCAATCGTGGCAGCCTGGGCATTATTCCAGTGTCCATGCTGATCCTGCTGCTGGTATTTGCTGTTATCTGGGTATTGTTGAACAAAACTGTATTTGGACGACATCTGTACGCTACTGGCGGCAATGAAGAAGCAGCAAGGCTATCTACAGTGCCCACCGAAAAGGTGAAAATCTGGGGATTCGTGCTGTCCGGTTTGCTATCGGCCATGGCCGCCATACTGTATATCTCACGCTACAACTCCATCTATCCCAACGCAGGCATTGGCATTGAGCTGGATGCTATTGCTGCCGTGGTGATCGGTGGTACCAGTATGAATGGCGGCAAGGGACTGATTACGGGAACGATTCTGGGTGTGTTGATTATTGGCATGCTGGATAACGGCCTGAATTTACTGGGTGTGTCGTCTTTTTATCAGGAAGTCATCAAAGGTCTGGTCATTCTTGTGGCCGTCGTTATTGACATCAAGAAGAAATAATCACGACCAAATTCATCTGCTAATTCATTTACAAGAGTTCATCTACAAGAGGTCCGTCTTATGAAAAAGCTTCTTGCTGTTTCCGCCCTGGTGGCTGCCATATCTGGTCTGACTGGTTGTTCTGATAACGAAACGGCCAGCACCGAAGCCGGAAAAAAAGATGAGCCGGTTATTGCGTTGCTGATTTCCAACCGCTCCAATGAATTCTTTGGCGTACTGGCAGACTCTGCCGTTAAGACCTCGAAAGAGCTGGGTTACAACATGGAAGTGTACGACGGTGGCAATGACGCCACCCGCCAACCCAGTCAGGTTGAGGATGCCATCACCAAAGGCGTTGACGCTATTATCATTAATCCGCTGAACAAAGATGCCACCACCAGCGTGCTGAACGATGCCGTGGCCAAAGGCATTCCAGTGGTTTCGGTGGACACCACCGTTGATGGCGTGGATTTTCTGGCCGAAGTTGCCACCGATAACGAAGATGGTGGCAAGTTTGCCGCTGAATGGCTGGTGAATGAGTCTGGCATTAAACCCGGTGAACTGGCCGGTGTCATTCACATGCAAGGGCTGGACGGTCATTCGGCCCATCTGACCAGGGCGAAAGGTTTCTACGATTTCCTGACTTCTGAGCAGGCCGGCAAAGAGTGGAATGCCCTGGCAAACGACGACAGTCGTTATATGCGACTGACCGGTGATTTTGCCCAGGATGTTGCCCAGAGTGTATTGGAATCAAGACTGAGTGCCCTGGACCCAAACGGCAAATACGTTATCTATAACGAAAACGATGTCATGGCCATTGGCTCTCTGGGTGCCATTGAGAATGACAGCCGTTTTAACCTGGATAATTTTGAGTTGATTGGTTTTGACGGCTCTGCCGAAGGCAAGCGTTTGGTGGACGACGGCAGTCTTGAAATTACTGTCGTCCAGGACTTCGATTTTATTGGCTCCGAGGCTGTGCGTATTGTGAATGCTTTTCTGGAAAACGGCCAGAAACCAGAGCAGAGTGTTATTCCGGTGGAAGTGGTGATGTACCCCGAAGATCAGAATCCGCGCAAGTGACGAAGTACGCTTGCTGAGCCTGTTCGATTAATTCTTTGTTGTCCCGGTGCCTGCAATGTATCTCGGCATTGACCTAGGAACGTCTGGCGTTAAAACCATTGTGCTCAATGAGTACGATCATATTGTGGCCAAAGCTCATTCTCCGCTAACAGTCTCGCGGCCTCACCCCCGGTGGAGTGAGCAAGACCCTGAAGCGTGGTGGCAGGCCACTTGCCAGACCATTGAACAGCTCAAAAGTCAGTACGATCTCAGTGATATAAGGGCCATTGGCCTTTCCGGACAGATGCACGGTGCTGTGCTGTTGGGTAAGGACGGCAATGTGCTGCGCCCAGCCATCTTGTGGAATGATGGGCGCAGCTTTCAGGAGTGCGTTGACCTTGAAGCCGCTGTGCCTGGCCTGCGGGAAATTACCGGTAACCTGGCGATGCCCGGTTTTACTGCTCCCAAGTTATTGTGGGTAAAAAAACATGAGCCTGAATTATTTCCGGCAATCCATCATGTGTTACTGCCTAAAGATTATTTGCGTTACCGACTGACCGGTACTTTTGCCTCTGATTGTTCCGACAGTAGTGGGACGCTGTGGTTCGATGTGCAAAACCGTTGCTGGTCTGTGGCGGCACTGGCTGGTTGTCATTTAAAACCGACGACAATGCCTGAAGTTTTTGAAGGTTCGCAGGCCACCGGAATTGTACGACAGTCTATCGCCAACCAGTGGGGGATTGGTTGTGTGCCCGTGGCTGCCGGCGCCGGAGATAATGCTGCCGGTGCTATTGGTGTGGGTGCCATTGCAGCCGGCGAAGGCATATTGTCTCTCGGCACGTCCGGCGTTATTTTCGTTGTTGATGATCAGTACCGCAGTAATCCCGAGCAGGGTGTGCACAGTTTCTGTCACGCTTTACCGGGCAAATGGCACCTGATGTCGGTTATGTTAAGCGCCGCCAGTTGTCTGGACTGGCTGTGTGAGTTAACTGGCGCGCCAGATGTTACTGGTCTTATTGTCGAAGCGGAATCTGTGGATTCGCAACCTGATCTTTTCTTTCTTCCCTATCTCTGCGGTGAACGAACACCACACAATAACCCAAAAGCGGCAGGTGTCTTCTTTGGCATGAATGCCAACACCCGGCGCAGCCATCTGACCAGGGCGGTTCTTGAAGGCGTCGGTTACGGCTTGAAGGATGGTCTGGTTGCGCTGCGGGCAACCGGCATTCAGGTGCAATCATTGACCTTGATTGGTGGCGGTGCCAAAAGTGCACTGTGGCGGCAAATGCTGGCGGATATTCTGGATTTTCCCCTGAAGTACAGTGACAGCAGCGATGTTGGCCCGGCCCTAGGTGCGGCTCGTTTGGCCAGACTCTCTCTGGCAACCGAATTAACCGATCAGAAGCTGCACAATCTGTGTCCGGCACCGGAGATAACCGAGCTAAGAACACCAAATCCTGATCAGGCAATAAAACACGCTGAACGTCACCGCAAATTTCAGCGGCTGTATAAAATTCTGCAAGGTGAATTCGGGTCGTGATCGGACAGGATTTGCCATCAGGTTGCCATGTCAGGTTGTCCCATTGGCCGCTGATAATCACAAAATAAAATAAAAAATATTTTCAGTGCTGCTTTATATTCCTGCTTTGGTGCCAAAGCGGTCTAGCCTACCAGACTGGGGCTTCTCTTGAGGCGTGCCTGTAGTTTGGAGCTATGGAAAGGGCGTTCTTCAGTGTAACAACGAGCATGCTAATTCGGGTGTCTGAGCGAAAGGATCGCCTGAAGGGAGCGTGAAGAGAGCCTGGCGGGAGCTTAGCGTGAGTTGGGAGAGTCAGCGGACAGGAAATACGACAACTACTAAATATATTTGAGGATTTGGCTATGATTCCGCAACCAACTGCGCTTGCGCCTGCTGGTTTGCCATCCACCCTGTATCAGTCGCCAGCCAAAGGCTCCGGGATTAGCGCCGCCGCTGTTGCCGTGTCCTTCCTTAATTCGCTTCATCCCGGTTATGTCGCGGGCCCGTCGGGCGCGCAGGTGGAATATCCCACTTTTTGCACCGGTTCATCGGATCAGCAGAGCCACTCCCTGTTACAGCGTACCGAGCTGGCAGCCAGGGTGGTCAGTGCTTGTGTCGGGCTGCCCGCGGAAGTTATTTCTCTCGTGGGAGGGCTGGCAAACTTTTCTGCTGCTGCCCGCTGGCTCGACGGCAAGCGTACTGAATTGCTGTCAGGTGGATCTGTGATCAACCGGGATGAGGATCACTCTATCGCCCGAAAAAAACAGCAATGTGGGACAACCTGCCATCAGGTGGGGAAGGTGCCTAAAGTGGCTGTTGCACTCGGTGCTGTTTCTTGTCTGGGGACAGTTGGTGCCGATGGTGCCGAGAAACAGTGGATCGTGGTGAACGATGTCAGTGTGCTGAACAAAATCGGCCGTGATCCGGCTCATCCCCTTGATGGCCGCTACCGGCAGACGGCTACCATTAATGCCCATGGGCTGACCGACCCAATCGGCAACGAGTCTCATCCGTTTGTTGGTGAGTATGACGGGGACTGTAATACGATTAGCAATCTTAAGCACTGTTTCGTGAAAAAACTCGACGGGAATGGTCGTCTTTACAACCAGATTTTTGCCGATGCTGGGATTAACTCCGATGAACAGGCCGGTGTGGTTGCCTGTCAGATTTCTGGAAAGGCAGTCCTTGATAATATTCTGGTTGAGAACAGCACTGTCAGTACCAGCAGTCATAATGCGCCAGCTGGTCTGGCTGCCGCCGTGGCTGATAATGAAACCGCAATTAATGACTTTGCAGCGAACTTCTCCACGGTAAAAACTTGGCAGAGAGATGCCGATGCCGGTGTTGTGGTGGGCGTGGCATACGGAACTGTGAACAATACCAGGTCAACGGATAGCAACGTCGAAACCTTCCACGAACGGTCAGATGCTGGCGGTGTGGCTGGCAAAGCTTACGGCGCCATTAATAACGCTGTGATGCTCTGTGACAAGATCACTACTCACGGGTACCGCGCCAATGCGGGCGGTGGAGCTGGCCATGCCGTTGCGGGGGCTGTTATTAATAATACGACCCTGGTGTCCTGCGAACTGATGACTCACGATGACGAGGCCCATATTGGGGGTGGGGCAGGAGTGGTTGATCAGAGTGCAAAGGTTGCTAATACCCTGCTGGTCAGGACGAACCTCGAAACCCACGGAAATGACGCGGATGCTGCTGGCGGCGCAGGGAGTGTGCTTGGCGACGTTGTTAATACGACGATGGTTGAAGGTGAGGTCGCAACGCAGGAGATGGGCGCACAGGCTGCTGTTGGTGGCGGAGAAGTGTTTTCTTCGGGACGGGTGGATAAAACTACCAGTCGGCGCGTCGTCATCAAGACCACGGGACTCTATGCTGAAGGCGGCGTGGGGGCTGGGCGAGCTGACGGAGCTGTTACCCGAACGGTTTGTTTCAATAGTGATGTCTTAACATCGAATAATGATTCCGATGCTGGATTTGGGGCAGGCTGGGTAACTGGTCGTGTAGATGAGGTCGTTGCCAGAGGTTGCACAGTCATCACTTCAGGCCATGGCGCAGATGTTGGCTTTGGAGTTGGGGACTTTGGGGTGGGAGTCTTTGGGAAGAAAGGCACTGCTCGCCAGCTTACGATACTCTCCAGCAGTGTAGCGGCCTCTGGTAGCGAAACAAGCGCTGATGTTAATGGTCGCGTCTCCTTTATTTGTGGCTCATCAGTTAATGAGTATAAGTCTCTTCCCTGCTGTGACGAGTATACATTCGATTCATGCTTGCCTATACCGAACGCGCTGTGCAGTCACGCTGATCAGCGTGTGTTGGATAGGGAATGCCAGCCAACAGAGCCGCCTTTTATCGATGTCGAAAAAAATAAGAGCTTGGTCTGTGCGACTATCCCAAAACCCACTACTGAGACCTTGGTGTCCACTCCCTTTACTATAACCGCTTCTCCGCCAATGTCTGCAACATCCACAAGCATATTTGCAACATCCATAGGTCTAGGTGCAACTACAATGCCTGGCAAGTTGCCCACCGTAGCAAGGGTAAATGCAACAGTCGTACCACCAATGCGATCGGCACCGGTGGCCGCACTGGGTATTGGGTCAATAGTTGGCATCACCTTGGGTGTCGTCGGTGTTTGTCTGCTCGGTGCTGCTGCCTTTGTCCTGTATTGTCGCTACCGCAGCTCCGAAAGACCTCGGGCACCGTTGCCTGTGGCAGACTTTGAAGAACTATGAGCAGCGGATTGCCGTGCTTAAAAAGTCGGTCGTCATATATTAGTGCAATGTCGTTTATTTCGAAAAACGACACAATAACAAGCCTGACACCATCAATTATCTGAAAATGGACAAATAACAAATAGCTGTTACTTTTAAGCAGGTTATTGACCTGTAGAGGAATGCCGGATGCCTGTAAATCTTGAACGCGCCATTGTGACTGGTTCCCTGGCTGCGGCCTTGGTATGTCAGAGTTATTCTGCAATCGCGTGCACGACCTTTGCGTCGATAGGTGAAGCCAATGCCAATCATGGCTTGTTGATGGCAAAAAACCGTGATTCAACCCAGGGCTATGAACAACTGGCTGTACGAAAAGAAGCGGGAAAAAACACTTATCTCGGACTCTTTTTTAATGTTGATGACCAACAGCCTTATCCACTCATTTCAGCCGGCATTAACGAGCATGGGCTGTCCGTGGTGCAAAATGAAGCGGTTGCTGTCACCAGCGCTCAACTGGCTGAAGACGCACCCCACGGCTCGGCAGTTATTTTTAATATATTGGAAGGTTACAGCTCTGTGGCTGAGGTATTGGCAGACCAGCAAAGACTGTTTGGCAATGGGTACGCAAATTACTTGATTATTGGCGATAAAACTGAGGCTATTCTGGTTGAGATCGGCCCGGAAGAAAATGCTTACGAAATTCTGCAGGCCAGTAATCACGATAACCGAGTTTACCATACTAACCACTACGTTCTTGATTCCATGCGCCGATTCAACAAAGATTTCTACCCTGACTCAGAGTATCGCTTTACCTCCATTAAAAAGTTAATAGAAAACCACAACCGACTGACTGCTGATCACCAATATTACAAATGGATCAACAGCGCTCATAACGGACAATACAACAGTATTCTCAGAAATATTACCGTTGCCAGCTGGGTTACCGATATACCCGAACAAGGTACGCCACAGCTGTCTGTTCGATTGACCTCCCCGGATGTGAAATATCAGCAATTCCAGATCGAGCTGACTCCGGCGTTCTGGAGTAATCCGCCTGCCACTATTGAGCCATTTACCCCCGGCTTTGCGGGTTTGACGGGTGAGCCAGTCGGCAGCAAATTACGTTACACCTATAGTGCTCAGGAGCTTTAATTCGCAATAGCTCTAGCCCTGCGACAGCTGTGACCACACTCTTCAGCAGTTATGATTAACCGTTTGTTCTCCTAAATTTGATCAGGAGCATGACATGTCTGTTCGTTATTGCATTTCAACAGTGGCAAGCCTGCTATTTTCCGTATTATTTCTTTTGCCTCCTCCAGTTGTCGCTTGTACGACATTCGCCTCCGTCGGAACAGCCAATTATGACGGTGGATTAATTATTGCCAAAAACCGCGATTCGTTGGCGACTTATGAAAACCTGGCGGTAAGAAGTGAACCTGGAAAAAATAGTTATCTTGGTCTTTTCTACAATACTACCAGCAGTACTCCTTATCCTTACGTGGCCGCCGGTATTAACGAATACGGTCTTTCTGTGGTACAGAATGAGGCAGCCTCCATTTATAATGCCAATACATTTAACGATGCAGATCAGTCTGCTGTCATCTACACCATTTTGGAAAACTACAGCTCAGTGGCAGACGTGTTAGCAGATCAGAAGACACTGTTCGGCAATGGTCTGGCCAACTTCCTGATTATTGGTGACAAGACACAAGCCATATTGGTAGAGGTGGGTTCAACAAATGACTCCTTTCAGATTTTAAACGCCAGTGATAACAATAACCGCGTCTTTCACACCAATCATTATGTGCTCAGTGAAATGCGTAGCCTGAACAAGATTTACTACGCCGATTCTGAAGACCGTTTTGTTGCCATAAAGCGCCTGATGACCCAGGCGCCAGCACAGTACACTGCCGATGGCAGTTATTTTGACTGGGTTAGCAATGCTGAAAATGGTCCAATGAAAAGCATTTTAAGGGAAGTGACAGTCGCCAGCTGGATTGCCAGCGTGTCTGAGAATGGTCCTCCAGGGTTGATTCTGCGCTTTACCTCACCCACTCAGGAGTTTCAACGTTATTACCTTGAGTTGACTCCGGAATTCTGGAGTAACCCTGCCGCACTTATCAAGCCTACCCCACTGAGCACCGACGGTTTGAATCCGGAACCCATCGGCAGCGAGCTACGTTATCGCTACGTGGGCAGAGAATGAAGCACCACTTGCCGTGCCGTGGTGGGGGTTGGTAGAACCAACTGCCCCACGGCGAGTGGCTACTGGGCAAAGAGACTACGCTGCGATAGGCACTCCTTTGGAGGGATAAACTCATAACCCAAGTTATTGAGCAGGATCAGAGCAGGGATTTTTGCGCTTTGCTCTTCCTTGAGGTTGGGCAAAATAAAATAATGTCAGTTATTACTAATCCATTGTCGTAAAATATTGATCATTACAGGAGCAAATGCTTCAAGTTTTCCATCCGTTGGAACAGAAAGATCAGTAATGACCATTTCAATCAAGTCGTCGTCATCCAGACCATCATTGTGATCAATCCCATTTTTTAACAGCATCGAATACATCAATTGCTTTCTCTTCTCTATAAGACTGCGGTTATTTCTCTCTGTGTCACCAAGGTTTAAAACTCTTATTGTCTCCACTGCTTGTTGCGTTTTCCCAACTACACGACCACTGAGCTTGAAGACCAAATCTGTCTCGCATTCAGGCATGAAGGGTGTCAGCGGTAACGGCTGTGAGCCGTGTGCAGCGTCACATTGGTTGGGGTTTGTACAGCTGGCAACAATGTTTGTGAAATCCAGACTACGCTGAGGTGCAATATGTTGAGCTTCCACATGCTCATTCATGGTGTCCCGATTTTTCCCAGATAGGGCTTGGCAACAGTAAGCACAAAGGTAGTATTGTTCCTCTACACATGCCTCCCTGATCGCCTGCCGTTCAACCTCTGACAGATCTTTATAAATACCTTGTGGGTTTCTCTGCTTCCATTTTGTCAGAAGTTCAGGCTCAATCCCCGGAGTTTTACTAATCCTGCGCACTACGCAATTCCTGTTTACGCAGCATCAGCCTGGCTTTGGAAAGCTCCAAATTGCTCTCAGGGAGGTCTTCCTCTAGTTCCTCTAATAGTTGATTTGCCAGTTTAATATTCGAATCGTATATTGCATCAAGAAGATCATTAAGCTTGATATTAACCGCTTCATTTCTGATATCGGTATCCATGATGTCAAGCAAAACAGTATTCGCATCTTCACCGTACAATGGTGGGAGCTGCTTTAACTCGTCGTCCTTGATCAAGTATGTCAAAACGTCTTTGCTATCACTGATGACCAAAGGTGAATGGGTAGTCAGGACAAATTGACAAGCCGGGAACGTCTCTGAGAGTTGATTTATTAAGGTGCGTTGCCATTTTGGATGTAGGTGCATATCAACTTCATCAATAAGTACAATCCCTTTGCCTGTCAAAGGATTTTCAAGGTCCGGGTTCATTACGGATAACCTGCGGGCAATATCTCCAATCAGAGCCATAAGAGACTTCTCGCCCTGTGAAAGTTGGGCAACATCATAAGTTTTGCCTGACTTATCTACAGACATATGAAGCCTTGGCTTACGCTTGACCCGCAAATTGGAAAACTCAGGCATGAATTTGTAGATCGCTGTGCGGACTGCATTCAGTTGCCTATCCTTCGTGGAAGCTTTCAGTGCTGTAAGCCGCTCCCAAGTAGCTTCATCTTCCCCCAACAATGAACGAATATTCTGTAGGACCTCATCAGAAATCCCGGATTCATTTTCACTGTCCTCTCGTTCCCTGTACCATTCAAAGAAACGCCTGAAATCTACGCCTTGACTCAGTGACTTGTCGTACCCATCAAGCTGAAAAAAGGTGTGCTTATCCTTTATTTTGAGCGGGATATCCAAAACAACCCGTTCGACTGAATAAAAGGCGATCAAAGGTAAACTGGTGTTTGCAAACTTGGAAAGCAATGTTCGGTAGTGGTTTGCAAGTGCTTTAGCACCGGAATACTCACTTTTAAACTCACTCTTGCGACCTTTTCGTGATCTCGCTACTCGCCATGAAAAATAATTTTCTCCATAAGATTCGACATCCCCGGCTTCTGACCATCCATGGAAGTGATGAAAAATGTCGATATCCATGGCAGCGCCATTTTGATCGTTTTTTATGACGAGTTCCGGTATTGGATTACCAGCGCTTTTATCACTTTGGATGCGTGAAACCAGCCAGCTTAGGGATGTAGCCAGAGCACGTAAAATTGAGGTTTTACCAGAGCCGTTATTGCCAACAAATACTGTGACATTGCTTTGTAGGTTGTTCAGTGGGGCGAGCATTATCTCAAGCTCAGAAAAACGCCCGACATTGTGCAATGTCAGCTTTTTAACCTCCATTAGTTTGCTCCCGGTTCATAGCTACTGGCTTCCACATTAACCCTGCGTTTGCTGGTTAACAACTGTTGTATTAAAGATTTTTTCTCATTTTTTAGCTGAGAAAGCTTAGTTTGAAGTAAGTTAAATTCGGTGTTTGTCAGCAGCAGTTATAACAGAGACAATTTCCTATTGCCCTCAATAAGGGAGAGAGGGGTATGAATAGTACTGAAGTCTTTCCATCATAAATTTCCCCCACCCCCACTTCTGTCCCCAGACGGATTGGTAGACGCTGAAAAAATTTGACAATAGTGTTCCGTCTTAAGCAGGACAAGTGACATACTCCCACCACCAAACCTGACGGTTATGGATGAGGGCTTCGTTCGACCCATGTTGAATATTATCAACACCTCTCGCTACAGAACCTGCGCTGACAGGACTTTCTGTAGGGGAACCCTTTACGAATCTGCTGTGTCCCAGCAAGTCAACTTTGGGATAGTAGCAAAGATTAGCGGAGCGGGAGAGGAAAAGACGCAGCCCTACACAGGTTGTTCCCTATCCATCTCCACCCAAACCGGCAAAGGTCGCTTTGCTCCTTTCATGCCTTTATGCCCTCGGGTGCTGTGGGTGCAATGCGTCAGTTATGGATGGTGAATTATGTGGCATTCGTTAAACATTCACTGCTTACTAAATGGTTAAAAACAAGGCATATGTGGCTTACGCCGCCTCGGTCCCGTTGTTTGACGCGCCAACAGGCGGCAGCGCGACGCGCAGTTGTTGCCAGTCTCTCGGCGGCTTCACTTCGGGTAGTTTGGTTTTGTGCTGCGGCTCACTCTGGCTATTGCCGGGTTTGAATAGCTTGTTGGCAAAATCAAAATCCCTGGCCAGCAGCAATTTCAGTTCGTCGGGCAGATTCAGTTTGGCACCCAGCTGGTTAACCAGTTCTGCTACCTTTTCTCCGCACTGTTGTACTGCGCCCTTGGTCTGATCCGGGCTGTAGATGTTGCCATCAGGATTATTCCGGCTGTTGTGCCAGTACTGACGCAGGCGCTGGAACTGCTGCCACTGGTAGCGTGGCTCCATTAACGTACCATCTGGATTGGTCAGCCACTCGGTTCTGGGTGTGCCGGTAATCAAATCCAGCAGGTAAGGTCGCGAGGCAGGGCCGCAGGCATTGATCAGCTGCACGGCTTTTTCCGGGAGTGCTTCGGTCAGGCAGGCAATCAGAAACAGCAGGCGAGGGCGAGCGTAGCGGTTCAGGGGAATGTGTTCCATCAGCAATTGCAGATCGGCCAGGGAGATTTCCCGCACCAGGCTCAAGTCTGCGGGCGTGTTGCCCAACCGGAACTCACTGATCACATGGTCAATCACTTTATCCAACTGACGCAAACGAGCTGTGCGATCAGCGGTGGTTGCCCTGAGATCGCGCAACAGCTGTTTGTGTGTTTCGCTTTGCAAGCTAAGAGGCCACGGCGACAGACCATCAATAAAACGGGAGAAATTGAAATTGCCCAGACCTTTTTCACCTTCAGCTGGTGGCGTGTAGGGAATGCCTTGGAGCGCTACCCGTATTTCAATAGGTCTTGGGAAAAAGAACCGAAAAATGCGGTTCGCGGTTCTGGCCAGCCAACTGGTAACCGGGTTGGAACGGCTTTCTGCAAACAGGGCCAGTTTCAGTTTGATCACGTCCTTACCATCTTCACCGGGTACCAGTTCGGGATGATTGGTCCTGAGGGTATTTTTGAGGATGGCTTTGCACGCACCCGAAAAACGTCCCTCGGTAACTGCAGTGATGCCGTTAATGTCGTCCAGAGCGGCAATGCCTGCGTGTACCGGGACTCGGGCGTTGACCTGAATTTTGCCACCAATCAGCCATTTCAGCACTCGGCTCAGCCGACCGGGATCAGCCTGCCCCTGGATATCGATATGGCCTTCGCGGTTGGCGTCAATCTGAATGTTAGCGTCGATATGCTCAATCAGCCCCTGGCCGCGAACTGAGGCGATAATGGCCTCTCTGGGGCAGACGCGGATATCGGCATACAGTTTTGGGTAATATTTATGCAGGCGTACATCGAACTCTAACTGACTCAGGCCAAAGCCGATCGTTTCGTCGTGGGGACCGTTGAACAGGGCGTTCTGAAATTCACCGGTAATTTGGTCAATTTTAATGTCAATGCTGTCGGGCGTGAACGTGTTGAACAGGCTGGCGGCGGCATCCGCCGGGCTCATCATGGAGGTACCACTGAGCAACGCAGCCTTGTAAAGCTTGCTGCTTTCGGGCCATTGGGCATGCAGGGTTATGCCGGCCATTTCGATATCCATATCGATGCCGTTGGCATCGCGGAAGGTGAAGTTCATCTGGTGAATGTGAACCGAGCCATCGGGTTGCTGCACCAGCTGTGCCCGCACGTTGTTAAATTCTGCGTCCCCGATGGCCAGGTGATCAATCAATACCGGCTCGTTCAGATCGCCGCCCAGACAACGATAGGTTTCAGCACTTTGCAGCAACAGGCACAGCAACCGGGGCAGCTCTTTGGCGACGTTGGTATTGGGCCCAACTTTTACGGCACCAGACGTGGCACTGTCCAGATCAAGATGCTCGGCAAAAGCCACTGACAGCTCTGTCGCCAGCCGATTGAAATCGATGTCCTGGGCTTTATTTTGTGCCAGCATCAGGGCCTTGTTTTGTACCGCTCGCTCTACAGCGGGCATAGCCTGGCCAACGGTTTCGCGGATCAGTGGTTCGGTCAATGCGGTGATGTGCTGCTGGTATTTGGGCAGCTCGTCCACTACCCAGCCCACGGCGCCGGCCAAGACATGATTCAGGGCTTTATTGACGATGGGAGCAACGGTTGGGGCAATTGCCGCCACCGTATGCGATTGGTGTTCGCCCAGCTGTTGGGCAAGAGCACGGGTAACCATTGTCGCAATGGCCGGTTGCAGTTGCGCTGACAAGGCGATAACAAGGGCGGCTTGGTTGGCACCATCACTGAGCCAGCTGGTTACGCTGCCTATCAGGTCAGCCTGGGCATTGATTAGCGTCTGGTTCAGCGTGTTTTGTATGTCAGGCAGTACTTCTCCGGTAATTCCATGCTGAAGTATGAACTCGCTGATATTGGCCATGATATGGCTCAACACCTGGTCCATGGCTCGATGCAGTTGCGGGGTTGCCGTGGCAGCGTTGTCGGCAATCCAGGCATTGATGCCGTCCATTAGTGCTTGTTTGTCCAGCAGCTGATCAATGGCGCTTTCGACCAGCGGCGTCAATGTAGCGTTCAGGTCGCTGGTATTCGAACTCTCCTCGCCAAGCAGTTGTTGTCTGAGCATGGCCTCTACCGATTGGTTCAGTTCGCCCAGGTTACTTGTGATGGCGGTAACGGCCTGTTCAATGCCACTGGCCACGCCCTGACTCAGGTAGCCGGCAACTATGCCCTGTAAATGGCTGGCCACCGCCTGGTGGATGTGTGTTGTATCGCCATCGCCCGGTTCTGCCAGGCGTTGGTTGATATGGGCAGTGCTGCTGGCCAGAGCTACATTAACCACCTGCTCAACGTGAGGAAGGAGGACGGAGGTTATTGCCGGTTCTGAGCCAATTCGCTGTGCTCCTTGGCCGATCAGTGTGGTGATGATCTGGCTGATCTGTGGCAGCAGTGGTGCAAGCCACTGGGACTGAGCGGTTTCATCGGCGATTGTTGGCAGGCTACCCCCGGGATCCAGCTGCTCGGCCAGGGCTACTGCCTGAGCTGCCACACCCTCTGCGCTGGTGACAATTTGCAGCTGTTGCAGGCGTTGGTCGATCGCGTCGAGCAATAGCGGTTGGGCAGCATCAAGGGTCTGTTCAATCTGTGGCGTGACTTGCTCGACAATGGTCTGGCGGTTTGTCTCAGCCCAATCTGCCAGGCACTCCAAGGTATAATTGATGGCTGGAGTGAGCAGGTGGTTAACCAGGCCACTAATCATCGGTTCGGTCAGTGGTCTGGCTTGCTCATCCAGTTGCGTTGTCAGGGATTCAGATAATATCCGTGCAATAATTTCTGCCACAGGCGGCAGTACAGTTGTCAGCAACTCCCGGGTTTGCTCCGGGTTTTTCAGCCATACCAGGGCGTTATCAATGGTGGCCGTCTGTAATGCCAGCAGTTCTTGTCGCAGTTGTTCCCGAACCGGGTCCAGTACTGCGTGGCTCAGTGGTACCAGTTGTTCTCTGGCCTCTGTTGCCGCACTGTTAAGGACCTTACGCACCTGCTGATCGAGTATGGTTCGGACAAAAGGTTGGGCAAGCAATTCATTGTTGTCGATGGTCGTTTGCCACCGGGACGCGCCGTGGCGCAGCAGGTCAGCCATGCCCTGGTCGAGTCGGTTAGCCACTGCTTGTTGTATGCCGGGCATAAGTGCGATGTCAGTGGTGGTTTGCCCATTCGTACTGGTCAGGGCGTTGCTAATAGTTTGCCGGGCTTCGTCATTGGCCCAGGTCATTGCCGCACCTAATCCCTCCGTGAGCGCCCGACGCAGCAAGTCAGTCGCCAGTTGTTGGCACCAGGGGGCAGCGGCTTGGCCAAAGCGTTCGGGTTGCATGCTGGCAGCTTCGTCACCGGCAATTTGTCGGGCCAGGTGTGCGCTGCCAGTGGCCACTGCTTTTTCTACCACACGTTCCAGATGGGGATGCAATGTGTCCAGAATGGTCGCTTGCTGATCGTGCAGAGCTTGCAAGGCCAACTGTGTTGACTGTGCCAGGGCATTACTGAGTGAGTCCACCTCGGTGGGCAACAGTTGCCACGCTGAGTTGCTATTTGGCTGATCAGCCTGAGCTGGTGCTAACTGTTTTGCCAGGGTGACAGCACGGGCAGCCGTTGAGTCGGGTCCCTCAATGGCCATGGTGTGGAACAACTGGTCTGCCCGCTGGCGAATGGCCACGATTAACATGGGCTGACAGATGGCCAGCGTCTGTTCAATCTCCTGCTGCATCTGTTCGACAATAATCGGCCGCTGGCTCTTGGCCCAGTCAACCACCCACGTCAGGATATCTCTGCAGGCAGGCTCCAGCATGGTGTCCACCAAGCGCAGCAGGGCCGGTTGCAACACCGCTTTAAGTGGCGCAGCACTGGCCATGTTGTCGGCCAATGCCTGCATCAACACCCGTTCAATGACGGCTCGAATGCCGGGTGTCAGGGTAGCAATCAGTGTGTGCGCGTTATCTTCATTGTCCAGCCACGCCAGCACGTGGCTGGTGGTGGTCATTTGTGCAGCCAATAGCTCTCGGGCAATGCTTCGGGTAATTGGCGTCAGTACCTGCTGGTCCAGAAGTTCCAGTTGTTGCTCGGTTTTGCCAATGCCATCGCAGATGGTTGTGCGTAATGTGCTGTCTATGGCAGCGCGCACAGCCGGTATGGTAAGCAGTTGCTGGCTGTCCAATGTGCTCTGAAGCTGACGAGCGCCCTGGTGCAGTACCCTGGCCATGACTTGGTCGAGCACAGTGTTCATGGTTGACTGGATGTGCGGCATGGCAGTGGAGCGCAGTGTTGGAATGGTTCTGGCCTGGTGGTCACTGGCCGGTTCGTCGGCAATCGCTGATGTTAAGGCGTTATGAATCAGTGGCTGGATATTCTCATCACTGATGGATTGCAGTCCCTTGGCCAGTGCTTCGTTTAGCAGGGTTGTGACCAGTTGTTGACACCAGGGCGTAGTTGCGCTGGCAAATTGCTCCGTCTGCATGGTGCCTGCGTCGTCTCCAGCCACTTGCCGGGCAACGTGGTTCACAGCCGAATGGACAGCCACGGCAACCACATTTTCCACACTGGTATTGATTTGGATGCGGATAGCATCTTCATGCTTGTGCACTTCGTTGAATGCCAGTTGAACCGCTGCGGCCAAGTCGCTGCTGATGGTCTGTAGCTCCTCGTCCGAGAGGGTGACGGCATTGCTGGTTTCAGGCAGGGATGGTGTATTGCCGTCCTCTGGCGCCAGCCGGTCGGCAAGCCTGAGCGCTTTTTCAGCGATGCCAGCGTGGCCGGTCATGCCGTCTTCAAGCTGTACCAGCCGTTCCTTGATGATGTCCAGCATCAATGGTTGTGCCGCCTCAAGCGTCTGGGCAAGATGCGGTTGAATCAGGTTCTCAAAAGCTTGCTGGTGGCGCTCGGCCCAATCAACCACTTGTCTGAGGCTGTACTGAACTGCGGGGGTCAGCAATTGCTGCACCAGGCCACTGAGCCACGGGGCTGTCAATTGTTGCAAGGCGCCCGGGTTTTCGCCGTCCCCCAGTTGTGCTGCGACGATTTCTGACAACACACGGGCAATCAGCGGTTCAAAGCCTGGCAGCAATGCGGTCACCAGGTCATGGGTGTGATGGTCGTCCTTGAGCCACGTCACCATAAAGCGGATGCTTGCTGGACCAATAGCCATCAGCTCTTGCTGCAACATGGCCTGTACCGGTTGCAGCACTTCCTGCGCCAATGGCTCCAGCTGTTGGTTGGCCTTGTGGGTGACGCTCTGGATTGCCTTGCTGATGGCATCGTCCAGCGCGTCGCGGATCACGGGGATGGCCAGGAATTGGTGACCACTCATGGCACTGTTAAAGCGATCGGCACCGGCACGCAGCATGTGGGCCATGACGTGATCCAGGCGCTCGTCAATGGCATTGCGGATGCGCGGTATGATCAGGCTGGCCAGGTCGGTGACCGCTTCGGCTTCGGTGCCGGTTTTTGGCGGAGCGGTCAAGGCTCCGGTAAGGGTGGCAGCGGTGGCTTCTTGCCCAAGCCACTCCCGCGTGACTTGCAATCCCTCAATAAAACCTTCGTGCATTAACTCTTTGGTGACTGTCTGGCACCAGGGGAGAGCGGCTACCAGCAACTCAACGTCCTGCTCAGCAGTCAACCATTGGCCACCGTGCTCTCGGGCGGCAGCAAAGGCTCGGCGCACCAGCTGTTCCAGACAGGGCGTGATGGCTGCCTCAATGGTCTCGCGCTGATCCTCGATAGTTTGCAGTGCCAGCTGCAAGGCATTGACCAACCCTTGGCCTATGGCCTGGATTTCCGCTGGCCGCATAGGAGGCACAGTAAAATTGGTGCTGGTTGCTATGGCAGGGACGGCTGGCGTAACGGGTGCTTCATGACCGTGGTTTCTGATTGCTTCGTTCAGGGGCAGCCGGTTAGCCAGCGCGGCAAAATTTTGGCCATGCTGATGATGGTGAGCTGCTAGCCAGTGAATTTTACTGACCTGTTCTTGCAGCGCCCGGCTGATTTGCGGCTCGATCTGGGCCATAAAGTCGTCAACCATTTTGGCCAGAGTGTCCGGGTTGCGTACTTCGGCCATGGCTTGATTAAACAGCCATAACAGGATTTTTCTCAGGAACAACTCTTTGGGCAACAGCTTGAGCAGCTCTTTGTCGCCGATCTGGTTGTACTGATTGGTGGTTTCATGGGCGATTTGTTCGATGATGTGGTTACGCAGGCGTTTAATGCAGCGGACGTCGCTTTCGCTCTCGCCCCAGCCTTCGAATAGATTCAGCAGGTAACTGCATCCCTGGTGCAGCGTATCACGAATAATCTCAAAAGCTTTGGCGTGCAAGTCGGCAAAGCTGTCGTGCAGTTTGTCACTGCCATCGGCCATCAGTTGCATCACCATATCATCAATAAACTGTCGGCTGGCTGCTGAGTTGGCCAGGACACTCAAGCGCTGTTGCAACAGTGCTGCGCTGTGCTGAAAACCGCTGGATACTTTCTGGCTCAAAAACGCTGGCAGGGTATCTGTGGATTCATCATCCCCTGACTCTGCACCGGTGAAAGCCTTGGCAGCGCTTTCGACCCGTTCGCCAATGAAATGAGCCAGAGCCTCTTGTAGAAAGCGCCGCCCCTCTGCGCTGCTATCAGCCCAATCCAGCTGTTGCTGATAGAACTCGCCTGCCAGTTGGCGCACCGGTGGACTGATAGTGGCAACAAATCCGTCGACGTAGCGGGTATCAGTTTGGTTCAGAACCCGACTGGTACCGTAACTGAGGCTCTGGTTAATGATGTTGTCGGTGCTGGATTTGACAAAAGAGCGGATATCCTGAAACAGCATTCTGCGTGTAACATCAAGCACGTTATCCGTCGGTGCGGCGGGATTTGCCGCCAGCTTCAACTCAGAAACAACCACTTTGCTGATGGCGTTGGCCAGTGCTCGCTGGATCAGCGGGTCTTTAGCCAGGTTCAGACCTTGTTTGAGCAGATAGTCCTTCAGGCCGGTAGTCGTGTTTTCTGTAGCCGTGCTTTCTGTAGACGCTGCCTTGACTACTGACGATGGTTCAATGGCCTGTAGTGGTGGCTCAATAGCTGCCGGGAGCACTTTGGATTTGCCAGCAGTGGCAGCCGCTGGTGTCGTGAGATTTGACCACAGACTTTTGAAGCCTTTTTTGACCCACTTGACCCCTGAACCAACTACGCCGGACCTGCGTCTGGTGGGAGGCTCTGGGGCATGGGCCGGTAACTGATTATCTGCTTCGCTGGCGGCGGCGACTTGTTCCTGTTCAGCGGTTTGTTCGTGTTCGACAAATTGTGGCAGCGGCTCCTGTGCGGGCTGCTGAACACCATCTTCTGCATCAAAGTAGACACTGTCGGAGCTTGAGGAATCGTCTGATTCCTGCGCGGAGCTGGTGTCTGGGTCACTTTGTGAGCCCGTTTTGGCATCGAAATATTCACTGGCTGAACTTTCAGAACCAGGGCTGGCCAAAGGGCTTTTGTAGAAAGGGCTGTTGTAGAAAGGATTGTCGTAGCCAGGTGATTGGGTGCTTTCCAGCCCATTGGTCACGGAGGACGATATGGCGGCAGGCGCGTTGGTCTTGCGAGCGCTCAATGTCGGCCCGGTGGTAGCACTGGCCTGCCGCTCAGTAAGAGATATTGCTGAATTGAATCGGGCAGATGTGGTTTCGGGCAGCTGTTTTGCCGGGCTGCGATTGCGTGAGCCAGGCTGACCAATATTGGTAAGGTGACGATTGACCCTGGTAATGGTCTGTTTGGTGGTATCAAGCCTGGACTGCATGTTATAAGACTCCATTCTGTCTGTTGCCAGAATTCTTCTGGTTATGGCAAAGCACAGCTTACCGACAGTCACGGTCGGAAAAATGAAACTATCGTCTTATAAGAATCCCGAAATGGAAAAAAGTTCCCCGATTGTTAGTCGATCGACCGAAAATCGGGGGTAGGGAAGTCAGGCGGGAACGCGGCGGATTTTGGCACCAAGCTGTTGCAGCTTCTCTTCGATGCACTCATAGCCACGGTCGATGTGGTAGATGCGCTCTACCATGGTATCGCCCTCGGCCACCAAGGCAGCAATTACCAGGCTGGCGGACGCCCGCAGGTCAGTAGCCATCACCGGGGCTGCCTTAAGCTGCTCAACGCCTTTGATGATGACTGTATTGCCCTCCACCGTCATATCAGCACCCATGCGCTTCATCTCCTGAACGTGCATGAAGCGGTTTTCAAATACGGTTTCAGTGATATGGCCAGTCCCTTCGGCAATGGTATTGAGGGCAGTGAACTGCGCCTGAATATCAGTAGGCATGGCCGGATAGGGCGCGGTTTTCAGATCAACGGCTTTAGGACGCTTGCCCTTCATATCCAGTTCAATCCAGTCGTCGCCCCATTCAACCGTAGCGCCGGCTTCGCGCAGTTTTAGCAAAATGGCATCAAGAATATCTGGCTGGGTGTCTTTCAATCGCACCCGACCACCAGTGGCCGCCGCGGCAATCAGGTAGGTCCCGGTTTCAATACGATCGGGCAGCACTGAGTAAGTGCAGCCGTTGAGTCGCTCCACGCCCTGCACACGAATAACGTCCGTACCGTGGCCGGTAATTTTTGCCCCCATGGTAATCAGGCACTCCGCCAGATCTACCACTTCAGGTTCCCGGGCGGCATTTTCGATAATGGTTTCACCATCGGCCAGAGTGGCAGCCATAAGGATATTTTCAGTGCCGGTAACTGTGACTGTGTCCATCAGGATATGGGCACCTTTCAGGCGATCCGCAACGCTGGCCTTGATATAGCCATCTTCTACCACGATGTTGGCACCCATGGCCTGCAGTCCGCGAATGTGCAGATCCACCGGACGGCTCCCGATGGCACAACCACCGGGCAGGGATACTTCAGCACGGCCAAAGCGTGCCAGCAGCGGCCCCAGTACCAGGATGGAGGCGCGCATGGTTTTTACCAGCTCGTAGGGAGCCTTGAGTTGCTTGATGGTGCCAGCGTGCACCTCAACGTTCATCTTTTCATCCACCAGTAGCTCGACGCCCATGCAGCCGAACAGCTCACACATGGTGGTGATGTCGTGCAAGTGGGGCAGATTGGCTACCGTAACCGGTGAGTCTGCCAGCAAGGTTGCCGCCAGAATGGGCAGGGCAGAGTTCTTGGCACCAGAGATTCGGATCTCGCCGTCAAGACGGACACCACCGGTGATAATCAGTTTATCCATGGTTTCTCACTTATCCAGCTGCCCGGCACGCTCTGCTTTGGTCAGAAGCACCATCGACACTGCGTGAATGGCACCGCTGGTAATAAATGGATTGATGTGAGAGTAAATCATCTGCTGGCGCTGAACCGGTTTCATGGTGGCAAACTGGTCACTGATTACGGTCAGGCGAAAGTCACAGCCTTCGCCCTCGACGATCACTTCGGAGTCCGCAATCGCTGTTTCCAGCTGCGCCTTGACCTCTTCGGCTTGCATGATCCAACCTCTCAGGGAATAACAATCGGGAGTTTGTGGGAGCTTTAAAGACCGGCAATCATATCCGAGAGAGAGGGGTATTGATAGTCCCGACGCCGAGGAACTGTAGCTCAGACACAATCGCGCAAAGGCAGTGAACCATGTGCTTTTCAGTCGCTTCGCAGGGCTTTATTGGGTGATATAGGGGTTGGCAGTCGAAACACGACCAGGTAAGTAGAGACAATAAACGTCAGAATCGCCGCCCCTTCAATCAGTAGGGCGGTTTCCTGGTGTATTTTGCCAACTGTCATGGCGCCGTGGGCCAGCAGCAAGGAAAACTCACTACTTTGACCAAGCCGCAGGCCCATCTCGCCAGCGTTGTCACTGCGCTCTTTGGCCAGATGCTGCAACAGATATTTAAACAGAATGGGCTTGGTGATTAAGACGATGGCTGACGTCAGCAAAATGGCCAGCAGTAAATGTCCTTTTAGCACCGGGTCAAACTGCGCCCCCACCGAGAAGAAAAACAGAATCAGAAAGAACTCCCTTAACGGTTTGAGTCCTTCGGCAATCACCAGCGAGATCGGTGACGTGGCAATGCTGACTCCGGCGATAAAAGCACCAATTTCATGGGATAACCCAAAGGCCTCGGCCAGTTGGGCGGCCGTCAAACACCAACCCAGGGAGACCAGGAAAATGTACTCCGAGATAATATCAAACCGCCCCATCAACCCGAGCAAGACGTAACGGACAAAACACCAAGCCCCCAGGGCAAAGGCAATGGTTTTCAGGGGCAATAACAGCGCTTCAATGTGTCCGCTGCCGTTGCTGCTGTACAGAATCAAAATGGTCAGGATGGCCAGGATATCTTCAAACAGCAAAATGCTGATCATCACCTCACCGGTACGCTGATGGTGCAACGTAGTGGTCGGGATCAGTTTCAAACTGAGTACGGTACTGGAAAATGCCAGAGACAGACCAGCAATCACTGCTTCGATGTCGGAGAAATCAAACCATATAACCAGCAATGCCCAGATCATTACACCGGTGACACTGATGCAAAGAAAAGTGACCAGTGCCGTCTGTTTTAGTTGCTTGAGCAGATTGCGCGGGTGCAGGTGCAGACCGAGCAGAAACATCAGCAGAATAATGCCCATGGTAGAGACGGCCTCAATATGACCGTCGTTAATCACCACGTTGGCACCGTAGGGGCCGACCAGCATGCCAAGACAGATATAGGCCAGGATAATAGGCTGTTTTAACCAGACAAACACCGTGCCCAGCAATGACGCACCACCGAAAATAACGGCCATCTCCAAAACAAGATGCTCAAACGGACCCTGCACGACATTATCCTGATAATGATCTGATGGGAGTGTTCAGAATAGTTGACCAGTGTTTCTTTAATAAAACTCACGCGTTCCCCGCACCAACGCGATCCTGCCAGCCGTGATCGGCGCAAAGCATCCAATAATGTGCGAACGCGCGAACCCCAGTCTTGCAATAGACGACTATGGACTAGAGAAGGCCGACTTGTAGAAAACCCCGGCTATTCGTCATTTTCGCGCAGGCATATTCTCAGCACTCAGCAACTGTCTCCCGTAGGGATCGCCATACAAAGAGATCGTCATACAATGTTGCACCGCTCCCAAAGGGATACCCACGAGATCCGGTCACCATGGTAGTTCTCAATGTAGTAACGCTCCCAGTCGCTGTCACAATTACCCAGGTACAGCTTTTCGTGGCGCAAGTCTTCATTGGCATCCAGGTGCTGCACGTACAGCTGGCCTATCTTATCGCGAATCAGGTCCACCGGAGCGTTACCGTCACTATCGCGACCAGCCTCAGCGTCCAGAGGGGTCTTGGCATGTTTCTCGCCGCGGTCGTACTTTTTCTCAAGGTTCTGGAGCATTTGCGACCTGATGTATTTAAACACCCCAGGATCATCCCGTTGCGCAGCGTAGTGCAGCAGATTTTTGCCATCTTCGGTGGTGTGATGAAGATAAGCCTCGTAGTCAGGGGACGTACTGAAATGCTGGCAAAGTCGCTCGACTACAGCGATATCGCAATTACTCACTGCCATGCTCAGCACACTGGAACCCGATTGATTAATGGTGTGTTCAAGTATATTTTCAGCCTCAAGCGCATCAATCAGCAGGTGTGCACCCTCATTCCAACCGTTAAGCAACGCCAGGTGCAGCGGCGAGCTGCCACCTGTTTCATCCGACACTGAACGGTCAGTGATGACTTTGGTTACTGCGTCCGATTCATCTACACGCTTATCAACGCAATGGTCGTAACGGGCATCACTGAGCGTTTCCTGTAGCAGCAGTTTATCCTGTGCCAGGCAGGCGACGTGTAGCGGGTTCATGCCCCTGGGCAACTTCAGGTCATCGCGAAGACGGCCATCCGGCCCGGTCAAGTCCGCGGCACCGGAGCCAGATGCATTGAGCATCCGTTCGAGAGATACCAGATCCCGATGTGTCGAGCCCAGGGCTGGTGGGTCGCGGTGATCAGGTTTACGTTCTTTCGCTCTGGCACCTAGCGGCGGTAGATCCTGATGCGTGTCGAACCGGTGGCGAGAAGTGGTTGGAGAGACGGTGTTCATGACGGAATCCCGTTGGTCACATGTTGTTGTCTGGGTTTGAGTGTACTTTTGCTGAATGGTTCCTGACTGAATACCACATGAAAAGCCATCTGCGATGAGTGAGAGTGAACGCTGGGAAGGGATTGTTTTAGCGCTTGGTCGGGAAGTGTGGAAGCCACGCCTGGAAGCAATGCCTCCAGGCGTGGTTTTTTGTTAAGAAGGCATTAAACAGGCACAAGGAAATCACTTGCGCCCGGGCAATCGCGGCGGCAACAGCACGGCCACCACCATCAGCAGGCTGAGCAGTATTACCGGCCAGGAGCCAAAGCGCATAAACGGCGTCTGTCCTGTGCGTACTTCGGCCGTGGCCGATAAAACACCGCTGCTGAAGCGGGGGATAGTGGCTATCACGTCGCCTTTCTGGTTGATCAGGGCAGTGATCCCGTCATTGGTGGCACGAATCATCTGGCGTCCGGTTTCCAGCGCTCGCATACGGGCCATCTGGAAGTGTTGTACCGGACCGATGGATTGGCCAAACCAGGTGTCGTTACTGATCGTGATCAGCAAGCCGCTCTTTCTGGCCAGTTCTGCGGCAAAATCTGGGTAGACCACTTCGTAACAGATATAGGGCGCAATACTGACGTCATTAGTCTGCAACAGGGCTTGTTCGGAATCGCCCCGAGAGAAGTCCGACATGGGCAGGTTGAAAAAATCAATCAATCCCCGCAGCCACTGCATGGGCAGGTACTCGCCAAAAGGCACCAGCTTCTGTTTATCGTAGCGACCTTTGCCTTCCCCGATGGCAAGTATGCTGTTGTGGTAGAGAACATTACCATTGTCGTATTCATCCACCGGCATGCCCAGAATCAGGGTACTGTTGTGCTGACTGGCCAGGCCTTCCAGGTGTTTTAGCAGTTCCGGCACCTGGGTATACAACAATGGAATGGCATTTTCCGGCCAGATAATCAGTTGTTGTTGCCAGTGACCTGCGCTCAGGCCAAGGTAAGTGTTGATGGTGGAGATAAAAAAGTCCGGGTCCCACTTCAGTTCCTGGGGAATGTCGCCCTGTACGGCACTAAACGACAACTCACCACTTTTCTGCGTCCACTCAATGGCATTAAGTGGCCAGGTGAGCCCCCAGCATGTCAGGCTTATGGCCAGGGCGATAATATTGCCCGTGCGCGTGGTTTTCTGCCTGGGAGGAATCACCAGGGCAAACAGCAGGCAAGTGGTGGTGACCATCAGCAAGCTGAGGCCATAGACGCCGGTCAGCGGAGCCAGTGCGGCAAACGGTGTGTCGATCAGGGCGTAGCCAAACAGTAGCCAGGGGAAGCCAGTCAGCAGCCAACTGCGAGCCCACTCGAACAGCACCCACAATCCGGAAAAAAGGAGCGCCTGTTGCCATGGCAACCAGCGCCGCTGTGCATAGCGTTGGTTCAACCAGCTGTAGAGCAGGAATACCGGCAAGATCATCAGTGCGGCAATAAACAGCACAAACAACCCGGTCAGCAGGGCCGCCAGTGGCGGTGCAGCACCACCGAACTCATGAATACTGACGTATACCCACGAGGTACCGGCACCAAACATGCCCACCCCAAAGAGGAAGCCGCAGCAGGCGGCCACCTTGACCGACAGCGTTCGGGTCAGCAGGAAAATGACGCCGATGGCCAGCATGGGCGCTGGCCAGATATCGAACGGACTAAACCCCAGCGGCACCAGCGCGCCGGCGCCCAGAGATAACAGGTAACGGACAGCTCCCAATAGTGGACGGGTGGAAGAATGAGCCATCAGTTGGGCGTTACTCGCAGCAGACGAATTCGACGACCGTCGGCATTGAGCACGTCAAAACGCAGGCCAGAAATTTCCACCGACTCGTTACGCGTTGGCATATGGCCAAATTCCTGCATAACGATGCCGCCGATGGTATCAAACTCGTCGTCCGGGAAGCGGGTATCGAACTGTTCGTTGAAGTCCTCGATGGGCGTCAGCGCCTTGACGATAAACGAGTGTTCAAAGTCATCCGCCGGCTTGATAAAGGTATCTTCATCCACATCGGTTTCATCTTCGATATCGCCGACAATCTGTTCCAGCACGTCTTCAATGGTTACCAGTCCTGCCACACCGCCAAACTCATCAATGACAATGGCCATGTGGTTACGGTTGGTACGAAATTCCCTGAGCAGTACGTTCAGCCGCTTGCTCTCGGGAATAAACGTCGCTGGACGTAAATGATTCTTGATGTTGAATTTGCCACCGGTATTAAGAATCAGTGGCAGCAGGTCTTTGGCCAGTAAAATACCAATGACTTCGTCTTTGGTGTCGCCAATAACGGGAAAGCGAGAGTGGGCGGATTCAATTACATGGGGCAGGAACTTGCCGGGGCTCTCGTCCTCGTCAATGCAGACCATCTGGGAGCGGGGAATCATAATCTCGCGAACCTGCATGTCCGCAACCTGCACGGCACCTTCGATAATGCTCAATGCTTCATCATCAAGCATTCCCCGACTGCCGGCATCGCGCAGCATGGCCATCAGCGAATGGCGGTCTTTGGGGTCCTGGTGGAACATGCTGGTCAGTTTATCCATCCATGATGGTGACGGGTGGTCTTCCGTCGAATGCTCGTCGCTCATTGCCCTCTGTCTTCACAGCTGTGCCCACGGATGGGCGGTTTAGAGAATAACCCGGGGCTGCTTCACTCTCGATCCTGGTAGGGATCAGGATAGCCAATCCGGGCAAGGATGTTCGTTTCCAGGGACTCCATCTCTTCGGCTTGGTCATCAGCGATATGGTCAAAGCCGAGTAGATGGAGTGTGCCATGAACCATCATATGTGCCCAGTGTGAATTAAGGCTTTTTTTCTGCTCCAGAGCCTCTCGTGCCACCACCGGTGCACAGATGACCAGGTCACCCAACAGTGGCAATTCCAGCTCAGCAGGCAGGTCAGAGGGAAACGACAGCACATTGGTGGGCCCACTCTTGTTGCGCCACTGTTGGTTCAGCTGGGCGCCCTCGGTTTCATCGACGATTAACAGGCTGATTTCTGCCTCCTGGCGATACTGATCAACGGCAGCTGTCGCCCACTTCGTCAGTTCCTCAAGCGTTGGCAACTGGTTGCTTTTGCTGTTGTTGATCAGATCTACATGAACGTTGGCCATTACGATGTGCCTTTGCCTGCGGACTGAGTGAGCTGGTCGTAGCGGTCATAGGCCTGGACAATGCGCTGTACCAGTGGATGGCGCACCACATCCTTGGCGGTAAACCAGGTAAAACCGATGCCTTCCACGCCCTTGAGCACGTCGATGGCACTGGCCAGCCCGGAGCGGATGCCTCTGGGCAGGTCAACCTGAGTGATATCACCGGTAATGACGGCAGTGGAGCCAAAGCCAATGCGGGTCAGGAACATCTTCATCTGCTCCTGGGTGGTATTCTGGGCTTCATCGAGAATAATGAATGAGTTATTGAGCGTACGGCCGCGCATATACGCCAGCGGAGCCACTTCTATAACGTTTTTCTCAATCAGCCGGTCCACCCGCTCAAAGCCCATCATTTCGTACAGTGCATCGTATAAAGGGCGTAGGTACGGATCGATTTTTTGCGCCAGGTCACCCGGCAGAAAGCCCAATTTCTCTCCGGCTTCTACCGCCGGCCGTACCAGCAATATGCGCCGAATTTGTTCTTCTTCCAGTGCCTGCACCGCCGCAGCAACGGCCAGGTAGGTCTTGCCGGTACCGGCCGGCCCGATGCCAAAGTTGATATCGTGCTGCAAAATGGACTTTACGTAGCTTTGCTGGTTGCGCCCCCTGGGCGTGATCAAACCCTTGCGGGTACGCAGGCTAATCACTTTGTCGTCTGTTTCCTCCTGCATCCACTCAACGGCGGACTCTTGCAAAAACAGGTGCACCGTGTTGGGGCTGAGTGGTTCATCTTTACCGGTTTCCCGAAACAGCCGTTTCAGTACCTCGCTGGCCACCTCTGCCCGACCGTTTTCGCCGCTGACGGCAAACGCGTTGCCCCGGTGGCGAATGGTAACGCCAAGGCGTTCTTCGATCTGTTTCAGATGCTGGTTAAATTGCCCACACAGCTCGGCGAACCTAAGTGGCTCTTCGGGCTCAAGAATAAAACGACAGATGTGCTGGTGGGAGGGGTCAGATGCGGTGCCGGGAAATGGCTGTCCTTGTGTGCTGGTATTCAAAGTCAGTTATGTGCCTTTACTGCAAGTTCGTTGAAATGGAATAGTACGCCGGACAATAAACGAAAACCAATAAGGCTATTGTCCGGGATCAATCCGCTGCTTTTTTACCGCATTAACTTAAACTTACGCCACATCATCGAGTTCAGAGCCTTTGAGCGTGCCGCGCAAGGAGTGGGGCAGAGCCTCAACAATCTCAACGTCGGCAAAATGGCCGATCAGGCGCGGATCAGTACAGTGGAAGTTCACCACCCGGTTACACTCGGTGCGCCCGGATAACTGCCCCGGGTCTTTGCGGGAGTAACCAGTCACCAGAATTTTCTGGGTGCTACCCACCAGACGACGGCTGATCTGCAATACCTGTTGGTTGAGGCGCTCTTGCAGCAATTGCAGGCGCTGCTTTTTCACCGCTTCAGGTACATCATCTGCCATATCCGCTGCCGGAGTACCGGGGCGTTTACTGAAGATAAAACTGAATGATGCGTCAAAACCCACTTCGGCGATCAGGTTCATGGTATCGATAAAGTCCTGATCGCTTTCCCCGGGGAAGCCAACAATAAAGTCGGAAGAGAGCTTTAAATCGGGACGAATTGCCAACAGTTGGCGGATTTTTTTCAGGTAATCTTCCGCCGTGTGCTCGCGCTTCATCATTTGCAGCACCCGATTGGAGCCACTTTGTACTGGCAAATGCAGATGGCTGACCAGCTCGGGCACCTCGGCGTAGACATTGACGAGACTATCGGAAAACTCCAGCGGATGCGAGGTGGTGAAGCGGATGCGGTCAATGCCATCAATTGCCGCCACCACGGTGATCAGCTCGGCCAGGTCACAGACTGTGCCATCGTGTTTGGCACCGCGATAGGCGTTGACGTTCTGCCCCAGCAGGTTTACCTCGCGCACGCCTTTTTCTGCCAGACCGTAACACTCAGCGATGACGTCATCCATCGGCCGACTGATCTCGGCACCGCGGGTATACGGCACGATGCAGTAGGTGCAGTACTTGTCACACCCCTCCATGATGGAGACGAACGCAGTAGGGCCATCGACGCTGGGCTCGGGCAGACGGTCAAACTTCTCGATTTCCGGGAAGGTTACGTCCACCACCGGAATATGGTTGGCTTTGCTGGCGTCGATCATCTCCGGCAGGCGGTGCAAAGTCTGAGGACCGAATACCACATCCACCTGGGGGGCACGCCGGCGAATCTCTTCACCTTCCTGGCTGGCCACGCAGCCGCCCACGCCGATGATCAGGTCCGGATTCTTCTCCTTCAGCTTGCGCCAGCGACCGAGCTGATGGAACAGCTTTTCCTGGGCCTTTTCCCGCACAGAGCAGGTATTGACCAGCAGCACATCGGCCTCTTCGGGATTGTCAGTCAACTCCAGGGTATGCGTCTCGCCGAGCAGGTCCGCCATGCGCGCGGAGTCGTACTCGTTCATCTGGCAACCGTGGGTCTTGATATACAGTTTTTTGCTCATTTCACACTTTACTGGCTTGTACCTGAGAAGGCTCAAACCTGCATCGAGGCCAAGCCGGTTGAGAAAATAACACGAAGAAACCGGCCATTATAGTCACCTCGGGGCATGGTTGGTAGTCACTGGCAAGGTTGTCAGAACAGGAGGAACTGTCACCACAGGTTGCTTGACCATCGTACTTGTTCTCTTTGGGTAAAAGCGCCCAACAGGGAACTTTTGCGCGATAACCAAGCCTGTTCCCTGGGCAATGAACGATAAAACAGCAAACCGGTCAGGTGACTAACGAGAATTCCCCAGCGAACTGAGCCGGGGGAGAATGTCAAACTGGCGTTGCCACGTCGGTTCTGCAAGCTGCTACTGGCTGCGCCGCTTGCTCCACCCAATGAGCTTGCTGCGCCCGCTGGGATAATTGGGCGCATTGTGTTCCTGCTTTTGTTTGTGGAACGGTTTGTGGCACATCTCCACTAGCAAGTGGGCTTGTTGGGTTCTCTTTTGAGTTTCTGGCACAGGTACAAGTAGTCTTCTACTGCCTCACGGAAGGCTTCTTCCATCGCCTCCTCACAATCACCCTGGAACCCGATGCGATCCTGTACGCCTACAACACGGCCAACAAGACACCCATCCTCCGCGCTGTACTGCACCTCTGCGGAGTATCCTTTGTATTTGTATTGCAAGTTTTCCAATTTGTTATCTCACCTCAAGTGTTTTGTGTGTTCCTGCAATGCCTTCTTCCTGACACGTACCCAGGAACAGTTGCAGAGATGTCTCTGCTTCGCGATACAGGCTTTTAATCTCGGCGACATAAAAAGCAGCAGGTCCGTTCAAGCCAACAAACTCTCCACGAAACAGCTTTATATTGAGTCGGAAGATTCTTACCTTGGACATGGACTCTGCCTACCTTTGTTGTGATGCTCCCCTTTGGTGTGAGGAACCTCGATATCAGAGCTGGGTTTCCTGCTTGTCCACCTCCTGAGAAGACACTAGCGAGCTATCCCAGGAGGGAGAAAGCATCTGTTTCAATCCCAGGGGTCTGAAGATTTGAAGCCGAAAACATCCTCTGGGCCGCTGCCGGTGCTGCCGTTGCTGCCATTTGAGGGCGTTGGCGAGGAAGCTCTTGCATTTCCACCGCTGCCCCCAGTTGCGCCGCCACCGCCACGGATAAGATTAGACCTTCTACCCAGGGGCGCAGGAGGGGTGCCAGAGCCAGGACCGTGTCCGCTTCCGCCTCCGGGCCTATCTCCGTCAGAGTGTGACCTTTGTGGTTTTGTAGGAGGGGGAGGCGTCGAACTACCAGGGCCGGAGGCATATCCGGCGTTGACTCTACCACCGCCGCCACCGCCGACTGCGCCACTGCTATCGTCACCGTCGTTGCCACGCTGTTGGTTCATCTGCCGTAGCATCCGACCTCCGGCCTTCTTGCCAAGCTTTTTCGCGCCGTCCCCCCCTTCGTCCGAATGACCCTCTTCGCCCGAATGACCTCTTGCGCCCGAATGACCTCTTGCGCCCGAATGACCTCTTGCGCCCGAATGACCTCTTGCGCCAGACTGACCCCTTGCGCCCGAATGACCGCTTGCGCCTGACGTACTGGCAGACGCGCCACCATCACCTCCGGTTGTCAGGGCAGAAGCACTACCAGCACCCCCCAGTTGGACTGGGCCTTGATCAGTAGGAAGACCACCGCCTTGACCTGCGCCGCCCGTTCTTGCCGGTTGCGCCCGAAAGTTGAACAATCTCATGAGTCTGCCACCAAGCCCGCGAAACGGATTCGGACAGCAAATTCTTGGACAACAAGTACCAAGTCTCATACAGCCTCCCTCTGGTATTACGCAAATCGCAATAGTAATGTCGGGGGGTGGTACATCATATTGGTGGATATAAGAACAGGTAGTAGGGTAAATACTGCATTAACTACTGTATTCAGTGGGTGCCTGTGGCACTCTGCGAGTCTCCATCTGATCCAGACCGCTTTCCAGCGACCTGATCCGATCCAGCAGCACTGAGATAAACAGAAAAATATTCACGCAAACTCTATGTCAACGTCAGTCTTCACTTCACAGTGAGCGCCTGGATCGCCGCCACCGTTATCAATTCCTTGTACTGTGGTGATCTCAACCAGCTTGCCGTCTGAATCCCGCTTCATTACGGTCAGCGTTCCATGCCACGAAAACAAAACCAACTCATCCGGCCAGTTTGCCGCGAGTCGGTTTAGTGATCGAATGGCTTTTTGTTCTTCCTTTGAAACGATTATTTTTTCCACATTCAATACCAAAAAGTGAGCAGCCCGGACACTATAAAACAAAGAGACAAAAGCTAATGTCCAGCCTGCGAAGTTGTGAAGGAAGGTGGAAGGTAAAAGCAACGCCAGATGCTATTGATATGGCAGATGATATGGCAAGACTTTTCCCAACACTTTTTTAGCATCGGGAACCTTGACCTTATGTCCGCCTATTCTCAAGCGTTTGACTCCCATTACCTGCGCCTGATGCTCTAAAGAACTTTGGCTTTGGCACGACAGGAAGTGGCTTCTTGCCGCTAGCACCACTACCGCCTGATGCCTGCTCACCCTCATGCTGAAATTTTATGGTCAGATAGCCTGATCCGGTAAATCTGGTAAGGCTATCCGAAGTGCCAGCGTTTTAATATTACCAATCGCCACCAAATAATAGGTATTTACTAGGCGTAATCGGGATCCCATTCACCCCGAGATTCGTTCAGGGTGAGTGGGGCATTTACTGGTTTGATAGTAGAATGAAATGGTCAACTATCCCGCAATATACTCATAAGGTGCCGAGATTCCCAAAGGCAAGCCAAGCGCCCAGAAAACCAGCAGAAGTGCGGTCCAGCCAATCATAAAGACAATGGAGTAAGGCAACATGGTAGAGGCCACAGTACCGATGCCGGCACCTTTGACGTAACGCTGGAAGAACACCACCACCAATGGGAAGTAGGTCAGCATGGGGGAAATGATGTTGGTGGACGAATCACCCACCCGGTAAGCAGCCTGAGCCAATTCTGGAGAGATGCCTACGGACATCAGCATGGGGATGAAGATTGGGCCGATCAGTGCCCACTTGGCCGACAGCGAGCCGATGAACAGGTTAACGATACCGGTCAGCAAAACAATACCGACAATAGTCAACTGTCCTGGCAAATCCATAGCCTGTAACACCTGCGCGCCAGACAGCGCAATCAGTGTACCCATGTTGGAGTCGCCAAACGCCTTGAGAAAGAGGGCGCAGAAAAATGCCATGATCATGTAGCTGCACATGGGCACCAGACTGCGGTTCATCGCCCCGATCACATCGGCAGAGCCTTGATATTTTTTGGTTGTGAATCCGAAGATTAACGAGGGGATCAGGAATACAACAAAAATAAACGGTACGATAGAGCCCATCATGGGTGCGTTGAAGGCGGTCAGCGAGCCTTCACTATTACGCATTGGTGATGCGTCGGGCCAGGCGATGAGCACCAGCAATGCCAACATGCCCAGCATGGCCAGCCCTGCCTGGCGAAAACCACGATGTTCTTCTGCGCTGATGTGCGCGTGTTCCTGACTGATTTCAATATCATCATCAACTGCAATGTTGCCGTTCAGTCGCGGTTCAATCACTTTGTCAGTGACGTACCAGCCGAGCAAGGCAATCAGAAATGTTGAGGAGAACGTGAAGAAGTAGTTACACAGTGGGTTTACCAGATAGGTTGGATCAAGGGTCTGGGCTGCCGCCTGGGTAAAGCCCTGCACCAGCGGGTCGGTCGGTCCGGGTAACAAACCGGCGGAGAAGCCACCGGAAACACCGGCAAAGGCCGCGGCCAGACCAGCCAGTGGGTGACGCCCGGCAGCGTGGAAGATAATACCGCCCATGGGAATAACCAGCACATAGCCCGCATCCGAAGCGATGCTGCTGATAGCCCCGATAAATACCACCATAGGGGTAATGAAGCGGGTTGGCGTCATAACCAGCAGTTTTTTCAGGGTTGTGTTGATAAAACCTGAGTCTTCGGCGACGCCCACGCCCATAATGGCAACCAGCACCACGCCCAGGGGTGGGAAGGAGGTAAACGTGGTGACTATGGAGGCGAAAAATTTGGCCAGGTAATCACCGGTGATCAGGTTTTTGACCTCAATAGCCTGACCAGAGCGCGGGTCGATCATATCGAAGCTGACGAAGGAAAACAGACAGGAGAATATCAGGGTCAGCGCCAGACCGTACAAAAACAGCATGGCTGGGGTGGGCAGGCGGTTGCCATTGCGCTCAATAAAGTTCAGGGCACGTTCGGTAAATGGTTTTTTTTTCGGCGCCAGGTGCCCCGGCGACTGCATTTCGGTCGTGGACATAGAAATCCTTCACGTATCGGTTAGTTATTTTTTTTCGATGCAGCGGTTTTCCGTGGTCTCCCACAGGCTCAACTATAGAGCCTGGGTAGACGTCAGTGTTATGACGAGTGTCAACAACATGTCAGCGTTTGCGGCGGGATAGGTGTTTTCGCGGCTCTATGTTTTCGCTGTTTTGTGTTTTCGCCGCTTAGTGATAATGGGGTGAGCAAAAAGTGGTTTTTGCCAATGGTGATTATGCGCCGATGGACTTGTACAGGGCGTCAAGCCCCATTTTGCCGGCCATTTTTTTCGTCTCCTGAGTCGATGAGGTATCAAAACCGCTATATACCAGATCTTCCTGGGGCAACTCATCCAGAAAGCGGCTGGGCATGGTGTCGATAATCTCCCCAAACTGCTTGCGCTGTCCGGCAAGGGTCATGGTCAGCGTCTTGCGGGCGCGCGTAATGCCAACGTACGTCAGTCGTCGCTCTTCCTCAATATTGTCCTCTTCAATGCTGGTGCGATGGGGCAGCAGCTCTTCTTCCATGCCCATCATAAAGACATGGGGATACTCCAGCCCTTTTGAGGCGTGCAGGGTCAGCAACTGAACGCGGTCAGCGTCTTCCTCTTCTTCGTTGCGTTCGAGCATATCGCGCAGGATCAGTCGGGCAATGGCATCAGCAACGGTACGGTCTTCGTCGCCGCGCTCCAGAGTTTGCTGTAAAGCGTCCACCAGAAACCAGACATTGGCCATGCGTTTTTCTGCCTGCACTGGAGTAGAGGAGTGCTGTAGCAGCCAATTTTCGTAGGCGGTATCGGCGATCATTTCCCGCACTACCTGCATGGGATCGTGGCTGGTTTGCAGTTGTCGGGAAATGTTATCCATCCAGTCGGTAAAGCGGCGCAACCGCTCGATGTACTGTGGAGCCAGGTGCTCGCCCAGTGCTGCTTCCTGGCAGGCCTGATACAGACTGACCTGATGTTGGTTGGCGTAATTGCCCAGTTTTTCCAGGGTGGATGGCCCGATCTCCCGTTTTGGGGTATTGACCACGCGCAAGAAGGCGTTGTCATCGTCCTGGTTAATCAGCAGGCGCAGGTAAGCCATAATGTCCTTCACTTCCGCTCGGGCAAAGAACGAAGTGCCACCGTTGATGTGATAGGGAATGCCATGATGCTGTAATTTCAGCTCCAGCAGGCGCGACTGGAAATTGCCCCGGTACAGCACCGCGTAGTCTTTGTAGTGGTTATCGTGGCGCAGTTTGTGAGCCAAAATCTCGGTGGCGATGCGCTCGCACTCCATTTCATCGTTGCGGCACTTGATCACACGAATCTCATCGCCGATGCCCATCTCGCTCCACAAGGTTTTGTCGAATACATGGGGGTTGTTGGCAATCAGTGTATTAGCGGCCTTGAGTATACGACTGGTGGAGCGGTAATTCTGTTCCAGCTTGATCACCTTCAGGCTTGGATAATCTTCTTGCAATTGCGCCAGATTTTCCGGTTTGGCCCCGCGCCAGGCATAAATAGACTGGTCATCGTCGCCTACTACGGTCAGCTTACGACGATCGCCAACTAAACGTTTGACCAGTTCGTACTGGGCGCCATTGGTGTCCTGATACTCGTCCACCAGCAGGTAGTGCACCTTTTCCTGCCAGCGTTGCAGTACCTCCGGATGGTTACGAAACAGCTCCACCGGCTTCATGATCAGGTCGTCAAAATCCACTGAGTTGTAGGCTTTGAGCGTCCGGTTATAGTGCTCATAAACGATGGCTGCCGTTTGTTCCCAGGGCTGCCGGGCCCGTTGCAGGGCTTCGGCAGGACTGACCAGATCGTTTTTCCAGTTGGAAATGCAGTGTTGCACCTGGTCGATGTTGTTGTCATCGGCGTTGGCATCGCGATGCATCAGGTCGGTGATCAGGGAGCGAGCATCTTGCTGGTCAAAGATGGAGAAACCCGGTTTAAAGCCCAGAATCTTATACCCGCGCCGTATAATGTTCAGGCCAAGATTGTGAAAGGTGGAGACGGTCAAGCCGGCTGCCGCTTTGCCTTTTACCAGTTTGCTCACCCGCTCTTTCATCTCCCGGGCGGCTTTGTTGGTAAAGGTAACGGCCACAATGTGCCGGGCGCTGATACCGCACTTTTCAATAAGGTAGGCAATTTTGCTGGTAATGACACTGGTTTTGCCGCTGCCAGCCCCGGCCAGGACCAGCAGGGGCGTGTCGATGTATTTGACGGCCGCAGCCTGTCGGTCGTTGAGTCTTTGCACGGTGAGTTTTGATCTTTGGCGAGTATTCTGGAGCAGGGCAGTATAGCAGGATTGACCGATTGGACGATATGCCCACCAACAGCGTGGGCACTTTTTCGGCTGTTTCAGCTGTGCATTGCGCGGGTAAAAACCCACTCGTTTTCTGAGGACATGGCCGGGTTATAAGCGTAGCCATCGCAGTCAAAATCCTTGATTTTTTCCGGTTGGTTTATGCTGTGCTCGATGATGTAGCGACACATCAGGCCACGGGCTTTTTTGGCATAAATACCGATGACTTTGTATTGGCCACTTTTCCAGTCTTTAAACACCGGCGTGATGATTTCCCCGTTAATATTGTCAGGTTGTATCGCTTTGTAGTACTCGCTGGATGCCAGGTCGAGCAATACCTTGCTTTTCTGTTTGGCTAACTCTTTATTAAGCTGGTCGGTAATCAGGCTACCCCAGAACTGGTAGAGATTTTTCCCGCGTGGATTGGGCAGATGACAGCCCATTTCCAGACGGTAGGCCTGTATCAGATCCAGCGGTCGCAGCAGGCCATAAAGACCGGAGAGAATACGCAGGTGCTGTTGGGCAAAGGTTAACTGTGTCTTGTTCAGCGTTTCTGCTGCCAGACTGGTGTAGACCTCGCCATTGAAGACCATGATGGCCTGCTTGGCATTCTCCAGATCGAAGGGGGTAGACCAGGCCTGGAAACGGGCCACATTGAGTTGCGCCAGTTTGTCGCTGATGCCCATCAGACTGCTAATATCTGCCGGGCTCAGCTTGCGTAGCTGCTCAATCAGCAGGGCTGAGTCGTCAAGAAAAAGCGGCTGCGTGAACTGACTGATTGATACAGGTGTCTTATAGTCTTGGGTTTTTGCCGGAGAAATAATGAACAGCATGGAGTGCTCCCTGATAATTCAAGCTGGCTGTGGCACGGACTGAAGATCATGTCCAGTGGAGATCCGTGTCTAGTGGTGATCCGTGTCCAGTGATGATCATAGTAGAACGCAGTGCGTGCCCTGAATAGTCTTGGGACGCTTATCCAAAAAATTAACTCGTTTTTTTGGGCACTTGGATTGCATTCGTTGTCAAACAAGGTGAGCGGTGTTGTTATGGGCTTGCCCTTGTCAGTTTACGAGTGAGGAGTTGGCGATGTTGAAGTCATCACTTTCTGGCCAGAATGTCGCCATATCTGACCTGAGTTCGGCAATTGGTTCTGCATCTGCCGAGGTAACGCCTGAGCAAGGTAACACTGCTACTCGTGGTGTGCAAACGTGTCTGCCAAAGCGGTTTTTCGTTTGCACTGGCTCAGCACGCCGACCTCTGGCCATAGCAATGAGGGGACTTCGCTTCTCGTTATCTCCGGTACAAGAGCTAACCGGTCTGGAAAAAATATACGCCAGTGTATGTCCTGATGCCGTCGCGGCGTTACATAAAAAGATGGCGGTGTTACTGAGTTTTGATCACCCTGACGAGGCTGAGCGCCAGGCAATAAGGATGAAGCCCCATGAAGACCCTGGCCTGCTTGGTGCCAACGCACTTATTGCCCTGCATGAAGCCATTAAACTGTTGCGCGCCAGCGGTCGGTTGACCTCGGGAAAAATCGATTCGCTGTGTGGGCGCCTTCAAGCGATGGATACGCTTTATCAGGAGCGTGTGCCGGACAGAATCGTCTCCGCCCTGGAAGTCGATGAGGCCTTGGGTGTTACCTACTATTTTGCCACTACAAGAGCCGGACGCTTACCCGACAGCGTTATGGGGCTCCCCGGCCTGGTAATGAGCGCACTGTTTCATCCATGTAGCATAGGCGCGAATATTGATGACAGAATCTACGAACCCATCGGCAAACAGTTTGGCCATAACCTCAATCATCTGCTGACCTTCCTGCCCCCGAGGCGCATTGAGATAGGCGCTGGACGCGGTCTGTTAAGCGCCGTACTTAACGCCTGCGTTGATGAGTCCAGTATCGGTAAAAAAGTGCTCTACGCCTCAGACAAAAATCAGATTGATAATCCATGGCCAGGCATTGGCAAGGTGTTGAAATTGTCGGCAGAAAAAATTATTGAAAAATATAAACACAACCCTTTTAAAAAGCAGGTTATCTATCTGTGTGCCTCGCCTGACAGGGAGATGATCAATGGCATTATTGCCACCCGTGAACCGGTTTTATTGCTGGTAGCTAGCGAGATTTATGGCATCAGGTCAGTGTCGTTAGGTGTGCTGGAGGTTGGCGATAATATAAATCGGCTGGATCTGGCCATCGCACCCGGCAAAGTCGGCGGCGGTGTTTTGTTGGGACTGAATATGGATCGAGCGGCTTTTCGCGTCATCACTGCTGGGATTCCCATAGACTACAAGCTGGGTTGAACGTGAGTACCGGGCGAGATGCTGCCCATGGACATGGGCAGCGTAGACGACGTTAAAGATGAGTTTCAGCGTAGGCCGCCAGTGGTGATCTGGGCACACCCTGAAGCTGCATGGAGCCGCCATTAGGGAAGTGCTTCAGGCGTTCGGTCATGTAGGTTAACCCGGAGCTAATGGCGGCCAGGTACGGAGTATCGATTTGGGCCAAGTTACCGAGGCAGATCACTTTGCTGCCTACGCCGGCCCGCGTAATGATGGTTTTGATCTGGTGGGGTGTCAGGTTTTGACACTCATCAATGATGATCAGGCTTTGCTGGAAGCTTCGGCCACGGATATAGTTCAGCGATTTAAAGTGCAGCGGCACACGGTCCAGAATGTACTCGACACTGCTGTTGGTGGATTCATCGTCGTTGTGCAGGGCTTCGAGATTGTCGGTAATGGCCCCCAGCCAGGGTTCCATTTTTTCTGCCTCGGTGCCGGGCAGGAAGCCGATGTCTTCGTCCAGTCCCCGAGTGGATCGGGTGGCAATTATTCTCCGGTACTGTTTGGTGGCAATGGTCATCTCAATGGCTGCGGCCAGCGCAAGAATGGTTTTGCCTGAGCCGGCTGCGCCGTTCAGGTTCACCAAGTGCACTTCCGGATCGAGTAGCAAGTTTAGCGCCATGGCCTGGTGGATATTCAACGGCCTTAGTCCCCAGGCCTCCTGGTGCATCAGGCTTTCGCGGCTGTAGTGTTGTAAACTGACATGGTCGTCTGTTATGTCAGTCACCTTGGCCACAAACCCTTGGTCGTCCAGTAGAAACTTGTTGAGATAAAGCTCTTCGGTGAACTCCTGGCGATCCAGCGTGTAAATGGTTTTGCCGTCGAGCTGTACGGTCTTCACGTCATTGACCCGATCCCAGAAACTGCCCTCGTACTGGATATAGCCTTTGGTTAGCAGGCCAATATCACTAACCAGCTGATCGCTGTGATAATCCTCAGTATCAACGCCGCACCCCCGAGCCTTGAGGCGCATATTGATGTCTTTGGTGACCAGTATCACCTTTCTTTTGGGGTGGGTCTTCTGGTACTGGCAGATATCGTTAATGATCTGGTTGTCGTTATTGCTGCTCGGCAAGGTGGTTATTTTGTCGTCGGCGTGGCTCATCATAATGGAGAGCGTGCCGCAGGTTTCGTCTTTCTGGTTTCTTTGAATAGGTACTCCTTGCTCAATTTCGTGTGGGCTGGCAGAGCCAAGGATGCTATCGAGGAGTCGAATGGCCTGTCGGCAATCGGCGGCGATGGTCTGCTTGCCATTTTTCAGTTTATCCAGCTCTTCAAGAACGGTTATGGGAATAAGTACCTGATGCTCTTCAAAGTTCAGGATTGAGTTAGGATCGTGAATCAGGACGTTGCTGTCGAGTATGTAGGTGGTGGTGGATTTTGTTTTTTTTTGCCGTGTTTCCAGGGCGTGTCCCATAGGCAGCTCCCTTGTCTGTTTTTGGGTTCACTCACTGCTGATTCTTATTGAAAAAAAATGATCCAGCAAGGCCAAAACAGGCTAAAAAATAAAAAAATATTTATTGTTGAAAAAAGTTCAAGTTGTCGTTTTTTGTCTTTAATATAACAAAGTTACCTGGCTGTTTTGGTCAGGTTTTTTCAGTAAGAGACTTGCGTTCAGGACTCACTGCTTGCAGGGATTTCCGCGCGAAAAATATTTGTGCCACTCATTTCTTTTCTTTTTTTTGGGGCTTCTATACGACTTACGTCGGGTTTGACTTTGTTTTGCCACGGCCCCGGAAGCGGGGCCGCACATTTTGGCTTATGCTTTTGCTTTGTATGGATCAGCCAACAACTCTTCCGGTGGATAATCCTTTTTCAGCTTGTCACCCAGCAGCGCTTCCAGATCGGGAATCAGGAACGAGTCATCCTCACAGGCAAAGCTGATGCTGGTGCCGGTGGCGCCCGCTCGGCCGGTTCTGCCGATTCGGTGAACATAGTCGTCCGGATCTTCTGGCAGGTTGTAGTTGATTACATGACTGATGCCGTCAATGTGAATGCCACGCCCGGCAACGTCCGTGGCGACCAGCACGGAAATTTTACCACTGCGGAAGTTTTCCAAAGTCTTCAGTCGCTTGTTTTGCGGCACTTCACCAGAGATCTGATCCGCCTTGATGCCGACTTTTTGCAGCCTTTCTGTCAATTTGCGGGTTTGGTCCCGGCGATTGGTAAAGACAATCACCTTCTCCAGCTGGTGATGTCTGATCAGGTTAACCAACAGGGGAAACTTCTGGTCAGAGGAGAGAATATAGACTTTCTGTTCTACCGTATCGGTGGCGACATTATCCGGTTCAATCTCTACTTTTACCGGGTTCCAGGTCCACTGCTCACCGAGCCTGAGCACGTCGTCAGTGAATGTGGCAGAAAACAGCAGCGTCTGACGGTCGCCAGGTCTTGGCGTCATGCGGATGATGCGCCGAACCTGGGGGATAAAACCCATGTCCAGCATGCGGTCCGCTTCGTCGATCACCATGACTTCCACCAGATCCAGGTGCAGGTCTTTGCGTTCACAGTAATCCAGCAGTCGTCCGGGCGTAGCAACGAGAATATCGACAAAATTCTCATTGATGCGTTTGCGCTGCTTGTCGTAATCCATACCGCCCACCACCGTAACGACGTGCAAGGGCAAGTACTTGGTCAGCGCCTCGGCGTCCTTACCAATCTGTAACGCCAACTCCCGTGTGGGAGCGATAATAACTGCTCGTGGCTCACCCAGATAGCGGGTAGCTGGTGGTGGGGTTTCCATCAGCGCCTTGATGGTGCTGATCAGAAATGCCGCCGTCTTGCCCGTCCCGGTCTGTGCCTTGCCAATGGCATCACGACCGGCAAGAGTAGTACCCAGCACCTCGCCCTGAATTGGGGTGCAGTACTTAAAGCCCTGGTCGGCGATGGCATGCATTAGCTCCAGGGGCAGCTCGAAGTCATGAAAGCGGACCTTGTCCGGATCGGGTGCCACCTGGAACTGATCCAATGTCCAGTTTTCCTGCGGGCGACGGGCAGACTTCCGGCTGTTTTTAGCACGCGACGATGGTCTTTTGTTCTCAGAAGGCTCAGTTATGCCTTTGTCAGGGGCAGCTGAGTCTTTCGGGGGAGCACTCTTTTTATTGGTCGAGCGCCGTTTAAAAAATCCTAGAAAACCACTCAATGCCTTAATCTCGTCTTTCAGTTTTGAAAACGGCTGTGTCAAGCCAGGGGCCAGCCTGTTGGGATACGGTTCTATGTCCGGAGATGGGTGCAGCTAGCGGTAAATCCTGATCACTCTTTAAGCCTTAAGCCAAGCCGCTTGATCAGTAGTGCAAGTAAACACAATACAATGCGCAGGCCAATAAAAATACTGATTGTTCTGCGTCGAATTATCCGGGGTATTATTGCGCCGATTTAACAGACAAAGCAAATAGACTGTGTGAAAAGGCATATTTGGTTCAAAGCTCTTCAGACTCACCCTTGTCCCCCTGCGGTTGGACAGCACCATGGGGCTTTTTGCTGAGCCATAATTTGTCGGCACAGTCTTTCTTGGATACAGTGCGGTTTTTCTTCGCCAGCCATTGCTTGTTCAGGACGAGCAGCAGTGTTGGGTCCGGCACCGGTTTGACCGGATGCTGACGGTACATGGCGGCAAAAAAGGAGGCCTCTTCGGTGAAATCGTGAACTTGTCTGGAGAGCGATGCAGGCTCTACAGGGTCGGGCATGCAGCGATTGCCGATGAAATTAGACATTGGACAAGTAATCATGATGAGCACCTGCTAATTGCCTGAAAAATCTAATATTAGTCGGGGCATTCAGGGTTGGATATTAGACCATGGCAGGGGGCAGCGGGAGATGAGTCCATCTACGGAAGATATGACGGACCGAAGTTTGTGCGCTTTTTGCGCTCTTCGGCCCGCTTGGGACACGGTGAGATAGTTAATCGCAGTGAACCGGGCAATTGAACGACAATGGATTATTAACGCAGTTCGGCAATAATCTCCTTGCTAAACGACTTTTCGCAGTAGTGACACTTCAGCTGCACATCATTACTGATTTCCCGCAGGTAAAAGTGACTGGCCACCGGCTCGTTATGGGTAATGCAGTTGGAGTTGGGACAGGTAAATGCGCCTTTGAGTGTTTTCGGAATGGCCATGGCAAATTTATCCACCACCCGATAGTCATTAATAACGTTGATGGTGGCGCTGGACGCGAACAAAGCTAACTCATTAGCTTCTTGTTCGGTAAACATGCGCCCTTCAACCTTGATGATGTCTTTCAGGCCCAGTGCCTGACTGGGCAAATTAAAACCGACCGTAATGCGGGCATCGCTATTGAGCAGGTGCAGGCGATGCAGGATTTTTACCCCCTGGCCGGCCGGGATATGGTCAATTACTGTACCTTGGCAGATGGCTTCAACCTGAAGTTTGTTATTCATCAATGGCTCCTCGAATTTCCTGAAATCATGCCTCGAATGACAGTACTTCGTTAAGAATCAGTGCCAGTAATGCCTGACGGGCAAAGACACCGTTTCTGGCCTGTTCGAAATAATAAGCGTGCGGGGTACGGTCCACCTCCACAGCGATCTCGTCCACTCGTGGTAGCGGGTGCAGGACTTTCAGATGGGGAGGTGCCTGCTTCAAGACGTCGGTGGTCAGCACATAATTGGCAGCAATGTGTTTGAACTCGGTTTCATCGAACCGTTCCTTCTGGACGCGGGTCATGTAGATGATGTCAGTATCGGCAACCACTTCCTCAATGCTCTGGGCACGCTGCCAGCGAATGCCCTTTTCATCCAGCTCCTGTAACAGGTAGTCCGGCATGGCCAGGGCATCAGGGGCAATAAAATTGAAGGTGGCGTTGAAGTGGGTCAACGCCTGGGTCAAAGAGTGTACGGTTCGGCCATATTTGAGATCACCGACAAAAGTTACCGTCAGGTCATCCAGTCGTCCCTGACATTCACGGATGCTGAACAGATCCAGCAGGGTTTGCGTCGGATGCTGGTTAGCACCATCGCCACCGTTGATGATCGGCACACGGGAAAACTCGGCAGCCAGGCGAGCAGCACCTTCCTGTGGGTGACGCATCACCACCGCATCGGTGTAGGAGCTGATGATTTTGATTGAGTCGGCCAGAGTTTCCCCTTTTTTGGCTGAGGTGTTGCCGCCATCGGCAAAACCGATCAGGGTACCTCCCAGTCGCTGAACGGCCGTTTCAAATGAGAGACGGGTCCGGGTGGATGCCTCAAAAAAGCAGCTGGCAATCACCTTGCCTTTTAACAGCGCAGGGCTCGGGGTGTGCTTGAGTTCAGCAGCTACTTCTAGAATCTGCTCCATATCGGCCCGGGCAAAGTCGGCGATGGAGATAATGTCCCGGTTATAGAACCTGTTTCCCATGGGTTTGATACCTTCTGGTCACTCGTTGCTAAAAATACCGTTACAGTGCCTTGCATAAGGTCTGTTGGTGCTGTTCATTCCCTGAAGAGCAGCTTTTGGCGCAAAAAAAAGCCCCTGAATGCAGGGGCTTGAAAAACATGGAAATTGTTGGGTAACGCCATTGCCAGGGGAGCAGCTTTGCTGTCATGGATGTCATGCAAACAGACTCTCAATTTCATTTTGGCGCTTTTTCCGGCTGGCAAATTGCCCTGAGTTTCACACTTCGATTGTCGTTGGTCAAGAGTTATTCGTCCCCTCGATCAGAACTATGCAGGCCAGAGCTTGAGCCGGGATCAGACTACGTTCCGAGGTTGAAAACAAAAACACGCTTGGAAATAGATAGGCAGAGTTTGTGGGTGTCCGTTTTTCGCGCGTCCGTTTTTCGCGCGTTTTTCGTCGGTTTCTTGGTGGGGACAGTTTTTGAACTTTATCCGGATTTGTAAGTCGAAGGCCTGAAGCTTGTGTGGTGTCGGGTGGAGTCGGGTAGCATGGAGTGGAGTGACTTTTCCCGTTCGAGTCAGGATGCCCAAGTCAGAATTGAGTGAACACAAGTCTCTTTCGGGCGTTCCTCGTTTTTGAATAATGATTAATTACTGGCTGTGAGGCATATGCTTCCAATACGATCTTCGACGGAGTGGGTTGGGTTTGGCGTCTATAGCCGTGATGCCGCGGCGGAGGGTTCCCAAGCTGCTGCTGAGCATGGCGATGGTCGCGGGCGCGCTCATTTCTCCGACTCCGGCAGGATTTTTCGAGTTGATTCAGGATGGCTGGATAGACCTCCGGCGGATCTCAGCTCATCAGGTCATGCTCAGTACACGATGGGCTCATTGGAATCTCGCAGTTGCAGGCCACAGGTACTTCGCTCTGAAGCCGATTCTGTGCAGCGGGAAATTCATCAGCGTTCCACTTTGGAGTATCGGGGGAATGGTTGTGTTTTTTGCCGTGGTGATGATGCAGCCACTAATGAATCCTCTCAGCGAGAGGCCTTTGGCTCGACGCATGCAGGTCGTACAAATCAGGAAACTGCGGTGGCCTCAGAGGCAGTGACAGCATCGCCGAATGGGCCGGTCGAGTTGCCCGCTGTTATTTGTGATCCTTGCCATGATCCCGACCTGATATCGCTGGACAGACGGTTTGAGGATGCGCTTCTCATTGATCGATCCACCACGAGGAGCCACTGGCGATCGGATGTAGCCGAAGATCCGCTTGAGATGTCCCGAAGCCAGCCAGTTGTTGGGGATATTTCTTGCGCTGACTGGTCGCCATCTGCTGCTCTTCTCTCTTCAAGAGAATTACTCAATGAATTAGAGAGACAGGTTGAGCGCACGAGTGCCTTGATTGACCAGCTTGAGTTGCAAGGCATTGAGAGGAGGGTGAAATTTGAACAGATTGATAAGGAACGTGAGAGAGACAGGCAAGAGCAGATATTAACGACAAGAAGCTCCTGTCCGCATTACCAGCGCTACTGCAAAGTGAAGTTCGAGTGTTGTGAGTGGCTGTATGGTTGTCATCGTTGCCATAACGAAGATGCGGACAGACAGTGTAAAGATGGTAAAGTCAAAGCCCTCCACGCAACTCACGTTGAGTGCACGCGCTGTCATGTCAGGCAAGAAATTACTGCAGACTCTCAGCACTGCTCAAACTGTAATCTTGAGCTGGCACAGTACTTTTGTTTTAAATGTAAGCATTTCACAAATACAGATATAAGACCTTATCATTGCGACAAATGCGGTATCTGTCGGAAACATGAAGATCGTTCCTTTCATTGTGAAGTGTGCAATGTCTGTTTGGATATAAGACTTAAGGGACGACACGCCTGCCGACCCGATTCGGGACATGACTTGTGCGTTATTTGTTTCGAGGATGCTTTTTCAGGCTGCCAGATTTTGCCTTGCTCTCACAAAATTCACAAAGAATGCGCGTTAGCGATGATTGAACATAAGGTCAGGTCTTGCCCGGTTTGTCGTCACCCTTTGTATGGCAATAGTGCTAGTCGAGCCACCCAATTGAAATCCTGATCCTGGGTTATTGTTTGCCAATCTGGTTCTGTTATAAGTAACAACCGTCATGTGTTATTGTCCTGCGATGATGCCACAGTAAGTTAAGTAATGTTGACTACTTGCGAGACAACCATGACACCACTGAACAGAGTTTGTGCGTGTCCGTTTTTCGTCGGTTTTTTGGGGAGGCAGTTTTTGAACTTTATCCGGATTTGTAAGTCGAAGACCTAAAGCATGTGTGGTGTTGGGTGTGGTGTCGGGTGGCATGGAGTGGAGTGACTTTTCCCGTTCGAGTCAGGATGCCCAAGTCAGAATTGAGTGAACACAAGTCTCTTTCGGGCGTTTCTCGTTTTTGAATAATGATTAATTACTGGCTGTGAGGCAGATGCTGCCAATACGATCTTCGACGGAGTGGGTTGGGTTTGGCGTCTATAGCCGTGATGCCGCGGCGGAGGGTTCCCAGACTTCTGCTGAGCATGGCGATGGTCGCGGACGCGCTAATTTCTCCGACTCCAGCAGGATTTTTCGAGTTGATCCAGGATGGCTGGATAGACCTCCGGTGGATCTCAGCTCATCAGGTCATGCTCAGTACACGATGGACTCATTGGAATCTCGCAGTTGCAGCCCACAAGTAGTTCGCTCTGAAGCCGATTCTGTGCAGCGGGAAATTCATCAGCGTTCCACTTTAGAGTATCGAGGGAGTGGTTGTGTTTTTTGCCGTGGTGATGATGCAGCCACTAATGAATCCCCTCAGCGAGAAGCCTTTGGCTCGCCGCATGCAAGTCGTACAAATCAGGAAACTGCGGTGTCCTCAGGGGCAGTGACAGCATCGCCGAATGTGACGGTCGAGTTGCCCTCTGTTATCTGTGCTCCTTGCCATGATCCCGACCTGATATCGCTGGACAGACGGTTTGAGGATGCGCTTCTCATTGATCGATCCACCGCGAGGAGCCACTGGCGATCGGATGTAGCCGAAGATCCGCTTGAGATGTCCCGAAGCCAGCCAGTTGTTGGGGATATTTCTTGCGCTGACTTGTCGCCATCTGCTGCTCTTCTCTCTTCAAGAGAATTACTCCATGAATTAGAGAGACAAGTTGAGCGAACGAGTGCCTTGATTGACCAGCTTGAGTTGCAAGGCATTGGGAGAAGGGTGAAATTTGAACAGCTTGATAAGGAACGTGAGAGAGACAGGCAAGAGCAGATATTAGCGACAAGCAACTCCTGTCCGCATTACCAGCGCTACTGCAAAGTGAAGTTCGAGTGTTGTGAGTGGCTGTATGGTTGTCATCGTTGCCATAACCAAGACGCGGACAGGCAGTGTAAAGATGGTAAAGTCAAAGCCCACCACGCAACTCACGTTGAGTGCACTCGCTGTCATGTCAGGCAAGAAATTACCGCAGACTCTCAGCACTGCTCAAACTGTAATCTTGAGCTGGCACAGTACTTTTGTTTTAAATGCAGGCATTTCACAAATACAGATTTAGAACCTTATCATTGCGACAAATGTGGTATCTGTCGGATACATGAGGATCGTTCCTTCCATTGTGACGTGTGCAATGTCTGCATGGATGTCAGGCTTAAGGGAAAGCACCCCTGTCGACCCAACTCAGGACATGAGAAGTGCTTTATTTGCCTTGAGGATGTTTTTTCAGGCTGCCAGTTTTTGCCCTGTTATCACAAAGTTCACAGAGCATGTGTGAAGCAGATGCTTGAAAATGGGATTAGGGCTTGTCCGCTTTGTCGTTACCCTTTGCGTTTGGACAAGAGGAGTACCAGTTGAGCCGCCAGATCGAGGCTCTGACTACCGGTTGATTTTGTGCTGTTACAGGTAGGGATCGTCGTGTGTTATTGTCCCGCAATGATGCCACAGTAAGTTAAGTAATGTTGACTACTTGCGAGACAACCATGACGCCACTGAAGAATGATCGTCTACTGCGTGCATTGCTCCGGCAGCCTGTAGATGTGACGCCGGTCTGGATGATGCGTCAGGCCGGGCGTTACCTGCCGGAGTACCAGGCAACAAGGGCGAAGGCAGGTGATTTTATGGCGTTGTGCCAGAATCCTGAGCTGGCCTGTGAGGTCACCTTGCAACCCTTGGCGCGTTATCCGCTGGATGCTGCCATCCTCTTTTCTGATATTTTGACCATTCCTGATGCCATGGGGCTTGGACTCTACTTTGAGAGCGGTGAAGGGCCGAGATTTCGAAAACCGGTGCACACTGCTGCCGATGTGGCAGCGCTAAAGGTACCAGACCCGCAGTACGACCTCGGATATGTGATGGATGCTGTTGCCACTATTCGCCGAGCGTTAAACGGCGCAGTGCCGCTGATCGGTTTTGCCGGCAGTCCCTGGACGTTGGCCACTTATATGGTGGAAGGGGGCAGCAGCAAAGACTTTCGCCGCATCAAGGCTATGATGTTTAACCAGCCAGAGCTGTTGCACCGTTTGCTCGGTGTACTGGCAGAATCGGTCACTCTCTACCTGAATGCCCAGATTGCTGCCGGGGCTCAGGCTGTGCAGATTTTTGATACTTGGGGCGGCGTGCTCGGCCCAGCGAACTATCGGGACTTTTCCCTGCACTATATGGCAAAGATCGTCACGGGACTGGTCAAAGAGCGAGAGGGTAGAAGGGTGCCGGTTATTCTGTTCACCAAAAACGGCAGCCAGTGGCTGGAAGCGATGGCCAATAGCGGCGCTGATGCACTGGGGCTGGACTGGACTGTCGATATAGGGGAAGCACGTCAGCGAGTGGGAGCACAAGTGGCTTTGCAGGGCAATATGGACCCAGCCGTACTGTATGCCTCACCGGAGCGAATCCGCCAGGAAGTGGCAGCGATTCTGGCCAGTTTTGGTCCGGGTAATGGCCACGTCTTTAACCTTGGTCATGGTATTCACCAGTACGCTGACCCACACAAGGCGGCCATTTTTATTGATGCAGTCCATGAGCTGTCGGCACGGTGATCGCCAGTGGCGACCACCGTGTTTTTGGTTATTGTTCCCGATCAATCGCCCGATAACCGATGTCGGTGCGATAGTACGCGTCCTGCCAGTTGATTGCCTCAACCCCGGCGTAGGCTTGTTGCTGGGCTTCTCTAACGGTCTCGCCAAGGGCGGTAACGCACAGCACGCGGCCGCCGTTGGTGACGGTTTTGCCAGCTTCCATGCGGGTACCGGCCTGGAAGACTTTGGCACTACTGACCTGCTTAATACCGGTGATTTCATCACCTTTACGGTAAGCTGTCGGGTAGCCACCAGCTGCCATAACAACGCCCAGAGCACAGCGGCTGTCCCACTGGGCTACGACTTTATTCAGTTCGCCCCGACTTGCCGCCAGGCAAAGTTTCACCAGGCTAGATTGCAAGCGCATCAGCACGGGTTGAGTTTCCGGGTCGCCAAAACGGCAGTTGAACTCCAGCACTTTGGGGTTGCCTGCGGCATCAATCATTAGCCCGGCATAGAGAAAGCCTGTGTAAGGTGTGCCTTCGCTGCTCATACCCTGCACGGTGGGAATAATTACCTCATTCATGGCGCGCTGATGAATTTCGGCAGTAACTACCGGCGCTGGTGAATAAGCACCCATGCCGCCAGTGTTGGGACCTTTATCGCCATTGTCGCGCGCTTTGTGGTCCTGGCTGGTGGCCAGAGGCAGAATATTCCGGCCATCGACCATCACAATAAAACTGGCTTCTTCACCACTGAGAAACTCTTCGATCACCACGCGGTGCCCAGCCTCACCGAAAACATTACCGGCGAGCATGTCGTCAATGGCGGCAAAGGCTTCGGCTTCGGTCCGGGCAAGTATTACTCCTTTGCCAGCGGCCAGACCATCAGCCTTGACCACAATGGGAGCACCTTGCTGTTGCACATACGCCTTGGCTGCCTCAATATCGGTGAAGTTTTGGTAGGCAGCAGTAGGGATATTGTGCCGGGCGAGAAAATCTTTGCTGAATGCTTTCGAGCCTTCAAGTCGAGCCGCAGCCTGGGTCGGGCCAAATACGGTCAGGCCAGCAGCCTGAAACTGGTCAACCACACCAGCGACCAGGGGAGCTTCCGGGCCGACGATGGTCAGGCCGATATTTTCCTTGCGGGCAAAGGCGACCAGTTCGGGAATGGCCAGCACGTCGATATCAACGTTGCTGACTTTGTCTTCGCTGGCGGTGCCGGCATTGCCCGGAGCTACATAAACGTGGGTGACATCGCTATCCTGTGCAACTTTCCAGGCCAGAGCGTGCTCCCGTCCACCATTGCCAATAATCAACACTTTCATGAGCGTGTCCCGTTAGTGACGAAAGTGACGAACGCCAGTAAACACCATGGCGATGTCAGCCTGGTTGGCGGCATCAATAACCTCCTGATCACGCATGGAGCCGCCTGGTTGAATCACTGCGGTGATGCCAGCACTGGCAGCGGCATCAATACCGTCACGAAACGGGAAGAAGGCGTCCGAAGCCATTACTGAACCACGCACTTCGAGCCCTTCGTCAGCCGCCTTGATGCCAGCAATGCGCGCGCTGTATACCCGGCTCATCTGACCAGCACCAATACCAATGGTCTGGGCATGTCGAGCGTAGACAATAGCGTTGGATTTGACGAATTTGGCCACCTTCCAGGCAAACAGCAGGTCAGCCATTTCCTGTTCCGAAGGCAAGCGAGCAGTGACTACTTGCAATTCACCGAGATTCCCTCCCTGGATATCAGCGTCTTGTACCAGCAGCCCACCATTGACTCTCCGGTAATCAAGAAATGGTGCTGGCGTGCTCGATAGTTGGCCAGCGCTGAGCACCCGAATGGCTTGCTTGTTTTGCAGTACGGCCATAGCGTCGGCGTCAATCTCTGGAGCAATAATGACCTCCACAAACTGTCTTTCAATGATGGTCTGTGCAGTGCTAGCATCAAGTTTGCGGTTGAAGGCAATAATACCGCCGAAAGCCGAAGTCGGATCGGTTTCGTAGGCGCGGTTATAGGCTTCAAGCACATCAGCACCGGTGGCAACACCGCACGGATTGGCATGCTTGACGATAACGCAGGTGGGCAGTTCGAAACTTTTTACACACTCCAGGGCAGTATCGGTATCGGCAAGGTTGTTGTAAGAGAGTGCCTTGCCTTGTAACTGCTGGGCACTGGCCACAGTGCCTGACGGTGGGTTTTTCTCGGTGTAGAACGCCGCTTTTTGGTGCGGGTTTTCACCGTAGCGCAGGTCTTCGGCTTTTATGAACTGACTGTTGAAGGTACGCGGAAAGGTCACAGGTTCATCGTCTTCGCTCATGGAGATGAGTGTGCCCAGGTAGTTGGCAATGGCGTCGTCGTAACGGGCAGTGTATTCAAAGGCACTGATCGCCAGATCGAAGCGGGTAGACAGGTCCACGGCGCCGTGGTTTTCTGCCATTACTTGCAGCACTCGCTGATAATCGCTGTTGTTGACCACAACAGTTGTGTCGCGATAATTCTTGGCTGCCGCCCGCACCATGGTGGGGCCACCGATGTCGATATTTTCTATGGCACTGTTTAGGTCGCAGTCCGATTGGGCAATCGTCTGCTCAAAGGGATAAAGATTGACGACAACCAGGTCAATAGGCTCGATGCCGTGCTCGGCCATCACCGCTTCATCCTGTTCACGACGGGCAAGAATGCCGCCATGTACTTTCGGGTGCAGAGTTTTTACTCGCCCATCCATCATCTCTGGAAAGCCAGTGTAATCAGATATTTCTGTGGCTGGAATGCCGTTCTCTACCAGCAGCGCATAGGTTCCCCCGGTAGAAAGAATTTCAACTGCATGCTGTTGCAGGGCCTGGGCGAATTCGACAACTCCTGTTTTGTCGGAAACGCTGATCAGGGCCCGGCGAATCTGGCGTGTCATGGCTGCCATTATTACTCACCGTTTGTTGAAATCAGTAGTTGTAATCAAAATTGGGCAGATTCTAGCCGGAAATGATCGCTTTTGGCAGAGGGGGAGGGAAGAAAGGAAATGCCAGCAGCTTTTCAGCCAGAGGGTTATCTGACCATGGCTTCTGTCGATTCTGGCCCGGTACACTCACCTCACCCCTCGCTGCTGCTCGGGGTGAACTGAAACCGGAAAGCTATTGGCAGAGCCGCGCCTGACGTAATCGTTAAGTCAAGACGGAGGCGGATCGTTTAAAGCAAACCGTGCTGCTTGAGTTTTTTGCGCAGAGTGCCGCGATTGAGGCCGAGCAATGTGGCTGCCCGGGTCTGGTTGCCTTTAACGTAGGCCATTACGGTTTCCAGTAATGGGCCCTCGACCTCGGACAATACCATCTGATAAACATCAGTGACGTCTTGTCCATCGAGGTGGGCAAAGTAGTTGTTCATGGATTTTTCCACGCTATCACGCAGAGTCTGTGACTCAGCGGTCTGCTCAGCAGTGGCAAGGCTTCCTCCATGGCTACTGACTGTGCGAGTTTCGTAGATTACTTCGTCAATAGTTGATGTTGTCGTCATGCTGCTATCCTCTGTTACCTAGTGGTTTCAACTCGTGTTTAGTTCAAGCTTCCTAACAAGCATTTGAATAATCAAATGCCGACATTAGCTGAAAGTACTCCTGTATGCAGTCTTGCTGTTCCTGTGCCGTTTCCAGCTGATTAAATTGCCGCCGGAATTTATCATTCTGCGGCTGATCCTTCATATACCAACCAACGTGTTTTCTGGCGATTCGTACACCTTGTAACTCACCATAAAACCGTTGCAGTGCTTGCAGATGCCCAAGCAGGATTGCCTCGACTTCTGCGTGCCCTGGTGCTGATAAATGCTCCCCATGTTGCAGGAAGTGGTTGATTTCCCTGAAAATCCATGGGCGCCCTTGGGCTGCCCGGCCAATCATCAGGGCGCTCGCCCCGGTGTGCTCGAGCACTTTTCGTGCTTTTTGCGCCGAGGTAATGTCACCGTTGGCAATCACCGGAATACGTACCGCCTCACCAATGCTGGCAATGGTGTCGTATTCCGCCTCGCCCCGATACATACAGGCCCGGGTACGCCCGTGTACGGCCAGAGCAGCAATGCCGCACTGTTCGGCCAATTTGGCCACAATGACACCATTGCGCTGGGTTGGGTCCCAGCCCGTACGAATCTTCAGAGTAACCGGAATATCCACCGCCGCTGTTACGGCTGTGAGGATGGATTCCACCAGGCCAAGGTCGCGTAGCAGTGCCGAACCGGCTGCCTTGTTGCAAACCTTTTTGGCCGGACAACCCATATTAATGTCGATGATCTGGGCACCGAGCTGTTGATTCAGTCTCGCCGCTTCAGCCATCTGTTCTGGATCGTGGCCCGCAATCTGCACAGCACGAGGTTCAAATTCATTGTTATGAACCATACGCAGTTTTGATTTACGGGTGTTCCAGAGTCTCGGGTTGCTGGTCACCATCTCCGAAACCGCCATGCCTGCGCCCATGCTCAGGCAAAGCTGGCGAAACGGTGTGTCGGTTATGCCCGCCATGGGTGCTAATATCACCGGGCTACTTATTGAGTACGGACCAATCTTCAGCCGTGCTGGCGTTGCTTGAACTGACAAGAAGTTGAGCCTCAATCAGGTAAGTGATTTACAGGCTGGCCATCATACTCTCTCCATATACCCCGATAAAGCGAAACTGATTGTTATTTGTTCAGCTTTAAACTGCCGAAGCATCCTGGTGAAAAGACCGACTCCCTGGCTTCAGATGCTCCGTTGGGGGTCATAATAGATGCTAAGGGATGGCTGTCTTTTGATATAGATCATTATCTACAGGTTTGTGGGGTCTGCGGTTAATGCAATTACTGTCACTTGTTATGAGCATTTATGATGTATTGACGACTGTCTGAGCGTTCAGATTTTATCAGGTTTGCGCATATTCTGTAGAACTTGTAACCATATGATTAGCATGGTTTTTATGCTGCTCATGGGGTTTTTTTATGCGGCTTTTCGGCTGCCTTTGAGGCACTAGCATGGGCGTGCTCCTCATAATGACATTTTTTTGGAGTGAGCACGATGTGACCGTGAATGGTCGGTGACAAGGGGGCATTATGATACACCAAAGCAGAGTCAGGGGTAGGAAAAAAAATTTTTCCACAGGCTGGATAAAAAGCGAGCGAATAAAAGATGCTCGGCGAAAAAGAGTTGGTGTTATGGCGTTCTTGTTGCTTCGTTTTTGCTAAACCTGAGCTGGTAATTCACCGCTTTTTCACCAGGATCGATCATTTCCAGTCCCAGGCGTATGGGCTGTGCTCGTGGCATTTCCACAGCGCCTGCCAGTTCGCCAGCCAGGTACTCAGTTGGTGTGAAGATGCGGTGGGCGATTACGTTGCCATTGATGTCGGTGAACGTCAGTTGCAGATTGGGAAAGGGTTGGGTATGGCTGGCTTCGTTGATGATAACGGCATCCACTTGCAGAGCATTTTGCTGGTCGGGGTGGCTGCGTACCAGCAGTTCCGTACTGCGTATGGCGCCAATATCAACCATGGGTGGCAGGACGCAAGGGAGTAGCTGACAGAGGTTGGCGTAAAATCCTCTCAGGGCCGGGTCCAGTGACAGCGTCTGACGGTTAAACCAGGCAAATTGCCCCACTAGCAACAGGCTCAGTATCAGGGCGGCAATAATCCATCCGACTCTTTTGCGTCGATGCTGTTGAATGTTAGCGGTTTCTTCAATCTGTTGTTCGTCCAGTTCCCGGATCAGCGTTTCGATGGTTTGCTGCTGATGGTCATCGTACTCCAGTGGTTCCGGAGCGATTTTTGTCTTCATCGTGGAATCAGGTGCTTTATCTGGCTCCAGCGCTTGCTCATGGGATTGGGTGATGGATTGCTGCTCGATAACTGGTTTTTCGCTGGTCTGTGATGCGGTTTGTTCTTCTGTATTTACTGTTGGATTCTCAGCGTTCGCTGATTCTTCCGGTGCTCGTTCGAGCTGATCCATAGCATTGAAAACTTGCAAACATGAGCCGCAACGTACTGAGCCATCGGCGGCGGTCACTTGGGCGTTGGTGATGCGAAATGAGGTCTGACAGTGGGGACAAGTGACACTTGACGGCGTCATGGTCGGTGATTACCTGGTTTGTGACATGCTCTCACCACCAAGCCTGACGGCTATAGATGGAGAATTCCTTGGAATTCGTTAAATTGCGCTTATTATTAGACCAGAGCACCCGGGCTGAGTCCACTCTAACGCTGGGCATCGACATAGAGAATGGGGCGCGTGGCCCCATTGTATTATGGACGGCGTTTCCCTGACAGCATAGCCCAGCCGTCAAACGTGACCGGCGTATCCATTGCGAACCATTGTTCATAAGTTTGCGCGATGTCATCCGCTTGTTCAGCCAGAATGCCGGACAGTGCGAGGCTGCCGCCGGTACGAGTCAGATCAGCCAGCTTTGGCGCCAGTTGCGTCAGTGGGCCGGCAAGAATATTGGCGAGCACCACGTCAGCTTGTTCGGCCGGCTCATCGTCGGGCAGGAATACCGACAACTTACCTATCGAGATGCGGTTGCGCCGGGCGTTCTCGATGGTGGCTTCCAGCGCTTGCGGATCCAGATCGACACCAATGGCTGAATGAGCGCCCAGCAACAGAGCCGCAATGGCCAGAATACCGGAACCGCACCCATAATCGACGACTTCCTTGTCTTCGAGTTGCTTGTGTTGATCCAGCCAGCGCAGACACAGCGCTGTGGTGGGATGGGTACCGGTACCAAAAGCCAGGCCAGGGTCCAGCATCAGGTTGATGGCATCCGGGTCTGGTACCTCTTTCCAGCTGGGGCACACCCAGAGGCGATCACCAAACTGCATCGGGTGAAAGTGGGTCATCCACTCTCTTTCCCAGTCTTTGTCTTCCACCAGTTCGATTTTATGCTCGGGAAATGGTTCCTGGGAAACATTGGCCTTGAGGAACGGAATCAGCTCATCGGTGCGGGTCTGGGCATCGAACAGGCCAACGACCACGGTATTATTCCACAGCGGGGTAGTGCCCAACTCTGGTTCGTACACGGGCTGGTCTTGGGCGTCTTGTAAGGTGACGGCACAGGCACCGGCCTCCAACAGCAGATCTTCGAGCGTTTCCGCGTGATCAGCAGTCGTATCCAGTCTGACTTGAATCCAAGGCATTGTGTTTATCCAGAGTGAAAAACAGTAAGAATTTCGGCCTGTTTACCAGGGAGAAATTCATCGAATGGTTATTGTAGCCGGGCACTGATGGCTCATAAATACGTAACAGCAGGTGCCATTGCCCTGGGACAATGGCTTGCAGGCAATCTATAGGCGGTTTACCGAGCCAACTTCTTTTCCAAATAGTGAATACTGACACCACCGTCCATAAAGTGCGCGTCGGTCACCAGGTCCTGATGGAGGGGAATGTTGGTTTTGACCCCCTCGATAACGGTTTCATCGAGTGCATTTCTCATCCGCAGCAATGCTGTTTCGCGATCTGGCCCATAGGTAATGATTTTGGCAATCAGTGAGTCGTAATAAGGAGGGATGATGTAACCGTTGTACAGGTGGCTGTCAACGCGTACACCATTACCGCCCGGGGCATGAAACTGAGATATCCTGCCAGGGGAAGGCATAAAGGTTTTGGCGTCTTCAGCGTTGATACGGCATTCAAAAGCGTGACCGCGCAGTTCGATATCAGCTTGGGTAACACTCAGTGGCAGACCGCTGGCAATTCTCAGTTGCTCTTTGACAATATCAATGCCGCTGATCAGCTCGGTGACCGGATGCTCAACTTGAACCCGTGTGTTCATCTCAATGAAATAGAACTCGCCATTTTCATAGAGAAATTCAAAAGTTCCAGCGCCTTTATAGTTCAGGTCAAGACAGGCGCGGATACAGGCATCGGCCACTTCCTGGCGTTTATGATCAGGAATGCCCGGTGCCGGAGCCTCTTCGATCACCTTCTGGTGGCGACGTTGCAAGGAACAGTCGCGGTCACCAAGATGAATGGCGTTACCCTGACCATCGGCCAGTATCTGAAACTCCACATGGCGCGGGTTTTGTAAAAACTTTTCCAGATAGACGGTGTCATTGTTAAAGGCAGCGCCGGCTTCTGAGCGAGTCAGGGCAACGCTGCTGATCAGGTCTTCTTCGTTATACACCACACGCATACCGCGACCACCACCACCGCCGGCAGCCTTGATAATGACCGGGTAGCCAATCTGTCGGGCAGTTGCCAAGGTACTGCTGTGGTCGTTGGTCAGTGCTCCGTTGGAGCCCGGTACGGTCGGTACCCCAGCGCGCTGCATGGCGGCAATGGCACTGACTTTGTCTCCCATCAAGCGGATAACGTCCGCTGATGGCCCAATAAAAGTAAAGCCACTGCGCTCTACTCGTTCGGCAAAATCAGCATTTTCCGATAAAAAACCATAACCCGGATGGATGGCTGTTGCGTGGGTGACTTCGGCAGCGCTGATGATGGCAGGAATATTAAGGTAGCTGTCGGCCGGATTATTTGGGCCGATGCATACCGACTCATCGGCCAGGTGCAGGTGCATAAGGTTGGCATCGGCCTTGGAGTGAACCGCCACGGTTTTAATGCCCAGCTCTTTGCAGGCACGCAAAATGCGCAGCGCAATCTCACCCCGATTGGCAATTACAACTTTATCGAGCATGGCGCAACTCTCAGATAATAGTAAATAGGGGTTGGTCGTACTCAACGGGCTGGCCATTTTCCGCCAGGACGGCTTTGATGGTACCAGAAGTGTCGGCCTTAATCTGGTTCATCATCTTCATGGCTTCAACGATACACAGCACATCACCTTCGCGAACGTGCTGACCGACTTTGACAAAGTCCGAGGCGTCGGGTGATGGTGCGCTGTAGAATGTGCCGACCATGGGCGAGCGCACCTGATGGCCATCCACCTGGGGCGCAGCGGCTGGCTCTGCAACGACAGGCTCTGTTGCAGGTGCCGGAGCAGCCACTGGCGCTGAATACATTACCGGCGCCTGGGCAATCGGGGCATTTTTCGAGTAGCGGCTGATGCGCACGGACTCTTCACCCTCATGGATCTCAAGCTCATCAATGCCTGATTCTTCCAGCAGTTCGATGAGCTTTTTTACTTTCCTGATATCCATTGTCACTCTCAAAGACTTGTACTGGCGTTATCGAATGGCCAGTTTGGTTGATTGTGAAAATCAAACGTCCGACTCTGTTGTGGTCAGCGTCTTTACCTATGACAGTGTCTGCGGTGACACTGCTTTTGTTAAAAAATGCAGCGCACGCTATCGTCTGACAGCGTGCGTATGTGTGGGTTTATCCTGTCGTTACTGACTGCCAAGTAAAGCGATGGCAGCGCTTAGAGCTAACCGATATCCTTGTGGCCCAAGGCCGGTAATAACGCCCTGGGCAATATCACTGAAATAAGAGTAATGGCGAAAAGGTTCTCTGCTGTGGATATTCGAAAGATGTACTTCAATAAACGGTATGGCCACACCGAGCAACGCATCGCGTAAGGCTATGCTGGTGTGAGTGAAGGCGGCCGGATTGATAATAATAAACCGCACGCCCTCTTTACTTGCCTGATGGATTCGCTCCAGCAGCTGATATTCAGCATTGCTTTGGTAGTTTTCCAGTTGCCAGCCGGCATCATTCGCCTGCCGAGTAAGGTCCTGACTGATCTGTTCCAGTGTTTGGGTACCGTATAACCCGGGCTCTCGGGACCCAAGCAAGTTCAGGTTCGGGCCGTTTAACACAAGAATATCTGCCATATTGATCCTTTCGATATTCGCCGATTCGACCCAGCCCAGTTCAGGAAAGTGCTTTGAGCCGAATCCTTGAAGTACACAATGCAGCCAACGTTGACGGGGCATTTTGCCCCATTGTTATGGGGGCGTCCAGTTCCCGCGTGTTACAGCAGGTTAACCACAGTTACCAGACATTTCATGGCTGTTTCGCTCATGTTTGGTCATTGGGTGCTTTTTTGGCCGACCCGATAAGGCTGGCCAGCTTATCATGCAGACTGATGGGGGTAATCTCCCCTTGTGATCTCAAGGTCGGCAATTCTTTGCCTTGAGCATCAAAAAACAACAGCGCCGGTGGGCCAAACAGCTGATGCTGGTCGAGAAACTGTTGGTGCTCTTGTGTGTTGTCCGTGATGTCCAGCTTGATCAGCGCTACGGCAGCCAGTTGCTCAGTCACCAGCGGATCTGGAAAAACAGTTCGTTCCATGACTTTACAGGAAATACACCAGTCAGCGTAAATATCCACCAATGCCGGCTGATTACGCTGGTCAGCCCGACTCAGTTGGGTGTGCAGTTCGCTCAGAGTGGTCACAGTAATAAAGCTGGAGTCGGATTTTTTTTCTGGCGAATTGATTGGTACGAGGTTGCCAGAGAGTGGTTTTAATGGGTCTTCATGCCCCATGGCGGCACCGATGATCAGGCAAGTTCCATAAATAAGGCAAAGTAGTCCAATGACTTGTTTCAGTTTCTGGCCAAATCCTTCCCGTGATCCGTTGAGTGCATTGAGGAATACACTGCAACCGAGCAACAAAGTGCCCCAAAGAAACAGTGTGGCTGGTGCCGGAATAATCCGCTCCAGCAACCAGATAGCAACCCCTAGCAGAAGTACTCCAAACAGTGAGCGGATGCCGTTCATCCAGGCGCCGGATTTGGGAAGCCAGTGTCGTCCGCCCACGGCCAGGGCAAAAAGCGGAATGCCCATTCCCAAGCCCAGAGCAAACAGGGTTAATCCGCCAAACAGGGCGTTACCAGTTGAGCTGATGTAGATTAGTGCACCGGCCAGCGGTGCTGAAACGCAGGGGGAGACCACCAGTGCTGAGAGTAGCCCCATGGCCGCAGCACCTGACAGGCTGCCGGATTTTTGCGGTTTGTTACTGAGGCGGTCACGAATTGCACCGGGCACTTGCAATTCATACAGGCCAAACATGCTCAGGGCCAACAGGGTAAACAACATGGCCATGGGGATCAGTAGCCAGGGAGATTGTAACCTGGCTTGCAGGTTCAGTGTTGCCCCAAATAACCCCATGACTGTACCGGCAACGGCAAACGTGGCTGACATAGTGAGAATGTAAGTCAGCGTCAGTGCCACAGTGCGTCCCTTGCTCAACTCTTTGCTGCCCAAAATGAGACTTGAAAGAATCGGGAACATAGGGAGAACACATGGAGTGAGACTCAAGCCAATACCAGCCAGTACAAAAATCAGCAATGCCACGGGCAAGCTGCTGCGTTCAAGCTGCTGTTGGAAAGAGTTGCCTGAGCTCGCGCTCCCGACAACTGGCGTGGCCAGTACAGGCGCTTCGGCCGCTAAAGGGATAATAACTTTATGGGGTGGATAACAAAGTCCAGCGCTGGCACACCCCTGAAAGCCAATCTCCAACTCCGGCAAGCTGCTGGAATACTCGATCGGCAGTGTGATGGTGAAGTGATGATCGAACGTCATCATATCTTTTTGAAAGTAGGGATCGTGGATCAACTCACCCGCTGGAAAAATGGCATCTCCCAATTGAGTGATATTGCTGGTTGGCGAGAAAGTAAATCGATCCTTATAAAGGTAGTGTCCGGGAGCCACCTGGATATCGATGACGGCATTGCCTTGTGCCACCCTGCCAGAAAATTGAAACGCCTCCATCACAGGAAGAAAGTCCTGGTGAGTGTCGGCACCCAACAAAGCGCTGCGCCCGGCCAGTGCAGGCAAGGAAATGAACAGGCTCAGCAACAGGGGCCAGATCAGACGGGAGGTCGGTATGGGCATAATACCTGCTTTTTATAATGGCAAATGCCAGTTATTGTGCAGTGATATATTTCATATGCAAGTAGTCGCAGTGTAAATAATAATCAAAGTGTGACGCCAGAGACTCAGGACAGCCCTGAGTCTCGGTGAGAAATCAGCCCTTGTAGTTGGCGGCTGACTTCTTGATGACTTCCAGGGCAGCGGCAGACCCTTCCCAGCCGTCAATCTTGACCCACTTGCCTGGTTCGAGGTCTTTGTAGTTTTCAAAGAAGTGCTCAATCTGCTGGAGTAGCTGAGCTGGCAGGTCGGTGTATTCCTTCACATCCTGATAGATAGTGGTGAGCTTGTCATTGGGAACGGCAATCAGTTTCTCATCACGGCCTTTTTCGTCAGACATATTCAGCATGCCAACGGTGCGGCAGCGGATAACAGAGCCGGGAATGACTGGATATGGCGTTACCACCAGTACGTCCAGCGGATCGCCGTCGTCAGCCAGCGTCTGGTTGATGTAGCCATAGTTGGCTGGATAGAACATAGGCGTGGCCATGAAGCGGTCAACCAGGATGGCATCCATATCCTTGTCAACTTCATACTTGATGGGCGCGGCATTGGCCGGAATCTCGATGATGACGTAGATATCTTCAGGAATGTTTTTTCCCGCAGGAATCGCTGAATAGCTCATTGGCAGTCGGTCTCTGTGTGGGTGTCGAATTAAAATAGCTGCGTATTATATAGAGTTTGTTTCGCTTTTTGCTACCGCGCAGTGTCTGCCGACTTGGGTTAGGGGAGCTGCCCGCGGTTTTCTGATAGCGGCTTTCTGGTAGCGACGCCTGCCAACGCTTCATCTACTAGACTTTTCTCAATATGCAGGCGTTTTTTGAAAAGGAATTCTTATGAACGAGTTGCCTCCCACATCCGGGGGTCCGTCGATAAAAGCAGATTTGACGGATACTTCGCGGTCGGAATCTGAATCCAGGTTTAATGAGAAAACAGTCCGTAAGGTTGATGATCGTCGCTCTGTGCCAGATTTGGCTCGTGAGTCTGGTGATCTGATGAGAGATATTCGCCAGCGTGATACTGGACACTCCTCAGACTCTGGGTCTTATCACCGCCAATCCGTTGACAGCGCAAGTACTGCCTCAAGCGTGTTAACAGATTATGAGGCGGATTTTGCGGACTTCGCCAATGCCGACAGAATCACGCTCAACAGTGATATTCGCCAGCCCAGTGACGATTTTCCCGTTCCTGTGGCTGCTAACGGGGCAAGCATTACTATTAGCAATGGTGATGCCGACAAACCGGCAGTTACTGCTGACACATCCATAACCATTGAAGGTGGGGGGCAGCTTTCCAAAAACTCTATCAAATCACTTATTAAAAAGCTGTGGAACTGGGCAGTGAACTTTGCCAGTAACCACAAAATCGCCATTGGTTTGGCTCTGTCCATATTATTTGTCTTTATTATGGCGTCACCTGCCGGACCGGCTATCGTCGGCGGAATGTTGGGAGCGACAATACTGGCATCGCTGGGAGCAGTAACTGCCTGTGCCCTGCTCGGGTGTTTGATAGTTGATATGATAGGTAAAATGACTCCCTACGCTCAACAGGTACCGGCCCCCGCGCACCAACCGAATCACCATCTACCCACTCCCATAAACCCTCAGACAGATAGTGTTGACCAGAACCAACAGCAAGTATCAGAACAAGCTTCGCAATCTGAGCCAGCACCAAGGCGCGCGTCACCGGTACCGCCCTGCGCCGCTGGCAAAGCTGAGTCCTCTGATGCGGTCCCACGTCAAAAATCCGACAGCATTGCTGAGGCCGAGGGTCAGTTTTTCCTGACGCCCATTGATAAAATGTCCTGTACCAATGCAGGAGTGGCAGCTGAACCGGCCAAGGGATCGAGTGTAGGCACTGCTGCACAGGCCAAACCTTTCTCAATGGCGGCATTTGATGGCTGGCTTTCGGAAAATTTTGCCCGATTGTCCACCAGGCAACAGTATGCCGAATTCTCAAAGCATCTGCGCAAAAGCGACAATTATCAGGTATTGGATGCCGACGGCATGCTGGATCGCTATCTACAGGAGCTGGATCAGAAAAGTTTTGACCTGTCTATTCTGGCCAACTCCCCATTGATGGAACCGATCAGCAGTGCTGCCTTGCAACAATACAATCTTCAGCGGTTTGCTGACGTGTTTGAATCAGCCCTGGAAATGCTTGACCCTACGCCAGAACATTGCCGCGCTATGATGACACAGCTGGTGAGCGTATTGCCTAAAGAGGAGTTTCCCTGGATATCATCGGACTTATGGGCTCCTTTGCTTTCGGTCGGAGCAGGACGTAAGAGTCTTGAAGGGATTTCCCATGATGAGATGGTACAGTTGGAAGCCTCCGATTTTCTGCGGCTCAGCTTACGTATACTTGACCGTTTTGCCAATCAGAGGGGTGCAGAATTGGTAAGCTCAGGTGACACTGGGGCTGAATTTACGGTTAGTGACACTGTTGTCAGTGATGAAAACCAGCCACGGGATGATGTTTCGGTAGTTACCGAGATCACGTCTGTCGATGACAATCAGGAATCGCTTGCGGAAGAGATGGGCTGGAGTGTGCTGGAACAGTCAATACTCCGGCGCTTCACGCAGTTGCCCGGCCTTCAGGGGTTTGACACACAACTTCCTGACATGCCCAGAAGCAAGGTTAATTTCGAAGCATTTTTTACCAATATTGTCATCGCTGTGGTGCGGTGGAATGAGCGACCAGAAAGCCAAAGTGCTGAAGGAAAGTCAGCCAGAACCAGCGAGCATTATCAAAAGCTGGTAGTAAACTCCTTGGCTCGGGGCGTGTTTGCAGCTGGATTCAGAATGATGCGTGATACGCCCGAGACCATCAAAATCGATACAGCCTCTGGCCGCAAAGCGTTTCTTGGCGATCTTTTCAAGTCCTCGGAAGTTGACAAAATATTTGCGGATATCAATGCACAAGAACATGAGCAAGCCAACGCCAGAGAATATCTTAGCGGTTTTATTAAATAATGATGTATCAATTGACGTTAAACAGGCGAGACCATACTACATAACCTAGAGTTAACAGTAGCGTTTCACGGATGAATTAACATTACAGGGATTCACTAATGAGCAGCCTAGTTAGCAGCGCTTCCTCCATGGGTTCTGATTCAGGGTCGAATTCACCGACAATTACCCTGAATGAGTCCCGAATTGCTTCGCTTCGTGCCGCAGGTTACAGCGATGCCCAAATTGAGGCATTAATGTCTCTGGCCGATCCCGATGATCAGGGCAATTCCCTGGCGCCAACTCACTTCTATTCAGTAAACAAACAGACTCTTAATGCACTGCAATATTCTGGTCAACTTGACGAGGCTTCCAGGCAACTTGTTTACTTACAGGCACCGATTGCCCTGGTTCAGGAAGTGAGCGATCCGGCTAACTGGAATGGCGACAATTATGTTGGTCCTGGCGCCTCGCAAATAAATGCCTATTTGCTCGGTGAGCCGGTTGATTTTACCAAGCCAAGCCTGGACGCCATGATCATGGCAGTATTAACCGCCAGGGCAGACATTCTGCAAAACCAGCTCGAAGAACAGATCGAATCGATTAACCAGAAAAATCAGACCCTTGAAAGTGCCAATGCCATGCTAGCCCGAGCGAAAGACCTGAAAGCTGACGCTGGCACCTCGGGCACTTCGAGAATGCCTCAGGATATGATTGATTTCTGGGATTCGCTCGGGGCCAAGTATTCAGGTTCTGACGACATACATAACTCAGCTGAATGGGATGTCAATATTGAGGCACTGAAAGGCAAGATTGAGGCTCTGACCAGTCAGTCACAATTGGAAACCACCAAACTTCAGCAGACCATCAACAAGTACAACCAAACGTTCGAGATGCTCTCGAATTTCATGAACAAATATTTTCAGTCAATCAGCACAATCATCCAAAATATGCGCTAACTCACGGAGGAGCCGCACGTGAATAACGATAATCCAGGTGGTTTTGACAGTGCAGAAGTTGAAGATATGCTTTTTAACTTCTTTGGTAAGGGTGGGGCATTTAAAGATTTAAAAAACATGAGTGACGATGCCATGGAGGCGATTTACTCAGTTGCTTACAACCTTTATCAAGGCGGCAAGTACGAAGAAGCCAATAAAGTATTCCAGTTTTTGTGTTTTTACGATCACTTTAACCGTAAGTACTTTCTTGGCCTTGGTGCCTGTCAGCAGATGCAAAAGCAGTATGACAATGCTATCGAGATCTTTTCCTTTGCCACCATCCTGGACTCTGACGATCCTCGTCCGATGATGTACATCGGGGATTGTCACCTGGCCAAAGGCGATAAGGACAAGGCCCGGGCAGCCTATGAAACATCCATTGAGTGGGCTGGAAAAAGCAAAGAGTATGCTCCGGATTTGGAGCGTGCCAGGAATATGCTGGAAAATCTGCAATAACTGAGGAGTAAACAGGATGTCTCCTACTTCACCAGAGTCTCAGTCGATTACAAGTACCGGGTTGGATCCCCAGCTGCAACAGCGAGAACAGATTGCCAGACAAGAATGGGTGAGTCGTGGTTATCCGGCACATAACAGTGTTTCTGCGGGAGCCGGGCCGGATGAGTTTGAGGTATCTGTGAAAGCGCCTCACAATCTGGATGTGCCAATGCAGGGCTCGGATTCACCTTCCGAGAAGGTACTCAAAGAAATTGCCGTTTTTACCGAGATTGAAAAGCGCTTTAATGCGGATGCCGATGCGGTAAAGATTGGGCTGATGGCCGAGAGCATTATGGAGCAGGGTGGTCAGGACTTTCTCGACGGCGCCGTGGCCCGGAAAAATCCACTGGCCAGTCACATCAACTCTATGCAGAGTAATCGAGATCATCTCGCTTCCATGGGATATGGTGACGAGTTGATTGATGGTTTGCTGGCCCTGGCAGACCCAGATCACGCCGAAAACTCGCTGGCGCCAATGCACTCCATGTCAGCCCAGATTTCAGGAAAGCTCAATGGTGATAACGCCCTTGAGAATCTGAACAATCTCTTTGCCGACACGTTGAATAAAATTGCCAATCTCAAGGGTGGGCCAGCCGATCTTCACGCTCAATTGCAGTCGGACCTCAAGGCATTTAATGCCACGTTTCTCAGTTCGAAAAACACGCTGGACGTTGACAGTGCTGCACTGATGTTGATGCAAATACAGACGCAACTGCAAAACAACCGCCTGGTGTTTGACCAGCAGAGCATCAAGGCTAACCAAATTTCCAGGGAACAGGCATCTGAACGGCGGATGAACAAAATTCTCGACTCCATTGAGAAAGCCGAGAAAGCCAAAGATGCTGGCCTGATTGGCAAAATTTTTGGTGGTATTGCGGTAGCTATTATGGCTGTGGTTGCTGCCGTTATGGTGGCGAGTGCCGTTTTTACCGGTGGGGCCTCAGCGGTGGCAGCCGCCGGCTTGATGGTGGCAGCCACCGCGCTGGTAATCACCATGATGGTTTCTTCTGAAACTGGCAACTGGATGATGGAGATTTTCGGCTCCGAACAGGATCAGCAAATTGGTGCCATGGTATTTTGGTCTGTGCTAATTATGGCCATGACGCTCGGCGCGGCAGGAATAACAGGTTCAGCCGGTAGTGCCGCAGCCGCTGCCAACACTACCGCAAGCGGAGCCGCTGCTGGCACTGGCAGTGGTGCCACAGTAACGGCCTCAGCCACCACAGCGGCCACCACTGCGGCCAGAAGCGCCAAAATTGCCGAGATGTCCGCACGCTTTACCAAAATCATGCGCTACGCCGGGGCCGCTGCCATGGTTGGTGATGGCTCAGCCAGCGCTGTGAGCACTACATACAACTATGATGCCGATATGCTGCGAGCCGAGGCTAAAGAGCTGCATGCCTGGATACTGCATAACCAGCACATTATTGACGATCTGGTCGAGGATATTCAGAAAGTGATTGATGAGTTGCAGCAGGGCTTTTCGGTGGTGGCCAGCATCATTAAAGATAATCACGACACGAAATCAAAACTTATCGGAGCTATCAAAGGGTAAGCTGATTAAACCGACTTTGCTTACAGAGATTCAGGGAGGTAACTCATGGCAGAGATTTCTAACGCTGGTGGCGCAGGCCACGCAGCACAACAGCAACTGGGCATAGAGTCAGGGAAGGTTGCTGCTCGAGCACGGGTGGCGGCAGGGCACTTGGACGGCGACAACATTCGGGTCTCCAGTCAGAGTGCCAGAAGTGCAGCCCTCAGAGGTGCCGTGCAAAATCAGGGCCCTAATCTGGACGCGCCAAATGATCTTAGCCCAGTGCAAATGGAGAAAGCCAATGCCCAGATGGGTGAGCTGAGCAAACTGACAGATCAGGCACTGGCTAGCTCTAAATCACTGTTTAATAACGTGCTCGATGGCAATGTTTCACCAGAGCAGTCGGCCAGACTACAGCAGCACGCCAAGGCGCTCAATGGTTCAGGACAGTACCTTGAGACCCTGATGAACGGTAAAGGACTGAACAGTCCACAGGGAAAACGCAGTGTTCTGGCAGGCATGGGTTTTAATGACGCCCAGCTGGACGCCTTGATGTCACTGGCCAATCCCGACGATGCTAATAACTCTCTGACTTCCATGCACGGTGGTCAGGGCATGCTTGATCAGAAGAAATCTGCGCTTAAGTCCATGGGTTTCAGCGACAGCCAGATTGAGGCATTGCTGTCGCTGGCCAATCCTGATGAAGACGGCAATGGTCTCGCCTCATTGCACCAGGCTGGTTCCAGCCCCAAGGCAACCCTGGAAGCTCTTGGTTTCAAAGGAGTACAGGCTGAACGGTTGCTGGCTCTGCTTAACGAACCGGGCAAAATGGCTGAATTTGCTGGCCAAACCAAACTACTGGCCGCTATGGGCTACAACGATGCTCAAATCAAGACCATCCTGCTGGCGGCTGATCCACAGCTACTAAAGCAGCAAAGAGCGCTGATACAAGCAGCCGATCCAGGCGTAATCAAACTGTTAAAGGCTAATGCCACTGGCCTTAACCTATTGTCGCAAAACAATATATTTGACCAAAAAATTCTTGAGCAGCTGGTGGATATCTTTACGGTTATGGAGCTGCTGCACAAGATGAGCGTGGCGCAGCGGCGCTCGGCCAGAGAGTCCCGGGCGGTTGAGTACGAAGCAGCCAAAAATGAAGTACTCAACCAGGCTGAAGATATGAAAAAAGCTGCCCTGATGTCGGCCATCGGCGGTTGGGTCAGTGCTGGTACCAAGATTGCTGGTGGTGTGGTTCAGGGTGGCCTGGCTATGCGGTCGGCAAGCGCGCCCAACCAGGGGGCCATGCAGCAGCAGGTGGCTCTGGCCAACGGTGTGTCCCAGGTTATTACTGCCTCTGGTGACATGGTCAAGGCTGGTATGGATTATCAGGCTGGCATGTATCAGGCTGAGGTGAAAGTGCACGAGGCGTTGCAAAAGACTCGCGACAATGCCGCGCAGTATGAAAGTGAGTTTATGAATCTGCAATCGGATATGGTGCGTACCATCCAGAGCAAAATGGATGAGATTATCCGTTCCTGGTTCGAAACGCTGAAATCGACAACCAGGGCATGATCAGCCACTTTGGCAATCGGCGTGGTTTCTAAGTGGTTTATAAGATGTAGCCAACCCGACGAGGTTGGCTTTTTCTTGTAACGAGGGATGATATGAATGGAGCACAGGTTGGCACAGTCCAACAACTAACGACCACACCTGGACAAGCATCTGTCGGGACGACAGTATCAGGAGGGGAGAAAACCGGCGTTCGGGCTGGGCAGGCGGTTATCGTCACCAATCCACCGTCGATCCTCAGTCAAGCGCTTAATGCGTCTGAAGAACTCACCATGAACGCGCATCGCCAGCGCAAGCCCAGTGAATTTAAAGTATCCAAGGGCAAGTCTGAAAGTGAGCGACAGCTTGAATTCATCAAAAAGATCAAAATGGTCGAAGATATTCAGGGTGTCGAAGACTTCAAGAGAAACTTCCCACAACAAACCAATCCTGACATTAAACGGGACGATTATCTGGAGAAGGTGGGTGAGCACTTTCCAGACCCCTATCATCGCTACGTAGCCCTGCACGAGCTGGCGGTTGACTACGACGCTCAGCCAGGTGATGAGATTTTCCAGGCCATCGATGCCCTTGAGCAGAAGTACCCTCAATGTGTCCAGCTTGGTAAGGACATATCCAGGGCGGCTGAGTTGCTCGAAGAGAAGTACCCCAATACGTCTTTTAGTGAGATTGATCAGAAAGTCTTTGGGCACGTCAAGGATTACCAAACCCTCAGGAACGTGTTTGACGGCCTGCAAGACACTACAAACACAGACGCATTTACCAAGTCGGTAGATGCGGAGTTACGAATACTGAGTAACCAGCTCAACAGTATGACTGCCACCACAGAAGATTCCCATCTGCGCTCGGTTATCAATGATATGACCGCGTTGAAGCGAGTTGTGGGTATGCACGATAACTGCATGGATACCCAGGAGCAGATTCTTCGGCCACCCCAAAGTATGAGGCAGTTTGATGGCCATCAGTACATGGAAAAGGTACTGAAAATTCTCGACCAGCAGTTTGTAGTACACAAAGACTTTTACAACCTGTTTGATCAGATGGGCACTGAAGTCATCACGCAGAAATTATTTCTGGCCAACAAGACCGGCTTTCTGGTACGTGACCTTCCTGAAGAGATATTTGCCAATGGTCACATCAAAGAAGGGATGATCCAGACAATTCGCGAAGTTCAGGATGAACTGACCCTGGAAGAAGAAGGCATTAAGTCCGAAGGCAACGGATACGGGCAGATTGGTGAGCAAGAGATTTCTCTCGATGGGTTTGTGCACTCCGGCGACATACTTGGGGACTTGGGGGTAGACCTCACTGGGAGCAGGAGTCAGTCTCAGAAGGAGGTGGCGGGAGCCCAGAGCACCCACGAACCGCTTGTGGATAACTCTGCTGTGGAAATCCCCGGGCGCGACAGCGATGAGCCGACCGTGTCTTCAGAAGAAACCAATGCTGCAGCACCAACAGTTATGGCAAAAGGCAGTTTTGACGGACTAAACGACCAGCAGTTGATGAGCAGACAAGATGAGTTGTTGCAACAGGCGCGGGCACTGCAACAACAAAAAGACAAAGATTACGTTTCTGACAGTTCGTTGACGGCATTGAACCATGCCTTGAACGGTGAGGTGGATGTGTTGACCGCTTTGGAAAACATCACCCGCCAACGAGGACAAGGTTTTGCCAAAGGCTTGAAAATTGCCATCACGCCACAAGGCAGTCACAAAGCCCTGCAACTGATTCCCGCCGATAAAAATGCATTGCAGGCGTGGACTGAGCAAGCGGGCAATAACCTTGATGAGTTGGTGCGAACCGCAATGACCGTGCTGGAGAAAAACAGAGATGCAAGTTTTGACCCGCAAAAAGTTGCTACAGAATTCGTCAGTCTCAAAGAAGCGATTGTCCAGATAGATAGCAAAATAAAGAAAAAACCACTCTTACGTGATATGGGCGAGACTGTGTTTAACCGACTTGAATATGCCCACAAATTTACTGTGCGGGCTGACCAGGGCGCAGTCAGTGTCGAGGCCAGAGTGCCAAAAGAGGACATGACATCTCCGGTAAAAGGCAGTCCCCAGCCCGTCACAAATGGGGTGCAAAATGTACCGGGTATAGGCGTACCGATTCAGACTTCTTCTTAGGATTGGACGCGAATCGAGATCCAGTTGAAAAAGTAGCACCTTCGCCTTGAACAGGCAGTTGACAAACATTTTGAATATCTGGAAAACGAACTATGGATTGGCGCAATAATGTGGTTTCTGAACTGGGTGAGGGCATGGGCATTAGTGGCCTCGATTTTGGTGATACCGGAGTTGTCTGCCTGCAAATAGAAGGCTCTGGCTCACTTTATATGGAGTTAAAAGAAAATGGCGTATTAATGTACTTGGCTCGCGAGATGGATCGTTACAATGCGTTGCCGACCCTGGAACTGGCACTCGCTGCCTGTCATTACAAGAAGAGTTTTCCCTTTCCCCTGCAAATAGGGCTGCAAGAGAATCATCTGTTTATCAGTTTGTTCATGAACGACAATGATTTCAGTCGCCCTGGCGTAGAAAGTGCCATACAAATTCTGCTGGATAAAGCAGATGAACTAAAGTTATAGAAGTGATTTTCGCAATAAGACCAACGTAGTATTTGGCAGAGAGGTTTAAGTACCTCAACAATAATTAAACAACAGAGGTTACTAACGTGGCAGACAATATTATCAAGACAGGTGATCTGGCAGATAAAGCTCTGGAAAAACCTCAGGAAGGCTTTGCCAACTCCGATCAGCCTGATGATGACGCAGCGGGACGCTTTGCTGAGCTGGTAGCCGGCCAACCGGCCGAATTTAACCCTATGCAGATTGCTGCTAGCCCCGATATGCCCGGCTTGACTCTGGGTGATAAAGTGCTGCAAGGCATGCAGGGACTCAGGGATCATGTGCAAAGTCGTTCCGATATCATTCAGAACCATCTGAAGCCCGGCGAAGCCATGGGCATGCAGGATATGTTCAGAACTCAGATGGCACTGACCAATTTGATGATTACTGAAGACTACATAGGCAAAATTGTCAGCAAAAGTACTCAGACTTTTGACACGTTGTTGCGTAATCAATAACGCCTTTTCTCTCGGCTGAAGGAAGTTCAGATAGTTTTCTTTCAGCCTTCTCCCGATGCTATTGGCTATAGTTCGAAAGCAGTAATTTTTCCTGGTAGTTAGCCGTTAATAGTTAAAGCAATAAATACTCTAACGCGCATAAGGTTGGCTCGTCATGAAACAGGGGTTCGTCCAGGGCTTTAAATATACGATAGTGTGTCTCACTACTCTTTTATTACTAGGCTGTAAAGTTGAGCTTTATTCTGGGCTTGACGAAAGAGAAGGTAACGAGATGCTCGCTATACTTCTCGATAATAATATCCCCAGTGAGAAATTGGTGGATAAAGACAAGGTTGTCACCATCATGGTTAATAGTCCCGATGTATCCAGATCGGTGAAGATTCTCAGCAGCCTTGGTTTTCCTAAAGAAAAGTACTCCTCCATCGGTGATATTTTCCCTAAAGATGGTTTAATATCGTCGCCTACCGAAGAGCGTGCCCGGTATACCTACTCCATGTCGCAGGAGCTCTCCTCAACGCTCTCGATGATTGATGGCGTGGTGACGGCTCGGGTGCATGTGGTTTTACCGCAAGAGCAGGATAGTTTGACCGATGTCAACTACCCGTCATCGGCTTCAGTGTTTATCAAATACACGCCAGAGCTGGAACTTGCCGGCCTGGTGCCTAAAGTAAAAACTCTGGTGGCAAACAGTATTGAAGGGCTGTCGCTGGAAAAAATCACTGTTTCTTTATTTCCTGCCACACGTCTCAATTCCGGCAACTTCACCAGACCGTCGACAGAAACCGTCATGTTTGTTGATGTTGACGCGCAATCAGCCAGTATGATCCGTGTTATGGTCTATTCGCTGATTGTTCTGTTGATTGCAGCGCTGGGCGCGGGTGGATACTTCTTCTGGATGACAGAGCAGAAAAACAAGAAGAAAAAATCTTCCTAGGTAGTGACCAATGAACAGCAATCACGGCGTTAATACTCTGTTTCAGGAATATAACGGGAGTAGTTTGTTCAACCATATGGTTGAATTCAATCTCTTCCCGATTCGCTACTTGCACGTTAGCTGGCTGCAAGACGATGAGCATGTACGGCTCCTGAAAGGATTGCGATCCAACCCATCGGCTGAGTTCAACGCTTCAAGCTATCTGCTGAACAAGTTCGGCGTTGGCAATGCCTTCGATTATGACTTTGTCCGATTGGATAAAAGAGCTGTCTTTGCCAATGCACAAGAGATCACGCGTCTGGCATTTTATCTTGGACTGATTCTCAATGAAGGCACGATCCGTTCAGTGATCCGCAAGGATGAGCGTGAGGCTCTGAGCAAGTGCATCGGCGAAGAGGCCTATCACTTTGCCGTGAAAAAGGCCCAGTTTATGGGCGGAGCGGCGAAAAAAAACAGTCCGAGTCTGTTAATTGACTGGAGCCGCTTGGATCGTTTTAAAGCTTACCTGGAAAACACCGGTCAGCATGTGATTGCCATGGCGTTCTCTGATCTGCCGGAAGCATTTCGACAGCGACTGATGATGAAAATGCCCAACAGCTGGCAAAAGGCACTGAGTTCTCCCGATGCCGGAGGGCTGAGCCAAGCACAATGTGAGAAGTTACTGGTTAAAACCCATAAAGAGGTGAATCGACAGTGGCGGCACCTGTTATCCTGAACAACATCCAGCTCGATCTGGATCCATCCTGCCGAATTCTCAAGGCAGAAGATTACGTCGTCTACCTGGAGGCCCGGGAAATCATTACCGCCGCCCAGCAGGAAGCCGAAAGCATTGTGGCCACAGCCCAACAGACTTACGAGCAGGAAAAAAAGCGCGGTTACCAGGAAGGCTTGGCCGAAAGCAAAGGGGAGCAGGCTGATCACATATTGAAAGTAGTCAGTCGCACTATTAATTATCTTTCCGATATTGAAGATACGCTGGCTAACATTTTGCTCGGTGGCGTGAAAAAGATTATCGGTGAGTTTGATCAGAAAGAGCTTGCTATCAGCTTGGTGAAAAACGCCTTGCAACATGTTCGCAATGAAAAACACGTCACCATTCGCCTGCCGTCGGCTCAGTACGAAGCAGTACAAGAGCAGTTGAACAGCATTCTGGCAGAATATAAAGGCGTTGGCTTTATCGATCTGGTGGCCGACCCCCGTCTGACAGCCGGTGACTGCATTATGGAGAGCGAAATCGGTGTGGTTGATGCCAGTATTGATGTGCAGATGAAGGCTTTACAGAAGCGTTTTGATAAACTTAAGTCTATGTCTGCACTGTCTCAGGAAGCGCAGATGGCCAATAAAGCGCCTTAAATTCCTGTCAACAGGACGATTTATGAATAGTCGTCCATTTTTGTTTTCCCCATAGCCTCCGAAAAGACATTTTTGGATTTTCCCCTCTGCGTGCGCAGAGCGCGTAAGACCACTGACAGTTTGTTTTATATACCGGACGACAACAGTACGCTATCTGTATGTACTGGTTTTTCGCTGATTAGCCATTATTTCGTGTTTTATTACTAACCTTTGGTCTTTAGTTATTCTGGATGATATCTGTGCAGAAAACTGTTTTGTTATGAGTAGATGTGCGTATATTTTGCTGTTTGGATGTTGCGGTGCAGTGGTTGCCCTTTATTCCATTGTCAGGAAATATGTTTTTTCCGAAAAAACGCTTTTTTTTTGTCCTGTGCCAGTGGTTTTAGTCGCAGGTTCAGATAAAATCCTGCACGAAATTTTTAACCCCTTTCATTATTATTATATTTGCTTGTTTATTGGTCAGATTGAGTGGGATTTCCCTAAAAAATGGCAGTAAATGGCGGTAGAGGTTTGCGTATGCAGGTCATAAAGGCGGATGTCGCCATTGTCGGCGCCGGCGGTTCCGGTTTGCGGGCTGCGATTGCCATAGCAGAAAAAAATCCAGAGTTGAAGGTAGCCTTGATCTCCAAGGTCTACCCAATGCGCAGTCACACAGTTGCTGCCGAGGGTGGCTCTGCCGGTGTGGTTCAGGATCACGACTCTTTTGAAAATCACTTTGTTGACACCGTTGCCGGTGGTGACTGGCTGTGTGATCAGGATGTGGTGGATTACTTTGTCTCCCACGCCACCGAGGAGATGATCCGTCTTGAGCATTGGGGCTGCCCCTGGAACCGTAAAGACGACGGTAATGTTAATGTCCGCGCCTTTGGCGGTATGAAGATTGAGCGTACCTGGTTTGCTGCTGACAAATCTGGCTTCCACATGCTGCACACACTGTTCCAGACGTCCATCAGGTATCCATCCATTGAGCGTTACGACGAGTACTTCGCCACTGATCTGATTATGGAAGATGGTCGAGCCCAGGGCGTGGTTGCCATCGAAGTCAAAACTGGCGAACCAAAAGTATTTTTGGCCAAATCGGTGGTTCTGGCTACCGGTGGCTCTGGCCGTATTTTCCGCTTCAATACCAACGGAGCAATCGTTACCGGCGATGGTCACGCCATGGCTCTGCGCGCTGGTGCGCCGCTGCGTGACATGGAGTTCGTGCAGTATCATCCAACCGGTTTGCCAGGTTCTGGCATCCTGATGACCGAAGGTTGTCGAGGTGAAGGCGGTATCTTGCTGAACAAAGATGGCTATCGTTATTTGCAAGATTATGGTCTTGGGCCAGAAACGCCGGTCGGACAGCCCAAGAACAAATACATGGAGCTGGGCCCACGGGATAAACTCTCCCAGGCATTCTGGCAGGAGCAGCGCAAGGGCCGCACCATTGACACGCCATTAGGCGACGCAGTGCACCTGGATCTGCGCCACCTGGGCGAACAGAAGCTGATGGAGCGTCTGCCGCTCATCTGCTCTCTGGCCAAAAACTACCTGGGTGTTGACCCGGTCCACCAGCCGATTCCAGTACGCCCGGCAGTGCACTACACCATGGGTGGCATCAGGACTGACATTAACTGCGCTACCGATCTGTCTGGTTTGTTCGCTGCCGGTGAGTGTGCCAGCGTAGGTATGCACGGTGCTAACCGTCTGGGTTCTAACTCTCTGGCCGAAACCGTGGTCTTCGGTAAGGTGGCCGGCGACAGCGCCGCTGACTTTGCCAGCCAGAATGTTATGTCTGATGAGAGCAAACTGGTTGAGCAAGCAAAAGCGCACCTGTCCCGCATTGAAGCTCTGCGTAACGCCAACGGCACGGAAAAGGCCTCTCACCTGCGTCATGAAATGGTGAAAACCATGGAAGACAGTTTCGGTATTTATCGGGTAGGGACAGAGATGCAGGCCGGTCTGGATAAAATCTCCGAACTGCGGGAACGCTTCAGAAATGTCCAGGTAGAAGACAAGAGCAAGGTATTTAACACCGAACTGCTACAGGCGTTCGAATTGCAAAGCTCGCTGATGGTAGCCGAATGTATGGCCATCGGTGGTGTTGAGCGCAAAGAGTCTCGGGGCGCACACCAGCGGATTGATGGGTTCGAAGCTCGTGATGATGCTAACTACCTGAAGCACTCCATTACGTTTTACAACGGTAATGCCCAGCCACGCCTGGAATACGAAGACGTTAATGTGACCCGCTTCCAGCCAGAAGAGCGTGTCTATGGCGCAGCGGCCGAAAAACAGGCGGCCGAAAAAAGCGATGCAGGGAAGTAAGGGGAGCCAGTATGACTGATAAAACCATAACTATCGAGATTCTCCGTTACAATCCGGAAACCGATAGCAAGCCAACCTACGGCACATTCACCATTCCCTATATGGAAGCCTGGTCGATGCTCGACGCCCTTGAGCACATCAAGGATGAGCTGGACTCCACGCTGGCCTATCGCTGGTCCTGTCGTATGGCAGTATGCGGCAGCTGTGGCATGGTCATCAATGGTACGCCAAAACTGGGCTGTGAAACGTTTCTGCGTGATTACTACCCCAACCCGATCCGGGTAGAACCACTGGCCAACTTTCCAATTGAAAAGGATCTGATCGTTGATGCAGAAGACTTCATCAAAAAACTGGAGTCTGTAAAGCCTTACATCATCAATGCCATGGAAAAGCCGGTGTCTGAAGGCGTAAATAAGCAGACGCCACAGCAGTTGGGCTTGTACAAGCAGTTTTCCATGTGCATCAACTGCATGCTTTGCTACTCTGCCTGTCCGCAGATGGGTCTGAACCCACTGTTTACCGGGCCTGCGGTTATTGCCCTGGGGCACCGCTACAATCTGGACAGTCGCGACGATGGCTACGACCAGCGTACCGAAGTGATCCAGGGCAAAAACGGTGTCTGGTCGTGTACGTTTGTCGGTTACTGTTCTGAAGTCTGCCCGAAGAATGTTGACCCGGCCGCTGCCATTAACCAGAACAAACTACAAGGCTCCCAGGATTGGGCGCTGTCGTTCCTGATGCCTCGCAAAGGAGACAAGTAATGAGTCGTCGTCCTTATGTGCGCCCCATGAAGCGCACCTGGTTTATGGATCATCCCTATTACCGCAATTACATGATCCGTGAGTCGTCCAGTATCCTTGACGGTCTCTACTGTCTGAACTTGTTTGATGGGCTGCTACAACTGACCCGTGGCGAAGTAGCGTGGAACAGCTGGGTGGCTTTCCAGGCTCATCCGTTGATGATTTTGTTTGCCATCGTGACTCTGTGCCTGACCATTTATCACAGTGTGACCTACTTTGACATGACACCCCGTGTTCTGCCTCAGCAAATTCGCAAGATGGTTAAGGGCAGCGTCATCAGTACGCTGATGTACGTCGGACTGGTGATTTGTTCTCTGGTCATTGTGGCAGCTTCTGTGGTTGGACTCTGAGGGAGAGGGAAAATGAGCAACAAACGTCATATAGAACCCCTGTTGTGGAGTCTGTTCGGTGCTGGTGGTACGACCATCGCCTTTTTCTTTCCGGCTATTATTTTTGTGGTTGGTCTGGGAGTGCCATTGGGTCTCATTCCGGCTGAAGCACTGTCTTATGAGCGTATCTCTGGCTTTTTCCTGGAGAACTGGTTTGGCAAGCTGGCTTTGATGGTGGTACTGATCCCATCCTACTGGGCCTGTATCCACCGTCTCTATCACGGCTCCCACGACTTGGGCTTCCATCCGAGCGTAGGCGTGAAAGTAGTCGCCTACGGTGGTACGTTGATTCTCAGTCTGGCAACCATTGCGTTGCTTCTGCTCTGAGCAAAAAAGGGGGTTCTGAAAACCCCCTTTTTTTGTTGCTGAGTCTGATAGAAATTAAAACTCCAACGGCTCAGTGCCCTTTCAGTGCATAGATGCCATTGGCATTGCGCCAGTAGCCTTGATAGTCCAGCCCATAACCAAAGATGTAACGGTCTTCGATCTCCAGACCGGTAAAATCAGCCTTTAGTCCGGCCCGAGCTTTGCGGTCATGGCGCTTATCCACTAGAACAGCGGTCAAAACACGGGCTGCGCCTTCTTCACGACAGAAGTCGACAATCGCGTCCAGCGTATGGCCCTCGTCCAAAATGTCGTCGATGATCAGAACGGTGCGGTCTTTGATGTTCTGGGTCGGACGAACCTTCCATTCCAGTCGTCCACCGGAAAGTTGGTCCCGATAACGGGTGGCGTGAACATACGACGCCTCAAGCGGAAACTGCATGTGCGTTAGCAGTTTGCCGGTAATAACCAGACCACCGTTCATTACGCACAATACCAGTGGGGCAGTATCGGCCAGTTCGCTGGTGATATTGCGTCCCATGGTGGCGATGGCCGCTTCAATTTGTTGCTCGTTATAGAGACAGTCGGCTTCTTCTATCACTTGCCGGATGTGGTCCAGATCAACAGACATTGTGGTGCAAACCCTGAAAATACAATTAGCGGGGGAAAATACCGTTGTTGGCTTCGTTGGGCAAGTGAAAACTGCAAGCTCTGGATGGTGGTAAAAACTTGTGGGCAGCTCGCTTGCCCTGTGGGAAAATTGTGCAGTTTGAATGTTGATTGCTGATGAAATAGTTGAGGTCAAGCATGAGTGTACAGGAAATCAGACATCCGCTGGTGCAGCATAAACTGGGGTTGATGCGTACCCACGATATCAGCACCAGAGGATTCCGAACCCTGGCCAGTGAGGTAGGCAGTCTGCTGACCTACGAAGCGACCAAAGATCTTGCACTGGAAGAGACGGTAGTTGAGGGCTGGAATGGCCCGGTAAAGGTGCAACAGATCAAAGGCAAAAAAATTACCATCGTCCCTATTCTCCGTGCCGGCATTGGCATGATGGACGGGGTGCTGGACATGATTCCCAGCGCCAAAGTCAGCGTAGTAGGGCTGTATCGTGACGAAGAAACGCTGGAACCAGTGCCTTATTTTGAAAAACTGGTCAGCAATATCGAAGAGCGCATTGCCCTGATTCTTGATCCGATGCTGGCCACCGGTGGTTCCATGTTGGCCACTATTGAAATGCTGAAAAAAGCCGGCTGTAAAGAGATCCGCTGCCTGGTGCTGGTAGCCGCGCCGGAAGGCATTGACAGGATTCTGTCAATCCATCCGGATGTGAAAATCTACACCGCTTCGGTGGACCAGGGATTGAATGATCACGGTTATATCATTCCTGGCCTTGGTGATGCCGGCGACAAGATTTTTGGCACCAAATAGCCAGCGTCTGTCTTAATCGGCAACGGACGAATCGGTCTGTTGTCCGACGTTCCGGGTGCTTATCTGGATAAAATAATTGACACCACTGAGTTCCAGCAGCTCGACTATGTCATCGGGCACATTTTGCATGGTCAGATAGTAGCGTCCGGTAAAATGCACCTGGCAACGAAGCAACAGTCCCAAACCATCACTATTGATGCTGTTAAGGGCGGTGCAATCGAGCAATATGTGACTGTTGTCAAGCTGGGTTGCGTCGGCCAGGGCGTTTTCCAGCAGTTGAATGGAGCCTGCATTGACGTCACCATCAAGCACCAGCAATGTGTGCCCCTGATTGTTTTCGAGATTAACGGTTAAATCCATACTCCTTCTCCCGACATCATCCGCATTTGAATTGGCACCTATGGTAAATAAAGGAGAGAAAGCTTTGCATAACGCACCGGTTAAGGGAACTGACAGCATTAGCGGGTATTGGTTCACTGGTGCTGTCAGAACCGCTATGATGCAGACCACCATATTTATCGCCACTGTCCTGGTGTTTTTGCCCATATGATTATTCTTTCTTGACGGCTTTCGTAAGCTGGGCGACTTGGATTTATAGCTACTCTATATGGTTTTTATGGCCACCAGAGGCATCCGGTTGATCTGGATTTGTCGTCACTTCAGTAAAAATGATGCCTGGTTTGCCATCCGGCATGATCCTGTTTGAGGCTGAGAGGTTTGATGTGCTTGAAGTAAAAAGCGCCTGCGGGAGTCCGGGCGTACAGCATGAGCTGGATACTTGCGGACTGTTTTGCCCAGAGCCGGTAATGATGCTACATAATGTTATCAGGGATATGGCCCCAGGAGAGGTGGTTCGAGTGCTGGCCACCGACCCGTCCACCAAGCGAGACATTCCCAAATTCTGTACCTTTCTGGAGCATCAGTTGCTGACTCAGTCTGAGCAGGATGGGCAATTTATTTATCTGATTGAAAAACGCAAGCCTGGCGAGGCTTAGCGCTCGGCGATCTGAATAGTATCAGGAGCGCTTCGCTATCCAGACCGCTTCTTTCCTTATTTTTTATTTCTTTATTCGTAACTCAATACTCGCTGCTGGTCCTTGTCCACATTGTACATTGTGCGACAGAGTGTTGATATTTTCGTGCCGTCTCGCGGATAACAAACGGGACATCAACAGGCGGCGCAATTTCTGTAAAATGGGTGCCTAGCACTCGTTGCAGACCAGTGTAAGTGTCCACAGCCTCGCCATTTTCCCGGATGCCACCGAGCCAATTCTCCTTTGGCGTGTAAGTTTCTAACCAGGTATAGGGTGAAGTGATTACCAAAATACCACCCGGCCGCATTCGCTGGTGGATCATAGCGAGAAACAGCGCCGGATTATTCAGCCGGTCAATCAGATTGCCGGCAAATACCAGGTCATAGTCGTTGTAGAGATCTTTCAGATTACAAGCATCCCCTTGGGTAAAGCGAATTCGGCTGACGTCAATGTTAGCCAGTCCAATATCAGCCAGATCCGTGGTCAGGTAATCCCCTAGCTCACCTTCAGTGGGAACGTGATAGCGAATTTTTCCCAGCTCTTGCAGTTGGGTGGCCGCCGAGATAAACCGCGCAGAAAAGTCGATTCCATCCACATGCTCAAACCAATGGGCCAGTTCAAAGCTGGCGCGCCCGACGGAGCAACCCAAATCCAGTGCCCGTGCGTGTGGCTTACCTTTGCTCAGATCCCGGCAAATTTCAGCACAGGCCTTGGGAAAATTGGGTACGCCAAAGTAGCTTTGACCAAAATGGAAAGCAAGGTACTGAGCCACCAATGCATCGGATTCATAAGGATTATCAAAGCTGGTGGTCGTGGCACTGGACTCAACATAACGAAAGCCAGCGTGTTGATGGAAGTGTCGGCGAAAAGCGTAGCGGGAGTCTTTGATGGCGTAATTACCCGTGGAAATCCAACTACCGCCTTTAATCAGATTGTGTCGTCCATCAAACGTGGGCGTAGAAAAGTCGTCGTAACAAGGATGCACGCGAAATCCCTCGTAGCTATCCATAGGCGTTGTCGTCCACTGCCAGACATTCCCAATAATGTCGCACAGTTCCCCGTGGCGAAACCGATCCACCGGGCAGGAAGAGGCCCAGTATTCCAGATTAATATTGCCCGGTGCCTGTTCCCACCAGGGCTGATCCGTATCAATAGCGGCACGTAAACAGTACCATTCCGCTTCAGTGGGTAACTGAATTTGCTTGCCCGTAGTGGCCGATTTCCAGCGACAAAACGCCTGAGCTTCATGACAATTGACGTCTACTGGCCAGTTCCAGGGCATATCAATCTCTTCGAGCATGGTGCGATAGCGAAAACTGTCGCCATTTGGAATCCAGAACTGCGGGTGGCGCGCTTTGCTAAAGGTGGTCCAGGCCCAGCCTTCATCGCTCCACCACGATTCGGCGTCATATCCGCCGGCATCGATAAATGCCTTGTATTCCTGATTGCTGACCAGGTATTCACTGGCCTTGAACGGCGCAACCTCAACCTCGAAACGACCATATTCGTTATCCCAGCCATACAGTGAGTCGTCGTAATCCTTACCTAGACGCAGCGACTGGCCGGAGATATCCACCAGACGGTTAGGAGGCGCCTGCCCGACATCTGTGCAGCGTGGCCAATGATCATGGGGCTTAACATAATCAATGGGCAGTTGGCGGATCAGCACTGAAGATGTTTCCAGGTGGATACGTTCATGCTCAATACCCATTAGCACCACCCAGGCCGGGCTCTCCCAAGTGATGGGCAGCTCTATGGGAGTGCGCTGGATAAAGTCGCTGACCATTGCCCGTACCTTACAACGATAGTCGTGTACTTCCTTGACTGTAGGCCAGCGATAGTTCTTCTCATCCAGATCGTCCCACGACATCTCATCCACGCCAATGGCTACCGTGGATTCAATATGAGGGTCAACCCGATCGGCAATCAGCTTGGCTGTAATCAGTTTATTAACAAAAAAAGCGGCAGTATGACCATAGTAGAAAATCAGCGGATGTCGCAGAGGAATGGCTTTTTTAAACCAGGCCTGATCACAGGTCAGACTGGAAAATAGCTGTTCGTACTGGTCGAAGGTTTGATGAAAATAACTCAACAACTCTTGTCGTTTGCTTTGTGGCGTGCCGTCGTTCAGAACGATTGTTTGGGTTGCTCGATCACGGATATCTGGAGTCTCTGGCTGGTCTGTCGTATTTTCAACCACGTTTTCCTCCTACGCTTTGGTGGAGTGGGGAATCAGCAGTGAGTGAAGTGGGAGTGCTGCTAGTGGTATTTTTTACCGCCAGTAGTATTTAAGAATAAAAACAGCCAGATGGCATGCCTTGGCAAAGAAAAACAGTAGACCCATTGTTGCGATGTTTTGCCAATGTGGGCATACGCTATAAATATCAGAAAGGTTTTGCTGCTCGGGTCCGAATTGAGATCATGCTTTCAAGGACGGCGAGCAGGATCAAAAGGTAATTTTTACTGGCTGGACGTAAAGTCAACTGCCCGGATTCTGATTGGCTAATCGCTGCAATCGCAGGGCGGTTGGCCCTGTAACAGCTTGACACAAGTGGTATTTAACTGGCTAGGGCTATTATGGAAGGGGTAAAGTTTGCTATGATATTGCGTTATTTCGCGGGCGGCTGTTTTACCCGCAATGCACTGGCCTGCGCCAAGCAGCGGTTGTTGTCATTGTCGGGATTGTTGCCAAACTCTCTCATCCTTTGCATGAAGGCGGGGGTACTTCATGGCTGTAGTTGCCAAAAAGTCATCCATGATTTTTTTCTCGGATCCAGCTGACCATTATTGTCATCGGGTTCGTATCGTTCTGGCTGAAAAGGGCGTTGCTGTTGATGTCCAGAATGTTAATCCGGAAAACCTGCCAAGGGATCTTTCCGATCTGAACCCATACAACAATGTGCCGACGTTGGTTGACCGGGAGCTGGTGCTCTACGAGCCAAACGTCATGATGGAATACCTGGACGAGCGTTTTCCTCATCCGCCACTGCTACCGGTTTATCCGGTCAGCCGTGCCCAGAGCCGGCTGATGATCCATCGTATCCAGAAAGACTGGTGTGCCCTGGTGGACACTATTCTGGACCCGAAAACCAAGGAGACACCTGCAGCTCGGGCACGTAAGGAATTGCGTGAAAGCCTGCTGGCGGTGGAGCCTATCTTCGCTGAAATGCCGTTTTTCATGAGCGAAGAGTTTACCCTGGTGGACTGCTGCGTTGCGCCGATTTTATGGCGTCTGCCAGTGCTGGGCGTAGAACTACCGCGTCAGGGCAAGTCCATTCTGGACTACGCTGAGCGTCTGTTCGAGCGCGAGTCGTTCCAGGAAAGCCTTTCTGAAATTGAGAAAGAGATGCGTGAGTAGCCCTGACTGGCGGCGCACAGTGTTTGTCTGGAGACATTTATGACAATGACCAGTAGCCGCTCATATATTGCCAGGGCGCTGTATGAGTGGATTCTTGATAACGACTGCACCCCCTACATTTTGGTGGATGCACATCGTCGGGGCGTCGAAGTGCCGCAGGCTTATGTGAATGATGGCCAGATTGTGCTGAATATTTCACCCACAGCCGTGCGCGCCCTGAATATCGGGAACGATTACATTATGTTTGATGGTCGCTTTGGCGGTCGTGCCATGACTATAACCGTTCCCATTCCGGCATTGATGGCGATTTACGCCCAGGAAAATGGTCAGGGCATGGTATTTGAAGTGGAACCGCTTGATGAGCACGAAGAGGTGGAAGAACCCCCACCTCATACGCCGGATGATGACCCACCCGAGAAGCCGGGGCGCTCTCACTTGAAAGTGGTCAAATAAGCTCTCCTTGAGCAGTCACGCACCAGAGCCGCCAGCGGCTCTTGCTGCATGATACGATGCATAATAAATGATTTAGTTGAAACAACTACTGTCGTATTTACTGAGGGGCAAAGGCAATCTGCCCACCTGGCACTTTTTAAGCTGTTGTCTTGTTAGCTCTGTCGCTCATCCTGTCTGTACGCTCCTAAGGCTCTGTTTGACTGCCGTCGTGTAGCAATATGAAGTCCACATCGTATGTCAGTGTGAGCTTGTAGAGGGAAAACTGCTGCCTGAAATGACACCGGGTTCGACAGAGTGTCCAGCGCTGCAAATTAATCTTTCAGGTTACACAGTAGGGCTTAAGTATTGGCGAACATTGACCTGAGATTGTTGTAGCGTTCATTTGCTCTGACGGTGCCGGATCTAATGCTCCCTTGTGCATCTTGACATCTTTGAATCGAATGGTAATCGGTTGCTCGGAGCTTGTGCGATACAGGCCAAACTTGCCATACAGGTTTCCTCCTCCACGTTCAGATGCATCATTTGCTCCCAAATAGACGACGGCATTTGCCTGCATCTGGTTATTCATCCACATCTTGACATAACCAGGCGTTGCCTGAGCGCCCTTATAATCACTGGTTTTTACTTCAAACTTAATGTTCGTCCACTTTCCAATCATATCCAGATTATTATTTTTCTTACCAATGGGGTGGCTAAACAGAATACTGACGTCACGTTCATCATCGCAGCACTTGGCTCGGGAATTATCGGTTTTTTTCGAATAATTCATATTACAGCGGTTGGCTTTTGTGTTAAATGGAATGTACTCTGACCGTGCTTTCAGAATCAGCATGTGATTTCCTTTATACTTTTCAATACTCATGGCGAGGGGAGGATAGCCACCTTGCTCAAAAATCATGCCATCCTTAATCAGTTGCTTGTAAGCGTCAGCTGAGCTATCCGGTGATAATACAAAGGTATCCTTGCCTGCCTCACTTCTATATGACCAGCGATCAGGTTTGCCATGAACCTGAAAAATAATCGACTCACCAATATTTTCAATGAATAAATCCATGTCAACTGAGAATACGTCACCCATGGGTATACCCTTTGGACATTCATTCAGGTATGCCTTCGATTCTTTCAGGAAGGCAATCTTGGTGTCCGTATTAACAGGTTGCTCACCAAATTTAAAAAAGCATTGGGTCAGCTCTGCCCTTCCTTTGCAAGCGTTAGTACCCGGTCTGGGAGGTGGACAGGGGATGGCGCCAGCTTTACCGCGACGATTAAGCCTGTTATCACGATAATCAAGCAGCTCAAATCGATAGACCATAGAGCCGCTTTTTGTACGATGTTGTTTGACTCGTGAGCTGGTGGATATACCAACCCGGGCAAATTCGCCATCCTGAGTAAGCTGGTCTGCGCGCAGCGGTTGGTCGTGATCTTCTACGTGAGGTACATGAGTCCATCGTCCCTTATTCGATGAAGTGCGCTTTTCCCTGCTTGCGCCTTGAGATTCATCATTGTCGCTGTCGTACGCTTCTTCTGATGACAGCCACAAATCCTCCTGTGCAGTTTCACTGTCATTGCGCCCGGTTTCCGTTAATTCAAATGACTGGCCAGCAGGGAACAAATTCAACAGTCTTGAGCTGTCGTTGTATTGTACATCAGCTGTCATGTTTGTTGGGGATGCTGTTATGTCTGAATTACCAGTATGTGATAATGGTCTTGCATCAATGAAATTGCGGCTCAATAAAAGCGCTGTAGTAGTGAGCAGCTTGCCAGGTGAGCTAGCCAGAAAGTGCATGGGGTTGGGGATTCCTCTCAAGGTAGCACCGAGTTGCTGCATGGCTGCTGGTACTGTGTTGGTCTTGTTGGTCACGATTCGGGAACCAAATGTCCCTTTCGAACCCGATACGTTGTGATCATCTGCCAATGTATTTAACGAAGCAGCTGATGTATTAAACGACAATCTATCTGGAAACATTGGTTGATTACCTCTGGTGTGTATCAATTAATTAAGTGTTCCTGGTCATGACAAGGCCGTCACCTGACTGTCCAGCGCAAGCGTTGTTGTATAGGGCTTTTGTCGGTATCTGTAGACAAAAAAAGTTGATGATATTCACGAGCTATTATCGTGCTTTATGTAAATTTTTTGTAATGTTGTGTTTGGGTATTTGTCTTTTGTTGTTTATTAAAAATATATAAACGACATTTTTTTTAAGACTGTGTCAATTCTAGATAAAAACCAGATAAAAATAAGCATGATTGTTAAATTAAAAATAAATATAATTTGTTGTATAAAATATTTTTTTTAAAAAGTTAACCTTATTAATTAATCGCAATAGTTCTTGCTTAAGGAAAAAATTACATAACTGATTTCATGCTTGGTAGTTTTTATGGGTTCTCGCTTCAATGTCATTAATATTGTCGTACAAAAAACAAGATTGTCGGAAATGATGGAACTATTGGAATTTGGAATATTCGAATAAATAAAAGTACCAAGACCGATTATCCAGCCTTGGGGCTTCTTCATTTAAAAATACGTCAAGGCAGTTCACCCACCTATACGGTCCTTTGCAGGTATTTTCGCTCCCATGAGCTGATAATTTCCTTAAAGTTGTGGTACTCCGCACGCTTTACCTCAACGTAAGAGCGCACAAACTTGGTGCCGAGCGCCTTTTTAAGAGTATCACTCTGTTCCATCAGGGCGAGTGCCTCTTCGAGGTTTAATGGAAGTCGTTTGTCGTTTGAATTGTCCGAAGCATTACCGGTAATGGCTGCGGTCGGTTCGATTTCGCCAATCATTCCCAGGTAACCACACAGCAAAGAAGCGGCAAAAGCCAGGTAAGGATTGGCATCCGCACCAGCCAGACGATTTTCTACTCGGCGGTTACCAGATGATGAGTTCGGGATACGCAAACTGACCGTACGATTGTCAATTCCCCAGGCCAGGTTCACTGGTGCTGACGTATCCCGAAGAAAACGACGATAAGAGTTCACATTGGGGGCGAACAGCGGCATTGCCTCACTCACATACTTTTGCAAACCACCAATGAAGTAGTAGAGCATCTTTGCCAGCTTCCCGTCCTGATCAGCAAAAATGTTTCTGCCCTGATAATCGAGGATGCTCTGGTGCAAATGCATGGAACTGCCGGGTTCCCCGCTTATGGGCTTAGCCATAAATGTGGCGTCAATGTCGTGTTTTAGTGCCGCTTCACGCACTGTCCGTTTAAAGACAAACACCTGGTCGGCCAAGGATAGCGCATCGCCGTGACGGAAGTTGATTTCCATCTGTGCGGTGCCGGCTTCGTGGATCAGCGTATCCACATCCAGCTCCTGCTCCTCGCACCAATCGTACACATCTTCAAACAGCGGGTCGTACTCATTTACTGCATCAATGCTGTAGGATTGCCGCCCTGATTCTGCCCGGCCTGAGCGCCCAATGGGTGGGCACAAAGGATAATCCGGATTGGTGGTTCTCTGGGTCAGGTAAAACTCCAGCTCTGGAGCGACTACCGGCGTCCAGCCCTTGGCTTGGTAAAGAGCCAGCACATTTTTGAGCACCGTTCTGGGTGCAATATCGATCAGATTGCCTTGTTTGTCGTAGCAGTCATGGATGACCAGTGCAGTGGGTTCCAGCGCCCATGGCACCTTGTGCACCGCAGATTCGTCAGGCCTGAGAACCATATCGATTTCGGCAGCGCTCATCAGTTCTGGATAAACGTCATCGTCCACATAATCTCCAGTGACGCCCTGGATCAGAATATCCTCCGGCAGACGTATGCCTTTTTCCGCAATAAACTTGCTGCTAGGCATGATTTTTCCCCGGGCGATGCCGGTGAAATCGGCAATGACCGCCTCGACCTCGGTGATTTTTTGTTCTTTTAACCAGCTGGACAGTTTTTTCATGATCTTGTTTTCACTGCAATCGCTGTTTTTGTCGTAAACGACAGGCATTCGCAAATGCCTGGTAAATCTGCATGGAAAAAGCATTGTCAGTAAGGCGGTATTCAGGATGCCACTGTACGGCCAGAGCAAACTGTTCACTGTCGGTTACAGATATGGCTTCGATCAGGCCGTCCGGGGCACGCGCCTCCACCCGTAACCCGGCACCCAAGCGATCAACTCCCTGCCTGTGCACGGTGTTGACCATTTGCGCATCGGTGCCGGCAATGGTGGCCAGCATACCACCGGGCTCAATGGCAATGGCGTGGGCCAGTCCGTATTGAACGTCAAGTGGGGCTATTTTGTCTTCCCGGTGCTCCATAAATGAACCGACTTCATGCAACTCTTGATGCAACGTGCCGCCATAGGCAACGTTCATTTCCTGAAGACCCCGACAAATAGCCAATATCGGTACTCCCATGGCAACAGCATCAGGAATAAGCGACAACGTTGTTTCATCTCTCTGGGCATCGTGGCAGTCATCGCCAGTACTGCCTGCGCCGTAGCGCCACGGCTCAATATTGGAGTAACTTCCAGTCACCAACAGGCCATCAATCTGGCTGAGAACATCGCGACCGGGCAACGTTAAGGACGGAATAATCACGGGAATGGCGTTGATACCGGTGACCACCGAGGTCAGATACTTTTCACCGGCCTGATGAACTCGATGCGGGCCATCCATAGAGGTATCAGCAGTAACACCAATCAGTGGGCAGAGGGTAGTTCCCATAAACGACCTTGTTATTGTTTGGATTTGGCCAGTCCAATATTTCAGACAATCTGGATTGAATCAAGAACTCCATTTGGTTACTGTGCAATAAGGCAACAGTTACAGAATAAAAACAAGCCATGACCACTACCACCCGCGCGCAATGGCAAGCACTGGCTGAGCAACTGTCCATCCGGTCACAAGCCTGGATCAATGGCGAATACATAGACGCCATTAACGATACAACCTTTGACTGCATCTCTCTCATTGATGGGCGACGGCTGGCGCAAGTAGCCAGTTGTGATGCTGCTGATGTTGACCGGGCAGTGGCCGTAGTCCGAACGACATTTGTCGCTGGATGCTGGTCACGTCAGAGTCCGATGGCTCGTAATATGACGGTGTCCTTTGGTGGTTATAAGCAGTCCGGTAATGGTCGCGACAAATCACTTTACGCTCTGGCCAAGTACACCGAACTGAAGTCTACCCGGATTGCCCTGGAGACTCGCCCATGAAGCTTAAAGCCCCGGTGCACACCCAAGCCCACGCCGACTCATACTACGCAGCGACAAAAAACACGACCACTGACTACCCGCAACTGACTGAAAATTTCACAGTTGACGTTTGTATTGTTGGCGGTGGCTTTACCGGTGTTGCCACTGCTTTAGAGCTGGCCGAACGCGGTTACCGTGTCGCCGTCATAGAGGCACGCAAGATCGGCTGGGGTGCCAGTGGGCGAAATGGTGGTCAGCTGATACGAGGTATTGGCCAGGCGCCGGAGCAGTTTGCCAATCAGATTGGTCAGGAGGGCGTCGCTGCCATTCACCAGATGGGTGTTGAAGCGGTAGAGCTAGTGCGTGAACGTGTGCGCCAGTATGACATTCAGTGTGACTTGAAAATGGGCTACGTGGATGCGGCCATCAAACCAGGGCAAATGGCTGCCATTACTGACGACTATGTGGCACTCAAGCAGCGCAACTATCCCCACCAACTGCAACTGCTCTACGAACAGGATCTAAAACAGTATGTTAACAGTGAGCGCTACATTGGGGGCTTGGTGGATATGGGCAGTGGCCATCTGCACCCGCTGAATCTCTGTCTTGGGGAGGCGCGGGCAGCGCAGCAGTTGGGTGTCCAGTTTTTTGAGCAGTCACCGGTGGTCAATATTATCAAACGGAAGTGGCCGCAGGTGCTGACCGATAAAGGCTCGATAACCTGTCAGTTTGTGGTGCTGGCCGGTAATGCGTATCTGGGCAATCTGGAACCGAAAATCGATAAAAAATTACTACCGGCCGGCAGTTATATGATCGCCACTGAAAGGCTGGAAGAAGCTCTCTGGCGTAGCCTGATACCCAAAGACAGTGCTATTTGCGACGCCAGCATTGCCCTGGATTATTTTCGACTTTCGGTAGATAAACGACTGCTGTTCGGTGGTATGTGCAACTACTCCGGGCGTGATCCCAGAAGCATTGTGGCTGCCCTACGCCCAAAAATGCTTAGGGTGTTTCCCCAGCTCGCTGGTACTGCCATCGACTACCAGTGGGGCGGCATGATCGGTATCGGGGCCAACCGCATGCCGCAGATCGGTCGATTGGGAACGACACTCTATTATGCCCAGGCGTACTCCGGACATGGCGTTAATGCCAGCCATATGGCCGCACGAGTGCTGGCCGAAGCGATTTGCCAGCAATCAGAACGAATTGACACATTCGCACGCATCCGTCATATAACATTTCCTGGCGGCCGCTACCTGCGCTCACCGCTGCTGGCGCTGGGTATGTTGTGGTATCGATTAAAAGAGGCAGTGTCTGTGTAGCTGGCAGTTAGCAACAACTATTCATTGTCGTTTGCTTGCCCGGGCGGCAAACAAACGGACCGTAATGAACCTGCCGGGTGCCGTGTACAGTAAAGTGGCTGCTGTAGCGCGTATCTTGCACCATGGCAGCGGTGTTGCCGCACACCAGCATCGGTTTGCCAGTGCGGAAGTGGTGGTGGTCATCCAGTTGGAAGCTGTGTGGGTGCTCGGCAATGGTGCCGTGGTAAACGGCTACCTGACCATAGTCTTCGCAGATATCTTCCAGATTATCCAGCTTGAAGGCACGCACTGTTAGCGACTGAAAGCCAATATGGCCAATCCGCGCTTCGATCTCGGCATTGGCAATGGTGACGGGTCGGGCGGCCACCAGGCGGTAATCCGGAGAACCGAGCTGGGTTAATAAGCGTCTGAAATCTTCAATGTATAAAGCCCCACCAAGGCATTCACCCATTAGTACCGGGTCGTATTTCAGGTTGTCAGGTACTCGCTGGTGGGCAAAAATATCGGAAAACAGCAGTTCACCACCTGGCTTCAGTACCCGAAAAATCTCTTGAAAAACCGCTTCCTTGTCGGGCGAGAGATTGATCACACAGTTGGAAATCACCACGTCGATGGAGCCATCGGCAATTCCTGCGCCTTGCAGGTCTTCAATATAACCGGCTCGAAACTCCACATTGGCGTGTTGAAAGCCAAACTGGCTCATGGTTTTTGACAAGTGTCGTCTGGCTACGGCCAGCTGCTCGTCAGTCATATCAATACCAATAACTGAGCCGTGCGGGCCTACCAGCCTGGCCACGATATAACTGTCCCGCCCGCTACCACAACCAAGATCGAGTACATGGCAGCCATTCAGTGCAGGCGGAATAGGCGAGCCACAGCCGTAAAATCGCTCGGTAATTTCCGCGTCAAGCAGCTCGACAGTAGTGCGGATAATGCCAGGCATCATGGCTGGATTAGCACAGCAGGCATTGGTTTTCAGGTCTTTTGCTGTGGCAAGAACACGACCATAGTACTCTTTCAGAGCAGTATGTTGGCTTAATGGAGTGATCATCTTTTTTCCGGGTCGGGAAATGCACACTGCCCAGAATAGATCAGCCACTGCGAAATGACAGGCGCCGACAATGGTATATGGTGACAACTCCCTGTATGCTAACGCTCCCTCCCGAACAGCCATGAGTGAACGCGCAGCCCAGGATAAATAGCTACAGGGTCGGCTGCATTGCACAGTACGTCACTCATGGTGACCCTTAATGAGACAATCGAATGACCTTCGCCAACCTGGGACTCTCCCTGCCAATCCTGCAAGCCATTGCTGAGCAGGGTTATGAACATCCCTCACCCATTCAGTCCCAGGCGATACCTGCCATTTTAGCCGGGCAGGATGTGATGGCTGCCGCCCAGACCGGCACTGGGAAAACGGCCGGTTTTACCCTGCCGATGCTGGAGTTGCTCAGTCGTGGCGAACGGGCTGGTCCTAACCAGGTCCGCGCCCTGGTTCTGACCCCCACCCGCGAGCTGGCTGCCCAGGTGGGCGACAGTGTGGCCACCTACGGGCGCCATATGCCAGTGCGTTCTGCGGTGGTTTTTGGTGGCGTCAAGATCAACCCGCAGATGATGAACCTGCGTCGAGGCGCTGATATTCTGGTGGCCACGCCCGGTCGATTGCTTGATCTGTATAACCAGAATGCGGTGAAGTTCAAGCATCTGGAAATGCTGGTGCTGGACGAGGCCGATCGCATGCTGGATATGGGTTTTATTCACGATATTCGTCGTATTTTGTCACTACTGCCCAGCCGACGGCAGAACCTGCTCTTTTCTGCCACGTTTTCTGATGATATCCGCCAACTGGCTAAAACTATCGTGCACCAGCCGGTGGAGATTGATGTGTCGCCGCGTAATACCACCGCTCGCACTGTGCGTCAGTGCATTTACCCGGTGGATAAAAACAAAAAACCGGCGTTGTTGACTCACTTGATTGCAACCCATGACTGGCAACAGGTGCTGGTCTTCACCCGTACCAAACACGGCGCTAACCGTTTAACTCGATATCTCGAAAGCAAGGGTATTCTGGCGGCAGCCATTCACGGCAACAAGAGTCAGGGTGCGCGCACCAAGGCGCTGGCCAATTTCAAAAATAATGAAATTACTGTCCTGGTGGCCACCGATATTGCCGCGCGCGGTTTGGATATCGATCAGCTGCCCCAGGTGGTGAACTTTGATCTGCCCAATGTGCCGGAGGATTACGTCCATCGTATCGGCCGTACTGGCCGCGCCGGAGCAGATGGGCATGCAGTATCGTTGGTATGCGCTGATGAGAGCAAGCAGCTGGCGGACATCGAACGCCTGATTAACGAATTGCTGCCCAGAGAAGTGGTTGCCGGTTTTGAGCCGGTGAACGAAGTGCCAACCACTGCGCTGGACAACAAACCGCGCAAACCCAAAAAGCCCAAAAAAAACAAGCCAGCGAACGAAGTGCAAAGCAGCACAGAGCGATTGCCCCAGGAAAAACCACCAGCACAGAAAAAACGCCCGCGCAGACGTCCCGGCAAAAAGATTGGTGAATCCAGCGGACGAGTGTTCTCCTCTCGCTGACTCCTGCGCCAACATAAATGAGTCAACTACAGGCTCATTTGAAAAATAAGTGGGTTCGTTAGTATCAGAAAAGTTTGGCCGGATTTACCATCAATGCCAGCAAGTTGTAGACAAAAGTGCGTTTGTCGCTCTGGTAAGTGGTTTGCGGCTGACTGGCTGACAACCTTTGTCTAACTACCGCCATAAACGGTCCACACTGGCTGTGCTGTTGCAACTTCACCAGCAGGCGCTGGCTAACATTCCTGAGTTCTCCCAGCGCACTGGAATTATTCGGGTTGCTGGCATCGCTCAGGCGACAAAACTGTTTGGCTTTGTTCAAGGTCAGCAGACAGCGCATCAGCAGACCGAAGATGCGCTCCTGGGAGTGCTGCGGGTAATTAAACAAAATGGTGCGCGGAATGTTGAAGCTCTTGCCGTCTTGCAGTTGGGTGATCAAGACGTCGAGATTGCTATCCAGGTATTGCACTGTCCGGGTGATCAGCTGTACCTCGGCATGAAAGGGCAGACAGTTCAACACAGCGTTGCCCACCGGGAGCTCAATGGCGTCCAGAGTGTCCAGTGTCTCCGCCAGAAAGACGTTGGCTTGCAATACCAAGAGCCGGTGGCCAAAGTCACCCTCAGCCAGGGTAATGGAAAAGGCGGTGGGTAGCCTCAACAAGGGGCAACCGGGCAGAGCGATGGTAGAGACCTTACAGGGAATATCCCTGTCCAGTTTCTGGTCGTCCAGTTGACTTGCTAGCCGGGAGATCAGCGTGTTGATCGCTTCTTCGGTGCCAAGCAGGTCGATGTCATTAAACGAAGAACCTATACCTTGCAGACAGCGGGCAAAGGAGCCGGTGATACGCAGGTGTTTAATGGTTTGCACAATGTCCAGGACTTTTTGGGTCTGGGCGCTGAGTGCCAGAGCCGGAACCGCGGGAAAATACTCCGTCACCTGGCAAGGGAAGGGGCCTGGGCTGTGCAGGTTATCGATAAACACGTCGATCCTTTTGGGGCGTTTGCCAATGGTCGCTGGGGCAGTGGACGTTGAACCTGATGAGGTGAGTAAATGACCGAGAACGTCCGCTGTCTGACGGTGGCTGCTTTCAGTAAGCCGGCAGGTCAGGGCGTGACGCAGCTTGCTTACCGGCAACTTGTCCAGACAGTTACGTACTTGTTGTGTCGTCACCGGTTGACCCGCAAGCAACACATTATTGTGGTAGCAGTAAGCCAGGAAATGAAACTGTAGCCGGATATTGGCAAAAGAGTCCCGCAGAGCTTTGATGGACCTACAGACCTGATCCGGCGATACGGGCTTCCGGTCAACGGTTAAAGCGTATCTCATGGCTAAAAATTGCAGTACGCACAGCTGATAACTGTGGGATTCCTCCTTGATTTGGGCACTCGTGACGAGCTGCCAGGCCTTTTCAAAGGTGGTCGCCGCTTCGTCGCAGTCTTTGGGCAAGGCGATAATTCGTTGAACCAGGAACTCCACTTTGCGAATGGTGTTATCTCCGGATGCCTGGCTGAAAGCTTCGAGCACCTCGACATTACCCAGCTGGTTGCCATTGATTGTCCTTGCTCGCAGGGCCAGTTGAGCATAGAAAGTCGCTTTGTCCAGCAGGCAGCCCTCCTTGTCGTAGATCCTGGACACGTCTTCCGGCTTTACTGGCTTGCCTGTCGGTTGTAAGTCATTAAGACAGCATTGCCTGTGGAAATAGGCCATTTGCTGTCGACCAGTGCGATTGTCGGGAAGTTCGGCCAGCACGGTGCTGGCACTGACCCGGTGGTCATTGACGTGCAGATTACGCAGAAAGCACTCAATCAGAAATGAAGCGGTGGACGATTTGTAGTTGATTTCCCGCAAAGCAGTGAGCACCATCTTGGGAGTCACTGGCTTATCATTCAAAGGTATCCCATTCAGGCAGCAGCACTCCAGGAAGTGACACTTACACAGCTTGCCGTTGTAGCTGCCAGGAAACCTGGCCACCACCGCCTCCGGAGTCACTGGGCGTCCACCGAGCAACAAACCCTTGAGACAGCATGTTTCCAAAAAGCGAGCAATGCTCAGCTGGCCTTCTTCTGTCGACGGGAATTCGTTCAGAACCATCTGGGGAGAAACTCGTTTGCCGTACAGACGCAAACCGCGCAGGCAGCACTCCTCCATGAAACGAGCTACATGGATTTTGTTTTCCGCCCGTTGGCCGAAACTGTGCAAGACCATCTCGGGAGTAATTGGCTTGTTGTGTATGGGCAGCCCTCGCAGACAGCATTGCTCTTTGAATCTCGCCTGCCCTTGCTTGCCGGCGTAGCTGTCAGGAAATTGGTCAATAACTTCCCCGGCAGTGACCATTCGACCACCAATGGGCAGACTCTGGAGGCAACACTTGGCCTTGAATTCGGCAATGTTCATCTGCTCATGCCGGTGTTCGCGAAAGCCTGCTATTACCGACTCGGAAGTAATATATTTGCCGTATAGCTTTTGTTGCGAGAGGCAGCACATGGCGCGCAAGTTAAGCAGGTTAGCGACAGCGCCTGCGAGCCGATAGCTGTTGGCGACAGCTTCAAGCGATACCGGCTGACTATCAACGTACAGGGACCGCTGGTGGCAAGTGTTCAGAAAGTGTGCCAGTTCCACTTGAGCACCAAGTGTTTTGTAGTTATTCACGATTTCATCCGGCGTTACTACATTGCCATTGATGGCGTGGTTGTTCAGACAGCAGCTCTCCTTGAAGCGGACCAGACTCAGTTTTGCGCCAATAGCCAGAAAATCCCTGACCACCGACTGTGGGCAGACGGCTTTGCCGCCAATCAACTTGCCTGCCAGGAAGCAGGTTTCCCTGAAGTGGGCGCGCCCCAGTTTGCCTTGACGACTGTCAGGAAAACCGTCTGTCACCTCTTGGGCTGTGAAGGTTCGACCCTTAACCAACAGATTGCTGTTGAAGCAGAGTACTTTGAAGTACGCCAGCTCCAGCAGGGCGTCAATGGCCAAAAAACTGTCGATAACATGCTCGGCAGTGACCGGGCGCCCATTAATTGGTGTACCGTTCAAGCAGCAAATTTCCTTGAATCGGGCAATTTCCAGCGTGGCACCTACCGTCCGAAAATTATCCAGTACCGATTCGGGAGTAACCGGCACACCGGCAATGGCGAGCCCCTCCAGGTAGCACGACTGGCGAAAGTGGGCCAGCCCCAATCGCTCTCCGATGGCATTAAACTCCCTGACCACAGATGCTGGTGTGATGCGCCGGTTATTGAGCAGCAGGTCTCCCAGACAGCAGTTGGCCATAAAACGCACGCGAGCCAGCCTGCCGTCAAGGGTGGTGGGAAAAATCTCCAGCACTTCCATGACTGACACTGGTTGTCCATTGATGTAAATGGATCTCAGGCAGCACTCTGCCTTAAAGCGAGCCAACTCCAGAGCGGCTGAGGCCTGCTGGTACTCATGGCACAACACCTCTGGTACCACCTGCTGGCCATTCAGGGGAATGCCCTTGAAGAAGCATTCAGCCTTGAAACGAGCCTGCTCCAGCGCAGCACCGACGGCTTGCAGGCTGGCAAGTACCTCTTCCGGGGTAATTTTCTTGCCATTCAGGCGCCGATTATCAAAGCAGCACTGCTCTTTAATGCGCGCCAGAGTGAGCCTGCCCATTGGCGTATCCGGAAAGCTGTCTACCACTTCTTGCAGGGTAATTTGTCGACCATTCACACACAGACCGTGCAGGAAGCACTGTGCCTTGAAGCGAGCCACCTCCAGGGTAGCATTCAGTTTGGTAAAATCGGCAATTACCGAGTCCACACTGATTTGTGCACCGCCTATGCGCAAGTTTTTCAATCGGCACTCGGCGCGAAAATGGGTCAGTCCCAGTCTTCCTTCGGCAGTGTTCGGGAAGTGGGCGGCCACCGCATCAGTCGTTAACGTTCGACCGTTCATTGGTATACCCCTGAGACAACAAAAGACCAGGAAGCGTGCCACGGCCACCTGACATTTGAAATTGTGATCTGGCATACGCTTAAACTCAGCCACCACATTTTCAGGAGTAATCCGGGACCCTTCGTGTGGGATTTGTGCACGATAGAGATCGAGGACAAAGAAACCAGAGCGCAGCGAGCTGTGATCGCTTTGGTAACTGTCCAGAACATCAGTAGTGGTGACGATACGACTTCGCAGTGGTTTTCCCTGCCAGAAGATGTCCTCCAGTTCCTTTCCATCCCAAGTGGCCAGTGGCGAGGTGAACTTGCTCCACAGGGGAGTGCGGCGCAGGCAGTCACTTCCTGGCGCTCGCCTTGGGTGACTGGAAGTAGTGACTTTCAGGGTAATACCTCAGTTTCAATCAAGATTGCGCGTTGGACAGGTATGTGCCCGGTCAGTTCCACTCGGGTGGTGATGAGGTTGGGCAAATGGTGAATAAATTCGCATCTGTGGCGCAGATATTCTGTCCACCGAGCGCGGCTCAATTGGCTAGACAGCAAACTCTACCCAAGGGTCATTGTTGTCTGGAATACTGATATATTCGGTTGAAATTGGATATCCAGTGTCATCATCGAGCCATTTTGTATTGGTTTTAACAACCATCGTTGGTTTTAATATCCTGATGTTATCCCATAGTTTTTCGCTACAGCCATAATTGCAATCTTCAATATTTGATGCATAAACGAATATTTCATAGTCATGATGGTCGCAAATGCGTTTTACAAATTGAAAGCTATGTCTTGAATTAACCCAGTTATCTTCAATCAAATACACATGATTTATTACAACGTTTTTAATCCAATTGAATCTCTTGTGATCTGAATTGAATAATTGTTCAAAATATTTGTAAAGCTCTCTCGGGTGATAGTCATTGATATCAAGTTCAGGATATTTCCTCTTGAAAAGAATTTTTTGCGCTTCAAAAGGAGGTGTTCCTTTTACCAGCCACTGAGAGAATTTCTCTTCTTTATTAAATTCTGTTGGGTATTTTATAGAAATGTCGCATGACATATTGATGACATCGAAGTTGCTATATTTTGGTAATTTTTCGAGAAATGATTCGATACTTTCGGAATCATTGAAAGACCGTTTTAATAATTGCCAGAATTTTAATATGGCTGGGGAAAAATCAATTATAAAAATTTTAGGTTTTTTGCCAAGTTGTCCATCCGCTTTTTTTGTCATATTGATAGCATTGAATAGACACTGGGCACCCCCAGTGGCCAGAATTGCAGGATGTTTTTTTACGGTAATATATCTTTCCAGGTGTGATATTGGGTCATTGCCAACAGGAATTGCACCACATATAGGATTTAAGCCGGATTTTGGTGGCTTGGAAAATTGTTTTCTAACCTTGAATCCGCGCCAGGTTTTTTGAATTGTTATGGCAGATTTTTGTACTTTTTTACATGTTTCAAGTTCAGATGTAATAGGTGGAAATAAATATCCATGTTTAACCGTCGTATTAATCATAGGGATATCCTTCAGGATTTTTTAGCTTTATTATTGATATGGATCGCTACTATACAGTAGCAATGATCAGGACAGTAGCAATGATCAGGATCTCAACAGCATTATTAATTTTTTGAATACGTGAATAGCAGCTATTCTGCGTGGCTTTGCCACTTGCCAATATAGGAAAATATGAAGCTAATTCCAACTATTATGAGTCTGTTCCTTTATCTGGAATAGATGATCATGTAGGAGACAAAAGAGTTTGTAAACGCTTATGCCGATGAAAAGGAAAATCACTCATGGAGTTCTCCGTTACCGTGACCTATGCTGGCTTCTCGCAAACCACTCATCAATAAACGCCAGAAAAAGCTTGAGCTTGTGGGTCATGAATCGGCGGTCTGTGTAAACTGCGAACATCGCCATGCTACCAAAATGGTATTCAGGCATTATCCGAATCAACCGCCCGTTTTGCAGCTCTTCCCGGACATCTATTTCTGCCATACAGGCGATGCCCAGACCTTCCAATAAGAACTGTCGTCTAGCTATTGAGTTATCAGTGACAATATCCCCATGAATATCTAACTGGATCATTTTTTCACCATCTCCAACATTGAGATAGTTCACCTGTTGGCCAAAGCTATAAATGATCCAGTTATGTTGTGACAGGTCTTCAAGTTGGCTCGGCATTTCATGTTGCTCAAGATATTCTGGGGTCGCGCACAGGATGAACGGACATTGAATAACTGAACGTGCGACCAGTGCACTGGACGCTAACGGACCAGGGCGAAAGGCGACATCAATATTATCTGCGACCAGTTCCTTCAATTGATCACTCATAATCAGCTCAATCCCGACCTTGGGATATAGTCGTTTAAAAGCAGAAATTGCGGGAGTGATATGCCGACTGCCAAAATTAGCCGAACAGGTCACCTTCAATGTCCCCACCGGCTCTCCCTGGAGTTCGGCAATACGCTCTTCAGCGCTGTGGATTTCGGCCTGCACTTTCTGGCAGCTGTAATAGTACTCCTGCCCCATTTCTGTCAGGCTGAACTTTCGGGTACTACGATTTAACAGCTTGATGCCAAGGCGCTCTTCCAGCTGCCGAATTTTCAAACTGACTGCGGCCTTGGATATCCCAAGCTGACGGGCTGCGCCGGTAAAACTCCCCTTATGTACGACAGTGGCAAATACCAGCATGGACTCAATAGTACGACTCATAATGTTCATTGTTTAAATTTACTGAACAGTGTTATATCAAAAGACAGTATTTACTAACAATAAGCAGTATTTATAATCCGTTGAGTTTTTCATTAACGGACAGAGAACAGCGATGAAATCGAGACAATTGGGTCAACAGGGTTTTGATGTCAGTGAAGTAGGTCTTGGCTGCTGGCAGCTTGGTAGTGACTGGGGCTCTGTCTCTGAAGAATCCAGTCTTGCTATTCTGGAGGCCGCTGTAACCAACGGCGTTACTTTTTTTGATACCGCTGATGTTTATGGCAATGGTCTGAGTGAAACAGTGATTGGCAAATTCCTTCGTCAGTCGCAGGCCTTGGTAAACCAGAACCCTGTCAAAGTAGCCACCAAGTTTGGTCGCAAAGATGGCATCTTTCCAAACGGCTATACAGAAGAGGCTCTGCGTCGCGCCACTGAAGGTTCACTGGAGCGTCTTGGTGTTGATTCGCTGGATCTGTTGCAACTCCACTGCATTCCAACCGAAGTGTTACGCAAAGGTGAGGTGTTCGACTGGCTGCGCCGCCTGCAACAGGATGGCCTGATCCAGCATTTTGGTGCCAGTGTTGAGAGCGTTGAAGAAGGGCTGATCTGCCTGCAGCAGGAAGGTCTGCTGTCATTGCAGGTGATTTTCAACCTGTTCCGGCAAAAGTTGGCGACAGAGCTATTGCCCCAGGCGCAAGAGAAAGGGGTTGGCATTATTGTCCGCCTGCCGCTGGCCAGTGGTCTTCTGTCAGGTAAATACACCAGAGATACTACCTTCCCGGCAGATGACCATCGCAACTACAATCGTAACGGTGAGTTCTTTAACGTGGGCGAAACATTTGCCGGACTGCCCTTTGAACAAGGGGTGAACCTCGCTGACCAGCTGAAAGAATATCTGCCCGAGGGCATGGACTTGGCCCAGATGGCGATGCGCTGGATTCTCGACCACAAAGCCGTTTCCACCATTATTCCCGGTGCCACCTCCCCGGAACAGGCCGCAAGAAACGCCAGAATTCCAGAGGCTTCTCTGCCTGAACCTCTGATGCAGTCTCTTTATGAGTTCTACAATTCGAAAGTGCAACAACATATTCGTGGGCCTTATTAATCCAAATTCTGATTTTGCACTGACAGTGCTTTTCACCCGGTACTGTCAGTATCACCGAGTCGCAAATGTTTCTACGGTGCTTTGATAGAGAAGCGCGAGCTGGTTCCCGCTGCCTGAAGTAACAACCGTATTAAGAGAAACGGTATTAAGAGAGTAGATATGAAAGGGTTGCTTATTCCACCACTGCTTATTTTTCTTACAGGGTGCGCCCAAAGTGTATTTCACGCAGGTGTCAGCTCAGATCGGGGGCAGGTGTCGGATATTGAGGGTAACCAGTATGCAACGGTTGTCATAGGCCAGCAAACATGGATGGCGGAGAACCTGAGAACAACCCGTTATCGGGATGGTTCCACCATTGAGGATGTCACAGTTTATGATAATGACGAAAACAATGCGTCCCGGTATGGACGTCTGTATCGTTGGGAAGCCATCTCCAATGCCGCTGGCGTTTGTCCGATTGGCTGGCATGTGCCAAGTGATGGTGAATGGCAACAGCTGGAAACAGCGCTAGGCATGAGTGAAGCTGAAGCCGAGGGCACCGGCTGGCGCACCAGCGCTGATGGTAGCGCTCCGATTAAAACGTTCGTTGACGTTTATTCTGCCGAGGGCTATGACCCCGCTGTCGTCAATGCTTCAGGATTCTCTGCCGTCCCCAGTGGTGCAAGAACCCGTCGGGATATTTTTATGCCTTTCTGGGGCGGTGGTCGCTACGCGGATTTCTGGACGGCCACAGCAGGTGACGATAATGACGCATGGATTAGAAGTCTGGTATGGAGCCCTTGGCATCCGGGCGTTGATCAGATTTTCAGGGATAAACTGAGCCAGGATTATGGCTACTCTATTCGCTGCGTGCAGGACTGACACTTGTCTTGCACTTAACCGGTGGTTGTTTCACCGAACACCTCGCGAGAAGCCCAGTACTTTTAGTGCTGGGAGGGATAGCGACCAGCCTGAGAAGGCTGGCAAACCAACTTCTTTTGCCGTCCATATTTTCGGTATCTCCTGGTATTGCGGTTAAAAGGGTCACTGCTACTATCCTCTATTCTCTGCAAATTTATGACCGCATTGACAAACAACCATGCGGCAATCTTCGTTGGCGATGTGAGCAATGCCCAAAACTCAACTGAAATGTAAAGCCATTGGGCGATCAGTAGAGTTCGATATAGTCAACGAAACCCACTCCACCCAGACTTGTTCATGCTTCGGAGTCACCTCCGACAGTAATCCGAGAGGTAGAACAAGTTGGCGAATAAGAGAATGGACTTGTTCAGAGTACGGAGCTGAACACCTGCGGATAACGCAGAAAAGTCCATTCTTGCGGCGGGGCATCGCCGTCTAGCTGTAGGAATCCACGTCCTTTAGGGCGTGGAGGATTCAAATACGCATAAAAGGTTTATGGATTGACATTCCCCTCCAGCTACTTCGCTGGGGGTATCCAGTGAGGAAATTTGATGAAGTTAAATTGGCGACGAGGCTTGATGGCTTTGGCGTTTATTGGTGTTGCGGTGGGGGGCGGACTGTTACTGGCTCATATTTTGCGCCAGGGCGGTCAGAAGGCGGATATTTCTGAGGTGCACCAGGCCAGCATCTGGCAGGGCCAGGAGATGGTCAACCCGCAACCGATTATTGCGTCGTCGGATCGGTGGATTCGTCTTTACAGGAATTTTTTTGACGACAGTTACACGCGCCGTCCCACGCAGCCGTTGCCCATGGTGACACCTTCTGCCGAGAAGCTGTCGGTGTTACCGGAATCAGGTTTGCGCGCGACCTGGTTTGGTCATGCCACGGCCCTGGTTGAAATCGATGGCGCCAGGGTTTTGATTGATCCCATGTGGAGTGAGCTGGCATCGCCCATTCCCGGAATAGGCCCTCATCGTTTTTATTTGCCCTCCGTGCCGATTGAAGATCTGCCACCGATTGATGCGGTGGTGATCTCCCATGATCATTATGATCATCTGGATATGGACACGGTGGTCGCACTTAAGGATAAGGTGAAAAACTGGGTCGTGCCGTTGGGCGTCGGTGCGCATTTGCGCCAATGGGGCATTGCTGATGAGCGGATCACGGAACTGGACTGGTGGCAAGAGAAACAGGTTGGTGATTTGAAGTTGGTGGCCACGCCCTCCCGCCATTATTCGGGGCGCTTATCCCGTGCCAATCGCAGCCTTTGGGCCGGATGGGCGCTGATAGGGCCGGAACATTCTGTTTTTTACAGCGGTGATACCAGCCTGCACAATGAGTTTGCCCGTATTGGTGAAGAACTCGGTCCCTTTGATCTGACGATGATTGAATCCGGGTCTTATAGTGAGATGTGGCCGGACTCTCACCTGGGACCTGAGCAGGCGGTTATCGTACACAAGCTGGTTCAGGGAAACGTTATGATGCCCGTTCATTGGGCCGGTTTTAATATGGCACCTCATGGTTGGACGGAGCCCGTGGAGCGGGTTTTGGTGGCAGCAGAACAGCTCAATGTGCCGGTGACGACGCCAATGCCTGGTCAGTCGATAGAGCTTGACAACGCCCTGCAAACCCAGCGTTGGTGGCCAACGCTGACATGGCGTACGGCTGCTATGAATCCGGTCTGGTCCAGCGACAGTGAAGACGAGTTAAGTCAATTTCCGGAACTTACGTCACCTGACAATTAATTAATGGTGTCCGAATAATGGAGTCCGAGGGGCACAAGGAAAGCCCCCAGCGGATCATTTTGCTCCAGGGGAAATTTAATTGTGGGCGTGTAACTCATCATTGAGTTCAATGGCCGATTTATTGGTGAGGCATTCGAGCGCACCGGTAAGTGAGTTTCTCCGAAACAGCAGGTTGGATTTGCCACTCAACTCCCCGGCCTTGACCACATCAATAACCTGCTTATTCTCATCCAGAACTTGTACCTTACTACCAGCAGTCAGGTAGAGGCCTGCTTCGACAATGCAGCGATCGCCCAGAGGAATCCCCAGACCGGCATTAGCACCGATAAGGCAGTTATCACCCACGGAGATCACCACATTGTTACCGCCGGAAAGCGTACCCATGGTGCTACATCCACCACCCAGATCAGAGCCTTCGCCCACCACCACGCCGGCCGATACTCGGCCTTCGATCATGCTGGCGCCTTCGGTACCGGCGTTAAAGTTGATAAAGCCTTCGTGCATCACGGTGGTGCCTTCGCCCACATAAGCGCCCAGGCGTACCCTGGCCGTATCGGCAATACGTACTCCGGTCGGCACGACGTAGTCGGTCATTTTCGGGAATTTATCCACCGAGTTGACGCTCAGGAGGTAACCGTGAGAACGGGCCAGTAATTGTCGTTCGGACAACTCTTCCAGGTCGATGGCACCTTCGCTGGTCCAGGCCACATTGGGCAACAGCGCGAAGATGCCTTGCAGGTTGATGCCGTGGGGTTTGACCAGTCGGTGTGAGAGCAAGTGGAGCTTCAGATAGGCCTCGGGCGTACTGGTGGGTACCTCATCGGTGGCCAGGATGGTGATGACCCGAGGTTGCTCGCTCTCTTCAAGAATACTGGCGATGTCGGCTAGCTCAGCCTCTCCCATATCGACAAACATATCTTCCAGAGCGTGCAGGGTTTTGCTGTCCAGCTCAATGCATTCATTACCGTCCTGATAGCCAATCAGTCGGGCAATGCCTTCGAGCAGTGCCGGTTCCGGGTTGAGGATGGGCCGGGGATAAAACACTTCCAGCCATTGGCCTTTGAGGTTTTTGCTGCCGATGCCCATGGCCAGGCTGAAATGGCGGTCGCTCATGTTAGTCGCTCCTTTTACTGGACTGAGAATTACAAAAGTTCGCTGCGGTACTGCTCGCTCGAAAAGCCCAATAATCGGGTTTTGCCGGTATCCAGTAACGGTCGTTTGATCAGGGCAGGGTGGGCCAGCATCAGGGTGACGGCCTGTTCGGCATTAATACTGGTGCGCTGTTGTTCATCCAGCTGACGCCAGGTGGTACCACGACGGTTGAGTAGTGCCTCCCAGCCCAACTCTGCGATCCATTGTTGCAAGGTGGTGCGTTCAAGGCCGTCCTTGCGGTAATCATGGAAGCGATACGCAACACCAGCTTCGGCCAACCAGTGTCGTGCTTTTTTAATCGTGTCGCAATTGGGTATGCCGTATAAAGTGACCACACGAGCTCCTGTTTTACTTGATCCCAAAGCGGCTAAAGCTTACACGGTTACTGCGTGGTTTGCCTACTGCTTCGGGGAATACTGGCAGCAACTTGGAACGTGACCCCGGCAATGCTGTAAATCCGCAGCTTTGCACGCCGATACCGAGCGGTATATCAAGCCGCAAGGTGGACAGCGTGAATAGAGCGAGTGGAGTAGGGCAGTGTACTTTTTCTGGCAGTACTGGCCGTTGTCAGGAGAATGCTGGTCCAGGGCATGCACTGTGCTTCTGGCATGACTCCACAGCGGATAAATCCGGTACTGGTGTTCGCCAAAGGCTGGAGCAGCGAGCAAAAAGCGGACTGCCCATGGAAGGATTCATTCTGCGTCACGCTGATCTTGACCATATTGACCTGGTCAATCACAACGGTGGTGAACCGTATCGGTTGATCAACAGTGATCTTAGCCGCGCCAGTTTGCGTCACGGCCATTTGTACCGGGTGGATCTTTCCGGCTCGCGGCTGTTGAAAGCCAACCTTACCAACGCCAATTTGCACCGGGCGAATCTGGCCCGGTGTAATTTGCTCGGCGTTAACCTGAAAAATGCCCTGCTAGAGCACGTCCACTGGGGCGAGCGGCTGTACCAGGAAGAACAGGCGCAACAGCAACCGGAGCAAGCGGTTGAGTTGTACCAGGAGGCGGAGGAAACGGCCAGAAATATCCGCCGCCACTGTGAGCATCAGGGCATGATGTCAGTGGCCGGGCATTTTTACTATCAGGAGCGGGTTTTTCATCGTCGGCAGATGCCACGATTTTCCCGTTACCGGTTGTTATCATGGCTGGTGGACAAGATCAGTGGCTATGGGGAATCGCCCCTGCGGGTGGTGACGTTTTCCCTGGCGTTGATTTTATCGTGCTCGTTTATCTATCTGTTCAGCGGGCTTGACAGCGCTGGTACTGTGTTGCGATTTGATCAGAGTGCCAGCGTTGCTACTAACCTGCAACACTGGCTGGACTGCCTGTATTTTAGCGTGGTGACTTTTACCACTCTGGGCTATGGGGATTTGACGCCCATCGGGCTGTCACGAATGGCTGCCGCTTGCGAGGCATTCACCGGTAGCTTCTCGCTGGCTCTGTTTGTGGTGTTATTTGTTAAAAAAATGATCCGCTAGACAGATTTCAACTGTTAGTGCTGTAAGCATCCGCCTCATCCGGGTCACAACTGATGGCGGCGTGGGGTTGACCTTGCAGCAACTTTTTGAATTGTTCCCGGTGCAGATGCACCAGTTCCCGGTGATTGCCACCCTGAAAGTACAGGTCGTGCACCGCGTTAAGCTCATCATCCCAGCAGGTTTTCATGCCGTAGGCGATGCCCATGGCTGGTACAGCACCGATCTCACAATCTGGAAACAGCTCTTCAAGGGCAGGCTCAGTAACCAGTTGCAGGCGACGGCTTAGTTTGGTGTTGAGCCAGCGTAGCATCAATTTGTTCATGGACGGGACAATGGCCATCAAGCAGCCATCGTCGTCTTTTAGCACAACGGCCTTAGCCATATTCTTCACCGGCACGCAGGCAACGTGAGCGGTATTGAGTGCGCCATCGGAGTAGGGGTGGCTGACGACCTCGAAATCCACTTGGTTTTGGTGCAAAAAAGACTCAAGTTTTGGCGCGATAGACATCAGATACTCTCTTGTGTTCTCTCTTGCTGTCAATTCCCGACAACGCAACAAAAAGAACGGGTCGAAGAACATAGAACACCTGTTTTGTAGAGTCTATACGTAAATCGGATGATATGTGGTAGGGTTTTGTACAGTTTTCGTGCTGTCAATCCGCTAGCCAGCGAGCGCCAGGCTGGCGCCATGAAGGTCGCTGCTGCCATTATTCATTATTGTTATTGTTGTCCAAGGTGATCCAAAACCCGCACCACGGCTTTATTAAGGTTTGCGGCTGCCAAATGGAGATTGTGCATAAACTCATCGGCGGTTGTCTGGCCACCGTCCAGCAAATCCGTAACCGACTTCATGGCAATAAACGGCACCTGCCACAAAGAGGCAATCCAGGCAATGGCGGCTGCTTCCATCTCCTTGTTGACCACCGGTTCCTGACGCAAGATGGCCTCATCAGTTGGGCTCATATCAAGCGCATTGCCAGTGCAGACAATGGCTGTGGGCATATTGAGCTGTCTGGCCAACTCCACGGCTTCAGGACAGAGGTAGTTACCATGGCCGTAGGCTTCGTAGTCACCCATGGGTATACGACGATCAAAAAAGCGGACGCGCTCACCAAGATAAACCGCGCCAATCTTGCTGCCCTTGTTGGCAAAAGCGCCGCAGGTGCCGGCATTGATCAATAGGTCCGGCTGAAAATGGCTCAGTGCTTCATAGGCGGCCAGTGTCGCCGGTTGTGTACCTACACACTCAACATTGTGGATGGTATCGGTGCCGTTGATTACCAAGGATATATCCAATCCTTGATATTGGCCGGTAAAGGCACGACTGGGGCTTTTAGAGACAAAATCAGCGCAGGGCTGAAGCTGCAACTGTTCAATAATCGGCATGGCCTCCTGAATCATGGCCATGATAAGAGTGATTTTCTGCACGCAATTGTTCTCGGACCAAATAAAAAAACCGCAACCCAAAAGGATTGCGGTAGACATTTGCTTAACAACTTGTTGGCACTTATACACCGGCCTGCTGGCGTAGGGTTTCGGCTTTATCTGTGCGTTCCCAGGTAAAGTCGGCGTCTTCGCGACCAAAGTGACCATAAGCGGCAGTTGCCTGATAGATTGGACGCTTCAGGTCGAGCATGGCGATCAGTCCTTTTGGGCGCAGGTCGAAGTTCTGGCGCACCAGCTCAACAATCTTCTCATCGCTGATCTTGCCGGTACCAAAGGTGTTGACGCTGATGGATGTTGGCTGGGCAACACCGATGGCGTAGGAAACCTGGATTTCACAACGGTCTGCCAGACCAGCAGCAACAATATTCTTGGCCACGTAACGACCGGCATAAGCGGCGGAACGATCCACTTTGGACGGATCTTTACCGGAGAATGCGCCACCACCGTGACGGGCCATGCCGCCGTACGTGTCGACGATGATCTTGCGACCTGTCAGGCCACAGTCGCCTACCGGGCCGCCAATAACGAAAATACCGGTGGGATTGATGTGATACTCGGTGTCTTCATGCAACCACTCGGCAGGCAGAACGGGCTTGATCACCTTTTCCAGCACTTCTGCCCGCAGCTCTTCCAGGCTGATGGACGGGTCGTGCTGGGTGGATAGCACCACGGCATCGATGGCTACGGGTTTGCCATCTTCACCGTAACGCATGGTGATCTGACTCTTGGCATCCGGACGCAGCCACGGCAGCGTTTTGTTTTTACGCAGTTCAGCCTGGCGCTGAACCAGCAGATGAGAGTAGAAAACAGGTGCTGGCATCAGAGTGTCGGTTTCGTTGGTGGCGTAACCAAACATAAGACCCTGGTCGCCTGCGCCCAGTTCTTTATCATCGGTTTCGTCTACACCCACGGCAATATCAGGCGACTGTTTACCGATTGCATTGAGAACTGCCACGCTTTCGCCGTCAAAGCCCAGATCGCCATGGTTGTAACCGATGCTGGTGACCACACCGCGCACGATATCTTCAATATCAACGTACGTTTCAGTACGTACTTCACCGGCCACGATAACCATACCCGTTTTAACCATGGTCTCAACGGCAACCCGTGCTTCCGGATCATCTTTCAGGATGGCATCAAGAATGGCATCGGAAATTTGGTCAGCGATTTTATCCGGATGCCCTTCAGATACTGATTCGGAGGTAAAAAGAGAATATTCAGCCATGTTTTAACATCCACACTACTGTATTGCCCAAAATTTCAGGCGATTTAAGTTAATTGTTTATGGGGTGTGCAAAAAGGTTTTAAGGCTGTTTTAGCACCGCCAGCAGATAAAGCATATCCACCGCAACGGTTGCCGCTGCCAGGGCGGTAATGCCGGCGCTGTCGTAAGCTGGCGCCACTTCCACGATATCCATACCCACAATGTTCAAACCCTGAAGCCCTCTCAGGATTTGCAACGCTTTGTCAGAGGTCAGTCCGCCACATACCGGCGTACCCGTACCCGGCGCAAAAGCCGGATCCAGGCAGTCTACGTCAAAAGTGAGATAGACTGGGTTATTACCGACAATAAGCCGTATCTGCTCGATAATATCAATGACAGGTGTCGCATTCACCTCAGGCGCTTCGAGCACCTTAAACGGGGTGTTTTCCCGATCATATACGGTACGTATGCCCAACTGCACTGAGGCAGAAGCATCAATTAGCCCTTCTTTTTGGGCGTGATGGAACATAGTGCCGTGATCAAACTTGCCACCGAGATCATAGTCGTCGGTGTGAGCATCAAAATGAATCAACGACATACGCCCAAAGTGTCTGGTATGGGCACGCAGCAGTGGCAAGGTGATAAAGTGATCGCCGCCAAAGCTGAGCATCTTTTTGCCCGCTGCCAGTACCCGGTCAGCGTGATCAGACAGGCGTCGCGACATCTCATCACCGTTGCCAGCCTCAAACACCAGATCACCACAGTCGATGACCGACAAACGGTCTTGCAAAGCAAACGACCAAGGCCAGCGTATCTCCTCCCAGGCCAGATTGACTGACGCCTGACGTATGGCACCCGGGCCAAGGCGACTACCGCTGCGCCCGGTGGTGGCCAAGTCAAACGGCACTCCGGTGATCACCACATCAGCCTCGGCATTGACCGGATCAAAATGCAGGCTCTGGCGCAAAAAACCAAAGGCATTCGCGTACAGAGATTGATCTGGCAGTCCATCCAGCGTATTCATGAGGCTTTCCTGAGGATCATTTCCGGCTCCACGATCCGGTGATTCTTGTGTTGAAAGTGTCTGAACGACATGGCAAATCCACAAGTCATATTTAAAGTGGATTCGGTCATGCACTGGTAGTCGTCGGTATCGCAAACGGTCTTGTGGGCATTCTTCTGGGCATTAAAGCCGATCAGATCCCAGCTGCCCGGTTGCAGCGCGGCCAACAGCGTATCGACCAGATCGGAGTCGCTCAAGTCAAGATTGGTCTCAAAGCTAACATAGGAGCTGTCTTGTTGGGGCGTGATATGAAACGTCGCGTAACGGCTCCCCTTGAGGGCGTTCAGGGAGTAGCCAAACGGTTCAAACAGCCAGTCGCTGATGGCAAAGCCCGGCAGGATTTTATCCAGTTGCAACAAACGGCGCACGCCCTCTATTGTCTGGTCAGGGCTGCGCAGATACTCAGCACCCTCACCGTTGATGTGGTACATCAGCAGTTCGTTGGTGATCTCACCAGGCTGACCTTGATAGGGGCGATCCAGATGGAAAATGTAGTGATGATGGCTATCCAGCTTACCCAGGCGGAAGGCGGATCCTTCCAGTCGCTCACTGATCCGCGCCAGGTCTTCCTCGAAAGTGGTCTTTTGCAGGTGCGACAGGTACTCGTTCTTGCGCTGGAAGCTGGCGTATAAAATATTCTGCTTATCGACGTGATTCAGGAAATGCAAAAAGGCATCGGCCAATGTGGTGGTGCCACAGGTCAGCATCAAAAAGCGGTCGTGCCAGACGAACAGGCTGGACTCCGAGAGCAGATAGGCATCGCAATCGTCATTACCAAGCACATCGAGAATCCCGGCGTTGGCCCGGCTGACAATATCGCTCCAGAAATCCCGCCCCAGGGCACGCAAGGAACCGGCTTGCGGCGCGGTGATCACTTCGACTTTCTTTTCAGAGCCTTCAAAGAACATCAACATACTTCTCCTCCGTGATGCTCAAGGTAGGTATAGCCTCTTAGCCCAGCCTCCAGTTCCGCCAGGATCGGTGTACGACGGAATTCGGGCAGATGTTGGTCCACCAGTCGACGGTAAGTGTCGAGAAAGCTCTCCGGTTTCAGGTTGACGTAGCGCAGCACGTCTTCAACGCTGTCACCTGGCTGATAGTCGGTGTGGAAAATCTTACCATTGTCGTCAACACGCACCGATACCGTGTGGGTATCGCCAAACAGGTTGTGCATATCGCCGAGAATCTCCTGGTAGGCGCCCACCAGGAACAGACCGAGCAAATAGGGGCGGTCAGCGTGCCATGCTGGCACTGGCAATGTGGTTTCTATTCCCTGACCATCGACGTATTGATCGATGGTGCCGTCGGAATCACAGGTGATATCCAGCATCACTGCCCGCTTTTCCGGTGGTTGTCCCAGCCCGGAAAGCGGCAGAATGGGAAATACCTGGTCAATGCCCCAGGCATCTGGCAACGACTGAAACAGGGAAAAGTTGACGTAGAATTTGTCTGCCAGCTTTTCACTCAGCTCATCGATCAGCGGCCGATGGGCGCGGTTGCGATGGGACAGTCTACTCGATAGCTCATAGCTGATGCGCAGGTTAAGTGATTCGGCCCAGGCACGTTGCTCCAGGCTTAACTGTCCCATGCCAAACAAGGCGTGCACTTCGGCCAGATCGCTCTGGGTGTCGTTAAATAGCTCCACCAGGGCCCGCTGTTCAATGCCATTGCTCAGATCGCACCAACTGCTCCACATGTTGTGCAACAGTTTGGGAGCATCAGGGTCGGGTGGTTGTTGCTCTTCCGGTTCGTAACTCTCGACACCAACCACATCGGTAATCAATACGGCATGATGGGCGGTCAGGTTACGACCAGACTCGGAAATAATGCGTGGTGCGGGAATGTTGTCTTGGGCGCACAGGTCGCCAAGGGTATAAACGATATTGTTCGCGTATTCCTGTAAGCTGTAGTTCATCGAGCAAGCACTCTGACTACGAGTGCCTTCGTAATCCACAGCTAAACCACCACCGACGTCTACGCAGCTAATGGATGCGCCCATGCGCATCAGTTCGCTGTATACCCGAGCAATTTCGCTGACGCCCTGGCGCACGTCGCGGATATTGGCGATTTGTGAACCGAGATGGAAGTGCAGCAGTTGCAGACAGTTGAGGTTGTCGGCGGCACGCAGGCGATTGAGTACCGTCAGAACCTGGCTGGCAGATAAACCAAATTTGGACTTTTCGCCACCGCTGGCCTGCCATTTACCCTTTCCTTGCGACGATAGTCGTATACGAAGGCCAAGGCGCGGAGTAACGCCGAGTTTTTCTGCTTCTGCCAGCACCATCTCCAGCTCGGTGATTTTTTCCAGCACGATGTAGACCTGGTGACCAAGCTGTTCGCCGATCAGGGCCAGACGGATGTATTCGACATCTTTATAGCCGTTGCAGACAATTACCGAGCTGGCTCGACTGGCCATGGCCAGCACAGCCAGCAGCTCCGGTTTGCTGCCAGACTCAAGGCCCAGCTGTCGGTCCTGTTTGGCCGCCTGGCTCTCCATGATCTCCTCGACCACGGCGCGTTGCTGGTTGACTTTGATGGGATAGACGGCCAGGTAGTCGTTTGGGTAGCCGTATTCGCCAATCGCCCGATTAAAGGCGTCGCACAGTTTGTTCACCCGGTCGTGCAGTATATCGGGAAAACGTACCAAAACCGGGAGATTGATCCCGTGTGCTGCCAGGTGTTCGGCAATAGCATTAAGATTAACTGGCGGTCGGTCGGACAACTGGCAAACTACATTGCCATCGTCGTTGATATCAAAGTAACCCTGACTCCAGAAATGGGCATTATAAGTGGCGCGGGCCACTGCCACGCCCCAGCCGTCATCCGTTGCATTCGGGTTGTTGCTTGCAGCACATTCAGACATGGGCCTTTGTGATTGCCTCCTCAACGTAGCGAGGCAGGGCGAAGGCTGCCTGGTGAATCGCTGGCGTGTAATAACGGGTGGCAATATCGGCGGTATTGAAGCGTTCCGTCAGGACATCCAGGGCTACGTTGCGGGATTCAGGGTTTTTTGCCCCCCAGGCAAAGGTCATGATGCCACCCACATAAGTTGGTACAGCGGCACTGTAGAACCAGGTGTCAGCCATGTAATGGCCCAGACGACGGGCGGTGGTTTCTACCTCATCAAGCTGCATAAAGCAGACGCCGTTTTGCGCAACAAAGATACCGTCTTCAGACAATAAACGTTTGCAGCCGGCATAGAATTCGGAGGAGAACAGCACTTCGCCCGGGCCGATTGGATCTGTGCAATCAGAAATAATCACGTCAAAGCTGCCATCGGCATTGGCGACACTGTTGTTGACGAACTTGACACCGTCGTCAATGACCAGGTTCAGGCGCGGGTCCTGGTAAGCACCGGCGCAGTGATTGGGCAACCACTTTTCACACATCGCCACCACGGCAGCGTCGATTTCAACCATGGTGACGTGTTCTACGGTATTGTGCTTGAGCACTTCGCGCAGCATACCACCATCACCACCACCGATGATCAGCACGCGTTTGGCATTGCCGTGGGCGAACAGAGGAACATGAGTCAACATTTCGTGATAGATGAACTCGTCTCGCTCAGTGGTCTGGATAACACCATCCAGCGCCATCATGCGGCCAAACTCTTTATTCTCAAATATCACCAGATGCTGATGTTCGGTACAGGCTTCAAACAGCATTTTGTCAACGGTGAAGTATTGACCGTATGTGTCGTATAGGGTTTCGCTGTAGAGATTTTCTTTTAGCAAGATACGTTTCCTCCAACACAGGAAAGCGCAGCCATTGGCTGGATCAATGGACTGATGGCATCGAGAAAAGTGACCCCGCGATGTTGGTATCACAGGTACTTACATTCGATTCGATGGTGTGCAGCTGTGCGTATTGACGGAGTGTGACCGTACTTTGCAAGAGCGCTGGGTAACCATGTTGCCGCTTGCCATCAGGACAGTGAATGAACAAGCTAGCTGATTTTGCCAGATTTTTCGGCATATCCAGCCATTAAATGACATACGTTTGGGAAACACAACATAAAATTGATCAACGGATCAAGTCTGGTTAATGCCCATCAATGGCGCCGAGCTACCGGGTCAGTGCAGGTTTTTCAGCGTTATGGCCTGTGGCTCAAAAGCCATAACTCAGTTGCAAAGTGTGAAAATCCATACCCTCGTTGATGTTGAGCAGGTGGGCATTGGAGTAGTGCATCCAACCATAACTGATGGCAAAAGGGTGCACTTGGCCAAAACTCAGACCGACCATACCGCGCAGTTCAAACTGCCAGTGGCCGCCCATGTTAATGCCAGATGGATGATGTTGCTCGATATCTTCCTCGGACTGATAACTGGCTCCGACGCCCAGATCGACAAAGGGTCGGCTACTGCCCCAAAAAGGCTTGGCACTGGTAAGACGCAGTACCGGACTTACGCTGATCTGGTTAACTACCCTGGCGCCTGTCTGGGTTTTTTCTGTATCCAGATGACTGCGCCATTGACCAATAGCCAGTTCAGCGTACCCTTGCAAAACCACATTCGATGAACGCCACAGAGGTCCGGGCAGATCCCAGGCAAGCCCCAGTCGATATTGGGAAATGTCGGCCTGGCGACTGGTGATAGGCGACATGAATTGTCCATAGGCCACGCTGATAAAATCTGGTTTCCAATCACTCCAGCTACTGATTGGCAAGATAGTTAAGGTCACAAACAGGAATGTTTTTTTCATTTCAGTGTCCCTTGTTTTTTATTATTTTTAGTTATTACACATCTTTTTTCTATCATTTTTATCTGCTTATGTGAACGCATCGCTCATGCTCCGGCTTGAATGAAAAAGTAGTAACTGCTTCTAGGGCGAAGGAAAGGCTTGTGAGCCAATGGTAGGAACTTTTTTGATAATTGAAACTCGAACGAAGAAGAAAGAGGTTAGTGGGGAGGAAATGAGCAGAAAAAGGATGAGTAGAAAAAAAAGCGAGCAGAAAAAAAGGTGAGCGGAAATAAAAGTGCACGAAAATAAAGGTGAGCGGAAATATTTTGACGAAAAAATTTTGATGGCAAAGTTTTGACAATGCATAGGCAGCAATCAGAGTTAACTGTTTGGTTTTCTTCAGCGGCTGGTGCCTGATTCCCGTTGGAGAGCATCCTGTTGGAGAGCAAGTGTCTTATGGATTGTTCAATTTCCAGCCCCCTTGGTGTGAATAATTCCGCCGCAACTTCCGCTAGTACAGCGAATTTTACTGTTCAGGGCGCCCCGGTGGCTTCCTTTCTGACATCCGACAAGAGCAGCACAGCTGACAAGACTGCTGACAAAACCGGGCTGCTTGAACGCTCGTTGACCGCTAATCCAGGCGAATCAAAACAGATTGTGCCTGACAAGGCTGATGTTGATAAGACTGACGTTGACAAGACTGGCATTGACAAGAAAGTCCATGTTTCAGGCTGTGTGCTGTCGCTTACCGAGGGCAATTACAATAACATCAAGAAGCTGAGACTGGTCGAATTGCCAAGTCTAAAAGACGACATCGGTATGCTTGATGCGTCCAGAGCGAAGATGCCTTTGCCGCTTGTACAGCGATTAATGGTCTTCACCAATGATATCCTGCAGCTGGAGTTGCCATTGTGTCGGCATGAAATTCATCTCTTGCTGGCCCATACCAGGCATATCATTGAGCTGTGCTCAGGGCCGAACGAGCCTGATTTGTCAGCTATTAAATCCTCGCTGAAAAAAATTGAATGTTTATATCCTGCTTTTCTGGAATCGCACCATCCGGGTGTTTTCCAGCTGGCCGACTTGTTACTGACTAACGGTTTTATCAAGTATGAAGAGAGCAGGCTGGTTAGCAACTACGGCGTTAAAACGTTTGTCTTCAAGTTGGTAAGACACTTGCCAACGCTTCCTGTTAGCCAGTTTATCCAGCATACCCAGCCGTTGCTGGGGAATGCCGAATTCCTGCAGTTACTGACCAGTGATCCGGCACTATTTTTTGCCAATGGCAGTGATGATTACTTCCAATATTGGCTGACAATGATTGAACTGCATTATCCCCATAGCTTGAGCAAGCTGACGGATAAAATTTTTGCCGCTATTGGGAGGTGGTATGAATTACCGGAGGCATTTTTTATTCATAACTTTGCTCGCTTCAAACAGATTGTCACTGCCGAGTTTGATAAGCGTTGTAAAGTTGCCGCTGCTGAATTTGATTATCAACTTCAGGATTCCAGTTGCCTGATGCTGGTTTTGCACCGGCTGTGTACAATGCCAAAATTATTGACGCCATTAAATGATTTGCTGGTGGATTATTTTGCTGCATTGAATGAGCGACAACGCCAGTTTTTTTCAGTACTCTTTTTGGTTGATGTCCCTGATCTGTTTGAACAACTACTCAACACCTCGATTGGTCAGTCGCTGTTGCAAAGTGTTTCCTGCTGGCGTTCTGGTAGTAATGAAACGGCTTTTCATTGTGGTTTGGGTGATCGCTTTGTTTTTAAGGCTATTTCCTCGGGGCTACTTACGCGCGTAGCAGAACGCTATCCGGCAATCCTGAGCACACGGGATAATAATGGCAAAACTGTACTGGAATCCTTTTTTTATGCTTTGGATCACGCCGGAAAAAGGTTTGACAATACTAATCTGAAACACCTTGTTACAAGAACCGCAGATGGGGGGATCGAGCCTTGCCATGTTCTGGCGTTGCTCGATCAGGTGGTGTCGCTTAATGGTCACCATGCTGCGCTGGCACTGCACATTCTGGCTAATCCAAGGGTAATTCTGGGTGGGCTGCCGGCGATTGCCACGGTTCCACTTGGCAGTGTTTTTGCTGAGGAGTTTCGGCTCATTGCTCTTTGTGCACAAGATTGTGTAAAGGAGGCGGACCTGCTCAAGCGACTACAACTGCTGCCTTTTGGCTCAGCAGCGCGGATCGCTATTGCCAGGCAGTTCCCCATTTACCTTCGGGCATGGCTATTTGCTGATCCTTTCTCACACAGCAACCGACCGATCTGGGAGAGTGAGGTAGTTCCTTTTGTCGACGAGTCGGTGTCACCAGGGAGTTCACTCATGGTGGAGTTGCCGTGGAGCGACCTTTTGCTGGAGGCAAAGGTGTGTTTTTCGCCGCCGACCAACGCCACACTGTTGCAACAATGGCGCCAGTATCAGGACATTCCTGCTACCGCAGGTTTGCCGCCGTTTGTCCGGACGCTGCCTACCGGCTCTTGCGGCATTTATGGGCGCAGCTGCTACTTTCATGATCCGGACAATGGGACTACGTTGCGTTTTAAGTTACGGAAAAAAATGATCGGAGACGTCCCTGAGCCATGGGAAGAGTTGGCCAGTGAACCGGGCAAGTTGCGTTGTTTGAGAGCATGGCAGACGGCTGGGACACTGGCACTGCAAACTCGTTTTCCTGAACCGCTCGGGTTATTTCGGATCAGACATTTTCGTATGTGGCTGTTAGAGAGTCGGCTTGACCAGCAGCAGCGGGAAGCTCTGCGCGAATCTGTGGTGATCGAAGCCGACGGTTCTGTGCTGGCTTACGCCTATCAAACCAAAATACAGGAACATTACCATCGCTACCCCTACGAGACGGAAGGGGAAGGATTGTCGGTGGCGCAGTCTCTGGCGTCTTTACAGGTTGCTGCTAACGATTTGGGGATGTTGCTAGGCTGCGGGCTGGCCAGCACGATGCTCCCCATGTATCACGCTGAGCAGCGTTTTTTCGTTTTATTGTCCCAGTTAATTAATTGTCCATGTCCCGGAACTCTTGGTTCCTGGAACAGTGATGCCAGTAATTATCCCAATGTCTCCCCAACCGTTGGGATTCGCGATTATGCCGGAATTGTGCCGTTGGCGGAGATGCCCATTAATCTGGAGAGGAACGCCAAAGATACGCCGGATAACCGGCAGATAATGGGCATGGAACAGATTGCTCGGGAATACTTCAGCTTGATCATCCTGTTGCCACGGGTGCTTGCGCGGGAGATGGATTATCAAAACCCGGATTTTGTCGTCAGGTTGCAGGGTATTATTAATAAAATGTCGTGTACTTTTTTTGCTGGTGCTTTCGGGCTGGCAGAAGAGCGCATCAGCGAGTGTCTGGAAACGTTCGGCGTCACCGGGGAGCTGGCTAGGGTAATCAGCTTTTGGTGCGAAACCGGTGAGCATCCGGCATGGGTGGACCATTATCGTGCGGCACTCTTGCCCACAGAAGTTTATTCCGGGTCAGCGCCATTACCGATGCACTTCCCCAATGATCATGTGAATACCCTTACCGATAGAGGATTCTGCAAAACTACCCACAGCAAAGGGTTAAATCTGGGAGCGCCCAACGGTATTTTCCCGTTATTGCCGCTGAACAAGTTGCTGACTATGGTCTTTAATCTCTACGTCCATAAAGATACTGCCCGGTCTTGAGTCGGGCAGTATTTTCCTTGGTATTAAACCAGTTGCACTAAAGCGCAATTGTACTGAAACTCAATTGTACTGAAACTCAATGCGTTCTTATCTGCACCGCGTTTGGCTGTGGTATTCCTAACCGTCCAGCTTCTGCTTCAGAATCTGGTTCACCATGCCTGGATTGGCTTTGCCACCGGACGCTTTCATGCATTGGCCAACAAAGAAACCCATCATTTTTCCACGCTTTTCCGGTTCAGCAGCGCGATAATTTGCCACTTGCTGGGCGTTGGCCGCTAGTACGCCATCGATCATCGCTGCAATGGCATCCGTATCGGTCACCTGTTTGAGACCCTTTTTCTCAATCACCTCATCGGCGCTGCTGCCTTCGCCTTGCCAAAGCACTTCAAAGATCTCTTTGGCAATTTTGCCGGAAATGGTGTTGTCCTTGATACGCACGATCAGGCCACCAAGCATGGCGGCGGTAACGGGGCTGTCAGTAATGCCGATATTGCCTTGGTTCAGGGAACGGGACAAATCGCCCATAATCCAGTTGGCGGAAAGTTTGGCGTCACCGCAGGCACTGACTACGGCTTCGAAGTAAGCGGCCGTGGCCTGATCAGCAGAAAGGATTTCTGCGTCGTACTCGTTCAGGCCAAACTCGGCAATAAAACGGGCCTTTTTCGCGTCAGGCATTTCTGGCATTGTGGCTTTCAGTTTTGCCAGACGCTCGTCGTCAATGATCACCGGTAACAGGTCAGGGCACGGGAAATAACGGTAATCGTTGGCTTCCTCTTTGCTGCGCATGGAGCGAGCTTCGCCGGTATCGCCGTTATACAGGCGCGTTTCCTGTGTTACCTGACCACCGTCTTCAATTAAATCAATCTGGCGCGCTACTTCCTTGAGGATGGCTGCTTCCATAAATTTAAAAGAGTTCAGGTTTTTGGTTTCGGTGCGCGTGCCTAATTCTTCTTGACCTGCAGGGCGCACAGAAACGTTAACGTCAAAACGCATGGAGCCTTGGGACATATCGCCGTCGCAAATGCCCAGCGTGGTGACAATGGCATGCAATTTCTTGGCAAAAGCCACGGCCTCTTCAGCGCTGCGAATATCGGGTTCGGTAACGATTTCAATCAACGGCGTGCCGGCCCGGTTAAGATCGATGCCACTCATCCCGTGAAAGTCTTCATGCAGGCTCTTGCCAGCGTCTTCTTCCAGGTGGGCATGGTGAATGCGGATTGTTTTAGTGGCTCCATCGGCCAGAGTGATGTCCACATGGCCAGCGCCCACGATTGGTTTTTCCAATTGTGTGGTCTGATAGCCTTTGGGTAGGTCCGGGTAGAAGTAGTTTTTCCGCTCGAAAACGTTGATCCGGTTGATCTCGGCATTAATCCCCAGGCCAAACTTGATGGCCATATTGATGGCTTCTTCGTTGACCACCGGTAATACACCGGGCAGACCCAGGTCTACGGCGCAGGCCTGAGTGTTGGGTGCAGCGCCGAAAGCGGTGGAAGCACCGGAGAAAATTTTTGTTTTGGTGGCGAGCTGGACGTGTATTTCCAGCCCGATAACGGTTTCCCATTGCATGTCAGTGTGTCCTTTAAATCAGCGCCGGAGATTGCAGGTGCCAGTCAGTAGCCTGCTGGAAGCGGTGGCCAACATTTAACAGGCGCGCCTCGTCAAAGTGCTGACCAATAATTTGCAGACCTACCGGGCGATTATTGGCCATACCAGCGGGCACGGACAGACCGGGCAGCCCTGCCAGGTTAACTGACAGTGTGTAAATATCGGACAGGTACATGGCCACCGGATCGCTGTTCATGACACCAAGATCAAAAGCCGACGTTGGTGCGTTTGGCCCCATGATCACGTCGCATTCGTTAAAGGCATTGAGAAAATCATCACGAATCAGGCGACGAATTTGCTGGGCTTTGCGATAGTAAGCGTCGTAATAGCCAGAAGACAGTGCATAGGTGCCGACAATAATACGACGTTTGACTTCTTCTCCAAACCCTTCACTGCGGCTGCGGATGTACATGTCCAGCAAATCCTGTGGCTCTGCACAGCGATGGCCAAAACGCACACCGTCAAAACGCGACAGATTTGATGAGGCCTCGGCCGATGCGATCACATAATAGGCCGGAATGCACAGTTCGGCATTGGGCAGGCTGACCTCTTTTATTCTGGCACCAAGCTTTTCGTACTCGGCAATGGCATTGCGAACCTGCTGCTCAACTTCAGTATCCAGTCCGGCGGCAAAATATTCTTTGGGCAAACCGATGGTTAAGCCTGCCAGGGAATCGTCCAGGGTGGCAGTGTAATCCGGCACACTGCGATCGAGGCAGGTGGAGTCGCGCGGATCAAAACCGGCCATGGTGCCGAGCATGATGGCGGCATCTTCGGCGCTGCGAGCCATGGAACCGGCTTGGTCAAGACTGGAGGCGTAAGCCACCATACCCCAGCGCGATACCCGACCGTAGGTGGGTTTCAGGCCGGTAATGCCACAGTGGGAAGCGGGTTGACGAATGGAACCGCCAGTATCGGTACCCGTGGCGCCAGCGGCTAGTCGGGCAGCAACGGCGGCGGCAGAACCACCGGATGAGCCACCGGGAGTGGCGGCTTTATCCCAGGGATTTTTTACTGGGCCGTAATAGCTGTTCTCGTTGGATGAGCCCATGGCGAACTCATCCATATTGGTTTTGCCCAGCATAACGGCACCAGCATCTTTAAAGCGGGCAGTAACGGTGGATTCGTAGGGAGCGATAAAGTTATCGAGCATTTTTGAGCCGCAGGAGGTTTTCACGCCCACGGTACAAAACAGGTCTTTATGGGCCAGGGGAATGCCGGTCATGGTATTGGCATTGCCGCTGGCGCGACGCTCGTCGGCAGCTTGGGCCTGATCCAGAGCCAACTCTTCGGTTACGGTAATAAAGCTGTTGATGTCGCCATCAAACTGTCGGATTCGGTCCAGATAGCTCTGCGTCAGTTCGACACTGGACAGTTCACCGCGGGCCAGCGCCCGACTTTGTTCTGCAATGGTCTTGTCGTACATGGGATTGGGTCAATGTGTTGGATGATTTGCTGCGACAGCGATTGTGCTGAAGTACCTTATTCAATAACGCGCGGTACCAGAAACAGGCCTTCGGCAACAGCCGGTGCACAGCTTTGCAGTTGTTCGCGCTGGTTAGTCTCGCTTACTTCATCCTGGCGCAGGCGCTGTGTGGCTTCGAGCGGATGGGCCAGGGGCGGTACTTCTTGCGTATCCACCGACTGCATGCGATCCACCATTGCCAGTATATTGCCAATGGTGATTGTTGTTGCGGCAATGGCACTATCGTCAACGGCCAGACGAGCAAGACGGGCGACCTTTTTGACTTCAGAGGCGTCGATGGCCATGTGGTTTCTCCAGCTAAATAAGGGGCTAATGTATGGGCAGCTCACGTTTTTCTCAAGAGGCCGGAGCCGTTTCGGCGAGATAATCAACGGTATACATCCGTATACTGCTCAATTGCTGCTTGCCCTATGGTTGCAGCATTGTTAGAGTTTCGGCAATTAGTCACGCCTTGAGTCAAGGTATACCAGAACATGCTGAAAAGGTTACGTGGTTTGTTTTCCAGTGATCTGTCGATCGATCTTGGAACGGCCAACACTCTCGTTTATGTCCGCGAAAAGGGCATTGTTTTAAATGAACCGTCAGTGGTTGCTATTCGCAACATGGGCTCTCAGAAAAGCGTTGTTGCTGTTGGTGCCGATGCCAAACGGATGCTCGGGCGGACTCCCGGTAATATCACGGCCATCCGGCCAATGAAAGACGGCGTTATCGCCGATTTTGACGTCTGTGAACGTATGTTGCAGCACTTTATCAATAAAGTGCATGAGAACAGTTTTATTCAGCCTAGCCCCAGGGTGTTGGTCTGCGTTCCTTGCAAATCCACCAAAGTTGAAAAGCGCGCCATTCGCGAATCGGTGCTTGGTGCCGGTGCCAGGGAAGTTTACCTGATTGAAGAACCAATGGCAGCAGCAATCGGTGCTGGCCTGCCAGTGGAAGAAGCCAGCGGCTCCATGGTAGTGGATATCGGCGGCGGTACTACTGAGATTGCCATTATTTCTTTGAGTGGTGTCGTTTATTCCGAATCGGTACGCATCGGCGGCGACCGGTTTGATGATGCTATTGTCACTTACGTGCGGCGCAATTATGGCAGTTTGATTGGTGATGCCACTGCCGAGCGCATCAAGCAGGAAATTGCCATTGCTTATCCGAGTGATGAGCTGCTGGAAATTGATGTGCGCGGCCGCAACCTGGCCGAAGGTATTCCGCGCAGCTTTACGCTTAACAGCAGCGAGATTCTGGAGGCGCTGCAAGAGTCTTTGACGGCGATCGTACAGGCGGTAAAAAGTGCTCTGGAACAGTCACCACCCGAGTTGGCTTCCGACATCGCTGAGCGTGGGTTGGTATTGACCGGTGGGGGTGCCTTGTTGCGTGATCTGGATAAACTGATCAGCGAAGAAACTGGGCTGCCTGTGCTGGTGGCAGAAGACCCGCTCACCTGTGTGGCGCGCGGTGGTGGCCGGGCTATCGAGATGATGGATCGGCATCGGATGGATTTGTTGTCCACGGATTAAACAGTATGCAGACTGATCTACTGGAGGGCATTGTGCGAGCAGTGCCCTCTTTCTGCTTATCTGATGAATGGTCGTTTCACAAGATGGTTGCTTAATAAAATTGTCGTCTAACAAAGTGGTCATCTAAGAAGATTGTCGTCTAATAAGATTGTCGTCTTATAAGATGGTTGTCTGGTAAGAAGACAAACAGTGTGTCCGGCAATCCGGACAGCGTTATTCCCGCTTGGGGGATTACTGCTTGTTTGTCTGGTGAGGAGCAGGGTATTAAACCAATTTTTAGTCAACGCCAGTCTCTGGTAACTCGTTTTGTTTTACTGATCATGCTGTCACTGGCCGTGTTGTGTCTTGATCATCGCTATAGCGTCCTGTCGCCTGCTCGCCAGTGGTTGAGCGTGGCAGCCACACCAGTTCTGTTTCTTGCTGACCTGCCCGGACGCCTGTGGGGAAGCGCATCTCAGGCGGTTATGTCCCGTAACGAATTATTGCGGGAAAACGCCCGCCTGAAAGCCAGAAACCTTATTCTTGAGCAGCAAGTCCAAAAGCTGGCCTCGCTGACCGCCCAGAATATTCACTTGAAAGAACTGTTGAACTCCTCTGAGCTAGTGGGTGAGCAAGTCCTGGTTGCTGAAGTAGTGGGTGTGGACGCGGACCCATTCCGACACCGGGTAACTATCAACAAAGGCTCTGTTGATGGCGTCTACGAAGGGCAGGCCATTCTGGATGCCCATGGCGTTATGGGACAGGTTGTGGAAGTGAGCCCGGTAAGCAGTCGGGTATTGATGCTGACCGATATGTCGGCGCGTATTCCGGTACAAAATAATCGTACCAAGTATCGTGCCACTGCCGCCGGCAGCGGCCGTAAAGATCGCCTTGAACTGCTCTACATTCCCATTACCGGCGATTTTCGTGAAGGCGATTTGTTGACCAGCTCTGGCCTGGGCGGCACGTTTCCGGAAGGGTATCCGGTAGGCATAATAACCCGCGTTGGGCACAACCCTGGCGATGCTTTTGCCACCATTGAAGTTCAGCCGCTGGCTGAAACCAATCGTAGCCGGTTTGTCTTGCTGGTATTTCGCGAGGTGATTGACCTGAGCGAGCCGATAGAACCGGGCCAGACGGCCCAGTTGGAGAAGGACGAGGAAAATGGTTCAGCGGGCTAATGCCCATTGGGTGGTATGGATAACCCTGCTGCTGGGTGCGGTATTCAGTGTTATGCCTCTGCCTGAGTGGTTATCACTGATCCGTCCGGCATGGGTCCCGCTACTGGTGATCTACTGGGTGCTGGCTCTGCCGGAGCGCTTTGGTTTGTTTTTTGCCTTCGCAACCGGTCTGCTGCTAGATGTATTCCAGGGCAGCTTGTTTGGCCTTAACTCGCTGGGCATGGTAGTAGTGGCTTTTATTGTGCTCAGCCTGCACCGCCGACTGCGTCTCTTTCCGCATTTGCAGCAGGCCTTTATCGTACTGCTGATGATCGCCAGTTATCAGCTGGTGTTATTGTGGATTCGTACCGCGGCTCAAGATGCCATGCCCACACCCTGGTACTTGTTACCGTCTATTTCCAGTGCGGTTATCTGGCCCTGGTTGATGGTTGGGCTGAGGTTTTTGCGGCGTTATTTTCGGGTGGTTTAATCCGATTTCTTACGACTATCATGCACCATGGCATTGTCAGTCTCATGCAAGGTGCCTATCTGATACTTAACGTCGGAAGCCGCCTGTTCGTATTTGGTCAGGTAGATATCGCTGTGGATATGCTCGGCGGTTATTTTTACCAATAAGTAATTATTGGAATAAATACCCACGGTCTCACGACGGTGGGAAAACACCATTGTCTCCTTCATATCGGTAACCAGCATAAACCGGTGGGAAGGGTAGTCTTTCTCATCTTTGTCTGAACGGGAGTAGACCTCAATTTTCTTATGGGGCGCGGCCACGCGGTTGAACGAAAACACAATAATGCGAACACCTCGGTCAATAGCATCACACAGCTCGTCAGCCCATAAATCCAGTTTGATGTCGGTGTTGAGGTAGATTTCCGATTTGGCTGAGCAGATCAGTTCACGGGCCTTTTGCACCAGGTTATCAAAGCCGGTGATGTTGTAGATAAACTCATGCTCGTCCTGAGTCATCATCCGGGACAGCTCATCTTTCAGGATATGAATATTATCAACGGTCTTTTTTTCAATCTGGTTGAAGATCAGATCTGGCGACTTGGCTTCGTACTCTTTACTTTCCCCTTCCGACAGCAGGATAAACCCTTTTTTATACAATTGGTCGATGGACGTGTAGACCGTTGAGCGGGAAAGAGAGATATTTTTAGCGATTTTGTACCCGCTGGAACGACCATTTTGCAGCAGGTCGATGTACACCAGCGCATCGGTTTTGGTAAAGCCAAAGTCTACCAGTTTGGATACCAGGTCGGTCACAGAAAATCCTTTGCTATTCATCACGGCGAATGTCCACGTATACTATCACCACCCTCACTCCTCTGTTAACAGATGCGGTAAGGCTCAATTGTTTTGTTTTCTTCAGTGGTAAATCGGATATTGGAGAAATCCACCCAGACAGGTAATGACTCATCCACAGTGCTACCGAACAGGCAACAAAAGGCACCGGTATAGTACCTGGAGAGCATGGAGTCTATGGGGATATGGGTTATTACAGATTTCGTTTCATTATCTTTATCGGTTCTGTAACTGCATTCATACCCGTCTTCAGTACAATGAATCATCAAATCCAGAGAGTGGAACTCACTGGCAATGGGGGCAGAGGCTAGAACTGTGTCGTTCAGTCGTACTGAAACCAACACAGAGGCCGCCTGTTCAGAAATTCCCATCAACAGATGATGGTGGTCTTTTTGCAGGATGCCGATCCCGGCTTCACTATTAAGCCAATGCTCAGAAAGGTTTAGCGTCGCCTGATAACGGAAATGGCTGTGGGTTTGCCGAAAGCCCATGAGCGTGGATTGGCTTCGCTCCCGAAGAGGTGCCTGCCCGGGCCAGATGCGCAAACAGCGCTGCTCCGGCAGCAATTGGAAACGGGATATATCCGGAACCCGACGGAAGCTCCAGGCTTTATTCAATACCGGACTGGAAAAATCGTCATAAAAATCCCCATGGCGGATTGGGTCGGATTCCGGTAAAGGCAGCTGTGGTAACGGTAACGGCAGATGTTTTTCCACCCGGCCGCTGTTCGGGGCGCAAACCGGCCAGAGTCGCTTATCCTTCAGAGCTGAATCGTCCGGATTTTCCCCTTCCCACACCACCGGCACCAGGTGGGTCTCCCGGCCCATATTGGAGCGCTGGGCAATGTCATTACGAATGCCCAGACAGACCATATACCAGCGACCGTCAGCCAACTCCACCAGATCGCCATGACCGGTGCTGTTGACCCAGTGGCGATGGCTCAGGTGTCGTGAGGTTAACACGGGATTGCGCGGATTACTGCGATAGGGGCCGGTAATGGCATCGCTGCCAGCGACAGTGACCGCATGATAAAAGCCGGTACCGCCTTCCGCTGTCATTAGATAGTAGCGCCCCCGGTATTTATACAGGTGCGGGCCTTCCACCCAGTCACCGCCGGTTCCCCGCCACAGAAAATAGCGTTCACCGATCAGGGTTGTGTGCCTGAGATCCAGCTCCTGTAGCCAGATTTCCCCTTCTCCGGGATAGGCGGGATCATCGGGGCTATGGGTGCCCACATACCATACCCGTCCGTCGTCATCGAAAAAGATATCCGGATCAATCCCCGGCGCATCGTGGATCACCATGGGGTCAGACCATGGACCCGCTGGGTGGGTGGCGGTGAGGATAAAATTAACGCATGGGTTGAAATCGGGTGGTGCGTCCACTGCCGTGTAGACATTGGTGGTTATCAGATAAAAGACACCGTCTTTATACCGGATAGTGGGGGCATGAATGCCGCCCTCGGACTGTACATCGGTGAGAAATACCGGCCCTCGGCACTGCTCCGGACGGTCCAGGGCGTGACCGATCAACGTCCAGTTCACCAGGTCACGGCTGTGGTGGATGGGCAGTCCGGGAAAGTATTCAAACGACGAGTTGACCATATAGAAGTCCTCCCCCACCCGGCAAATGGATGGGTCAGGAAAACTGCCGGGCAGTATAGGGTTGGTCATACAGGTCATAGAAAAACGTTCTTCACCGCTTAGTTCAACTTATCCATTCGGTAACCGTAAGGCTCCAGCACAATGCTTTCGCCCCCCAGGTCGATGTACTGCTTCACCGAAGAGTTGTTCATTACGATCTGCCACTGGCCACGCTGGTAGGCGATGCAGCGGTCATTATCAATAGTCAGCCACCGGATGGTTGGAATATTGAAATCCGGCTCGGCTTTTCTCAGGGTAATGAGATTGCGGATAAACTCCCTGAACTCCAGATCCTGATCATGGTCATCCCAAACCATGCAGCGGCGGTTGGCCTCACTGCCCATGCCCCGGGCGCCACTCAGGGCCACTTCACCGCCGTAGTAGATACAGGGGGTGCCCACCTGGGTGAACATAAACAGGTAGGCCAGTTTTGCCCGGTCCTTATTGTCACCGCAGAGGCTGACAATACGAGAAGTGTCGTGGCTGTCCAGCAGGTTGAACATCGCTTCATTGGCAACCCGGGAATAGGCGACATAGGAGCGGTTGACATCCCAGGTAAACGACTGTTTATCGCTGATATCCAGGGCAAAATAATCCAGAATCGCCTGGGTCAGGGGATAGTTCATCACCGAATCGTACTGGTCACCACCAAGCCAGGCAGAGGCGTCATGCCAGACTTCACCGAGGATATAGCAGTCCGGTTTAATGGTTTTCACCACACGGCGAAACTCCCGCCAGAAGTCGTGGTCCACTTCGTTACACACATCCAGTCGCCAGCCGTCGATATCAAAATCCTCCACCCAGCGTTTGGCCACATCCAGCAGATAAGCACGGCACTCGCTGTTCTCAGTGTTCAGCTTGGGCATGGCGGCCACATTGCCGAAGGTCTCGTAGCGCAGATTCTTGCCGTCCCACTGATCCCGGGGCTTATCTTCATAAACCGGGAACTGGTGAATCCAGAACCAGTCGTGGTAGGGGGAGTCCTGCCCTTTGGCCACCACATCCAGCCATAGAGGATGCTGATCACCCACATGGTTGAAAACGGCGTCCAGCATGACTTTCATGCCACGCAGATGAGCTTGTTCCACCAGAACTTTAAAGGCCTCGTTGCCCCCTAACGACGGATCGACATTAAAGTAGTCGATGGTGTCATAGCGGTGGTTGGCATTGGCGGTAAAAATCGGGCAGAAATAGAGTCCGTTGATGCCGAGATCCTGCAGATAGTCCAGTTTGTCGATGACCCCCCAGAGATCTCCCCCCATAAAGTTATCCTGAGTGGGTTCCGTGCCCCAGGGCTGGACATTGGCCGGGGAGATATCCGGCCGGCCATTGGCAAAACGGTCCGGGAAGATATGGTACCAGACGGTATTCTGCACCCATTGTGGAGTTTGCAGGAGATCACGGGGATTGATATAGGGGAAGCAGAAGAAATTGCTGAGATTGCTCAACTCCACCTCCGCCACTTTCGGGTTGGTGATATCAATACTTTTGCGCTCCCCGAACAAAATCTTCTGCCCGGTGCCCCTGGCATGGAGGATAAACCCGTAGCGGGCCCGGCGCTTGGGCGGGGTAAACTCAGCGAACCAGCACGTTTGATGCTGGGTTTCCGCTTCTGTCTCCATGGGGATTTCCCGGCCACCGATCCAGCCATGGGCATCACTGCCCCCCAGGTTGCCACCGTCCAGGCCGCCCACGGCCCACTCGTAGGGATCGCCAATCCACAGGGTCACTCGTTCAATCTCATGCTTGGCACAGCGCAGGCGCACATGCAGCGTGCCCCGGTCACTGGCATAACACATGGCGCTTTTCGGTATATGGACCAGGGAACTTAATGTAATCATTTTGAGGGTTACTCCTTAACCGCACCACTGACCAGACCAGCCGTGATGTGCTTCTGGGTGGCAACAAACAACAGGGTAATAGGAACCGCAACCAGCAAGGACCCGGCGGCAAACAGCGTATAGTTTTCTGCCGAGTTGGTGGCAATCCAGCTGAAGATCCCAATGGCCAGAGTCATCTTCTCTTCGCTGCGCAGAATAAGTGTGGGCAGAATGAAATCCATCCACGGCCCGGTAAATGAAACCAGACTAACAAACACCAGGATGGGCCGGGCCAGGGGCAGGATGATCTCGATAAAAATGGTCATATGCCCGGCACCGTCAATTTTCGCTGCTTCGTCCAGTGAACTGGGAATGGCATCGAAATAGCCCTTCACCAGCCAGGCCATAAAGGGCAGTGACCCTGTGACGTAGACAAACAGCAGGCCGGCATAGGTATCGATCAGGTTCATTTTTGACAACAGAATGTAGATGGCGGTCATGGACAGAAACGCCGGAAACATCTGCAACACCAGAATGCCCATTAATACATTGCGCTTGCCCTTGAAGCGGTAGCGGGAGAAGACAAACGCCGTCATGGTCACCACCACCAAGGAGATCAGCATATTCGCCGTGGCCAGCATAAAGGTGTTCTTGTACCAGCGCAGATAAGGCGTATCAGTGAACAGTGCCCGGTAGTGATCCAGGGTAAAGCCAAAATCAGCGAACGAGGAACTGAACATGGTATTGCCCGGCTTGAAGGACGCCATAACGGTCCAAAGCACCGGCCCCAGTACCAGCAGGGCATTACAGGCCAGGAACAGATAGACAATCGCCGTTCCTGCTTTTCCTATCAGCTTTTCCATGATTACATCCCTACATCGTCTTTAAATGACTTCATTCGACGGAATTGCCAGATAGCAATGAACGACAGGAACAGGAACACGACAATGGAGATTACCGAGGCAATATTGTATTGCTGGAAATCCAGCGTCAGCTTGTAAATCCAGGTAATCAGGATGTCCGTATGCCCGGCAAACCGGTATTCCGGATTGATGGGACCCCCCTCCGTTAACAGGAAGATGGCACCAAAATTGTTGAAGTTGTGGGCGAAGGTCATCACCAGTGACGGGGCCACCTGATGCATCACCATGGGGAAGGTGATTTCCCGGAATTGCTGAAAACGACTGGCGCCGTCCACCTCGCTGGCCTCGTAGAGGTCTTTGGGAATATTGGTTAGTGCCCCGGAGATCAACAGCATAAAGTAGGGCGAACCGACCCACATACTGATGGCAATCACCGTTACCTTGGCCAGCACCGGGTCGGATAAAAAGGCAACCGACTCAAATCCCCAGCCGTTCAGCACACTGTTCACCGGACCAATGCCGTTGAGCAGCAGACGAAACATCAGCAGGGTGACAAAGGCCGGAATGGCGTAGGGCAGGATAAAGACAAAGCGCCAGGCTTTTTTCGCCCGGATATTGCGGTTATCCAGGGCCAGCGCCAGCAGAAAGCCAAAACCGAAGGTGCAGACCGTGGCCATCAACGCCCAGATCACCGTCCAGGAAGCGACGCCCATAAAGGTGCTGGACCAGATTTTCAGCTGGAACAGCGCCAGAAAGTTTTTAAACCCGACCCAGTCCACCAGGTTGCGGGGGGGAATGTGCAGGGGCGCCGAATAGTTAGTAAACGACACTAAAACAGTAATCATGATGGGCAGCAGGATAAACGCCACACTCACGGCAAACGCCGGAGATAACACAATAAAGGCAAAGTGTTTATCGTATATGGCCCTGATCTGGCCCATCACAGACAAGTGGCAGCGGCTGAGTTTCCCGGCATCTTTGACATTGGCAAGGTATGCCCAGATAAACAGCAGGGTGACAATCAGTGCCATCACCCCCTCCACCAGCATGAAGATAGAGTGGTCGCCCTGGATGATCTTGAACCCCCGGCGCACCTGCGCCACCTCCCCCAGGGTCACCAGCCCCTTGAGAGTCTCAAGGAGTTCCGGCAGTGCCAGCAGAAACAGGACCTGCAATGCCAGAAAAGCGACACCTTTAACCCAATGCCCCTTGTGAATCTGGGAAGACCCCATGATCAGCAAAGAGGCAGGCCAGCCCCTGCCGGCCTGTATCTGAGACGACATCATCCCTTTACTCCTGCATCTCAATCTGTTCAGAGATGACATCAAGAGCTTGGCTCAGCACCTGTTCCGGCGTCTGGTCATTCACCCACAGAGCGGTAATGGCACTGGCCATGGGGGACCACAGGAAGCCCATTTCCGGAATGGATGGCATGGCGTCGGAGTGATAGCCCTGGGCAATAATGGCCTGAGTGGCTTCATCGGCATCCTTTTTCACGCTTTCCAGTACCGACTGCATAGGCGGGATGGACTTGGTCATGGCGTAACGCTTTTGCAGCATCTTTTGTGAGGAGAGGAAGTCGGCAAACAGCTGGGCCGCTTTGGGGTACTCGGTATAAGAGGAGACCACCGCCAGGCGAACGGTGGAGAATGTCCTTGGCTGTTGCCCTTCCAGAGTGGGCATGGGGACGACGCCGAAATTAATGCCGGACTTCTCAAAGCCCTGGATCGCCCAGGGGCCGTCAATAATGGCGGCCACTTTGCCCTCACTGAACAGGCCTCTGCGGACCTGGGGATTGCGCATGTCAAAGGCGTTGAAGTCATTGCTGGCTTGCAGTTTTTTCAGGGCGGCGAGGCCTTTTTGGGCCTGGGGCGAATTGATACCGATATCTTTGGTATCCGTACCCTGCTTACCGAACTCGTAGCCTCCGTACAGGCTCAGGAAGATGCGGGATTCGTAGTAGTTCTGGACATCCCAGAGCAGGGCGTATTTGTTGCTCTTGCTGTCGTTAAAGGTTTTGGCGAACTCAGCCAGCTGTTCAAAGGTTTTTGGCGGTTCCGGCAGCAGGCCTTTATTGTAAAAAAGGGCTGTCGTCGCATAGCTGACCGGGAAGCCGTAGCTGACTCCTTCGGCTTTAGCGGCGGCAATCGCATTGGGCATAAAGGATGTCTCGATACGCTCGGCGGAGACCAGGTTCTCCATGGCACCACCGGCCACCACCAGACGCCCCAGCAGGTCGTGCTCAATTTCGGCAACATCGGCAATTCGGGCAGAGCCGCCATCCTGAATCATCCGGGCCGCTGAATCCATGGGGGACAGCGCCCGGAACGAGAACTTCACCTGATAACCCAAATCCTTATTAAAAGCTTTGGCTGCGTCCTGCATATACGACAACGTTGCCTGATCGGTCCAGACCAGCAGCTCTGCGCCGGACTCCGGCTTGATCTCTTCCGCGCCAGCAACCGATGCCCATAGGGTGGCGATGGCCAGTGTTGTTCTCAGTGTTTTCGCGTTCATTGTGGCTTATTTCTTTTATAGTAGTCCGATAAGTACGACTAGATTATAGTCGTTTTTCAATAAGTCAATAAAAAATGCCACAACAGGGGATGCTAAAGGATTCTTCCTATTTGTTCGGTCTTCGGCAATATCTTAAGGAAAGTCAGGTAGTTACAAAACATGATGCAAATCAAGAGTTGCGCAAAAAACCATAATCGTGAATGACGAAGTATAGTAGTTCACAATAGACTACGCACTAATTGATTTGCTGGTGATTCGTTCAGGGTGGATCACTGGATTTGTACCAACACAACTCATCGAAAAATAATTTCTGAAGCAAAGGGCGTAGCGATGAAAAAAATAATTTTGGCAGCAGTGATCGCTGGGCTGCTTTCGGGGTGCAACAATGATAGCGACAATACCGTGCCTCCCGCGGACGTGACTCCACCCACGGAACTCAAGTCATCAACACCGATCCCGCCCACCACAGATATAATTCCACCCACGGAACTCAAGCCATCGACCCCGATTCCACCGGTCGCGGACACGGTTCCGCCGACGGAACTTGAGCCGTCAATTCCCATACCCGAATTGGATTTTCGTCAGGAAACCATTTATTTCCTGTTCCTGGATCGCTTTAAAGATGGAGATCCAAACAATAATGAGGGAAATGATCCTGCCACTTACGATCCCAAGAATTTCAAGAAATATATGGGTGGCGATATCCGTGGTTTGATTGACAAACTGGACTATCTGAAAGAGATGGGCATCACGGCCATCTGGATTACACCCCCTGTGGATAACGCCGACTTTCTGGATAAACACGGTGGTGCCGCTTATCACGGCTATTGGGGTAAGGACTTCTTCGCAGTGGATGAGCATCTTGGCACGCTGGAGGACTTTAAAGAGCTGGCGGATAAGATGGCGCTGCCAGAGTATGACATGAAGCTGGTTTTGGATTATGCGCCGAACCACTCCAACGGTAATGATGAAAATGAATTTGGTGCTCTGCTCAAAGCTGGGGTTCCGGTAACCACCTATCCGGCCGATGCCGGCGCTGACCCCAAGTGGTATCACCACCACGGTGGTATTGCCGAAAATGGTGCTAACCATGAGTGGAATGAGGCTTGGGCCGTACGTAACAAGAGTCTATTCAATCTGGCCGATTTCGATCAGGACAATCCGGAGGTTTATCAGTACCTGACCGATGGCGCCAAGTTCTGGCTTGATGCTGGCGTGGATGCGATTCGCATTGATGCCATCAAACATATGGATAAGGAATTTATCCAAAAGTGGACCGCTGAAGTCACCGAGTACGCCAAGATGAAAGGCAACGGTGGTTTTTATTTCTTTGGTGAATGGTTTGGTGCCAGTGCTAATACAACCGGTGGTCTCGATGGTCAGGCCATTGATTATGCCAATACTTCCGGCTCGGCACTGCTGGACTTTGGTTACCGGGATACGTTGGAAAGAGTGCTGACAAACCGAGGGAGCAACAATATGTATACCCTCAATGCATATCTGGAAAAGCGTAATATCGTGTTCAAGGAAGCAGATAAGCAGGTTGTGTTTATGGACAACCACGATATGGCCCGTATCTCCACCGCCCTGCGCTCTGACCAACACACCTTTGGTCCGGGAAACAATGAAGCTGGTGGCCGCTTTGATGAGGCAACCGCCAGAGGGCGTCTGGAAGTGGGCGTTGCCGCCACCATGACTATACCGGGTGTGCCGGCAATTTATTACGGCACAGAACATTATGCTGCGCGGTTTGACAAAAATGCCTTCGGTCAGGTGGGCAGTGACCCATTTAATCGGGAGATGATGCCCAGCTTCGCCACCAACACCAAAGCTTTCAACATTATTAAGGCGTTAGCTGAGTTGAGAAAAGAGAGCCCAGCCATCCAGAGTGGTAGTTACACCCAGCGCTGGCTAAATAATGATATTTTGGTCTATGAACGACAGAAGGGCGACGATGTCGTGTTGGTGGCCCTGAACCGGGGTTATCCAGCCACCATTGATGTTATCAACCTGGCGTTGGGCAACGGCAATTACCATAGCCTTATTGGTGATGAGGTGGTAAATGTTACCAACGGCAACGCCAAACTGGTCCTTGAAGCCAACAGCTCAATTGTTCTCCATAAACCCAAAAGTTAATCGATAATCATCGGCCCTGTTTTCCATGGAGTGGAAAGCGGGGCAGATAGCCTCGCTAACATAGACAGCGGGTTCGATTATTAACAGCCGTATACATCACAGTCGTTTGATGGTGGGAGTGCTCCACCTATTGGCTATGTCCTCCTGTCATATATCCCGACCCGTTTGCATTCGCAGCACCCCGAGAGCATAAAGGCATAAAGGCGAGGAATTACGACGATTTTGCTAAACAGCAGTCGGCTGGTGACTAATGGGCGGCACACGTCTATTTGAGTTTGCAGCTACACTCGCGATTCTTGCCTGCATCTCTCTATCATTGATCAATTCGAGTGGGGTCACGGTAAAAAATCCCGGGAAATATCTTGCTCCTGCCCTTGTTGTCCAACGTCGATGAACAGGAATTTCGCTTTGAATACAATCCATTATAGGTATGCACCAACAAAAACAGGGACAGAAAATCATGTCGAAAGCTATATCACCACTATCAAGTGGATTGACATTAGCCTCAAGGTCGATACTGGCCCCTAGATTAAGCAGTGTCTTCATCGTTGTTTCTTTGCGAGCCGCAGTACGTGGGTTAAATGCTGCCAAATGAAGCGGAGTGGGGCCGTGGCGCGTGGAGGTTCTGACATTAACGTCAGCTCCGCTTTCTGACAGCATCTGGATTAGCTTGTGGTTACCGGCTTCTGCTGCAAGATGGATAGCCTGTTTGCCTTTTGAGTCTGTTGCTACAATGCTCGCGCCGCACTCGATCAGTACTGTAGCTGCAGCTACATTCTGGTTTCCATATTCACTGCTGCATAGCGCATGCAGTGGAGTGGCTCCCTTGAATTTGGCATCCACGTCTGCGCTGGCATCACATAATGCTTTCAGAACTCCAATGTTTATTGTTGCTTTTTGGCATAGATCATAAATATGTGACTCTTTATCGCAATGTCTGACTGCATCCGGATTGGCACCATTTTCCAGTAGGGCACTGACTGCTCCTTCATTTCCGGACTCACAAGCAAGCTGCAGTAATGTAGTCTTGGAGCCGTCACTGTTAACTGGTAACGGTTGGTTAATATCCCGGTATGGTTGGTGATGATAGGCAAGAAGGCGGTGAATTAGCTCACTCACTGCACCAATATACTCCTCTGATTGTTCTTTCCTTGCATACATGCAAGCCAAGTGAATAGGAAGCAGACCGGACGTTGTCTTAGTGTCAGTACTGGCCCCCCTATCCAACAGAAAAATGACAAGTTGCAGGTCTTTATTGAGACAGGCCAGATGCAAAAGTGAAATAGACTTTCCGTAGAAGGGACAATCTTTCTTCTTGCATTCGAACAGGTAATTTATTTCTTCTTTTAGTCGCTCGGATTTGCTCAGCAAAGGTAAATCACTATTACGACAAGCGGTCATTAATTGACCCTCGTTATAGTCCTCTCTGTCGGTACTGGCACTGGCAGTAATGCCTGACTCACGAGCCAAGTTATGCCCTGATAGACCTGATGGTGAATATGGTGGTGGTGCGCCCAGATCAAACATTGGATTGTCCTTCGTTTTGGTGTCCTTGTTTGATGGAAAATCCTGGAATAAGTTCAATCTTCAGATTTTATCGCTTGTTGCGGATTAAATCCCTGAGCAGAAACCTGGAAGGGTGAATGGCTTCTAACAATGGCTTGGGCAATATGTTCGGCTCATCATTAATCATGGTGCCCAGAATCTCACCAGCGATGGGGCAGGAAATCATTCCCCGAGAGCCATGTCCGGCACTGATATACAGCCCATCCAGATATTCCGGTGACACGTCCAGCGGTTGTTTGCAGTTTTTTCTCAGCGGCGCGTAAATTGCCATAAAGCGCTGGCGATCAACGATTGGGCCCACCATGGGCAGATAATCCGGTGTGGTGCCGCGAAAACCGATTCTCCCACCGGTTATCACGATCTGCTCAGCGCCGAGAGCTTGATACATGGCTGGAAAGCAGCGTGCCTGCATGGCCAGGTTCTTGTCATGGTCGGCAGCACGAATATCGCTACCGGTATCATTGATGTCAAACGTGGCTCCCAGAGTGTGATAGCCAGCTATGGCCGGAGCGATATACCCTTCACCGTTGACGCAGGTGGCGAGTTGTTGGCTCTTGGCAGTGGCCTGCACTTGCGTGATCTGCCCACGAATGGTTTTCAGCGGCAGATGATCCAGACAAGAAAACCGGTGGCTGGTTACGCCTTGGGCGATGATCAGGGTTTTGCTGGTTAATTCGCCCTGGTTGGTTTTGATTAGCCAGCCCGGCTTTAACGGTTCTATGTCGTATACCGCAGTGTTGGTTTGTAGCCGAATATTGGCGTGACTGGCCAATGCCTGGCAAAAAAGTGGTGGCCGTACCCAACCGGCCCGGGGAAAGAACAGGCCGGGGTAATCAATGGATAAACCAGAAATGTCTGACAATTGTTGTTTATTAAGATACTGCAGCAAGTCATTCGGATGCTGGGCATCAAGAGCCTGATAACGTTGCTCTGTCCGGGTATCAAGGGCCAGTTGCATAACGCCGCATGCTTGCCATAGCTGCTTTTGGTCAAGTGCTGTCAGAGTCGCTAGTGTGTGTTGGTAACCGTGCAGGATAAACTGACTGAGTGGCGTGTTGTCGGGCGACAGTTTGGCGTACAGAACACCTTGGGGATTGCCCGAGGCTTCGCTGGCCAAAGTGTCGTGTTGCTCCAGTAGAGTGACTTGCCAGCCCCGGCGTGCCAGCCCATAGGCGGCACTACAACCAGCCAGGCCACCACCAACGACGATAGCCGTTTTTTCCGGATGATGGTGTTTTGCCGGACTAAACCAGGGTTTATCGGTTGTGGGCAGTCCGCTGGCAGGAATCCGTCGTCCAGCAATCATATCCCGCTTGCGGCCAAAGCCCGGATGCTTGTTCACGCTAAAGCCCGCTGCGGCCAGACCGTCACGCACCAGTCGGGCAGCGGTGAAGGTGGCATAAGTGGTCTGGTCATGGCTGTTGGCGCCCAGCGCAGCAAACAATGCCGGTTGCCACATTTCGGGATTTTTTGCCGGGGCGAAACCATCGAGAAACCAGGCGTCGATGGACGTATTAATATGAGGTAAGGTAGCGAGTACATCGCCAAGCAGTACGGTCAATTTTACTTGCCGCCCAGCGTCGTTAAATTGCATCTCAATATTACCAGTATCCAACCGATAGGCAGCAATCATGCGGTTAGCCAGGGATGTCAACTCATCAAACACGCCCAGAGCTTTCCTCAGATCAGCAGGTTTAAGCGGGTATTTCTCGGTGCTGATAAAATGCAGTGTGCAATTAGTCGGCGCATGCTCCAGAAACAGCTGCCAGGTGCACAGGAAGTTCAGGCCGGTACCAAAACCGGTCTCTCCTATCGTGAAGGTGCTGCCACTGGCAAGCTGGGCAAATCGCTCGGGCAAGTGATTGTGGTGGAGAAATACATGGCGGGTTTCGGCCATACCGGATGCTCGGGAGTAATACACATCATTGAAGCGGGTGGCAATCGGCAGCCCGTTTTCCCACTGGATTTCGGCGGATAAATGATCAGTCACGGTGAATATCAAGGCTAAATGCGCCAAGCATAGTGAGCGCTGCCTGTCGGGTAAAGTGTCTATTTCACCATTCGGACAAGAAGCGATAGAATTCCGCCTTTTATCCAATTAAAGAGGCGTGCCATGCGCTTGATACTGGCGCCGATGGAAGGCGTGATGGATCACGATATGCGAGACCTGCTCACCGGCATCAACAGCTTTGACCTGTGTGTCACCGAGTTTGTGCGAGTGACCGATACGCTGTTGCCCAACCGGGTGTTCTATCGCACCTGCCCGGAGCTGTTACAGGGAGCTAAAACTGCCAATGGGACACCTGTTCGATTGCAGTTGCTGGGCAGCCATCCGGAGTATATGGCGCGCAACGCCCTGCGCGCAGTGCAGCTAGGCTCGCCGGGCATTGATATCAACTTCGGATGTCCGTCAAAAACGGTGAATAAAAATCGCGGTGGCGCCATTTTGCTGCGCGAACCTGATCAGTTGTACACCATTGTCAAGACCGTGCGCGATGCGCTGCCGCCCAATGTGCCGGTGACGGCCAAAATCCGCCTGGGTTACGAAGACAAATCCCTCTTTCTGGAAAACGCCCGAGCCATAGAACAGGCCGGAGCTGCTGAGTTGGCAGTGCATGCTCGCACCAGGGCTGAAGGTTACCGACCGCCGGCCCATTGGGAGTACATTGGTAAAATTCGTGAAAACCTGCGTATTCCGGTGATTGCCAATGGTGAGATCTGGAACCACGATGATGCCAGACGCTGTCGTGAGGTTTCCGGCTGCTCTGACCTGATGATTGGTCGCCCCTCGCTGGTAACTCCCAACATTACCACCATGATTCGTGAGGCGGTTAATCCCATAACCTGGCATGGCGTGTTGCTGCTGCTACAACAATTAAGCGACCGTGACCGTATAAGTGGCAAGTGGCAATATTTGCCGATGCGTATCAAACAGTGGCTCAATTATTTGCGTAAGGCCTATCCCCAGGCGCAAAGCCTGTTTGAGCGAATTCGTACCTTTCGCGAAGCGGAACCAGTACTGGCCATCCTAGAGGCCGACTTGGCTGCTGGGTGTCGTTGACTACCTGCAAACTACCAAAATAACCATATTTCTGTGTGGCACTGCTCACGCCAAACTATCACAACAAGCACCGAATACGACAAGCATCGGATTAGGCATCTCTGTGGGTCAATACATCGAATGGGTTAGTCGTGAACCGTCGTCAGTCCGCAAGGACTAGTCTTGAATGATGTTAGCAGCGCAATGCGCTAATTCGGGTATTGCTTCGTATTCATTGATTTGAGTCGGTGTATTTTTCATCAAGTCAGGTAATCTTCCGCAAAAAGAACACTGCATATCGGATGGAATTTCCCCAGCCTTAACACCCACCGTCGGGTATTTTGGGTTGGGCATAATAATTAATTCGTAACAAGAACCAGCCAGTAAAAGCAGAGGATGAGTTGATGACTTCAGCAGAACTGATCGCGGAAGGCACGAGCCTGATGGTCTTTGGAATGGGTTTCGTGTTTCTGTTTCTGGCCATATTAGTGTTGGCCACCAGTGTCATGTCAACCATCATCAATCGCTACTATCCCCACCCAGTTTCGGCAACGTCTTCAGAACCACAAGTCACTGCCAATCCAGCCGCCAGTGACCAGGGCGAGCTGGTTGCCGCCATCAGTGCTGCGATTCACCTGCACAGAACAAAAAATAATCAACCAACAAAACGCCAGTAATCGGGGGAGCACGAAGGGTTATGTCTAACGTAAATAAACCAAAAGCAAAACAAAAACCAGTTGGCATTACTGATGTGGTGCTGCGCGATGCTCACCAGTCGCTGTTTGCCACGCGTTTGCGCATAGACGACATGCTACCGATTGCTCGGCAGTTGGATGAAATTGGTTTCTGGTCCCTGGAAACCTGGGGGGGAGCCACGTTTGATGCCTGTATTCGTTTTCTTGGCGAAGATCCGTGGGAACGCCTGCGCGTCCTGAAAAAAGCCATGCCCAACACGCGCCAGCAGATGTTACTGCGAGGGCAAAACCTGCTTGGCTATCGCCATTATGCTGACGATGTTGTTGATAAATTTGTCGAGCGGGCAGTGGCCAATGGTATGGATGTGTTCCGGGTGTTTGACGCCATGAACGATCCGCGCAATCTGATGCAAGCCATGAAAGCGGTGAAGAAGCAGGGAGCGCACGCTCAAGGTACATTGTCGTATACAACCAGTCCGGTGCACACCATGGACAGTTGGATATCTCTGGCTAAGGCCATTGAAGACCAGGGAGCTGACTCGCTGTGCATCAAGGATATGTCCGGCATTATTACGCCGGGCGACGTGTATGAGCTGGTACTCCGCCTGAAAAAAGAGACTGACCTGGAAATCCAGCTGCACTGTCATGCGACGTCCGGTCTTTCTTCTATGGCATTGCTCAAGGCAGTGGAGGCGGGCATTGATCGGGTGGATACGGCCATATCTTCCATGTCCATGACCTACGGACACTCACCTACCGAAGCGATCGTAGCCGCGTTGCAGGGCACTGGGCGCGATACTGGGCTGGATTTGCATAAGCTGGAGGAAATAGCAGCTTACTTTCGTGGAGTGCGGAAAAAGTACGCTAAATTTGAAGGGCAGCTACGTGGTGTTGATGCTCGAATTCTCACTGCCCAAGTGCCGGGCGGTATGTTGACCAATATGGAGAGCCAGCTTAAAGAGCAGGGCGCCAGTCACCGGTTTGATGAGGTACTGCTGGAAATCCCGAGGGTACGGGAAGATTTGGGCTTTATTCCGTTGGTAACGCCCACGTCCCAGATTGTTGGCACTCAGGCCGTGCTCAATGTGCTGACCGGCGAGCGTTACAAGACCATCTCCAAAGAGACTCAAGGTATTCTCAAGGGAGAATACGGGGCTGCACCGGCGCCGTTTAACAAAAATTTGCAAGAAAAAGTGCTGGATGGCAAAGAGGCCATCAGTTGTCGTCCGGCCGATTTGCTGGAATCGGAATTTAAGCAGTTAACTGGCGAGTTTGCCGAACTGGCCAAAGAGAAGGGTATTAAACTGGCCGGAGAGATGGTGGACGATGTATTAACTTACGCCTTGTTTCCGCAAGTTGGCCTGAAGTTTCTGCAAAACCGTGGTAATCCCGAGGCGTTTGAGCCGGCCCCCGGCGCTGAGCCAGTGGTTAAGCCGGAACCGGTTGTTGCTGCGCCAGCGGACAGCGCCGTCTATACCGTCAAGGTTAATGGCAATCCCTATACCGTTGAAGTGTCGCAAGGTGGTGAGATTACCCAGCTGGTGCCAGCAACTGTGACAGCTCCAGCCAGCATACCAGCCGGTGAAGCTATGCCGGCACCGCTGGCTGGTAATATCTGGAAAGTGAATGTCGTGCCAGGGCAGAGCATCGCCGAAGGTGATGTGTTGCTGATTCTGGAGGCAATGAAGATGGAGACTGAAGTACGTGCGCCCCGTGCCGGACAAGTGACGTCTGTTACCGTCCGTGAAGGCGACAGTGTTGCGGTGGGGGATACCCTGCTGGCCCTGGCTTAAACAAGCCAGGTGCAGATTGCGCTGCTGTTATCGGTGGCGCACTGCCATCTATGCCCTGGGTAAGCGGCTTGACCGCTTGTGGCTGAGACTTCCTGTAGAGAAAAACGTGCCATGGAAAAGCTTTTAACGCTCTGGGAGGGGTCCGGGTTATATAACCTCTCCGGCGGTCAGCTGGTGATGATTCTGGTGTGCTTTACCTTGTTATATCTGGCCATCGAAAAGCGGTTTGAACCGCTGTTGTTGTTACCTATTGGCTTTGGTGGGATTCTGGCCAATATCCCCCAGGCGGGTCTGGCATTTTCTGCCGTCGAGCAGGCATTGTACACCGCCAACCCAGTGCTGGTGCAGGCCATTGCCGAGGCCTTGGGCAGTAATTCGATGATACCGGCGCAGTTGTACGACTTGTACAGTCAGGCTAACGCCACCACACGAACACTGATTGGCAATATGGTTACCGATGCTGGATATACTAGCGGCGTCCTTTATCAGTTTTACCATGTGACTATTACCAGTGGAGTTGCGCCGCTGGTGATCTTTATGGGCGTGGGTGCAATGACTGATTTCGGTCCGCTGTTGGCCAATCCAAAAACCCTGCTCCTCGGTGCTGCTGCCCAGTTTGGTATTTTTGCCACGGTGTTCGGAGCCTTGATGCTTGGCTCGACCGGTTTAATGGACTTTACCCTGGCCGATGCTGCTGCCATTGGCATTATCGGTGGTGCTGACGGACCGACAGCCATTTACGTGTCCAGCGTACTGGCACCCCACCTGCTTGGTGCTATTGCGGTGGCCGCTTATTCCTATATGGCGTTAGTACCGCTGATTCAGCCACCAATTATGCGAGCACTGACTACTGTTGAGGAACGCAACATTGTCATGACCCAACTGCGACCGGTAAGCAAGCTGGAAAAGATCGTTTTTCCAGTGTTGCTGCTGGTTTTAGTAGCGCTGTTATTGCCCGATGCGGCACCACTGTTAGGTATGTTCTGTTTTGGTAACCTGATGCGTGAGTGTGGTGTGGTCGAGCGCTTATCCGATACGGCTCAGAACGCACTGATTAATATCACCACCATTTTTCTTGGTTTGTCAGTCGGCTCAAAACTCAGTGCCGATAGATTTCTGCAAACAGAAACTCTGGGTATTCTGATGCTGGGTGTACTGGCTTTTTGCATCGGTACTGCCAGTGGCGTGTTGATGGCCAAGTTAATGAACCGACTGTCGTCCAGTAAAGTGAATCCGTTGATTGGTTCTGCTGGCGTATCAGCTGTGCCAATGGCAGCCAGGGTGGCCAACAAGCTAGGTCTTGAAGCAAATTCCCAAAACTACTTGCTGATGCACGCTATGGGACCTAACGTAGCCGGTGTGATCGGTTCTGCCGTTGCTGCTGGGGTAATGATTCGTTACTTGTCGTGATATTGGCAACCCATATGCGATGATTGACGTAGAAATCGTCGCATTTGGGTTTATTCGGTGCGATTATTTGTTACGAATATTGCCAAGGTAGAGTCATTTTTATGATGTACAAAGAGCACAGCGTTGCCGCCAGCAAACGCATTGCGCTGGTGGCCCACGATAACAAAAAAGGGGAGTTGGTCCAGTGGAGCATACAGCACAAGGATAAATTACAAGAGCACGAGTTGTTTGGGACCGGCACCACTGGCAGCTTGATTGAAAAGAAGCTGGCGCTCCCAGTTACCAAACTGATCAGTGGTCCCTTGGGCGGTGACCAGCAGATCGGTGCCCTGATTTCAGAGTGCCGTCTGGATCTGCTGGTGTTCTTCTGGGACCCGTTTGAACCCATGCCTCACGATCCGGACGTAAAGGCGTTGCTGCGAATTGCCGCAGTCTGGAATATTCCGGTGGCCTGTAACCAGAGTTCTGCGGACTATATTTTTTCGTCCGCATTACTGTCCAGCGCTCACTCGCGACAAATTCCGGATTACGATAGCTACCTTCGCAGCAGAGCTGTCTAGGCTGGGAATCTAAGACACAAAAGCCAAATGCATCGTCCTGGCCCGAATGGTCTTTTCGGGCACGCGAGCAAGACGGGCGAGTGCAGCGAAAGCCTGCCGCTTTGCCAGATGTGTAACCGAGTTTTTGACTCAGACTGATGGGAAATAAACGACGATAGATTTATTGATTAGTAATCTGTGCTATCAGGAACGTCGGGAGTATCGATAGAATCGTGGCCATAGCTGGACGGCCCGAAATGACGTCGTCTCTTGTAAGTCACTCTTGGCTCAACACTGGCATGACGGCCTTCGTGCATGGCCGGGAGACTGTTGACCAGAGGGCTGCTGCTGCCAGCGTGGTAGCCTTGGCTGCCTGACGTAAATCTGCGTACGGACTGCTGCTTTTTCACTGACGGCTGAAAAACCGATACAGGAGCGTGGTCAAACATATCTTGTTCGGAATCACTGGAAGAATGAGCATCACCACCCTGAGAAGAGTTCTCCTGCATATTAAGACGCATGCGATAGGGATGGCCATAACCACGGCGACGTCTGGGTTTTTGATCTTTTGGTTCGGGTGGCTTTAATCCTGTGAATTGTTCGTAAATCGTTGTGTAGATATATTTGCTCATAACTAACTCCTGTTCATCCTCTCCCGACAATAGACAAAACGTCTTTATTTTAGCGAACGATGTTAGACAAACCAATTTTAGGTATGAATAGGTAACACTACCTAAAACCTACCTCTGCTCCTTTAAAACAAAGACCTGCTTACTTGCAACTGATCACAAAAAATACAGAGGAGGTGTCGTAAGTTAATACTAACAACGCTGTCGAATAAGGATTATCAGGGTCAAAGAGTAGCATTTATATAAATAGCGGGTTGATTGATTTCATACTTTTTTTGCATGTTGGACGAGTGGTAATAACCAATTTTGGTTTGTTATTTGCTTTTTTATTGCTGCTGACTTTTTAGTCAGTAATCAAAGAGATATTAAAGGCACATTCAAGCCAGATAGAAGAATGGGTCATGATAAATTGAGTCGACGTTGACACTTTATAGCAACTTATAGCAGGGGCGTAGGTTAGTTGTTATTGCCGTATGATCTGTACTTGAATCGGCCACGTTCAGCCATTTTGCATGCTTTGTGCTCTACTGGCGTGGGCGAGTACGGTATTTCTTATCGCTTTTTTCTTAAGGATTTATGCACTTTATAAGCGACAATGATAGTAAATATGATCAGAGGTGTTGTTGGTGGTTAATACTTGTTGTATCGTGTCTCACTGCTTCCTTATGGGGAATAGGTATTAGCACTGATAGTGTAATTGCTGTATATGCGGTAATTTTGATGTGATCTTTACTTATTTTCCGGGTCGGTCAGCGTCGAATTGTGCTGTACGATCAGTCTGGACATGTTTTGCGTGAGGAGTGGCGCGGTGTGATGAGCGACCCATTTCAGCCAAATGATTGCTCTAACATGTGCGTTTATGTTGCCATTGTTCGTAACGATACGGCAAAGGTGATGTGATTTCATTGACTTGGATCAAGCGTTGATGCAGATCAAGCGTTGATACAGATCAAGTCGGTGTTGCCAGTAGTTCCTGTGCTGTCTGTCTGACCCGAGAGCAGTATTTCCAAGGAAATCTCCAAACTTTCAGGAGCCTCTTAGTATGACTGTAAATACCAGAGAACTACCAGCAGCATGGGAAGGGTTCACCCCCGGCGACTGGGCAGAAAATATCAACGTTCGCGATTTTATTCAGAAAAACTACACCCCTTATGAAGGTGACAGTTCTTTTCTGGCCGGCTCTACCGAAGCAACAGACAAGCTCTGGGCTGACGTTATGGAAGGCATCAAGGAAGAGAACCGCACCCACGCACCACTCGACTTCGATACCGACCTGCCATCTACCATTGACTCCCACGAAGCGGGTTACATCAACAAAGATCTCGAAACCATCGTTGGTCTGCAAACCGACAAGCCGCTCAAGCGTGCCATCATGCCTTTCGGTGGTATCCGTATGGTGGAAACCTCCTGTGAGGTTTATGGTCGCAAGCTGGATGAGACTGTTAATAAAATCTTCACCGATTACCGCAAGACCCATAATGCCGGTGTTTTCGATGTTTACACTGCATCAATCCGTGACTGTCGTAAGTCTGGCATTATTACTGGTCTGCCTGATGCCTACGGTCGTGGCCGTATTATCGGCGACTATCGTCGTGTAGCTTTGTACGGTATTGATCGTCTGATCGCCGACAAAAAAGCTCAGCACAAGTCTCTGGACTCTGCGCTGGAACAGGGCGAAAACCTGGAGCGCACCATTCAGCTGCGTGAAGAGATCATGGAGCAGATCCGTGCCCTGATGCAGATGAAAACCATGGCTGCCAAGTACGGCTTTGACATCAGTGGTCCTGCCACCAATGCCCGTGAAGCAGTGCAGTGGACTTACTTTGGTTACCTGGCAGCGGTTAAGTCACAAAATGGTGCAGCCATGTCCCTTGGCCGTACTACCTCCTTCCTGGATATCTACATTCAGCGTGATCTGGATGCTGGCAAGATTACCGAAACCGATGCTCAGGAGATGATGGATCACTTCGTCATGAAGCTGCGTATGGTTCGCTTCTTGCGTACGCCTGAATATGACCAGCTGTTCTCCGGCGACCCAATCTGGGCGACAGAGTGCATCGGTGGTATGGGTCTTGATGGTCGTACACTGGTCACCAAAAACGCCTTCCGTCTGCTCAACACCATGTACACCATGGGACCATCGCCAGAGCCTAACATCACGGTTCTGTGGTCTGAGCAGTTGCCACAGAGTTTTAAAGAGTTCTGTGCCAAGGTTTCTATCGATACCAGCTCTATCCAGTACGAAAATGATGACCTGATGCGCCCGGACATGAACAGCGACGATTACGCCATCGCCTGTTGCGTGTCGCCAATGGTCGTTGGTAAGCAGATGCAGTTCTTCGGTGCCCGTGCCAACCTGGGTAAAACCCTGCTGTACGCCATCAATGGTGGTGTTGATGAGAAGCTGAAAGTCCAGATTGGCCCGAAATCCGACAAGATTACTTCTGAGTATCTGGATTACGACGACGTTTATGCTCGCTTTGACACCTTGATGGATTGGCTGGCCACCCAGTACGTAGCGGCGCTGAACAGCATCCACTACATGCACGACAAGTACTCCTACGAAGCTGGCCTGATGGCACTGCACGACCGTGACGTTATTCGCACCATGGCTTGTGGTATCGCCGGTCTTTCCGTGGCAGCTGACTCTCTGTCTGCTATCAAGTATGCCAAGGTTAAGCCCATTCGTGACGAAGATGGCGTTGCTGTTGACTTTGAAATCGAAGGTGACTTCCCTAAATTCGGTAACAACGAAGAGCGTGTTGACGCCATCGCCTGTGACCTGGTGGAAACCTTCATGAAGAAGGTAGCATCGCACCGCATGTACCGCGATGCTATTCCGACTCAGTCCGTTCTGACCATCACGTCCAACGTCGTGTATGGCAAAAAGACCGGGACCACTCCGGACGGTCGTCGTGCAGGTCAGCCATTCGGCCCAGGCGCTAACCCGATGCACGGTCGTGACACCAGCGGTGCGGTTGCTTCTTTGAGTTCGGTTGCCAAACTGCCATTTGCCTATGCCAAAGATGGTATTTCTTACACCTTCTCCATCGTGCCCAAGGCACTGGGTAAAGACGACGTCAGTCGTAGTAAGAACCTGGTCGGCCTGATGGATGGTTACTTCCACAATGAGCAGGGACGTGAAGGTGGCCAGCACCTGAACGTTAACGTTATGAACCGCGACATGCTTGAAGATGCAGTAGCGAATCCGGAGAAGTATCCTTCTCTAACCATTCGTGTTTCCGGCTATGCAGTGCGCTTTAACTCGCTGACGCCAGAACAGCAGCGCGACGTTATTACTCGTACATTTACCGGTTCACTGTAAGACTGATTGTAGTAACTTGGTAAGCGCTTAAACTCCAAAAGGCCGGCATCGTCGGCCTTTTTTTGGTTCTGTATTTTGCTTTACTGGTAATTGACAATGGTTTTTTATCAGATGGTATTGAATTAATTGGTTAACAGGAGAGTCGCGATGTCTGTCGGTCGTGTACATTCTATGGACTCATTTGGCACTGTAGACGGACCCGGTATCCGCTATGTAGTGTTTATGCAGGGCTGTCAAATGCGCTGTCGCTATTGCCATAACCGGGATACCTGGGATCTTCGCGAGGGCGGTGAGTTGCTTAGCCACGAAGCCGTTCTGGACAAGATTCTCAAAGTGCGTCATTTTCTTACAGGCGGTGTTACCGTCACCGGTGGCGAACCGATATTGCAGGCGGAGTTTGTTGCTGATCTTTTTCAGGCACTAAAAAAACATGGTATTCACACTTGCCTGGATACCAATGGTTTTGCCAAACATATTACTCCGGATATTGAACGTCTTTTGTCTTATACAGATTTGGTAATGCTGGATATTAAGCAGCCAGACGAGGAAATGCATAAGAAGTTGACCTCCGTCACTGGTCAGTACACTCGCAATTTTGCCATGTACCTGAAGGAGTTGAAAAAGGCTACCTGGATTCGTTATGTGGTGGTGGAAGGTTATACCGTCGACCCGATCTATGCAGCGATGTTGGCAGATATGGTGGAGAATATGGGCTGTGTGGAGAAAGTGGAAATCTTGCCTTATCACAGTCTTGGAGTACACAAGTGGGACGCTTTTGAAGGGAAATATGAGCTGGAGAGCGTCAGACCACCGTCGAACGAACAGCTTGATGCCATTAAGGCTGAATTTGATAAACGGGGAATTGTGGCCGCTTATTAATTAATCTGGGCTCTTGGTGTATTCCGGGGAGCTGGTAGCAGCGTGGTTTGCCCAGCGTTGAACAATAAGCACTCTGAGCTCCCCAACTCTCATACGAACTCCACAGGTTTAACATTCCTCCAGCCTTTATACCCTCAGGTGCGGAGGTAGGTCTGCAAAGACAGGTTGATAAAAGATAGGTTGATAGTAGCAGCGACTCTTTTAACCGCAATATCGGGAGCTACCGAATTTGTGGATGGCAAAAGCGGATAGCAAAAGAAGTTGGATTTCCAGCCTTATCAGACTGATCGCACTCCTCCTCCAGCTCCTGCGCGGGGAGCTCCAGCGAGGAAATTTGATGAATTCTCGCGGCTCATTGTTTTTTCAGTTCGTAGAGGTATTCGACCAGATCATGCATCTGCGTGGAGGGGTTATCGCTACCATTTTTCTGGTTTTCTTGCTCAAGCCGTTTGGCAAAGGTTAATGCCTGTTTGGTTTGTTCTTTTATCTGGCTATAAAGGCCCTGTTTGCCTTTTGCGTAGTGTGGAAGGTATTGGCTAAGGTGACGAATAACTTCCTGAGCTGCAGTTCTCTTGCTGCTGGGCAAGAATGGTGCTGTTCGCGGTTCGAAATGGAGAACCAGCCAGACTTCAAAACAGGGGGTAGAGGTAATGGCAGCAAAGGTAACACCCTTAACCTTGATCTGTCTGATTTTGTTCAGGGCTTTACTGTAGCGATTGCCATGCTGTTCGTGCTCGTCTCTATCAAACACGCAGAAAATTCTGTCATAGTTGTCTTGATGCTTCTGGCGGGACTGTTGATTGACGAGTGCTTCTGCATGCTCAACAACGCTGAGCGGATCAGAACCGGGTGAGGGGGCTATGGATACGTTAGCGGTTGACAGCTTTAGCTCGTCCTTGATTTCATTCAGGTAGTTGGGCTCAGTCTTGGTACCTTCACAAACAATTAAAACTTTGTCGTAGGATTCCCTCTTTGCTTGCTTACGGGCCAACCCCACCAGTGTTGCCGCTTTGCGTCGTTGATGAAACTTGTCGGACACAGCTAATTCCCCATTGCCGTAGAGACATCAGCATAAAAGTGCTGCAAATAGGGCACCGCGCCGTATCGGCCGTCTAGATAGTAGCGCTCAATATCTTCCGCGCCTTTGCGTACCTTAAAGTCCGAAAGGGGCGTTAATTGTGTGCCCTGTGCACCCTCTTGCGACGCGAACCAGACTTGGTCTCTGCGGAACACCTCTTGACTGAGGATTGAGGTTTCGTGAGTAGTAAACACAAGCTGAGCGTTTTTCGAGTTGGTCTGGCTGTTGTGGAACAAGCCAACCAGCATTCGGACAATGAGTGGGTGCAGGTTGTCATGCAGCTCATCAATAAAGAGTACGTAACCTTTTTTGAGTACATCCAGCCAAGGGCCTGCATAGGCGAATAATTTTTGGGTACCGTCGGACTCACTTTTAAGCGGTAATGCAACCGCAGAATCGTTTTCACCTGCGTGGATGATTTGGATATCAACGAACTCTTGGGTTTCCGACTGTCGAAGAATGTATTGCTTCATATCATCCGGCATGTCGTCCGGTAGATCATTGGCACTGATCTTTTTGGGTTTGACTTTAATGTCAGTAATGTTCAGGTCCGCTGATTTGAGAAATTGGACAATCTCTTTTCTTTGAGCAGCCTTTTCACACAAGCTGGCTGAAAAGCTGGGATCAAAACCACCAATACCAACTATTTTTAACGTCTGCTCAAACCAGTCAAACACCGGCTGAAGCTGTTCGCAGTTGAGCTGCACGGCAGTGGAAAGCAATAAGGCATTATCCCGGGTGCTGTCCTTCCACAGTTTTTTCTGGCCTTTCAAGGCTTCCATGCGGCCCCACTGGTGGGATTGGCTGCCTTCGTCCCAGGCGCGTTCGATCCAGGTCTGCGCTCGGCCACTGGGGTAAGCATAAAGCCATTCATCCATAACCCGCTCGCTGGTCGCTGAGAATCCGTACTGAAAGCGGACACCGTTGACATAAAAGGTGGCTTCAAATTCGCAGGGTTCCTGAACCGTCTCCGTAGACAGCAAGTAAGGTTCCATAGGCAGCTCTTTTCCCCGCTGCCAGCCGGCAGAGTGAACCACGACTCGTTGCATGGTTCGCAGAGCACGGATCAGATTGCTCTTGCCGGAGGCATTCGCACCATAGATGGCGGCGGAACGGAGTAAGGCCATGTCGGCCTTATCCGGGAAGGGAAAGCTGTGGGTATCCAGCTTATCGTCATCTTTTAATTTTCCCCTGACCATGGTCAGAGTTTGCCTTTCACGATAGGAGCGGAAGTTTGTGGTCGAGAATTCGATTAGCATAACGACCTCTATTATCAGGTTAGCGAGGCAAATACAGCATATTATGTTTAAATTATATGTTTATTGGTATTTAATCCAGTTTTAAATTTAATTTTGTCAGAAATTGACTGATTTTCTGGCCAAAATGAATAAAGATGGTTGGCTTGACACTTTTTGACCCTTGTCCTCAGAACAGTTCCTGACTCGCAATAGACGACGGTGTCTTTTGAATGTGGAGCGTTTTGCCGCGAATCGTTGAACTTTCCACCGGCTTGTTGTCAAACCCATGCGCTGTTAATGGGCTTTTTCCCCAGTGAGGTTGGTTATGGTTGATTTAATGGCATCGCTGCGTTTTGATTCGCATGTAAACGACACTTTTGTTATACCGCCAAAGGCGAGGTCATCCGCCTCCAGTGGAGGTATGATTACGGCTCATCAGGACATTACAGGGCAGTTGTTGTCTGTTGCTGTGCCTGCTGATTTATTGTCGGAAGGTGCTTTGGAATCTCGGTCTGCATCGCTTGGCAGTGCGGCGCAGTTTGCCGGCCAATCGAACGAGGCGAGCGAGCCTGAGGCTATGGAAGCTTTACCAGGGGAGCTCTATGCACAAAGTTGCGCTATCTGCAATGGCGGCGCATGCCCTTGTTCTTGCGGGGCCATTACGCCGGTATAGCACTTGCGGGCAACGCTATCTGTTAATAAACGCTATCTGTTAATAACAGACAGCGCGCAGCGGATCAGTTAAAGATGGGGTTTTCCTGTTCCTGAACCCGAATGAACGTGGTGCGCTTGGACAACTCTTTGAGTTGCGCGGCCCCCACGTAGGTGCAGGTGGAGCGTACGCCACCAAGAATGTCCTGAATGGTCTCCAGGATCGGGCCACGGTAAGGCACTTTCACCGTTTTGCCCTCAGAGGCACGGTAATTGGCCACGCCGCCAGCGTGTTGATCCATAGCCGTTTTTGAGCTCATCCCATAGAATAAGCGGAATTGTCGGCCATTTTCTTCCACCAGTTCACCACCGGACTCATCGTGACCGGCAAACATGCCGCCGATCATGACAAAATCTGCACCACCGCCAAAAGCCTTGGACACATCTCCAGCGCAAGTGCAGCCGCCATCAGAGATAACGTGACCACCAATGCCGTGGGCGGCATCAGAACACTCAATAACAGCAGACAGTTGCGGATAGCCGACGCCGGTTTTTACCCGTGTCGTACACACTGAGCCCGGACCGATGCCAACTTTGACAATATCGGCACCTTTAAGGATCAGTTCTTCGACCATTTCACCAGTGACCACATTGCCGGCCACGATAACTTTATCGGGAAAGCTCTGGCGTACCCGGGAGACGTATTGAACAAAATGCTCGGAATAGCCGTTGGCAACATCGATACAAATAAAACGTAATTTGTCGTTTAATGACAAAATTTCGGACATTTTTTCGAAATCACTCTCGGATGTGCCACTGCTGACCATGATGTAGTCTTCGATATTGGCCGGGGCACTAGCGAAAAAATCCTGCCATTGGGCTATGGTGTAATGTTTGTGTACGGCGGTGAGCATTTTGTGCTCCGCCAGAGCCAGCGCCACGGAGAAAGTGCCGACGGTATCCATATTGGCAGCAATTACCGGTACACCCGTCCACTCTTGGTTGGTGTGGAAAAAACGGAAGGTACGCTCCAGGCTAACCTGTGAGCGGCTTTTTAGCGTGGAACGCTTTGGTCGGAACAGAACGTCTTTGAAACCCAGTTTGATATCAGCTTCTACACGCATAATGGTTCTCTGCTTTCTTTATGGCCAGCAATAAACACTGGCCATATTTGACCGTCTCAATCGGTTCGGGAAATTGGCTGTACAAGCGGTCGGAAAGATTGGGGGAGCAGGGTAGCTCTCAACGATTTGCTTTGCGAAGACAGGGGCGAAACCGGTGTTTTTGCCGGGAAAAAAGCACACCTGTCGCTCATACGACCGAAGTATACTCAGGCTATTAGTGAAATAAAAGATAAATGGCGGGTTTCGCTGGGGCAGACTAACCCTATATTTACGACACCTGTCAATCATTATTGATGGACAGGTGATCGTTGCTGGGGAGATGGTTGCTGGACAGGTGTCACTATCACTTGATTAGATTGCGTACTTTGGTTTTGATCAGGTCGATGGCAATGCGGTTTTTACCACCATGAGGAATGATCAGGTCAGCGTGCTGGCGCGCAGGCTCGATAAACTGCATGTACATGGGGCGTACTGTCTCCAGGTACTGTTTGATGACAGAGTCCATGTCTCGACCGCGACTGATGATGTCCCGCTTCATACGACGGATCAGACAAATATCCAGTGGGGTATCCATAAAAAAACGCAGGTCGAAGGCTTCGCGGATTTCTCGCCTGGTAAAGAGTAGGATGCCTTCGTAGATAATGACCCGAGCTGGTTTTACGGTACGGGTTTCCCGGCGACGGTTGTGAATGGTGTAGTCGTACAGTGGTACATCGATACTGGTACCATTTTTTAGCTGAACCATCTGCTCCAGCATCAGGTCGTGGTCCATGGAATCCGGGTGGTCGTAGTTGGTCAGCACCCGTTCTTCCATACTCAGATCACTTTGGTCTTTGTAGTAAGAATCTTCTGAGATAACACATAAGTGTTCTGATTGCAGTTCTTCAACCAGTGTTTCGGCCAGCAGACTTTTACCGGAGGCAGAAGCGCCGGCAATGCCGACGAGAATGGTCTTTTGTTTCATGGCTGTATCAGCTTCTGTGTACGGGAATCGGTTTGCCTTTGTCGTCGATAGCAACGTAGGTAAAAAATCCTTCCGTAACTTTATGACGCCCATCGGCCTTGAATGGATGGGAGAGCACCCACACTTCCAATTTAATTCTCACGGAGGTGTTGCCAACGCGAATGATATCCGCATAACAACAGACTACATCGCCCACTTTCACCGGGTTAAGAAAAGCCATGGATTCAACCGCAACGGTAGATACCCGGCTGTTACTGAGATTTTTGGCCGCCAGGCCGCCAGCCATGTCCATCTGGGACATTATCCAGCCACCAAAAATATCGCCATTGGGGTTGGTATCAGCCGGCATGGCCAGGGTGCGCAGTACCAGGTTCCCTTGTGGTTCAGTCATCGCGAGGCTCCATTCAAATCGTTAAAGGCGCGCGAATGCTAAAGTGGCATTTTAATGCTGTAAATCCGTATTTTCATGCATAAAGGCGAAATCTGTTTGTTATTTGTCCGTATAGGCGTGGCAAGCAGACGACGGACAGTTGCGGTGTATAATTCCGCTTCCTGTGAACTTTACCTTGATTGCCTATGACCACCCAACCTTTATCAAATCCAAGTCAACTGATTATCCGCAACAGTGCTGAGCAGATGTCCTGTCTTGATCACCTGGTAGTGATTGGGCTACCCGCTGATCAGCTGGTACCGCACCTGTTGGCCGACGGTGTGGGTTACATTACCGGCCTGACCCGGGATTATAACGTCTGGTGTCGTTTACAAGGACAGCTTGAGCACTTCGGTGAGCGTTTTTCCCTGACTTTTGCTCCAACACTATCTGGCGAGTTTACGCGCCCGGTTGCTGGAGTGCTGGTGTTTTTGCCCAAGAGCAAGCCGCTGATGGACTTCTGGCTGGCGATGGTGCTGAGCTTTTTGCCCGCTGGGGCCCCCGTATGGCTAGTGGGTGAAAACGACGCAGGCATCAAATCGTGGAAAAAGCGGCTCAAGCGTGATTTTGGCTCGGTCACAAGCATCGATAATGCTCGCCACTGTGGTCTGCTTGAGGCTGCTGAACCACTGGCGACACCCGGCTGTTTTGACTCGTCGCAATGGTTTGAATCCTTTTCGCTTGGGGAAAGTACCACGGTTTCGTCCTTGCCCGGGGTGTTCAGTCATGGTCGTCTTGATCAGGGAACTCGGGTATTGCTGGATACGCTGGACTCGTTGCCTGCTGGCAAAGTGTTGGATTTTGGCTGCGGTGCAGGTGTGATTTGTGCTTATATCCACGCTCAGGGAGGTAATCACGATTTTACCCTGGTGGATAGCGATGCCCTGGCGCTGGCCAGCAGTGAGCGAACTCTGCAAGATTCCGGTTGTCAGCCGTTCAAGGTACTGGCCAGTGATGGTCTCTCGGCGGTGAACGGCACTTATGATTTACTGCTTTCCAATCCGCCATTTCACCAGGGGATTAGAACCAACTACGAAGTCACGGAGCAGTTTTTGGTCCAGTCTCGACGATTATTGCGCCCGGGCGGCGAGCTGAGAATTGTGGCCAACAGTTTTCTGCGTTATGCACCCATTATTGAACAGACCTACGGTCACTGTCAGACACTGCTGGTTCGGGACGGGTTTTCCGTCTATCGGGCGGTGCGTAAAACCTGAGTTATAGCGCCAGGTAGTAAGGTGCCATTAGCCGTCGTGTTTGTTCGCTGTAGTGCGGATGTTGGTCATAGATGGTGACCAGTTCTTCGCTCGGTGGTTCAGTGCTTTCCCGGCTGTGCCCCAACACCAGAATATGACGATGAACCGCATGGTCAGGCGAAGAGCGCAGGCCGATCTGACGCATCAGGGCCAGTGCCTGTTGAGTTGCGGCGTGCATAAACAGTGGGGTGGACGTCACTGGCAGTAGCACCCATGCCTCACCATCGTCGTGCAAATGTTGGGCGATGGCGTGGGTTAGATCGGTGAAATTCAGGGTATCGGTATGGCGTGCCAGGTTTCTGCGAGCATCAGTGCCTTTGAATGCCTGCGGAAAAAAAGGCGGGTTGGTAACAATGCAGTCAAAGCGCTGATCGGTGACAACCTCCTGAATAGCACAGTTCAGTAGCCGAAACTGTCCGGGCCACGGGCTGTCGGCAAAGTTATTTAGCGCCTGTTGTGCCGCCTGTTCGTCAAGTTCCACAGCGGTGATCGTAGCAGCGCTGTTCTGTGCCGCCATCAAGCTGAGTAAACCAGTGCCAGCACCAATATCGAGCACTTGCTGGCTGCGGCTCAGGCTCGCCGACTGGCCTAGCAGTGCGCCAAACAGACAGGCGTCAGTAGTCACTTTCATGGCGCACTGACCCTGATGGACCCTGAACTGTTTGCAAGCAAAGTAACTATTTCTGGCCATTATGGTTTAGACAGGCGTTGTTGGGCCACCACGGCAACAATGATCATAATCAATCCGACGTAAGTGGTTGGATAGATCGACTCGCCAAGAATATTGGCAATAAATATCAATGACAGAAACGGACTGAGATAGCTGATGTTGCTGACCATGGCAGTGTTGTCCGTCAGTTTCAGAGCTTTGAGCCAGAGAATATAGGCAAAGCCCATTTCCACCAGGCCAACATAGGCTGCGGCTGCCAACCCATCAGTTGCTACAGGCCAGAAGCTGGAGACTGCAGCCGTGGTGGCAATCACCCAGGGTAAACCGCACAAAAAGCAGAGCAATAGGCCAACCACTGGATCACCGGCCCGACGCGTATTAAAAATCCAGTAAAGCGCCCAGATTACGGTGCTGGCCATGGCCATTAACACGCCGGTTTTATTAGCGCCGCCTGCCAGCGCTTGAAGATTGCCAATGTCCCCGCGCGTACAGATTACCAACACACCGACGTAAGCCAGCAGGCAACAGAGTAGGCTGCCGAGGGAGAGTTTGCGTCCCAGCAGGGGCACGGCCAGTAATGTCAGTGCCATGGGCCAGCTGTAATTCAGTGCCTGTGCCTGTTGGGCAGGTAGCAAATCATAGGCACCAAACAGGGCAACGTGATAGAGAAAAGGATTGAGCAGCCCCAGCAGCAAGAATAGTTTTGGCGTTTGCCGGAACTGGCTGACAAGCTGACCGGCCTTGCCCTGGATAAGCACGATGATGGTCAGCAGAATGGTCGATGTGGTTACCGACCAGAATACCAGCTGTGGCGGGTCAAGGTGTTGCAAAGCGGTTTTGAAGGCGGTGGCGATGGTAGACCACAGCAAGGCAGTGGCCAGCGCATAATAGCTGGCTTTGGTGTTGTTGGTCATGAATACTGCTTGGCGGTGTTGACTGAGTAGGAGTAAATGACGGGCGGTATGTTATCCCAGGGTTGATCAAAGAAACAGGTGTCTTGTGTGGGTCGATTTAGATTTGCAGCAGAGCAACCGATAAATCTGAGCAATATCCTTGGGGGATTGTCTGGGCAGAAGGTTGCCCTGGGGCGATCGCCGATTTTTGTTTAATCAGGGTGGTTGCCATGGTCTCCTCTTTGGCCGTTGCGGTTCACGATCTTGTTCAGCGCATTGGACCCAGCGATGTATTGCGTATTCCCAGGCTAGTGGTTAATAGCGGCGAGATTATCTGCATTCGGGGACGCAATGGGTCGGGCAAAACGGCACTGCTGCGTTTGCTGTTGGGACTGACTCGGCACAGTTGTCATAGCGGCGATGTACTGGTGCTGGAACACGATATTCGGCGCCTTGGCACCTCCGCCATGGCACGGCTGCGAGCGGATTCCATTGGTTTTGTTTTTCAGCACTTCCCCCTGATGCCTGATCTCAGTGCTCTGGATAACATTTTATTGCCCTGTTGTTTTTCTGCCCGACGCAAATCCGAGGCACAAAAGCGTTCTGAAACCGTAGCCAACGACGCCTTTCGTTTGATTCGCAAGCTGAGTTTGCAAGACCCGTCTCGTTTAGCCAAACAGGCTGGCCAGTACAGCACCGGTCAACAGCAGCGCTTTGCCATTGCCCGGGCGTTAATTGGTAAACCGTCGCTGGTATTGGCTGATGAACCTGCCTCGGCCATAGCCAGCGATGGCAAACGGGCGGTTTATCAGTTGCTGCAAGAGGAGTGTCGGGCCACAGGCGCCACGCTGATCTGTACCACGCACGATGACCCGACCATTGATCATGACCTGAATGGCCTTGAGGGATTCGACCGTTACCTCGATATGGAGGAGTTGAGCCAGGGCGGAGGGTTGCGATGATGATCCTGAAACTCATCGGCAAAAGCCTTGGACGGCGGATCGGGCGCTCAACGTTGTTTGTCTTGGCACTGGCTTGCAGTTTTGCCTTGCTGTTGCTGATCAGCCATATCCACGAAGCGGTTCGGTCTTATGCCAGACAAGTGTCTTCCGGGGCAGATCTTGTGGTCAGTGCTCCAACCCAACCCATGCATCTGGTGCTTTACAGTCTCTTTGGTATTGGCACGCCGCCGCCGATAATTCCCCGCTCTGTTTATAAGGACATTGCCGCCTTTACCGAAGTGGCATGGGCCGCACCGGTTGCCATTAGCAAGAACCATGAAGGTTTTACCGTAACGGCCAGTACCGCGCATTATCTGGACACCTTGCAGTTGCAAGCGGTTAATTTTATCGGCAGCAATGGGGCAGACACAGCGTTCAGGAACGAGCGGTCAGCATTTGTTGGTAGCGGCTTGAAGCATCGATATCACCCTGGCGAGATGCTATCCATTGCCAGGGAAGGAACCCCAACGACAGATGATCTTTCCGACTCAGCGTTTATCGTCCAGGGGGTGTTAACGGAGACTGGCACACCGCTTGATAACCATATTCTGGTTCCCATCGAAGGATTGAGACAGGCTCATGGCATTGTCGCTGATACCATCAATTTTGTCTTGATAAGACTGACTGACCCACACTCGCTGGTAGCGGTTCAACAGCGGTTGCAGACCGGTTATCCAATGCCATTGGCAGTGGTCAATCCAGCCAGAGAGTTGGCCAGACTTGGCCACTATGAACGACTACTTGATGGTGTGTTTATGGCCATGAGTCTTATTATTGGCCTGCTCTCGTTGATGATGATCTTTTTCAGTCTGGCCACTGCATTTGCCGAACGACGTGATGAGCTGGAGCTGTTGCGTGCCGTAGGGGCACGACCCTGGCAGCTGGCTGGCCTGACTTTAGTAGGGCCATTGCTACAGACGCTACTGGCGCTGTTAGCGGGTATTGTTTTTTACCAAATCGCCACGTTGTTTCTTGGCACCCGAATTCCGCTGATCAACCGCACAGACTTGCCGACAGAGCAGCTGTTCTGGTGGTGGCTGCTGTTTTTGCCGAGCTTCGGACTAATCTGTGTGCCAGCGTGGCGTATGTACGGAATTTCCAAAAATACTTGAGTGCCTCCCGAAGCATGAGCTTTTTGGCCACGTTTACTCATCCGCAGTCTGACAATGTAGTGAATAATCGTGGCAGTTATGGCTGCTGTCCGAATGTCGGATGGGTTGGTGCAGTAGCTCTGGCGCAGTTTTTTCAGGACAGTATTTCCTTAATAGGTATTGATACTTATCAATATACGCATTGACTGAAATCTGGATAATAGATCGAGCGATTGATGTTTTGCCTTGACGATGTTGTCATCGCCCTCATGGATAGCTGATTGCACCAACGCATTGTGTACAGCAAACGAGGGAGAAAGTGAGTAGATACTATGAGAACCGCAATAAAAATTGAACGATATCGGCTCAAAGACGGCCAGGCGGGCTGGCAAGTGCAGCTGATGAACGGCAACGGAGCCAAGCACCAACAGACCCGCCGTTTCAGTTGCGCCGATTATGGCGAGCATGCCTTTCAAAAAGCTCTGGACTGGTTAGAGAGCAACAGTTACTAACGTGTCCTTGCCCCGCCGCTGCGATGCAGGTTGGGGCATTCAGGTTTCTCACCAAATACTGCAATCATCAAATACCCCAATATTTCACTCTTTCAATGGTCACGAAAATTCTGTCAGTGTTTGTCCGCGGGTTTGGTTGCATCATTTTCCTATCGTGATTTTTGCCAGTTGACGGCATCGGCAAAATAGGGATAATAAGCCACCACTGGGCCGGCATGACGGTCATAGTAACGGGGTATAGCGCAGTCTGGTAGCGCGCCTGCTTTGGGAGCAGGATGTCGGGAGTTCGAATCTCTCTACCCCGACCAGTTATTCCATGTTTATCATGGAAGCGTTGTCGTCTGTTTTGGCAGCGCAGTTTTTCGGGGTATAGCGCAGTCTGGTAGCGCGCCTGCTTTGGGAGCAGGATGTCGGGAGTTCGAATCTCTCTACCCCGACCAATTGTTTTTTTATTGGCCAGTTTTACTGGCTTTTTTTATGTTTTGGAAAAAGCATCCTGTGTTTTTTGCCAGGACCAGCACGAGAAACAAAAGTGACATACTCCCACCACCAAACCTGACGGTTATGGATGGGGGCTTCGTTCGACCCATGTTGAATATTATCAACATCTCTCGCTACAGAACCTGCGCTGACAGGACTTTCTGTAGGGGAACCCTTTACGAATCTGCTGTGTCCCAGCAAGTCAACTTTGGCATAGTAGCAAAGATTAGCGGAGCAGGAGAGGAAAAGACGTAACCCATTACGGGTTGCCCCATCTCCATCCAACCCGGCAAAGGTCGCTTTGCTCCTTTCATGCCTTTATGCCCTCGGGTGCTGTGGGTGCAATGCGTCAGTTATGGATGGAGAATTACGTGGGATTCGTTAAAAACTTATCGTCGTATGGCATAATTCGGGACTCACATCTATAGCGCTCGGACTCCATGTCATAATAGCTGTTGATCGTCAATAGCACGAAGCTGACGTCATGTGATGCTTTCCCAGGTGGTCTGAACCGTTTTCACGTTTTTCCACGACGACTTTCCCATGAGCATGTTTACCGTTGAGTTGTTTAAAAGCAAACCATACCGGTTAGGCCTGACACTATCGGGCGGTGGCGCAAAATGCATGGCTCAGATCGGGTTGCTGCAATACCTTAAAGAGCAAGGCGTGGAGCCAGATGTTGTTTCCGGCACTAGCGGTGGCGCTACTATCGGTGCCATGCACTGTGCGGGGCATGCCCCGGAGACGATACTGGACTTTTTTGTCTCAACCCGCATGTTCAGCCTGAAAAATCTCTCCTTCAATGCACTTGGATTGATCGACTCGGGCAAAATGGCCAAAAACTTCGAACCTTATTTTCCTGAAGACAGCTTCGAGTCCCTGCACAAGCCCCTTTACGTTGTAGCTACCGATTTGAACCGGGCGCAGCAAGTGGTATTTAACAGCGGGCCATTGATTCATGCGTTGACCGCCTCAGGTGCTTATCCGGGTATGTTTACCCCGGTAAACTGGCAGGACACCGTTTATGTTGATGGCGGCATCACCAATAACTACCCGTCTGACCTGATCTACCATCAGTGTCGCCACCATATCGGCATGCATCTTTCTCCGATCACTGTCAGGCCAAGCGAGCACTTTGCCAACACCTTTGATGTGCTTGACCGGGTGTTCCAGATTTTCAGCTCTGCCCGACAAAACACCAATATCCATTTGCCTGAGGTATCACTGGTGCCAGAAGGTATTGAACAGTGCGGCACCTTTATGGTGAAACCTGATCAATTAAAGTTGATCTACGATATAGGTTATCAATATAGCCAGAAATATTTCGAAACTTCTGGGGCGCAGTGGTTGCAGACGGTGAAAACGGGTCATAAGCGCACTCACTGGTTTAGACGGCCACGCAAGTCTAACACCTCCTGAATCTTCTGCTTTTGTCGATCAGGATCAGATGGCCGACAGGCTTTGATATTCGGTTAGCACAAAGTGGTCCGTCATGCCGCTGATGTAATCAAGGATCAACCGGGTTCGGTAGTACCACTCCAGGTCGTTCTCCTCTGCCAAGGTAAGATTTTTCTGGCTCAACTGACTCACCGCGCGCAAATAGGCGGCTTTGTACTTGCGGGATAGTCGATGATTGAGTCGGTGTTCGATAAAGTATTCACTACCATCAAGATGCTCCAGGTTGGCGAACACCGTCCTGGGCAACTCCAGTATGGGCCGGTAGATATCCAGCAATCCCACCAGGGCCGCATAGCCCCGTAGTTCAGGTGTTTCTTTCTCCTGGCTATTGAACACATGACGTATGGCTACGGTTTTCAGGGTTTTCAGCGCCAGATGCTGATGTGAGCCGCCATCAATAAGTGGTTGGTCCAGCGTACCGTGAAAGACGTCGGCATGTTTTTGCAAGTAACGCTTGGCAGCGTAGTTGACCAGGTCTTTGAACAGGTGAGAGCGCAAATGACGAATAAAAGTTTGCGGATTGTCCTGGGCAATATGCTCCGCCCGGTGAATAATATCAGGCAGATAATTACTGCCGTCGCCACACTCCTGCCAGACCTCTCGCAACCAGAAGCTCAGCCCCCTGAACGACAGGATGCCTTTGTCTATGGCATCTTCCAGGTCAGCAATGCAATAAGATATGTCGTCAGCCGCTTCCATAATGTAGACCAGAGGAAAACGACAGTTTTCTTTTATATCAAGATTTTTCCAGATATCGTGAATCAAGGATTGCTCGGAATAGTAGAAACCGGGCTTCTTTTGTCGGTAGTCAAAACCAGGCTGAATGCTCTGGTAGGGCGCGCGTGTGTATTTGATAGTGGCAGCCAGTTGTGACCAGGTCAGGTTAAGCGTTTGCAGCGTATGAATAATACGTAGGCCCTGGGCATTCCCTTCAAATACCGATAAATCGGGCAACAGCACATCATGAAACAGGGGAGAGTGCCCGTTTTTGCCTTGTCTTGCCATGGCTTTGTCATGACAGGCGCGGCCGTGGTTCTGCATCCAGCGACTGAAAGCGGCTTCGCCAAAATGACCAAACGGTGGATTACCCACGTCGTGCAACAGGCAAGACATTTCCACCAGGTTGGTAAATGCCGTATCAATGCCTTCCAGACCCATCTTTACATAAGCGTCAGTGTGTTTAAGTTGATCAAGAATGGTTTTGGCCAGGTAACGCCCTGTCTGTTGAACCTCCAGTGAGTGCGTCAGGCGGCTACGCACTGAGGCATTGGTTTCCAGGGGATAAACTTGGGTTTTTTGCTGCAGTCGACGCAAAGCGGCTGACTGGATGACACGACCCCGGTTGCTTTCAGTCTCAGCGATGAGATCTCTGGAGTGACCTGTTGGCTCAGGACGGTCGCAGGTCAGCTTTTTCAGGTAGTCGAGAGATTCCATGGGTGGCAACCGATAGGAGACAGTTTGTTGAGATTATCATACCTGCCAGAATTCGTTGAATGGTGTGAAGTGTTTATGACCGCGACAGATGGGTCGGACTAAGGTTGAAAGTGCCATCCGGCGCTGGCAAAAACATCCGATAGCTTGGGCATGCCAATAAGAAAAACGTTCCGGCTGCGCTGAATCTGAGGAATGCTTTTGAGCGGCAAAATAGGGATGTCTCGCCTCGGGCGCTGCGTTGTTCCGTTATTTCCCGTGCGGTGCTTCAAGGGTAAACTCAAGCCATTCCTCTTATGAGGAAATAAACAAGCCAGGATGGAAAGAGAAAAGAGATTGATTATGTTGAAACGTATCGGTATTCCCCTTGCAGCCGTGCTTCTGTTGTCGGGCTGCGTTGAGCAGGAAGGCGAAGTCAACGAGGCGATAGAGGGCGTGAAAGTAGCGCTGAGCAACGCCATTGAGCAAATCCAGCAGGCTGTTTCCGGTGAAGCGGGTGAGTTGGCTGAACAGGCCAAGGCCGCCATTGAGGAAGTTCGCACCACCACCGATCCCAATGAACTGATCGAGATGGCGGGTGACCATGCGGTAAAAGCTATTGAAGAGGTTCAGGAAGCGGCCATTGAAGCCATTCGGGAAAGCAAAGACGCCGCCCGGGAAGCCGCGGAGCAGTGATGCGCCTGATAGTTGGTTTGGTTTACGGCGAAAACTCATGGGTGATCGGTAAATTGATCACCCTTTATACCTTTATAATATATGCATAAAAGCTTCTTTTTTTGCCTCCAGAACATGCGCTAGGTCGGTTGATCTGGTCTTGTCGCTGACACCGCGAAACCATACCTGTTAACCACGGGTGCAAAAAATTTCCTGCATTTTTCCATACAGACTACCTTTGAGACTGAGGTGGCAAGCTTGTCACCAGAATCGACGGGCCGCGCAATCGTCAGGAGTCTGTTTGTGAGCAAAAGACCAGTAGCAATTGTATTGTCGGGCTTCCTGTTCCTGATTCTCGCCACTGGCAAACCAGCGGCGTCTGGCTACTTCATTCCTCTTTTGTATGAAATTCCTGAGGGGAATGTTGGTATTTTCAAGAACGGTGATCAATTATACGACGGTGTTTATACTGCAGGTGTCTACCCCGTCTGGCCTTCGGATGAAGCTTTGATTGTCAGTATTTTGCCAGAAAAAGCCGTGATCAGACGCGTCCCATGTCTGACGACGGACGGCATCGATGTTGATTTTGGCGAAATTACCGTTGCTTATCGGGTGCTTGAGGGTGGCATATGGGCGCTGGTGAACCTTTTTGGGGGCGATTTTGTCTCCCCGTTGATTGAAAAGCCTGTGCAGCAAGGGCTTACCGATTGGTGTGCTGATATGACCGCAGAAGAGGTCTTCCTGGAAAAAGATGACCAGTTGAAACAGCATTTGCTGGATTATCTGACCCACTATTTGCAGGTCGCTCAAGCTGCGCAGCAACTCCCTGGGTTGCTGGTTACCGAGTTGGAGATAAGCCGGCCCACGGTGCCTGATGAAGTGATCGATAATGTGCTTAAGCGCACTGCTGATCCGCTCGCAGCTGAGGATAGTTTGTACGGTTCGCAGTTGTCATCGTCGTCTGTTGCCGATATTGCTGTTATTGAGGAGCTTGCTGAAGAAGACGTCCGCGAGGAAGAAAATAGCGTTGATGTTGATATCGTGAACAACAATGGAGTCAGGGCTGAGAGAAAACCAGAGCTTTTGCATCCAGCCAAAAACCAGAATAACCAGAATAAGTCGTATCCTGCTCAGCCGTCATCGCCATCTTTTGGAGATACCGTTGTCACCGAAGAGCTTTCTGCCGAAGATGAAGAACCCGCCAACGAAGATATTGATAAAGAAGAAAGTCGCAGGAGTATTACGAGCAACGGGTCAGCTCCTGGGAAAAAAACAGAGCTTTTAGAGCCAGGGCGTTTAAAATCTGAATCGTTACATTCGCATGATTATGACCAGCCTAGACAGATGCCTAATGGTCAGTTCGTTACTGCTCCGTCAGATGAGGCAAAGACTTTAAAACCGGCAGAAAAAAACCGGGTGACGATTTATGAGAGACCCTGGAGTTTAACCGGCGGTAAGGCGGATTCTGTCGTTGTCGAACAGCCCCACGCTACGGATGCGAATGCTGTCCAGCTGGATCGGGAGCTATCCGAAGAGGACGCTGAGCATGATCCTGGCTTCGCCGAGGAGCAACCGGCTACTCAACTACAAAAACCACTTTCCACAAGTCTATGGAAAAACAATAGTAGCCGTTTATATATTGGCTGGTAGCGAACATATTGGCTGGTAGCGAACACCTGGTAATAAGAAAATCCGGCAGCCCTCGCCAAATGGTTATATTTGCTGTATAAAAAAACAGTATTTTAACCACTGTCTGCCGGATTGTTTTGCATGCGATTGTTTATCGCCGAAAAGCCTAGTTTGGGGCGCGCCATTGCCGACGTCCTGAAAAAACCGCTAAAACGGCACGAAGGCTACATTGAGTCAGCTTCTGGCGATGTTGTGACTTGGTGTATCGGGCACTTGCTGGAGCAGGAAGAGCCAGATGCCTATGATCCGGCCTACAAAACCTGGAAGCTGGAACATCTGCCCATCGTACCGCAGCAGTGGCGGCTGAAACCGCGCAAGGGCGTACGTGCACAACTGCAGGTTATTGGCAAACTGCTAAAACGTGCCGACATTGTTGTCCATGCCGGTGACCCGGATCGGGAAGGGCAGTTGCTGGTGGACGAAGTGCTGGACTATCTCAAACTCTCGGCCACGCGAAAAAAAGAAGTTCGTCGTCTATTAATCAGTGATTTGAATCCCACTGCGGTTACCCGCGCTTTGGAGCGAATGCGCTCCAACCAGGAATTTGTGCCGTTGGCTGTTTCTGCTCTGGCCCGTTCCCGGGCGGACTGGCTCTACGGCATTAACCTGACCAGAGCGTGCACTTTGTTGGGGCGCACGGTCGGTTTCGCTGGCTTGCTCTCTATTGGCCGGGTACAGACACCAATTCTTGGGCTGGTGGCCCGGCGCGATGCTGATATTGACAATTTCCAACCGAAACCCTATTTCGAGGTGTTTGCCACACTGGTGACGGCCAGGGATGAGCGTTTTCGGGCCAAGTGGATTCCCAGCGAAGCCTGTCAAAAATGGCAGGATGAGGAAGGGCGTGTTCTGGATCGTCGTTTGGCCCAGAATGTGGTTGACCGAATCACCGGTAAGCAGGGCACGGTGAAGCGAGTTGACGATAAACGCGGCAAAGAAACACCACCACTGCCGTATTCTTTGTCGGCTCTGCAAATTGATGCCGCCAGGCAACTGGGCATGGATGCCAGTAAAGTGCTTGATGGCTGCCAACATCTTTATGAGCAGAAGCTGATTACTTATCCACGCTCTGATTGTCGCTATTTGCCCGTAGAGCATTTTACCCAGGCGCCAGAGGTACTGGCCTCCATTCGGCACAACAGTGTGGCCTTGGGCAAAGCGATTGACCAGGCCATACCTGAAAGACGCACCAATGCCTGGAATGACAAGAAGGTTGGGGCGCATCACGCCATTATTCCCACCTCGCTGCGTACGGATTTAGCGCGTCTGCCAGAAATCCAGCGGAAACTGTATGAGCTGATTGCCAGGCAGTACGTGGTGCAGTTTTATCCTGATCACACTTTCAGAAAACGAGTGATTGATGTTGAGTTGGAAAAAGGGTTGTTCCGTGCCAGTAGCCGACAGACAGTGGTCCAAGGATGGAAGGCACTGATCAATCCTGATAAAAACCAACCGGATGGTGATGAGAGCACCTGGCTGCCAGAGTTGAGTGTCGGCGATGTGGTGGATTGTCCGGAAGCTGAACTGCAAGAGAAACAGACGCAGCCACCCAAGCCATTTAATGACGCGACGCTGCTCTCGGCGATGACCGGTATTGCCAGGTTTGTTCAGGATAAAGATATCCGCAAAATACTTCGGGAAACGGATGGTCTGGGTACCGAGGCAACCCGCGCCAGCATTATTGAATTGCTGTTCAAACGTCAGTTTCTTGAGCGTAAGGGGCGTAACATTCACGCCTCGGCCACGGGACGAGCACTGATTAATGCGCTGCCTGAAAAAATGACAACACCTGATATGACAGCGCAGTGGGAAGCATCGCTGACTGATATTGTCGCGCGCAAGGGCAGCTATAGCAGTTTTATGGGCAGGCTCGACCACGAGTTACGTGTTTTGCTGGAACAAACCACGAAAGAAGGTCTGCACGCAGTGGCCGGACTTTCCACAGTCGGCAATCAGCCACCGTTTCCGAGGAAAGGCCAGAAGAAAGGGCAGCCAAAGATCGGTTACCGCAAACGAAAAAGTGCAGCACGCGGGAGCCTATAAAAAGAACTTGAGGTACAACCGGGTGGCGTACCGATCAGCATTGCCTCGGTAGTTTACGCCCAAACCCCAAAGTTCGTTCACCTGGTATTCGCTTCCGCCAGTCAGGTAACCGGGACGACCTCCCTGGTCACCATGACCGAGGTAGTACTGCTGGACATAACCCGCATTCAGCCAGAGTCCATCATAAGGCTGGTAACGAAACACGAGCGAGCTGGCAAGCGCTGTAGATTTATTTGTTGCTGCCAGCGCGTCCGCCACCATGCAGTTGCGTACCCGGCCGACGGTGAACGACGGAATCATGTGCACACGCTCAGAAGGCCGCAGCACCACGCCAGCACCGGCATAATAGCTACTGCCGTCAATCTCTACGCTTTGCGCGCCGGTAACGCTCTTGATTTCGCCCTTGTCAACACGGCCGAAAGCGTAGCCAGCATTGATAACGAACGGCATGGCAGGAACCTGATAGGCACCATGAACAAACCAGCTGGCACCATCAATCTTCTGTTCTCCGGGAACCCGGTTATTAAAACCAAAACCGGTGCGAACGAACGTGTAATTGTCATCGTGCAAGGCATTCGCTGCTGCTGAACCGATGAGCAGAAAAATCAAGAGTGGTTGGCGCACTGACATATACCGATCCCTCCTGGCTGGCGTCGATAGCCACCTGTTTGACCATTGATGTCAAACAAGCGAACGCGCAAAAAACGTCGTTGGTAGGGTGTATTTTGTTGATTACTGTGAGCTTAAAAAGTTCCGTTCGGATAGTTTGTGATTGCCAGCAAATCAACCGGGCAGACCTGGCGCTGACAACTGGCGAAACTGGATAACAGGGCTACCATGCAACCATTCGCGATGATTACTGGTTCAGGCCGTATGATTCTGATCGGTAAATACGGTTTTGCTTGAGACCAATGGGAGGAGTGGTATGCATTCTGGTTTCGTATCAGCTCCCGGTATGGCGAGCGCTGGTACTGGCAGTGCTTATGGTGAACAAGATGATTCACGAGAGGGGGATTTTCGCGGTGGCGTGACCAAGCGAACGGGATTCCCGTTTGTGGCAGCTGCCATAGGTGTGGGCGCGGTAGTGGGGACGATATATCTGTTAAACAGAGTTATTCGTGGTTTGCAAAGTTCGCAAGCGACGTATAGCCAGCAGCATCCGCGAGAGGAGCGAACTCGCGTGCCAACTGACGGTGTCGCGCCTGACAACAACAGCGGATTGAGCAGAGGATCGAACAGAGGATTGAATAGTTACCTGCCGACAGTTGGCCATTTTAGTCGGTTGCGCGGCGAGAGGTGGGCAAAATTTTGTACCGGTGTTATTGATAACTTGAGGTTGTTGGACTTCACGGTGGCGGATTCCAGAGATATTTTTGCCGGCATGAGTCAGGCAGAAATACGTCAACGCATTAATTCAAAATTCAAAAAAATATCCTTGCTGGTTCATCCGGATAAGTGTGGCGGTCGCGATGATCGTTTCAAGATGGTGTTAGGTGCCAGGGAATATTTGTTGCAGCGGTTATTGGAGTGAATTGCGGTGTTCGGGGGGGCTGTGTCAATGCAGGGGGCCCATAGGAGTGGACGCTGTGGGCACGTAGAGGGATTAACTGGTCTGAAAGGGTGTCGGATCACCCTTGCCAACCCGTAGAACCTGCGGCGTATCCTCCAGCAGACTGACCACCGTCGTTGCCTCCATACCCCGGTAACCGCCATCAATAACCAGATCGACATGGTATTCCAGTGTCGTACGAATGTCGTAAGGATCGGTCATGGGTAATTCTTCGCCCGGCAGGATTAGGGTGGAACTCATAATTGGCGCGCCAAGCTCGGCCAGCAGAGCGTCGACAATGGCGCATTGGGGCACCTGGATACCGATGGTTTTGCGCTTGAACTCTTTGGTAATGTCCTTGAGGCCATCTTCAGTGAAGTTATTGAAATCGAAGGAAAGGTATGACTGCGTGGCCACGAGTAAATCTCCTTGTGGTAATGGCAGACGATTTTATGAAGTGAGTGTGCAGATTTCCCTGACACAAACTTGGCGTAATTTCTGAACGGTGTTCATCGCACATTGGAGCTGCTGGGAGTGTTGCCAGTGTTAAAATATTGGGCAACTATGGCTCTGGCAGGTTCCGGGATACCAGTGTGATCTGGCTGCCTTGAGTTTGCGTCGTTCCTCTGCCTGTCTAGGGCATTCATCTCACTAGCATATCCGTGAGCTTGCAATGCTAGAGAGAGCAGGTCCCGGCAATCGGGCTTGAACTCGGAAAATACATTCACGCATACAGCTGTGCCCCTCCCATTATCGTCCACCAAAAAGAACTTTTCATCAATCGTCAGTGGCGTGCGATACCCCTGCTGTCTTCGATCGTGGAGGTAGTGCGCCAGGCAATCATAACGCTCATTGAGCCTGGCAATCTTTGACCGGCACTGCAACAGAGGAAACTCATGGGCACCGTACCTCAACATCTCTGGCTCTGTTACCGACCTCTCAACAGAGGTGATAGGGGTACAGCATAGGCGACTTAAAGCGGCTCTCATTTGCTGCCAGGGTGTGATTCGTGGGGGGTTGTTCAGCCTCAGACGCTCTGCCTGAGAAGCACCTGATGTAGCAATGGAAGCACTTGACCCTCCCCGTGACACCGTGATCGAAGGTGTAGATGCTGTTGCTGCCACTGGCGGTGCTGCGGAAGTCGATGGTCTTATGGGGTGCACGCTGTTCTCAATCCGATCGGGTGGGTCTATGCCAAAAGCGGACGCAAGGAGTCTACCAGATTCTTGGATGGGCACTCAGATATTTGGTCAGATTTGGCTTTTTGGGCGGCAAAAAACGAGACCAGAAAACCGACCAACCTCTGTCTGTTTGTTTTTACTTGCTTTCAAAATTCAAAAAAATATCCCTGATGGTTCATCCGGATAAGTGCGGTGGTTGCGATGATCGTTTCAAGATGGTGTTAGGTGCCAGGGAATATTTGTTGCAGCGGTTATTGGAGTGAATTGCGGTGTTCGGGGGGCTGTGTCAATGCAGGGGGCCCATAGGAGTGGACGCTATGGGCGCGTAGAGGGATTAACTGGTCTGAAAGGGTGTCGGATCACCCTTGCCAACTCGTAGAACCTGCGGCGTATCCTCCAGCAAACTGACCACCGTCGTTGCCTCCATACCCCGGTAACCGCCATCAATAACCAGATCGACATGGTATTCCAGTGTCGTACGAATGTCGTAAGGATCGGTCATGGGTAATTCTTCGCCCGGCAGGATTAGGGTGGAACTCATAATTGGCGCGCCAAGCTCAGCCAGCAGAGCATCGACAATGGCGCATTGGGGCACCCGGATGCCGATGGTTTTGCGCTTGGCGTGCATCAGTCGCCGCGGTACTTCCCGCGAACCTTTCAAAATAAACGTATAGGGACCGGGCGTGTGTTTTTTCAGCATTCGGTACTGGCTGTTGTCCACTTGGGCATAGACCGCCAGCTCAGAAAGATCGCGACAAATCAGGGTGAAGTTGTGGTGCTCATTCAGTTTGCGGATTTGGCAGATTTTCTCTATCGCTTTTTTATCGCCCATATGACAGCCCAGGGCGTAGGCGGAATCGGTGGGGTAGGCAATAACACCACCGTTACGAATAATATCAACAGCCTGACGGATTAACCGTGGCTGGGGATTGTCAGGGTGAATTTGGAAAAACTGGCTCATGGCGGTCGTCGGTGTGATTTGCCCTTGGGCATGGGTATTATCTGGCTTTGTCAGCCATAGTTTGGGGGGGGTAGGGCGGCGCAACCAGTTACTAAAACCGATTGTGCATCGTCCTGAAGTCACACTCTTTGTAGTCGTCCAAGGCACAGAGGTCAGGTTTTCCTGGGGGAAAGTATTGGTTGCTGACAATATTCCCGGTTAACAATGCCCCGACACAGGAGCACTGCAATACCTCAGGCGACAGCGAATCATAGCACTGCCACCAGCCGCAGAGAAGTGTTTGCCAGAATTGTCATAAACCGTCGTCTTTATAGTCTGCGGAAGCGACAGGGCTGGGCGCGTCACTTGAACTGACTCCAGACTGGCGTCAGCCCCGTTGGTAACGACGGTGGTAGACGACCAATGTCCACCCACGGGTAGTTTGGGTTATGAAAGTCGCTCCCTTGTGATGCCATCAGGTTAAATTCACGACAGTAGTCTGCCATTTGTTGAATTTGGCTGTGGGGGTGGTTAACGCCCTGAATTTCCATGGCGTGTCCGCCGGCCAGTTTAAAGTCTTTAATCAGTGCCCGCAGTTTGGTGGTGGTCATGCGGTATTTAGCGGGGTGAGCCAGTACGGCGATGCCACCGAGTGCCCTGACCCAGGCGACACCCTGGCTCATTTTCGGCCAGAAGGCTTTGAGGTTGCCAATCTTGCTGTTATCAAGGTATTTGCGAAAAGCGCTTTCCATATCCTGGCAGCACTGCTGGCTGATAAGCCAGCGGGCAAAGTGCGGACGCCCAAGCTGCACCTCATCCGGTTGCAAGGCAAAGCCGTAGGGGCTGTTTTTTTGCTGAGCGATGGCGCTGTCGAGCACCTGCTGGAAAATCTGCTCACCTTGCCATTGTGGCAACCGGCGCGTCAGGCGCTCGGCAATGTGCAGTGAACGCTGACGCCTGGCATCACTTTGCGCTTTGACGATCAGGGCCAGGTCGTTGTGGTTGAGCGGAAAGTCAAGGCCGACGATATGGATTTCAGCCCCGGACCACGTGGTAGACAGTTCAATGCCGGTAATCAGTTGCAAGTCAAGTTGTGTCGTATGTTGTTGCAAAAAATGGTGGGCAGCGACCGTGTCGTGATCGGTGATGGCCAGGGTGTGGACGTTGCGCTCTTGCGCTCTCAGGCAGAGCTCAAGAGGGTCCAGCGTACCATCGGAGGCAGTGGTGTGGCTGTGTAAATCAATGACGGTCAAAATTGTCTCTTACCCATAAAAGCAATTAGTTTATCATGTAGTTTGACTGTTATTGTCGGCAGGCTCAAACTCTCGAATCGTTACTAGCCAAAGGTTGTTGATGATTCCGGATCCGGTATGTGGTTGGCAGTAACTCAGCAACAGCCTCACGGTTTCCCATGGAAGGTCCAGCTCCCTTGTCGAGCTGTCGCCTGGTTTTCACTTTGATCGGCCTGATATGAAGCAATTAATTGACTTTATCCCGTTAATTCTGTTCTTTGTCGTCTATAAAATGGACCCGCGCATGATCAGCCTGGGCTCCAGCCAGTATGAAATTGGCGGCCCGTTCAGCGCAACCCTGGTTTTGATGGCGGTGTCCATCGTCGTGTATGGCGGAATGTACCTGAAAAACCGCCAGTTGGAAAAAAGCCAGCTCATTACTCTGGTGGCGGTGATGCTGTTCGGGGGGATGACGCTGTTTTTCCATGATGAGGCATTTTTGAAGTGGAAGGCACCCATCGTTAACTGGATTTTTGCTGTGGCGTTCCTGGCCAGTCAGTTTATTGGTGATAAAACCCTGCCGGAAAGAATGATGGGACACGCCATGAGTTTGCCCAACAGCGTCTGGTTGAAGATGAACATCAGCTGGGTCATATTCTTCACGCTGCTGGGAGGAGCAAACCTTTTTGTGGCTTTCACCTTCCATGATATTTGGGTGGATTTTAAAGTGTTTGGCAGCCTGATTCTGACATTTTTGTTTGTTATTGGTCAGTTTCTGGTCATTTCAAGACACATTCAGACCGAGGAGAAGTAGTAGATGCTTTATGCGGTGTTTAGTGAGGACGTTGACAACAGTCTGCCTCTGCGCATGGAGGCCCGGTCGGCTCACTTGGCCAGGTTGCACCAGTTGCAAGATGAAGGACGGCTCGTTATGGCTGGACCTTGCCCGGCCATCGACAGCAATGATCCCGGAGAAGCCGGATTTACCGGTAGCCTGGTGGTAGCGGAGTTTCCCAGTCTGGTGGAGGCTCAGGCCTGGGCAGATGCTGACCCCTACGTTGCGGCCGGTGTTTATCGACAGGTTATTGTCAAACCCTTTAAAAAAGTTCTGCCCTGATTTGAGATTGTGATACTAGTGAAAGATCATAAAAAATGGCTAACGGCACTGCTAGGCCTGTTGATGGCCGGGCAGGTTGCAGCGCAGACGCGGTACATTACCGACACCAATTATGTGCCGTTGCGTACCGGGCCTGGCAATGAGTACCGGATTATCCATCGCGGGCTGAAAACGGGCACGGCACTGGTGGTGCTGGAAGATGACGCCGGTAATGGATTCAGTCGGGTGCTGAGCGGTGAACAGGAAGGTTTTATCCCGACACAGTATCTGATGGACGATCCGCCCGCTTCCCGCCAACTGCCAGCCGCTCTGGAGCGAGCGCGCCAGGTAGAGGCAAATAACCGGAAGCTGGAAAAAACACTCAGCGAGCGTGATGGTCAGCTGCGCGAGGTGACCAGCGAGTTGGCCAACGCGGAAGACCGCTGGCAACAGCAGCAGGTGGAGATGAAACGTCTCGTCGATATTTCTGCCGAGCCGCTGGCCATTGAACGACGCAATCAACAACTGGTGGCGGAAAATGAGCAGCTGAAAAAACAGTTGCAGGTGCTGGAAGTGGAAAATCGCCAGTTGATCAAAGACACCAGCTTGCGCTGGTATCTGTTTGGCGGCGGCACTATTGTGCTGGGTATTTTGCTGGGTCTGATTCTACCGATGTTGAAAGTGCGTAAAAAGGAGAGTGCCTGGGTTTGACCCAGCGCTCTCGCAGTCCTTCTACAACCTGTGGCCTCATCGAATGGTGAGTGTCCGCATCCCTTCGAAAAGCGTTTATGAACAAACAGTGCATGGATTCGATGGTTGATCCAGCAATTGAAACGTATTGCCAGGACATGACCTCCGGTGAGTCGGCAATCCTGGCTGAGCTGGCCCGGGCCACGGTGGACAGAACCCGTTATCCGGTTAACCTTTCTGGACCTTTGGTGGGCCAGACGCTGAAAATGCTGATCAAGGTCAGCGGTAGCAAAACCGTGCTGGAGATCGGTATGTTTACCGGTTATGCCGCGCTTTCCATGGCAGAAGGGTTACCGGATGATGGCGTGGTTTACGCCTGTGAAACCAATCCTCGCTCCATTGCCATTGGGCAGGAGTTTTTTGCTCGCTCCCCTCATGGTCACAAAATCAATGTGCTGTTCGGTCGGGCACTGGACACCATTGCCCAACTGCGCGATGAAATCAGCACACCGCTGGACCTGGTGTTTATTGACGCAGACAAGAAAAAATACCGCGACTACCTGGAACTGGTGCTGCCTATGTTAAGCCCTAATGGCCTGGTGGTGATCGACGATGCGCTGTGGAAAGGCCGGGTGCTTGATCCGCAGGAAGAGCGGGATCAAGTGATTGCTGATCTGAATCGCTATATCCATCAGCATCCCAATCTTGAAAGTGTTTTGCTACCGGTGCGCCACGGCTTGAACATTGTTCGTAAGGTTTGACCGATATTTATCCGCTATTATCAAATTCCACTCTCATCACAACGGTAGCAGCAGGGGGAGAGGTTGATGATTATCTACGAAGTCAACTGTCTGGTGGATGACGCCATTGTTGAACCGTTCAAGGCATGGTTGCAGCCCCATGTGGCAGCGGTGTTGCAAAGCGAGGGTTTTCTTGGTGCTGAGATGCTGGATCTGGTGGTGGATGAACAGCTCACTGCCAGGCCATATTCAACCGGTTTTTCCATCCGCTACCGGATTGTCGGGCAAAGCGCCCTGGATCATTACCTGTTGCATATGGCGCCGGCACTGCGCCGGGATGCGCGGGATACGTTTGGCAATCAATACACGGCATATCGCCGGGTGCTAAAAGAGCAAGACTAAAAAGAGCAAGACTAGACGCAAGGTGCGATGGCAGCTGCTATCTGTTACCAGCCTGTTACCAGCGCTACCTGTTACTACCGCCGCGACAATCGGGAGTTGGCGGAGCATGTTGGGCTCTCGCCTGCCACTCCTCGGCGGTATAGGTATGCAGTGCCAGCGCATGAATCTGCTCACGCAGTTCACTAGCCAGCAACGCGTAAACCAGCTGATGCCGTTTGACAGGCATTTTGCCTTGAAATGCCTCGCTGACAATTATCACTTTGAAGTGGGATTCTGTGCCCGGTGGTGTGTTGTGCAGATGGCTCTCATCCGTAACTGCGATAAAGTCATTCTGCAAAGATTCGTCCAGTTTCCTGAAGATACTCTCTCTCATTCCCATATCTCACCTCTTTAGCCCATTAGCCCGGGGTCGAACGACACAGATCTGGTGCTTTTTTTTCAACCAGTATCACTATAACGCGCTGTGCCGCGCCTGTAGAGCATTCATCGACAGAATTGTCTGATTTATATACGTACCGGGGTGGCGGATAGACGAGGTTGGCTAGCGTGCTTTAATGACCAACAGCCCATCACCCACCGCTGCGCTGGCATGCACCCAGGCATTGAATGCGCTGCCACCGGCAATCCGGGGGACGGCACACTCCAGCGTTTGCCGGTTTTCATCATAGGTGAGCACCGCAAAGCTCTCCTCAAGGCTTTCACCAGATACCAGAGTGACAATTTCGCCCACGCTGATGGCTAATGGCAGGCGGGTGGTTATTTCGATCGTGATTTCTGTGGTCGTGTGACGTGTCAGTGCCGTAATGATACCCGAGACTTCATCCCGATAAGGCAGAGTCAGGGTTAATGGAGTGACTACAGTGGTTTGGCAGGCAAGAATGAGATTTTCGCCAGCCAATGGAGCATTAGTTGTCACCCTGAGCAAACAGGAGCGACAAACGCCAGCGCGGCAGGAATAGGGTATTTTGGCATTGCGGCGCAGCAGCCCATCAAGCAGGTTTTCGCCGTCGTCAAGCAAATAAGCGCTTCTCTGGAACTGAATCATTGGCACGTAAAAGCCCTCGGGAGGTTAGTCTGCTGTACTGGTCAGGGCAATTTTGACCAGTGTAACTATTTGTTCTTATCAGATAAAACTTTGCTGAAAGGCGATGTTAATAACATCGGGCGCTGATATAATCCCGCCCGATAACAAGTGCCACACCACTTGGCCCATACTGTGTTGGTTGGAATATAAGATCTTAGGGTACAGGAAGAAAAAACCAATGAGTGTTGTTATACGTGAAGACGATGTTATTACCAGTGTTGCCGACGCCTTACAGTTTATCTCCTACTATCACCCCATCGATTTTGTTGATGCGGTTTACCAGGCTTATTTGAAGGAAGAATCAAGGGCAGCCAAGGATGCCATAGCGCAGATTCTGGTGAACTCACGAATGTGCGCCCTGGGAAAACGGCCAATCTGTCAGGATACCGGGATTGTAACGGTGTTCGTCCGTGTGGGCATGAACGTGCGCTTTGACAGCAACCGTTCCCTGGAAGATCTGATCAATGAAGGTGTGCGCCGCGCCTACACCTATCCCGATAACATTTTGCGTGCCTCGGTGCTGGCCGACCCTGCCGGCACTCGCACTAATACCGGCGATAATACTCCGGCCGTTATCCACATGACTCTGGTTCCCGGCGACACAGTGGAAATCGCGCTGACGGCCAAAGGGGGCGGCTCTGAAAACAAAGCAAAAATGGCCATGCTTAATCCATCGGACAACATCGTTGAGTGGGTGAAAAAAACGGTGCCAACCATGGGAGCCGGCTGGTGTCCGCCGGGTATGTTGGGTATCGGCATTGGCGGCACGGCAGAAAAAGCCATGCTGATGGCTAAAGAAGCCCTGATGGCGCCCATTGATATTCATGAGCTGCGCGAGCGCGGCGCGCAGAATCGGCTGGAAGAGCTGCGCTTGGAAATTTTTGATGAGGTCAACCGTTTGGGCATTGGTGCCCAGGGACTTGGTGGTTTGACCACAGTGCTGGACGTCAAGATCAAGGATTACCCGACGCACGCCGCTTCATTGCCGGTGGCCATTATTCCTAACTGCGCCGCCACTCGTCACGCTCACTTTATTCTCGATGGCAGCGGTCCCGTTTCGCAACAGGCGCCGGATATGGACGCTTATCCACAGGTCACTCTGGATATGGGCGAGAGCGCGCGCCGCGTCAACATGAATAGCCTGACCCACGATGAGATCAAAAGCTGGCAGCCAGGCGATACGTTGTTGTTATCTGGCAAAATCCTCACGGGGCGTGATGCTGCCCACAAGCGTATGGTGGACATGCTAAGCCGGGGTGAAGAGTTGCCGGTGGATCTGAAAGGGCGGTTTATTTACTACGTTGGCCCGGTGGACCCAGTGCGGGATGAAGCCGTTGGTCCGGCTGGTCCGACCACGGCGACGCGCATGGACAAGTTTACCCGCACCTTGCTGGAGAACGCTGGACTGGCCGGTACGATCGGTAAGGGTGAGCGCGGTCCTGAGGCCATTGAGGCCATCAAGGATAATGAGTCCGCCTACCTGATTGCTGTGGGGGGCGCTGCCTATCTGGTGTCGCAGGCGGTGAAAAAGGCCGAAGTGGTGGCGTTTGCCGACCTCGGAATGGAAGCCATCTACGAGTTTGAGGTAGTCGATATGCCCGTTACTGTGGCGGTGGATTCTCGTGGCGAGTCTGTCCACCTGAGTGGGCCACAAATCTGGAAAAGAAAAATTGAAACGCAGATATTGGAACTGAAGTAGCCTTTGATCACGATTGAAGCGCAAATCCGTTCTTTAGGGGCGAGTAGTTCACTTTGCTGCACATAATCAATTGAACAGGCGTTACTGGCATATCTGGCATATGCATATATAGTGGTTGCGAATGCGCAAATGTGACACTCGCCGTCCTATCGTACCCGCAGCATCCGAGCACCTCAGAGCATAAAAAAGGCGGCGGTTTACGACGATTTTGCTAAAGTCGATCATTTTTTCGCATGTTGCTTAAGTAATTTTTCATATGCCTGGGTGAACACTATAAAAGCCATAGGATCTCCACCTTTATCTGGATGATAACGCTTGGATTGTCGTCGATATGCGCTGTGTATCTGAGGAATAGTAGGTGTGTCCCACACGGTGAATCCCAGTAGACTTAAAGCGTCACCCGATGATGAGTCGGAGTGCGCTATATGTGCTCGCTCAAACATCTCTCTAAGTCCTTCACGCAAGTCATTTACGTCTGCACCAGATAAAGTTACGCCTGGACATTGTTGTTGTCTGAAGAATGAATCATCGTCTAGCTGCATAAAGAAAACTACAGGTGTTGCTCCGGGGGTCTGATCACTAACAGCACCGAGTAACTCTGCATGTCTGGTAATATATTGACGATCTGCCAAAGCGCAAGATTCAATCTCGGCTGCAAACTCAGCAGCCCTTTCTGGACTTGGGAAGAAAACTGTGAATGGGTACAAACCTGGTAAGTCGCCACCAGACAATGAAACTCTGTCGCGATAATCTACATGGATCGTAGCATCATAACCTAAAGCAGCACTCTGAAACTGTAAACGTACACCACCGCTTGCTTGTAAAACTGCAAATCGTAAATTGTCCGGGTTATAGTACGAGACCGATTGTCTAGGCCAACCACTCGCCATAAAACGCTCCACAGCGCTTAAAACGCGACTTACAAGAGGACTTCTTGTTCTGACTCCAATAGCCATTTGTGTATCGGCAATTGGCGGCGTGGGTGATCCAGGCAGAGGTGCAGTTGCACCGGGGGAGTCCCCCGGTGTCGTGGAATCGTCCAAATTAGTAATGACTGTGGCAGGTCCTTCAACTGAAGGCAGGGAAGCAACTTGCGCACGTTGCGGTCTGACGAGTCTGGAAGGCATTATTCGAGCAGCTACGGGTTCTGGTTCCGGGATAACATCTACCCTGTGTGCCTGAACTGTTTGGAAGCCCTGATCGTCTGATAACAAAGTTCTACTTGTTGCACCGCCTCGCGCCCCTGTCTTCGCTGTGCCGCCAGACGCGGTTGCCGGCTGGGGCTTTGGAATAAACACAGGTTTGGGCGCAATCGGTGGCTTGGTTCTTGCCGGAGGTGGAGTAGGTGGTGCTGGTTGAGGGTCAGCTCCCCTGATCATGACTCTTCTGGCATGGGTCGTTAAGAAGCCATGCTCGTCAGGGGCCGATGCTGCCACAGCGCCAATTCGACGACCTGGCATAACTCTGGCACTGACAGCAGGGTGTGGTTTGGGCGGAAGCGGTGGCTTTGTTCTTGCCGGAGGCGCAGTAGGTGGCGCTGGTTGAGGTTCCGATCCCCTGACAATGACCCTCCTGGCATGGGTCGTTAAGAAGCCATGCTCGTCAGAGCCCGATGCTCCGACACCGCGTAGCGGCGACGATACTAAGGGCGAGTGCGCTCCTCTCGCTCCAGCCAATCCTCTGATAATTCCCGGCCTGCCACTAACGCCTGTTCCTGCTGCGCCAGTTTGGCTGCTATCTGACGTTGTCGGCCCACGGAGTATTGAGGGTACACTTCTTGCTCTTAGAGAAGTTGGCAATCTGGGCGGAGGATTGGGGTTTAACATGGCGCGCAAAGATGGGAGGGGTAATTTGGGAAACATTCCGGATTCTCTCCAAGTTTTACGGATTAGTTCTGTTCAAAAAACAGTTTTGGCCTCTGAAACCGTAAGGCTTGGGTTTTCTTCACAAACCGCCCCGAACTGTGTCCAATATCTTATTTGCGCCAATGCTGTGTGCGGTTCACGGACAGGTACTACCAGGTCTCCGTCAAGCCTGATGTTTCTTTTTATTGAACCCACCATTGATTTGTACCGTACTGTGTAGATATTGAATAGGCACGTAGTGTGGCGCAATAAAGCTATGGTTTTTATTTGTTGATGTACGTATACAATTGCGGATAATTCCAGAGTTTTCGTAATTCAAGTTCGGTGTTTTCCAGCAAGGTTGTTACTCTTGCTTGTTTGCTGAAAAACTCTCCTTGTACTTCTGTTTTTGACGCATTTTCCCTTGAAAACCACTTCGTTTCCTGCCGTTAAAGAAACAACTGCTAAACCCGACATTCATTTAAATATTGGCCTGGGTCGGGTGCGTTGTTATGCGAATTTATTACATGGACTCTCTTCGCAGTGTTCTGATCATTATGGGGATTTTTCTGCACGCTGCGAATATCTACCACGTTGATGGTAGCTGGATGATTTCAGACCCCGAGCAGCACGTGGTTTTTAATTATCTGACCCACTTTATTCATCTGTTTCGCATGCCAGCTTTCTTTATTTTGTCTGGCTATTTTTCCCTGTTTATTTACCAGCGCTACGGCGTGAAAAAGTATTTTACGTACCGTCTGCGCCAGATCATCATTCCAGTACTGATCATTGGTCTGGTAGTCAACTCCCTCCAGGGCGGTTTGTTGTATTATGGCGAGTCGTCGATATTCAATGGGCAATCATTTGTGGATGGTTACCTGTTCAGCGGCGCCTGGATATCCCATCTCTGGTTTCTGGTTTTTCTCCTGCTTTACATCATCTTGCTCGGCTTGATTATGCCGATCGTGGACCGATCGCCGGTTTCAACCACTGATCGTGCGGCAGACTATTTTCGCGCGCACAAGGTTTGGGTCATACTGCTGTTCCCGGTCTATTTTGTGGCAGTAAAAGCCGCTGCCAGTGCTCTGCCCGGTCTGTTTCAGCGCAACTTTTATGGCTTCTGGGCTGTTGACCTGTTTTTTTACGCCTATTACTTTGCCTTTGGCGTGTTGCTGCGCCGCCATGAAGGCATGCTGCAATCGGTAGTTGGTCGCTACAACCGTCTGGCCATGGTGATTGTCCTGTTGTGTTGGGGGCTGCTAAGCGTGTTCGGTACCCAGTCACTGGCTGGACGAATTGTGGAGATTTACGCGCAGAATTTGTTGTCAGTTATTCTGATTTTCCTGGTCTGGCGCTTCTTCCAGCGATTTTTTAACAAACCGAGCCGCTGGATCGAGGGATTATCCAAATCCTGCTACACCATTTATCTCTTTCATCACATTCTGATCATTGGTTTTGGGCTGTTGTTAATACCATGGGCTGTCTCACCGATCATTAAATTTGCCCTGGTGACGGTGCTAACGCTGTTGATCACCACCGGATTTCACTTTGGCGTGGTAGAGAAATTCTCGGCAGCTCGATGGCTGTTTAATGGAAAAAAAACAAATAACAAGGGGTAGTAAATGGATATTTTACCCGATCAGTGGTCTGAGCTGCCGACGTTTATTGGGGATAAACTGACTAACTACCTGCATGTGCACCTTGATTTGCTGTTGTCTGGTGCACTGGTTTATCTGCTGTTGGCCACAGTGATTGCCCTGGCCATTGATTGTTACGCACTGGGGTACGAGCGCAGCGCCCTGCGTCGACTGCTAAAGCCTTCCTATTCAGCCCGAACTGACTGGGTGCTTTATCTGCTCAGCACAACCCGATTGATGCAGTTGATTTCCATCGTGCTCAGCTGCGGCCTGCTCTATTTTATGCCGAAGATTCAGATGACTTATGCCGCATTTGATTTTCGGATTCAGTTTGATTCGCCAATAGTGCAGTTTTTCTTCTTTCTGGTGCTGGATGATTTTCTCCATTATTGGCGCCACCGTCTTGGTCACCGCATCTCCTGGTGGTGGCAGGTGCATAAAATGCACCATTCGGCCACGGAGTTTAATGTCATTACCGTGGCTCGCTCCCACCCGCTGGATTTGGCTCTTGGTTCGTTGTTTGTCTACTTTCCGCTGTCGCTGGTGGGAATGGATATCGAAACCCTGATTCTGATCAAGGTGCTGATCTCTATCCAGGGCAAGTTGCAACACTCCATGGTGGACTGGGATTGGGGCTGGATCGGCAAGTACGTGCTGATTTCCCCTGTTGGCCACCGTATCCACCACTCCTGTGAGGAGCCGCACTGGGACAAAAACTTTGGCCATATTACCCCCTTATGGGATCGGCTGTTCGGCACCTGGTACGACGGCGATTTGGTTAATGAGACTGTGGACGTCACTGGTAACTACATGAATAAAAAAGGAGTTATTCATGACGTATTAAAGGCTCAGCTGAAATTTGGCCAGTTTATGTTTATGAAAAAATGGTCACTGCGTTTTGGCGTGGTCACTGCCAAACAGCGAAAATCATAACGATGGGGCAAGGTCTGTTGAGCCGACAGTTGCAGCGTTTGCTATGCCATGCCAAATGGGGTTTACCGATGCTCTTTTTGGTTCTGCTCCAGCCACAGCGCGTGGCAGGCATCAGTCCTGATGAAGTGCTCAAGTATCTCGACCACGATCGGCAAAATGGTTTTTCTGCCGATGCCAGCCTGTTTATCGGTAGCTCCAGCATTCTATTATGGGATACATTGGCGACCGATATGGCTCCTATGAAAGTTATCCAACGGGGATTCAGCGGTGCTACCTTGGCTGGAATCGCCCAAGCGCTGGAGAGCATGGTTTATTCTTACGCTCCACCCCGAATTGTCCTGTTTGCCGGTGCCAACGATGTAGCGGTGGCGCCACCCGTCAGTGCTGCAGAAATATTCCATTCTTTTCGTCAGATTGCCGATGGGATTGCCCAGCACCTGCCCGAAACCTGCCTGATTTATATTGCTATCACGCCTACGCCTGCCAGAATGTCCTCCTGGCCGGAGGCAGTCACGGTGAACCAGATGGTCAGGAATTACGCCAGTGCGCGGGATAATCTGCTTTATCTCAACACTGATCAGGAATTTCTCGATGATTCGGGCAGTCCGGTGAGTAAGTTGTTTGTCAGTGACGGCATTCACCTCAGTTCTTCCGGCTACGCCATCTGGACGCGCTTGCTTGATCGGATGATGCCTGAATGTCCCAAGTAGTCTGTCGTCTGTCGCAACTCATTATTTGAAACATGACCAAAATGCCGAAGAGAAAAAATGTGCAGCTCTCGGTCTGCGTCATTTATGAATTTTAAATACGACTTATCTTCTGCCACTACTTTTTGGGTACATAAACGCCATTCGGTTATTAGCGCCAAAACAAATATTTTATAAATAATCATTGGCGCAAGTATGATGAAAATTTACATTGCCCGACCATAAATATCTGATGTTAGATAAAAATAAATTGCTTAATCATTATTTTGTCTTAATCAATAACTGATTTTTAAGTATCTATTGTTTATTTTGGGTCATACTTCCACCGCTTGATTTCCTGCCATCGACTATGAATTAAGTGCCATGAATTAAGTGCTCTGAAATAAGAGTCATGAATTAGGTGTCTTGTGTGCTTTTGACAGGTGGACGGTCAGGGTAATCAGGTTGGCTGACTCTGCTGAGCATTTTCCTATTAGTAGAGTGTTGCATGAAATGGAGTTTCGCTTATTTTAACTTTACAAACGAGGTTGTTTTGTATGATATCAAATAGCGGACAGATACCTGTCAATCAGGTTTTATTGAATCAGCAAGGCGCTGGCTGTCATCCGGTTCAGGGTGAGTCAAACGGTCGAAGCATCGTAACAACTGACAGCTTGTTACAGCAGGGTTTTCAGCAGTTGTCATCAGCCTTGCAAAATATGCCAAATCCTCTCTATTACATGACCGGAATGCCGGGTAAAGTCTTGTCGGCTGCATTGTTGCTGGATCGAAGTATTGCTGCTGATGGGAAATCTTTACCAACCACAGGATCTTTGTTGCAATCAAACGGAACCGTGGGAAACAGTTCGGAATTAACGCACATGAGTGGACTGCCTTTGGCAGATGGGGGATCCCAGACACAGATGCTGGCGGGAATTGCCCGTGATGGTGGCGAGTCTGCGCTGCAGCGAATTATCCAGTCTTTGCAGCACGACGATAGTCGAAGTTTACAGGGTGATAAAGCACAAGAAAGTATTCCTCAAGGTGATCCGAATAAGTGGCAGCCAGTTGCCAAGTTAGGTGAGCCCAAAAATCTTAACCGTCCATTGACTGAAAATGAGGTAACAACCGATGGAAAATTTGCCAGGGCTACCGGAAATTTTGATGCCAGTGATGCCGTAGCAGAAAGAAAAATCCCTGAAGGTAAAAATAAAGATGCGAGGTACCGTTTTGTGTTGCCAGGAGTGCAGTCTAATGATCCTCTGAATCTGCAAAACAAATGTGGTACTCCCCCTCCAGTCATAGGTAATGATGGTACCCGAAAAGAGGGAGACAGCAAATGTATAAGCACTGAACATGGTGCTCCGAATCATCGGGGCAGAAGTACTGGGCGTGCGGAGCTGACCAACTGTTTTCATACAGCCAAATCTGCACCCATTGATAGCAAAGATTTTTTGCAAGCCTCCGGTATGTATCTTAATAATTGCCCTCAGGCCGTCTCTTCCAACACAGTTTCCGGATCAATGAAAATTCGCATTGATCAGAGTGGCCCGGCAACAATTTTTAATATTCGTAGCATGCCTGACCGGTTGTTATATCGTGATAGTACTGATAAAAACCATCAGTTATCGCCGGAGTCTTCAGGCAATAGCTATGAATCCCTGGTTGCAGATGGAATGCGTTTTGAGCCGGAAGGACCAGCTCCATTTTCCATCAGTATGGTGCAGAAAAGTGATAGAGGCACCGCTTACCTAGCGATTATGGGTCGATCTGATAATAGCCTTTTTGCCACTGAAAATAGTTGTTTGATTCCCTTTGCAGGTAAAAAATGGACACCATTAAATAAGGCGAAATGTTGTGATGGCAAAACCAGCGTAAGTTATCTCCATCATGAACCTATTGGCTTTATTTTTTCCCAGGATTGGGTGAATGTAGTGTATGAGATTAATTTTAGTGACTACTCTGGAGCAAATGTAACAGACGGACGAGTTAAAGTTTGGGTTGATGACCAAAATGTCGTAAATACCGCTCTGCATATCGGCGCTAACAATAGACCTGAGCGTGGTGGTGGTAATTATTATGCCACTTTTGGCATCAGCGATATGAGCTCCAAAACACCGGTGGTCGTCAAGTTCAAGGATGTTAAGTTTAACAGCGGGCCATTACCTTATTACACATCAGAGAGACCAATGAAGCCTCTGGGCTCAGTGGAGTACCAATGCCCAGTCCAGCTTGAGCCAGAGTGCACGTAGAGTTTTTCGCTGCTGTTCAGTTGGTGGTGATTCACGGACACCCTGTGATTGAATACCATTCGCTGATGTTCTCAACCTCGTCCTCACTGAGTAACCTGGCGATGTTGCTCATGGGCTGGTGAGTGGTTCTGGAACCGTCGCGGTAGTAGTTGAGCTGCTTCACCATATACTCTTTTTTCTGGCAGGCCAGGTTGGGGTTATAGGGGGCTGTACCAATCCCGGCTGGCCCGTGACAGCCTGAACACAATGCCATGGCTCGAGTTTTGGCCGCCTCGAGGTGTTCGGGAAGCGCTTGGCTGGTTGCACGAAAATCATTGCAACCAGCGAGAAAAACGACAATGGATAGTAAAGCTGCTCTGCCTGGCAATGTTATTTTCAATGTCGGTTAACTCCATGTCAGTGACCGGAAAATGCAAATTGCAATATGATTGACTCAGTGTAAACCCACAGATTGACGATGACACAAACCGTTGTTGTTCTTTGAGAGGATTTAACGAATCCTACGGAATTCTCCACCAATAACTGATGCATTGCACCCAAAGCGCATAACGCAGCAAAGTGACCTTTGTCGGTTTGGGTAGAGATGAATGATGAGCAACCTGCAGAGGGATGTCGCTTTTTGCAGCTGGCATTTCTACTGATCCTTGCTACTCTGTCCCAGCCGACTTGCTGGGACAGGGCAGATTTGTGCAGGGTTCCTCTACAAATAGTCCTGTCCGTAAATAGTCTTGTCGGTGCTGGTAAGTTGGCTATAAATAACCGTGCCTGTCAGCGTGTTTTGGTAGAGAGGGTTTCAGATTTACACAGGGGGCTACCATGTTACCTACCAGTACGGATAAGTCAGATTTTTCTCCCAAGCCGGTCGAGGATGAGTGGCAAACGGTTGACCGTACCAAGACACGCAGGCGCAAGACCAGTCGTCCCAACTATTCGGGCAAGTCGGTTTCGGATCACCCGCCTTGCGCCACCCGGTTTCAGGGGGCGGCGGTGAGTGGCGTGCGAGAGTGGCAAGGTGTGAGCCTACGGTCGCTACGCGGTCAGGATAGCGCAGCTTCAGTATCTGAAGCATGGTGCAAGGGTAGGCAGGAAAAAAAGGAAGTGGTGGACTTTGAACCTTTACCTGCGCTGCCAAAATATTCAACTTCACTGGTAGATATTGGTGCCAATCTTATCGGTGACTGGCATTTCCCCGATTTTTCCACCGTTATTGATGAAGCAGCCCGATGTGGGGTAGGCGGTATCATTATTACTGGTACTTCGGTCAAAGCATCAGTGCAAATAGCAGATAAAATGCGGGAAATCAGTAGACCGCAGGTCTCCACTGGCCTTAGCGGTGTCAGAGGGAGATCAGCACCGTGTGCATTGTATTATACTGCCGGCTGTCATCCGCATGCGGCCAGATTCTATGAGGATGAGGGTGGCATACGGGTGCTTCGGAATCTCTTGCTTAGAGACGATAGCGGTTGTTGTGTGGCAATAGGAGAGTGTGGTCTGGACTATCACTACAAGCACGCTGCCAGCCGAGAGGTGCAGCGGACAGTTTTTCGGGATCAGTTGGGACTGGCGGTGGAATTGGGTAAGCCGGTGTTTCTCCATGAGCGCGACGCTCATGATGATTTTGTTGCCATTCTGCGCAGGTTCATCACCAAGCTGCCAGTGCCAGAGATGGCCTGTGTCCACTGCTTTTCCGGTAATCGCACACAACTGCAAGACTACCTGGATTTAGGGTGCTCCATTGGTATTACCGGATGGATTGCTGACAAGCGCAATGGCGATTTGCTTGATGCTCTAAGAAGCGTCGGCTGGGAAGCGTTACGCGAGCGCTTGATGATCGAAACCGATGCGCCCTATTTGCGTCCCTACCTGGTGATGCCAGCGGAGCAACAGCCCAAAACTGCGTCGCGCTCGGGCAAGAAACCAAATGTGCCAGCCAACCTTCCCTATGTCTGTCACGCTGTGGGGATAGCACTGGGCGTGTGCGGAGAGGAAGTGGCAGCAACCACTACCGCCAACGCCAAACGAATATTTGCCCTGGATGAATAACAGGGTGTGCAGTTGACGGTTGCAGTTGGGTGCCTTTGTTCGCTTATTTGGCGCGGTTTTGGTGTTGCAGCTGCCTGATGAGACCTTCCTGCATGGTGGATGCCACCAGCTCACCCGACTGGTTAAACACTTGCCCGCGGACCAACGCCCTGGCACCGCTGGCGGTGGTGCTCTCGACGCAGTACAGTAGCCAGTCATCCATACGAAATGGGCGATGGAACCACATGGCATGGTCCAGGCTAGCGATCAGCATGGGTTTTTGCAGGCTGGCTGCGCCGTGAGGGTAGAGGCTGCAGGTCAAAAACTGAAAGTCAGAGGCATAAGCCAGCAAGTACTTGTGCACACCAGGATTATCGGGCAATTTGCCGTTGCTTTTTATCCATACCTTGTGGTTTGGCGGTCGGCTGGCTTCCGCCAGTGGGTCGGCAGGGTCAGCAAAACGGATCTCGATTGGCGTATCCTGGAGCAATCGTTTTTGCAAGGGCTTGGGGATCAGGTCGCGGTGTTTTTTGATCAGGGCGGTTTCACTCAGCGCGTCATCGACCGGAATCACGACTGGCATCTGGTCCTGGTGCTCAAAGCCGCTTTCGTCCACATGGAATGAAGCCGAGAGATTAAAAACCGGCCGCCCATTTTGCACGGCGACGACTCGGCGAGTATTAAAGCTTTTGCCGTCGCGAATACAGTCCACTGTGTAAATAATGGGCTTGCTGCTGTCACCTTCGCGCAGAAAATAACTGTGGAAGGAGTGCACATGACGCTCAGGTTCGACAGTTTGCCTGGCTGCCGATAAAGCCTGGCCGAGCACCTGACCACCAAAGACCCGTCCCCAGCCCAGCTCCTGACTCTGCCCACGGAAGATCCGGTCTTCAATGGGTTCCAACTGCAGTAGATTGACCAACTCTTCCAGTACTTCACTCATGCAACGCTCCGGTTACGTTCGGGCACACATACGTCCAGACAGCCCGATAACAGTAGTGCCTAACTAATTTATCTTGCTCATAATTCGCTTTTATGGGCCGCGGCTACCATATCACATCATCGTTGAGTGAATGAATCCTGTGCTGAGGCTGGGAATGGTCACTGCTGGCAGCTGGTCAGGCAATTAACTTTCAAATGAAAGTTTGTCGCCGAACTGTCCTTGCCAGTCGTTGCTGAATTGTTGCACCGCTGGCTCGATGGCCGGGTGTGACAGCATTTGTGCAGCAATGTCTACCGGAATGGTTATGGCACCAATACCGAGCTTCATAACATCCATCACCTGTTGGGTATTTTTGAAACTGGCTGCCAACACCTTGCTGGGTAACTGGTTTTTTTCCAGCAACAGTTGAATATCGGCCACCACAGCCACACCACTGCCGTTTAAAGCATCAATGCGGTTGACGTAGGGAGCCAAGTAATCGGCACCGCACAGGGCAGCCATAATGCCTTGCTGAACGCAGTAAATCGCTGTTGCCAGTACTGTCATTCCCTCTCTTTTCATTTGCCGGATGGCCGCCAGCCCCGGTTCCGTGGCTGGCACTTTTACCACCATATCATAGGGTAACTCAACCATCTTCCGGGCCTCAGCCAACATCTGTTCAGTGGTCTGGCTTACTACCTGGGCATGGAATCGTGGCGTTCCATCGAGCACATCGCTCATCCGGGCCAGCGTCTCCTGCAGCCCTTTGCCACTGCTGGCAAGAATGCTTGGGTTGGTGGTTATGCCCCTGAGGGGAAAACACTGATTAAACCGCGCCGCTTGCATGGAATCTGCGGTATCCAGATAAAATTCGATCATTTTGGTCTTTCCGGGTGGGGGTTTTTCACTAACGACATACTGAACAACGGTATGCTTGATGACTGTATACCCAACAACTACATCGGATATTGATTATTGTCAAAAAAACTTTCATTTGAAAGTATTAGTATTTCATTCGACAGGTCGATCAGCGGGTCATGCCCATGTATTTCAATATCCAGCGATTCTCAACTCACGACGGTGATGGTATACGCTCAATCCTTTTTCTCAAAGGCTGCACTTTGGCCTGTAGCTGGTGTCAGAACCCGGAGAGCCTGTCGAAAAAACCAACCCTGTTGTTCGATAAGCAACTATGCTTGTCCGGGTGTCAGCAATGTACCAAAGTCTGTGATCGCATCAGCAAGAAAGACGACATTATTGCTATTGATCGTCAGGCGGTGAAAACCGGCGATATCGAATCGCTGCGCGGGGTGTGCCCAACCGAGGCCTTGACCGTGTGTGGGGAGCCAGCCCACGAAGATGAGTTGTTCAGTCAGTTACTGCGAGATAAACCCTTCTACGATCAGAGCCAGGGCGGTGTGACGTTTTCCGGCGGTGAGCCGCTGACACAGCCGGTACTGGTGACTAATCTGGCCCGACGTTTGCAGGCGTCTGGTGTCTCCAGTGCTATTGAGTCCTGCATGCATGTACCCTGGAAGCACGTTGCCAGTGCAGCACCATTTGTTGATACCTGGCTGGTGGATCTCAAGCACACTGATGATGCCAAGTTCAAGGCCTGGACTAAAGGCTCATTGTCGCTTATCAAAGAGAACCTGAAACAGCTGGACACTGTCGCCCAGCGGATTATCCTGCGAGTCCCCGTGGTGCCCGGTTTTAACGACACGCTGGCAGAACTGCAGGCCATTATCGATTTTGCCGCTGGCCTGGAACACTGCCAGGAGCTGCACCTGCTGCCTTATCACATTCTGGGTATGGGCAAATACCAGCTGATGGGAGTTGAGTATCAAGGCTCCCCGCAGCCGCTCAACAACCCACAACTGCTTAAAGATGCGCAAACCTACGCGCAACAATTCGCCAACATCACCACCATGATTGGGGGATAACCATGAACCTTAACTATCTTGCCGAACGTATTGCTGCTCATAAGTCTGCGCTGATCAATATTGTTACACCGCCGGTATGCACCGAACGGGCTGAGGCCTATACCCGCGTTTACCAGGCCAACGAAGATAAGCCAGTCATCATCCAGCGAGCACTGGCGCTGCAAGAACACTTGCGGACCCGCACCATCTGGATCAAGCACGATGAGTTGATCGTGGGTAATCAGGCCAGCAAGGTGCGAGCCGCACCTATCTTTCCCGAATACACTGTGCGCTGGATTGAGGCTGAAATTGACGAACTGGCCGACCGTCCGGGCGCTGGTTTTGCCGTTACTGAAGCGGATAAAAAGATCATCCATACACTGACGCCGTACTGGCGTAACAAAACCGTTCAGGATCGTTGTTTTGGCCTGTTTACCGATGAGCAAAGTGCAATTATAGAAAGCGCCATTATCAAGGCCGAAGGCAACATGACCTCCGGCGATGCCCACTTGGCCATTGATAATGAAAAACTACTGACCCTGGGCCTGGATGGTCTGATTGCTGAAGTAGATGGCCATCGTCGTAATAATGACGTAGCTACCTACGAAGGGTTGAAAAAAGAGCAGTTTTATAAAGCCGTAGATATTGTTTTACACGCCGTACAAGAGCATATCCACGCTTTCGCCAGACTGGCAGCAGATATGGCCGCAGCAGAAACTCGACCGGCTCGCCGACAAGAGCTGGAACAGATCGCCAACAACTGTCGCTTTATTGCTCACCATAAACCAGAAACCTTCTGGCAGGCACTGCAACTGTCTTACTTCATTCAGTTGCTGTTGCAGATTGAATCTAATGGTCACTCGGTATCGCTGGGTCGTCTGGATCAATACCTGCTGGAATACTATCTGCGTGATCTGGACAGTCAGGCCATCAGTAAAGAATTCGCCATCGAATTGCTGCAAAGCTGCTGGCTGAAACTGCTGGAAGTCAACAAAATCCGCTCCGGCGCTCACTCCAAGGCCTCTGCCGGTTCGCCCCTCTATCAAAACGTCTGTATTGGCGGCCAAAGGCTTGACGCCGATGGCGTAGCACACGACGCTGTCAACCCATTATCCTGGGCAGTCCTGGAATCCTGCGGTCAGCTACGTTCCACGCAGCCGAACCTCAGCGTACGTTATCACGCCAACCTGGACCAATCGTTCTTGCTGGCCTGTATTGACGTGATCAAATGTGGCTTTGGCATGCCCGCCTTCAATAACGATGAGATTGTTATCCCCGAGTTCATCAAGCTGGGCGTAACCCGGGAGGATGCTTACGACTATGCATCCATTGGCTGCATCGAAACGGCAGTTCCCGGTAAATGGGGCTATCGCTGCACCGGTATGAGCTTCACCAACTTTGCTCGTATCCTGCTGGCGGCGCTTAATAAAGGTATCGATGCCACCAGTGGTAAGGCGTTTTTACCCCACGACAAGTCGCTGGCCGAGGGCAACTTTACCAGCTTTGCTGAAGTGCAGGCGGCCTGGGCAGAGCAAATTCGCTATTACACCCGTAAATCCGTTGAGATTGATACCGTGGTTGACAGCGTATTGGAGCATCAGGCGCAAGATATTCTCTGCTCGACATTAGTGGACAGTTGTCTTGCACGTGGCAAAACGATTAAGGAAGGTGGCGCTAAATACGACTGGATTTCTGGTTTGCAGGTGGGTATTGCCAACCTGGGCAATAGCCTATCGGCCATTAAACATCTGTTGTTTGACGATCCGCAAATCAGTCAGCCGCAGCTGGCCAAGGCTCTGGCAGAAGACTTTTCCGGTGATGAAAACGAGCAATTACGACAACGACTGATTAATTTTGCCCCCAAATACGGCAATGATGATGATGCCGTGGATCAGTTGCTGGCCGAGGCTTACCAGGTCTACATTGATGAGCTCGACCAGTTCGTCAATACACGCCACGGTCGTGGTCCTATCGGCGGTGGCTACTATGCCGGCACCTCCAGCATCTCTGCCAACGTGCCCTTTGGCGCAGCAACCATGGCCACTCCCGATGGTCGCAAGGCAAAAACCCCACTGGCCGAAGGTGCCAGCCCATCCTCCGGCTCTGACCGTCTTGGACCGACTGCCGTCTATAACTCAGTGGCCAAGTTGCAAACGGACAAAATTCTCGGTGGTGTGCTGTTGAATCAGAAACTCTCACCGGCTGCGGTTGCTTCCGAGGCGGATAAGCAAAAGCTCTCCATGCTGATCCGGACTTTCTTTAATCATCACAAGGCGTGGCATGTACAGTACAACATTGTCTCCAGGGAGACGTTGCTGGCAGCCAAAGCGCGCCCAGAGGATTATCGTGACCTGGTGGTGCGTGTTGCTGGCTATTCAGCCTTCTTCACTGCGTTATCTCCGGACGCCCAGGACGACATTATTGCTCGCACAGAGCACGAACTGTAATCCATTACAGCTCTATTGACGCGCCAGCGGCTGAAGGTTACTTTCAGCCGTTGTTTGTCCTTGTTAATCCGGAGACTCTGTGAAAGCCCGACAGCTGAAGATATTGGATATTGTTAACAGTCACAGACGCATTCCGGTATCGCAGCTGGCGGAACTGACCGGAGTTTCTGGTGTCACCATTCGTCATGACCTGAACCACCTGGAAGAGGAAGGTTATCTCAAGCGGGTACACGGTGCTGCCGTGGCCGTAACCAGCGATGATATTGATAGCCGCCTTGAGGTACGCTACGAGGTTAAACAGGCATTGGCAAACCGGGCTGCTGAACTGGTTAAGCCGCAGGAGTCTGTGTTAATCGAGGGGGGTAGTGCCAACACCTTGCTGGCCAAAGTGCTGGCACAGCGCGGTGATGTCACCATCATTACAGCATCGTCGTATATTGCTCACCATATTCGCAATACGGCAGCCAACATCATCCTGCTAGGCGGTGTTTTTCAACATCAGGGCGAGAGCCTGGTGGGACCACTGACTAAATTGTGTCTGGATCATCTGCACTTTAGTACTGCCTTTTTGGGTATTGATGGTTTTGATGCCCACTCTGGTTTTACCAGCCGGGATATGATGCGCGCCGATATTGCCAATCACATCATCAACAAATGCCAGCGCAATATCGTTATTACCGATTCCAGCAAGTTTGGACAAATTCATGCGGCTAAAATTGCCGACAAGATGAGTGATATCGCCATCTTGATAACTGACCGTGAGGCACCAGGGGAGGCGATGGCGTTGATGCGTCAAAGTGGTGTCGAGGTGATTTATGTATAGCAGGACTGCTGGCTTCTACTCCCACCCCTGACCGGGCTACGGAGTCTGCGCTATCACTTTGCGCTCACCAAAAAAACCTGCCTCAGGTGCGTCTGCCTTTTGATGGTTCTCCTGTTGGTCGCTCGTTTGGTAATAAAGTGGGTCCGCTATCCGTTTTAAGGCAAAAAACTTGTGGCTTTTCTCCACGTGCAGCTCTTTCATCTTGTGGTTTCGAACCAGGGCGCTCCACTCCGAAAAAATATGCCCAAAACCAGAGCACCCAGAGCGCAGACGCTTGCAAGCTTCATAATCCAGTTTTTTATCAGGATAGCGCTCATGCAGGCTGATCAGCACCTCTTTAAGCCGATCACTGCGCACTCGGCGCTCAAGGGGTGATTCAAGATAACAGGCCATGGCCCGGGCAACCCAGTCCAGGGCGAAATTGAGTGTATGTTCTTTGGATACAGCCTGATCCTGCTTCATGGTCCGCAGGTCGGACTCCAGCACTTCCGGCTCCATCTGGATCGGCGAGATGCATTGACGCAGGTAAAACCAGGCGGCATCCTCGCAAATGCGCCCGTAAACCAGGTCATCTTGCAACCAGCGTTCAATACATTTTTTTTCTCCGGCAAGGTCTGCCCCATCACGATAGACATTAACCTGACGAATAAACTTCTGAACCAGCCAATTATGGTCGCTGAAACTCCCGCTTTTCGGCCTGAACGCGGCAAGATCCCGGGTTTTCTTTGCCCTGGCAGAGGAAACTGTAGTAAAGCCAACCGGAACCTGATCTGCCGTCAGCGTCTCTCTTTCATCATTATCCTGATTCTGATTATCCTGATTGTGCCCAGATGTGCTGGCCGCTAGATCTTCAGGCGGCAACACACTGCTGTTCTTCGGTGATCCATCGGGACTCAGTGTTGGCACCGTTGCCACTGCTTCATTGGCACTTTGTTGTGGTAGGGCGTCTATAGCTCTATTAGCCTTTTTTCTTTGTCGAGATCGTGTTTTGCCTGCCTTTTCCTGGGGCTGTTCGAGGGCTGATGTATCGTCCACAGACTCAGGGACTGTCGGAATATTCAGTTCACAGATTTCAATAAGCGACTCTAGTCGTTTTTTTAGCGACTCAGGCAAATCGTCATGACTGTATAGCTGCCGGTACTGCTCCCGAGCCTTGGCAAAAAGCCCAAAACCGAAGTAGATATCACCGGCATTTTTATGCAATAAAGGATAAGCCCCGGTTTCAGCCGCATTAACCAAGTGAACCAGTGCGGTCATGGGGCGGCGATCAACACTCGATGAGCACCAGTACATCAAGCCTATCGTCAGTCGAATTAATCCTGTAAGACAAGGTGAGTCCTGAACCCGCTGATCTTGCAGGAGCTGGATATGGCGATGCCTGCGGGCAGCTGTTCCCTTATCATGTTGTTTAAATAATTCTCCGCGCATGCTCTTGAACTGCCGCTTGCTGATAAACTGTTTGCCCGCCTGGGTGATCATGCTATTTATATCTTCGTATGAACAGCGGGCATTGAGGTTACGGATATAATCCTTTCCCCCGACTGTGCGTGAGTTAACAATATCCGACCATTCAGCAAATACTATCATCTGAACCGACTCGGGTGTTTTGGAGTGTTGTTCGAGCCACTTGTTGTTGGTAACCGGCACATCGTTGAGTATTGCGGCTATTTGCGCCATAAATACGTGGACTGGCGAGATCTCAAAGGAGTCAACGCATGCTATCAGTTTATCCAGCTTGTTGAAATAAACTGCTGTATCTTCCGCGGCTGCGGCGAATACATTGATCAGCATATTCAATTCATCGGCTCGACGCAGAAAAGGCGCCAGCAGTGATGGCAGGAAAAAAGGTGAAAACAGATAGCGGTTTTCATCATCCAAAGCCAGCCTGATCAGAAGCCAGGCACCAGGGAAGAATTCTGTTTCCTGAACCAGTTCGTACAACTCTTGAACCTGTTCTGTCTGTATAGTGCTGACTGGCTGAGTGGACATTTGCCGGTAGAGTTCAACACTGCGCAGATACTGGCTAAAAAATGTCGCATCCATGTTGGCTACGGCTTGCAAAATGGTACTGTCTGGACACGCACGGAATGAAAATTGGTAGGCAAGGACTAGTGAAATCAGGATATTACACTTTTTACTGTTGCTGATACTCGCTGTGATCTGTGCTGCAAACTCCCGGTAAATTTCTGCTGCGTAATCGAGCATACCCTCCCTGGAGTAAAAGGGATGAGACCAGCCAAACTGTGACAGAACGGCCACAAGTTTTTGCGTATTTTCCAGATGGTTGTGAACTTCGCTATTGACCGGCAGCCCGCGAAGTTTTCTCGATGGCAGGCAGTCGGACTCCATCAGAACGGTACTGAAACCGCAATCAAGCGCTTTGCGAGCCAACTGTTGTATATCAACGGTATCTAGGCCAGTAATATCACGACCCCACAAGCTGGCAGCGGCGGAGGCACCGTCCTTTTCCGACTCATTGTGACAAGGAGCAGCTGCCCCGGTCTTGTCACAACTTGATACTGGCAAGGAATTCAATGAGTTCTCCTTATAATACCAACAGCAATACCAACAGATTTACGGCGCAGACTCCATTACCATGCAGTCGCATGGATAATGCAACTGACTCCGCTGCTTTTATATTTGCGTAAGCATATTTGAGCAAGGTAGATCAATCGCATCGGCGTGCATATATCGCTATCTTTAAAAACGTGTTTATTTTGATTTCATTCCGCACTTAGCCTTGGAGTCAAGAATCACATGGTAAGTTCCAATCAAGCCGATAAGCTGCTGGATTATTTGTGGGTATATACGGCATGAGGTTATTTTTCACAGCAAATGCCTGAACAGGATTGGATACTGTTTACTGGTTGCTGCCACCAGGCAAAGAGCAACCAGCCACGCTGCGTATTGTCAGGTAAAAAAGACCTTTCTCGTCAGGAACAGCATTCAGGAGCAGCATAATGGCTTCTGGCATGATGAGTGCACCGATATTCCCACATTTCATGTAAGAATATCGGCGGTTATCAATCTCTGGAGGGCAGGTGGTGTACCGTGGGAAAAGGCTTGACGTTATCACCCTTGGTTTTGAAAACCTTACTGGCTCCCTCTTTCTCAACTTCATCAATACGTATGATGGTATTTAGAGGAATATAGCTGCGCTTGACCCCTTCAAAGGCAGCCTTGAGTTTCTCTTCGCCCGGATCCACCACAACCTGGCTGCGCTCACCGAAGACAAATTCCTCTACCTCAATGAAGCCCCAGAGCTCACTCTGGAAGATCTGACGGGCGTATATTTCAAATACCTCACCCTGGTTCTGAAAGATCACACGAAAAATGGGGTTTTTTGCCATCGAGTTCTATTACCACGTTAACAATATGGCTCAGGTCGTTATCAGGGGGAACTGACAACAGATTTCAGGGAGCAGATCATAACACAAAGCAAATTGACTGTTTTGCAGTTTCTTGTGCGGGCTATCCTTAGCCGGGCTGACAAGATCACCTTCAGCAGCGGGAGCGCACAGCGGTAGTATGTGGGCAAAAGAAGTGAGTCAGGAGGTATTTTCATGGGCGTGGGTATGGGCGCTTTCCCGCGCCAACGATATCCCGAGAAGTTCCGCCACATCGCAGACGCGGGCCAGGGCCACCAACTCGTCGGGCGCTTTGACAAAAGTAATGGTCTTCTGGTTTTCTATGGCCAACCGAGTCCACGCGAGACAGACGGCCAAAGCCGAGCTATCAGCGCGGGTGATGCCAGCCAGATCAATATTCCAGCCAGCAGCAGTCGTTGCCAGCAGGAGAGAACAGCCCTGCAGTCCCACGTCGGGTGAGGTGGCAAAAGTGATGGCACCGCTGAGCCGGAACTGCCCCGGCGATACCTCGGTCAGACTCATGACCTTTTACCTGGCTTATCCACCGCGACTCCTTGCATCAGTTGTGGCCAGTGGTCGATCACGTATTGAATGTTGTTGTATCGGTTCATGGCTTCAGCAAACTGGTTGCGAAACTGTATACCGACATTAATGCCATCGACAATAACGTTGCGTAGTTTCCAGCGCCCATCCACGAAGATCATGGAGTAGGTGATGGCTATGGTACTCGATGAGGTTTTGGCGGTCATGTGTACCGGGACCAGGCGAGACTTGCCGGCTTGATAATCACGCAACACAGACTCTGGGACAGGATCAACTCTTTCAATGGACACTCGTGTATCATCAAGTGCCAGCAGAGCCTTGCCATAGAAGCTGATCAGGCTGTCTTTAAATACTTTACTGAATTGTGCTATTTGACTGGGAGTGGCAGTGCGTGCATAGCGGCCCATAACGCTGCGGGCAATTTCATCAAACGCCACCACAGGCGACAGTTGCCGGTCTACTTCATGTAAAAAGGCAGTGTCGTTTTGTCTGTAGCGCTCGGCATTATTCTTGAATGTGGTCAGCAGTTGGCGAGTAATGCTCTCGACCTCCTGTTGCGGAGGCGGGAAACTCTGTGCGGCCAGGGCAATCATTGACCACTGCAATAACAGCGTCGTCAGGATTGTGGTAACTGTTTTTCTCTGAGTCATTATTCATTCCCTTCGCTAGTAAGTCACCGTTACCGCCATTTTGTGACAGCAACCCAATGACAGACAACCCGTGGAAAGTGCTCAACCCGGACTACTCGCCTTTGTTGACTGCGCCGAGCAGGAACTTGCCGATCAGCTCCTCAAGAATCAGCGCTGACTGCGTATCTTCAAAGCGTTCCCCGTCGCGCAAGTACGCCTCATCGCCGCCAATACTGACGCTGATGTACTGCTCACCCAGTAAGCCGGCAGTGACAATCGAAGCCGTACTGTCGATGGGGATGTTGTCTACTTGCTGGTCAATGGCCATAACCACCATGGCTGTGTAGGTGTCCTTGTCCAGCTCCACGGCCTTTACCTGGCCAATGGTGACGCCAGCCATGGCTATTTTTGCGCGTGGCCTCAGGGCACCAACATTATTGAAGTAGGCTCGCAGCTCATAGGTGCTGGCAGCACTTTTCGGGGAGAGTCCGCTTACCTGTATGGCCATTATTATCAGGGCCAGCACCCCCAGCAGCATAAAGGCGCCGACACTGATCTCTAGCGTGCGTGTGCGCATGTGCAGCTCTCCTGTGTATTAAAACCCGCTAAACATCACTGCGGTCAAAATGAAATCCAGTCCAAGCACGGCCAGGGACGAGTAAACCACCGTCCGGGTGGTTGCACGACTTATGCCTTCTGATGTCGGGGTGGCGTCGTAACCCTGGAATACCGCGATCCAGGTAACCACAATGCCAAACACCAGGCTTTTTATCATGCCGTTACCAATGTCGTTGATAAAATCCACTGATTGCTGTATGCCGCTCCAGAAGGAACCTGCGTAAATGCCCAGCCAGTCGATGCCGACAAAGGCTCCGCCAAAAATGCCCACCACGTTAAAAATGGCCGCCAGTAGCGGCATGGAGATAACGCCAGCCCAGAAGCGCGGCGCAATAACCCGCTTTAACGGATCAACACCCATCATTTCCATGCTGGACAGTTGTTCTGTGGCTTTCATCAGACCGATTTCGGCACTCAGGGCAGAACCGGCCCGGCCAGCAAACAACAGTGCAGTCACCACCGGCCCCAGTTCCCGTACCAGGCTCAGGGCGACCAGTTGACCAACGGCACCCTCTGAGCCGTAGTGCACCAGGATGCTGTAACCCTGCAAACCAAGCACCATACCGATAAACAGGCCGGAGACAGTCACGATAACTAACGACAACAGACCTACATTATAGAGTTGCTGCATTAGCAGTGTCCCCCGGCCGCTGAAGCCCGACCGGGAGAAGATGGCGAGAAAGAGAAAGATTCCGGAGCGCCCCAGTGATTGCAGAAAACCCAGGCCTGACCGGCCGAACTGTGCCAGCCGGTCTAAAACATCAAGTCTCATTGCGCCTCCGGGTTCAGTAGCTGGTCGCGGTAATTAGGTGCCGGATAGTCGAACGGCACCGGTCCGTCCGGTTGGCCCTGCATAAACTGGCGCACACGAGGATCGTTGGAATTAAGCAGTTTGGGAGGAGAGCCACTACTGATCACTTTGCCATCGCTCAACAGGTAGAGCAGGTCGGCGACGCTGGCCGTTTCATGCACATCGTGGGAGACAATAATACTGGTAATACCCAGCGCCTTGTTCAACAGGCCAATCAACGACACCAGCACACCCATGGCGATCGGGTCCTGGCCAACAAATGGTTCGTCGTACATCACCATTTGTGGATCAAGAGCGATCGCCCTGGCCAACGCTACCCTGCGGCTCATGCCGCCCGACAATTCGCTGGGCATCAGCGATGCTGCACCGCGCAGTCCAACTGCCTGGAGTTTCATAAGCACGATGTCACGGATCATCAGCTGTGATAGCCGGGTGTGAATGCGCAGGGGAAAGGCAACGTTCTCAAACACGCTCAGGTCGGTGAACAGCGCACCGCTTTGAAACAGCATGCCCATTTTACGACGTTGGGTGAATAGCTGGTCACGCGACAGGGTGGCCATATCCTGACCGTCCACATAAATAACGCCCTGATCAGGTTGCAGTTGGCGGGCTATCAGGCGCAGTAGAGTAGTTTTGCCGGTACCTGAGGGGCCCATGATACCGACTACTTTACCTCGGGGAATGGCTAGGTTGATCTTATCGAAAATTGCCCGAGTGCCGCGATAAAAGGACATATTTCGAATCTCGACAAGATTATCCGTTTGGCTGTCCTTCTTATGATGCTTCTTGTGTTTATTGTGCTGGTAAGATACTGGATTCATCGTTATCACACTGCTGATCCATGCCTCAGACTCGCCCATTATGACCCCTTTCATGGGGCATTTCGATAGGTGCTTGTGCTGCGCATGAGTTTTCGGTGCAATAATTTTCGGTGCAATAAGATGAATGGTCTGACTGCCCAGGCTTCTGTTCCCGGCTCTGATCTGTGTCTTTTAATGAAGTTTGACGGACAGTCGTCCATCCATTCCATAGCGTCTATTCCATGACGTCAGCTTTCCCGAAAGTTGAATCCCAGTTTTGCACAAGTGAAACCGGCGATAATCGCCGAGCAGTTGATGACGCAGGTGGCCAATGTCTCGCGCAAACTGGGCTGTGGGATCGTGGGGGTGCCACCAAAATGGGCAGCTATCAGTCTTTCGGCCGCTGCCATACTCCTTACGGTAACTTGGCCAATAATACCAATGCCCACGACGGTGGTTGCATTCGCAATAGCCAGATTGTTAAGGGTGGGTTCAAAGAAAAATGTGGTAACAAAAGGCATAAGCAGTTCAATTTTCCGTTCACCCAGGTACTTGCAGAATTCGTTCTTCAGCACAGTGACGAAGCTATCATCGGAGGTTGGCGAAAAATATTGCCGACACATGGGGCAGTGCGAGTCACGCTCTGCCCACCTGATAAGACATGAGCGACCAAAGGCGTGCCCGCATGCCAGAGCGGATGATTTGTGATCGAGTTTTTGCGAGAAATCGTCCAGACAAATAACGCAGTGATCCGCAGCGTACTTCCCATTGCCGTACTTCCCACTGCCGTACTTTCCACTGCCGTACTTTTCCATACCGGACCTTCCGGCATATTGTGCGTTTGTTCCATCCATTACAGCATCCATCACAGTTAAACCCCGTTTTTGACTGTTTGACAATGCAAGCAAAAACAAGTTCTTCCGGCAATCGAGTACAACAAGTACAGGCTTGACTACTCTGGGTCTTTTAATCGGTCTTTTAATGAGAGGCATTCCGAATGACTGTGATGGGACTACTGCTTCGTATGCGACGTGGAAGGCGGTTGCATTGTCCGACCGGTTTTCCGTACACTGCCGTCCTTGTTGTCTTGTATTTTTGAGAATCATTCCGGAATGACTTCTGCTTTTTATGCTTCAGCGGCCATTGTCGTCGGTTTTATCCTCCTGACCTGGAGTGCTGACCGTTTTGTTGGCGGAGCCGCTGCCACTGCCAAAAACTGGGGTATTTCCCCTATGCTGATCGGCCTGACAGTGGTATCCATCGGTACCTCGGCACCCGAAATTCTGGTCTCCCTGATGTCAGCCATTCAGGGGTATACCGAAATCGCGGTGGGGAATGCCATTGGCTCCAACATTGTCAATATTGGTATGGTGCTGGGACTTACCGCCCTGATTGCGCCGGTATCGGTCAAACCAGCCCTGGCCAAAAGAGAGATTCCCTGGCTGGTGCTGGTCACACTGGTGGCGGGCGCCTGTCTGATGAACAATTACCTGGGGCTGACTGAGAGTCTGGTGCTGCTCTGTGGTATGGCAATCACTCTGTATCTGATGATTAAGTGGCAAAAGACACACCCTGACGAGCCGCTGACTGAAGTGGACGATATTGAACCGATGCCCAAAGGTCGGGCTTACGTGCAATTGGTGGGCGGTCTGGTATTGCTACTGATCAGCGCCCAGATTCTGGTGTGGGGAGCCACTGAGATTGCCACGCTGATGGGCATCAGCGAGCTGATTATTGGCCTGACCGTGGTGGCCATCGGTACTAGCCTGCCAGAGCTGGCGGCTTCTGTGGCCAGTGCCCTGCGCGGGCACGACGATATCGCTCTCGGCAATGTGGTTGGCTCCAATATTTTTAACCTGCTGGCGGTGCTGGCCATGCCAGGACTTGTAGCTCCGGGCCCATTGGATCCATCGGTATTTTCCCGGGATTATCCGGTCATGCTTGCCTTGACCGTTCTGCTGGCGGTTATCGCCCTGGTGGGTAAAAAACCGAAAAAAATCGGACGTTTTGCCGGTGTTATTTTTCTGGCCTGTTATGCCGCTTATGCGATCTGGCTATATCTGCAGTCGACCTAAAGCTTTGCGCGACAGGTTGTGTTTTCCCTGGTTGTGGGTTATCGCCAGGCGTCATGGGCAACTTGTCGTTGGTAGCAAGTTCATCTTTAACCGGGAGATAAACAAGTGATCAGAGTTGCCGTAGTGGGCGCCGTTGGCAGGATGGGGCGTATGCTGGTGGCAGCGGTTGCCGGTGACGCACAGTGTCAGCTTGGTGCTGCGGTGATCAAGCCCGGTGAAAGCCTGTTAGGCGCAGATGCCGGTGATGTTGTGGGCGTTGGCTCATTGGGCGTGCCGTTAACGGACGATCTGGCTAGCGTAATTGACGACTTTGATGTGTTGATCGACTTTACCTCACCGGAAGCCACCATGACACATGCCGAGCTATGCCGTCGCCATGGCAAAGGCATTGTGATTGGCACCACCGGCTTGAGCTCGGAACAGAAAGGTCGGCTGGCGGCTGTGGCAAAAGAGACAGCCGTCGTCTTTGCGCCCAATATGAGCGTTGGCGTTAACCTGATGTTTAAACTGCTGGAAGTAGCAGCCAGGGTTTTGGGTGAGGATGCAGATATCGAGATTATTGAAGCGCATCACCGCCACAAGGTGGACTCACCTTCCGGCACGGCACTGCAAATGGGCGAAGTAGTGGCTGATACGCTTGGCCGTGACTTGTCGGCGTGTGCGCTTTATGGGCGCGAAGGACACATTGGGCCGCGCCAACGGGAAACTATTGGCTTCGCCACGGTCAGAGGCGGCGATGTGATTGGTGATCATACGGTGCTGTTTGCCTGCGAAGGGGAGCGAGTGGAAGTCACCCACAAGGCCAGCAGCCGGATAATCTACGCCCGAGGCGCCCTGCGTGCCGTGCACTTTATTGCCGATAGACGCATCGGTCTTTTCGATATGCAGGATGTGCTGAATCTCACGGCCCTGAACACCTGAATGACATGCGGTACACTGGCAAAAAATAGTAGTGGATTAATTAACCACGTTGTGGTCAAATGCGAAAAATTTGCATTGCATTTTTGATGCTGACTACAGGATGTATGATCAGAAGCGAGATGGTTGTTAACAACATCTCGCTTTTTTTGGGTCTGCGCCCTGCCCAGTCAGAACGATCACAGCGTTTGGGCATAAACGCTTGGATTCAAGTTCAGGAGGGTCCTTTGACCAAGACGGCTGTTTTAGCTCTGGAAGACGGCAGCATCTTCCGGGGAGTCGCCATTGGCAGCGATGGTGCAACCAATGGTGAAGTGGTTTTTAATACGGCAATGACCGGCTACCAGGAAATTCTCACCGACCCATCCTATTCCCGCCAGATTGTTACTCTCACTTATCCTCATATTGGCAATACCGGCATCACGCCGGAAGACGACGAATCCCCTCATATTCATGCCGCCGGCCTGGTAATCAAGGACTTGCCGCTGCTAGCCAGCAACTGGCGCAGTAAAATGTCCCTGGCTGAATACCTCAAGTCGCGCAATATCGTCGCCATTGCCGGTATCGATACCCGGCGACTGACCCGTATTCTGCGGGAAAAAGGCGCACAGAATGGCTGCATTATGGCCGGTGACAGCATTGACGAAGCACAGGCCATTGCCAGTGCCCAGGCATTTGCCGGGTTAAAAGGGATGGATCTGGCCAAAGAGGTGACCACCAGCAAGTCTTATACCTGGACCGGCGGTGTCTGGGACCTGGCCACTGACAGCCACCGTGAGCAGCAAAATCTGCCTTACCATGTAGTAGCCTACGACTTTGGCGTCAAACGCAACATCCTGCGCATGCTGGCCGAGCGTGGCTGCCGCCTGACTGTAGTGCCAGCGACTACACCGGCAGGCGAGGTGCTGGCGCTGAACCCGGACGGCATTTTCCTCTCTAACGGCCCAGGCGACCCAGAACCCTGCGACTACGCCATCACTGCGATTAAAGAGATTCTGGCTACCACGTCTGTGCCGGTATTTGGTATCTGCCTGGGCCATCAGTTGCTGGCACTGGCCAGCGGGGCTCGCACGCAGAAGATGAAGTTTGGCCACCACGGTGCTAACCATCCGGTGCAGGACCTAAAGACTGGCCAGGTGATGATCACCAGCCAGAACCACGGTTTTGCCGTGGCTGAGGACTCCTTGCCGGATCACTTGATCGCCACTCATAAGTCGCTGTTCGATGGCAGCTTGCAGGGCATTGAGCGCACCGACCGCCCGGCGTTCAGCTTCCAGGGGCACCCTGAAGCCAGCCCCGGCCCCCACGATGTAGCCGGTCTGTTTGACCGCTTTGTAGACATGCTTAAGGCCTGAACGCCGTCGATCGAGTTGTGTGAGAGAACGATGCCAAAACGTAATGACATTAACAGTATTCTGATCCTCGGTGCTGGCCCGATCATCATTGGGCAGGCCTGTGAGTTTGACTATTCCGGTGCCCAGGCCTGTAAAGCCCTGAAAGAGGAAGGTTTCCGGGTCATTCTGGTGAACTCCAACCCGGCCACCATCATGACCGACCCGGCCATGGCAGATGCCACCTATATTGAGCCAATCCGCTGGGAAACCGTGGAGAAGATCATTGCCAGGGAACGTCCAGACGCGATTTTGCCCACCATGGGTGGTCAGACCGCGCTGAACTGCGCTCTTGACCTGTTCCACAAAGGGGTGCTCGACAAGTACAACGTCGCCATGATCGGCGCCAACCAGCAAGCCATCGACAAGGCGGAAGACCGCCAGCTCTTTGACCAGGCCATGAAAAACATTGGTCTGGCAACGCCTCGCTCCGGCATTGCCCACAACATGGACGAAGCGCGAGCAGTACTCGATGCAGTAGGCTTTCCCTGTATCATTCGCCCGTCGTTTACCATGGGAGGGACCGGCGGCGGTATTGCTTACAACCGTGACGAATTTGAAGAGATCTGCTCCCGTGGGCTTGATCTATCGCCCACCAATGAGCTGCTTATCGACGAGTCGCTCATTGGTTGGAAAGAGTACGAGATGGAAGTGGTGCGCGATCGCAAGGACAACTGCATCATCGTCTGCGCCATTGAGAACTTTGACCCCATGGGTGTCCATACTGGCGACTCCATCACCGTTGCGCCAGCCCAGACACTGACCGACAAGGAATACCAGATCATGCGCAACGCTTCCATTGCGGTGTTGCGCGAGATTGGCGTGGAAACGGGCGGCTCCAACGTGCAGTTTGGCATCTGCCCGGACACAGGGCGTATGGTGGTGATCGAGATGAATCCTCGGGTATCCCGCTCCTCCGCCCTAGCGTCAAAAGCCACTGGCTTCCCCATTGCCCGGGTAGCTGCCAAGCTGGCCGTGGGTTATACCCTGGATGAACTGAGCAATGAGATCACCGGCGGTGTTGTGCCAGCGTCGTTTGAGCCGGCCATCGACTACGTGGTCACCAAGATTCCCCGGTTCGCCTTTGAGAAATTCCCCCAGGCGGACGATCGTTTGACCACACAGATGAAATCTGTGGGTGAGGTGATGGCCATTGGCCGTACTTTCCAGGAGTCCGTGCAAAAAGCACTGCGCGGACTGGAAACCGGAGCCACCGGTTTTAACTCCATGTTTGCCTACAAACTTGCGACTTGCTCCGATGTTGAACGCGAAGAAGCCCTGGCCGTCATCCGGCGTGAGCTGGTGACGCCAAAAGCCGACCGAATCTACTATGTGGCCGATGCCTTTCGTGCCGGTATGAGCAGGGAAGAGGTGTTTGCCGAGTGCAAGATTGATCCGTGGTTCCTGGTGCAGATTGAAGACCTGGTTCATGAAGAGACTCAGCTGACGGGTGAAACGCTGGCCACCATGAGCCGGGAGCGCCTGTTTCGCCTGAAACAGAAAGGCTTTAGCGATGCCCGGCTGGCTGAAGTGCTGGGTGTGGACGAGGCCACGGTAAGAAACCATCGTCGTTTGCTTCAGGTTCGCCCGGTGTACAAACGGGTAGACACTTGTGCCGCTGAGTTCCAGTCAACTACGGCGTACATGTATTCGTCTTACGACGAAGAATGCGAGGCCGAGCCTTCTGAGCGGGAAAAGATCATGGTCATCGGCGGTGGCCCGAACCGCATCGGCCAGGGTATCGAGTTTGATTATTGCTGCGTACATGCGGCTCTGGCGGCGCGGGAAGACGGTTACGAAACCATCATGGTCAACTGTAACCCGGAAACCGTCTCCACCGATTACGACACTTCTGACCGCCTCTATTTTGAGCCTGTGACCCTGGAAGATGTGCTGGCCATTATTGATGTGGAAAAACCCACCGGCGTGATCGTTCAGTACGGCGGCCAGACCCCGCTGAAGCTGGCTCGTGCCTTGGAAGCTGAAGGGGTGGCCATTATCGGCACCAGCCCGGAAGCCATCGACCGGGCGGAAGACCGTGAGCGCTTCCAGCAGCTGATCCGCAAGCTTGGCCTGTTGCAACCAGACAACGCTACCGTACGCAGCGACCAGGAAGCGGTGGCTAAAGCCGCTGAGATCGGTTATCCGCTGGTGGTGCGTCCCTCCTACGTGCTCGGTGGCCGAGCCATGGAGATTGTGGCTGGCGAGGACGAGCTGGTGCGTTATATGAAAGACGCGGTACAGGTATCCAATGACAGCCCGGTATTGCTGGACTCATTTCTTAACCGTGCGGTGGAAGTTGACGTTGACGCGGTGTGCGACGGTGAGCAAGTAGTGATCGGGGCCATCATGCAGCATATTGAGCAGGCAGGCATTCATTCCGGTGACTCCAGCTGCTCATTGCCGCCGTACAGTCTGAGTCGTCGCCATCAGGATGCCATTCGGGAACAGGTGCGGGCCATGGCCATGGAGTTGGGCGTGGTGGGCCTGATGAACGTCCAGCTGGCCATTCAGGATGACCAGATTTACGTCATTGAAGTCAACCCGCGGGCGTCGCGTACTGTTCCGTTTGTCTCCAAATGCATCGGTCATTCCCTGGCCAAGATTGCAGCCCGGGTGATGATGGGCAAGAGCCTGGCTGAGCAGAACTTTACCAGGGAAATTGTGCCGCCGTACTTCAGCGTTAAAGAAGCCATCTTCCCGTTCAATAAGTTCCCAGGCGTTGACCCGATCCTGGGCCCGGAAATGAAATCCACCGGCGAGGTAATGGGTGTGGGTGCTACCTTCCCGGAAGCGTTCCATAAGGCGCAGTTGGCAGAAAACATGCATCTGCCCAGGGGAGGCAAGGCGATTCTCAGCGTGCGCGACTTTGATAAGCCGGAAGTGCCGATGATTGCCCGCTTGCTGATGGATATCGGCTTTGAGCTGCTGGCTACTTCCGGGACCGCGAAGGTGATTGAAGAGGCGGGGCTGCCGGTGACGGTCATCAACAAAGTATCCCAGGGAAGACCACATCTGGTGGACATGATCGTCAATGGTGATATAGCCTTCATGATCAACACAGCAGAAGGTCGTCAGTCCATTGCTGACTCTTACCTGATTCGTCGCTCGGCGCTGACCCATAAGGTGCTATATACAACCACCATGGCAGGTGCTGAAGCGATTGCCCGGTCAATCGCGTTTGGGTCGGAGAGACTGGTCAGACGACTTCAGGATTTACACGAAGGTAAAGTTGGATGAAAAGAATTCCCATGACCGTGGAGGGCGAAAAAGCTCTCCGTGAGGAGCTGGCCCACCTGAAAGGGGTTGAGCGCCCACGCATTTCGGCGGCCATCGCCGAAGCCCGGGAACTCGGTGACCTCAAGGAAAATGCCGAATACCATGCCGCCCGCGAGCAGCAGAGCTTTGCTGAAGGGCGCATTAATGAGATTGAGGCCAAGTTGTCCAATGCCCAGGTGATCGACATCACCACCATCAATAAAACCGGCAAAGTATTGTTTGGGACAACCGTTATTCTGATTAACATGGAGGACGATCAAGAGGTTGAGTACAAGATCGTGGGCGATGACGAGGCCAATATCAAGGTTAATAAAATCTCCGTGAATTCCCCCATAGCCCGCGCCATGATTGGCAAGGAAGAGGGGGACGTGATACTGGTAAACACGCCTTCGGGCAGTGTAGAGTATGAAATTGGTGAAGTTCAGCACATCTGATTAACTGGACGAAAAAAAACCGGCCTGATGCCGGTTTTTTTTCGTCCTGCTGAGTGAAACCAGCTTTGTGGATGTCTGGCTTGTTTTTTATTGAGGGTTTATTGGGGCACGCCCTCTTCGAAGGCCACCACCTCGTACTCACAGTAAGCGGGAGTCAATTCCCTCATTTCCAACAGCTCTTGCCAAGTGGTGGCTACCCCTGTGCCGGGCACGTACTGTTGGTACACCTCAAGAGAGGCCGCCACTGTGTCATCCTGGATCAAGCATCGATCCCCGGTAAGCGTCATGTGTACGTAGTGTCCCTGATCTTGCGCTCCCCGGTGCAGGCCAACGCCGCACAGGCGCATGACCATGGTTTTCACCCGGCCGTCCGTGGCGTCCAGGATGGGCACGCGCAGTTCATTGTTTTCGGCATGGGAACTGTTGAGCAGGGCTCGACGAGCCAGGGGACGGAGCGCCTCATCGCCACCAAGCGATATGGTTGTTTGGCGGAAAGTCGTCGGGTCCACCTTTATCAGGCACGTTTCCACGGACAAACGTTGTTGCGGCGGACCGGGTACGGAGTCACCCTCACTCCATGGCACCATCGCCGAAGCGCCGGAGGCGACGTCGGCGGTGATGCTGTTGAACCAGTCACTCATCATGATGCTCTCAGGATCCAGGTTGATGGGCATAAAGCAAGACAGCGCATCTATGCTGTGGGTAACATGGCTCTCCTTGTAGTAATGCTGGTTATTCACGGTAGTTCGATAGCAAATTGCTATATCCGTCGCCTGAGACCCGTTGTCGTAAACCCCCAATAACTGGCAGAGTTTGGTGACAAACTCACCGCTGTCTTGCTGCTGAATATCCTGAATATTGTGGTGATTGAACCAGTGGCTCATATCGCCAAGCTGTCCTGTCCGGCCACACTGCAACAGCGCTTCCATAAATCCACTTTGTTCTCGGGTGATGATTGCCGGTGGTTCCTGGCCATTGATAATCTGCTGGCCTCTGATGATCAGTGCTTCAAATGCCACTTTGAGCGCTTCCAGCTCCGGGCTCATCTGTGGCCGCAGTGAACTCAACTGGGCCAGGGAAATTCGGTGGAACATGCTTTGCACAGCAGTGTTAATCCAACAGGTATTGCCCCAGTTGGTAAGACCAACCCCGGTCATTCCCGGTCTCACTCGCTGGCTGAGAAACCGGTCATAGATACCAATCGCCGCCTGAAGGCCAGTGCGATGAATATTTCTTGCTTCCCGTTCGGAAAAAAGATTGTGGTTCAGCAAGAGATGGAAGTCTGTAGGATGAAGAACAGTGGGATCAACATGATCCGGAGTCATGGCTTTTATTGCGGTAACTTCTTCTGCACTTAGATCAGGATCGTAAACCGTTCCTGTCGCCATCAAACCCTTCATGGCAAGGAAACCGTGCAGACGTGTGGTAAAGCCGCTTACGCCGAGTCTGACGATGGTCTCATGGTCAACGCCATCAAAATAGGCATTGAACTCCTGCCGACTGAGCGTAGCAAAAGCACCAGAGCTGATAATCTGCTCTTTGATTTGGGCAATCAGGACGACCAGGCCGGTACCAGAAGGCCCTGGTATTGCAGCGCCTGGCGCTTGGGGTGTTCCCGGTCCCGACTGCCGTCGCAGTAAGGTGTAGGCATCATAAACTTCCTGAATCTTGAATATGTGGCGGTAGTCAGTGGGATCACCAAGTATTTGCAGGGCAACTCCGCGGAGTAAGCCGTGTTGAACCATCGACAACAAATCCTCTTCCCGCAGATTTGGGTAACGGCTTTGCAATGCAGCAAATGCGGCTCGCTCTGCGCTTCTAATGCGGGGAGGAGGTGGCGGTGGGGGGGAAGCCGGTGCCTGCGGTGCAGCTGGACTTGCAGGTGCACCGGCGCGCGGCGGCGGCGATGGCGCCCTGGTTCGCGGCGGAGGGACTGGCGCTCCAACGCGTGGTGGAGGCACTGGTGCCCTGACGCGCGGCGGTGGAGGTGGTGGCGATGACGATGGCGGCGGTGTGCTAGCTGGCGGAGCAGTATTTGCCGCAGCTTGCGGTGGTGCGGCTGGTCCTGCTGGTGCTTGCGGCCGCACAGGTAACGGCGGTCGACCCAGAGGCAGTTGCGGACCACGTGCTGGTCCCGGCTGCAATATTGGTCGCGGACCAGGAGCTGTTGGTGGTCGTAATACTGGTCGCGGACCAGGACCGGGTTGCGGGCCTCGAATTGGCTGTGGACCTGGAGCTGGTTGTGGGCCCCGAATTGGCTGTGGACCTGGAGCTGGTTGTGGGCCCCGAATTGGCTGTGGACCTGGAGCTGGTTGTGAGCCCCGACTTGGTTGTGGACGTGGAGTGGGTTGCGAGCCAGGTGTTTGTTGCGAACCTGAAGCTGGCCCATGGCTGTGACCAGGGCGCCGACTCAGTGCAAGTGGGAGTCGACCTGCCAGCCGTGGTAGTGCTATTCGACCCGGAGCTGCTGATGGGCCGCGAGCTGGCTGCTGAACTGGTTGCGGAGCTGGGGCACCACTTGGCTGAGGTCGTCCCGCAGGAGATGGAGGGAGATTGTCTCCAAATAATTGTCTTTGAATTGCTTGTATGCCTGCCCCACGTGTCGGTGACGTTTGGCTTCCCTGTTGCGGCGGCACGTCGGGACTGGTGTCGCTAGTCAATGTAGTGGACGCAGGAAGCATAATTCCACCACCCAATGGTCCTGGTTCGGGCAGACTATTTGGATCAGTATTGTTGCCAGCTGAGCTAACACTGGCAGCACCTTGAGCACCAGTGATATTTGTCCCTTGAGAGGTGGGCGAAGGGGGAGGCGATGTATCAGGTTGGTTATTTGTCTGTTGGTTAGCGTTGGCCTTCATCCTAAATCATCTCTTTGAGCGCGTGTTCACTTATGCCAACAGGGGCAGACCGATCAACCGAACGCTGAATATCCGACAACCATCATTTATCATGATAAATTTGTCGTTTATATATTGAACTCAGACACAGATTTACAAAAGACGGAATAGCGAGCTGCGATGAGCAACACAAAATCGAGTCAACTATGCATTTGTCATTTGAATGATGTGTACATTTTAACGTCACCAGGTCAGGTTTTTTGCGATGAAAGTGGTATGTAGGGAAGCTATAAGAGTATCTGACCAATGAATAACGGTAACAGACGGGGAATCTCGGAGAAATTGCTAATTTCCGTAAAAAATTATGGTCGTATAAGGGGTTGGTGTTATGGATACCCGCAATTATACCCGATTATTTTGTTGGCGAATGGTGCCAAGGATACCATTTTTACTCTTGACACCGGGAATACTCACACGATTTTATCTGAGAGTTCTCAAATATTCATCGTACGCGTTATTGATGATTTTCATCATCTTTTCAGATTTTGACTTGTCAGGGTGGTAAATGTTTGAAAGTTGTTTGTATCGATGCTTGATCACGACTTTATCCAGACAATTTGAATCTAAGCCAAATACCTCATTTTTTTTCATTGTGAAATCAGATCTTAACGCATTCTGCTTTAATTTTATGATAACTCTCTCACGTTCTCTGATGTGGTTTTCAGAGTCCAGGATTTCTTTTTTTAGAAAATTTATTCTCTCATTTGATGCCCTGATGACTTCGTTAGCTTTATCAAGCAGAGTTTTATAGTGTAAATCCTGATCGCGCAGAGCATCATTATTGCTACTACTTGGCTTTTCGATCAGCTTTGTCTCTTGTTTAGGAACTTCAGGTTTTGTGATTTCTTTTTTCAGCGGAATTGCCTTTTTGCCCGGAAGCGGGATGGCTTTTTTGGCTTTGCCAAATTCCTTGCCATACCTGACGTTGTAATCGTTCGAAAGCGCAATGGCGATATAATTAAATTTAGTAAAAATCCACTGATGTGAACTTAAAGTGTAAATTGAAGAGTATAAAACTTCTGCTTCACTCATGGATAAGCCATAACTGGAAAACTCTTTTAAGATGCTATTTCTGGCCTTATTTCTGGTATTAGCCACATTATGTTTTTTGATTTTTGGAATCAAATATAATTCAGTTGCCAAAATGACAATTAAAAAAGTAGCTATGTAGCTATACCAGTGTGTACCGTGCGATCCACCTAATATCATGAATATAATTGCGGATATGGTGCCGAAAGATAGGTATATTCCAGCCCTTATTTTATTGAGATAGTTAGAAAAATATCTATCACTTTTCTCGCTTAATGACTCTCCGAAGATTGTTTGTGTTAAATCAGAACGTTTATGTATGTTTAATTTATAAATATTTTTCAGTGCTTCAAACACTGTTTTCAAGCCACTAATATTGTTTAACAGATTTATTCTTTCAGTTTTATAATCGTGATAAATATCAGTAGAATCACGGAATCTTCCGGAAATGGAAATCCAGTCTTTCGAATTTACGATATGCTTTTCGTTTTCATATTCGACTATTGTTTTTGCAAGATCTGCGTCTGAAACGTTTTTGATTTTTTCAAAAAATTCTTTTCCCAAGTAAATATCGATTGATTTGATAAATCCGGATAAACTACAATTCATAAATTTTTTTCACTTCAAATAATACTGATAAATAATAAACATATAAACTGATAAAACAGATATCCATAAACCTTGACGTGCGGACAGGATTTATAGGTATCCAGATTTTTAATTAACTCACCTAACGTAAAATACCATGAGGTTCTTAAGTATTGATTTCAGTGTTAGCAGTATTTTCTTTGAGTTTAAAAGATAATATCGATTTTCGGGCTTGTATGAATCGTTAACCGGGTTAGCTTCATAAAATACAGAAGACTGACTCCAGTATGTTTTTCCAAAGTTCACTTTTACAGCTTTTGACTGACCGATAATATTACTGAAATTGAACTCGTATTGTTGCTCATAGCTCATATCTGTTCCAGCCCTCAGGGATACATACCCTGGCATAATTTCTGACACAATCTGGCCATAAATACTGTCATTCTGCTATCTGCGTACGAGTACACGCGCGTGAGCTCCAGATAGTCGCCAGAATAACTTGTCAGCTGCTCTGCGCGCAAAATAGCAAAATATGTAGCGATTGAACTTTAAATGATTTTTGGAGTCCAATCGAGAGGCATAAGGATAAAATGTAGCTTCATGAACGTAAAGTATTCAACGGAAGACTTCTGCTCCATCTGTTACGAGCCGTACACTGCTGCTGAGAGACATAACGTCGTCAGGCTGAGTTGTCACCACGCTTTTGGTCGATATTGCATCAGCCTCTGGGCCAAGGTGAGCTCGGAATGTCCTGTTTGCAGGCAAGAATTTGTTCTGGAAGAGCTCGGAGAGCTAAGTACATTTCGCAGGCTATATGGTCGAAGAATATCTCTCGCTACCCCCCCAGAAATCCTGATAAGTTTTGGTATATTCCTCACTGGCGCGGTCTGTGGTCTTTGCACTGGCATCGCCATTGGGACTCTGACCAGATTTTTAAGACCTTTTTGGCTGGATACTTTATAGGAAGATGACCAAGTCAGAGAAAAATCACGAACCCTCGCATCCCGCAAGGACTTCTGGTAGGTATTGAGTACACATGGTCGCCTTTTTCTGCTTACGCTGCAAACCAACTTAAAGGTTGTGGTGTTGTCCAACATATTAGCTGCCATATGTGGAAAACCAGTAAGCATTTCAGAAAAATTTCTTATTCTAATTCGGAAATCATCTTTTCGCATTGCAACATCGAATTTCCCTCTCTAATTACTAATTAAAAAAAGAATGGCCACTTTTCTTGGTCAAATTTATGGCTGTCCTTTTTTCTTTGCGACAGGACAGTGTGGTTAAATCCAGAACAGTACGAGACGACGACTTTATTGGCAAACATCGTCATAGCAAAATCCTTTTCTATCACGAACCTTGATTGGTAAGATTACGGGAAACAAGCCTTTATGACTGGATAGGATCTGTTATGTCGTCATTACAACAAATTGCTCCTGAGTGGCAAGAAACAGTTGACCAGATTGCCCGCGATACTGGTTTGCACTCGGTTTTGATTATGCAATCGCTTGATCACAGCATGCGAGTGGTCTGCGCCAATCGCTCACAGGATATTTATCACGCAGGTGATGAGGGGCCGAAAAGCGTACAACCTGGCTGCCACGAACTCTATTGTGAACGTGTGGTAAATACTGGAAAACCGTTGTTTGTTGCAGATGCTGCGCTTGATGATGACTGGAAGGATAATGAAGACTTGGTTAAGTTTGGTTTGGGCGTATATTACGGCCTACCTATTCACCAGGCAAATAAAGTGGTTGGTACTGTGTGCGCATTAAACCCTGAACCTTTTGATTTTTCCGCCGGCAATCCGAGTGCCATTCAGCAACTACAAGCTTTACAGCAGGCCATTGAAGCCAAGCTTAACGCTTAACAGCAAAGCAGAACAGCAAAGCAGGACATCCACAGAAAAAGCAGAAAAAGCAGAAAAAAGCAGAAAAAGAAGAACAGAAAAAGGACATCCATATTCTCAGTTGATAAATTTATGAACAGAAAAAAAAAGAAAAAGGACATCCATATTCTCAGTTGATAAATTTATGGATATCCTATTTTCCTTATTTAAGGGTGTCCTATTTTTTCCTATTTTTCTTCCTGGCGAATCGCTCGGCGCAGACCTGCATATGCAGGAGTATGGGGAAGGGTAGAGAAAGGTTGGTCCTTACGCGCTTAGTCGTTCGATAGCAGAAAAAGGACATCCATATTCTCAGTTGATAAATTTATGAACAGAAAAAGGACATCCATATTCTCAGTTGATAAATTTATGGATATCCTATTTTCCTTATTTAAGGGTGTCCTATTTTTTCCTAGAAACAGAAAAAGGAAAACAGAAAAAGGAAACAGAAAAAGGACATCCATATTCTCAGTTGATAAATTTATGGATATCCTATTTTCCTTATTTAAGGGTGTCCAATTTTTCTCCAGTGTGCGCATTAAACCCTGAACCTTTTGATTTTTCCGCCAAAGCAAAGCAGAAAGCAAAGCAGGACATCCATAAATTTTTCGCAGCAAGCAAATTAGGACATCCATAAATTTTTCGACAAAACCAAAGCAGGATACCCATATTCTCAGTTGATTGAACAGAAAAAGGACATCCATATTCTCAGTTGATAAATTTATGGATATCCTATTTTCCTTATTTAAGGGTGTCCTATTTTTTCCTCTATTTTTTCCTATTTTTCTTCCTGGCGAATCGCTCAGCGCAGACCTGCATATGCAGGAGTATGGGGAAGGGTAGAGAAAGGTTGGTCCTTACGCGCTTAGTCGTTCGATTGGTCAGGTTTGAAGTTATCTATGATTTTCTCATTGAGGCACGATCTCAGAAATTTATTCATTCCAGCCATGTCTGCCGTTGTATAAAAGTCGAGCATTAATTGGTTAAACTCTTGCTGACGCTTTGCTGGCACATTGATAATTGGAAAACCATGTGACAGCAAAATACCATTCATCATGAATCGTCCCATGCGCTTGTTCACATCCCAGAAGAACTGTGCTCTGGCCATTCGCAGAAAAGCAGTAATTGCCATATCATAGACGTCATTACAGCCAGCAACTTCCGACTCAATATTTGCCCATACATTATCAAGCTCTTTGGATGAGGGAGGTTCGTATTCAGATCCACTAATCGTCACGTTACCAGTACGAAAAGCTCCCCATTCCAGGGCTTCCTCTTTTCCTGCAATACTGTGGATGGATAAAGCAACATCCTTGGAAACATTGAACTGATCTTCAGCTACCAGAGTGAACAGATATTTCCATGCAGCTGCCTGGTTCAGCGCCATATTTTGATCGCTGATTTTGTGACCACCAACGGTAATCCCATCCAGCAATGTTTGAACTTCTGGTAAGGTCATTGCGACTCCTTCAAGATTTACTGCGTCGTAAACCAGGACAGGAATATCACGAACCGCTAGTTGCGTGGCCATCGCACGATTAGGAGTCATTCCCCAAACTGTATCTTTTGCTGTTGCCATTAGTGCATCCAAAAGTTGTGTGGAAAAGAGAAAAAGGAAGAGAATAAGGACACCCATATTCTCAGTTGATAAATTTATGGATGTTCTATTTTTTGCTATTTTTTGCTATTTTTTTAATCCTATTTTTTTTACTAAAGGCGCCTAACGACTCGGTCACAGAATCACGCTACAGCGTGAGAGACAGGTTTCTCATGCAGAAGAATAATGATAAAGGCAACTGCTCGCAGTTATGCCGTGAACCCAATGTTTTCCGCAACTTTCCGCATAAGCCTTCAGTGAGAGCAACTTACCAACTGCACGGCGAAATGAGTTGCCCCGACTCATCGTTGCCAGCCATGCATTTGGATCAATGCCCAGACGCTCTAAAATAGGTGGAACACCTTCAGTTATACGACCATGCTTTCCTTTTCGAATAACTCTGCCGGACCAGTCAACCAATGCAATATAACTGCTGAGTGGGTATGGTATTGCCTGCTCCGGATTCTGACCCTGCACTTTTAGCGGCATTAAGTACTCTTTTTGCCTTTTGCCAGTTGTGCCCAGGTAAGCTTCAATTCTGTCTTTGATGGAAGTGTATTTTGAGGTTTCCGGCGTTGCCGCTGTTTTTGCGCGAATGGGATTCAGATCGACATAGGCCATACAAGTCAGTAATGCCGCCTCATCTAGCAGGGCTTGGCTTTTATAGCGTCCCTCCCAAAAGCGACCTTTGCAGTTGTCTTCTTTATTGGCAAGCCGAGCTAAGTGCTCGTTGAGACAACGCATAAACCAACTGATATCCATCAAGCGGCTGCGATATTCAGCCGCGTACTCTTCAACATGCAAAAGCTCTGCGTTGCTTAAAATGTCGCCAGCCAGGTACCGTTGAACCAGATATGGGCCAGCGAACAACTGGGTCCAGCGATAAAGAATTTCCTTGGTTTCCCAGCTTTTAGCTTGCTTTTTGTTGATATGAAGAACCACATGGTAATGGTTCGACATTACTGCGTAGGCGCATATTTCCAAGGCAAAAATACTGGAAAGTTCCTTCAAACGATCAACGACCCACTGCCGACGATGCTCATAGTTCTTGCCAGAAAACTTATCCTTACCACAAAGAAAGGCTCTGCGGACACAGCGAGCCATGCAGTGATAATAAGGTGTGCTGGCTGGGTCTATGAGATTTTTTCGAGCAATTGTCATGTTATTTTTCTTCAGTGGAATGAACCAAAAGAAAACATAGACTGAATGGTCGATTAGTCAATTTTAATGATCGAATTTATGGATGTCCATTTTTTGCTGCCTGGGTCTATGAGATTTTTTCGGGCGATTGTCATGTTATTTTTCTTCAGTAGAATGAACCAAAAGAAAACATAGACTGAATGGTCGATTAGTCAATTTTAATGATCGAATTTATGGATGTCCCTTTTTTGATCCCTATAAATTTATGGGTTTCCTATTTTCCTCTTCTTTTCCTTGCATCCCACTCCATTATAAAGAAGTATAAAAATAAACTATCCTGAATTCTCAGCAAAACGTTGGAGAATAGTTGCAGAAGGATAGCTGGACATAGATGCAATCCCATTGGCTAACTCAATAGGAAACAATGCTCCTTCAAACTTCCGGCTAACTAGGCTTTCAAGTGTATCGAGGATCCTATCCAAGCCAATTAAATCATTTGCTGAAGGAAAATCACCTGATTTATCATAGTGTCCGGTAGGTACACTTAGTACGAAATGAGTAGCAGGATCCAGCTTCACATATAGCTTCTCTCCCCAATTGGTTCGGTTACCATATGGATTTGCTAGATCTGGCGTTCTGTATACTTCACGTCTCACATAATCATGAGTTAAAACCGAGTAAGACAAATTTTCATCATGTGAGTGCGGCTTTGGGAATCGGGCTATTGAGTCGAGGTGATCAACAAATGCGCCTGTTTTCTCTTGACCAATAATATGAACTGGTCTGTCAGATTCTTTTGCATGCTGAAGGAATTCACGGATGAGGGGAACGAACTTGGAGTACTGGCTCCTCAGTGTTAGCGGACCATCCTTAATAAAAAGGGTATTACTGAGAACTTTTGGGTCTGTATGCTCCCATAACAGTCTAATCGCAGTAAACAGCATTAAATGCTCCATGATCAGCATATAAGAGGAGACTACTGAATCTGGCGCACTATCTTCATCCATGTCTAGATGAAAGCCGATCATGTCGGTTAAAAACAACTGCTCCCCACAGTCAACTATGGGACAGTTCCACTCCTCCACATCATACGGAAAGCCAGAATTAATTTCTTCACCGCAACAAGGACACTTGAAAGCAGGAGAATTAGATTTATGAATGCTCCACTTCTTGTATGAGAGCCATTTCAAAGTTTCAAAAAAAGCACCATTTTGATCAATTTTCATCGAGTCATTAACTATATGGCGAATGGCATCATAGTTTGACCCAAGCTTTGTCCGAACATTTTTCAGTGGAAACACAGTGGCATGTAATACTGCACTATCAGACATTATATCTTGCAGTAACAATGGGTGTGGATGTTCCTTATCAATAGCATCTAATCGGTTTCTATCCACTGTGAGCAGTGCCGTTTTTACAAAAGAGACTTCTTTTGACGGTTTACTCCCAGTTTTAATCGACACATAGGAGCCGTCTGTTGCCCAGACACTCTTCAGGGGGTCAACAATACCTTCCCTAACAAACTCTTGCCACTCTGTATTGCTATGATCGGATTCAGACTGCTCGATACTTTCAAAATCAGAGATAAGTGATTTTACCCACTCGCTCTTTGTTACTGCCAGATGTCCTAATTTGGAAGCACTCTCACTTGGCAGTCTACCAGACGATTTATAAGGCATTGTAAAATCCTCACCCTTGATTCTGACCAACCAAAACTTCAAACTTATGCGCTTGAACTGGTATGGCAAATCTATGAGAAAGAGTCAGCATCCTCATATAGCCTGGAGTTTTTGCCCTTAGAATATCTTGTTCTATGCCTGCAAACGCCACCTGAACCCTTGACAATGACCTCGCTTCATCTTGGCTAGATAAATGACCTACGAAGAAGTTCTCAGTCTGGGCAAGCAAGTCCTTGTTAATAGTAGAAGGAGATTGTGTTGAATAAACCATCCCTATGTGGAACTTGGCTCCTTCTTTAGCAAACCTAGAATAAACACCAGTCAAATCCTTAGTTTCAGGCGGAAATAGGTTATGTGCTTCTTCGAAGTAAAGTTGAACGTAGCTATTAGCCAACTCATTATTAACAAACTTTGTCTCTTGGCTCGAAAACACAGCAGAAGAAACCATGTCTGCAAAGTACCGACGAATCTTATCAGTTGCATTACCCAAATCTAGTATTACTGTTTTACCTTCGTTGACAAGCTCAAGTATGTCTTCGATAAAACTAGATGCTTCAGGATGATGATAATCCATATAAGGGCGTAATATGGAAACACCCGTTCCTGAAGTTGGCTTCAGAAAGCCCAACAAAGCCAGATCATCAGCCTCAAATAGCGCATTTCCACTACTCGAGTTCAGACTATCACTTCCGTTATCATTTACATATTTAGCAAAAGCCTCGTACTCATTGGCCAACTCGTTCAGTGTGCTGGGAGAATTTGGCACACTCTTCTCACCATAAATTCTTTTTCGTACATCATCAGCAAACTGTGGGTCAAAACACTTAGTCGGATTTTTCTGACCCAAGCCAATTGATTTTAGCCGGTTTTCATTAGAAGCATACCCTGCTTTTTTTAAAATCGCCCAATATATCTGAATTTTACGCATTGCCCGAAGCTTCTTACCAAATCCAAGCTGAGAAATTTCCTCAATAGATGGCAGTTTGACTGAAATAAAATTCCTAATGTAATTAGACGTTTGGTTATCTTGCCCGAGCATAGAGCCTAAAATTTCAATACAGGAGCTTGGATTCTCATAAAAATTGAGCCGTAAAGGTTTTGACGGAGTATTAGACCTAGAGGTTAAAGCATATACACAGCAATACTCTTCATACGCAGATCTGATAGAGGCATTTCCATCCTGCGGATTATCATTAGCATACTCTCCATTTATATCGAAAATCACCTGACCAACAGACCGATCCTCCTTTGTAGCTTCAATCATTCCTTGAGCAATAAGCTTCACCACGTTTGACTTACCCAATCGGGTCTTACCAAACATAGCTGTCCGACAACCTTTAAAATCTGATAGAGAGATTTTGACAGCAGGATTATTATAGTTTTGGCCTGAGCGAAGGCTGCACTCCATAGTACGCAGCATGCCAATATCAAACTGAGAACTGGGTTTGACCGTTCCGTTTACAATCAATGCCAACAAGGCTTCATCAGGGGCATAGACTTTATACCGATGTGCACTGACAACATTGTTGACATCACCAGAGAATGCAAGCTTACTCATATCGTCAGGATCAGCATAAAACATACCCAAAACGTCACAATCCAAAGCCCCCCACTGAAGTTCACTTTGTGTCCATACATCAAGCTCAGGCATAGATTTCTTGTGAAGCTCAAAGTAGGTCTGCTGCACTTGGTTACTCAATGGAGTCGGTGATACTCCTGTAACTCTCAGCAGTGTGAAGTGCGGAGGCAAATCACCTGGATTGTTAGGAGCCATTATTAAAAAGGATCCTCTGGGAATACCGCCCACTGCAAGCTTGTATGGATCGCTCGTGATAATTTTTGCAGTTTCATATCCCAACTCAAGGACATAACCTACAAACCGCATATCTTTAACACTTCGGGACTGCTCTAATCTATCTTCTTTATCCAAAAAAACTCGCAAGGCATTAATCGGATTATCTTGCGTAGAAGAAGTATTAACTAGATTAGATAAGCTTGGTGCACTCATAAGTATTCCTTATACTAAGGCTTGAACAATAATTTCTTCGAACTGATTTCTGCTAGATGTTTTTGCTGAAATTGAGCTATAGCGGCTAACTGTCTCAAAATGGAAGGATCGCTCACAATACAGTTCTCGCAGAGACTCATGGTTCGCATTAGTCGATACTATCTGAACCCCTCTTGCTCTAGCCCGAGAAAGAGCATCAGCAAGCCTTACTTGGTCGTCCCAAGAAAACAGCTTCTCATTATACTTAATGAACCCATTAAGGTTGTGCCTAACTGTATAGGGAGGATCTGCAAACACAAGATCCCCATCTTCCGCTAAATCTATCAACGCCTCAAAATCAGCCACTTTCAAAATGGCATTTTTAAGTGTGCTTGCGAGTTCCTGGAAGTTATCAGTGTTTAGCATCACTGAATCCTTACTCCCCTTTGGGACATTGAACTTCCCTTTAAGGTTTACTCTGTAGATACCGTTGAAACAGGTTCTATTCAGATAGATGAATCTTGCTGCACGTTTGATCAAATCTTGGGGTTGGGTATCCCTTATTTTGTAGTAATAGTCATTGCTATGTTTTGTCTGATGGTACTCCAGCAGCCGGTATAATGACTGATGATCAGCTTGTATTCCTCTGTACGCAGCCACAAGATCAGCATTGATATCCCCCAAAATAGCTTCGGTGGGTTTCAGGTAAAAATAAACAGAGCCTCCTCCTAAAAAAGGCTCAATGTAGCGGTTATATTTCTGAGGTAAGAAATCGCTATATTTTTGAACAAACCACCTCTTTCCCCCAGCCCACTTCAGAAAAGGAGTGAGTTCTTGAATTTTCACTATATAATCCCTTCAGCTCTGTGACTTTTAGCTGACAAAGACTAATCTTTCGCCATGCTTTGCAATGAATGATATTACACGATTGAGTATTAGATACTACAAAGGAATTCCCTTTGTTTCTCTTGGAGAAAAAGGACACTCAACCTTACTCCCTATCCCGAAACTCCGAAATTTTTCCAAGCGGGTAATTTACATTTCTCTGAAAAACGAGGCATATTCAACGTCCATCGTCCATCGTCCATCGTCCATCGTCCATCGTCCATCGTCCATCGTCCATCGTCCATCGTCCACTGTCTAGCTTTTATTGGTTAATCAGTGAGCGGGACAACTATCGTGACATAGCGGACATACTTATCGCCCTTAATACGTATATAAACCTATTTGCAAGCGGTATATCACACATTCCACACGGGCACACTACCGCACCCACAAACTTTCCTTTTTTGGGGCTAAGCGTAGGAAGAGTAGGGATGCTGAAATATTGGTAGCAAATATACTCAAAGATAAACTTAGGTACTACTTTTTAAACAGAAATAGCAGAGGATAAAGGCATCCTTGCCCATTTTTCAGCCTATTAGCTGAGCATTGGTTTAAGAAAACGCCCGGTATGCGACTGGGTGATCTGCGCTACTGCTTCTGGTGTACCGGTGGCAATAATCTGACCACCGCCGTCACCTCCTTCCGGCCCAAGGTCAACAATCCAGTCTGCTGTTTTGATAACATCCAGATTATGCTCAATCACCACCACACTATTGCCGTGATCGCGCAGGCGATGGAGCACTGTTAACAGTTGTTCAATGTCGTGAAAGTGCAGGCCGGTGGTGGGTTCATCGAGAATATACAACGTTTTTCCGGTATCACGTTTGGACAGCTCTTTGGCCAGTTTCACCCGTTGCGCCTCGCCGCCAGAAAGCGTTGTGGCATTCTGTCCCAAGTGGATATACGACAGTCCTACGTCCATCAGGGTTTGCAATTTGCGCCTAATTGCCGGAATCGGCTCAAAGTATTGCAGCGCTTCTTCCACCGTCATCTCAAGCACTTCGTGGATGTTTTTGCCTTTGTACTTCACTTCCAGGGTTTCCCGGTTGTAGCGCTTGCCCTTGCAGACGTCGCAGGCCACATAAATATCCGGCAGAAAGTGCATCTCCACTTTGATTACACCGTCGCCCTCACATGCTTCACAGCGGCCACCCTTAACGTTGAAGCTGAAACGTCCCGGTTTGTAGCCCCGTGAACGTGCCTCCTGAGTACCGGCGAACAGTTCGCGAATGGCAGTGAAAATGCCAGTATAGGTGGCAGGGTTAGAGCGCGGTGTGCGACCGATGGGGCTTTGGTCAATGTCGATGCATTTATCAAAATGACCGATGCCAGTCAGCTTTTTATAGGGCGCAGCCGTTAGGGTGGTGGCTTTATTCAGAGCGGTGGCCGCCAGTGGGTAAAGCGTGTTGTTGATCAGAGTGGATTTGCCGGAGCCGGAGACGCCGGTAATACACGTCATCAGGCCAACCGGGATTTCCAGTGTGACATTTTTCAGGTTGTTGCCAGTACAGCCGCTGAGTTTCAGTACGCGCTTGGCATCCATTGGCGTTCTTTGTTTGGGCACTTCAATTTTGCGCTTACCGCACAAGTACTGGCCGGTTAACGACTCTGGTGTATTCATCACGTCGGCCGGTGTTCCCTGGGCGACAATGGCGCCCCCATGTAGGCCCGCCCCTGGGCCGATATCGATCACATGGTCAGCACTGCGGATGGCGTCTTCATCGTGTTCTACAACAATAACCGTATTACCGAGATCACGCAGGTGCGTCAGGGTATTGAGCAGGCGTTCGTTATCGCGCTGGTGCAGCCCGATGCTTGGTTCATCAAGAATGTACATCACCCCCACCAAACCCGCACCAATCTGGCTAGCTAGGCGAATGCGCTGGGCCTCCCCGCCAGAGAGAGTATCGGCACTGCGATCCAGCGTCAGATAGTTCAACCCCACATTGACCAGAAAGCTCAGGCGATCGCAAATCTCCTTAAGCACTTTTTTTGCGATCTCACCCCGACGACCAGGGAGGCTCAGGTTCTGAAAATAGGTCAGCGCTTTTTCAACAGGCATCGTGACCAGCTCTGGCAGGCTTTCCTCCTGAATAAAGACGTTGCGGGACTCTTTACGCAGGCGCGTGCCCTTGCAAGACGGACAAGGTTGCGTGCTGAGATATTTAGACAGCTCTTCGCGTACTGATACAGACTCAGTATCTCGAAAGCGTCGTTCAAAGTTGGGGATGATGCCTTCAAAGCTGTGCTTCTTTTTATAGACGTCACCGCGATCGTTGACGTAACTGAAGTTGATCACCTCATCGCCCGAGCCGTGCAAAATAATCTGCTGCTGCTCATCGCTCAGGTCGTCAAACGGGGCATCGATGCTGAAACCGTAGTGCGCCGCCAGGGATTTAAGCAGATGGAAGTAGTAGACACTGCGCCGGTCCCAGCCGCGAATAGCACCTTCGGCCAGGGTCAGTTCCGGGTGTTGCACAATGCGGTTCTGATCAAAGAACTGTTTGACGCCCAGGCCATCGCAGGTAGGGCAGGCACCTGCCGGGTTATTAAAGGAGAACAGCCGGGGTTCAAGCTCGTTCAGGCTGTAGCCGCACTCCGGGCAGGCGAAGCGGGATGAGAAGACAATGTCGTCTTGTGTATCGTCGTCCATATAGCTGATGGTGACCAGACCATCGGCCAATTCCAGCGCAGTTTCAAAAGACTCGGCCAGGCGCAGTTGCAGGTCGGGGCGTACTTTAAAGCGATCAACCACCACCTCGATGGTGTGTTTCTTCTTTTTGTCCAGCGTCGGTGGTGTCTCCAGATCAGTGACAATGCCATCGATGCGTGCGCGGATAAACCCATTGCTGCGCAGCTCGTTGAGTACATGCAGGTGTTCGCCTTTGCGCGCCCGCACCACGGGAGCCAGTAGCATCAGTTTGCTGCCTTCGGGCAGCGCCAGCACCTGGTCCACCATTTGGCTGACGGTCTGGGCTTCCAGCGGCAGATGGTGGGTTGGACAGCGAGGAATACCTGCGCGGGCAAAAAGTAAACGTAAATAGTCGTATATTTCGGTAATAGTACCAACGGTAGAGCGCGGGTTGTGACTGGTGGACTTTTGTTCGATGGAAATAGCCGGGGAGAGCCCTTCGATGTGGTCCACATCGGGCTTTTCCATCATTGACAGGAACTGGCGGGCATAAGCGGACAGCGACTCGACATAACGGCGCTGACCTTCGGCATAGAGCGTATCAAAAGCCAGGGAGGACTTGCCCGACCCAGACAGGCCGGTAATGACAATCAGGCTATCACGGGGTATTTCCAGGTTGATGTTCTTTAGATTGTGTGTACGTGCACCTTGTACGGTAATCTTTTCCACAGCCTTTTCTCCGTATCAAGCAAACGAGCCATTATAAATAGTCGAGGCTCAAGTCTGTAGTAAAAATCACGATGTTCAGCAACAGCATCCACAGGTGGCCATTAAAATAGAAGTGGCCGTCGCTGTCGCTGAAGTAGCCAGCGCACTGGCAGTCCCATTTCAAGGCCGCTGCGTCAAGGGCTAACGACAGTATGTGGCTGGCGTAGGGATATTGGTTCAGCGTCGTTAATATTGATCTATAGGTGTCGTTTGCTACTGTCGGGTCAGGTTGGGGGAAAAAATAGGGGCTAATGTATAGCCACCCTTGTTGGAGCAGGCTGCCCAAGTAATAGGCGAAGAAAAAGTACTGGGTGCTGGTTCTTGGTCGTGGTTGCCCGGAGCAAGGACAGACCGAGGGCCACAACAGTTTGTTGCCACTGTCCCACACTTTGTACAGGTGCACTGCCGTATGTGCCCACATTAGCAGGTTGCGGGTGGTGAGGAGCCGTTGCCGGATCTGGTAGTGCGGACTGTGGCTGATCAGGATCACCGACTGGTCATGATCGGCGTCGGACAACGGCAGTCGGCAGTCAGTGTTTTGCAGGGCGCTCAGTTGTTCGATGGTATCGCGGCTGGAGATAGTGCACTGTGTCTGATTGCCAAATTCATCTACCGCTATATAGCTGGCAGAAATGCTATCGCTGGTGGCAATGGACGCTGACTCATCTTCGCCGTAAGCGGGCAGCGCCGCCAGAATCAGCCATAAAAAAAAAGACACTAACCGACAGACAGGGCACGGAAGCATTGTTTTGGGCATGGGGGTATTTATACCTCTTGTTAACCTGCCACGATTCACAATGGCATTGTTATTTGTGGTAACCATCCCTGTCTGCCATAAGAAGATAGCAGCTGTTGATCACTCTCCGATGCCCTGGCGGGAGCGTAACCGGCAAGCGCGCAAATAGTACCCAGTGCCGGATTACTGATAGACTTGGACAAGCCAGTTGTTCCGTAAGATGACCATAATAATTCAGGACTGCGCGGTTGCCTCATCATGTCATTTGTTGAATTGAAAGCAGCGCTATCGCTTGCCATCGTCTTTATTTGCCGAATGCTCGGACTGTTTATGGTGCTACCTGTGCTGGCGCTGCTGGCCGACGATTTGCAGGGCGCATCGCCAAGCCTGGTGGGTTTGGCCATTGGCGCGTATGGCTTCAGCCAGGCGTTGCTGCAAATTCCTTTTGGTTGGTTGTCCGATCGCTGGGGGCGCAAACCGGTGATTTTGCTCGGGCTGGCGATTTTTATGGTGGGCAGTTTGCTGGCAGCGCAGGCGACGAGCATTGCCGGAGTGATTGTCGGGCGCGTTTTACAGGGCTGCGGTGCCATTGCCGGGGCGGTCACTGCGCTGATGGCTGACCTGACCCGTGACCAGCACCGCACCAAAGCGATGGCCCTGATCGGCATGGGTATTGGGATGGCCTTTGCCATTGCCATGGTGCTCGGACCTTTGGTAAGCGCTGCCTGGGGATTGTCGGGGCTGTTTGTCAGTAATGCGCTGCTGGCAGTGGTGGCGATGCTGGTGACGGTTTTTCTGGTACCAACGCCGGTGATCCGTCGGCGGGATCTTAACTGCTCGGTGGATCGGTTGGAGCTGCGACAGGTCATCGCCAGCGTTGAGTTGCGGCGGCATATTTTCGGTGTTTTTTCCCTGCACTTTGTTTTGATGGCGCTGTTTGTCTTTCTGCCGGAGCTGTTGAGCCGGGAGTTTGCGCCAGCGATTCATGGCATGCTTTACCTAGCGACCATGGGTGGCTCGTTTGTGCTTATGGTGCCGCTGATTATCATCAGTGAACGCGGACGCCTGCTCAAGCAGTGTTACTGTTTTGCCATTGCCCTGTTGTTGGTGGCTTTTATCTTGTTTGGTACTGTCAATGCCACTTTGCTGCTGATTGGGTTGCTGGTATTTTTCTTTGCCTTTAACTTTCTTGAAGCGACGTTGCCTTCGCTGGTCAGCAAGCTGGCTGCTGCCGGCACCCGTGGTACGGTGATGGGCGTCTACTCTTCCTGCCAGTTTATCGGCGCGGCACTTGGTGGCAGCCTGGGCGGCCTGGTCATGGAGTATGATGGTGTCACCGGTGCTACTGTCCTGTGTATAATTGCCACTGCTCTGTGGGGTGGGTTGTCTGTTACTATGCGCCAGCCTCCCCATGTGAGCACTATGGTAGTGGCTTTGCACCCTGAGCTTGAGGACATGGGCAACGTTGATGAGCAGCTTGCTGATATTGCCGGTGTGCAGGACGTAACGGTGTTGCCCGCTGAGAAGACGGCTTATCTGAAGGTGGATAAGCATACGCTGGATCGGTCGGCACTGCGGCAGTTTGGGCAGTATTAGCTGGTCACTATTGGCAATGCATGTGTTGCCAGGCAGTTAATCGGGGAACCGAATATTGAGCCGGGAATCTAACACGGAGTGATGAGCAGCAATCGCTCCGGAATGAATAGAAGCTGTTTTTGGTCCTGCAATTGCCAGCTGGCAGTGGTGGGTTTATAGAGTTTACGTGTTTGAATGATTGTGGTGGAGAGAATAAATGGCTCGAGGCGTTAACAAAGTCATACTGATTGGCAACCTGGGTAACGATCCGGATGTGCGCTTTACTCCCAACGGCAGCGCTATCGCTAATTTGAGCCTGGCGACCAGCGAGTCCTGGAAGGATCGTAACACTGGGCAGCAGCAGGAGAAGACCGAGTGGCATCGGGTGGTGATTTTCGGCAAGCTGGCGGAAATTGCCCAGCAGTACCTACGTAAAGGGTCGAAAGTCTATATCGAGGGTAAGTTGCAGACTCGCAAATGGCAAGGGCAGGATGGCCAGGATCGCTACACCACCGAAGTGGTAGTGGATATTACTGGCCAGATGCAGATGCTCGATGGCCGTCAGGATGGCATGAGTGCACCACCAATGGGCGACTACCGACAGCCTCCGCAGCAGCAGTCAGCATCAACCTATGGCCAGCCACAGCAGCAGTCAGCACCGACCTATGGCCAGCCACAGCAGCAAATGCATCAACCACCACAGCAGCAATCGCAACCACAGCAACCGCAGCCAGCACCCCAGTCTCAGCCGACAGGTGGTTTTGATGACTTTGATGACGACATTCCATTCTAAGTCAGTAGTCGTTTAAATTTATTCGAAAGACCTCTTGTACTTTGCAAGGGGTTTTTTATTGGCACCATTTTTTTATTGGCATAACACTGGGGGCGGTTCCATGCAAACACAGCGTGCCGAGTTGAGAAAAGCACTCAGGCAGCGTCGCCGGGCTTTGACTGGTGAGCAACAAAAAGCCGCCAGTCTCGGTTTATGCAATATACTGATCGCCTCCGGAGTATTGCTTAATAACCAACACATTGCCCTGTATCTTGCCAATGACGGTGAGATAGACCCGGTACAGCTACAGCATTACTTGTGGCGCGAAAATAAAAACTGCTATCTCCCGGTGCTTGTTGATCAGCATGACATGAGGTTCGTGGCATATCGTCCTGATACTCCGCTGGTAACCAATCGCTTTGGGATTAAGGAACCAGCCCGAAACGGCACTGAGGTGTTGACGCCGGAGCAGTTGGATTTAATGTTGTTGCCATTAACCGGCTTCGACCTTTCCGGTGGGCGGCTGGGTATGGGAGGCGGATTTTACGACCGGGCGCTTACCAGCAGGGCAGAGCGTCCCACGTTGATTGGTTTGGCTCACGAATGCCAAAAGGTCAACAAGGTACCTGTTGAGCGTTGGGATGTTCCGCTGTCTGCAGTGGCAACAGACAGACGGTTCTACAGCTTTCGTTGACGCTCGTAACAAAACCACTGTGACAGGGGTGGCTTACTATATACGACACTCGGTTTAATAACTTTCACAAGCCTCGCCCGGAATTCGGATAAGTGCTGGCTTGCCATAGGCTGAAGTCAGGGACGAAATGGTGGAAACCTTGGCATCTGTACCGGAATTGGTCAAACAAAACGACAGATCATCTCCCTTGCTGATAGAAGCGCTAGCCCTGCCGTAGCTGTAAAGAGTGCATGAGTTTTTGACCACATGAACGGTTGAGCTTTTGCGGCCATCGGACACCGATACGTAGAAATCAATGGGATTATTGGATATATAGGTGCTGCCAGCGGTGGACCAGCCGGTCATCTGTTTGACCAACAATAGGTTGGTAATGCCACGATTTTTAGGCACGTAGAGATTATCGCCAATATGCTCAAACTGAGAATCATTCTGTATTGAGCCCTGATTAACCAGAACGCTGTCAATATAGAAGCCATCCTCCGTGGTGAGCGTTATCATGCCGCATACGTAGTCGTTGGCCACGGGCAAAAGCCGTAAGGTCTGGCTCAGAATAATACTGCCGGCAGTCCGGTTCAGATAGCGATTGGACTCTTGAAATTCAATCAGGGGATTATTGGGGATAGAACTCAGCGCCCTGGAAAAAAAGCTGTCCGGATTGTGATCGCCAGAACCCACAAGCAGGGTGATATGACTTAATGCTTCGAGCAAGGTAAAAACGCCGGAGCTGATCGACGACAGGGTACTCGTGCCAGATCGTCCACGATCGACACCTGTACCGGCATTTGAATCGGCACCCAGAGATGCCGAAGCGATCGATAACAACAAGACGATGGACAAACACTTTCCTCTAAACATGCTAACCCCTTATCCGGATGGCTGTTTTAATCGAGCAAACACGACTCCAACGCAATAAAGAACAGAGTCGAACGGTTGGACAGTAAGCGGTTCTTGTTATTCCAAGCTTTCAATATATTTTTTTGAAATAGTTCATCGTCTTTGGTGTGTTTTTCAGCTCGGCGGTGGTGCCCGTCTACTGCATGAGAAGGCACTACAGGGATTCTAGAGTAATATTATGTTTCCGCAAAAAGGTGTGGTTATATAAAAAGCGCGAATATTTATTTTAATTATATAAAGTTGGTTGGACGGTTTTTCAGCCAATAGCGGAAAAAAATCACATTTATTTTATCCGATTCGCAGTGCATAGCGCCAAAAGACCACATTATTTGAAAAACTGTTTAACTCTTTGTAAGGGCAGACTCACTCCGCAAGAATACTTGGCCAGTCGATCCGGGCGAAGGCATCAATAAACCACTCCAATGCTTTTCCTTCTTGTCCGGGGCGCCAGGCAAGGTAAACGGTTTGCGGCGACCTGGGCAAATAGCAGTGTTTTATCACCAAATCACCACAAGCCAGCGCCCCACGGATCAAGTGTCTAGGGATAAAGCCCACACCCAGTCCTGCCAGCTGTGCCTGAACTTTTTCCTCAGCGCTGCTCACTCGAATCACATTTCGGTTGTTGAGTAAGCCGCTGTTCCTGGCGGGTAATAACTGTGAGCTATCGGCAATAACAATGGCTGGATACGCTTCCAGCTCATCGGCAGAGAGTTCACCGTCAACCATAGCCAGTGGATGATCACGGGCAACCACAAATACCGGGGTGATCTCAGCCATATAAATGGTTTTAAACAGACCCTGTGGCAGCTCGCCGACAGCGCCGACCACAATGTCGACCCTGTGGCTGTACAAGGCATCCCAACTGCCGCCAAGCGTTTCAACGCTCAGGGTGATATCGGTAGGCTGTCCCAGCTGGTAAAAAGTGTTGATGGCTGCCAGCACCGGCTGACAGGGAATCACCGTATCCCGGGCGATACGCAGGTGACTCTCCCAACCCGTTTCCAGTTGTTGCAGCAGCTCGATCATCCGCTCAGTGGCGTTGAGAATTTCCCGACCTTGTTCCAACACCAGTTTGCCTGCCGGGTTCAGTCGGGCACGGCGCTGAGAGCGGTCAAATAATGGAAAACCAATGTCGTCTTCAAGCTTTTTAATGGTGTAAGTAAGCGCCGATGGCACTTTGTGCAAGGCATTGGCGGCGGCAGCAAAACTGCCTTTGCGGTCGATGGCGTCCAGAGCTCGCAAGGCATCAAGCGTGATAGAGTGCAGCATGGCAACCTTGTTCAAGAAATTTGCACAAATAGGTCAAAATGTTCCGATTTAACGCCGGGCAAAGTCATCATACTCTGGCTTTAGCCAAAAATAACAAGTTCAAAAAAATTTAACTTAAGGAACTTGAGAGGTGAGAGTATGAAACATAACATCAGGCCTCGGCATCAGCATTATCGTCACCCTCGTCAGCGCAAAGGGATTGCTGTCGCACGGGCATTGCCGGTTACCAGGCAGCATATGTTCATGGACGCCGCCCAGACTGTCTTTGCACGCTACAGCTCTTATACGTCAGTTGTTTTGTACCTGGCCATCAGTGCGACAATTGTCGTTTTAGCCGAGAATATGTACGGTCTCGGTTACGAAGTAGCCCTGGTGTTGGCTATGGCTGCTTTGGTGATCTTCAAAAGCTCTTTTGGCCATAAACGACAGCGGAAGAATTCTGCCAAAGAGTAAAAACCTCTTTGGCATTACCTGTTAGTCATTGTTCTTGTTAACCGTTCTTGTTAACCGTTCTTGTTAACCAATGAGGCGATGCAACGATGATTTCTCTACGGGCAGCAAACGAGCGTGGTCATGAAAATTTTGGCTGGCTAAACAGTCGCCACTCTTTTTCCTTTGGCCAATATCGCGACCCTGACCATACTGGCTATTCAGTATTGAAAGTGATTAATGACGATATTGTGATACCAGGCGCCGGGTTTGATACCCACGGCCATCAAAATATGGAGATTATCAGTTATGTGTTGTCAGGTGCCATAGAACACCGAGACAGCGAAGGCAACAGATTGGTTCTGCCTGCCGGAGAGTTCCAGTTGATGTCGGCAGGCACAGGTATTTACCACAGCGAGCACAACGCTTCTCAGCAGCACAGTTTGCGGTTTTTGCAAATCTGGATCAGTCCGGACGTTATAGATACGCCGCCGGGATACCAGCAAAAAGGCTTTGATCGAAACGAGGGATTAACGACAGTGGTCTCTCCTGATGGCCGTGACGGTTCATTGGAGATCAAGCAGGATGTGTTTATTTATCGCTTGATTCTGTCGCCGGGTGCGTTGCTGAGTCGGGAGATTGATCAGAATCGCAAGTTGTATCTTCATCAGGTGCGCGGCAACCTAATGTTGCCAGAGGCTATTTTGTATCCGGGGGATGGGCTTAAAATTGAACGTCAGTATGATTTGGACATAGTCAACAACACGGATCAAGAGGCAGAGATGTTGCTTTTTGATCTGCCGTGACCAATAGGCGGCAGTGGTGGTAATCAGATAATCAAAAAGTTCCTGGCGTGGCCAGGCGCTGATACAGACAATATAAAACGATCATGCGAGGCTGGTGAACCATGGGATTGTTAGTCAACGGTCAGTGGCAGGATACCTGGTACGAAACCGATAAAAGCAATGGTCATTTTGAACGCGAAGCGGCTCAGTTAAGAAACTGGGTCACCAAAGATGGTGCAGCAGGGCCGTCCGGTGAGGACGGCTTTACTGCCGAAAGTGGCCGCTATCACCTGTATGTGTCGCTGGCTTGTCCGTGGGCGCACCGAACCGTGATTTTTCGAGCATTAAAAGGACTAGAAGAACACATCAGCATGGACGTGGTCAGCCCATTGATGCTGAGCAATGGCTGGACGTTTGAGCGCAGTGAAGGTAGCACCGGCGACAGCGTAAATGACAGCCAGTTTCTGCACCAGATTTATACGGCCAATAAAAAAGACTATTCCGGGCGCGTCACCGTACCAGTGCTTTGGGATAAAAAAGCAGGGCGTATCGTTTCCAATGAGTCTTCGGAAATTATCCGGATGTTTAACTCGGCGTTTGATCATATCACCGGCAACACACTGGACTTTTACCCGGCTACGCTGGCCAGTGAGATCGACGACATCAACACACTGGTTTATGACCATATTAATAATGGCGTCTATCGCTGCGGTTTTGCCACCAGTCAGTCAGCCTATGAGGAGTCTTATGATCAGCTGTTTGCCGCGCTTGATAAAGTAGAGGGGATACTCGGTCGGCAGAACTACCTGGTCGGGGATACTCTGACGGAGGCGGACTGGCGATTATTTACTACCCTGATCCGCTTTGATGCCGTGTATCACGGTCATTTTAAAACCAATTTGCAGCGACTGGAGGATTATCCGGCCCTATCCAATTATGTTCGGGCGTTGTATCAGTATCCAGGCATTGCCCAAACTGTGGACTTTAAACACATCAAGGAGCATTACTACATCAGTCACCCTATGATTAACCCGACCGGGATTGTGCCCAAGGGACCGCTGATCGACTATAACCGTCCGCATAATCGTCCACAAAACCGACCACGCAAGCAGGAGCTGGAAGAACATGGTTGGCATGAGAATAAGACGAAAAATTAACCATCGCCAGCTTCCTTTATCTACGAAAAGCTTGTTTTACAGGAATAAATTTTTAATACAATTGTCGTAAGTTTTTTGTCGTTTAGTTGCGTGTAACTTTAATCGCACGAAGGCATGCCAGTATAATTGAGGCTGATAGAAAGTAGCAGCATAAGGGATTCCATTGAACGCAGCAGTAACTGACCAAAACTCCATGATATCCGTCGAAGTTTGTATTCACAGCAAAGATGACGCTTACGTCAGCCGTTCAGTGAGTAATGCCTGGAAAGGCGGAGCTGAGCGCATTGAGTTGTGCGCCCATATGGACCAGGACGGTTTGACGCCTTCTGTCAAGCACATTGAGCTGGCCAGGGAAGTGTTCAGGGATCGCCCGGGCCTTTTGCCCATGATTCGTCCTCGCGGCGGCGATTTTTTTTATTGCCGGGATGAGATTGCCCTCATGGAGCAACAGATAAAAGCAGCGGCCAGGGCCGGGGCTGACGGGGTTGTTATCGGTGTGCTGGATCAGCGGACATCGGCCGTGCACAAGCCGTATAGTGAGCGGCTGGTGGGTATGGCCAGAGAGCATGAGTTGTCAGTGTCATTCCACCGGGCTTTTGATGCCGCGCCCGACTGGCAGTACGCCCTGGAGGCGCTGCTTGAGCTGGGTGTTGATCGGGTGTTGACCAGTGGTATGTCCTGGGGGAGCGTCGGCACTGCACTTGCTGGAGTGGAACAGCTGGCGCAGATGGCAGCATTTGCTGGCGCAGAGATTGAGATTGTTGCGGGTGGCGGTGTTGCCATCGACAACGGACCGACGATTGTTGCTGCCCTGCTGGGCCAGCGTTTCTCTTTGCACGCGTATAGCTCCATGCTTACCCATGGCGAAGTCAGCCCGGAAAAAGTACAGCAACTTGTGTCGTTAGCGCTATAGATTCAGGATCGGGACAAGCACCTGCTGTTTCTGACTCGCATGAGTAACGCACCTACTGTCAACTCGCGCCAATACTATTTACCGGACTATGTTCTGGGAACTGTTTTTGGGTAATCTCTCTGGGCAGTCTTTCCGAACAATGTGCCGACCGACTGCCCGCGCCTCTCTATTGAGGCTGATGGCCTTTTTCGATAGGATTCCCGGCATTGTGACATACCCCCCCCATCAGGACTGATCGTTATGGGTGGGGAGCTGGGTTCGACCCATGTTGAGCACACTCAACACCTCTCGCTACAGAACCTGCGCTGACAGGGCTATCTGTAGGAGAACCCTTTACCAATCTGCTGTGTTCCGGCAAGTCAGCCCGGGCCCGATAGCAAGGATTGGTAGAGATATTAGCTGGAGAAAGAAACCGCCCTCTATGGGTTGCCCGCTATCCATCTTCACCCAAAATGGCAAAGGTGGCTCTGCTTCTTTATGCCTCTCGGGTGCAATGCGTCAGTTATGGCGGGGGATTTGGTGGGTTTTGTTAAATTCCAGCGCGTTTTATTCAGGGACTCTTGCATGAATATTCTCAGGCTGCTTGAAGACAGAGTCATCAAAGCGCTTGTCGCCGCCGGTGCGCCGGCTGATACTCCGGCCATGGTTCGCCCCAGCGCACGGGCGAACTTTGGTGATTACCAGTGCAATGCGGTCATGGCCGCCGCAAAAAAAATGGGCATGAATCCCCGGGAGTTGGCACAGAAGGTCATGGATCATCTCGACCTGGACGGCATTGCCAGTAAGGTCGAGATTGCCGGTCCTGGTTTTATCAATATCTATCTTGATGCGCAGTGGCTAGCCGGTATGGTGCAGGCGTCCGTTCATGATCTGCGTGCCGGTGTCATCGAGGCAGCACAGCGACAGACCGTGGTCGTAGATTACTCGGCACCCAACGTGGCCAAGGAGATGCACGTTGGCCACCTGCGTTCCACCATTATTGGTGATGCCACCGCACGCACCCTGGAGTTTCTCGGTCACAAGGTGATCCGCCAGAACCACTTGGGCGACTGGGGTACTCAGTTTGGCATGCTGATTGCTCACCTGGAAGACCTGGAAAAAGAGAACCAGGAAGCCATGAGCATGGAACTTTCTGATCTGGAAACCTTCTACCGGGAGGCCAAGAAACATTTTGACGAGGACGCAGACTTTGCTGCCCGGGCGCGGAACTACGTTGTTCGCCTGCAAGCTGGCGATACCTACTGCCTGAAGCTGTGGAAAAAGCTGGTCAATATCACTCTGACGCACAACCAGGAAATCTATGATCGTCTGAACGTCTCCCTGACCAGTGATGATGTGATGGGCGAGAGTGCCTACAATGATAGCCTGCCAGTCATTATCAGGCTGCTGGATGAGAAAGGTCTGCTCAGCGAAGATAACGGCGCTAAAGTGGTCTTTCTGGACGAATTCAAAAATAAAGACGGCGACCCGATGGGGGTTATTGTCGAGAAATCCGGCGGTGGCTTTCTTTACACCACTACTGATCTGGCGGCCATTCGCCACCGCTGCCACACGCTGAATGCCGATCGGGCACTTTACTACGTTGATGCCCGTCAGGGACAACACTTTGAGCAGGTCTTTGCCATTGCCCGCAAAGCCGGTTTTGCTTCGGAGCATGTTTCCCTGGAACACCACGCCTTTGGCATGATGCTTGGCAAAGACGGCAAGCCGTTTAAAACCCGTGCCGGCACCACCATCAAACTGGCGGATTTGCTTAATGAAGCAGAAGAGCGGGCAGCCGCCGTGATTGCCAGCAAATCCGGCGACCTTTCAGAAGAACAGAAGGTAAATGTGATTCGCGCAGTAGCCATTGGCTCGGTCAAATACGCTGACCTGTCGAAAAACAGAACCAGTGATTACGTGTTTGACTGGGACAATATGCTGGCGTTTGAGGGCAATACTGCGCCGTACCTGCTTTATGCCTTTACCCGCATCATGAGCATTTTCCGCAGGGCAGGCATCAGCAAGTCGGACCTGCAAGGCGATGTCATTATTGAAAACGACGCTGAACGTGAGTTGGCACTGCAACTGTGTCGTTTCAGTGAAACGCTTGAGTCAGTTGCCAGAGAAGGGCTGCCCCATCAGTTGTGTGCCTACCTCTATGACATTGCTGGCGCCTTTATGAAGTTCTACGAGGCTTGCCCGGTGAACCGCGAAGGAGTACCACCTGAGCTGCGTAACAGCCGCCTGCAGATTTGTGCCCTGACCAGCAAAATTTTGCAGCTGGGGCTGGATTTATTGGGTATTGAGACTGTTGAGCAGATGTAACGCTATCAACCCGGTGACTGGTGAGCCGGGGCAGTAATTGCCCCGACTGGCCGTGATAACGACTGGTGAGTTACCGAAGAGCTGGTGACTTAAAGAAGAAATGTCACTGGCCCATCATTAAGCAGCGAGACTTGCATCTCGGCACCAAAGCGTCCTGTGGCCACTGTCGTGTGCAGCCTTTTGGCCTGTGTCACAAAGTAGTTGTAAAGCCTTTCGCCCTCGGCCGGAGTAGCCCCGGAGCTAAAGCTTGGTCGCAGTCCTTTGCGAGTGTTCGCCACCAGGGTGAACTGGGAGACGATCAGCAGTCCACCGCCAACATCCTGCAGGCCAAGGTTCATCTTGCCCTGATCATCGCTGAAAATCCGGTACCTCAGCACCTTATCGAGCAGTTTATCTGCCTGTGCGGTGTCGTCTTCTTTTTCCACGCCCAACAGTAGCAAAATGCCCTGGCCAATTTCGCCAACGGTTTCCACACCCACTACCACACTGGCGTGCTGTACACGCTGGATCAGTCCTTTCATCGGTTTCTCAAACAGGTCTTAGTCTTAAGGCGCCAGGCGGCGGCCAAATTGATCACTGGCTTTGACCAGAGCGTCGACAATGCCAGGCTCGCAGGAAGCGTGGCCAGCATCGCGGATAATCTGCATATCGGCTGCTGGCCAGTGATCTGCCAACGTCTGGGCATTTTCCAGGGGGCAGATCATGTCATAGCGGCCCTGGATAATCACACCGGGGATAGTAGCAATCCGGCTCATATTGTCGATAATCTGGTTAGGCTGAATAAACGACTTGTGTCTGAAGTAATGGCATTCAATGCGCGACATCGACAATGCCATGTGCGGGTCAGCAAAGTCATCCACCAGTTCATGGTTGGGGCGCAGTGTTGCGATATTGCCTTCCCACAAAGACCAGTGCTTGGCCGCGTTCATCCGGGCCAGTTCGTCTTCCCCGAACAGTCGCTGGTAATAGGCTTCAAGCAGATCACCCCGTTCGTATTCAGGAATGGGGGCAAGAAACTCCGCCCAATGGTCTGGGAATATACGGCTAGCGCCTTCTTTATAGAGCCAGTCAAGGTCTCGCTGACGCGCCAGGAAAATACCCTGGAGAATCAGGCCGGAGACGTGTTGCGGATAGGCCTGGGTATAGAGCAGTGACAAAGTGGAGCCCCAGGAGCCGCCAAAGAGCAGCCATTTGTCGATGCCCAACGTAGTGCGGATCAGCTCCATATCGCCCAGTAGCAGATCAGTGCTGTTCTGTGCCAGTTCAGCATGAGGCCGGGAGCGTCCGCAGCCGCGTTGGTCAAAGAGAATAATTCGATATTTTTGCGGGTCGAAGAAACACCGATCCCGCTCGTTACATCCAGCCCCCGGTCCGCCGTGTACGAACAGCACCGGTAGGCCATCTTCAGAACCGCACTCCTCAAGGTAAATCTCATGCCTATCGTCAACTTGCAGATGCCGGGCAGTGTAAGGCTTGATGGCGGGGTACAGGGTGCGCATGAACAATCCTTTCAGGAAAACGCCAAAACAATGCCTTACCTTAACCTTAAACCGGAGTCAGGGCAAAGCGGTTGTCTGTTGTTTAGCCGCTTGTGCAAGGAACCAATTTGAGTAGCGTCTGTCTTAACGTCGTGCAGCAATATAGTGCACGATTGCAATAATACGGACGAGCCTGTACTTCGCTGCATCGATGAGGTGCGCTGTATCTCATTTGGCGCGGTTCAAGGTGAATAGTGAGCGGTTCAAGGTGAATGGCTCAAGGTGGATAGCTCAAGATGAATAGTGAATAGATAGCTGGATGATGGACGTTTCAGGATTGCGACGAATAGCCGGGCTCGTCTGGTGGATGGTGTTTCTTTTTCCGGCAGCGGTGTCGGCTCAAGGCAGCCCACGTCAGCACTTTACCGGCGACGACCAGGCATTAGTGCTTGGCTGGCTGGGCGATGCGGATCTGGTGGCCTATTCCACTAGCAATAATGCTACCGCCGATCATGACCGGTGGTTCGGTGCCTATTCACTTTTGCGAGCACTGCATTCCAGCCGTCCGGAGCGGTTTTATGAATACCTCGCCAAGCGTATGGTCGCTGCGCCTTCAGACGACAGTTTGATTCTATTGCTCCGACCCACACTTGCTTTGCAGCAAACTCAGGAACAGGCGTTGGCCACGATGCTGGCACAGCACCGCACCGTCGAGCTTGCCGAATGGTTGCACCATGACATTGATCTGGATGTACGCCTTGGTAACGATAAAGTTTTTGCCACCCACTTGTTTGCCGTGCTGACTCAAAGCACTGTGGATGCCACAGGGCACTGTCCGGAAAGATCAACTCCGGAGCAGGTCAACAGCAGCAGGGAAGAGCGCCAGGCTATTTTGCAGTGTCTGGCCCGGTTCATGGACCAACCAGTGGTGGATATTGATATCAGCAGGAACCGCGTGATGTTGTTCAGGTTGTTAAGTCCGCAACCGGCTAATCTGCATCTACCATCACCGGTGGTGTTGGATAATAGCCGCAATCACTTTGCCATGATTCCGGATTTTTACCACAACACGGAGTTGCAACCGATTATTCTGCTGACCACACCGACTGACAGCGGTTTTATCACCACCACAAGAACAAGAGCGACACATCTGCCGACCATGAATCGGGGTCTTGACAGCCGATTACCCGCAGTCCGGCTGACCAGGTCTGATCGGAACAAACTTCGTCAGGCCTATGGCATTCCGGCCAAGGATGAGCACGCAGCCCGGCAAAAGTCATCACTGGAATTCTGGATTACCTCTCCGGGCTATTCTATTGCCGCCAGTTTTGCCATTGGTGTGGGTATCGCGTTGTTTGTTGCTTACTATCCATACCCCGGTAACCCATTTTTGCCACCCATGTAATTCCTGTTGGTTAAGGGTGTGGGTAAATGCCTATGACGATTTGTTCAACTCAGCAATCCCGTCGTTGTCCAGAATGCCCATTGTTTTTACTATGTTTTTGTCATTTGTGCTGGTATTAGTCCGGGCAATGTGTAAATCACAGGAATTTCCCCAAAGAAAGAGAGGGTATTAAAGAGACACTCAGGCATCAAAGAGTCAGCGCAACCCGTAAACCATGCACCGGCTATCGAACAACCACTTATTTTCTTTTACCAAAACCATACGTATAACAAGCTGCTTTCACCACTCTGCACAAGGCTAACCTGTCCCGCACTAACCTGCGTAGGGCTAACCTGATCGGTTTCGATCAGCCAGTCGCGGACTCTACTGATGCTGACCTGACTGACGTTGACCTGACTGAAATAAAACCACCGATGCTGATCTGACTGAAACAAAATTGCCGGACCTTATATCCCCACAAACTTAAGTCGCTCGGGGGATTTCTGTTAGCCGCTTTATGGAATAAATTAATGCGCCCAATACACAATCTCGTAAACGCGAATAGTGGCAGAGAAGCCGCTTCATCAGGCAATAATCCCAGGGGCATTCCAATCTCCGGCAGACCGCCTGCACCGGGACAAAGAGGGGCACCGACACCGGTAGCACCAGCACCGGTACCACCGCAGATGCAAGCGCAGGCGCAGGTTCAAACGCCAATACAACCGCAGGTGCAAACGCCAATACAATCGCAGACTCAGGCGCCGATACAGCAGCAGGTGCAAACACCGGTACAACCGCAGACTCAGGCACCGATACAGCAGCAGGTGCAAACGCCAGTACAGGCACAGGTTCAAACACCGATACAAGCGCAGGTTCAAATGCAGCCACCGTCCAGTGTTGTCAATGAAGCCACAGCCGGCGGTGCGGACACTGTGCCACCACAGTCATTAGCAATGCGTCAGGGTTATGTGCCACCAGGCTCCAACCTGTGCCGGGCTGACCTGCATGGGACTGACATGCGTGGCGTTGATCTGTGCGGCGCAGACCTGAGCGGTGCCAACTTGCGTGGGGCTGATGTGTCTCGCGCTGATCTGACCAACGCCGATCTGTCCCGCGCTGACCTGTGTGGTGCAGACCTGCGTGGCGCTAATCTGCATGGTGCCAACCTGCATGGTGCTAACCTGAGCGGCGCAGACCTGAGCCGTGCCCATCTGCGTGGGACTGACCTGCGTGGGACTAACTTACGCGGTGCAGAGTTGCGTGGGGCTAACCTGCATGGGGTTGATCTGCGCGGGGCGAATCTGAGCGGTACTGACCTGCGTGGAGCGGACCTGAGCACTGCCAACCTGGGATACGCTGATCTGCGCGGAGCTGACCTGACCGGTGCTGACCTGACCGATGCTAACCTGGCTGATGCCAACCTGACCGGCGCTAACCTGACCGATGCCAACTTGCCTGATCTTGACCTATCTGACCTTGATCTGTCCGGAGCAAAATTACTGGATTTAAGCTCCTGAACTGTTGAAAAGTTGCCGTTCTGTCATTAGCCGGGGACAGAATGCAGATGCACAGAGAGTGACCGTATCACCGCACCAGATCAGCAAGACGAACCTGAGTGCGGCCTGTGTTGAGAACGCTCAATACCGTTCGCTGTCGAACAGCTCCAGCAATCGGTCCAGCAGCATTTCCAGACTGCGGCCGCCAGCTTGATCGGGACTCTTTAACGATAGTGCCTGTGCGCCAAGTATTGGCAGTTGGGTGTTTGCGCCATAAGCATCGTAAGGTGCCGCGTGGAAGTCTATAAACTCATCAAAGCCGTCAGCGTACAAAATGACCATTGCTTTTACTATGTTTCTGTCGTTTGTACTGGCATCAGCCCGGGCAATGCCGTGAATGTACTTCATGGTGCATTCTGGCAGATAATGCTTGAATGCCAAGTCCATAGTCGTGTATTTCGCGTCCATCACCAATAATCCCAGCAACTCCCCATCACGTCTTACTTCAATGGTAAAATCCGGCGACCGCCGGGCATAGTCGTACTCTCTGACACGTCCAACCCAGTTGTTTTTCGCTTCATCCACTGACCGGTTTTCAGTATTGATGATCTGTCCTGCCCGGGAGTTGCCCACCATCCAGAACATCGGTTCATAGCTCAAACTCAGTTCCAGATCGTTGATCCGGGTCTGCCACTGGGTTTGGTTGATGTTTTTCGGGCCTTTCGGTTGACCTTTGCTGAGCAACCACTGGCGAATCCGCGACAGTGAGTAGTACTCAAAAAGATCAGGCATGGAGTTGATGGCCAAAAAAAGCTGCCGGGAATCCCAGTCCGGGCGACTGCCCTGATGCCACTGGATAATCCTTCTGAACAGCGTCAGATAGTCCCGGTTGCCCCGAACCTTGGCCGTAATCCGTGGCATGGCGTCTTCACTTTTACGTACCGGTAAACATCGCATAAACTGACGACGCAGGACTGCTAACCGCTCCTGACACTCCCGGATGATAGCCAGTTGCTGGCTGCTCACCTGTCGAATCCAGTCTTTCATACAGGCAAAAAAGCTCACGTATCCCTCGTGGGCATTGTATCGGGAATCCGGTATTGCCGGTGTGCAATGCTCAAGCAGATCGGCAGTGAAGCGCCACAGCATCTCCAGAAAACCCACCAGCACCTGGTTTTCATAAATGTCAGTATGTTCGCGTACCACCGGGGCCAGAACTTCTGCGGCGTAATAAAGCCGACCATCAACGCTGAGATGAGAACGACGTTGGTCGTCTGTTTCCTCAAGTACTGACAGATTATCCATCAGCCACGCCATACTCTGGTCGCTTTGTACCTCCGCCAGCGAGCCGCTGCTCAGTGCCAGGTCAGAGGTGAGTGCGCGCATGGGTCGGGCAAGAATGTGCGGCGCGATTTCCTCAAATGCCCGAATATCATCCTGTAACTGCGCCACTAGCTGATGCAACTGTTCACCGCGTCTGGCAGCGCTGCCCTGGAATCGCGAGGCACTGGTGTGCTCACACAGATCGCTTTGGGTCTCAGTAAGAATGAAACTCACCATGCGCTCAGCCTGAGTGGCGGTGGTTCGCCTGGCCAATACCTCCAGAGGTGCAGTATCAAAATACTGAGGCTGCTCATCAACCTCCAGTTTGAGCGAAAATTTCGCCACCCCGAAATAGTTGAAAAACAGCGCTTCACGTTTACAGCCTTCGCGATAGGCCGGAAACCGTTCAAACTCATAAGGTTCGTCGGTACGCCGTGGGGTAAATGGGAGGGTCCGTTCGCCAATGCACAGCGACAGTGTTTCGCAGGCGCGGTCAACCCGGACAAAAAAGGCCAGGGCTTCGGTTTCCAACACATAAGGGAGCGTCGCTGATGCGTTATCAGCGTGTTCCCCAACGGGCAACGAAAATCGCATTCCCTGTCTGGTGCCGTTTAATATTTTAATTTCCAGCTCCATACCGGCCTCTCAATAGAATGAATAGGTTCCGGCATAGTTGTCGCCGCTGGTTATGATGTCGTCTATCAGTGTGGCGGTTCTGACCAGGTTATTTTGCGCCGCGTGATCACGCAGCTTCTCAAGACGCTTCTGGAAAGGTTTACCATAGCCGTTGAGCAAGGGCATGGCGTGCTGGGCAAGCGCAAAGTCAGCGGCATCCTTTCTGTCCAGATAACGACAGGCCACCTCGTAATAGGCGAGCATGGCATTACGTTTCCTGTGGCTGATCAGAATGGGATTGCCGAACTGGGAGTCACGCATTTCCAAAATATCATAACAACCTGATAGCACTGGTGGAGCATCTTCTGTCAGCTCGTTGGGCAAGCCAAAATGGTTTTCCAGTTGCTCAAAAGGCACCGCGCCATCAAGAACCAGGGAACCAAACTCCTGTTCCGTGGGCATATGGGGAATATCCATGGAAATAACCGGAACACGGTCGCACAACCTGGGAGACAGCGGCTCTGTCGTATGATCGTTGTTGATAGTGGCAATAAATCGCAGGTTGCCCGCTGGGGATAAGAAGCGATCCGCACCCGGCATGCCTGTGTCCAGACGACGATAACGGCACTCGATATCGCACATGGCCAGAAAATCGGACCAGTAGTGCTCAATGGGGCTAAGATTGGCCTCATCGAGCAAAACCAACCTGAGTACCTGTTCTTCCTGATCCTGCTGGAGGAACTGGTACAGGCCGGTTTTGGCAGGTTGGTAAGTGCCTTTCAGGCTGTTATAAAAGCCGAGCAGGTCACGGCCTGAGACCCAGCCACGACTGACTGGAATATTGAGAAAGTGCTGGCTGACAAGGTCGCTTTCTCGCAAGTGGTAGGCCTGCGCCAGACGAATAGCCGTTGAAGTTTTACCGGAGCCGGGTGCACCTTTGAAGACGGTCAGGAACGATTGCTGCACCGTAATCAGCAGGTTGGCCATCTCCGCAAACGAGAAGGGCCGCCCCTTTTGTTCAAAGGCTTCTACCATGGACTGGATAATCTGGGCGCCACTTTCCGGCGGCACAGAGATCATTTTCGTCGCCGGCAGTTTTGTTTTTTTCGTCTCGGTCGTATAAGAATGCCCTTGCAGTAGGTCGAGCAGGGTTTTTATCTCGGTCAGCTCTCTGGGCAGCTCCGGGCTTTTCAACTTGGCTTCCTGTGCCTTGACTGCGGTTTCCAGATCCCTTTCCTGACGCTTGAGAAACGCTACTTCACCTTGCAACTCGTTAATATCACCGGTCAGTTGCCACTTGATGAGGGCGGCATCGGTCTGTTCGTTCAGAGTGTCAAGCGCCCGTTTTTTCGCTTCAATTTCGCTACCGAGCGTTTGCAGCAGGCGATTTTGTTCTGCCTCAACCTCCTTGATATTCTTGGTCCGAATCTCTTCAATGGCCTTTTGTGCCTTGGCTTTTTCCCGACTGATCGTGGATTCGATTTCCTGTTCCTTGCGCTGTTTTCTTAACTGCAGTTCATTGATTTCGCTTTCCAGTTGTTCTTTCTTGTGATTAAGGTCCGGCAGGTAGTTGCTGGCGACGCCGGGGTTATCGGTCAGGTAAGCTGTCAGGAATGATTTACCGTCAGAACTGGTCAGGTACTGGTCAATAATCTCTTCGCCGACGTTGCTGCTGCCGCCCAGGTATTTATCGAGCATCTGCTTGAATCGGCGCACGCGCTCACTATTTGTTGCCAGCTTCTCTGTTTTTTGCAGATCGGCGATGAATGTTTTGACCTCCTCTGCCACCCTACGGCTCAGCCTGCGGCCGGTTCGGCCAAATTTCCCCTTGGCAAAGTAGGTAATCAACTGAGTATCGGAGATATAGTCCAGCTCCTCCCAGTCCGCTTTGAGTATCTTGCCGAAAAGACTGAGAGATGGAATATAACCGTTGTAACTTAAATTTTTTGCCGTGATGTTCGGAGTCAGGTAAACCTGTTTGTCTTCAGCGGTACAGACATCAACTTTGACGATAGAGTGGTTTGGGATGCTTAGCCCAGGATTGCTGTAGGGAGTGCAAATCACCTCACCATCGACAAAATCTGCTGTAAACGGCCCGTAAATTGCGCCGCTGTGTCGAATAAAAAACGCCCCTCTGGGAAAATCCCGAATGAGACTGACGCGCCCTGAACTGATATCCGGCAAATCGGCCTCAAGTACGGGCAGCAGCTGGTTTACATCCAAAGGCCGCGTGGCAAAAGCGGTGGACCAGTAATCGTAATAATCCACGGAAAAACCTGGCTCGTTGGCATCCTGTGGGCTGTAATTGTCCAGAATAAACAGTTCTCCTTCTTTGTATTTCTGGTCAATTTCTTCGTATCCCTTACTGATCCATATCTTTCCTGACGGAAACTTCAGGTGGTCGCGATGGCCTATGGTTCCATCCATATCGTTTTTGGCAAATATAATTCTTAGCACTCCCCGGTCAGGGCTTCCCAGTGCAGAATCTTTCACGACTAATAATTCGGGTTTTTTGCTCTCGTACATTGGTGTAACTCGGTTAGATGCTGCCGTGGCAACGACTGCCGCCATGGCACAGTTTGCTTATTTGGTGGACCAGTCAGTATAAGCGTGTCACGAGTGCGCCGCTGTTCAACTGGAGAAACTGGCCACGGATTTTATTATCAACTTTGCCAGAGATGTGGTTGTCTCCCCCTGGGCTTTGCCGGCACAGACAAAAAAGCCCCGTCAGAGAACGGGGCTATTACGCTCAATTACCGGGAGCGACTGGCGCGCTTGCGTTCGTGTTCTTTCAGAAACTTCTTGCGCAGACGGATAAAGTTCGGTGTTACTTCCACCAGCTCATCGTCATCAATAAATTCCAGCGCCTGTTCCAGCGAATGACGAATGGGCGGCGTCAGGATGATGTTTTCATCACTGCCAGAAGCGCGCACGTTGGTCAGCTGCTTGGCCTTGGTTGGGTTAACCGTCAGGTCATTATCGCGACTGTGCAGACCGATGATCTGGCCTTCGTAAACGTCTACGTTCGGATCGATAAACAAACGACCACGCTCTTGTAAACTGAACAGGGCATAGGCCAGGACCTTACCGTTGACCATGGAGATCAGCACCCCGTTGTTGCGCTGGCCTACTTCGCCTTCCTTGATGTCACCGTAGTGATCAAAGATGGAGGTCAGGATACCGCTGCCGGACGTCAGGGTCAGGAACTGGGAGCGGAAACCGATCAATCCCCGGGCCGGCATGATAAAGTCAAGGCGCACACGGCCTTTGCCATCAGGCACCATATTTTTCAGTTCAGCGCGGCGCAGGCCCATGGCTTCCATCACAGCACCCTGGTGCTGGTCTTCAATATCCACCACAACGTGTTCGTAAGGCTCCTGGCGAACGCCATCGATCTCCTTGATGACCACTTGTGGCCGGGATACCGCCAACTCAAAACCTTCGCGACGCATGGTTTCAATCAGTACCGACAGATGCAGCTCGCCACGACCGGATACTTTGAACTTATCCGCATCGTCACCTTGCTCCACGCGCAGGGCCACGTTATGAATCAGCTCCCGTTCCAGACGCTCGCGGATATTACGTGAGGTGACAAATTTACCGTCCTGGCCGGCAAAAGGTGAGTCATTGACCTGAAAGGTCATGCTGACTGTCGGCTCATCCACCGACAACGACGGCAGCATTTCCGGACGTTCCGGGTCGCACAGCGTATCGGAGATATTGAGCTTGTCGATACCGGTAATGCAGACGATATCGCCGGCGCGAGCTTCGGCCACTTCCACCCGCTCAAGGCCAAGGTGACCCATCACCTGCTGGATTTTGGTCTTGCGCTGGTTATTGTCGCGGTCAACCAGCACAATCTGCTGGCCCGGCTTGAGAACGCCCCTGGTGATCCGCCCAATACCGATAACGCCCACGTAGCTGCTGTAGTCCAGGGCACTGATTTGCATCTGGAATGGGCCATCGACATTAACCGCCGGTGCCGGCACCTGTTCGGTGATCATCTCAAACAGCGGCGTCATATCGTCGGCCAGGTTGTGCGGGTCGTGACCGGCAACGCCGTTCAGGGCAGAGGCATAAATAACCGGGAAGTCCAGCTGTTCATCCGTGGCACCAAGTCGGTCGAACAGGTCAAACACCTGGTCCATAACCCAGTCCGGACGAGCACCGGGTCGGTCCACCTTGTTGATGACCACAATCGGGCTAAGACCCTGCTCAAAGGCTTTTTGGGTAACGAAGCGGGTCTGAGGCATTGGGCCGTCCACCGCATCGACCAGCAGTAGCACTGAATCCACCATGGACAGCACTCGCTCCACCTCACCACCGAAGTCAGCGTGCCCTGGCGTATCGACGATATTGATGTGGAAGTCCTGCCACTCGATGGCCGTGTTCTTGGCCAGGATGGTGATGCCACGCTCCTTTTCCTGGTCGTTGGAATCCATGATGCGTTCAGCACCCTGGTCTTTACGGCTCAAGGTGCCGGACTGCTGTAGCAGTTTGTCCACCAGGGTGGTCTTGCCGTGGTCAACGTGGGCGATGATTGCCACGTTTCTTAACTTGTGAATTTCCAAAAAACTCCGAGCCTCTTGAGGGTCACAGACAGTCGTTGCGGACGATTTTACGCTTATCTGTTCAGGCCCGCTGCCTATGAATTAAACAAATAAAATGGGCGCAATCCTATCCAGCCGGTCATCAGGACGCAAGCTTTATACGCCTTTTGTCGCTCACTTTATGCCGGACAGGTGTCCAATACCAGTGACCTGATTTCGCAATTACGAAATGGTTTGACCGGTTTTATCGGAGGCTCGCAATCAGCAGGGGACTGGATGGTAACTGTGTTGCTACCGGGCACGGGTTCAGTCAGTACAAAACTGAACAGGTGTAGTAAGAAATGACCATGCGAAACGACGACGATCTCCTTTTCCGGACGAGTACTAAGCCATTTTACCAACTCCGTACATCGTCGAACCAAGTGTTCATCTGGTTCGCGGCTCTGATTGTGCTGGTACGCGGCTTTTAGCATGTCATCATCAAAGGTAATCTGATCAAAATTAACATAGTGGTAGTTTGCCCGATGCGCGGCCACCGGCATGCGTTGATCGCATGAGTGCAGGCCCACGCGCTCTCTGACGCTCTCCAGGGCGATCCAGCGGGTATTGTTGCCCACCAGATGCGGCAAGCTGTGTGTTGCCGTCTGGATCGTTCTGTTCATGGGCGAAACCACCACCAGTTGGGTATTGCCTAAATGTTGCCCGATGGATTGGGCAAACGCTTCACACTGTTTTTTTCCGGTTGCGGTTAGGTGGGGGTCCAGTAAATCGTCCCGCAAGTACCAGCTTTCGGGCTCAGTGCGCGCCGCCAGGTTATGATGACCCTCTGCATGACGCATAAAGTGGATAAGCTGTCTTACGGGTTTAACGCCGCCACCAGTAGTTGGCGTTGCTATCGCCAGTTTGATCAGCGGATCAAGCCTGCCAGTGTATAGACAGTGCTGTGCCAGTAACAGGTTGGTTTCCGGGTTTTTGCACGGCCTGCCGCTTTGTGGGTCGCCGAATTCCTGTTGGAAAGTGGCGATCAATAGCCTTTGTGCTGACACACACTCATTAATACTCCACCAAAAATGAACCAGGGCAAGATTAACCTCGTGGTTATGACAGGGCACACCGCCTTCCAGGTCCCCAGCTGTCAGTTTAAAAGCACTAATTAGCAGCTCATGGGCTTCCTGGTTGCGCTTCAGGGCTTGCAGCGTTCGGGCGTGGACCAGCAATTCGCTGATATTGACAGGATTGGGAAATGGGCGACATAACCCCGGATTGGCAACGCTGGTAGCGTTCCTTGCTGTGAGCGGTGCGCCAAGCTTTTTATCGTCATCAAGCTTTTTATCGCCATATAGCCTTAAACCGCTGGTGCTGGCCGTCGTTACTGATCTGACCGTCGATTTTGTGCCGACAAAAATGCCTGTGCCCGATGGTACTGGCGGCTGCCTGTGAGCTACTTTCAGAGGATTTGGATAAATGCCAGGGCAAGTAATGGTGTCCATGCAAAGTGATGACAACTTACGGCGGTTTTGGTTTCACAACAAACTACGAATGGGCTGATTTACCAGGCAAGTCGGAGCGTCGTTTTTTTCACTCCATTGACGGGTGGACAAAATTTAACAAAAAGGCTTTATGCACAGTAGACATCGCTGTTATTCTCGCCGGCTAAACAATACATCGGAAAATGCCGTCCACCCCGAGGCGGCCCTTGATCGTCGTGGCCATGGGCCACGAACCGGAATACGACGCCAATCATGTCAGAACAGAAAAGCGCTGCCGGCAGTTTGCAGGTCTACCTGCGACTGCTGTCTTACGTGAAACCGTACACGGGCTACTTTGCCCTGAGTCTTTTTGGGCTGGCTCTTTTTGCCCTGACCCAGCCCGCCTTTGCCAAACTGCTGGAGTATTTTGTCGAGGCCCTCGAAGGGCAGCATGCCGTGTTGCAACAGAGCCTGTCCTGGCTGCCGCCCAGCTATGTCTCATCATTGTGGTTGATCCCGACGTTGACGGTGATTATTGCCATTGTCCGCGGCATCGGCTCATACCTGGGGAATTACTACATCTCTAAGGTGGCCAACAATGTTATCCACGACCTGCGCACACAAATGTTTGATCGTTTGGTCAATCTTCCCAATACCTTTTTTGACAGCAACAACTCCGGCCACCTGATCGCTCGCATCACCTATAACGTGACCCAGGTTACTTCGGCCGCCACCGATGCCATCCGCGTGGTGGTGCGCGAAGGGTTGACGGTGGTATTCCTGCTGGGCTTCCTGTTTTACACCAACTGGCAGTTAACGCTGATCTTCATTGCTGCTCTGCCCATTATCACCCTGGTGGTTTCCCTGGCCAGTAAACGCTTTCGCCGACTCAGCAGAAGCATGCAGAATTCCATGGGTGACCTGACCCATGTTACCTCTGAAACCATTAACGGTTATCGGGAAGTGCGTGGATTTGGTGGCGAAAAGTACGAAAGCGACCGCTTCCACGCCGCCAGTGCTGCCAATACCTGGCAGAATCTCAAACTGGCTCGCGCCGGCTCGATACACACGCCGATATTGCAGCTTATTGTCTCCACCGCCCTGGCCGTATTGTTGTTTATGGTGTTGTTTGTCAAGGGCGATTCAACTACCGCTACCCTGGTTGGCTATGTGAGTGCCGCCGCGCTGTTGCCAAAACCGATCCGCCAGCTCAGCGAGGTAAACGCCAACATACAAAAAGGTATCGCGGCAGCAGAAAGCATTTTCGAGGTGCTGGACGAAGTGCCAGAAACCAACAATGGCCAGTACACCAGTGATCGGGTGCAGGGCCGTGTGGAATTTCGTCAGGTTGGCTTTACCTATGACAGTGCCAATACGCCGGCGCTTACCGATATCAGTTTTACCATTGAGCCCGGGAAGACTTACGCCCTGGTTGGGCGCTCCGGCTCCGGTAAAAGTACCCTGGCATCGTTGTTACCCAGGTTTTACAACCATACCGATGGTGACATTCTGATTGATGGTATTTCCATTCATGACTATGAGTTACGTAACCTGCGCAGCCATATTGCCCTGGTGAGCCAGAGTATCACCCTGTTCAATAATACGGTGGCCAGCAATATTGCCTATGGCGCCTTACAAAACAGTGCTGAAGAAGACATTCGTTTGGCAGCGGAAGCCGCCCATGCCAGCGAGTTTATCAAGGATATGTCCGATGGCATGCGTACCCTGGTGGGCGAAGATGGCGTGTTGCTCTCTGGTGGCCAGCGTCAGCGCCTGGCCATTGCTCGTGCGGTGTTAAAAGATGCCCCGATCCTGATCCTTGATGAAGCCACCTCAGCCCTGGATACCGAGTCTGAGCGCCATATTCAGGCGGCCCTGGACAATATTATGAAGGGGCGTACCACACTGGTAATTGCTCACCGGCTGTCCACGATTGAGGGCGCCGACTGCATTCTGGTAATGGACCATGGTCGTATTGTTGAGCAGGGAACCCACGCCGAATTGCTGGCCAACGGCAAGCACTACGCCAAACTGCACAAAATGCAGTTTCAGGATGAGGCGCCGGAGATTGTCCAGCCGATTTAATGCGTGAGTTGTAGTGTAGTTTTTTGTCCTGTATCAGTTTTTTGCGGTCAGCAAAATCGCCGTGAACCCTCGCCTTTATGCCCTAGGGTGCAATCGGGCCGGGATACAAGACGGGAGTGCGAAGCGCTCCGCCATCAAACGATTGTGGTGTATTCGACTGTCATTTTCTGACCTGGCAGCTATGATGCAACCTCAGCATAACGGAATACTGGCCATGCTAAGAGCCACCAAGGTACGAATCTACCCAACACCAGAACAGGCGGAATTTCTGAACCGTCAGTTCGGCGCTGTGCGATTCGTCTGGAATAAGGCTTTGGCCATCAAAACGCACTGGTACAAGGTTCGCGGTCAAAATCTGTCCCCCAGAAAGCACTTGAAACCACTGTTGGCCGTGGCCAAGAGAAGTCGCCGTTATGGTTGGTTGGTTGAAGCAGACTCCATTGCCTTGCAGCAGGCCACTATAAATCTGGATACAGCCTTTCAAAACTTCTTCAATCTCAAGTTGCAAACGAGATTTCCTCGGTTCAAATCAAAATATGGCAGGCAGAGCAGCTATCACTGCACGTCGGTCTCTGTCGGTGACAACTGGATCAAGGTTCCTAAGTGCGAGCCAATCAAGGCAAGGATTCACCGGGAGATAACCGGCAAAATCAAATCCATCACGTTAAGTCGTGAGACCACCGGCAAGTATTACGCCTCAATTCTGGTCGATGATGGTATTGAGCAACCAAAGCCAATAACTGATCTCGATGCGGCAAAGATTGTCGGCGTTGATATGGGAATCACCGATCTGGCCATCACCAGCAACGGCCATAAGACGGGCAATCCCCGGTTCCTGAAAAATGCTTACCGGAATCTGCGAAGAAAGCAGAAAGCGCTATCTCGCTGCCAGAAAGGTTCCAAGGGCAGAGCAAAAGTCCGATTACTGTTGGCAAAGGCACATGAACGGGTGGCCAATGCCCGCAATGACTTCCAGCACAAACTTTCCAGACAACTCATTGACGAAAACCAAGCGGTGATTGTGGAAACGCTGAAGGTCAAAAACATGGTCAAGAACAGACAGCTTGCCAAAGCTATCTCTGATGCCGGTTGGTCATCGCTAATTGGCAAGTTGGAGTACAAAGCAAAGCAGGCAGGGAAGCACCTGATCAAGATAGACCAGTGGTTCCCATCGACAAAGACCTGCTCTGTCTGCAACTTGAAACAAGCTGAGATGCCGTTGCAAGTCCGGTCGTGGGTGTGCGCTTGTGGCGCAATACACGACAGGGATATTAACGCTGCCGGAAATATCCGACAGCAAGGTATCTTGAAATTAAAGGCGGAAGGACATTCCGTTTCTGCTGACGGAGGCTTGCGTAAATCCGGTTTATCGCCGGTTGTAGCCTGTGAAGTCAGAAGCCTCGCCTTTATGCCCTTAGGGTGCGATAGGGCCGGGAGTGTCACTTCTGATCGAAAATACGCCCGTCGTTTGGTGGGGCAAAATGATCAGCAGTACCATACGCTGCTGAAAATTGCCCTGCTGCATGCGGTCAGACGTGCCTCCATAGGGCTGGGCAACTGTGGCAAAAAGCCGTAGCTGTTTACAGAACACGACAGTGTTTAATGCCCTATGGATCAATAGAAGAAATTAATCTCGGGAACAAATAAATAATGAAAGAAGCCTATTTGCAGCGTTTTTTGCGCTATGTGGCCATTGATACCCAATCCGATGAAAGTAGCGAAACCGTGCCCAGCACGCCAACCCAGCTCAACCTGGCTCACTTGCTGCGCGATGAGTTGAGTGCCATGGGGTTGGCCAACGTCAAGTGCGACGACAATGGATATGTATCTGCCGTGCTGCCAGCCAATGTGGATTACCCGGTGCCGGCTATTGGCTTTATTGCCCATATGGACACCGCTCCCGACGCTTCCGGGGCCAACGTTACACCGCAGGTGATTGACAACTACGACGGTGAAGCCATTGTGCTGAATGCTGAGGCAGGTATTCAGCTCTCTCCGCAGGAGTTTCCCAAGCTGAAAAGTTATCAGGGTAAAACCCTGATCACCACCGATGGTACTACCTTGCTCGGCGCTGATAACAAAGCCGGCATTGCTGCCATTATGACCGCTGTCGCCCATTTGCGGCAGAACCCGGCCATTCCCCATGGCGATATCTGCATCGGCTTTACTCCCGACGAAGAGATTGGTCGGGGAGCTGACCATTTCGATGTACCCGCTTTTGGCGCTCAGTGGGCCTACACTGTTGATGGCGGCGAAGAGGGCGAATTAGAGTGTGAAAGTTTCAATGCCGCCAACGCCACAATCACATTCCATGGTCGTAATGTTCATCCCGGTACGGCCAAGGGGCTGATGATTAACGCCAGCCATATCGCCCGCCACTTTGCCAACGAACTGCCTGCCTGCGAGGTGCCGGAAAAGACCGAAGGACACGAAGGCTTCTTCCATTTGCACCATATGAGCGGCGATGAAACCACGGCAACTTTGCAGTACCTGATCCGCGATCACGATCGTACTTTGTTTGAACAGCGCAAGGAGCTGATGCTGAATATTGGCCGCAGTCTCAATGAGCAACTTGGTGAAGAGCGAGTGGTGGTGGAGATCAAAGACCGCTACGCCAATATGTACGACGAAATTGTCAAGGTTCCCCATGTGATGGATATTGCCCGACAAGCGTTGCACAACTGCCAGGTAACGCCCATCGAAAAACCCATTCGTGGTGGTACTGATGGTGCCCGACTCTCCTTTATGGGATTGCCAACGCCCAATATTTTCACCGGCGGCCACAACTTCCACGGTATCTACGAGTACCTGGTGGTGGAGTCTGCCGTTAAGTCAGTGGAAGTAATCGCTGAGATCGCCCGACTGACCGCCGAGCGTGAGAGCCACTAAACCGATTCCACCAGAAGCTGGTGTTACCAGCTTCCGGTGCGTATCAAAATGTTTAGACTTTTTGCAGCGCCGTTCTTTTTCGAAGATGCCTTTCAGTAAGACTCTCAATGAGTGCTGCCTTCCTTTTTGCTTGTGTCCGCTCCTCGGATTCAAATTGAATAAAAATAATTTCCCCAATATATGCCCGCAACATTTTTTCCTCATCTTCGAGCGAAAGCTGTTTTTTAACGGGTAGCTGCGTGTACTCAGCACTTTTGCTTGAGAAATCAAAGGGAAATGCCCGAACCTCATAGTCAGCGTCGCTCCCTGAGTGGAATTTGGAGCCTTTCCCCACCAGAATGGAATTGAGTGCATCGCCCTGGGTATTAACTCCATTATCAACCATGGTTCTAATATCCTGCACCAGTGGTTCTAAAATCTTATCCCAGTTCGCAACGGTAAAGGGATCTTGATCTTTGGATAATATTTTCCTGCCATTCAGACGCTCGATAACCTCGATATCTTTTTTGCGATCCAGTACGAAAATATTTTGCTCCATATATGAATTAAATGATGGTGCAGTATATGTTGCCATTGTGTATTTGACGCCCTGGTATTCCCAGCCAATGACAGCGGGTTGGATTTCATTTGTTGGAATTCCTAATTTTTCCAGGTATCTAAGCATCATTAGTTCATCATATGGTTGGTGAGGTGCTGCAATTATTGCCAGTGCCCGATTATCACCAATATCGTAGAATGATTTTGATCCGCCACCGCCAAGTTTTTTCGTAAGCTCTACGGTGGTATGGCTATTTTGAGTAATTAAGTCAATTGGAATAATTTCTCTTCTTAATTTTTTGTAAGCGTCCTTGGGGATGTCTTTCGGACGATGGGTGATGTTCTGGGCAAAAAATTGATCATAGTTTGCCATCGTGGCTCTGACATCATCGTCATGAATATACCGTCGCCACTGAACTTTGGCTCCTGGAATAATTGGCAGGTTTGGAGCAGGCGTCTCCTCAATCACTTTCGGGCTACAAGATGATTTCTCTGGTACTTTATTTACGACATTTACGACGGATGCTGGTACATTGCTGGTCGGTTCTTGATTCTGTGTCGGTGTTACCTTCCTGGTACTTTGCAATAAGCTTGCTGATGCGTTGTTCGAAGCAGAAGCTGTCAAATTAGCCGATGATATCGGGTCCTGTTCCGCAGTTGCGGACCTGGAAATTTTTCTGTCGTATAGATTAATAACGGCGTGGCCAAGATTAATGGCCAGTGAAGGGATAAAGGCGACCACTGATGTCAAGCCGGCAACCGCACGGCCAAAAAAATTAGATACTTTGCTGGCAGTTGTTTCAGCAATATTGTTGTACCAGTTAATACCATTGCGTCTACTCTTTTTAGTGTCTTTCGGCGTATTGGGTGTCATCGGGGCCGGGCTATTGCCAACTGTTTTTCCTTTCATCGTGATCTTCCCTATTTTTTTATTGGTATAAGAATTTATTTATTCTGCTTTATATAACTGACGCATTGAGAGCAAAGCCAACTTTGCTGCTTTGGATGAAGATGAAAAGAAGCAACTCGTAAAGGGTTGTCTCTTTTCACTGTCACCATTTCCATCAATCTTTGCTACCGTATCCGGGTAGACTTGTCGGGACACGACAGCTTCGTTAAGGGTTGCTCTACAGGGTTCCTCTGCAGATAGTCCCGCAGATAGCCCTGCAGATAGTCCCGTCAGTGCAGCTTCTGTAGCGAGAAATGTAAACCTTATGGCCGAGCTTATAAATTGAACTTAAGTATGAGATGCAAAAATCAGAAATTTGCCTACCCAATATTGCAATGACTTTCGAGCTGATGGCCTGACTAGTGAGTTCTTGCTTCGTGTGGGCTGCGGCTGGGCTTTTCCTCACTGTGCCAAGGCGGTCACTGAGGTGCTTGCTGGAGCGGCTGTCAGTGAGCCAAACACTGATAATATTTAGGCCGTAAAACACATCTATGATACAGTGGCGACTTATTAACCCGCCGTTCTTGTCTCAGAAAATGGCTTGGATGTAGCCTGATCGTGCTACCCGCTTTTTTTGCCAGTCTGTCAACCCGCTCAGCAATGGCTGACAAACCAATGGCTGACAAACGACAGTAGTCGGGTGAATAGTCTTTTAAGCTCCATGGACACCACTGATGAAACTCACTATTCCCCGTTTTGATCAGGCCAGGGTTCTGGTCATTGGCGATATCATGCTGGATCGCTACTGGCACGGTGCCACGTCGAGGATTTCCCCGGAAGCGCCGGTGCCGGTGGTCAAGGTAGGGCAGGTAGAAGACCGTCCCGGCGGTGCCGGTAACGTGGCACTCAATATTGCTACGCTGGGTGCGCCAGCCTGGGTGATTGGGGCAGCTGGTGATGATGAGGCGGCCGATTCGCTGCAGACCCGGCTGGAGGCAGTCGGCATTTACTGTGATTTTGCCCGGTTGCCAGGCGTTCCCACCATTACCAAGCTGCGGGTTATCTCCCAAAATCAGCAGTTGATTCGCCTTGATCATGAGGAAGCTTTTGCCGGTTTGAGCCCGGACGTTATCGAAGAAAAAGCAGCCTTGCTGATAAAGAACGTTGGTGCTGTCGTGTTGTCCGATTACGACAAAGGCACACTACAAGGCTGCCAGCAACTGATTCGCCTGGCGCGCACCAACAATATTCCGGTATTGGTTGACCCAAAAGGTACCAGTTTTGAGCGGTATCGCGGTGCCTCGGTCATTACCCCTAATCTGAGAGAGTTTGAAACCATTGTTGGTCCCTGTCGCAGCGAAAAAGAGCTGGTGCAGAAGGGGCAGGAATTGATGGCCGAACTGGAACTCGGAGCGCTCCTGATTACCCGCAGTGAACACGGTATGACCTTGCTGCGCGCTGGCAAACCAGAGGCGCATTTTCCCGCCAGAGCCCGGGAAGTATTCGATGTGACCGGTGCCGGTGATACGGTGATTTCCGTACTGGCTGCTGCCGTGGCCGCTGGCAGCACACTGCCGCAGGCAGCGGCCCTGGCCAATATTGCCGCTGGTATTGTGGTGGCCAAACTGGGTACGGCGAGTGTTTCCATGCCTGAGTTGCGCCGGGAGGTGAACCGTGAGCTGGGGGCTGAACGGGGCGCCCTGTCAAGAGAACAGTTACTGTTGGCCATTGCTGATGCCAAGGCGCACGGCGAAAGAATTGTATTTACCAATGGTTGCTTTGATATTCTCCACGCCGGTCATGTTGGTTACCTTGAAGATGCGCGCAAACAGGGCGACCGACTGGTGCTGGCCATCAATGGCGATGCTTCGGTGACACGACTAAAGGGCGAAGGCCGTCCGATTAACCCGGTTGATCGTCGTATGGCCGTTCTGGCTGGCCTGGAAGCAGTGGACTGGGTCGTTAGTTTTGATGAGGACACGCCGGAAGACCTGATCCGTGCCATTAAACCCGATGTGTTGGTCAAAGGTGGAGACTACAGTCTGGAGCAGGTGGTGGGTGCACCCATCGTCCATGAGTACGGCGGCGAGGTGAAGGTGCTGGCATTTTTGGATAACTGCTCAACCACCGCCATTGTGGAAAAAATTCGTGATACCGACGAGGTGCAGACGGCCTGACGAGCACTGGATAATACGTCGAATGACGTATTATCCCCAAATAGCGTTTGATGCAGGGTATTTCAAGGCAAATTGTTGGAGTGCTCCCGCAAGATGCTTGAACAAGCTGCTACATTCTGCTGCAAATGCTCCGGGTTGATGGTGCCAATAATGGCACAGGACACTGCCGGATGAGCAAATACCAGCTTCAGGCTTGCCAGCACCGGGTCATCACCTATCAGGCAGGCGTGTCCACTGGCCAAGGCTTTCTTAATAAAAATTCCCTTATTGTTGACCTGGGCGTAATCCAGTACGGGTTTCTCGCCTTGTTCATTGAGGTTATAGGTGACCATTGCCACATCAGCCTGTTGCAGGGCAGCGATGCCACCTGCAACGGTTTTGCTGGACATACCCGAGGCGAGGATTTTTCCCTCTTTTTTCAGTGCTGCCAGTACTTCCAGACAGCCCGTTTGTTCAATAATATTAAGGTCGTCACCATTGGAGTGAACCAGCATCAGCTCGATAACATCGGTATTCAGACGCTTCAGGCTACGCTCCACACTGTAACGAATATGCTGTTCAGAAAAGTCAAAGTGTGAACGCCCCAGGCTGTCGGCAGTGGGTGTGAACTCTTCGCCCACCTTGCCGCAAATCACCCATTGTTCCCGCAGCCCTTTATGTCGGGCAAACAGCTGGCCCAGACGCTCTTCGCTGGTGCCGTAGGCAGGAGCAGTATCCAGCACATTCAGGCCTAGGTCGTGGGCCAGCCCGAGCAGCCTGAGTATTTCACCATCGTCGGGTATAGTGAATTGGGCCGGGTACTTGACGCCCTGGTTACGGCCAAACTTTACCGTTCCCAGCCCCAGTGGTGCGACTTCAATGCTGGTCCCGGCGATGAGCTTTTTGCTCAGATGCTGGCTCATAGTGTTTCTCCGGCGACATTATTGTCAAAACACTCCTGCCAGAAGTTCGGACATATTTCCGGCTGGGCAAAACCGCCAGGCATTAAGCAAGCGTCGTTTGTGGTCGGGTGAATCTGGTCAGTTTCCAGTAGCCGGATAACCTCATCAGCAAGGTTAGGCGCTAATGCCAGTTTGGTGGGCCAAGTGACAACCGTATTGCCCACTGGCTGGCAGAAGGCCGCATCCGGACGCAGTAGCCGACTCTGTTTCGGTTCGGCACGGTTAACTCGCAGGGTATCCCACTGTGCTGCGGTTAAATCGACCCACGGCAGCAAGGCTTGCAGCTCTTTTTTCGCTGTGGCGATCAGTTCTGCGGCGGACTGTTTAACCCCGTCTTCAGCAATACCACCGCCGAGATACCACACCCAGCGACCGTCGCTGTCCGGATGACTGGTGATGGTCATCCGTGGTAATGGCGTGGTGCCAAGACAGTGGGCATAGATCGGCTCTGGATGACGATGGCGCACCATAACCATATGCAATGGGCGTACCTGCATTTTTGGCTCACTGATGCCCAGGTTGTGCAACAGTGCTTGCGTACCTTCACCGGCAGCCAGCACAAAACGTCGAGCTTTGAGCAGGATGTGTTGCCCTTGGTTACTGGTTAGCTCAATAGCTTCGATATTGCCTGGTATATCTGTCAGAAGTCGTGCATTACCCTGTTCGCTCCAGTCTACTTTGATGACGTGGTTCTCCAAACCTTGCACCAGTGCCCGGGTAACGGTGGCAATATCCAGTACGATCTCATTAAGCTGATATACCTTGCCGCGAAAACCGTCGTGTTGAAAAATGGCCGGAAACTGCTCTTGGCTCAAGGCATCAACCCGTCCGCGCAAAGCTTTGCTGGCAAAGAACGAAGTCATGCGCGAACCGATATCGCCCGGTGACCAGAGATAGTGGTAATTCGACAGGATGCGTGCCGAACGCAGATCGGGATCACCTGTCTCACCGTGACCTGTCAGTGCATTGCGCCACCGCTCGGGCATACCAGCAATCGCCTGGGAAGCGTTGGTTAACTGGCCGGTAAGCGTATACTTGGTCCCCCCATGCACAATGCCCTGGGATTTGATGGTCTGACCACCACCGAGAGAATCTTGCTCCAGCAATACCGTTCGGTAGCCCAGATTGCACAGCGTGCGAAACAGCCACAGGCCGGCAATACCACCGCCCATGACCACCACATCGGTTTCAACAGTGTGAGACATAAGAGAGTTCAGCTATCGTCAGAAATGGGCGGCACTATACCACAGTCGTTAGTGTAGGTGGCTGGTTGGCGATGATGGCTATGTGTACAGCTGTTGTTTTTTTGTGCAATGACCGACGTTATCAATTGGTGAGATTTTGCTGCGTCACAACGCAAATACTCAATGCAGTAGGGCCTGATAAAGCATCTTGGCGCTGATAATCCGCGTTTGTTCCACTGTTTCTCCGGGCAATAAAATAAATGCCGCACGAGCTTTCTGCACTGCTTTCATGGCCTTGTTCAGTGTGGTTTCTGGCGTCAGGATGATGGTTTTACGCATTAGTTGAGCGATACTCTTGTGCTCTTCGTTATTGACCAGACAGCGGGCAAGATGCCGGTACAGTACGACGCCGATCGGTTTATTATCTCGCAAGACAACGTAGCGCTTGCAAGGCGATGCACGCAGTGTTGCCGACGCAGAAGCAACAGTCTCGCTGGCACTCAGACAGATCACCGGCTGTGAATGTTCCACCAGTTGCGATAGCCGTTTGCGGCCAGAGGTTAATACCGCCTCAGCGTATTTGCGTTGTTTTTTGCCGATTACCCCATGTTTGCCATAGTGCCGGATAATGCTACGCAACTCGTCGCTGCTGTGAGCCGGTGCCACAGGTTTGGGCAGTAGCCGCGTCCAGACCATGGCCAGCAGCAGAACCGGTCGGGTGATGGTGTAGATGACATGAATCAGGGGTGCGCAGCGACCAACCACGTCGCCGGCAATTTGCACTGCCAGCAGTTTTGGTAATACTTTGGCAAATACCAGCATAAAATAAGCGAGCAGTACCGTAAAAATTGCCAGCCAGAAGTCGTCCAGTTCCCTGGCGGCCATGGCACCGAGAAAAGTACTGCCAGAGATACTGATCAAGGTACTTAACAGTACAATGGCGGACAGGTGCTCTCTTTTTTTCTTAAAGACTTTGTTAATTGCCTGTTTATTGTCAGGGCTGTTATACAGTAGAGTCACCAGCCTTAACTCGTCAACGGCGAACATAGAGGCTTCGAGTAGCGACAAAAACGCGGTAGCAGCAATAATCAGGGCGGCAACCAGAACAACCAGAAACATGCACACCTCCAAAAAAAGAGTGGCAGTAGAGGGTAATCCGCAAAGATAGCCGTAGACAAAACGACAATGTAAGCCTGTCACTGTCTTTTACGTTAACGCTCCGCGCGGGTCAGCGCAAATGCAGCTTCTGTCGTGGCACAAAACTTATTAATTAATTGATGAATCAGGAGTCCTGAATACATGCATTTTCTTCGATCCACCCAGGTAGCCATCTTCTCTTTGATGGGGCTTGGCTTGTTGACCGGTTGCCAGCAGGAAGCTGTTGAACAACAAGAAGTAATCCGCCCGGTCAAACTGTTCACCGTCGCTGACCCTGAGAAGCTGCAGCTGCGCTCTTTTCCCGGTAAGGTCACGGCCACTGACGAAGCGGAAATTTCGTTTCGCATACCCGGACAGATTGAGCGGATCGAGGTGAAACAGGGCGACGAGGTTAATAAAGGGCAAGTGCTCGCTTACCTGGATGACCGCGATATTCGCAATGAGTTACAGGACCGTCAAGCCAATTATGAGTTGGCTAAGGCGGAGTTTGACCGGGCCAGCTCATTGTTGGGCAAAAAAGTCATCGCCCAATCCAGTTTCGATGCTGCCAGTGCCCAGCTGAAATCCGCCGAAGCAGCGCTCAAGCTGAGTCGCGACAGGCTGGCTTACAGCACTCTGAAGGCACCGTTCAGCGGCCGTGTGGCGCAGACGCTGGCCGAAGCACATCAGCAGGTTCAGGCCCAGCAAGCGGTACTGGTTTTGCAAAGCAGCCAGCAGCTTGATGTCAGTATCCAGGTACCAGAAAACATTGTTTCCCACGTCAATCGTCAGAGCCTGGACAGTAATTATCAGCCGATGGTTACATTTCCCGGTGCGCCCGGACAGACGTTTCCAGTCAGTTATAAGGAGCATGCCACACGGGTAACACCTGGCACCCAGAGCTACGAGGTGATCCTGACCTTGCCCACCCCGAACAATCTGAACATTTTACCAGGCATGACTGCCGCAGTGAGCATTGACCTGGGCCGCGTTCTTGATCCGGAGTCGCAACCCGGCTTTATGCTGGTACCTGTCTCGGCCATTGGCAAAAACGACGCTGATAATAAGACAGTGGTCTGGTTGTTTGATGGTACAACCGGACAGGTCAAACCGGTTGAAGTGACCACCGGTCGCGTTACCGAGACTGGGGTGCAGGTCTCTGGCATCAATCCGGGTGATCAGATTGTGACCGCCGGCCTTAGCCAGTTATATGATGGCATGACTGTCAAGCCATTGCGTCGGGAGCGAGGCCTCTAGGATGAATATTGCTGAATATGCCATTTCCCATCGGGTAATCAGCTGGATGTTCGTCCTTGTTTTGCTGATTGGCGGAATAATGTCGTTTTTCGGCCTGGGTCAACTGGAATTCCCCGAGTTCACCATCAAGCAGGCAATGGTGATCACTCATTATCCGGGCGCTTCGCCGGAGCAGATAGAAGAAGAAGTGACTTTGCCGCTGGAAGAGTCCATTCAACTGCTGGAGTACATCAAACGTATCGACTCCGTCAGCAGCAATGGTCGCTCTCAGATTATTGTCGAGATAAAAGAACAGTACGATGAACACCAGTTGCCACAAATCTGGGATGAGCTGCGGCGTAAAATAAACGACAGTCAGAGTGCATTGCCACCCGGCGTCTATCCGTCAGTGGTGATGGACGACTACAGCGATGTATTTGGCATGCTGTACAACATTACCGGCAACGGTTACAGCGCACGGGACCTGGAAAACTATGCCGACTACCTGAAGCGGGAACTGGTGCTGGTGCCAGGCGTCAAGAAAGTCGCCATCGCCGGTGCTCGTCAGGAGCAGGTGGTGGTGGAAATGTCACAAGCTAAACTGGCCAGTCTCGGGATTGACCCGAGCTGGATTTTTTCCCTGATCCAGCATCAGAACGTGGTGTCCAATGCCGGTAACATGTTGGTGGCCGGGCGCTCCGTCCGCATCCATCCAACCGGTGAGTTTACCGATATCAGCGAGCTGGAGCAGTTGATCATCAGTCCGCCGGGCAGCTCACAGCTGGTGCGTCTGGGTGATATTGCCACGGTGCGTCGGGACTTCAATGAAAGGCCGGGGCTGATCTACCATTCCAATGGTCAGCCGGCGGTCTCTTTGGGCGTCTCGTTTGCTTCCGGGATCAACGTGGTGGCAGTGGGCAAAGCCATTGAGCAACGTTTGCAGGAACTACGGGCACAACAGCCGGTCGGCATGGAGCTGACCACGGTGTATAACCAGCCGGCCACGGTGTCGGAGTCCGTGGACGGCTTTTTGCTCAACCTGGCGGAGTCGGTGGCCATCGTTATTGCGGTACTGCTGCTGACCATGGGAGTGCGCTCCGGGCTATTGATGGGCGCCGTGTTGCTGCTGACTATCCTGGGCACGTTTATCGTGATGCAGGCCATCGGTATTGAGTTGCAGCTGGTCTCTCTTGGTGCCCTGATCATTGCTCTGGGGATGCTGGTGGATAACGCCATTGTCGTCACCGAGGGGATTCAGGTGGGCATTCAGCGCGGGCTTACTCGCCTGCAGGCAGCAAGGCAAGTGGTAAGCCAGACTCAGTGGCCGCTGCTGGGTGCCACTGTTATCGCCATTCTTGCCTTTGCGCCCATCGGGTTATCGGACGATGCTACCGGAGAGTTCTGCCTGTCGTTGTTCCAGGTGTTGCTGATCTCGCTGTTTTTGAGCTGGATCACGGCCATTACTCTGACACCGTTTTTCTGCAATATCCTGTTCAAAAAAGATGAGCTGGCTAATCAGCAGGCTACTGAACCGGTTGATCCTTACCGGGGAGCGCTGTTTACCCTGTATAAACAGTTGTTGGCCACCGCTTTGGTACATCGCCCAATTACGCTGCTGCTAACGATACTGGCATTGCTACTGGCATTGCTGGGTTTTGGTTCGCTGAAAAATGTCTTCTTTCCGCCGTCGAATACGCCGATTTTCTTCGTGGATTTCTGGATGCCTGAAGGTAGCGACATCCGCGCTACTGAGGCGCGGGTCGGAGAGTTTGAACAACAGGTTCTGGCTTTGCCCGGCGTGCGGAACGTGACCTCGGTGATGGGGCAGGGAGCTCAGCGGTTTATTCTGACGTACATGCCAGAAAAGCAGTACAGCAGTTATGGTCAGCTGATTATTGAGGCCGATGAGCTGGACACTATTCCAACGTTAGTGGCGTCACTGGAGAGTCAGTTAGGTGAAAACTTCAGCGATGTGGAGTATCGCATCAAGCGTCTGCAAAATGGTCCACCGCCGCCGGCCGAGATTGAGGCACGTTTTTACGGCGAAGACCCGGAGGTCTTGCGAAAGCTGGCATTGCAGGCCATGACGGTGCTGCGCGACGAACCCATGGCCACTAATATACGGCACAGTTGGCGTAATCAGGTAGCTCTGGTGCGTCCTCATATTGATGAAGCCAGCGCCCGACGCAGTGGTATCTCCAAGCAGGCATTGGACGACGCTTTGCTGGTGAATTTCAGTGGCCGGCAGGTGGGGGTTTACCGTGAGGGTAGTCAGCTGATGCCGTTGATTGTGCAAGCACCGGCTGAAGAGCGACTCAATGCTGACAGCATCAGCGATCTGCAAGTATGGAGTGCGGAACATAACAGCTATGTACCCATCACCCAGGCCATTACCCGCTTTGATACAGAATGGGAAAACCCGCTGATCGTGCGCCGCGATCGTAAGCGAATGGTGGCGGTGATGGCTGATCCGGATTTGCTCAGCGATGAAACATCAGACAGCGTACTTCGCAAAGTGCGGGCGAAGGTAGAGGCTATACCGTTGCCAGAAGGGTATCAGTTGGAGTGGGGTGGGTCCCATGAGCTGTCCACCGATGCAGAGCAAGCGGTATTTGCTTCCATTCCGCTGGGTTATCTCGGCATGTTCCTGATCACAGTGCTGTTGTTTAACACCATACGACAACCGTTGGCTATTTGGTGTACCGTACCGTTGGCCCTGATCGGAGTGGTGGCTGGTTTGCTGATGTTCGACGCGCCTTTTAGCTTTATGGCGCTGCTTGGGCTGCTGAGTCTGTCGGGTATGTTGATCAAGAACGGTATTGTGCTGGTGGAGCAGATCAAACTGGAACTGGAAGAAGGCAAAGCAGCACAGGAGACTATTTTCCACGCCTCGGTCAGTCGTCTGAGGCCAGTGTGTATGGCAGCACTGACCACCATGCTGGGTATGCTGCCACTGTTGTTTGATGCCTTTTTCCAGTCCATGGCCGTGACCATTATTTTTGGTCTGGGTTTTGCCACGGTGCTGACGCTGATCGTGCTACCGGTGATTTACTCACTGTTTTATACCATCAGTTTCAAAGGTTTTGACTATCGTCAGTGGTCAGATGACCACCAGAGCGCTGTAGCCGACCTCAATCTGAAGTCGGCCTAACGGGATTACGCCTGGTTTTGGGTGGTTTAAGGCTATAGCTCAAGCTTTGATACTCTGGCTCAACCAGACCAAGACGGCGGTTGATCACCACCGTCAACCGGAAAAACAGGTTGCAGAGCATATTGGCAAAGCGGTGCAGCTCAGGTGGCACCGTAATGCCAGCGTTATCCACCTGCACCATGGCCCGGATCGTCTTTTTCGCTAACGAACGACAGCTGTGCAACAACTGCACAGCTCGTCCCCCTCTGGGTAGAACAAAGCCCTGTAGCTGCCCCTTGATCTCCTGTTGATAGTGGTCGAAGTATTCGGCCAGCCATTCAATCTGCTGCTCAAAAATGGCCTGTTTGCCACGGATGGAGCCGTTCAGATGGAACATGTGTGGTTGCAAAGTGCAGAGAAAAGCGTGGATATCAGCAAACCGTTCGTCGCCATCAAGTTCACTGATGACACCGCCAAGAGTGGCGCACAGTTCATCGGTGATGATCTCGTAATCACACAGAGGTGAGTCTTCGTAAATGAATGGATAACACAGTTCGCGAATATCGCCGGAGTATTTGAGAGCCATAACAGAAACCATTGGGGAAATTGCTCCGTTTTACTGGGAAAGCAGGCTCAGGGAAACTGATTTTATCAGTTATGCGAAGAAATTTTTCGTTAACTCAGAGCCGGGTTTGTAGGTAATTCCTCCTGTGAAAACATGTGCAGGTTGGCAAACTGGAACTTTTTTTTGTTTTTGTGTTCGAAGGTACGGTAAGCGGGCGTTCAGTTGGGCAAGATCAAAATAAGCAGAGGTAGGAGTATGTCAAATCCAGTGCTGTCGTGCGTTAATGCCAAGACCATGGCTGTGGGCGCCAATAATAATGACAATAAAGCCGAGCAGGGAAAAATGGGGGGATCCCCGGTTGCCGCTAAGGTTCTCACCGCAGCTCCAGTGCTTGCTAAGGGTTTGAGTGCAGCTGACGCTGCATCACTCTTATCATCTCGTTCGGTTCAGCAGACAGCGGACGCTGATATGAATCATGCCCAGAGACTCGTCGCTCAACCCATCAAACTTGCGAAGATTGAGGCCCTTGAACGCATCCCCCCCGCTGACAAAGAAGCCATAAGTCATTACCGCAAAAGTATGGAGAAGATGTATGGGTTGCTCGAAAATCCGGAGCTTGATGTTAATGGCGTAGATGAAAACGGCTGGACGGCACTACATCATGCAGCCAGTAATGACAATCAGGCGGTGGTTTCGATGTTGCTTATTAATGGTGATGCAGATAAGACGATTAAGAACAATGATGGTAATGTACCCATCGATTTGACAAAACCTGGCTCCGCCGCCCGTGTATTTTTACAGGAGGGAGTTGCGGAGGGGATAAAGCACGGCTGCACTCCAGCACCGTCGTGCGTTAATGCCAAGACCATGGCTGTGGGCGCCAATAATAATGACAATAAATCCAGCCAGGGAAAGCTGGGAGAGTTTGTGGTTTGCGCTGCTGGTCCGGTGTTTGATGTGTGTGAAATTGGCACCAGGTTGTCCTTATCATCCGGATCTGTTCATCAGGCAGAGGGCACGGGTGCTACGGGTGATGCTCAGAGCCTCGGAGCTGAGCTCATCAAGCTTGCGAAGGTTGAGGTTGCTGAAAACCCCAACACCGAAGAAGATGAGCGTCATCTTGGTGCATGTATGGAGCAGATGCGTGAATTGCTCAACAACCCGCAGGTTAATGTCAATCAAGTAGACGAAAACGGCTGGACGGCGTTACATCACGCTGCCAATTCGGATAATTGGGATGCGGTCGTGATGTTACTTTTTAACGAACATATGGAAGTAGATAAGGGGATTAAGAATAAGGATGGTAAAGTGCCTGTGGATTTGGCAAAACCAGACTCTCCGATTCGCCGAATCCTAAGGGTTGACACTGCAAAGTTGGTACAGGAGATTTGTGAGAGTGAGGAGGTGGCAGAGGGAGAGTTCTTTGCACTTGTTGTTTGATCAAGATTGAGGTGCAAATTTGCTCCTCTGCGGATGCGCGTCAGTGTGGTTGTTGCAACGCTTGTCCCAAAGGAGCTTGGGCGAGAATCTGTTATGATTCCCTGTTTCATTTGCCCGGATTGCTCCATGAGTCGCTTTTTCTACTCATCGTTGTTGTACCTGATCTCACCTTTGGTGTTGTTGCGTCTCTACTTGCGAGCCAAAAAATCTCCCGAGTACTGGCAGAGAAAAGCGGAGCGATTTGGTTTTTTTCCGGCGCTCCGTGCGGGCAAGCCTTGCATTTGGGTGCACTCCGTATCAGTGGGTGAAACCATTGCCAGCGCGCCGATGGTTAAACAGCTGCAACGTCGTTACCCGGATCATCAAATACTGGTCACCACCATGACGCCCACCGGCTCAGCCCAGGTACGTAAAATTCATGGCGACAGTGTGCACCACGTTTATGCCAGCTATGACCTCCCCGATGCAGTGCAGCGCTTTTTGCACAGGGCGAATCCGGTTTTGGCCATCGTGGTGGATACTGAACTCTGGCCTAATACCATCGCTGCCTGTCATCGTCGGGCGATTCCCGTTGTGGTGGTCAATGCCCGATTGTCGGAGCGTTCAGCCAAAGGTTATGGGCGCTTTAGTGGTCTGATTCGCCCCATGTTGGCGCAGATCATGCTGGTCGCTGCCCAGAATCAGGATACCGCCCGGCGCTTTCTTGATCTCGGTTTGCCACAGGAGCAGCTCAATGTTACCGGCAGCATCAAGTTTGATCTGGATGTGCCGGCAACCGTCATCGCCGCTGGCAACGCACTGCGCCAGCGGTGGCAGGAGGGCATGGGCAGGGATATTCGGATACTGGTAGCCGCCAGCACCCACGAAGGGGAAGACCAGCAAGTGCTGGATGCTTTCAAGGCAGTTCTGGTCGAGGAACCACAGGCTCGTCTGTTGCTGGTGCCTCGGCATCCTGAGCGGTTTGACCGGGTGCATCAGTTGATTGTTGATAATCAGTTGTCAGTGGTACGCCATAGCCGGGGCACAGTACCAACCGTGGATACCCGGGTGATTCTCGGTGATACCATGGGCGAAATGATGACGCTGTTTGCCGCCTCGGATATCGCTTTTGTCGGCGGTAGTCTGGTGTCGAGCGGTGGCCATAATATGCTCGAACCTGCTGCCGTCAATCTGCCGGTGCTGTCTGGACCGTATGTTTTTAACTTTGAGGAAATCAGTCAATTACTGGTACGTGCTGGCGGTCTGGAGATCGTGCCTGACAGTGACGCTTTGGCCAGGACAACGGTGCGGTTACTGCACAATCATAATGAGTATCAGCAAATGAGCAGTAAGGCGGGAGAGTTTATCAGTGCCAACCGCGGGGCGCTTGAGCGGGTGCTGACACTGATTGACGAGATACTAAAGCGGGATTAACGCGGACGATTCGGATTAGCCCTGGTTGCCAGCATGGATTCCACGGCGGGATCAATACTCAGGCAACTGCCATCGATAAAGTAGTAGTCGCTGCCAGACTGCGCTCCATGGATGGACAGTTTGCCGAGTATTTTATTGATCACTGGTTGTTTGTCTTGCAAGTCTTCATGGGCAAAGGTTTTCAAAAAGGCTTGTGCCAGGGAGCAGCCTTCGTCGACAAAACTTTTCATGCGGGCTTCGCAGCTATTGGTTTGCTCGTCCATAGAGTAATTATCCGTCGTTGCGCTTTTCCATCAGTATAGGAAAGCCATACGTGTATCGACCGGTTGGTAGCCATTGGTAGTACAGAAAAACTTGAGACCAAAAAAACGATTTTTTGGCCTAAAAATGCTGAATGAATTGTCGGCATAAGAATTTTGGGGGGGAGGCTGAAGCAGCGAATTCCAGCCTGCGTGGCTAACAAAACGACAAATTGCTTTTATCTGCAATTCGGCGTCGTTAGCCGGGCTTCAGGGCTGCTTAAGGCTGCTTAAGGCTGCTTAAGGCTGCTCAAGAGTGGTAACGATCAGCTCGCGTGACAAGACGTTGGTACAGACAGTTCATTAACACCGGTGACCATCCACTGGTTCAGTTGTTCCAGATCGGTCGGACTCAATGTGCCGGCTGCCTGCTTCAGTTGCAGCGTGTTAAGAATAAATTCGTAACGGGTGTTCAGATAACTGCCAATAGAAGAATACAGCTGTTGCTGGGCATTGAGTACATCAGTGATGTTTCGGGTACCGACCTCATAGCCGCTCTGAGTGGCTTTCAAGGCGCTCTCGGAAGAGAGAATTACCTGGCAGCCGGCTTCTATCCGGTCCACATCAGAGGTGGCTGTTCTGAGCAGGCTACGGGTATTGGCATTGGTTACCCGCAGTTGCTGGTCGTAGGTCTGCTGAGCTTGTTGCAACAGGTATTCGGCCTGGCGGCTGGCTGAGGTTATGGCACCCCCGCTGAACAGGGGCAAGTCAATCTTGACGCCGACAACGGTCTGCTTACCGTCACCGCTGCTGGCAAAACCCTGGGTATTGAGCCTGGCCTGGTTCACGGTTGAATTGCTGGAGTTGAAGTTATAACTGGCAAACGCGTCAATGGTTGGAGCGTGGTTTGACTTGGCCGCTTTCACCTGGGACTCGGACGCTTGCAGACCCTGACGGGCAGCCCGTAAGCCAAGGTTGTTGGTCAGTGCGGTGTTGACCCACTCTTCGGGATCACTGGGCGTTGGCGCTGCCACTGGCATGGCTTTTTCCAGGTGAGCAATGCTGGTGACATCCACATTGACGATGGTACGCAGACTTTCGTAGCTGATGAAAACCTGGTTTTCTGCCTGAATCCGTGCAACGCGAGCGTTGTCATAGGCGGCGAGAGCGTCCAGCACATCGGTCTGGGCAATCAGGCCCACATTGAAACGCTCACGGGCCTGATCGAGCTGTTGCTTCAGGGCACGTTCCTGGGCTTTAGCCGTCAGCAACGCATCCTCCGATTGCAAAACAGCAAAGTAGGCCTGGGCAACGCTGAGAATAAGCTGCTGCTCGGCATTGGCAAACAGCGTTGATGCCTGGTCGCCCGTGTGTTGCGCCTGCCTGTAGGTATACCAGTTATTCAGGTTGAGCAAAGGTTGGCTTAAGGTTGCTCCCCACCCATGGGAATTAAAGTCATCCCTGGCATCCGTACCGCCGGTGTATTCCGCCGTAGAACGATTGTACTGAGTATTGGCTGTCGCTCCCAGCGCCGGCAATAAGCTGGCCCGACTTTGGTTTACTGTTTCCTGAGTCGCCTGCATGCCGGCTCGGGCGGCTGCCAGTTGCGCGTCGTTCACCAATGCCAGATTGTAGATTTCCAGCAGGTTGTACTGGGTTGGTGCGGCCTGTGCACTGAAAACGGCACCGGCCAGGGCGGCTAACAGAAACCCTCTACGGCTGTTATGTGACATAGGTTTGTGATCCTTGGGTAATTCTTCAGTCGACCAGCTCATGATCAACAGACTGGTCGACGAATAAGAGCGGCTTTTCAACATCGAGACAAGGGAATCTACACTAATTTACGCAAAAAATGCACTGCTGTGTTGAACTCCTAGGAAGGTATAGCACTAGAAGGTATAGCACTAACTCGGATGGGCAGGGAAAAGGTGAGCGCTATAATCGGTAGCATGAGAAGCTACTCGGTCAAGCCACACTATCGCGTCAATTTGCTTCGCCTGCAACAGGTGTGCGAAGCCAATTATCTGCGTCTGATGCATTTGCTGCCAAATCTGTTTGCTGCGGAGTATTTCCGTCTGCCGGTGCAGCACTGGGACAGAGCGGATCATCATCCCATGCATCCGCAAGAGTGGCTGGTGGTCCGGGTCGTTGCCCGTGCTCCTTATACGACACTGATCAAATTACATATGGAGGCGGACTGGGGCACTAGCCTGTGCCAAATACCCCATGCAGAGGTGCGTTTGTACCACGATGTCAGAATAGCCGAAACGGTGGCCTGCAAAACCAGTCAAATTGTGCTCCCCAGTTACCACTATCCCAATGCTAAAATGCATCAGCCCGATGAAAAGGAACAGCATAATTATTTCCTGGCTCAGTGGCTCGATTATGTGTTACCTGCTTGTCGTACCGAGGAAAATACCGAGTAACTGGCTCAACGGATGTCCCATGAAAACCCAGCCCATAAAAACCATCGATGTGCTGCAAATCACCGACACTCACTTGTTTGCTGATCCGAGCGCTGTGCTCAAGGGTGTCAACACGTCGGCCACCCTGGAGCGAGTGCTGGGCGTTATAGAACGTGATCATCAACAGGCTGCCTGTATGTTGGTCACTGGTGACTTGAGTCAGGATGAAACGGCAGAATCTTATCACCGTTTACGCGACAGACTGTCGGCTCTTGGTATGCCCAGTTACTGGCTGCCCGGCAATCACGACCGACCAGATTTGCTGGCCGCTGCTAACCCCACTGCGCTGCAAACCCAGCTGATTTTCGGAAACTGGCAAATCTTGCTGCTGAACTCACGCGTGGCGGGAGAAGTGTTTGGCTACCTGGATGATGCCCAGTTGCAGTTGCTCACCACTGCCTTGCAGCAAAATCCCGACAAGCACACGCTGCTGGCGTTGCACCACCATGTTGCTCCGGTCGCTAGTGCGTGGATGGACGGCAGTCTGGTACAAAATGCCGATGCGCTGGCCAGAGTGTTGGCACTGCACAGTAACGTACGGGGAATTATCCACGGCCATGTGCATCAGGCCAAGGAGTACACCTTTGCTAATCTGCCGGTAATGGCAACGCCTTCAACCTGTGTACAGTTCGCGCCAGACAGTGATGAATTTCTGCTGGATAAGCAGAGGCCCGGTTTTCGGATTCTGAAACTACACGACGACGGTAAAATTGTGAGTAAGGTGGTGAGAGTAGGGGAGTGATGGCTCCCCTGAAACGGTTCACGAGTGTCGTCTGGTTTGGAAAAAAGCGCAGTAGAAAGAACTGACCATACAGACTACTGCACTTAGCAAGTAGATCGAAAAGATAATGACCATCCACTGGGCCATATTCAACGTCAGAAAACTCCAGTTATCGCTGCCGCACAGTCCGGTAGGCATAAACACCGACGGCCACCATTCGTGCAGGGGGAGCCCAAGGGGATAGGTCGGGCGCATGCTGCATCCATTGCTGAATGGGTTGAACGCACCGTAATCGCCCATCTGGGTAATGGCGCTGTCCAGACCATAGACGGCAGCCGCCAGCCAGATCCCATAACCAACCGTCCGTATCCCGAGGCTTTTCGGTGCCAGCATCATGATCAGCGGCACCAGCATCAACAGCATGATCGCCAGGCGTTGGTAGACGCAGCGCTCGCACGGGTTCATCAGTAGAACGTACTGAAATCCCCAGGAACATACACCCAGAAATACCACGGTGGCCAGCATAACCAGCCACGTCACACGCGAGCGCTGCCAGCGATCAATGGTTTTCAGTGGTTCTTGCCTTAGCGCCCTGAGGCCTGTTTTTCGCTCAGCGGTCAACGGTGTTGTCCCTTGTGCACGGATTCAGTGATTATACGCGGTAAACCAGCTTATTATGCTGACGTGGCTGGCAGATTTGCCAGGTAGGTTATCAGGTTATTGAGTTCCTCATGGCTTTTTATGCTGCTCATGTTGATCAGGTAACGGTTATTCACTATGAAGGCTGGTACGCTGTTGACCATACGGGCATAACGGTTCCAGCCAAGAATGGTTTGCATGGTGGGCAGGCTGTTTTGCAGGGATTTATAGTCAGATTCTTTCAGCCCGCCCTGATCCAGCGTGGCAAAAAAATCCGCATCGCTGCGCCAGTCACCCTTGCGCTCCACCTGAAGATGGTTAAACAGCGCTTGTTTAACGGCGTCGTATTTTGGTGTGCCTGATGCCATGGCCAGAGCGGTAGTTGCCTGACGGGCATAGTTGCCCATAAAGCTCATATGAGCTTGGCGAAACTCAATGTCATTCGCGCCCAACCACTCTTTTAGTGGGGTTAGTGGGCCACTTTCCCACATAAAACAACCAGGGCAATAGACTGAGAACAGTTCGGTGACAGTAGGCTTTTTATCCGGTTCCAGCCCGCTCAATACGGTGTAGTGTTTGCCTTCCTGAAAAGTGGTGGGGCTGGCCGCCATAGCGACCACAGGGAAAATAAACAATAGTGCCAGTAGAGAGTTTTTGATTCGTTTCACGTTATCTTTGTCCTGTTAAAAAGGTCTTGCGGTTAAAGCCTTGGTGCCAGTCAGATGTTAGCATTATCGGCCCTTGCCAAGTGGCAAGAACGGGTAAAAAAGTGTCAGTTACTTTGCGGCATCTTTGGTCTGTTTTGCCTGTGCCTTGGCTGCCAACAGGGCTGCCTGCTCGGTGGCCACCATGGCCGGTGTTTCCAGGGAGATACGGCCCAAATGACCTTCCCGAAAGTCGTTGATCAGAATTTCCGCCACCTTGTGGCTATCGGCAATGCCGCCCCGGCGCATACAACCCCGGCGCCGAGCCACCAGATCGAACAGCTCGATACCACTCTCAGGCAGTTCTGATAGCTGGTAGCGCTGGCACAGCGCTTGTGGGTAGTGAGCCATCATAAACTCTGCCAGATACATGGCGACATCGGCAAACTCAAGCACCGTATTTTTGATGGCACCACTGATAGCCAGACGATAACCGCAGGCCTCCGGCTCCAGTTTGGGCCAGAGAAAACCCGGCGTATCCAGCAGAATGATATTGTTGGCTAGCTTGATGCGCTGTTGTTGCCTGGTCACTGCTGGCTCATTGCCGGTTTTGGCGATGGTACGATTGGCAAGAATATTAATGGTTGTGGACTTACCCACATTAGGAATGCCCAAGATAATGGCTTTTAACTGGCTGACGTCCAGGTTGCGCTCCGGCACCATAGCCGGGGCCAGCGTTAAAATGCTGCGGATTTTTTCCGGCTGTTTCAGGTTCACCGCGATGGCCTTCATGCCGGAAGTACGGTTGATATGCGCAACCCACTGTTCGGTTACCTGTGGATCAGCCAAGTCGCACTTGTTAAGAATCTTGATGCACGGCGTGTCACGACGCAGGGAAGGCACCATCGGGTTCTCGCTGCTAAAGGGCAGACGCGCATCAAGCACTTCGATAATAAGATCCATCTTTGGTATCACTTCGCGGATCTCTTTTTTGGCCTTGTGCATATGGCCGGGATACCAGTTTATTGCCATGGATCTCTCGTCTGATAGCTAAAACGCTGCAAGCGCAACCGTCGTTTGTGCCAAGCCTCACCATAGAAGGGGCACGAAGGTGGTTCTGACGCAGGATTCTACTATTTATTGTCAGGCGAGGCTATGGCGCCACCAGACAAGTGCCATCACTGGACTGCCGCCGTCGTCCACCCACCGATACAGATCAATAAGACACATCGTCCTTCATTGATTTAACTCAACACCCATAAATGGCACCGCAATACAATGGAAGGAATTGAGTCGTATTTCTGACCATTACCATCGAAGGGCTTTTCTCCAGGAGTGCTATACCGACAATGAAATCAATAGCCATTAACCCGGATCGCCTGCTTGATAACCTTTATGAGCTGAGAAAGTTTGGCCAGTATAAAACCGGCGTCGTGCGTCAGATGTACTCCAGGGCCGATATGGAATCACGGCACTGGCTGTGGGAACAGATGGTTCAGGCCGGCCTGGACGCGCGCATTGATGGTCTTGGCAATGTGATTGGCTACTCTGGCAAGTCACTGCCAACTTTACTATTGGGGTCTCATACTGATACTCAGCCTGTTGGTGGCTGGCTTGATGGCTCGTACGGCGTTATTTGCGCCCTGGAAATTTTCCGGGCCCTGGCCGAAGACCCGGACACTGCCCATATGTCAGTGGATATCGCCTCCTGGGCAGATGAACAAAATACTTACCACGACTTTCTTGGATGCCAGGGATTTCTCGGCCTGTTGCAGCCGCAGGTAATTGGCACTGCCATTCGCACGGACGGTTACCGTCTGGAAGAGGCTCTTCTGACTGCCGGACTTGATGGCAACAGTGATCAGTTTGTCCCGAACCGTTACCTTGGTTATCTCGGCATTCATATCGAGCAAGGTCCGAGACTGGATATTGCCCAAAAGTCCGTCGGCATTGTTAATCAAATCGCCGGCTGTCGTGAGTTTTCCATATCTTTCTTTGGTGAGAGCAACCACGCTGGCTCCACGCCAATGGCCATGCGTCACGATGCTGGCATGGCCATGATGGAATTTGCCTCAGTGCTCAATCGTCGTTATCACCAGCTTGGCACGCGTCAGTCAGTCTGGACTATTGGCCAGTTAGAGCTGGACCCTGGGGCAGCCTGTGTGATTCCTGGCAAAGCAGTTATGACGCTACAATTTCGCGACCCCTCCGAAAAACAGCTTGAGCGCATGGAGCAGGTTTTGTGGCAAATGACAAGGTCCATGCACAAAGGATTGAAAGTAGACATTCAAGTGGAGAAAACCATCGATACACCGCCAGTGCAACTTGATGACAAAGTGCAGGAAGTGCTGTGTCAGGTAGCGCGCCAGCATTGTCCTGATCAGTGGCAGGTGATGGCCAGCGGGGCTATACACGACGTTGCACTTTTTTCCCGGTTTATGCCCTCGGGATTGCTGTTTGTGCCCAGCATCGGCGGCATAAGCCATAGCTTTGATGAGGATACCAGCGAAGAGGACTTGATTGTCGGGTGTCAGGTTATGGCCGATGCTGCGGTGGAGCTGATCACTCAGGCCGCGTGAAAAAAACCATTGCTGTGCTGGTGTGCTAATTTGTAGTCACAACTTTGTAACTACTTAATTGGCGTAACTACTAATGACACCAGCGGGGCAGTGGATTATGGCACCTCTTCAGCTATTGATCTTTTTATTGCTGGCCGTCGGGATCATCGGTGGTATAGCACTGGCCCGGGGTAACGCGATGGACGACATTGACTGGCGTGCCCATTGGGCGAATAACAACATCGGCTTCCATCTTGATCAGGTCAATCCTATGCTGATCAAGCATTGGCCCGCTTTACAGGCGGTTCCCGGCGATGGCGTGTTTGTGCCGCTGTGCGGCAAAAGTCTTGACCTGCTGGAACTGCACAAACAGGGTCACTTTGTCCTGGGTAGTGAGCTCAGTGAGCTTGCCGTTGCCGCTTTCTTTGCGGACAACCATCTCAGCGTCAGCAGACAGTTTGCCGGTGAGCATGAATACTGGTCGAGCGAACAGCTGGCGATTATTCTCGGCGACTTCTTTACTTTGGCGGCAGACAGTATTCCCGCTCGCTTTGTCTATGACCGCGCTGCGTTGGTGGCGTTGCCCCCTCATAAACAGCCACAATATATCAAACACCTGTTGCGTATTGCGCCTGACATCGAACAGATATTACTGATAACCGTCGAATACGACGACACCTTTGCTCCGGCACCCCCTTTTAGTATTCCTCCGGCCAAAGTAGCTGCTCTTTATCAGGATTATTTCACCATTGAGCTGTTGGAAACCCGCAAAACCAAACCTTCACCCAGAAAGCAGGCGCAAGGGTTGACGACGATTACCGAACACGTGTTCAAGCTCAGCCGTCGTTAGCCTTCTGTCGTCCAATATCGCGCGCCAACTTGTCAGCTTTCTGAACTTTGCTTGTTAATGAGTGTCCAACTTTGCCTGCGTCGCTTGTTGAGGTTGACGTTCATGTCGCCTATTACGTTTCGAGGCTTACCTCCCGGCAGCCCGGTTTTGCGCTGTAACCCCAAGGCTGAAGGAAAAACAGAAGGAAAAACCACGGACAGGAAACCGGTACGTGCTGTGCCTCCCTGGGAGCATTGTGCCTTTTTGCCGTCCTCCCGGGAGCTCGGTGATGAGATTAACCGACAGGTTCGTCGGCAGATAAGAGAGAGCCCGGTTTGCCAGGTGTTCTTTTCCGTCCACCCGAACCGCGATACCCGTTTCAGTGACGTGGCCAGGGTACGATTGTGTCAGTGCGGGCTAACCAGTCAGGAGGTAGAAAGCGCGCTGGTTTTGTCCAATGATGAAAGCGAAATTATGGCAGATGCCATCGATGGTTATCGCTACTGTTTTGTTGCCAGCCTGAAGGTCAACCAATGGCTGGAAACACTGACAGAACGAAAAAGTGACAGTTTTAAAAAAATTGACTGGACTCTGGAGCCTGATGAGCTGTTTGAGTATTACAGCAATCGTCGGTTTGCATGGCGCCCGGCACAAAGCTCACGCGCTACTATTCCCCTGGTTTTGCTCGATCCCCGTTATATCGGTTTTACTGCTTCGACTGGGCTGGGCGGCGTCTATCCCATGGGGTTCGCCCGGGCGGCCAGATATGTGAGTGACGCGGTAACGCGCTGCCTGGCAGAAACCATGAGTGTTTTTTGTTACGCCTTGCATACTGACAGGGCAGATGGCGACAAGGTGTCAGATATGAAAATGCTGCTTAGCCCAGATGTGTTTCACGGCGCCTCCCGTGACAGTGATGACACAGACAACAACCCTGGTGCTGCTCGTCTCTCGGCTAAAGAGTTCCTGGAACGCATTAACTCGGCACCAGGCGGCTTTGCTTATTTGTCCTTGTTCAGAGATAAGCCGGTTTGCCAGGCGAACTCTCTGGATATTAACCAGCTGCGGGAGACCGACAGATATCTCTCAAATGTTGTCCAATCTTTGAATCTGGTGGACCCTGAACCGCAATCAGCCAGAGAGCGTGGATTTGGCCCAGCATTGTCCGATGAACTCAGTCGCATTGGTCCACACAGAGAATCTACCGTGGCAAATTGGTATAACAACAATCAGTGAATCAGCCACCACAGCATTTTTTGAACTTTTTACCACTACCGCACGGGCAACGCTCATTGCGACTGACTCGAGTCACCGAAACTGTTTGCACTGCGGCGGTGGTTTTTTTCTGCGCGAGAGTTGCCTGCCAGATGGCGCGAATATCGTGGCACATCACTGCCATTTCCCTCGCCACAGCTGGCATGGCTTGCAGCATTTTGTTCACATCAGGCCCATTTTTCTTTTTGGCTTTTTCCAGCCGGGTGTCTGCACGACTCCAGACGTTCAATAGCATCATGCAGCGAGACCAGGATTCTGCCATGGGTTGCACACGGGGGTGCTTTAACACTTCACTCCAGACATCCATCAGCAAATTGCAGCCTTGTCCGTAGCCCAGCGCCCACTCCTGCAGGCGAGCGAATTCGGTGGAGTATACGTCTTCAGCCCGACACTCTTCCGGCAGCACTTCATAGCCACCGGCAATGGTGTCACGGGTTTTGTTTAGCAAGTTAAACAGAATATGGCGAACGTCGTCTTCTTGCTGTGGAGAGTCAAAAGCCGGTGTTTTACTGGCCATTGCCAGCGTCATCCAGCGATCTGGCGGTACTGTGACCGGCGAGTTGGCCACAGCAAACAGCAAACCTTTCATGGCCGACAGAGGCATGGCCCGACCGTTTTTTCCTGCCACGTCAGACGCCAGCCACGCTGATAACATCTTCTCTTGTTGCTGGTCATATTCACAATTAGCCAGGGATGATTTTCCAGAGCCGGATCTCACTGCAATCTCCTGTCGGGATCGAAAAAGGCGCAGATCATCGCATTAACCTTGATGCTCATCAATACAAGCGTCAGGTAAATATTGCCCGAAAAATTTTCGAAAAATTTTTTCACTAAACGTCATGCGCTCAGATATGCATTTTGTGGGACTTCAGGGAGCAGTAGCCCCTGACATGGAAGAAAAAACCAACTCAGTCATCAAAATTTGGCTCTTTTGTCAATATTGCGCAATGGTGTTCTTTCGGGGATGATTATGCGAGCAAATACTACATGTAGTGTCTGGTTGGCGAGCGCACCACTATCGGTAGATAATGGATTCTAATAGCGATAAGAATTATAGCCAGGGATTCCCAGCCAAGTGAGCAATCATGCGACAGCACTTGTATAAGCGGTGTTTCCGTCGTAACGAAGCACTTTTCACCATTAAGTTATTACTGACCTTCCCGGAGACCTGCCATGACTGAGATCATCAAACGCGATGGCTCGCGCCAGCCTTTTGATGCGCCGCGCATTTCAAAAGCCGTTGCCAGCGCCCTGCATGATGCTCAGATCAAAGACCACGATTTTGCTGAGTACGTCGCTAAAAAAGTAGCCAGCACGGTTGCCGGTCAGGCACTGGTGGATATTTACGACATTCAGGACCAGGTTGAGGATCTGATGATGAGCAGCGAGTATCACAACGCTGCCCGCAAATACATTGAGTACCGCCAGACCCGTGACCTGGAACGGGAGGCACGCAACGCCCTGAGCCGTGATATTCTTGGCATTATCAATCAGGATAACGGAGACGATAACGACGCTCTGCTGAACGAGAACGCCAATAAAGACAGCAAGATTATCCCCACCCAGCGCGACCTGCTGGCCGGTGTGGTGGCCAAACACTACGCCAAGCAACACATCCTGCCCAAACATATCACTGCCGCCCACGAGCAGGGTGAAATCCACTACCATGACCTGGATTACGCACCGTTTTTCCCCATGTTCAACTGTATGTTGATCGATATCGAAGGGATGATGACCAACGGTTTTCGGATGGGCAACGCCGAGATCGAAACCCCAAAGTCCATCACCACCGCGGCTGCCATCACCGCCCAGATCATCGCTCAGGTGTCCAGCCATATATACGGTGGCACCAGTATTAACGAGATTGACCGCATCCACGCTCCTTACGTGCGTAAAACCTTTGACAAGCACCTGGCCCAAGGGTTGCGCTGGATTGGCGATGAGAGCAAGGCTCGTGAATACGCTATGGAGATGACCGAAAAGGATTGCTATGACGCCTATCAGGCGTTGGAGTACGAGGTGAACACGCTGCACACCGCTAATGGTCAGACGCCGTTTGTCACCTTTGGTTTTGGCCTGGGCACCAGCTGGGAAGAGCGTTTGGTGCAGAAGTCCATCCTGAAAAACCGGATTCGTGGCCTGGGTCGTAACTGTAAGACACCGGTCTTTCCCAAACTGGTGTTTGCCATCAAAAAGGGCGTTAACTTCAGTGCGGACGACCCTAACTATGATATCAAGCAGTTGGCTCTTGAGTGTGCCAGCAAGCGCATGTATCCGGACATTCTCAACTACGACAAACTGGTGGAAGTCACCGGCAGTTTCAAGACTCCCATGGGCTGTCGTTCATTCCTCGGCGTTTATGAAGAAAACGGTAAGCTGGTGCACGATGGGCGCAATAACCTGGGCGTTATCTCGCTTAACTTGCCTCGCATTGCCATTGAGAGTAAGGGCAGTGAAACCACTTTCTTCCAACTACTGGAGGAGCGCCTGGCGTTGGCCAAAGAAGCACTGATGACCCGCATTGCACGCCTGGACAATGTTTGCGCCAGGGTAGCACCGATTCTCTACGTGGAAGGTGCCTGCGGTGTGCGCCTGCAACCAGACGATAAAATCAGTGATATTTTCAAATACGGTCGTGCTTCTATTTCTTTGGGCTATATTGGCATCCACGAAACCATCAATGCCCTTTACGGCGCTGGCGATATATACGACAGTGAAGAATTGCGGCAAAAAGGCGTAGCCATTGTTGCCAGGCTGCGTGCTGCGGTAAATCAGTGGAAGGAAGAGACCGGCTACGGCTTCAGCCTCTACTCTACTCCCAGCGAAAGCCTGTGTGACCGCTTCTGTCGTCTGGATCGCAAGAAGTTCGGTATTATCGACGGGGTTACTGACAAAGGTTACTACACCAACTCGTTCCACCTGGATGTGGAGAAAAAGGTCAGCCCTTACGACAAGGTGGATTTTGAACAGTCCTACCCGACCCATGCCAGCGGCGGTTTTATTTGCTACGGTGAATACCCGAACATGGTCAACAATCTGAAGGCGCTGGAAAACGTCTGGGACTACACCTACGACAAGGTTCCCTATTACGGCACCAACACGCCCAACGACTCCTGCTACAGCTGTGGCTATGAGGGGGAGTTCGACGCCACCAGCCGAGGCTTCCAGTGTCCGCAGTGCAAGAACCGGGACTCGGATAGAATGTCAGTCACTCGTCGTGTTTGTGGCTACCTGGGTCAGCCCAACAGCCGACCGTTTATCCGGGGCAAACAGGAAGAGGTTGTGCGCCGTGTCAAACATTTGTGACCGGTATGAACTATCTTCAGTACTACCCCATCGATGTGCTCAACGGTGAAGGTACCCGCTGCACGTTGTTTGTCAGCGGCTGTGAGCACTTTTGCCCGGGTTGCCACAACGCCAGTACCTGGGATGCCCGGAAAGGGCAGCCTTTTGACCAGGCGATGGCAGAGCGCATCATTGTCGATCTGGGCGATCAGCGAATCCATCGCAATGGTCTGTCGCTATCCGGTGGGGACCCGTTTTATCCCGGGAACTTGCCCGGCATCCTGCAGCTGGTAAAACGAGTGAAAAGTGTCTACCCACAAAAGGACATCTGGCTCTGGACGGGATATACACTGGAGACACTCAGCGCCAGTCAGCGAGCTATCTTGCCGTACCTTGATGTACTGATTGATGGCCGCTTTGAACTGGATAAACGTGACCTCTCGCTGCCCTGGCGGGGCAGCAGCAATCAGCGAGTGATTCGCCTCGGGGCACAAAGAGTGAGCTGATATGCTGTTGCCGACAGGTACGCAGAGTCAGCCCGCTGTGTCAGCATAGTTATCGCCTCCAACTATTGATGCTGATGATGCTGATGATGCTGATCATAACTCTTGCGCTTTGCATCAGGGGGCATGAAATAGAAAGTGTAGCCAACACATTTTGGCTAATCCTCAAAGGCTGTGAAAACGACAAGAGCCTTCAGTTCAATCGTTTATGGTGTGTGGTTTTAACTGATAACCACCATCACCTTTTTCCATTATATTTCTGCTTTTACTGTGAGTTACGACAGCGATAATGACTGCATACCTTCTCACATGGAATCCCAACTTATTCTCATTTGAAGAAGGAGACGATTCATCCTGTCAAATTGGCGATGAAATCACCTGGTCGTGCTACAGCCAAAAACCCAAAATAAACGACAGGGTATATTTGATACGCATCGGTCAAGAGCCCCGTGGTCTTGTTGCCAAAGGTGTAGTCACCAAAGAAAGCTTTGCTGAGCCTGATTTTCGTGAGCCATCACAAACAAAACGCAAGATTCGCTTTCGTTTTGAGGACGTCAGATTGGAACAATCTCAGGGTTCAATCCCGTTGGTTTTATTGCAGATGGCATTCCCCGCCCAAAAATGGAGCCCACAATCTTCTGATATAGAAATCAAACCGGACTATCTGGATAAACTGGCTAAAATTTGGCGTGAAGGCAAGGGAAAACATAGTGTAGATGTTGTCCTGCAATGGTGTTACGACCGTAGAGCAAGCAATGAAGATTGGTACCGGAAATACCAGCAAATCTGTGAGAGAGCTCGTCAGATTAAAGACAGCAGAGAAGTTCTCGATGAGGACTTGCGCTTGTTATGGTTCAGCAGAGAAGACTCTCATCCCATCGCTAAGGTTAAATCAAACGGTCTTTCCGAGCAGGAGTTAGACAATAACAGAACATTGCTTAAAGAACTGACACTCGACATTTTGGCCGACCCCTCACCCGAAATGTATGAATTTGTTTGTGAGCGATGGCAGCAGTGGAAAAGAGAAAAACTCTTTGGTTCCGTTTACTGGGCACAAATCAATCGTTTTTTCGCAGCTGCTAACCCTATTGACCAGGTTTGTGCCGCAGATAATCGATTCCCTGAAAAATTGGGCAAACGGCTCCGGGAACTCTTTCTATTATCCCTTGATGTAAAAGGTAGTTGGAGCCGGGTGAACAAAAATATCCTTGATGCGGTTACGCCTCTACTGAATGAAGATTGGGATCCGCTGAGAAGAAATATTGCTCTGTGGAACTTCTATCAAACAGCTATGGGCACAAGCCTTGACGATATTGAAAAGATCACCTGTGAAATTAAACCGCAGCAAGCGACTTGTGTAAACACTGACGCTATGTACCTGACCACAAACGGAACCAATACGATTTTCTATGGCCCACCCGGAACTGGTAAAACCTTCCATGTAATCGAAGCGGCCGTCAAGGCAGCTAAGAAAGGACTTTTGAATATTCATGATCGTGAGCAACTAAAAACAGAATACGATGCCCTGCTGGCTGCCGGGCGAATTCGTTTCGTCACTTTTCATCAAAGCTTCAGCTATGAAGAGTTTATTGAAGGGCTTCGGGCGAAGACGGATGACGCAGGTCAGATCAGCTACTGTGTTGAGCCAGGCATATTCAAGCAAATTTGTACCGATGCTACGTTTGGTCAAGCCACAATAGACTCACCACTGGAAAATGCCATCGAAGCATTCAAGCTACAGCTTGAATTAGAAACCAGAATGACGCTGACCACCAAGCTTGGCAAGCCATTTGGTGTTGAATTTCATGGTAACAAAACATTCCGGGCATTCCCTGAAAGTACTGGTAATGAAAATCTGCGTACGGGTTATCCGGTAGCTATTGAGCATATCTGGAATGAGTATCAGGGGATTAACCGTGAACGAATTTATAATCCTTCATACGTCAAAGCGATTCTGAACCATCTTATTGTGGGGTATGGTGTTCCTGCCGTCGAAGAGAATATCTCTGCGTCCAGCCCTGAGTCATTTGTACTGATCATCGACGAGATCAACCGTGGTAATATCTCCAAAATTTTTGGTGAGCTGATTACCCTGATTGAGCCTTCCAAACGGGCCGGCCAGAAAGAGGCTTTATCAGTACAACTTCCCTACTCAGGCGACACATTTACGGTTCCGGCAAACCTGCATATCATCGGCACCATGAACACAGCCGACCGTTCTCTGGCTACCATGGATACTGCCCTCCGTCGTCGTTTTGATTTTATTGAAATGATGCCCGACTACCGTCAGCTGGACGCCATGACGGTAAAAGGCATTAACATAGGAGCTTTATTACGCACGCTGAACGATCGTATTGAGTACCTCTACGACCGGGAGCACATACTTGGCCATGCTTTCTTTATGTCCATCGCAGAGCAAGCGAATGAAGATAGCCAGTTCGCGGAGTTAGCTGCCATCTTCAAAAAGAAAATTTTGCCACTGTTACAGGAGTATTTCTTTGAGGACTGGAGCAAAATTCGCCTGATACTGGGAGATAACCGCAAAGGTGAGACTGCGCTGCAATTTGTGACAAAAAAGAAAAGCGATCCCCGCTATCTCTTTGGTGATGACTTTCTGTCCGATGAGTTATCAGACGTCCGCGAAGTGTATGCTATTAATGACGAGGCCTTCGCCAACCCGGATGCTTATTTAAGCGTTATCAGGCACTGAGAAACCGATGAACAACACTATTTCGGTTTTTGAATACGACTTTCTCAGCACCCGGATTGAAAACGATCGTTGTCGTCGAATAAGCAACGCATCCTTTGATTATCTGGAGGCCCTGTGTTTGGAGGAAATCGGTCAATTCGGCTCCCTGTTACGTCTGAATCGTTATCAAGGCCATCGGGCTTTGCAGGTGCGAAATTATGCGGGTGTCATTGTCACTCCCGATGGGCTGCACCTTGAAATTCTGCCGAAAGCCGGACGTAACCAGAACAGTTACGAATCCGCCCGAGCATCGCTGCTTAATATGCTGCGAACATTAAGAGAATTTCGCCATATTCAACTACAGGATGCCCTGGTCGCCAGTCAAAAAATGCCCTTGCTGGAGATTTTTATCAATCAGTTTCTGGGGAGTGTCAATCATCTGATCAAGCGTGGTCTGCGGTCAGACTACGTCCGTAGCGAAGACAACCTGTCCTTTATGAAAGGTAAACTGCTGACAGCTCAGCAGCTAAAAAACAACCTGGTCCACCAGCATCGTTTTTATGTGGCTTACGACGAATATCGTGTGGATCGACCGGTGAATCGGTTGATTCACACGGCCCTTAACAAAGTGTTGAAACTCAGCCTAAGCCAAAGAAATCAGAAACTCTGTCGGGAATTCATGCAGCTATTTTCAGAGGTTCCGCTGAGCCAGAGCATCCGGCAAGACTTTTCAATGATTCAACGCAGCCGGGAAATGGATCATTATCAAAGCCCTTTATCCTGGGCCAGATTGATTCTGGATGATGGGTCGCCACTGACTGCATCCGGGAAAACCCGCGCTTTCTCACTCTTGTTCCCCATGGAATCGGTATTTGAAGCCTATGTTGCCCGCATACTAAAGAAGCAACTCCCAGCTTCATTCCATCTCAGGGAACAGGCAAGTTCCAAAGCACTGGTTCACTTCAATAGTGACCCCAGGTTCCGACTGAAACCAGACCTGTTGATTGAGCAAGATGGCAAACCATTGATGGTACTGGACACCAAGTGGAAACTGCTGGATAGCAACAAAGAAAACCGTACAGATAAGTTTGGCTTGTCACAGGGGGACTTCTACCAGATGTTTGCCTATGGCCAAAAATATCTTGAGGGCAAAGGCAATATGCTTCTGATTTACCCGCAGTCATCATCATTCAGTGAACCGATAACAAATAGCTTTGAATTCACTCCTGACCTGAAACTCTGGATAGTGCCTTTTGTGATTTCTGCCGGAGTCGATAATTCAAAGCGCTTTTTACTGCCAGAGTCTTTAAATAGCGAGCTTCTATCTCTCTATGATTGGAACCCGGTACTCGCCCAGAAACCATTGAGCCAGTTGAGCTCAGTCAGTGAATAAGTAAAACAGCAAGAATGAAATATGCGAAAAATAGCCATCTCAGTATACGCTCGGACTACCACAGCGGTACGACCTGGGACAGACGAAGTTACACGCCAACCGTCGTTAAAACGAGGGCATGATTTAGGATAAAATAAATATTGATGTGTGCTAAAGCCTGTTGTCCTTTGCCAGGAAAGGACATTTCCTTTTTTTCATCCTGCTCCCGCACCCAGCGTCTGAGGTTGCCAACATCAATATCAAGACTTCTGGCAACCTCTGCTGCAGCCTGTCGCTGCTCAACCACCATAGCAATGGCTTTACGCTTAAATTCTGGAGAATAATTCTTACGCTGCTTTGTCACTTTCTACCTCGTCATCAACTGCACTATTGTGCTTAACGAGGTGTCCAAAGTCATTAGACCACTTCAAGAATTTTACTTTGTTCATCGTTTTAACAGAGCTTTGCATAGCGTTATCATTCCAGATCAATCATCAGTAAAATCCATTTTAGTCGTACTGTAAATCCATAATGGTCGATTTTATAATCCATATTAGTCTAAACTGAAATCCATATTGGTCATGACTGGATTACTATGGATTTCATACCAAGAGCCATTGAGCGTAACTTGCGGGAATGCTTGAAGGATACGCCGGTAGCCATTATCACCGGTCCCCGGCAATCTGGCAAAACGACGCTTGCGCGGCACCTGCTGGAGACACTCAAGCCTGAGGGTTCCGGCAGTTATCTGACCTTGGACGATGAAAATATCCTGACGATTGCCCGCAATGACCCTATCGGTTTACTGCGTAATCAGCCGCGTCCGGTCATTATTGATGAAATTCAGCGGGCTCCGGAATTGATTCGCACTATCAAACTGCTGGTGGATGAAGATCGTCAACCCGGTGCTTTTATCCTGACCGGCTCCGCCGATCTGATGACGCTGCCGACGCTGGCAGATTCACTGGCTGGCCGGGCAGAATTTATTACTCTGTACCCCTTCAGCCAGAGTGAGTTGAAGCAGAGGTCTGCTGGCGGCCAGGAAGAGCATGATATTATTAGGCAGCTATGGTCTCTGGATTTTACTCCCGCGCCCGGGTCGCTGATTGAGCTTGACCAGGTTATTTCGGCCATAGCGTGTGGTGGCTATCCAGAAGCAATACAACGTTCTTCAAATCGCAGGACACGCTGGTTCAGATCTTATACTGATGCGATTATTCGGCGAGATATCCGAGAAGTTTTTCAGCTGCAAAAGCTAGACGAAATGTCGCAGCTACTTAAATCATTGTCTTCTATTTCTTCTGGGTCGCTGAACTATGCAAGTCTTGGTAAAGCGATAAAGATGGATAGCAAGTCTGTGCAAAAATACGTTGCAGCCCTTGAAAACCTGTATCTGGTAAAGCGAATTCCCGGGTGGCATCGGAATGAGCTCAAGCGGGCAATTAAGCAGGCAAAGGTTCATTTTGTGGACACCGGGCTGCTGTGTTCCCTGAGAGGTATAAATGCAGCAGCTATTAAGGCTGACAGAAATCTTATGGGATCGTTGATGGAAACCTGGGTCTGCTCCGAACTGCTGAAGTCTATCGCCATCAGTGATCAGGACTGCCAGCTTTTTCACTATCGTGACAAGAGTCAGCGGGAAGTGGACTTTATTCTCTCGGGGCATAATGGCCAGGCCACAGGCATTGAGGTCAAGGCAGGCATGACGATCAAAAAAGAGATGTTTGCGACTCTGGAAATGCTCATGGCAACTGGCAGTATTCAGCGGGGGGTAATTGTTTACAACGGTGATAAGGTGCTGCCGTTTTCGGATAGACTGGTGGCTTTGCCGGTAGGGTGTCTGTTTTGAATATAAGTTGTATGTCGTGCAAAAAACAGTAACCATTGGTGCAGGCTGTCCAGTATTGGCTTGGATTGCTCTTGCCGAGTACGTAGACGATTTGTGTCGTTTAATGGCTTTACCTGTTTTTCTATCTGATATAGAAGGCCAATCTGCCCTAACGCATACTCTGCCAAACCAGAACCTGGGCCAGCAAGCCGGCTATCGACATGTCTTTATCAATCACCTAGGACTCCCTTCGGACCTGGATTAAGATTTCACAGGATTCGCAGACCCATTTGCCCTGCACATGACGCTCAACCGTGAAGGAAGCTACTGTGCCAGAACCCGATTCATTTGACGACTGCGTGATGTGACTTTTGCACAGTACAATGCTCCAGGTCAGAGGATAGCGATACTTTGACCAGTTCCCACCAGATGCCAGGGCAGCCCAACAACCAGGGCTTGCAACTGCTCATCGGTTAACATCAGCGGATGCTGCTGCCAGGAACGAGCCGAAACAAAATGGCCCTGGTGCAGTCGGCGTGCCGCCAGCCAAAGACCAAAGTCGTCATGAACAAGCACCTTCATACGATTGGCCCGTTTATTCAAGAACACATAGGCCTGATGTGGTTGCGCTTCTCCAAAGACGTTTATCACCCTGGCAAGACAGGTATCAGGACCAGCCGGCATATCCATGGGTTCGGTCGCCAGCCAGATACGATCAATACGGATCATTGCAGGATTGCCTTTAGCCAGACGACGGAGTCCATCATACGATCAGCAGGCCAATGGATGACAGCGCCATTGGGCAGTTCAATACGCACAGTTTTGTCAGGCATCTCTTCTGAGCTGAGCGAGGTAGGCGCAGGTAACGGGATAAAATGTTCTGTTGGCTGTCGTTCAAAATCACGACGCCACTTGTGAATCAGGTTGGCATTGAGTTAATACTTTTGCGCTACGCCTGTCGTGGAATTACCTGCTTCAGAGCAAGCTTTAACGACCATCGCTTTAAACGCATGGGAGTGCTTACGCCGCGTCTTGGGCACTTGGGGTGGTGAAGCTAATGAATCCATAACAGGTGTCCACCTAATAATAGGTGGACACCATGATGATGATTCTGAGGAGAGAGAAGATGTATTGGCCAAACCAGAATAACAAAAGATCAGATTTCCTGATGGGGACCAAACACCTCATAGTGCAGCCGGTCCGCTGTTACGCCCCAGCTTTGCAGTGACCTTTTTACCATGGTCATGTATCCCAGCGGCCCACAGAAATAGTAGTGGGCACCGGGAAGGTCAATCTTGTCGCGGATCAGCTCCAGATTCGTACTGCCGGCATAATGATGGCCGGAACACGCTTTGGTTGGTTCGTCGTAAAACAGGATCTGCTCAACGTTTGCGTTCTGCTCAGCCACATTGCTGACGTGCTGGTTGAAGGCGTGTACCTTGCTGTTAATGGCTCCGTGGACAAAAACGACTGTTGGTTCATAGTTATTTTTGACCAGACTGTTCAGCATGCTCAGCATGGGTGTCTGACCAACACCACCGCTCATCAGGATTACCGGTGCATCTGTGCGATCATCCAGAAAAAAGTCACCACCTGGCGGGCTTAGTTCCACAATGTCGCCTATCTCTACATTGTCGTGCAGATAATGGGAGACCATGCCTTGCGTGTCCCCGGCGCCCTCACGTTTTACTGAAATACGGTAACTCTTGCCGTTGGGCGCATCGGAAAGGCTGTATTGCCGAATGCAGCGAAATGCCGAATCTTTTGGGTGCACATAGATGCCAATGTATTGGCCGGGTTGGTAATCGGCTACTGATAAACCATCCACCGGTTCGAAGTAAAAAGAAGTGATCAGGCTGCTTTCCGGAACCTTGCGGACGAGCCGGAATTCACGGGTTTCCCGCCAGCCACCTTCGGCCAGCTGCCGTTCCCTGTAAATCCCTGTCTCGACGTCGATAAACAGTGCCGCCAGAAAATCATAGGCTTCTTGCCAAGCATTAAGTATGTCATCCGTTGCACCATCTCCCAGTACGTGAGCGATGGCATCCAGAAGGTGCTTGCCCACAATGGGATACTGTTGCGCCAGAATATTAAAACTGGCGTGTTTGCAAGCGATGCGTTGTACGGCTCCGGTCAGGGCCTCGAGGTTATCGATGTTAGCAGCGTAGGCATAGACAGCATTGGCGAGAGCTGCTTGCTGGCGGCCAGTTTTCTGATTGGTGACGTTGAAAATATTGAGCAATTCCGGATGCTGGCTGAACATCTGCTGGTAGAAGCGCCGTGTAATGGCTTCTCCATGTTGAGCCAACAGTGGGGCAGTGGCTTTGACGGTTTGCATGGTTTGTTGGCTCAGGGTCATAAAGCACCTCACACTGAAACAATTATAAAGATGCATTTGAAATGCATGTATTAAAGGTGCATTCTAGTTGCATCTTTTACAGATAGCCATCTCTGTATGAAATTGACCAAACATACCGACTATGCCTTACGCATTCTGATGTACACCGCACTGCAGCCTGAAGGACGGTTGCTCTCTATTCAGGAGGTCACGGACGCCTACGATTTATCACGTAATCATGTGATGAAGATTGTGCAGAAGCTGGGACGCGAAGGCTATCTCACTACTGTCAGAGGAAAGGGGGGCGGCTTTACGCTGGCTAAACCCGCGCAAGCCATTAACCTTGGCGAGCTGGTGCGATGTATGGAGACCACGATGAAAGTGGTGGAGTGTGACCGACCATTGTGTCGCTTATCACCGCAGTGTGAGTTAAAAGGAGTGCTGGCGGAAGCGGCAGCAGCATTTATGGCTGTATTGAATCGCTACACCCTGGCGGATTTGCTGGGCAATCGCCACGACCTTATCCGACTGCTGGCGATTGCGAATTAGCAGAATCGCCGTAAACCCTCGCCTTTATGCCCTCGGGTGCGATAGGGCGGGGAGTGTCACTTTGTGCCAAAAGCCAGTCAACTATTCCCCGCTGACTTGTAACTTTTTTCTATTTGTATGTTATATGTACGCCGCAAGGCGACAGCCTTGGTCAATGGCTCTTTTGGCATCAAGCTCGGCCGCTACGTCGGCTCCGCCGATCAGGTGAACCTTCTTGCCAGAAATCGCCTCGGCTAATGCTCGCGCTGGCTCCTGACCCGCACAGATAACAACCGTATCCACAGCAAGAACCTGTGGTTCCCCGGCAATGGACAGGTGCAGCCCACAGTCGTCGATTTTGTGATACTCACAAGACGGCATAAGTCGTACGCCTCGGTTGCTAAGTGATGAACGGTGTATCCAGCCGGTGGACTTGCCCAGGTTTTTGCCCACCTTGCTCTTTTTTCGTTGTAACAAGAACACTTCCCGGGATGACGGTTGCGGGTTGTCCTGTTCAGGCAATAGGCCGCCCCGGTTACCCAGCGTCATATCAATGCCCCATTGACGCATAAAGGTGGGAATGTCCGGGGTGCTACCGGATGACTCATGGGTAAGCAGTTCACACACATCAAAACCAATGCCACCGGCACCAATGACAGCCACTTTTCTGCCCACTGGCACGCCTTGAAAAACGTCCAGATAGCTCAGGACGTTGGGACGGTCGATTCCTGCAAGTTCCAGCTTTCTCGGGGTAATGCCGGTGGCAATAATCACCTCGTCAAAGTCGCTGTTTTCCAGCTCCTCAGCGGTTACCTGGTGGTTAAGTCGTAGCTTTACGCCGGTCAACTCAATCTGTCGGGCAAAATAGCGCAGTGTTTCCGCAAACTCCTCTTTGCCCGGTACTTTTTTGGCCAGGTTGAACTGACCGCCTATTTCGTTCGCGGCTTCAAATAGGGTTACCCGATGGCCGCGCGCTGCGGCGCTGGTGGCAAAGGCCAGACCAGCCGGACCGGCGCCCACCACGGCCAGTTTTTTTGCCCGATCGGTGGGTAGATAATCCAGCTCCGTCTCATGAGCTGCCCTGGGGTTGACCAGGCAACTGATCGATTTCAGGGTAAAAATATGGTCAAGGCAGGCCTGATTGCAGCCAATACAGGTGTTGATTTCATCTTCTCTGTCTTGCGCGGCTTTGTTTACCCATTGCGGGTCAGCCAGCATGGGACGCGCCATGGAGACCATATCGGCATCGCCCCTGGCCAGCACTGTCTCGGCGGTTTCCGGCATATTGATGCGGTTAGAGGTGATCAGCGGGATGCTCACTTCGCCACGAATTTTTGCCGTCACCCAGGTAAACGCTGCTCTTGGTACCATGGAGGCTATGGTGGGAATACGTGCCTCATGCCAGCCTATGCCCGTATTGATCATGGTGGCACCGGCTTGTTCAATGGCTTTGGCCAGTTGTACAACCTCCTCCCAACTGCTGCCGCCGTCCACTAAGTCGAGCATGGACAGGCGATAGATAATGATAAAATCACGCCCCACCCGGTTGCGTGTTCTGCGCACTATTTCTACTGGCAGGCGTATGCGCTGGTCATAATCACCACCCCACTCATCAGCGCGCTGGTTGGTGCGCCGGGCGATAAACTGGTTGATGAAATAACCTTCTGACCCCATGATCTCCACGCCATCATACCCGGCTTGTTGGGCCAGTTGTGCACACCGAACAAAGTCGTCTATTTGTCCGGCCACTTCATCGGTTGTCAGCGCTCTTGGTGCGAAGGGAGTAATGGGGGCTTGCAGGGCGCTTGGGGCAACACTGTCCTGATGATAAGCATAACGGCCGGTGTGCAGAATCTGCATGCAGATTTTCCCACCTGCCCGGTGCACGGCTTCGGTCACCGGGCGATGGTGCTGGACATCGTCTTCATTAACCAGGGTCGCCGCGTCGGCCATTCCACCCCCTGCAGGATTTGGTGCAATGCCGCCGGTGACGATTAGCCCGACGCCGCCAGCTGCGCGTTCGGCATAATAAGCCGCCAGTCGTGTAAATCCATCAGGTCGCTCTTCCAGGCCAGTGTGCATCGAACCCATCAGAACGCGGTTTTTCAGGGTGGTAAAACCCAGGTACAGCGGAGCGAGCAGGTGAGGGTAGGGAGTGGTCATGGAGGAATCCTTTATTATTGTTATTTGTTATTGCGGATTTTGACATCCGCCATCTTCTGGCGGAAGTGAAAGCACCTTGCTCGACATATTTGTCGCTTTCCAGATAGACTACCACGCAGGTGTTTTTTCCGGCTATTCGTCTGGCGAGATATGTCCATGGCGGCAGATACCGCGTTGGGCAAAACTTTTCTGGGTTTGGCTCCGGTCTCCTAGACTCAGTGGTTACGTTTGCGGTTTCCACGTTTGATACATTGACAGGTTATACAACAATGACTGAACAAAAGGCCGGCCAGAAACAGGATGCCCTGATGCGCTCTTTTCGTCAGCTGCTCAAAGAGGAACGATGCGGTTCGCAGGGGCAAATTGTAAGTCTCTTGCAGGCTCAGGGGTTCGATAATATCAGTCAGTCCAAGGTGTCGCGTATGCTCAGTCGGTGTGGCGCAGTCAGGGCACGCAATGCTCTGAACGAGCAAGTCTACTGTCTGCCGCCTGAACTGGGCAAAATGGATTCCGGGCTGGCAGTGAAGGATCTGGTGGAAGAGGTAAACCATAACGGCTCAATGATTGTCATCAAAACCAGCCCTGGTGCTGCCCAGATGATTGCCAGGTTGCTTGATTCCATTGGGGTAAAGGGGGGCGTTATGGGCTGCGTGGCCGGGGATGACACCATTTTGGTAGTCCCAACCCAGGTTCAGGAAATTGCCCAGACGAGCCAGCGCATTGCCGATATGTTTGCGTGATCAGCCTGCATCCGTTGTTAGCCAGTGGTGGACGATCAGAGCCGCTTTTTCCTGACACTCTTTAATCACTTCCTCATCATCAATCCCCAGCTCATCAAGCAGTAGGGTGACTTTATCGAGAATGGGCTGTTGCAGAGGCTCTAGCTGATCCTGGATAGGCAGCGAGAGAACATTGATGGACTGCAAAACATACACATCATCGGCGGCCATATCCGGGGCAAAAAGAACCAATCGCAGGATTGTCAGCGCCAGCAAGTGCTCAACGGAGTCGCTGGTGCTCTGGCCATCCTCATTGTTATCAAGCAGCACAATGGCCTGTTGATAGTTGTTGGCGATGGAGGTGATGATCTGCATCAGCTGGGTGCGCATATCCAGCTCTGGTTTGCCAAAATAGAATTTCTGCCGCCGAAAGGAGTCGGTCATCTCCTGGTTGGCGAAATTAACGCCAATCATTTCACTTTCCGGATAGAAGGGCACCACGTTAAGCATTTTCAGACGAGACCAGGCGTATATTTTCTTGCGCAGTGAATCGGTGGTGCCGTACTCAAAAATATTAACGAAAAAATTGGCCATTGATCGGCTGATGACTTCATTATCATGAAACAGAGCCTTGACCATGGCCTGCGTGGAAAATCCAACGGCACCGAGCAGGTAATCGCCGTAGGAAGCCCAGGAGTCCAACACATCCGCCGACTTGCCAAGGGCTTGCAGGTCTTGTTCCAGTCCCCAGCCATTGAGGATTTTCAGGTAGGCCCGGCGCACATCGCTTCTGCTAAAGGCCGGGTCCAGAGTTTGCAAGGTAGCGATTACGTCGCGACTGAATTCGGCCATCTCGCCGCGCTGGCGCAGCCGGTCAAAGCCTGGTTTTAATCGGGCTACCGCCAGTGTTTTGATCACCAGGTTATCTTCGGTGTACTCAGCATGAAAATAGCGCTGGGTGTAGGCAGCCAGTGCCATTAATGCTGCTGCATGGGATGTCGGGTGTTGATGAGTTAGCAGGTGATTGCCCAGGCTCCAGTAGCGGGTCAGTAGTGCCTCCAGGGTTGCTCGATAGGAACGACTGGTCTGGGCTTCAATGCTGAGTTTGCGATTGAGCACATTAACCTTGTCAGCCAGTTCATCCTGAATGTGTTTGTCTTCAGCGCAGAGGATGCCGGTAGTGTTGCCAATCCAGTTTTTAATCACCGTTTGCAGGTGCACGATGGCTGGCTCGCCCAAAGAGCGCAAGCCAAAGTCAAACATCGAAGCCAACAGGTAATGAGCGGTCCGATCCCAGTAGGTCGCCTGTTCGGATAACAGACGCTGGACGGTCAATGGTTCCACCATGGTCACCATTATCGAGTAGCCCAGGGCAGTACTGTGGATTGCGGCAGTGGAGATGGTTTCTTTGTCAGGCAAATACGCCTGATACCATAAATCGTTAGCGCTTTGTCGTTTATCATCCTCAACAGGCACCTGGCTGATCCAGTGCACATCGGGATAGTCGACAGCGGGCAGTGTCGGGGATGACAGAGCCTGCCAAGCCTTGATCTGTCGATCATACCACTGCCTGACCCTGGTACTGTACTTGTAGGCCGGGTCCAGTTCTTCCAAGGCGCTGATAACAGCGGGGATCAACTCTTCGTTTTGCAGTGGCCGGTAGGCGATAAGGGTGGAGCGAATCAGGCTGTCGTCGTGGGTGACTTCAACATTTTCCCGATAGTTCTGCACCAGGGTGCTGGCCAGAATATGAGCGCTGTCGGCGTGGCGTTGTTGACTTTGCAGGTTGGCGGCTTCGCCCAGGTTGATCACCAGCGCCTCCAGAGCGCGCTGGGCGTTGGAGCGGGCAAAGTTGGGTTGCTCAGCCAGAATAGCGGTGGCATTTTTTTGCAAGGCATTGAAATAGTTATTGGCAAACTCGCCCACGGGGGAGGTTGAGCTCCCTTTACCAGTGTCGATAGCTCCCCAGTTTTCCAGACTGCGACGGGTATTGGATGAGAAGCGCTCAATGGTTGCCTTGGTGGTAGCCATTCCGGTTACCTGGGCAAAGTGGTTAATCACAGCATAAACGACAGGTGATTTTTTCTTGTCCAAAAAATAAAGAAACACTGCCGGCACGGTTGCGCCCATAATAAAAATGGCGTTGCGGATATGTTTCTCGGGCACTCCTTTCAGGGTTGTTTTAATAATGCCCGACTTTGTCTCGTCCTGGGTCATGGCGGCCATGCCTTCAAGTTCTTCGAGGGCACCTTGCTCGTACTGCTCGCACTCTTCGTGGCTGACGCGCCACTGGTTCAGCAGGTCGCAGTAGCGCAGATTGACCAGCGTCGAGCGGCGTACCAGTGGGTCCATATTGTACAGGTGGTGATGAACCAATCGACGAAACCCGGGCAGTGTTGACCAGTCGATATGGCGGTTAAAGTGGGCGTTGATGCTGTCAGCACCATCGCTGGCTTTGGCCTCCGGATGGATGTAGATCATGGTCTGTGCCGCCAGGGCAACCATTGCGGCGCTGCGCTCCGGGTCGCCATCGGCGTGAGCCAGTCGAGCGTTGGCGGCAATGTTGTCAAGGATGTCTTGCAGGCGGAAATAGGTTTTGCGCGCCTTCTGAGCGTTCAGGCTCAGGATGGAGAAGGTGAACAGCGAGCGAAATAGCAGGTCGTTTTGCAACGCGTCGGTCTGTTTTTTTTCATGTTCATCAGATAGCGTTTTGTAGCTGAAACTTTCGAGGCGGGCGCTCAGATTATCAGTCAGGTGCTGGCTGGTGGAGCGACGAATATTGCTGCCGTGAATGGTCAGCAGTTGTTGCAAAAAGGTCAACTTATACTTTTTCAGATAATCCTTACTGAAGTTCAGGGCAATTTCTGAACTCAATGGCACCAACCCCCAGGCGACAGCGGTTTTCAGGACGTTGATAAGAGCGCTGCTCGCGGATTGCTGTTTGTCTGGCGTCGAGCTTGGGTTTTGTTCAGGGCTTGGGAATGACTGAGGGCTTTCGACTGGCTGAGGGCTTTCGATTGGCTGAAGGCGCTCAATTGGCTGAGGGCTCTCAATTAGCTGAAGGCTCTCAATTAGCTGAGCGCTCTGACCCGATGCAGGCTTCGTATCTGATAAAAGGCGCTGATTTTTCTGACGATTGTTTTTTTCCGACGGTGCATTGGTCGCGGCAATCGTATCGAGGGCGGTGATATCGGAGACAGTGGTATCGGAATAGACGGGTGTACTGGTAACCTGAATGCAAACCAAAGTACAAAATAGCAGAATCGATTTACGCAATTGGCCTGACTTCATCATCCAAAAAATCCATTAACGAGTGAATTAATCAAGGTAATGATGGAAAAATTGCCTTGGCCAGATTAACCGGGGCGCGGGCAGTATATGCCTGAATTGACAGTTTTGTTTGGCAAATTGGTTGCTTGTCTGTCTGTTTAGAGAAAATAAGTGGTATTTTTTTTATATGATTTTTGTTTGATTGTTTTTTATGAAAAATATGGATTATTAGTGATAGTTACTTATTTACTGGTGGTTCAGACTGTCGGGTGGTAATCAATTGTAATGTCTATTACCTTTTATGGCGCTTCGTATTTTAACGGGGCGGTTATTAATAAATCGAATCACTCGGTAGTGGCCAGGTTATTATCAGTCTCGCCAGCGTGTCGCCGTCAATTTGTTTCTGTTAATCATCAGCCGGGTTTGCTGTGGCTGATTGATTTTGGATTGGGGGTAGTCATCAATGCTGGGAGGTGCCTGAATGTATTCTGGATCTGAATCTAAATCCGAATCTGAGCCTGAATCTGAATTTGGTAAATGGCGCGAACGGTTCTGGCCCGTTCACAGTCATGAGCTGAAAAAACTGATTCCCATGATTTTCATGTTCTACCTGATTCTATTCAATTACACCATTTTGCGTGATACCAAAGATACTCTGGTGGTCACCGGGGCGGCTTCAGGTGCGGAGATTATTCCATTTTTGAAACTTTGGGTAAATGTGCCATTTGCCATTGGCTTTACCTTGATTTATTCGCGCATGAGTAATCTTGTGCGCAGAAATACCCTGTTCTATATGGTGATTTTGGTATTTCTGATCTTTTTTGTTTTCTTCTCGCTCTGGCTTTATCCCAACAGGGATACACTGCACTTTCATGAGACCGCCGACTACCTGCAAAGCATTTTGCCGCCAGGGTTTATGGGGTTGATTGCCGTGATGCGTAACTGGACTTTCTCGCTGTTTTACGTGATGTCAGAGCTGTGGGGGAGTGTTTGCCTGTCCATGTTATTTTGGGGATTTGCCAATCACATTAATACCATCGCCGAATCGAAGCGGTTTTATGCCCTGTTTGGCATGATGGGCAACCTGGCTCTGCCCACGGCGGGTTATTTTGTTTACATAGCTTCCGGTGTGCGTGAGAACCTGCCCGAAGGAGTAGACAGCTGGGGGTACTCCCTGAACCTGATGACCGGGGTGCTGACCATAGGAGGCGTGCTGATTATCTTGATCTACTGGTGGATGAATCGCTATGTCATGACCGATCCTGACCTGTACCACCAGTTGGATGTGGAGGAGCCGACCAATGAGAAGCTGAAGCTCTCTTTGAAAGAGAGTTTCCATATGATTATCCGCTCCAAATACCTGCTATGCATCGCCCTGCTGGTGATCAGCTACGGCGTGTGCATCAATATGGTGGAAGTTACCTGGAAGAACCAACTGCGTTGGCAGTTTCCTGATCCGAACGCCTACAACCAGTTTATGGGGCTGTTTTCCACCTGCACTGGTATGGTAACGATCTTTATGATGCTGTTTCTGACCAACAATGTGATCCGCAAGTTTGGCTGGACCTTTGCCGCGCTCTGTACCCCAGTGATTCTGCTGGTCACTGGGGCGCTGTTTTTCAGTTTCGTGTTGTTCCGTGACCAGTTGCCCGATAGCCTGTTTCTCACTCTGGGTATTGCTCCGTTGATGTTGACGGTCATCCTGGGGGCGATTCAGAACATCATGAGTAAATCCACCAAGTACGCGCTGTTCGATCCTACCAAAGAGATGAGTTATATCCCTCTGCATCCGGAGGCGAAGGTCAAAGGGAAGGCCGCAGTAGATATTATTGGCAACCCCACCGGCAAATCCACCGGCTCGCTGATACAACAAATCCTTATGGTGACGCTCGGGTCGTTGTCTGCCATTGCGCCCTACGTGGCGGGGATCGTATTGTGCTTTTTTGTAGTCTGGATTGCTTCGGCCAGATCACTGGGCAAGCAGTTTGCCTCTGTTTCAAACGCGACTTAACTACTACTAACCAGGCCAGGTGCAATTCTGGCGTGAAATTGCCGACAGCGTTGCTGTTCCTGCTGGTAACGCTGTCGGTAGTCATTATCCAGTGCCGAAAGTCGCTGCCAGCTTGCGACGCTTCCTACTCTTGGATCGGTAATACGACAGCGGACGTTTTCAAAAGTGACTGTATGCTCTCCAGAACCATTTACTTCGTGCACGTTGTACCAGGCTGACCGCATTTGTTTGGCCAAGGCTTGTACCTGTGGGCTTTGTTGTATGGTCTGCCAGAGTTCCTGGTCGCTCATGGTGAAAAACAGGTCATCATTGCTGATAACTCCGCTATGCAGCAGCTCTTTAACCGCCTTTGCCGTCCATTGGTAGAGTATCCGTCCCCACCCGGTGGCAAAAATATTTCTGTTCAGCGCAATGCTGGCATCACCGATCAGTCGGGCCGAGTCCAGGCTGGTGACGTACCAATGTTCCGTCACTGGATCGAACAACAGGTCGGATAAAATAGCTTCGATTTGCTGCCGGTCAAGGAGCTGGCGTCGGGCGGCACCTTGTAAAATGTAATCCAGCCGGTCAGCGGCCAGCTCGGGCAATGGTTGTTCAAGGCGCGGGAAATGCCGCTTGCCTTTGGGTGCCACATCGTCGGCGCAGAGTTGGTATCGTGCCAGGATTGGCGCAATCCCGTAGGTGTTGGCAAAGTGGATAAACTGTGCATCGTGGTAGTGCGGATCACCGGCTGAAAGCTCCGAGAACAGGTAGTCGGACACATGACTGAAAGCGCTGTGGGACACATCATGGAGCAGACCACTGATCTGCTCAGCAAAAGGCGCACCAAAGCGGTTGAGCAGATAAAACACGCCCAGTGAGTGGTCGTAACGGGAGTAGGGCTCGTTGTTGTGGTCCTGGGAGTCAACTATCTGAATGGGACCGTACTGATTGATATTTTTGAGCCTGTTCAGCGCCGGGCTGTCAAGCAGGGCCAGTAGCAGCTCTGCTTCATGACTGGCCATAGTGTGCGTATTTACCACCGCATAAAACGTCTCAATGGTGGGGTCGTTTTTGCCATGGACTACCGCATAGGTCAGAGCAAGGATCAGAAGTATGATCAGACGATTCAGTTTTTTAACTATCGGAGTGTTGTTTATCATTACCTTGTTTACCGGGCTGATGGCAGAAAGGCTACAACGCTGGTGGATAAGCACGACTTAAGGTAGCAGATGACGAAATTCGCACCGCGGTAGGCGCGTATTTATATGATATTGTTCTGAAATTTATGTTTTATAAAACGAATTTAATCCTGTTATGATTCATCATTTTTGCAGGGCACCATAAAGCATGGAGCAGGCGACTCTGGTTATAGATAAGACAGCGGATAATTGGGTGACCGTCACGCTGCAAGGAAACTGGACCATTAGTAATACGATTCCTGATCCGGACCAGCTCGCTGCACTTGCCAATGATAATTCAATAACCACTGTCGTTTTTACCACTGCCGGGCACTTTGTTTGGGATTCACGGCTGCTGGCGTGGCTGATGGCCGTCCAGCGGCAGTTGGGACAGTGTTCGTTTGATCTCAGTGCTCTGCCCGCTGACGTGGGCGATCTGTTTCGACTGGCCAATACGGTGCCCGTCAGCCAGGTGCAGGTGCCTGAGCATCGGTCACTGATGCAAAAATATTTTGCCGCCATCGCTCGACTCGGTGATGATGTGCTGAGCTTGCTGGCGTTTATTGGCGACATGTTTATTGCCCTGGGGCGCTGGGTGATTGGCAAAAGCACTGCCCGTTGGTCCGATATCCTCAACTTTTGCTATCAATCCGGTCCGGCTGCCCTGGCGATTATTACCCTGCAAAGTGTTCTGGTCGGAATGATTCTGGGTTACCTGGGCGTAGTGCAACTGCGCCAGTTTGGTGCCGAGGTTTACGTCTCTGACCTGGTTGGCGTAGGCATGGTACGGGAGATGGGTGCCCTGATGACGGCAATAATTATGGCCGGGCGCACAGGCGCGGCATACGCTGCTGGACTTGGCACCATGCAGGTCAACGAAGAGATTGACGCCTTGACGACACTGGGTATCCGCCCCATGGATAACCTGGTGTTGCCAAGAACGCTGGCATTGCTGCTGACCATGCCATTGCTGTGTTTGTACAGTGATATCCTGGGCATGGTCGGGGGAGGGCTGGTGGCCACCAGTATGGACATTACCTGGCTGCTTTATCTGAATCAGTTGCGCGATGCCATCACCACCACAGATATTGCCACCGGGGTATTCAAAAGTTTTGTTTTTGCGTTGCTGATTGCCATTGCCGGTTGTCGCGCCGGGCTGGAGTGTGGCCGTTCTTCGGCGGCTGTCGGCCAGGCAACCACTCGGGCGGTGGTGACGGCACTGATCTACCTGATCATTGCCGATGCTGGTTTAAACATTCTCTTTTTCCACCTGGGAGTGTGACCGTGAGCCGGGACGTGGCCATTGATGTACGACATTTGACATTGATGTACGGCAATAACCTGATTTTGTCTGACCTGAACTTTCAGGTCCGTCGGGGGGACGTGTTTGTCATTATGGGTGGTAGTGGCTGTGGCAAGAGTACCTTGCTCAAGCACATGATCGGCCTTTATCAGCCAGCGGCAGGAGAGATTCTTTATGCCGGGCGCAATTATTTTACCGCCTCGCCGGCACAGCAAGAGGCCATGCGTCAGCATTGGGGTGTGACTTATCAGGGGGGAGCGCTGTTTAGCGATAAGACGCTGGCAGAAAATGTCGCCATGCCGCTGCAAGAGTACACCACGCTGAGTCGGCGCGCTATTGCAGATATGGTGCGCTACAAGCTGGCACTGGTGGGATTGGCTGGTTTTGAACAGTTCTATCCGGCACAGATCAGTGGTGGTATGTGCAAACGCGCCGGACTGGCTCGGGCCATCGCTCTGGATCCGGATATTCTCTTTTTTGATGAACCATCGGCCGGCCTGGACCCGCTCAGTGCCAAGCGACTGGATGACCTGATTTTGCAGCTTGGGCATTCAACGGGAGCCACGGTGGTGATTGTTACCCATGAGCTGGCCAGTATTTTTGCCATTGGCAGCAATGGGGTTTTCCTGGATGCTACCACCAAAACCCAGCTGGCTACTGGTTCACCCCGTTACATGTTTGAACATTGTAAGGATGTGCGGGTTCAGGAGTTTCTGGCCCGGGGAGAATTATGAGACCTTGTCAATAACATATTCATTGACGCCAGGAAGGTTGAGGGAATTGAGAAAAATATGAATAGAAAATCTTTGTCGGTCGCAGTTGGCCTGTTCGTGATTCTAACCATTACCATGACGGTAATACTGGTACTGTTTCTCAATACTAACGGCTTTTCCAGGGCCGTTGCCCAACGTTACCAGATTCTCTTTGATACCTCGATCAAAGGGCTGAGTGCTGGCGCGCCCGTGACGCTGCGTGGGGTCAAGATCGGTGAAGTGGTTGATATCAAAACCCAGATTTTCCACGAGCACATGAAAGTGCTTAACGTGGTTACGGTGGATATGTACCCTGATGCCATCAGTGAACAAGGTATGGGCAGCGACGATAACGTGCTTGCGCAGCTAATGAATCAAGGGCTCAGTGCCCAGATCGGCTTGCAGAGTCTGTTGACGGGGCTGCTCTATATCGAAGTGGATTTTTCCGATAACGATCCGGTGATGCAACCGGTCAACACCACCTATCCCCAGATACCCACGGTGCCCAATAATCTTGAGGAGTTTATTGAACGCTTTGAGAGCATCAACCTGGCAGAGATGGGCAGTCGGTTGAACGAGGTGCTTGATAATGTGGCCAGGTTGACCGGTGATGACCGTCTGAGCCAATTGATCGACAATGTCGGTAGCGCCTTTGTCAGTATGGAGAAGATGTCCGTCACCATGAGTAGGGATATGGCCGGCATCCGCAAGGAGTTTGCTTCCATGTCCAGCGATGCCAGTGAAGTCACCCAACTGCTCAAGGCCGAGTTGCCTGTTGTCCGTCGGCAGTTGAACGAAACCATGGCGCAACTGCAAAAAACCATGGAAATGGCAGCCCACACTCTGGCGCCGGACTCGCCATTAATATATCAGCTGACTCAGAGTTCAAAAGACATTAGTCGTGCATCCCGTGCCGTAGATGATTTGGCCAATATATTACAGCGACAACCTGATGCCCTTATTTTTGGTAGAACAACGGGAGATTCCCAGTGAGTGTATTGCAGCGCTTAAGAGCCATGCTAACCGCGACCTGTGCCATTGTTCTGCTGAGTACGCTGGCAGGTTGCTCATTCAATGGACCGGTGTATAACAACTATACCTTGATTGCCACTTCGCCGGTTGTGACTACTCGTGATGGACTGCCACCGACGTTAGGGGTGTTTCCAGTAACAGTACCGGGCTGGCTGGACAAGAATAACATCATCTGGAGCCGTGGTGGGGTGCTGTTGCAGGTTTTCGAGAATAACTACTGGGGTGAGCCACTGCCCGAACTATTAACCCAGGCTATGGTGAATAATCTGCGTCGCCAGGCAGGCAGTCAGACTTGGGTTAGTGTCGGACCATGGTTTGGTAACGCGCGGCCTGAGATGGTGATGCTGGTTGAGGTACAGTCCATCGCGGTAGTGGATCAGCAGATGCAGGTCAATGTTGCCTGGACTGTACAGGGAAGTGAAAATCACATCATTGTCCAGCAAGAGAAAACCTACGAATTGCCAGATAGTGGCGTTTCTGTGCAAGACAGCATTGAAACCTTGAGTCGGGTCTGGGGGCTGGTGACAGAGGACGTGATAACCACTCTGGTCCAGACAACTGCAAAGTGAAGTCGTCTTGATAATTCTTTCATAAGGCACGTTGGCCGGGACGTGCGACAAGCGCCCCGTCTCCGGCAACGCAGTGCATCAGGCCAACAGTAGCCGGGCTGCTGCCACCACTGTGTCAATGGCGTTAGGCTCAACACTGGCCAGCTTGTTGGTATCAGGTATCTCATCGCTGGTGCGGTTGACGATCACGCCGGCCACGCAGCCAGCCCTGAGGCCCATGGTGGCACACATGGTCAGCAACGTGGCTGACTCCATCTCATAGTTGAGGACTTCCAGGGACTGCCACTGTTTCAGGGAGCCCTCCAATGCTTTGCACACCCGACCGGTGTAGGTGTCGTAACGCTCTTGGCCGGGATAGAACGTATCGCTTGAGGCGGTGATGCCGGTATGCAAGGTAAATCCACTGTGTTGTGCCGCATCTACCAGTGCCCGGGTACATTGGAAGTCGGCAACGGCGGGATAACTGAGAGGAGCAAAGTGGCGACTGGCTCCGTCAAGACGCACAGAGCCCGTGGTGACAATCACATCACCCACATTGATATGCGGTTGAATAGCACCGGTGGTGCCTACCCGAAGAAACGTGCGGATACCCAGCTGGGCGAGCTCTTCCACTGCAATTGAGGTAGACGGCCCGCCAATGCCTGTGGAACAAATCACCACCGGTTGTCCTTCCAGCGTGCCGATCCAGGTGGTGAATTCCCGCAGACTGGCCAGTTTTTTCGGATTATCCATTCGGCTGGCTATACGCTCAACCCGCTCCGGATCGCCAGGAACGATGGCCAGCGTAGCACCATTGAGCGCTTCCCTGGTCAGGCCAAGGTGGAAAACATCGCTACTACTCATAAATTGCCCCTTAATTACCCCTTGTTTATTGGTTTCCCTATCGTAGCTTGCGATGGTTGGCTTGTTTAACGATCTAAATCAATAGTTTGCAATCCTTATTATTTTTTTCCCGCATCCGCGCCCGTAACCGAAAGAGCCAGGTTGCCCAGGCAAGCGCAAAAAAAGCTCTGCTACTTGGGCAAGCCGTTCGTCCTGATTGGTATGGCGGTTACGAAATACCATTTTTTAATGCGGCCACTGTCGTCAACGCGGGCAATAGCACAGAGCCAGCAGTTGTAGCGGCTATGCTGTTATACCGCCACCACCACAGCACATGTCGATTTTGCACGGTTTGTAGCCCCTCCATTGAATAGGTCAGAATAGTGTCATTATCGCTGTTGATGAGAAATTTCGTGACCTTGTGTGTTGGCACGGGAATAGAGCTTAAGACTTCATCACCATTCATGATGAGCAGTTGTGATAATGCGTCGGTGGCAACACGCTCTTGACCAATCAAGGTGTCTATCCGGGTGACATTGTTACTGTCCTGAATATTGTTGCTGTCCTGAAGCTCGGTGACATTAGACGGCATTGGTGGTGTTGCCACTGCTAATGAGGTATCGCTTGAGTTGGCGGAAACGGAGCTGACTATTGCCGGTGTAGTAGTGACAGTAGCATTTGCGCCAGAAGGCGTGGGGGTGAGGGGTGTTTTCGCCTTGGGATTATCGTTATTCAGCACGACAAAACCAATACTGCTGCCCTTGGGGGCTGATGCCAGCTTAATGAATTTTTTACCTGAACTGTCAACGGCTGTCGTGCTGTTGCCTGGGGTGCCAAGTGTGGTTGTGCCATTGCCAGCAGCGCTGACTGCCGTGGTGCTAGTGGCAGTGCTAACTGCTGTTGCACTAACGGTGTTTGCCGTGGGCAGCTCACCGGCACTGTCATCGTAGTAACCTATATCGATTTTTGTGTTGTCCCCGGGATTGGGGAGAAAAAATAATTTATAAGGTTTGCCGTCGTGAAGCAGGAAGTGCACATTGACATCAGTGTTCCAGAGATGATGGAAATAGAAGTTGAACACGGCCATCTTGAATACCGTATTCATGATGCTGTGCTGTCTTACCTTGGGCAATGTGGAGATGGTGAGCTGATTGTTGGTTTTTATTTGCAACCAGCCACCGGCAGCGCGGTTGATTTTGTATTGTGTTCCTCTGGATGTGGTGATGTGGCCTTTCAGTTTGCCGGCTTGGGTGTACATTAAATTTTTGTACAGATCGACTTGCTGGCCGTGTACGTTGTACCACTTTCTGCCAACGAAATAGGTTTTTGTTGATGTGACGTATTCCCTGAAGAAGCGTGAACCCTTGGTGAAGGTGCGCCCAGTTGCTTTGGCTGGACGACCACCAATTTTTATGCCACCGCCAGATCTACTGCCGCCACTACGACCACCGCCGGTACGCCCCCAACCACCACCTCGACTACCACCTCTGCTACTGCTACCTCTACTGCCACCAGAGCGACCGCCACCTCCTCTGCCACCCCCAGTGCCTCTGGGTGAACGTTCTTCCCTGGAAAGTATGGCGCCCTGGTCGTCCAGTGTCGCCATCCAGGCCGGTATGGGGGCAACTGGAATGTCAGGCAGCTCAGCAGGAAAAGGCATTACTGCTGATGCTCTGGCCGAATCAGGTGGACTGGAGGCAGCGACACCAGCTACCCCTCGACCGGCCAGGGCCAGAAAGGTAAGTGCCTGACCAGGAGCGGACAAGAGCAAGTATGCCGGGTTGGGTAGTTGCCGAAGCGCTGCCGAGACTTGCTTAACCGCGTGTTTTGACGTGTCGGATACCCACTTACGCATTGTCGGGCCGGAAGGATGGCCGGCGTCGGCAGGTAACGCAGAAAACGCGGAATGAGCGGAATGACTTGGTTTGCCGTCTATCATGGTCAGATCTCCTGTCGGCACCCCAGGCTTCAATGACAATGATCAATGACAACGAACAATGATGGCGATCAATGACGATGAATGGGGTGTGTGTACTTCGGGTACAAGCTGTCTGACCGTTGATGTGAGATTTTGTTCCCGATAGCTGGCGATTCGATTCAGTGTGGAGATCTGTTTGACATCCTCCCCGTCCTAAAGGACGGGGATTCCTACAGCTAGACGGCGATGCCCCGCCGCAAGAATGGACTTTTCTGCGTTATCCGCAGGTGTTCAGCTCCGTACTCTGAACAAGTCCATTCTCTTATTCGCAAACTTGTTCTACCTCTCGGATTACTGTCGGAGGTGACTCCGAAGCACGAACAAGTCTGGGTGGAGTAGGTTTCGTTGACTATATCGAACTCTACTGATCGCCCAATGGCTTTACATTTCAGTTGAGTTTTGAGCATTGCTCACATCGCCAACGAAGATTGCCGCATGGTTGTTTGTCAATGCGGTCGTAAATTTGCAGAGAATAGAGAATAGTAGCAGTGACCCTTTTAACCGCAATATCAGGTGATACCGAAAATACGGACGGCAAAAGAAGTTAGTTTGCCAGCCTTCTCAGGCTGGTCGCTATCCCTCCCAGCACTAAAAGTACTGGGCTTCTCGCGAGGTTTCCGGTGACGCAGATGGCCAGTCCACAGATTTTCTGTAGGCGTGAAAGTGCCAGGTTGTCAGCGCATGGGCAAATAAAAATGCGGTGACAACCAGAGAGCGGCAGGGACGTTAGCCCTGCAGGCCTGCGGATGCTGCCTTGGCCTGAATCAGCTCGATTTTGTAACCATCAGGGTCTTCCACAAAGGCGATTTCGGTGGTGCCCCCAAGAACCGGACCGGGTTCACGGATGATTTTACCGCCTGCTTTACGGATGGCATCACACGTCGCATAGATATCATCAGTGCCCAAGGCAATATGACCGTAAGCGTTACCCAGTTCGTACTTGTCTGTGCCCCAGTTGTAGGTCAGTTCAAGCACTGCCTGTTCGGATTCGTCGGCATAGCCAACAAACGCCAGCGTGTATTGGTACTGCTCGTTGTCATTTTTGCGTAGCAGCTTCATGCCAAGAACGTCAGTGTAAAACTCGATGGAACGATCAAGATTGCCAACGCGCAGCATGGTGTGAAGAAAACGCACGATACTTTCCTTTTGATGCAGAGTTGAAGGGAGATATGGCCAGGACGGAAAATTATCACGGATTTTGTTGCTGGGCCAATGATGCGTGTGGCGGTTAAGGCTTCGAGATAAAAGCACAAGGAGCTATTTCGCTGGCCAGGTGTGGACAGAACCGGGCTATGAATCGGTACAAAACACCAAGCCTTTGCCAGCGTTATTTATTTAACTGGAGTGGGAAGCGTTTGGCGGCGTCATTCCAATTCCAGGGCATCTTCGCGCAGCTGATAGCCCAACGGGTCCAATAACTGCTGATCCAACAGTGCCACATTTTTCTGTAATCGCACTCTGCCACTGGTGATCAGGTGAACGGCCAGAGGGTAGATTCGATGTTCCATCATCTGCACCCGCCGCTTCAGGCTCTCTTCGTTATCGTCAGGACTAACATCCAGCGATGCTTGTAGTATCTGGGCACCACTGTCCAGCTCTGGCGTGACAAAGTGTACGGTGCAGCCGTGTTTGGGTTTGTTATCAGCCAACACTCGCCGGTAAGTACCAAGGCCTTTGTACTCCGGTAGCAGGGATGGATGGATATTGATCAGGCGCCCGGCAAATTGCTCCACAAACTCCGGGCTGAGAATTCTCATGTAGCCGGCCAGGACTACCAGCTCAGGCTCAAAGCGATTCACTTCTACCACCAGGCGCTGGTCAAAAGCAGTGCGCGAAGAAAATATCTTGTGATCCAGCTCCAGGGCCGCCACTTTGTGCTGCCTGGCTCTTTCCAGACCATAGGCACCGGGGACATTGCTGATCACACCGACGACTTCGTACTGGTAATTAGATGATTGATCCAAAAGGGCCTGAAGGTTGCTGCCATCGCCGGACAGCAGGACGACAACGCGCTTTTTAGGGCTCATGGCCGATGTTTCATTCAAAAGGATTATCCGCTTGGTTGCTAACAACAGGGTGCAGGTGATGTTCACCTGCACCCCGGCATTTTTGTCAGAATGTCAGAATAAAGAGAGCGATAAGCTCCGGTTACTGAAAAGCGACCGTTTGCACATCGCTGTCTGACGTCTCAATATGGCCAATCACCATGCACTGCTCACCCAGTTCTGCCAGCCGTTGCAGTACCTGTGCCTCATAGCTGGCGGCAACACACAGTACCATGCCAATGCCACAGTTAAAGGTACGGTAAAGCTCAAGGGTGTCAATATTACCTTGTTTTTGCAGAAAGCGGAAAATAGCGGGCATTTCCCAGCTGTCGCTATTGATTACTGCACGACAACCGTTTGGTATTACCCGGGGCAGGTTTTCCGTCAGGCCACCACCAGTGATATGTGCCATGGCGTGGATGGGCAGCTCTTTTTGCAGTTGCAGCAATGACCTGACGTAGATGCGGGTAGGAGCCATCAAGTGCTCTGCCAGGGGTTTGCCCGTCAGCGGCGTGTTGAGATCTGTGCCGCTGACTTCAAGCACTTTGCGGATCAGTGAGTAACCGTTGGAGTGTGGGCCGCTGGATTTCAGTCCAATCAGTACATCGCCGGCAGTTACCTTGCTGCCATCGATGATTTCTGACTTTTCCACCACGCCCACGCAAAAACCGGCCAAATCGTAATCGTCGCCTTGATACATGCCCGGCATTTCTGCCGTTTCGCCGCCGATCAGGGCGCAGCCAGACAGCTCACAGCCTTTGCCAATCCCGGTGACCACCCGTTCAGCCACATCCACGTTCAGTTTGCCGGTGGCGTAGTAGTCGAGGAAGAACAGGGGCTCGGCACCGCAGACCAGCAGATCATTGACGCACATGGCCACCAGGTCGATGCCGATATCGTCGTGCATCCCCAGCTCCATGGCCAGTTTCAGCTTGGTGCCAACACCGTCCGTGCCGGAGACCAGTACCGGTTCACGGTATCCCGCAGGCAGTTGGCACAAGGCACCAAAACCGCCCAGTCCACCCATGACTTCCGGACGTCTGGTGGCTTTAGCTACCCGTTTGATGCGCTCAACAAGGGCATTGCCAGCATCGATATCGACGCCGGCATCTTTGTAACTTAAGGAATCGCTTTTATAGGTCATGAATGTGGATGCCTGTTGCCCGAGCCGGATTCAGCGAGTGGATGAAGGCGGCTATTCTATGAGGGCACAGTATTTATCGCAATGCTGTTACTGGCTGGGTGCCTGTGGCAGAATAACATTCTTTTGATTTTTATCAGCCGGATTTTATTGATGCCTGTGCGACGCAATGCTTGTTCTCAATCGTTAATGAATTCATTGACCTTTTTTACGGTTTCAGGTGTGTCTTCCGTGCAACGAATGTTCTGCCTGATTGCTGCTTTTTTCCTGCTGCTGGCTTTGGCCGGTCCTACCCGCGCGGTAGTAGTGCAAGGTCTTTATAGCCAGACGGTGCCGGTCATGAGCAAAGGTGCCCAGGACCAGGGCGACGCCATGAGCCGCGCCCTGGCTGCTGTGCTGGTGAAAGTGAGCGGGCGCGAGAATGTGTTGTCCAACCCGGTGATCCGTGAAGCGTTGAAAAAGCCGGAAAACTACGTGCAGAAGTACGGATTCCTGAGCAGTACCCGGAACCCGGGTCGCCAGCAGTATTTTCAGGCTGATTTTAACGAGCAGGCCATCAATCACCTGCTGCGCAGTGCCGGGCAGGCCATCTGGGGAGAAAATCGCTCACCAACCATTGTCTGGCTGGCGCTGGACGACACCGGGCAACGCTCCATCGTCAGTGCTTCGGGCAACCTGGCAATAGCGTTCGCCACCGGGTTTCAGAATCGGGGACTGCCGGTGCTGTTTCCGCTGATGGATGTTGATGATTCTGACACCATCTCGGCAGTTGATATCTGGGGTGGCTTCAATGACAAGGTGCGCCGGGCATCCCGACGTTACGGCACTGAATCCATTCTGACCGGACGCCTGACGCAAAAGGGCGAGCTTTACTCCGGTCGTCTGAGCCTGCTGTTTCGCGGTTCTGTGACCAAATCAGCAGCCGTGGACGGCCTTGATGCTGCCGGTGTGGCGCAGTTAGCTGCCAACCTGACAGGATCAACCTTGTCTAGCCACTATGCCATTGATGCGTCACAGAACGCTGGGAGTACGGTACTGGTGGTGGAAAATGTTGCCAGCCTTGAGGCTTATGCCGCTCTGAATAATTACCTGGAGCACATCACGGCGATTCGCGGTGTTGCTGTACGTAAAGTAAATGGCGCTACCGTTGAGTTGGTTCTGACTGTGGATGGCTCGCAAAACCAGCTGATTGAGGCACTCAACCAGGGGCGCACCCTGGTGCCTGTGGCAGAATCCATGCCGTCAACCATTGAACCTGAGTCAGCACCAATGACTTACCGTTGGGTTTCCCAACGTTAAGGGAGAAGCCCAGCCACTATTTTGTTGACCGGCTTTAATCCTACGTACTTATTCGTTTTTGTTGTGGCATTGAGTTTTGTTTCGTGGGCAGTACCAACAAGGATTGACATGAACCTTACCCGCAATCAGCGTTATATGATCCTCGCCGTCGCGCTGGCGTCATTTTTGTTTGTCCATTTTCTCGGGCCGGTACTGACGCCGTTTGTGATCAGTATGGTACTGGCCTACCTGGGCGATCCTCTGGTTGATTGGCTGGAAGCCAAAGGCTTGCCACGAACCCTGTCGGTGATCTGTGTTTTCGTCCTGATTTGTGGTCTTATTGTTGGCACATTGCTGATTATTATTCCGACGCTGGTGCACCAGATCGGAACGGTGATTGATCTGCTACCACAGTTTGAGGCATGGATTGAAACCAATCTGCTACCTCACTTGCAAAAGATTATTTCGGTGGATGGTTCCTGGGTGAATCTTGCCGATTTATCGAAAAAACTGAGTGGACAGTGGCAGCAGGCCGGTGGTTTTTTGGCCAATCTGGGGATTTCCGTCTCCAAATCGTCTTTGGCTTTGGTGGGGTTTATCGCCAACTTGCTCCTGGTGCCTGTGGTCACTTTTTATCTGCTGCGTGACTGGGACACGATGATGGCCAATCTGGGCATGTTATTGCCGCGCAACGTGGAACCGGTGGCAGTAGGGCTACTCAAGGATTGCGACGAGGTACTGGGCGCTTTTTTCAAAGGGCAGCTGATGGTGATGGTAGCGCTCGGGGTGATTTATAGCGTGGGCCTTGGGCTGATTGGCCTGCAATTTGCTGTTTTGATCGGCATGATGGCGGGGCTGGCCAGCATCATTCCGTACATGGGCTTTGCCCTGGGATTTGTCGCCGCACTCACTGTATCCCTGTTTCAATTTGACAGCTATACCGGGACAGTCATGGTGGTGGCGGTATTCATGGTTGGGCAGGCCATGGAAGGTTGGGTCCTGACCCCGCTGCTGGTAGGCGACAAAATTGGTCTACACCCGGTTGCCGTTATTTTTGCCTTGATGGCTGGCGGTCAGTTGTTTGGTTTCGTCGGGTTGCTGATTGCTTTGCCCACGGCGGCAGTTATTATGGTACTCTTGCGCCACTTACATAGGAATTACAAGGCCAGTGACCTTTATAATGCCGGTGGCGGGAAGGGATAACGCCTGGTTTTTGTGCTTGATCCGCCGGTTTGACGAACAGGAATTTGTCCAGTCAGAGCAGAGGAGGGGATGGTAATTAGGTTGCTTTTGTCTTCTAATTGCTTTCTGTCTGATTACGGACACTGATTACGGACCCCCATGGAACGGTTTTATCGGATTATTGTCTTTTGTAATTTTGCAGTTTCTGATGTTGTCACCCAACGCTTCAGGTAGTGGCAGGGATAGGATGATCAGGAAAAGAGAACTCACACTACCATTTACAGATACAACTACGGATTTCATGTCCATATGAGTTTGCCGGTGCAGTTGCCGCTCAGTGTCCAGTTACGAGACGACGCCACGTTTGCCAACTTCTATAGCGGGCGCAACGAAACGTTGGTTAATCTGCTGGATATGGACCGGGCAGGTGTAGATTGTGAACAGTTTATTTTCCTCTATGGCCCTCACGGCGTGGGTTGCAGCCATCTGTTGCAGGCAGCCTGCCACCAGGTAGACCGGCAAAGTGGCAGAAGCATCTATCTGCCCATGAAAGAGTTGGTTTACTACTCTCCAAAACTGCTTGAAGGCATTGAACGGTTGCAACTGGTTTGTCTTGATGACATCGGTGAGGTGGCCGGTTACCCATTGTGGGAAGAAGCGCTGTTTGACCTGTTTAACCGTTTGCGCGACTCGCAGACCCGCTTCCTGGTAGCTGCAGATAATCCGCCGAAGGCGTTGGGTATTCACTTGCCAGACCTGGTATCACGGCTGGGCTGGGGGTTGGTCTTCCAGGTATATCCGTTGGCCGATGGCGATAAAGTAGCCGCGCTCAAGTTGCGGGCGCGTCACCGTGGTTTTGATTTAAGCGACGAAGTGGCTCGTTTTATTATTCACCGTGGTGCGCGCGACATGGGCCACTTGTTCTCTTTGTTGCACAAGCTTGATAGCGCTTCCTTGCGGGCTAAACGCAAGCTAACCATTCCCTTTGTTAAAGAAGTCATGCGGTGGTGAGCTTTCCTGACAGTTTCATCTACCTTGAAACAGCAGTTCTCTCCTGGAGTGTCCTTTTGGAGGCACTAACTCCATGCGAATGACGCGGACGCGCTGGCTTTTCCTGACCATTCTGATCGGCTTGCTGACCCTTGGTGGTATCTGGGCCGAGAGCTGGCTGGGGAAAGTGTCCGATCGTGTAGTGACCAGCATCAATCAGCAGACCGGGTTGCGTCTGGCCAATAAAAAGTTCACTTTTGATCTCCAGGAGCGTCGTTTATACGCCAAAGACATCCAGATCGAACGGCCAGGTCTCATGCTTGGCGCCCGACGCATTACCATGGTGCTCAATTACCCGTCCAGGTGGTCACCCTGGCTTGGAGATGATTTTCAATCACTCAGTGACATTGAGCTGGAAGGGGCCAATATCACCATTGATCCACAGCGTTTGCAGCTGAGTGTGCCGGACTGGTTTCAGGCTATTAGCATTGACCGTGGTACGCTGGCCATCAGGGGTATTGGCCAATCGGTGCTGTTTGAGCAGTTGCGTGTGCTCAATGATGGGGATGGCGAGCTGCAAATCCATTTTGAGTCGGCAGAATCCTGGCAATTCGACGGTATCTATGACACCGGAAAGAACCAGCTCAGCGGCGAGCTGGTGCTGCATAAAATGCCGCTGTCTAATCTCATGCCGATCGTATTCGGCACTGAGCAGACGAAGCTGGACAGTGACCAGCTTGTAGGCGAGCTTAGCGGTAAATTTTTGCTGTCCTGGCGCCCTGATGATGGTTTGACGTTAAGCGGCAGCGCTCAGGGGGCAAAAGGTCAGTTGCTGCTGCCTGAGGCCACGGCCCGTTGGCAGCATTGGCAACTGCGTGATGGGCATTTCAGTAGTCATCAGCCGGACAGTGCCCGGCTGTCAGTTTCCGGTGTTGACCTGAAGCTGACGACACCGGCGAAAAAAATCAATGCTTATACCCTGTTGCAGCAGTTGCTGCCATCTGGCAAAACCTCTCTCATCATTAGCGACAGTCGTCTTGAGTTTGGTGGCTGGACATTTACCCAGCTTGCTGGCAGCGTTGGCCGGAAAACGGCGGACGATAACTGGCAATATAAGCTAGCTGGTCGGCTACGAGATGTTGGGCCGGTGCAGCTAAGCGGCCAGTTGGGTGCCAACAGTGATTTTATGCTCAAACTGAACAACGCTCGTCTTGCTGGCCCTATTGCCGACTATGGACATTTTGCCGGCTACCACCTTCAGGGCGCCCGGTTTAACCTGGGTTACGACAGTAAAACCCGACAGGGGCAGATTGATTTTCTGGCGTGGCCTGGTTCTGCGTCCGCTTCAGAGTCTGCATCCGCCTCAGAGTCTGCGCCCGCTGCAGATTCTGTCTCCACCTTAAAAGCACTGTTGACTGACTCCAAAGGGAAGGCACACGTTGATTTTTCCCTGAAATCCAGTGAAACGGCCACAGCTCTGCCACTGCAGATGTATCGGGCCATTGGTCAGCAGTTGATGGGCATCGCGCGAGCCCCGTTGGACTATCTGAACACCACCACTGCCTCGGAGCTGCAACCGACTCTGCGACACGTGCCTGGTAAAGCGGCATTGACGACATCAGCCGAGCAGAACCTGCAATACCTTAAGCGGGTTATGGAGCAAAGACCGGCGTTAAACGTCGCGATTCAGGTGGGCGTTTCCCAGTCCAGGGACCGACCAGAACTGACTCGTCAAGGGCTGGAAGTGGCGTTGCAGGAGTTGTATCAGGCTATGGGCGGCGAGGAGGAAACCGTACCTGCCGATGTACGTGGACAACTATTGGAGCAGATGTACCTGGCCACCCAGCAGAAAAAAATTCCTGAAGTAGGTGAGCTGACGCCAGAACAGCGCGTAAAGCAGGCAGAACAGTGGTTACTGGCCAACTGGCCGGAGTCCACCGATCAACTGGAGATGTTGCAGCAGGCTCGCTATGAATTGCTCAAGCGTACGCTGGCGGGAGCGGGTCTTGATGTTGAGCGAATTGAGCTGACGAAATCCACTGATGATCAGACCAGGCGCGAACCTGACTCCACACTATTGCTGCAGTGACTGGCGTTCAGTCCGCGCTTGCCAGCGAATGAACAGCATGGACGAGACAAACAACAGGATGCTCAATGCCGTGATCAGCCAGCCGTGGGGCTGCCCTGGCCGAAACCAGAGATCAAGCACGCCACTGATAAAGTAAAAACAAAGAATAAAGCAGAGCCATGAGGCGGCACGCAGGCTGCGATCAAGCAACCCTGGCAGTGGCAGCAGCAGCGGCAGTAGTTGTAACAGGGAAATACTCACCAGGGAGCCCGGTGGTGGATTAAACCACCAGGTTTCCGCCAGTAAAGAGAGCACCAGACCACCGTAGCAGGTCAGACAAAAGCGATAGAGATGGTCGGCTTTTCGTTGCATTGCTTGTGCTGACATTGTTTGTGCTGACATTATTCGTGCTGACATTGGCTGTTGTGACATTGTTATTTTTAACACCATTATTCGATATTCGACGATCAATCAGTTTTCCGGATTTACCAGGATTGTCCGGTGCCTGAATAAAATCATTGCATCCGTACGAAATAGTAACCACTTTCTCCAACCTGCACCGACTGATTTTATCTACCGTTAGGGTGAAAATACCTGGAATAATGGCAATCGGTCGCTCTTCATCTACCCTTCAGTGCTGGGTCGTTGGTATCACTCACTTTCCTGCAGGGGTAAACGATGAAACTATCCCAAACCTTTGTCGTCTGTTTTTTCCTGGCGTTGTACTCCTTCTGGCCAGTGCTGACCATAGCTGGCACTGAACATTCTGGTAGCCGGGTTGTTGCCGGTGGCCAATACTCGCTCTCAAACAGTTGGAACAAGTCCAGGGAACGTTTGAGTTATTTGCAGGAGAACCTCGATCCGCAATCCCAGGCAAGGGTGAAACCGCTGCTTACGCCTGGCGGTGATTATCTTGATATTGGTCCGGGTCTTGGCTCCATGACGCGCTTTCTTGCCGATCAGGCCGGGGTTCAGGGCAGCGTTACGGCCCTGGACATTAATGACCGGTTTCTTGCCGAGGTGGCAGCAATCTCGCCCCAAGTGAACACCGTGCATGGTGATGTTACCAACTACGACCTGGGAGAGAATCAGTTTGATTTTATTTATATACGACTGGTGTTGTTACATTTGACCCACAACGATAACCAGGCTTTGATCGCCCGGCTACACAGGGCGTTAAAGCCTGGTGGCTATCTATTTGTTGATGAATTTGTTGAAGGTTCCAACATCAATCACTTTTGGCAGCTGGGTGAGATTGACAGTCGCTTGCCAGCTTATGTTGTCGCGTCCTACAAGCGTATGTCGGATCACACAGATTTTTACCAGGGCTATCGATTGCCAGCCATGATGTCCGCCGCTGGATTGGTTAACGTGGACGCCGATCTGACTCAACAGCGGGTGCGCGGGGGCAATAATGCTCAAGGCCGACTGATGCAACTGGCTTTCGAACAGTTAGAGGCCTATCTCACTACGCTACCAGATCATCAGACGCTATTTCCGCTTGTTCAGGCTACGTGGATGAATCCTGACGCCTATTGGTACGACCATGAGCGCCTTTTTGTCGTCGGCCAAAAGGCAACGCAGTGACATTATATCTTTGCATGTTGACAGCTGTGTAATGAGCAGATTTGGGCTCTCCTGGATAAGTCCTCGCGGGTCTTCGGACCAGCAAAAGTCAGTAAACTCTGTTGGGAGCCATTGTCTTTATGCCGTGCGGGTGCGATAGGGTGGCGAGGGGCAGTTCTTATTGGAGGCTTTATCAGGTGTGGACTCTCACAAAATAAGCCTTGCCAGCGCCGTGCTGTTGATCATTGGCAATGTCATTGGTGCCGGGACGTTTACTACCTCGGGAATTATGCTTGGCCACATCGGTCACCCTGGTGTGGTGCTGTTGCTGTGGGTAGTAGCTGGGCTGATTATGCTCCTTGGTGCTGCCTGCTATGGCGCGTTGGCCAGACAAATGCCCGAATCCGGCGGCGAATATCTGTTTCTGTCCCGAATCTTTCATCCGGCCCTGGGTTGTCTTGCCGGCTGGGTTTCCTTGCTGGTGGGTTTCTCGGCACCTATTGCCGTGTGTGCTTACGCAGCAGGTGAGTACGCCAGTCACTGGGGAGCAGGTGATTACCTGGCTCCGAGGGCGTTCGGCAGTTGTCTTATCGTCGTGGTAACTTTGCTGCACAGTCTGGGCACGCGCCAGGGGTTGCGCATCCAGAACTTGATGATTGTCACCAAGCTGTTGCTGATTATGACATTTGTTCTACTCGTCGTGGGTGAAGTGTCTACCGAGCGCTTGAGCTTGCCAGCCGGTGCCGAAGTGCAGGCGGATAGCTTGGTCAGCAGTTTTATCTGGGCGTTCTTTGCTTATTCGGGCTGGAATTCGGTCATTTATATTGCCGATGAAATGGAAAATTCCCACAAAAACCTGATGTGGGCGACCATGATTGGTTCGCTGCTGGTTATGCTGATTTATTTGCTGCTCAACTTTTCCATCCTGGGACAACAGCATATCGATCATATTGGGGGCCGGGTAGATTATATGTTTCTGGTGGCGGAGCAGTCGGCCAGCGACTGGGCGGTAATTGTTGCTGCCGTGGTGGTCAACTTGGCGCTGCTCAGCTCGCTGTCTGCCCTGATTATGCTCGGCCCGCGGGTGTATGCAAAAATGGCCAGCGATGGCTTTCTCCCCGCTTTTCTTGCGGGGCAAAAAGGGTACTACTCGAAGGCGGTTGTTTTCCAGGGCGTGATTGCCTTGTTGATTCTCTGGTTCGGAACTTATGAGCACATGTTGACCAGCATAGGCTATATGTTGGGCATTTGTTGTGTGCTTACAGTGGTCGGGTTGGTGAAGCTAAAATTACACGACCGTGGTATTGCTATTCCGTTCTGGCCCTTTGGGGCGGCCATTTTCATTATTTGCGTTACTTGTTGTGTGATCTATCACGTCTACCACCACCCGCTCTACAGCCTTTTGGGGATCGCTTTGGTCACTCCGGGGCTGCTGTTCTGGTTTTTTGGCCGGACAGACAGCGGTTTCAGAAGCTAGATTTCGGTTCTTGGGTGGCGTTTTTGCCAGTTTTTGCGGACTACCCGGTGGGGTGGCTGCCTCAATGCGACTTTTTAGTTTGTGATCGCTGTTTAAGCGATTCTGCCAATTGTAAAATTCGCCAGCCGCATCGAAAAATTGTATCGACAGATGCCGAGCTTGGCTTGTCGGTTCCGAGTCAGCGTTGTTATAGATTTTGCCTTTGAAGACGCAAGCCACTGTTGTGAGCAGAAGAGCGGTCATAAAGGTCATGGTGGGACTGTATTCAAAATTTTCCATCTGTTGTCTTGCGACCACAGTCGGTGTCTGTCGCCACTGCTGTTTGATGTCTGGCGTGTCGTGCAGGAAGCATAGCCAGTCCATGGACTTTTCAATGATCCGATCGCCCAGCTTTTCTACGATTGTCGCAACGCTGTCAGTCAGCGTGATGTTGTCACCTTTGTGTGAGGTAAGACCATGAGCTCTCAGTGACTTGCTGTCTTGCCTGAGCATGGGGATTTTCAGGGATTGGTCTTCACTAACTGCAAGGTCGTGCAGTATGTACAGGTAATCCTTGTTGGCACCTATTTCTGCAAGACGCCACAAATCCATAATGGCAAGAACGGCCTGTTGAAAACCCCAGTTGATCTTTTGACTGGCGTCGACCAGCAGTTGTAGCGCCCGGTCGTAATCCTGATTACACAGTGCATCAATGCACAACAGGTTTAGTTGCGCCAGTCGAGGTTCGGTGAGGTATTGGACAGAAGAGTGTCCCAAACCTTTTTTTTTGCCTTTTGATTTTTTCCTGGTTGTGGTTGGCGGTGTGCTGAGCAGCTCATCTTCTGCCCACTCCGGCGCTGCCAATTGCAGTTGGGTAGCTATATAGTGAATGCGTACGCTCAATACGTTGCTGCAGGTATAGCGATAGTGGGGGACGGCTTCGCTGAGCAGACACTCGATGTTTTTCCGATCCGGGGTTGGCGCCTCCAGCAGGAGGTTGATCAGTTGCAGCAGGACTGATTCAACGCCAAAGTCTAAGGCTTTCTGGGTGCTGGCAATGGCTTCACTCAGATTGCCGCGTCGATAGTACAGTTGTCCGAGCAGCCAGCTGGCTTCAGGCCACTGTGACTTCTCTGCCTGTTGTTCGGCCTTGAGCCACTCGCCTTGCAGATAATGGATCAGGGCGCGCAAGTAGAGTTTCAGGTCATCATTGACAATGGATTCAAGGTGAGTATCGCTGGTATCGCCGGCCAGAAACTGGAACAGGGCAAAAAAAGCCCGGTTGAATGGATCGTTCCGTTGGGCAAATACGCTCAGGTAGATATTGATATCCTCGCGCACAGCAGGTAGCTGTGCATGGCGGTATAGGCGCTCCAGTCCCTGCAGGCCGATGCCTGGTGCGCTTGGCTGGTAAGGATTGAAGCCGATATTGCAAACCACAGGCTTTCCCGGAGAGTACTCACAGGACGTGTCATCTTGAGCGCAAGATTCCAAGGGTTCATCCAGAGCGTCCAGCTTGGTTAACACGGTTGTTTGCATCTCCAGTTCGGCCATGACGTGGTCGAACTGTTCTTCTTTTCTCTCATCCTGGAACAGTGGGTCGGTATGCAGCTGTTTTTTGATGTTCGCTATCATACGATCCGAGTGAATGTTGTACGCTGCGCCGGGTACACATAGATTGGTCAGGTGACCAAGGAGAAGCAGCGCCAAATCGTCAGTGCTGATTGAGTCGACGTCTTTACCCGGCTTGGAGAGCCGCTCTTTGGCCAACAGGGGATTAAAGTCGTCAAGTCGGGAGACCAGGAATAACGATGCGGATTTTCGACAGACGTGCAGGAAGTTGGCGTTGTTTTTCTCTTGGCGCACTTCTTTATGGCTCAGGTACCACGTACACATAAAGAAAAGGTCTTGTTGTTGTGCCGGAAGTGATGGTTTGCACAGCATCAAAAAGTGAATGAAATGATTTTCAAAGTCGGTGATAAGCTGGTTAATCTGATCGGGGTTGATGTCTGCAGGCGGGGAGTGCCACCGTTGAAAAAGTTGACTTATTTTGTAGCCTTTAATGTAACACTCCTGGATTGAGTCAAACAGTTTGCCCAGGCTATGCAGGGATGGTCGTTGTATCGCCTCGTGCATTTTTTTTTCTGTGATGAGCACGGCATTTCTTAAAATTTTGATATGCAGCCGGACGTTGTTGGGTTCTATGGTTTCTGAACTGTAGCTATTTAGCCGAACTCGGCAGCAGTTGATATCGCTGGCTGTGACATTTCTGGCTTCGACCAGTAGCGGGCGCTTGGCAAAAGGGTTGCTCTTTGGCGTCAGCTCGGTACCCATTTTCGAGTAAACGGGCTCCTCTGCTCGTGCTGCGGCACGCGCCCGGTTGGGTATTACTTCGATGCGAATCGGTGACTCAAGGTGTTTTGCCAGGACTTCGGATGTCACATGTCTGCCCGAAACCGCGGCTTTGCCCTGGCGTTTTTTTTGTTTTTTTCCTCCTTCTTGCCCTTCTGCCCGAAGCTGCGGCAAGCCTGAATCACTCGTGCTTGACAGAGGGTCTGACATTATCGGTCACCCGGGTTGATTTACTGATGAAGGCCTGTCGACACTGTGGGCGTTTTATCGTCACGGACAGACGAGCCATTGGTACTTTTCTCCAAACAAAGAGCAATCCAAACAAAGAGCAATCTGCACAAAGAATAATCCTGCCAATCTTACGGAAGACGATCGCTAGGTGTGACCTGTGGTGGTGTTCAGAGTTCCAGAGAAATTACCAGAGCTGCCCAAAAGGATAAGGTGTCGTGTTTTAGGGGGATTCGGTACACTACGACCAACGTCTGGGAAGGAGTTGGTCATGCAGCCGATTCAGCAATTCTGGTTAACTTTCAAAGCCTTTGCCGTAGAAGTTATCAAGCGTTTTGTGGCTAATCGCTGTCTTGACGATGCAGCCGCGCTGACATATACGACACTGTTTGCTGTTGTGCCATTGATGACGGTGACCTACAGCATACTTTCGGCAGTGCCAAGCCTGAATAATGTGGGTGGCGTTATCCAGAATTTTATCTTCGAAAGTTTTGTGCCCACCACCGGAGAGCTGGTTCATACCTACTTGCTGGAATTCTCCCGGCAGGCGCGTAAGTTAACTGGCCTGGGCATTCTCTTCCTGGTGGTCACTGCCTTTTTGATGCTTAGAACCATTGATAAAACGCTCAATAGCATATGGCAAGTGACACAGAGTCGTCGTGGTATGGCGGCGTTCCTGCTCTATTGGGCGGTTCTTACACTTGGTCCGGTATTGTTCAGTGCAGGTTTCCTGGTCACCTCCTACCTGGCTTCGGTAAAACTGGTATCCGATACCACGGCAATCATTGGTGGTGAGCAGTTGTTATTGCGTCTGATGCCGTTTTGTTTGAGTTCGATCGTGCTTACCTTGCTCTACACCGCCGTGCCTAATCGTAAAGTGCCTGTGTTGCACGCGTTGATTGGGGCGGTGTTTGTTGCCTTGTTGATTGAGCTGGCTAAAGTTATTTTCACGTGGTCTATCTCCATATCGCCAACCTATTACCTGATTTATGGCGCTTTTGCCGCCGTGCCGCTGTTTTTGAGTTGGATCTATATCACCTGGCTGCTGGTGCTGTTTGGCGCAGTGCTGGTGCGTTCGCTGGATCTTTATGGTTGTCGGGCCTCGGGCGAGGAGCCGCCGCCGCTGATTTCCATGCTATTTATTCTCAAGCAGTTGCTGGATAAGTTTGAGACAGGCCAAGGGGTGCAGTTCTCTGACTTGCCAAAGCCCGGTTTTCCACTTTCGGTGGATGATTGGGAGAACCAGACCGCACGCCTGAGGGATATGGGCTATATCAGCAGGAATGAGGCAGGTCAGTGGCTGCTGGCCCGGGATTTGCGGCAGGTTACGCTGTTTTCCTTCTGCGAACAGCTACCCTGGCCTATGCCCAGGAATGACCAGTTGCAAAATATCCTGGTAACTGATCAACAAAACTGGCTCTCTGACCTGATTGAGCGGACGCGCGTCGTCAACAGTGCCAAGCGGGAAGCACTGGACTGCTCTCTGGATCAATTGCTGATGGAATAACGACAGAAGAGCGTAGTGAGTCGTGGGCTAATTGGTGATCGTATGCTGGCAGTAAATCGAACCAGTGGTGCTTATTTCTTCACATTTGTCATATATTCTGTAGCTCACGGGCACGGGACTGCTTAGCAGTGATGATCTGGTAGCCCAGCAATAAGTGGGAGGTGTTCGGTGACAATAACAAAAATGCTGGGATACAGTCTGATTGCGCTGTGGCTGAGTGCCTGTAGCAAGCCAGTTACATTCACCGATTTAACGGGCAACCGTGTTACTCTGACTGGTGATCAGTGGTTGGTGCTTAATTTCTGGGCCGAGTGGTGTGAGCCTTGCCGAGAAGAGGTGCCCGAGCTAAATGCCTTGGCCAGCAGCGGTCAGGTGCGAGTACTGGGGGTGGACTTTGATGGCAGTCAGGGTGAGGGACTGGTGAATAAGGTCAAGGTCTTGGACATTCGCTTCCCGGTGTTGCGTGAATCTCCCGTTGCCGCTTTGGGTGTGTCCCCGCCACAAGTTCTGCCCGCCACATTTATTGTCTCGCCCGGTGGTGCGGTGATCACAAAACTGTTTGGACCCCAGACACGCCAAAGCCTTGAGGCAGAAATGGCTAGGCTGGTTGAGCAGTAGTACAGGAGAGCATTCCATGGCTGATGTGTGCAAGCGGGTTTTTGTTGAAGGTCGGGTTCAGGGCGTCTGGTTTCGTGGGTCAACCCAGGAGAAAGCGCGAGGCCTGGGCATCGGCGGCTGGGTTCGCAATTTGCCTGATGGTCGGGTAGAGGTGTTGATGTGTGGTCCCAGGGCAGCGGTGGCTGAGCTGGAGCAATGGCTGCACCAGGGGCCGCGTATGGCCAGAGTTGACCGTATCACTGTGACGGAAGAGCTACCACAGAGTTTTGCCAGCTTCACCACCGACTAATATGGCTGAGTGCATCCCCTCGTTAAACCGCAGGTCGCGATCGTCCGATGTAGACCTAGAAATAAAACTAAAGACGAGCAGTTTATAGTTAATAAGTCATTCACTGTTTCAAGGACGAGGCTTGCCAGATTATGAATACCAGGGACAATCAGTCTGTGCCACCGCTGCTGGCTTACATGGCCAGAGGCGGCACCATCAAAGACCTGCGTAATATGGATCAGCGTCAGCTTGATACCATCTATCAAGTGGCTTTTGCCCGATTTAATTCCGGCCAGTTCCATGAGGCGCTGCAAATGTTTCGTCATCTTTGCTTGCTTGATCATACCTGCTACGCCTATTTCCTTGGGTTGGGAATGGCCCAGTATCAGCTTGGCGACTACGCCCAGGCAGGAGCCACACTGGCTCACGGGGAAAAACTTGATGGCAGTGATCCAAGGGCGTCGTTGATGTTGGCCCACTGTTTTGCCGAACTTGAACTGTGGAGTCTTGCCAGGCAAGCGCTGTCTGAAGTGGTGCTCAGGGCCAGTGTTTCTGGACGCTGGCAAGATGAGAGTCAGCAAGCGGAAAAACTGTTGCTTAAGGTAAACAATAAGTTGGGCTGATCTGCTCTGTGTTCGGGAGATTTTCTCAGCACACGAACAGGTTACCGGTTAAGGACAATTGATTAAGGACAGCCCAGGGAGGGTGTTAATATGTCAAATCCCATAGGAAATTCTGGAAATTCACAAGCTCCGGGCGTGGGCAGTGCTCAGTCGAACCCCGGAGCAGTTGCTGCCAATTCAGTCAGCAGCGGTTTCAGCGCTGATAATTCGGTATCTCATGTTGGGGCATCCTCTGCCAATGGTGGTGATGGTGTGTTGCTCGATAATCCCGGCGACAGCCCGCTGAATAGCCGTAATTACCTGGCGCAGGCTGTGCAAACCAAGCTTGCGGCGCTTCAGGCCGTGGTGGCATTGCATAATGGCCTGCCCACTGATGAAATTGATCTTTCCGATACGCAAAACCTGCTGCTGGCCCTGCGGGCAACACTGAACGATATCAAGGTGCTCAGTAGTGCCGCGACCCTTGATATTCGTTCATTGCAGTTTCAGCAAACGCAACAGATGGTTCGTAACACGCCTGCCAAAGTTGGTGCCATCCGCCAGGATATTGCCAATACCCAGACCGAGATTGAGCAAAAACAATCTCTGATAAATACCTATGAAAATGACAATGTTGGCGAAAACGTCATTGCGCCACTGCGGGCCAAGATTGCCGAACTCGAAGCACACAAACACAGTCAGGAAATGCGTATTGTGGCCAGAGAGGCTCTGGCCATAGTTGCCGGTGATAATAACCGTATTCTGCGGGAGCTGCTGGTGACGCCGGTGAGGACTAGCAGCAAAGCCTCGTTGCACACTGGCGAAGAGGAACTTGATAAACTCAAGCGGGAGCTGCAGATGCTCGCAAACCGCTTTGCCAAAGAGGATGTACGGGCAGTGCTGGCCAGCCAGATTCTGGCGGAGTTTAACCGCAACCTGGTAAGGGAAGCTGATCGTCACTCGCCAAAAGTGTCAGAAAAGGCGCCAGAACTTTTGCCACAAACAGTCCCTGAAGTGTTGCCGCCGCAGCTGGTGAAAAACCTGTTCCAGTTTTTGTCAGCGCAAAATCTTCCAGAATTGTCAGTCGTCAGTGAAGCTAAAGCACCATCTGAGCAGGCAATCAGCGATGCCGCTGAAGGATTGGCATTGGTTATTGCTGCCACGGTAGATACTGACGTGCCTGATAAATCCAAGGCTGAAGTTGAAGAGAGTACCGCGAGCCAAAGTGACCGTCCGGTTATGAGTACCGCCAAAGCAACCAATGCCGTCAGTGAGGAAAATCCGGTGGACCAGCCTATCCTGGGCGACAATCTGAGCCTGGAAGGAGCCAATAACCCACAAACATTTACCTTGTTGCTGCTCAAGGAGCGCATGGCGGATATAAAAGAAGCGCTGAGTAAAAACCTCGACGGTACTGTAGTGGATTCCGCCGGTGCCAATCAGCTGGCCCAATTGCTTGAGCAAGAGCAGAAAATTGATGCCATGGTTGCCGAGGCATTAAAAGACGCTGAGCGTGCAGAAGAAGCGATTCGCCGGGCCAGCAAAGCCTGAGTTCATCTCTCTGGCTTGCTCCACACTCAGTGGAGCAAGCTTTTTGTCTGCTGCCGCCACTGGCATAAAAAATCTTCTGTCGTGTTCCCTCCGTTATCCCTGTTGAAGTGACATTGCGCCAACTTGTCCTGACGATGTTTTTTGTCTTACGGCGGCTGACTCCGCTCGCCTTTGGGGTATAATGCTCAATTTTCTGTCAATTAGTAAACCAAAGGCCGGTGGGATATCGTCGGCACTTTCGGGCCGTGCCAGAGACACCGCGTCGCTGAAAATGCTGATCGGTGTGTCTTGCGCGGCTGTTTTTCGATTAGAGGTAGACCAGCGTCAATGCCGATCTATGAGTACCAGTGTGAGCAATGCTCTGAAGTGACTGAGGCAATTCAAAAATTCAGCGATGCGCCATTGAGCGATTGCCCGGCCTGTGGTCAGTCTGCGCTGAAAAAGCTGTTAAGCGCGCCATCCTTTCGCTTGAAAGGAGGCGGATGGTATGAGACTGACTTCAAAGGGGGCAGTAAAAAGAATCTGGCCTCCAGCGACAATCACTGTCCGTCCAAAGACAGCAAGAGCGGTTGTGGCAGTTGTCCGGCAACCAGTGATTGAGCGCTATTCAGATTCCTGAATGACGTCTGATTGAATTCCTGACTTGAGGTATATTATGCGCAGCCATTATTGCGGTGAACTGAATCTTGCCCATGACGGGCAGGAAGTGACCCTGTGCGGTTGGGTTCATCGCCGCCGTGACCACGGTGGTGTCATCTTTCTGGACCTGCGCGACCGCGAAGGTCTGGCCCAGGTGGTGGTGGACCCGGATACCGAAGAAGCCTTCGCCCTGGCCGACAAGGCCCGCAGTGAGTATGTGCTGAAAATTACCGGCATCGTCCGTCCGCGTCCGGAGGGCACGGCCAACGCCAATATGTCCACTGGCGAAATCGAGGTGCTTGGCAAACAGGTTGAGATTCTCAACCAGGCTCAAACTCCACCATTTCAGATCGAAGGCTACACCGATGTTGGCGAAGACGTGCGCCTGCGTAACCGTGTGGTTGACCTGCGTCGTCCGGAGATGCAAGAGAAGCTGATTCTGCGCAGCAAGGCCACCGCTGTTGTGCGCCGCTTTATGGAAGAACACGGCTTTTTGGATATTGAAACGCCAATGCTGACTCGCGCCACACCTGAAGGCGCTCGCGATTACCTGGTGCCCAGCCGAGTACACCCTGGGCACTTTTATGCGCTGCCCCAGTCGCCCCAGCTGTTCAAGCAGATGTTGATGGTGTCCGGTTTTGATCGTTACTACCAGATCGTCAAATGTTTTCGCGACGAAGACCTGCGGGCTGACCGTCAGCCAGAATTTACCCAGATCGATATTGAAACGTCCTTCCTGGACGAGGAGCAGATCATGGGCATTACCGAAGCCATGGTCAAAACCCTGTTTATGGAAACCAAAGGCATCGATCTGGGCGCTGCGTTCTCGCGCATGACTTACGCTGAGGCCATGAGTCGCTTTGGCTCCGACAAACCAGACCTGCGTATTCCACTGGAGCTGGTGGATGTAGCCGACCTGATGGCAGGCGTTGATTTCAAAGTATTCAAAGGCCCGGCAGAAGACCCGCAAGGTCGTGTGGCAGCCTTGAAAGTCACTGGCGGTGCCGAACTGAGCCGCAAGCAGATTGATGACTATACCAGGTTTGTCAGTATCTACGGTGCCAAAGGGTTGGCCTGGATCAAGGTCAATGAGCTGGAAAAGGGCGTCGAAGGCTTACAATCACCCATCATCAAGTTCCTCGGCGATGACGTGACCATGAACATCATGACGCGCCTGGGCGCAGCCAATGGTGACATCGTCTTCTTCGGTGCCGACAAGGAAACCATCGTCAACGAAGCACTCGGCGCACTGCGTTGCAAGGTGGGCGAAGACCTGAACCTGTACACCTGTGACTGGGCACCTCTGTGGGTGGTTGACTTCCCGATGTTTGAAGAGACCGACAACGGCACGCTCACCGCGCTACACCACCCCTTCACTGCACCGACCTGTTCGCCTGAGGAGCTGGAAGCCAATCCGGCACAAGCATTGTCCAGAGCTTATGATATGGTGTTGAATGGCTATGAAGTGGGCGGTGGCTCTGTGCGTATCCATCGACAGGAGATGCAGCAGGCCGTGTTCCGCGTGCTGGACATTCAGGAGGAAGAACAACGCGAGAAGTTTGGCTTCCTGCTCGACGCCCTGAAGTACGGCGCACCACCTCACGGTGGTCTGGCCTTTGGTCTCGACCGCTTGGTCATGTTGTTGTGCGGCACCACCAATATCCGTGAAGTGATTGCTTTCCCGAAAACCCAGTCGGCGTCGTGCTTGCTGACTCAGGCACCGGGAGAAGTGGAGAGCCAGCAGTTGCAGGATCTGAATCTGCGTATCCGTCGTGATCCGGCGTCTGCCACCAGTCACTGATTGATTCGGGCAACCGTCGGACGCATGGTTGCCAGCGAAGCATTTGCACAGAGGTTTTTATGGCAGGTCATAGTAAATGGGCCAACATCAAGCATCGCAAGGCGGCACAGGACGCCAAGCGTGGCAAGGTTTTTACCAAGATCATTCGTGAGTTGGTCGTCGCTGCCAAGCAGGGCGGTGGCAATATAGAAGACAACCCCAAGCTGCGGGCAATTGTTGATAAGGCGCTTGGTGCCAACATGACCCGGGACACCATCAACCGCGCCATCGCTCGCGGCGCTGGCGGTGATGACGATTCCAACATGGAAGAGGTAACCTACGAAGGTTACGGCGCTGGTGGCATCGCGGTACTGGTGGAGTGTCTGACTGACAACCGCAATCGTACGGTGGCTGAAGTGCGTCACGCCTTCTCCAAACACGGAGGCAATCTGGGTACCGACGGTTCCGTGGCCTATCTGTTTGAACGCAAAGGGCAAATTTTCTTTGAACCTGGCGTTGATGAAGATCAGCTGATGGAAGCTGCCCTTGAAGCCGGCGCTGAAGACGTAACCAGTAATGACGATGGCTCGGCAGAAGTGCTGACCGAATGGACTGAGTTTATGTCAGTTAAGGATGCTCTGGAGGCGGCCGGTTTCACGCCAGCTGGTGGTGAGGTAGCGATGATTGCCTCCACCCAGACCGAGTTGGATTTGGCCGGTGCTGAGAAAATCATGAAACTGGTCGATCGCCTGGAAGACCTGGACGATGTGCAAAACGTTTATACCAACGCTGATATTCCGGCCGAGGTAATGGAACAACTGACCTAAAAGTGTTCAGACATAAAGAAACCCGGATTTGCCGGGTTTTTTTATAGCCTGGTTTATTGTGCAACTGGTGGTTTGACCCCGAAAAGCTCTCCTTGGTGATCAACAACAGTGAACGTTCGTGAGCGTAAATCGGTAGCCAGCCGGTCGAAGGCTGGATCGGGAAAACGTTGATGAATGGTATCCAAGGCGTGTATCAGCGCCATCCTGGCCATGTTGTCCAGTTTGGGGTCGGCAACTTCCAGTGCGGCCAGAATGCTGATGCGAATCATTGCCATCAGCGCCCGTGCTGGCCCGGCAGTCATGGAAATAACCAGGTTAAGCTCGTCCATGATAATGGCGTCAATGCGTCTGCTGCGGATTGTCTCTCGCGAGGACAAACCGGGAGCGTCAAATGCGTATAGCGCTGACACAGCCGGATTCGGATCCACACAAGTGATCAAGTCAACAACATAAATCCAGTGTTTTGGTTGTCGGTGTCCTTTTTTGTGCAAGATCAGGTTACAGGAGAGACATTTTGTACCGTAAAAAATCTCGGTTCGTTCGTCTGTCGTGGTGATTTCAAAGTCGATTTTTAGGTCATTGTTCTGGTGAGCAGCACTTGACAGTGTTTTGCGTACTTGCTGTTTCACAGTAGTGAGTTGCGCCTGATCCAGAATCAGCAGGTCGGTATCTCTGGGAGTTGTTGCCCGCTTGATAATGGCCACGTCAATTTGGGGCAACGGCAGGCTGCCAATATGCGCCAGTGCATGAGCGCCCCAAAGTGCTTGTAGCTGCGTCTGAAAAGCGCGACTGCCCATGTACACCACAGGGATGTTGCGGTCAATCAAAGCATTGGCCTGGCTGGCAATATGTTGATGAAAATAATCGCGCTGTCTGATGGTTAACTGGTCATCCAGCCTGATCCGGATACCCGTTAAAAAATGAGAAAAGCTGATTTGACCACTGTGATTTTTAGTGACGACCAGCTCGCTAGGGGTTGGTGAGTAAAAGTCGTCGCTGGTGGTTCTGTATGCAGCCAACTGAATATGGAGCTGTTGGCCAATGTGGTCAAGGAATTGCTTGCCAGTAAGCTTGTGCTCCCGGGCAGACTCAAGGCAGGGAATTTTCAGGTTGTTCAAGGATGGGGAGTGATCCAGGGTAAAGCCCGGTCCTGGCAGTGGCATCATGGTAAAAGCAGTGGCTTTGCCAGGTGAGTTCAGATAGCTTGGGTTCGGCAATGATCGCGGTGGCACATCAGCATCGTTACCTGTTGTTTTTGCTAACCTGGTACGATGTTTGATTTTCTTTGTCGACACGTCATAAACGTGTTGCTCCAGCGCATAAAGACCTGGGAATTCGCTCATCAGAATCTGCTTGCGTTTTTCCAGCATGAGATCAAGACCAAGCTTTAAATGATGTTGATGCTCAGTGTTGACCAGCAGAGAGTTTTGTACCGCTGCAAATAACGTCCGCCCCAGGCTTTCATGTTGATCATTGGTTTTTGATTTTATTTTGCCGAGCTTTTTGCTGCACTCTTGTAACTGTTGCTGAATCTTTTTATTTAATGTGGTGAATTTGTCAATCTGCTTTTGGAAATTTGCGATTTTTCCTTTGGTGCTTTGTTGAGAATATGCTCCTGCGATGCTGGTTATATAGGAGTATGACAGCATAAAAATCAATCGGCACTCGCTAATGTATTGACTGATCCGTTCATCATGTTGGCAGCAATGAATAAGCGTCAGTAATTGTTGGGTACAAGGTAGTTGTTGTTTTTTCATTGTCAGGCGATGGATTAATTGTTCGCCTTGTTGTTGATTCCATTCGTTAATAGTCAGCTCATTGTGGGCAAATAAATAGTGATTGATTGTTTTATGCAGTTCACTGTTGGTGAATAACATCGGCTCCAGTGGTGCTGGCAGCTCGGCAATGGGTAAGAGCGCCGTAGCCTGCCCAGGTGTTTCTTTTGTTTGCTCACCGGTTATGTGTGTTGATGCCTCTTTAAAGGTGGCTTCAAGGTCTGACTGATAGGTTATTATTACTTCGTTCAGTGCTTCCCGAATTGGTATTAGTTGTTGGTAACTTGGACAGGCGTTTAGATTCTCATCGCCAATCAGACCCAGCCTACACAGGTGACTAACCCAAATGTCCAGGTTGTACAGCTCCTCTTGTAACTCTTCCACGCGCATTTTTGACCGGTGCTGGTGTTGAAATGCTTCCAGTCTGATCATTTTGTTCAATGCTATGCAGGCAGTGTCAACACCGAGCATAATATGGTCGGACAAAGGGTAGCGTCGCCGTGCTGCGCTTGTCTGCTTTAATTGCGTTAACAATTGATGCCAATTCCCAGTGTCAGTACTGGTGTTTTTACCACTCATAATTTCGGTGGCTGCATCACCGCTTGGGTTAGCCAGGCAAGTGATCTTTTCCAGCACAATAGTCCTTGTCTCAATATGTTTTTCCATTGCTGCTTCTGTGGCGTGCAACAGCTCGGCATAACGCAGGTATTTTTCAACGATGCTAGCGTCAGAAATGGTGAGCAGCTCGGCTATGGAGACACCGGTTTCTCCAGTGTAGCGATCAATGAATTCAAACAAACGCTCGCGTCCCTGGTCAAGCATATCCATCTGGCTTTTGGCACGTGATCGGGCGAACAGCTCTACGGTAGCCAGTGATCGGCAGAAATTAAAAAGGGCATCGTTTAGTTGGGACTGATCAATTCGTGGTTTTTTCAGGCTGGGTTGCAATACGTGTTTAATACTGGAAAATTTTCTTGGGATTACTTTTGTACCGAGTTTGTGCACTGCAATGTTGTTGATCGCATCAAGATCCCGTAATCGACATTCGATCATACACTCAAGGTGCATTGCGCTGCAGGAAATAAATGGTTTAAGGAGTGTTGGCAAGCGATAAAGTGCTGTTTCAGGATTGTTGATTACATTACCTATGGTTAACTGCAAATTAGCATAATGGGCGGCAAGGATTAAAGCAGATTGTCCCATTTGTTCGCTGAGAAAAAGACACTTGCTGGCCACTTGATCATATAGGCTTTTTTGCACCAGATTCAGGCTGTTATATGATTCCACGACACTGTTTGCATGGTTAAACAGATAGTCATAAGTTCTGACCAGGTCTAGCAATTCGTTCAATTTGCTGGAGATTTTGGATTTAAAATAGGACGATTGCGAGCTCAGATCATCAAGATTTTCATCTTGCCCTAATGCAGTCAGGCGTCTATGAAAGGAGTCAATGGCAATGTATGAGGATAAAAGTGTTTTTTTGCTATTTTCTTTTGCGTCATCTGCATTCATCAGGATATCTATGATGGATAGCAGTTCCGGGGTAGTTTTGTGAGGTTGGTTGTAGATAGTTGTCTGCATAAATTCCGTTAACCCTTCATATCTGGAGAGTTTTCCGGAGCCTGCGTCTTTTTGGCTGTATGGGGGCGGCGCTTCTTTTTCGTGTTTTGCCGCACAGCCACCGAGGGGTGTATAAAGCCTTGGTTCTCGTTGCTGAATTAGTTGGACGCCAGGCCTACTGGATAATTCGGTTTTATTCTCATGCGCTGGATGTGTGAGTCGTTGTGGTTGGCTGAGTTTAACTTCCCGGGTGCTGGCCAACGGATTGGGATTGTCACACGGTTTTTCATCACGCGGCCGTATGGTGGAATCGGTATGTGCAGTAGTTTTGGTGCAATAAGGAAGGGCAATATTGTTTGTTAACATAACGATCCCATATGTTTGTCCAGAGGTTATTTGAATTATCAGGCCTGAACTGGCCAAGACGACGTGCAGCAGACGCGTTAGGAATACGACTGCTCCTGTCAGGCTGCTGGTCTTGGGCGCACCCTGGGATTCATTGTCATGGCAGCCGTCGTCATCTGTTGACTCCTGTTAATCTCATTGGTTCCTGTTTTGATGGCCATTATTGATTTATATCCCTGTTTTTAACGGGACTCGGGCGACTTGGTCTGAATATCAGTAATGTTCAGAAAGGGGTCTCACTGAAGCGTGGGTCACTCACCGTAACATGCAACGGTCCAGCATTGTTGATAGCCTGCTTTGTCCGTCCTTTATTGTTGCTGGAAACGTGTATGTATATACAGTATTCTTGTCTGGGCACCAGGCAACGGAACGTAAATGGAATGGCCATATTATTGGGGATTGATCCCGGGTCCAGGATTACCGGGTACGGCGTTATCGAGGAAATTGGCGTTCACTGTCGTTATGTGGCATCGGGATGTATTCGTCTGCCGGAAGGCTCATTGCCAGAAAGACTTGCCCGGATTTTCCAGGGCGTCAACACCATTATCGAGATGTATAATCCTCAGTCGGTAGGGATTGAACAGGTTTTTATGGCGCGTAATGCCGACTCAGCCCTGAAGCTTGGCCAGGCGCGTGGGGCGGCCATTGTGGCTGCGGTTAACCACGGGCTGGACGTGTCAGAATATTCCGCCCGACAAGTCAAGCAGGCAGTGGTGGGCAATGGTGGAGCCGAGAAATCCCAGGTTCAGCAGATGGTCATGGCCATCCTGAAACTGGAGCAAACACCGCAGGCTGATGCCGCAGATGCCCTGGCGGTGGCCTTGTGTCACTCCCACACTCGCGCCAGCCTGATTCGGATGGCCGGCGTCACCGGTAGAAGAAACGGCCGGTTATTGCATCGCTAATAACAATCGCTAACAGCGGTCGTGAACAATAAGGGTTGGATATGATAGGCAGACTTCGAGGTACTTTGCTGGAATCGCAGGCACCGTATCTGTTAATTGAGGTTGGCGGTGTTGGCTACGAAGTGGAAGCGCCCATGTCGGTCTTTTACCGGCTGCCTGAAGTGGGCAGTGAAGTAACGCTTTATACGCACTTTGTCGTGCGTGAAGATGCTCAGCTGCTTTATGGTTTTGCCAATGCCCCGGAACGAGAACTGTTCCGCACCTTGATCAAAGTCAACGGCGTAGGGCCAAAGCTGGGCCTGACTCTGCTCTCTGGCATTGAAGCAGCCGAATTTGTTCGCTGCGTTCACACTGGTGACAGCTCCACTTTGGTCAAATTGCCTGGGGTTGGCAAGAAAACTGCTGAGCGTCTGATTGTCGAACTGAAGGACAAACTGGGTAAATGGGACAGCACACTGGCTTCGTCGGATGATTTTAACGACACACCACTGGGACAAGTTATCCAGCAACAGACGGCCGATGTCGAACAAGAAGCCGTCAGCGCTTTGGTGGCACTGGGCTACAAGCCTCAGGAGGCCAGTAAGGTCATCGCCCGCATCAACACTGAAGGCCTGTCCAGCGCCGAACTTATACGACAGGCTTTGCGTAGCATGATTTAATTATGACAGGAAATATTATGATAGAAGCCGATCGGCTGATCTCTGCCGGAGAGCGCCAGGGTGAGGAGGTTCAGGATCGAGCCATCCGACCGGTCAGGCTCGGTGATTACACCGGTCAGCCCAAAGTGCGTGAGCAACTGGAGATCTTTATCCAGGCAGCGCGTCAGCGCGGCGATGCGCTGGATCACACTTTAATCTTTGGGCCACCGGGATTGGGTAAAACTACTCTGTCGCACATTTTGGCCAATGAGATGGGCAGCAATATTCGCTCTACCTCCGGTCCGGTTATTGAAAAAGCCGGTGACCTGGCCGCGTTGCTGACTAACCTCGAACCCAATGACATTCTGTTTATTGACGAGATCCATCGTCTCAGCCCGGCGGTTGAAGAGGTGCTCTATCCAGCCATGGAGGATTACCAGCTCGATATTATGATCGGTGAAGGGCCGGCGGCTCGCTCCATTAAGCTTGACTTGCCGCCCTTTACCCTGGTAGGAGCAACCACCAGGGCAGGACTGCTGACTTCGCCCCTGCGGGATCGGTTTGGCATTGTTCAGCGGCTGGAGTTCTACAACGTGGCCGACCTGTGCACCATTATTCTGCGCTCGGCCAGCATTCTTGGAGTGGCCATGGATCGCGACGCCGCCAGCGAAGTGGCGCGTCGTTCACGGGGAACACCACGTATTGCCAACCGACTATTGCGCCGGGTCAGAGATTACTCCCAAGTCAGAGGCGATGGCACTGTCACCCCGGAGCTGGCCGATGCGGCACTCAATATGCTTGATGTGGATGCCTGCGGTTTTGACCATATGGATCGCCGGCTACTGTTGGCCATGATGGAAAAATTCGACGGTGGTCCGGTGGGGGTCGATAATCTGGCTGCTGCCATCAGCGAAGAGCGGGATACCATTGAAGATGTATTGGAGCCTTACCTGATCCAGCAAGGTTACATCATGAGAACCCCCAGAGGACGAGTGTTGACCAAAAATGCTTATTTGCATTTTGGTATCGATTATCCCCATTAACCAGACTGAAGCGACATCCCCAGGCATCCCTGCTGATCGTCAGAAAAACCCCCAGCCTCACCAGCCGCTGTCCATGTGTAGCGGTGTCGTCTTGCCTATATCACCAGCAATGCGCTGAACATTGAACTGGCGACGTTTAGTTAGCGTGTTAATCTGGATAGGGTTTTTACCTCTGGTCGAGGTGTCTTTGGTTGCCAGTCCAGTGGGGCAATTGAGCATATTAACGACAACGTTTGTATTACCACAGCACTCGTTCAGAGCAGCCAGGTCATGGGTGGGAATGGTGCTCGCTGTGCTCATATGGCTTTTGCCCTAGCGTACTCATTATGAGGTATTTAACGATTTGGAATGGCCGGTATTTTACGGTTTATGCCTATGTTGTTTAGGTTGGAGCGAAGGTGTCAAGACTCTGTATAGAGGTGATTTTCTGACCCTCAAGGTATTTTTTGATGATATGATCACTCTGTCTTCATGGCGTAAGTTTCGCAATTATTCGTTGCAGAGCCATTTTTATCGTTTACGGTAAGCGGCATTTCCGCTTGCAGCTGTTGGCATTCAAAACTGATGGATAGAGAGGTTATCAGTGGCAGAAAGCATGTCTCTATGGGCACTGATTGGTAATTCCAGTTGGATCGCATTACTGGTTTTGCTGTTACTGGTGGCGGCATCGTTAGTATCTTGGGTGATGATTATTCAGCGACATATTCTTCTGCGTAATGCTCGCAGGGCGATGGTCGCTTTCGAGGACCGGTTTTGGTCGGGGATGGATTTGATTGTCCTGTACCGGGAGGTGCAGAACGAAGAACAGCCCGACTCAGGCCTGGAGCAAATCTTCAAAGCGGGCTTCACCGAGTTTACCCGTTTGCGTAATCAAGGTACTGAAGACCCCGATGCTGTCATGGAAGGTGCCCAGCGCGCCATGCGGGTGGCCATATCTCGGGAGCAGGAGCGACTTGAAACTAATCTGCCATTTTTGGCCAGTGTCGGCTCCACCTGTCCATACCTGGGTTTGTTCGGTACGGTGGTTGGTATTATGAACTCCTTTCGCGGACTGGCAGTGGTGCAGCAACCCACCCTGGCTTCAGTGGCGCCAGGCATTGCTGAAGCATTGTTGACCACTGCTGTTGGTCTGGTTGCTGCAATCCCGGCCGTCGTCGCCTATAACCGTTACGCTTCGCGGGTGGAAGCGCTGTTGTCTAATTACGAGACATTTGCCGATGAGTTCTCCAGCATCTTGCATCGCAAAGTGTACAGTCGCAAATAAAGGGATCTCACCACTATGTCACCGATAAGAGCTGCGCGGGGCAGAATCCGGCGTCGCCCCATGGCTGAAATAAACATGGTGCCGTTTATAGACATCATGATGGTGCTGCTGGTGGCTTTCATGATCAGCACGCCCATGATGACCCAGGGCGTCAAGGTCGAACTGCCCAAAACCAGCAGTGAACATATTGCCCCACCCGATGATGATGAAGTCCTGATTGTCTCGATCAAGGCTGACGGCAGTTACTACCTTGATCTTGGGGCCGACCACGACAAGGCAATTGGGTTGCCCTCCGTGCAGGAAAAAGTCAGCAAGCTGGTCAGCGTCAGACCCAACATCCAGGTGTTGATTCAGGGAGACACCCACGTGGCTTACGGGGCAGTGGTGCAATTGATGGCGAGTTTGCAAAATGCGGGCATTGATCACGTTGGCTTGGTGACAGACCCAGTGGTGCTGGATGGGCAGTAGATGAAAAGATGGTTTAACATTCCCCGTCTACCTGCTCTCGTGGCTGAGAGTTACGGCGTTGCTGTTGTTTTGTCTGTGCTTCTGCATTTGTCGATGCTGGGAGTGCTGGCGGTGAGCTGGGATAAGGATTCCACCATCAAGCGGCCACCGCCAGTCCCCATCAGTGCCGCACTGGTGGCCTTGCCTGAAACGTCGTCCGTATCGAGCGAAAGTCAGCAAAAAGCCGAACTGCAGCGGCGCGAGGAGGCGAACAGGCAGGCCGAAGCCAGGAAAAAGGCAGAGGCAAAAAAACAGGCTGAAGCAAGAAAGGTTGCCGAGGCAAAAAAAGCGGCTGAAGCCAAGAAACGAGCTGAACGAGAGCGTCAAAAGGCACTCGCGCGCAAACAAGAGGCGGAGAAAAAGCGGCAGCTGCAGCGTGAGCAAGAAGAAGCCCGGCGTCGACAGCAGGAGCAAGAGCGGTTGCAAAAAGAGCAACAGGAGAGGGCACAGCAGGAACAGGAGCGGCGCGAGCAGGAGGCACTGGAGCAAGCCATTGCCCTAGAGCAACTGGCGATGCAAGATGCGCAACAGCTTGCCCGTGACCAGCTGGAGCAGGCCAAGTATGCAGCCTTGATCAAAAGCCTGACCTCACAGTATTGGAACCGGCCGCCAAGTGCCCGCAATAACATGATGGCAGAGATTCGTATCAGCCTGTCGCCTGTGGGGGACGTGCTTGGTATTACTATGGTGAAGTCCAGCGGCAATGATGAGTTTGATCGTTCTGTTATTCAGGCTATCCGTCAGGCTGCGCCTTTTTCCGAATTAAAAAATCTTGAGCGACGGATATTTGATCAACACTTCCGCCGCATAACTTTCCGTTTTAGGCCCGAGGATTTGGTGAGATGAGGCTTATTTTCAAGACCTACCTGCTCAAGACGCATTTATCCAGGATTTTTCTGATATTGAGCTGTCTGTTTTGGGTGACCACAGTTCGGGCAGAGCTCGTTATTGAAGTTACCCGGGGGAATGACCAGCTGTTGGCGCTGGCGGTATCCCCGTTTGCCTGGGAGGGGAGCCGGGTATTGCCGGAAGACCCCGCCAATATTATTGATAATGACTTGAAATTAAGCGGCCTGTTCAAGGCGTTACCTCGAGCCAGTATGCTTAGTTATCCAAGCAGTGAATCCGAGGTGTACTATCGCGACTGGAAAGCGCTGGGCGCGTCCTACCTGATAACTGGACAAGTGTCGTCTAATGACGATGCTTACACCATCAACTATCAGTTGTATGACATCATCAGGGGAGCGAGGATTGCCAAGGGTGGCTTTACCGGCAAGCAGAGTCAGCTGCGTGAGATTGCACATCGCGTCAGTGATGCGGTGTATGAAAAGATCACCGGCTTGCCAGGGGACTTTTCTTCCCGGATTCTCTATGTTACTGCCCAACGCCATGACGCCGACAGAACCGAGTACCAGCTTAATTATGCCGATGCTGACGGCAAGCGTAGCCGTACCATATTTACTTCCAACGAGCCAATCATGTCACCCAGTTGGTCACCGGATGGTACCAAGGTGACGTATGTCTCCTTTGAGCGGCAACGTCCGGAAATTTACTTGCAAGAGCTGGCCAGCGGTGCCCGCAGGAAGTTGACCGGCTTCAAGGGACTGAACAGCTCGCCGGTGTGGTCACCGGATGGCCAATCTATTGCCATGGTGCTGTCCAAAGATGGCAATCCTGACGTCTATGTCCTTGACCTGGCGACCCGCAAAATCAGCAATGTGACCAATCATTATGCCATTGATACTGAGCCAGACTGGATGCCCGACGGCCGCAGTCTTGTGTTTACCTCTAATCGTGGCGGCAGTCCACAGATCTATCAGCAGGACGTTACGCGCAAAAGTGGTGGAGAATTTATTCCACAAGGCAATCCTCGTCGTCTAACCTTTGAAGGGCGGTTCAATGCCCGAGCGAAAGTTTTCCCCGATGGTAAATCTCTCGCTTTAGTTCATAAGGGGCGCGGAGCTGCTGACTACAACATTGCCATTCTTGATCTGGATACCGACAGACTGCGTCTGCTGACTTCTTCCAAGCTGGAAGACTCTCCGAGTGTTGCACCCGGTGGTCGCAGGCTGATCTATTCTTCTCAGGGTGGCAAGAACGGCGAGCTGGGTATCGTCTCGGCGGATGGGCGAGTCAAACAGCGTTTGCCTTCTGCCCAGGGCGATGTCAGGGAGCCGGCGTGGGGGCCGGGTGTCCGGCTGAAATAATCTACTGCAAGGATACTTGCAGGAAGAAGGGGGCAGGCAGGAAGACTAAAGTGCTTTTTGTCCTGCCGACTCGCTGGCTTGCTGCTATGCTCGTGTAACCAGATGTGCTTCTTTTTGGTAGCTCTTTCTATGAGGAAACCTTATTATCCTCGGGTGCTGGCGCCTGTGGGGTGACCTCGGTTCTCATTGTGTACTGCACATACTTTTGAATTCCCCGGAGAATGATTGGAGTTGAAAATGCAAATCGGCAAAGTTGGCAATGTTGTTAAAGCAGCGTTTGTAGCCGCAGCTGCTATCTGGCTCGCAGGGTGTGCTTCCAAGAAAGAGTCGACCGCTATGCCGGCCCCCCAGGTGGCGGTGGTTGAGGAAGAAGTCCTGGTGGAAGTGCAACCAGTTCTGGACCCAGCGGTACAGGCGGTGGTTGACACTGGCAAGATCAACGCATCGCCCGAAGAGATTCAGGCACTGTTGGACAAGAACACTTACTTCTTCCCCTTCGACAGTTCAAAGCTGGGCAATGAGGCTTACAAGTCACTTGACGTCCATGCTGCCTATCTGACGTCTGATGCCGGCTATATGAAAAATATCGTTGTTCAGGGTCATACTGATGAGCGCGGTACCCGGACCTACAACCTGGCCCTGGGCGAGCGTCGTGCCAAAGCGGTTAAAGACTATCTGGTCGCCAAGGGTGTAGCCAGAGATCGTATCGAAGTGGTTAGCTTCGGTTTTGAAAAGCCGCTGGATCCTGAGCACAACGAGACTGCCTGGGCACTGAATCGCCGTGCGGTTATTGTTGGTGAGTAATTACTGATAACTGTCGTATTATTCAGTCTCCTGCTGTGTATCGTAATTTCCCTGACAGCACGGAGCGTATCGGAGTTGACTGCCCTGCCCAGCAGTAGCTCTGATGCCTGATTTTTTGAGCTGATTGCTCTTGCGATGGCAGTAAATTAGGGCGAAAATCGGTCTTTGTCTGGAATCAAGAATTATAATTTGTTTTCAGAGAAGCCGATTTTTTTTGTCCTCATTTTACTCAGATGCGTGCGGGTTTAAGCTGTATCAGGGCTTTTTGGCAACAATAGGCTGAAATACGACAGTTAACGTTTTTGGACAGGGGGAGTAATGAGTACGGAGCAAATAAACCCGGGGCACGGTGTTCGTTTGTTGCTAATGCTGTTGGCCAGCACTTTGAGTGGAATGTCTATTGCCGCTGCGCCGGTTGAGGAGTCCATTCCGGTCGGCAGGCGCGGGGCTATGGTGAATACGGTGGTTATTGATAGCCCGGTTATCGCATCCGGTAGCGTTGAGAATCCAACGGCATACTTACTTAATACCATTGAACAGTTGCGTCAGGAAGTGATGGAAATGCGTGGTCAACTTGAGGAATACTCCTTTCGTATTGACCAACTGCAACAGGATAGCCGTGATCGTTATCTTGATCTTGATGATCGTATCTCGCGTCTGAGTGGTTTGGATAAACAGCCTGATTTTCCGACAATCGTGCCATCTGCGGTGCAATCAGAGCAATTGGCACAACGGGACGAAAAGATAGTTTATGACAATGCATTTGCCCATGTGCGTGCCAAGCGGTTTGATGAAGCCAAGGAAGCGCTGCACAAGCAATTGCAAAACTACCCAAAAGGCGCCTACGCGGATAATGCGTATTATTGGCTGGGTGAAGTGGATATGGCGCAGGGGCGTTACGACGATGCCAAAGTTTCCTTTGAAATAGTGCTTAGAGATTTTCCCGAGAGCCCAAAAGTACCGGACGCTGGCTACAAGTTAGGACGCGTTTATGATTTGCTCGGTAATCCGAGAAAGTCTCGGGAGTTGCTGTTGACTGTTATCCAGCAACACCCGCAAACGGCTGCCGCCCGATTATCTGAAACGTATTTGGGAACCATGCAGTAGGTTCGTTGCCAGCCATTAAAAGCCCTTTGACATGCTGGTGAGCGTATTTGTGGGAGCTCGTCTTTCAGACAGTGTTTTGCTGTTTATTTTGTGTTGCTTCGTGTTGTTTCGTAGTGCTGGGCTTCTACGGAGTCGCCGCTGACTCTATCTGCCTCGTCTGCCTCTATCTGCCTCGTCTGTCTCGTGTCCCTCGTCTGTGTTGCCTGCGTTGCTTGTTCGATTGCCAACCGCTTGGTCAAGCTTTCAGTTTTAGCCAGTTGGGATAAAACAGGTGTATTCACGCTGTTATCAATCATGGTATACGGTTTGTTTTTGCGGAGAACCTTGGCGAACGCTGGTAGATAATCGCCCAAGGACAATCTGCCTACTTTTTTTTGACTATCTTTTCAGGTAAAAGTTGCCGCTATTTGATGTTCGCAAGAGTTGGCTTTGATGCTCAGAGTTGCAGAAATATTTTATTCCCTTCAGGGTGAGACCCGAACGGCCGGTCTGCCCACCGTGTTTGTTCGCCTGACCGGTTGCCCGCTGCGTTGTCGCTGGTGCGATACTGAGCATGCATTCAAGGGTGGCGAGTTATTGTCTGTAGAGACAGTACTGGCGCAAGTTGCTGATTATTCGCCTCGGTATGTCACGGTCACAGGCGGGGAGCCGCTGGCGCAAAAGGCGTGTCTGCCACTGCTTATTGCGCTGGCAGATCAAGGCTACGAGGTTTCTCTGGAAACCAGCGGCGCCTTGACTCTGGCCCAGGTAGACCCAAGGATTGTGAAGGTGATGGATCTTAAACCGCCTGCCTCGGGCGAATCCCACCGAAACCTCTATGAAAATATCCCGCTTCTGGATAAAAAAGATCAGCTGAAGTTTGTTATTGCGGATCGGGGAGATTACGAGTGGTCTGTAGCCAAACTTATCGAATATAACCTGTCGGAGCGGGTATCCGATGTGCTGTTTTCGCCCGTCAGCGAATCCATGTCGCCAGAGACGTTGGCTGGCTGGATTCTGGCAGACCGACTGCCGGTGCGCTTTCAGTTGCAATTGCACCGTATGATCTGGGGTGATCGTATCGGTGTCTGACTTGATTCACAGCTGTTTTTTTCGACCAGTCTGACAATAGTGGCGCAGGTCGGTTTTTTTGATTGATATACATTTTGATTGATATACATAGAAGGTGTCGTACATGAGCAAAGCAGTCGTTCTGCTATCCGGCGGCCTGGACTCGGCAACGGTGTTGGCCATGGCTCGTGCCGAGGGTTATGAGTGTTACTCGGTCAGTTTTGATTATGGCCAGCGTCACCGGGCCGAACTGAATGCTGCTCGGCGCGTGGCTGAGGCTATGGGAGTTCGGGAACACAAGGTGTTAACGCTCGGCCTGACTGATATTGGCGGTTCGGCGCTGACCGATGACAATATTGAAGTACCTGACTTTGCTGATCCGCTCAAGGAACAGGCAAGTGTCATCCCGATCACTTACGTGCCGGCCAGAAATACCGTTTTTCTCTCTCTTGCCCTCGGGTGGGCTGAGGTACTTGGCGCGCGGGATATTTTCATCGGTGCCAACGTGGTGGATTACTCCAATTACCCGGATTGTCGCCCAGAATATCTCAAGGCGTTTGAAATCATGGCCAATCTTGCTACTCGAGCCGGAGTTGAAGGTGATCCGTTTCGTATTCACGCACCGCTGATGGACTTGACCAAGGGCGGCATTATTTCTGCCGGCGTCAAGCTGGGTGTTGATTACGGTATCACTGTCTCCTGCTACCAGGCAGATGCCGAGGGTGCTGCCTGTGGTGTCTGCGACAGCTGTAGCTACCGGCGCAAGGGATTTATGGATGCAGGTGTAGTTGATCCCACGCCTTATCGTGGTATTGCTGAGGCCCAAGTGCTTGTAAATTGAGCTATGCCGGGTATAATCACCGGCGTCGGGTCGTTAGCTCAGTTGGTAGAGCAGTTGGCTTTTAACCAATTGGTCGTAGGTTCGAATCCTACACGACCCACCACTTCTTTTTGGGCGTCCGCCCCTTGTGTAATCCGCAAGCGCACTAAAAAATCAATGTCCATGTTGGGCTGACTTACCTGTGTTAGACTTCGTGCCATGTTTACCGCAGTGCTATACGTATGAATGCAGTGACAGACAGAACAATCGGTCAGGCTCACCTGCACAAGACTCAGCAGTTGTTGGATCCAAACGCAGAAAAAGCCGCGAAAATTCGTATTAAACAGCTTCTTGAGTCACTGGATGCGGTTCTGGTGGCGCACTTCTACACTGACCCCGTTATTCAGCAGCTGGCCGATGAGACTGGCGGTTGTGTTGCCGACTCCCTGGAAATGGCTCGTTTTGGCACGCGCCACAGCGCTAAAACGCTGGTGGTGGCCGGCGTGCGTTTTATGGGGGAGACGGCGAAAATTCTTAGCCCGGAAAAACAGGTGTTGATGCCCTCTTTAAAGGCAGAGTGTTCTCTTGATCTTGGCTGTCCAGCCAAAGAGTTCTCCGTTTTTTGTGATCAGTATCCTGAGCGAACCGTCGTCGTCTATGCCAACACCTCGGCAGCGGTAAAAGCTAGGGCAGACTGGGTAGTTACCTCAAGTTGTGCGCTGGAGATTGTTGACGAGCTTGATGCTCAAGGTAAGGCGATCATCTGGGGACCGGATAAATATCTTGGCAACTACATTCACCAAAAAACGGGTGCCGATATGCTACTCTGGCAGGGCAGCTGTATTGTCCATGAAGAGTTCAAGGCCAAGGGGATAGAAGATCTCAAAAGCATTCATCCCAATGCTGCCGTGTTGGTACATCCGGAGTCGCCCGAAGCGGTGGTAGCGCTGGCCGATGTGGTTGGCTCAACCAGCCGTTTACTACAGGCCACCCAGTCGCTGCCAAACGACACTTTCATCGTTGCCACTGATCGTGGGATTTTCTACAAAATGCAACAGCTGTCGCCAGCAAAGCAGTTTATTGAGGCACCCACGGCTGGCCACGGTGCCACCTGCCGCAGTTGTGCCCATTGTCCGTGGATGGCGATGAACACACTGGATGCTTTGCTCGCATGTCTGGAAAACCCGAGCGAGCTGAATCTCATCGAGATCGACAACGCGCTGCGTGACAGAGCGTTGATGCCACTGCAGCGCATGCTTGATTTTACAGCAGGTAACAGAGTCTATGGTGGGTAGGTTTGCCTCCATAGCCACACATTTGCCTCAGGAGTTGCGTATTTTCTGTCGGTAGTTGTGAATATCCGTCAGCTTCTGCTGCAACTTGGCTTTCAGGGCAAAGTTGCCATCAGCCATTTTTACCGCGTATTGCAAGTGCTTGATTGCATCGTCGGTATTGCCATTAAGGAAGTAGTATTCGGCCCTTGATTGGTGCAGGCCAACAATATCACCGGCTAGGCCTTGTACTTCAGCCAGTTCAAACCAGATGTCCGGGTCTTCCGGGCGCAGCCGACTGAGTCTTTGCAGGACGCGCCGGGCAGCGGCATAGTTCTTCTGTTTCAGTAAAATTTCCGCTTGTGCAGCCATCAGCGGGTAGTCGTTCGGGTGCGATTTCAGGGCCTGGTCAATCTGCATCAGTCCATCTTTAGTGTTGCCCGTATCGGCAGCCAGCAATGCCTGAGTGATGATCAGGTGCTGATTGTCCGGGTAACGCTGTCGCAGCCATTTCAGCTGTGTTTGTGCTTCCGGATAGTTGCGGGTTCTCATGCTGGCCAGGGCCAGCCCATAGCGAGCGGTGGCGGAGGAGGGGGTAGTGGTCACCTGTTTTTGCAGCTGCCTGGCCATGCCATTGGGATTGTCATTGCTCAGGACGGCTGCACGCACTCTCATTAGCTGGTAATCCAGTGAGCCGGTGGTGGCGGTCAGTTGCTGGACAGACATCTGGTCGGCCCGCGCCCGGGAGCTGGCGATACGATTCTCCGTGACCGGGTGAGTGAGCAAGAACTCTGGTGGTCGGCTGCCATAGAGGCTGGCCTTGTTCATCTCTTCAAAGATTTCTGGCATGGCCTGCGGATCGAAGCCAGCCTTGGCCAGGGTCGTTATGCCAAGATTATCTGCTTCTCGTTCAAATTGTCGGCTGAAACGCAGTCGGGCACTTTGCATGCCGGCAACGGCTGAGGTCAAGGCGGCGGTGCCGGCATCGCCACCGGCGGTGGCCATAATCAGGATGGAGCCAAGAATGGCTGCGGCATTGGGAATGGTGTTGTTGCGTGCTTCTTCAATGTTGCGGGCATAGTGGCGCTGGCTCAGGTGCGCCAATTCGTGAGCCAACACTGCAGCAAACTGAGCTTCGGTTTTTGCATGGATAAACAGACCGGTATTAACGCCGATGATCCCGCCGGGAGCAGCAAAGGCATTGAGATCCGGACTATCGATGACCAAGGTGATTAGCCGATGGTCTTGCACATCACTGACAACAGCCAGCCGCTGGATCAGGCTTTCGAGATACTCCTTCAGTTGCGGGTCTGAAACCATAGGGGTTTGGTTGCGCAGCGCCTTGAGCCATATACGTCCGAGTTCGTATTCTTGCTGTCTTGAAATAATGCCTGACGTCGTATCACCAAGGCTTGGCAGGTTAAAGGTGCCGGAGAGTCCGGGCGAATTCACCGTAGCTGCTGCGCCATTGGCCGCCGAACTTGCTGTGCTGGGATGGGTTGCCAGGGTTGCCGTCAAGATAAGCGCCGACAAGATGCCCGCTTTCATAGAATATTCATACTCCTGATTTCTGCGGTACACTTTACCACGCTTTGTCGTGCCGCTGAGTGTTATTTACCGCGACCGTCACAACAGGTTTTACGGGATGTTTTGCTTTTATGGGGAGCTTTGACGATGGAACCGACAACTGTGCATGTTGACCAGGAGCTGGATCTTAAGGGGTTGTCCTGCCCATTGCCGCTACTGAAAGCTAAACAAGCCTTGAGCAAAATGCGTTCAGGGCAGGTGATCCGGGTGTACGCCACTGACCCAGGTTCAGTGCGTGATTTTGCCAGTTTTGCCCGCATCAGCGGCCATGTGCTGTTGGTCAGCGAAGAACACCAGGGCCTTTACATTCATACGTTGCAGCATAAATAAACCAAACCGGGTACGGAGTCTTGCATGCTGAAGGTTATCAAGGGGTGGTTGCACAGTTATCTTTCCGATCAGGAGGCGATCGTACTGCTATTAATTTTGCTGGCTGGCTTTGTGGTGATTCTGACCATGGGCACCATGCTGGCACCGGTACTGGCCGCCCTGGTATTTGCGTTTTTGCTGCAAGGGATTGTGAGCTGGTTAGAGCGCCGACACGTACCGCACCTGGCGGCAGTCACCTTGGTATTTACCGGCTTTCTGGCTCTGTTACTGTTGGTTATCCTGGTGGTTATCCCGCTGGTCTGGGAACAGGTGACCCATCTGTTGAATGCCGCGCCGGGCATGGTTCGTGAAGGACAGGCATTACTGGTCAGCCTGCCAGATATGTATCCGGGGTTTGTCTCTGAGCAACAAGTCATGTTGTTGGTTGCTGCTATCAATAAACACCTTACTGACTTCGGTCAGTGGGCATTCTCTTTTTCGCTGTCAAAAATCCCCGGCATTGTGGCTCTGCTGGTCTACCTGATTCTGGTGCCCATTCTGGTATTTTTCTTTTTGAAGGACAAGGACGTACTGCTGCGCTGGGTGGCGGCCGTGTTACCGCGCCGTCGCCGCTTGATTGACCAGGTGGCCAATGAAATGAATGAGCAGATTGCTAATTACATCCGCGGCAAAGCCATTGAGATTGTCATTGTTGGCGGGGTCAGTTACGTGTTGTTTGCCATTATGGGACTGAACTATTCAGCGCTACTGGCGGTGATGGTGGGTTTTTCTGTGGTGGTTCCCTACATTGGCGCTACCGTTGTTACCATACCGGTGGCATTGATCGGTTTCTTTCAGTGGGGGCTGGATGATCAGTTTATTGTGTTGCTGGTGGCCTACGGCATTATCCAGGCGTTGGACGGCAATGTTCTGGTACCTTTGTTGTTTTCTGAAGCGGTTAACCTCCACCCCGTAGCAATCATTCTGGCTGTGTTGGTCTTTGGTGGTCTGTGGGGATTTTGGGGTGTCTTCTTTGCCATTCCTCTGGCGACGTTATTCAAGGCAGTAATGAACGCCTGGCCAACCGTTGTTGAGGCGGAGTCGAACTGAGCCGCTTATTGGTGCTGCTAGTGTGGCACCGCAAGAAATCGCAGGCACGCGTTTCAACAAAACTGCCCGAACGCTATCTTGCGGCCCGAGCGGTCAGGATGATATAGCTTCCTGCATGGCCGGGCTGCGTTATATCCGAGGCGATCACTCCTCTTCGTCACGCACCCCTTGTTGTGCCCGGGCATCAACCATCTGCGCCGCCTGCAAGACATCCTCAACATGTCCTTTAATGCGTACCTTACGCCACTCATGCTGGAGCACGCCGTTGCTGTCAATCAAGAAAGTGCTGCGTTCAATTCCCATATATTCCTTGCCATACATTTGTTTGAGTTTGATGACATCAAACAGTTGGCACAGCGTTTCATCCTGATCAGAGATCAGCTCAAACGGGAATTCATGTTTGGCTCGAAAGTTATCATGGGCTTTCATGCTGTCTTTGGATACGCCGAATATCAGGGTGTCAGACGCCTGGAATTGCTCGTAGAGATCTCTGAATGCCTGTCCTTCGCTGGTGCAGCCAGGAGTGTTGTCCTTCGGATAGAAAAACAGCACCACTTTGTGGCCTTTGAGTTCAGAGAGTTTTACGGTGGTGTTGCCAGTTGCCAGGGCAGTGAAGTCAGGAACGGGTTGACCCAAGGTTACGCTCATGTTTTATCCTTAGTCGCTCTCGCTTAGTCATTATTAAATCGAAGACAGTGTAAACCATCATGGGGAAAAAACAGGCCACGCAATTATTTGCTATTTGCCCTTACTGTTTGCCTGCACAAAAATAACGCCATGTGTTGGTATGGTAAAGATGGTCAGGGAGACTACCGTTTTGGCGTATGACCCGGCAAATTAACTATACTACCATCGTCTTTTGGTTTTTTGCGGGCACCATAGCCTGACAGTTTGCAGTCGATTTGGTGATTGAAGGCATCGGTAAAACAGGATTGCAGCTCGTGGAGAAAGGCTTCTTTATTTTTATTGCCCTTGAGTTCCTTCTGGTCGTGCACACTTTCCAGCATGAAGGTGATATGGATTGCAGCTGCGTCGATCAGTGAGTCGCCAATCAATGAGTCTTTGAAGTTCTCTTTTTTCAGGCAGCCCCTCTCGGCTGATTGTCCAGTATGCGTGATGATAATGCTATTGCGTAGGCGTTCGGCCATGGCTTCGATTGCAATATTGTCCAAAACCTGTCCTCGGTGTTGCTGTTAAAAAGTTGCTGTTAAAAAATAGTTTTTTATTTCTTCTGACTGACAAGGCAACACATAGTTCCATGATTACAGGGCCGACCATCGTTGGCGATGATTCAATCCGGCCTTGTGCATATCAGGGGGCATGAGTAACATTACGCAGGTTTCTGTCTTAGGAGTGAATCGATGATTACCGGGAGTCTGGTGGCAATAGTTACCCCCATGTTTGGTAATGGTGAGCCAGACTGGGAGCGTATGCATGCACTGGTTGAGCATCACATTGACCAGGGAACCGACGGGATTGTGGTGGTGGGCACCACGGGTGAGTCTGCGACGCTGACTGCCAGAGAGCACAGTGAAGCCATCAAGCGTATGGTGGATCAGGTAAATGGCCGTATTCCGGTGATTGCCGGGACTGGCTCCAACTCCACCGCCGATGCTGTCTACCTGACGGCCGAGGCTCGTACTCTGGGTGTGGATGCCTGCCTGCTGGTGACACCTTACTACAACAAGCCGACCCAGGAAGGGCTGTATCTGCACTATAAGACAGTGGCTGAATCGGTGGCGATTCCCCAGATTCTCTACAATGTGCCAGGGCGTACCGGCGTTGACCTGCTGCCGGAAACCGTTGGTCGGTTGAGCCAGCTGGACAATATTGTCGGCATTAAAGAAGCCACCGGCATTGTTGAGCGTGGCCGTCAGATTCGGGCACTGTGTGGTGATGATTTTGCCATCTACTCCGGCGATGACGCTACCGGTATGGAATTGATGCTACAAGGCGCCAATGGTGTTATCTCGGTGGTGAATAATGTCGCCCCGAAAATTATGCACAATCTGTGCGTAGCGGCCATGAACGGTGACCGATACCAGGCAGAAACACTCAATGCCCATATTGCTGCATTGAGCAGCGCACTTTTCCTGGAAGCCAACCCGATTCCGGTAAAATGGGCACTCCAGGAGATGGGGATGATTCAGGACGGTATCCGCCTGCCATTAACGCCCCTGTCTGAGTGTTATCACAACGACGTTAGAAATGCGCTTAAAGTGGCGGAGTTAATTTGATGGGCCAAGGAATACGTGATTTGAAAAGGCATAGCCGTTTACATCTGTCAGTGGTGATCAGTGCGCTGGCGCTGGTTGGCTGCTCCAGTCCATTTGGCCAAAATGGCTATTTGCGCGACCGGGCCGGAGATTACACCCAGGAGCAGACCCTACCGCCACTTCGGCTGCCTGTGGGTACTGAAGCCCGTAACCTGGGCGATGTTCTGGCGATTCCGCCAGCAACCCGGCCCTGGCAGACGCTGTCCAGGAATTTTGAGGTGCCAAAGCCGGGGCGGCGCTTGATGGTGGGCGGCAAGCAATACGTTATTGAGCGCGATGCCCGGCGGCAATGGCTTTCTGCTACTTTGACGTCAGCACAAGCATGGTCAGGTGTTGTGGGCTACGTAAATGGGCTGGATGTAGGTATTGCCAGTCGTGATATGGAAGCCGGAATTTTAATCACTGACTGGTACGATTTCAGTGATGATACTAACCGCAGTGCTATGGCCAGCACTCTGGCCAGATTGATTAACGATGATTCCGTGGAAAATCGTTTCCGGTTTGAATTGCGCTCGGGAGCACTGCCGGGCATTACGAACATTTACGCGGCCCATCAGAATCGTCCGGCGGGTGAGCAATCCGCCCCTGATGGCTGGGACGCTCTCTCTGTGCGTGGCGAGCAGATCAACAATGGTGTTCTGGGTGAACTGCTGATTTTCCTGGCTAGCAATGAGGCGAGCGCCGGTACGAGTGCCCTGGCGTCTGGTCAGGCAACCCCTCTGGTGGCTGAACCCGGGCAGGATGGTAATGGTAATCCGGTACTGACGTTACGTGGCCAAAGCTACGCCCAGGTATGGGATGCGGTTGCAGCCGCTTTGAGCAAAGCTGGGTTCAATGTGGTTGATCGCGATCGCTCTACCGGACTGTTTTATCTTGAAGACAGCCCGACGGGGCAGCAAGCGGAAAAATCCGGAGGCTTCTGGTCTGGTTTGTTTGGACGCAAGGAAGAAGAAAAAGTATCGGCAGAGGGTCAGCCCAGTACCTTGGCAATCAGAGTAAGCAACTACCCCGAGTTGGTACAGCTGTCGGTGGAGCGGGATGCCAATACTTCGGCTCCAGTGGATGTCAGTACTCAAGTGCTCGAAATCATTCAGGAAAATTTGCAATAGTTGGCGGTTAATAGTCCAGTTAACGGAGTAAAATGGCTTTTTGTGGTGAGTGGAGACCTGTGGAGACCTAATGAATTCATGGAGTGCTGATAGCTGGCGACGCAAGTCCTTGCTGCAACTGCCTCAGTACCCGGACCAGGCGAAGCTGCGTCAGGTTGAGCAGGAGCTGGCAGGTATGCCACCGCTGGTGTTTGCCGGTGAGGTGAATGAGTTGAGAACGCGCCTGGCAGACGCTACCGAAGGACGCGCCTTTCTGCTGCAAGGTGGCGACTGTGCAGAGAGTTTTCGGGAGTTTTCTGCAGACAATATTCGCGACACGTTCAAAGTCATGATGCAGATGGCTGTGGTGCTGACGTTTGGGGCGGCTTGCCCGGTAATCAAAGTCGGGCGCCTGGCCGGGCAGTTCGCCAAGCCAAGAACCACAGGCACCGAAACCGTTGACGACGTGGAATTGCCTATCTACCGGGGCGATATCATCAACGGTATCGAGTTCACTCCTGTCTCTCGGGTGCCGGACCCGCAGCGCATGTTACAGGCCTATAATCAGGCGGCGGCAACCCTCAACTTGCTGCGTGCCTTTGCCCGGGGAGGGCTCGCCTCGCTGGAACAGGTGCACGCCTGGAATCTGGATTTTATCTCCAGCAGTTCCCAGTCAGACCAGTACCGTAATATGGCTGACCGGATTGATGAAGCACTGGACTTTATGCAGGCTTGTGGCATCTTTGCCGAGCATTCAGCCACCATCCGCGAAACGGCTTTTTACACCTCCCACGAAGCATTGCTGTTGCCTTATGAACAGGCGTTGACTCGGCGTGACAGTCTTTCAGGCAACTGGTATGACTGCTCTGCCCATATGCTCTGGGTGGGTGACCGTACTCGACAGCTTGATGGTGGTCATGTGGAATTTGTGCGCGGCGTAGAAAACCCCATTGGTCTCAAGGTCGGCCCAACTCTGGCGCCGGATGACCTGATTCGCCTGCTTGATCGCATCAACCCTCATAATCTGCCAGGTAAATTAAACGTTATTGTCCGTATGGGGGCGGACCGGGTAGAGCAGCATCTGCCGCCGCTGTTGCAGGCGGTCAAACGGGAAGGGCGGCATGTGTTGTGGAGCTGTGACCCTATGCACGGCAACACCTACAAAGCCGCCAACGGCTACAAAACCCGGGAAGTGGCAAAAATCCTGCAGGAAGTGGAGCAGTTCTTTGGCGCCCACAATGCCGAGGGAACCTACGCCGGTGGGGTGCATTTTGAGATGACTGGCCAAAATGTCACTGAATGCCTGGGCGGTACCAATGCCGTGACTGAAGACCATCTGGGTAATCGTTACCACACCCATTGCGACCCACGCCTGAATGCTGACCAGGCTCTTGAACTGGCATTTTTGATTGCCGAAACGCTCAAAAAGTGTCGCAAATTGCGGAAGATTTAGCAAAACAACCGTACACCGTCGTCTTTATTCCTCTGCTGATGCGATAGGATGGCGAGTGGCACTCAGCGAAGTTCGATGGGCAATACTGCATTGTTTCTGTAGTTGTTGACACTGTTGTCTGTATGTCTAGAATAGCGGTGGCTTCGGCGTGTAGCGCAGCCTGGTAGCGCATTTCGTTCGGGACGAAAGGGTCGGAGGTTCGAATCCTCTCACGCCGACCAATAAAACCAATATGTTGCATTCTTCTCTGGTCGTTTTGGCATCGATAAAATTCCGAATGAGAACAAAACCAAGAACAAGATTTTGAGCGATTGCCTTTGCATCGGCCGCCGTGTAGTCTGGAGATTGCCAAGGTATTGGTGCTGATAAACGTTACGCTCTGATAAGGAACAATAATAATGAAAAAAACAATCCTTGCCCTCACTTTTGCGGCTATAAGCCCGCTTGCTTTTGCCAATGGCTATGTTGGCGGCAGTTATTCCTTTTTTGATTACGCGGCGGATGACCTGGGCTCAGATCTCTCCATTGGTGCACTCAGTGTTAATGGTGGTTATCAGTTTCATGAGTACTTGGCTGTTGAAGGCCGGGTTGGCGTTGGTATAGGGGATGATACCCTCGACGGTGCAACGCTGGAGATGGATCATTACCTCGGTGCCTACGTCAAAGCAGGCATGCCGATTCATAATTTCTATCCTTATGCCTTGCTGGGTATGACCTATATGGAGCTGACTGTTTCCGGCGCAGAAGGATCTTTTTCAGACTCTGAGAGCGATCTTTCCTACGGCATTGGCCTTGATTATTACCTGAATAATCAAATAAGCCTGAATGCAGAATACGCCAATATGTACGATAAAGACGGTGTAAAAATCGATGGCTTTACCATTGGTGCCGCTTATCACTTTTAATCATTTCGGGTAGAAGGCTATGGCTTTCTACCCGTCCCTACCCGTCCTTCTTCCCCCAGAAAAAATAGGACATCCATAAATTCGACTGAGAAAAGTGGTTGTCCTTTTTTCGTCGTCCTTTTTTCGTCCGTTTTTCGTCCGTTGATTACGGACAAACGTCACTAGTTATCTTTGGTGCTTCTCCATGAGGGATGTCTTCTCAATAGTCTGGCTCGATGATTTCTTCCCATAGCATGATTCATTGTCCCGACCATCAGACGACGTACTCCGGACGTTTGCGGATAGTAAACGACCCGGAAATTTTCCGGCTCAATCTCTGCTAGAGATTCCCCTTTAGAATTAATTGGTCCTGTGTAGCCCACTACCGCCTTGCCTAAGCCATTTGCCAGTACCTGCGCCTGAGATCTCATACTGCCGCCCTTGCCACTGTTGCACATCCGCAGATCGATTTGCGTGGCCTTGCCAATATCATTGCCGTGGTGTTCCAGTAGGTACTTAACCAGGTTTTTCCCGGTCATCAGCCCCAATGGCGTACTCGATAAACTGGGATCACCGTGCCCTCTAACCAACAAAGTGGTGCCGTCAAACTCTACTTTAAACAATCGTTTGACATGAAACTCGTAACTGCTGACTTCGGGTGCCGGGTGTACCTCAACCTGTTGCGCCAACTCTTCACAGGAGAGCCAGTGCGCCAGATAATCATTAGTCTGAACCCAAGTCCGGAGTGCAGCAACCGCAGGCTCATTCATGGAATAGGCAAGCATGGTTGCAGCAGTCTGAGGCTTGGTCACAGGACTAAGCGCCGTGTCCAGAGTCGGACACTCACAGTTAAACAACAGGGGCTCTTCGCCGGTCATGGAAACATATACCGTTTCCATGGGCAGCCCAGAACGAGTAACAAAACTGAAAAAACCACTTTGCCGAGGCAACGTGTCTACAGTTATGTCAATCAGCTGGGTTGCCTGATCGTTGATTTTGAACAGTGTCGTATACTCTTTCTGGAACGCAGACCCTGTTAATAGCTCAGCTGCCTTGTAAAAATGACGATCCCTGACACCTCCATCAACAGTGGCAGCACGTAAAGCACATCTGGCCTGGTTCATAACTAGCCATCTGTCAGTCAGAGCCTTGTAGTCTTTGTTTATTTTTTTCAGCAGACTCTTGTCCGAACGAGCTGAGCAGCATAGTGAACTCACCTTCTGCGTCCTAAACCCACAGCAGGATAGAGTTCTTTTTGTTTGCCCGCTCTGGTCTGGCGCTTGAGGAGCGGATGCCTCCTGATCTGGTATCAACAGTTCGCTGCTAACGGTTAGTTCAGTCGGTGCTGGATACATCGGCATAGGAGGTAAGGGTTGCGAGTCCGGTAAGATGACATTTTCGTCTACTGTGCTCAAGGTAGGACAGGATCTGGCATCGACGACAACCCGGTTTGCTGAACTGTTACTACCGAAGTTTGCGCCATAACTACTTTGTAGATTGTGGGTTCCGGGAAGATTAAACATGGTATAAGGCAGGTATTTCCAGCGGGGATTGAACAATTGGGGCAGTATTCCCCCAGACTTTGTGGCGCAAGGGCTATTATCTCTGTTTTATAGCCTCAGGGGAAATCGGCAGGTTATTTCGAAACCATTTCCCGAGGGGCGGTGGGTGGGTAAAGCATTCTCTTAGTTGGAGAGGGCAAGGATCGTTAGTATTATATAAACGACATTTGTCGTATTGATCATTATTGGGTTACTCACACTGAGATTGACGTCCTTTCACCACCAAAATTGATGGCAGTGAGGAGGGATGCCTGTTACTCGACTTTCAAGCACAACTGAATGGTTGTTCAATCTGACTGGAATGTACCATTTATGTCGTGTAATTAGATTCTGGTAATAATGTCCGCAATGTCGTCAGGTGTCCTGATGAAAGAAAATTACGATAATTATTATTTCATTGAGCGACAGTTTTTGTATTACTGGTGGACTATTTGCATTACAGATAAGTTGTTTATGCCATTCTAGTTCAAAAATCAGGAAGAAATCATCGATATTACCGAATAGACTAACCGCAGACGTGGAGACTTTCGGTTATCTGTTCGGTTATCTGTTCGGTTATCTGTTCGGTTATCTGTTCGGTTATCTGTTCGGTTATCTGTTCGGTTATCTGTCTATGGTTTGATATCTGAAAGATAGCTGAAGAGCTGCGTGTTCCTTGTCTTTTTAGTATCGAATTCACGATAAATACCCTATCAACATGGGATAATTAACAAGAAAATTATTAGTTTTCCAAAATATCATTAACCATTATCATCTGAAATCACTGGAAACCAAATGGACAGTCAATCATATACATCAACGACAATCAACAATACCAGATTTGCGGATACATTGTTTAACCAAACAGAGCAAACAGAGAAGAAACAAAAAAGAAATAATACTTTCAATTTACATGGAATTGGTATCAGTTCACCAAATAAATCAATTAAAAATATTGACACTCCACCCTTCGCACCAAGCAATAACGAAAAAAACGGAGTGGACAGTCACATAATAGAGGAATTAATTGAACGAGAGTCTAGTGGAAAAAATTTATCCAGTAATGAAATCAGAGTACTAAAATTTGCTAAAGAGTTAAAAACCATAAAGAAAGAGCTAAAAACATTCCTTAGTGATCATCGGGGTATAGATTCCCAATATACAGGTCTACGGAAAAACCACAGTGCTGCATCCTCATCTCCATTCCCAACTTCATCCCCAACTCCGTCTCCGTCTTCAGGTCACTCTACTGTCAGGACTACACCAGTACCCGTTGACCAAACTGCTATTGAGGATACTGAAAATATTGGGGGCACTGAAAATCTGAAAGTCCGAGGGCATCATGATCCGAGCACTCCTACTGAAATCACTTCTACTTTCCAATTAACTTCAACGTCAATACCAGCGACTGTGATGCGGTCCTCAGCCACACCTGCCACAGAAAAAACAGCGACATCAAATTCTGTTATTTATCCCACTACGCCTCTTCCATCATTGAAAGCACTTGCGGAAGACAGTGTAACATCAACCTTGATCGAAAATCTCAAAAACGATCTTGTCCAGTATCAGCAACAGCATTCGATAGCTGACGTATCAGCCCTATTATCGACCCTCAATGACGTGGCCAATGCTTATGAAATAGTGAGCCTGATTACTGGCATTTCTGCATTTAGCCGATCGATAAAAGCAGCTCATCCGGACGTGGCTAAAATCTATGACGAGAAACTGCAAAAAATTACCGATGAGATAAAAAAATCCATAAGTACGGACGAACAAAGCACAAGAAGAACTAAAAGATCCCCTTTTGAGCACATAATGCTAGAAGGTATTTTGAAGCAGCTTTACGATTTTGAATATGAACCCATGAACAGTGAAATGAGGACCTTTTTTAAGGGGTTTAATACGGAGCGCGCTCTTTTCTCAGAATTAATGGCTGATCCTTATTTCCCCAAGCCCAAAGAAATTCAGTACTTGTTCGACCATATGACAAAAGCTGCAGAAGTTATCAGGGGACTATCAGAATACGCCAGCCAAATTAAAACGCTACTTGATCATAAACAATATGAAGAAGTGGGTAAAATTGCCTTTAGAACCAATATTCTCTATCAATCCGGGAAGAGCTTTGCAAAAAAAGGTCAATTAGCCGATCAAGATGTGGTGATGGATCCTTATGGTGAGTTGTTAGCTAAATTTCAACAATTCACTTTAACGCATATTAAGGCATTGAGTGAAATTACTGAAGATACTCCTACCTCCCACATTCCATTAAATGAAATCATTGCTTACACCTACGCTTACGATTCGCTGCGTATGGCACGGATAGCAGATGGGATAGGTGAAGGATTCTGCCTTGGTGATAGTTTGACACAGGGTATTGCCGCAGAATATGGAAAGTTAACACAATCACTGCAAGCCATGGCAGAGGCTGTATTGTACGGTTCGGGCTACACGCAATACCCGCTAAACGTTAAAAGGGTATTGCAAGAATTACCCAATGCATACACCTTTTCCTCCTTGAATAATGAGTTGCTGGCATTCGGAATCAAAACACATTGTATCTACTATCACGAGATAATCCGTGAATTAAGAGGAATAATAGATTCTCTCCGTAGTGATATTATCAATAATGGCCATTATGGATCGTTAACTGAGTTGGTCAACGTGATGTTCAGGAGAAGCATGCATAACGCTGGCTTAGTCCAGTTTCTCGTAAAGCCCTGTAAAACTCATATTATTTACATGGAGCTGAGGAAAATATCGAATCAGTACAAACTGCTCATTCAAGATATACAAACCGGGCTGCACATTATTACTGGCAGTAACCTGGATGAGCTGAATACTGAAATGCATTCCCGGCTGGAAAGCTTTAGGAAAAAATACCATATACCTCATCATAAGCCGGGTAGCTATCTTAGGAATCGAGGGTTCACCCAGCTCTCACACAGTAAAATTGCTGGACTGGAAGATATGCAACTGTTTCCTGAGTCAGCACTGACCGTTAAAGATATCATGACCAATCCGCCAGCCAGTCTTCAGGCAATTGATGTCGAAAATACCAAGGCATTAATCGAAAAATACCTGACGGAAGTCAGTAAGAAGAGCAATCAAAAATTTCTTCAAAGCGACCCAAAAGCCAAACCACAATCTCAAGGGGCATCCGCCTCTGTGTCTGATGAGGACTTTATCACAATCAAAGACCCCATTATTGCTCAAATGCGGGAAGTGCTTGCCGCTCTGAAGTACGGTGCACAGATTCCGGAAAACGTTAAAGAACTCCATAGCCACATCATCAAAACCCTGGACAGCATCGACAAACAGCTGGAAAACCCAGATCCACAGGCAGCTTCATCATCTGACCACAATGTGCCCACTTTAGACCAAAGTGTCCTCAGCGCTAATGAACTAATCGCGCTAGGGATTGAACATGATTTCATACGACTCATCAATCCTGGCTCTGCTGGCCTTACAGCCATTACTCAGCAGCCCGGTGCTTCTGCGCCTGACCACGATCCGGCCCAAGACACCGGAGAGACACAGAATTCCAGCATCGGTGGCAGAGTTGCTGGTGGATTTTCCAGCTTTGCGGCAGCGGTTGGAGGAGCTTTGACTGCATTCAGGCTCTCTTGCCCCGGTTGTCTGACTCAAATGGTCAATCAGCTTTTGCGACGAGAGGCTGAAGAGACGGTAGAGCAGCTCATTGAGAGAGAAGCTGCTGAAAGAGTTGCAAAGAAAGCTGCCGAAAAAGCTGCCGAAAAAGCTGCAAAGAAGGCCGCCGAAAAAGCTGCAAAGAAAGCTGCCGAAAAAGCTGCAAAAAAGGCCGCAGAAGAAGCTGCCGAGAAGGCCGCAAAGAAAGCCGCGAAGAAAACCGCAGAGGAAACCTTAGAGAAACTATTAAGGTGTCGTCGCTCTACAGGCCTTTGCAATCTATCCAAAGATGCAGCGGAGTTGGAAAAGTTAGCGGAAATTGCGGCTGAGCTGGAAAGTGCTGAGGAGGCTGGAGATGCAATAACAATTGCAATATTGAAAAAGAAGATGCAAGATTTGATTAATGATATCAGTAGTAATAGTGAGCACAAAAAGAAAAGCAACAAAGAAAATAGAAACAAAGAGAAAAAACCTACTGTTCCTCATTCATTCATTGCCCCTCCACCCCCCAAAACGGCAAAAAGCATCATAGCTATCCAACCTACGCCGGAATCCAACAAAAACAAGGAAATAGAGTATAGCAATAGCACTATGTCATCAAAATTAGCCATGACTACCAGTGATATTTCTAGCACTCAGCGGTCATCTACCCATATTTCAACCGATAGCCACACAACCACTTCGTCAACCACTCAATCAGCCGCATCAACAACCAAAGAGACAATCATTAGCGGCGCTACAACATCGGCAAGCACCACTGGTAAAACGACTACCGGACAGCAATCATCAGCTCGTCTATCTACTGGTAGCGATACAACAGTTTCGCCGACAACTCAAACAACCACATCAACAACAAAAGAGACGACCAGTAGTGGAACCAGAACATCAGCAAGCGCTGCGGGTGAGTCAACAATCGGACAACAGTCTACCCACAGCAACACAACCGTTTCACCAACCACAGCAACAATTGAAGGTAAGCCCAAAACTGGAAGCACAACACCCGCCAGCACTACGGGTGAGACCACCATTGGACAACAGTCTACTCACAGCAACATAACTACTGCGCCAACTACAGCAACAATTGAAGATACGACCAGAGCAGGCGCCATAACATCAGCAAGCGCTGCAGGTGAGTCAACAATCGGACAACAGTCGTTTATCCATAGCAACACAACCACTTCGCCGATCACAGCAACAACTGAAGATGCGGCCAGAGCTGGCGCCACAACATCTGCAAGCGCTGCGGCAACGGGTGAGTCAACAATCGGAAAACAGTCGTTTATCCATAGCAACACAACCACTACGCCAACCACAGCAACAATTGCAGGTAAGCCCAAAACTGGAAGCCCAACACCTGCAAGCACTACGGGTGAGACAGCCATTGGACAACAGTCTACTCACAGCAACACAACCGTTTCACCAACCACAGCAACAATTGAAGATACGACCAGGGCACGGGCCACAACATCAGCAAGCGCTGCGGCAACAGGTGAGTCAACAATCGGACAACAGTCGGTTATCCATAGCAACACAACCACTGCGCTAACCACAGCAACCATTGAAGATACGACCAAAACTGGAAGCACAGCCCCCGCAAGCACCACGAGTGAGACCGCCATCGAACAACAGTCTATACGTAGTAACACAACCACTTCACCGATCACAGCAACAACTGAAGATACGACCAGAGCTGGCGCCACAACATCAGCAAGCGCTGCGGCAACGGGTGAGTCAACAATCGGACAACAGTCGTTTACCCTTAGCAACACCACTGCTTCATCGATCACAGCAACAATTGAAGGTGCGACCAGAACTGGAAGCACAACACCCGCCAGCACTATGGGTGAGACCACCATTGGACAACAGTCTACCCACAGCAACACAACCGTTTCACCAACCACAGCAACAATTGAAGGTACGACCAGAACTGGAAGCACAACACCCGCCAGCACTACGGGTGAGACCACCATTGGACAACAGTCTACTCACAGCAACACAACCGTTTCACCGATCACAGCAACAATTGAAGATACCACCAGAACTGGAAGCACAACACCCGCCAGCACTACGGGTGAGACCACCATTGGACAACAGTCTACTCACAGCAACACAACCGTTTCACCGATCACAGCAACAATCAAAGGTACGTCCAAAACTGGAAGCACAACACCCGCCAACACTACGGGTGAGACAGTCATTGGACAACAGTCTACTCGCAGCAACACAACCGTTTCACCAACTACAGGAACCATTGAAGATACGACCAGAGCTGGCACCACAACATTAGCAAGCGCTGCGGCTACGAATGCGACCACCCCCGAACAACAGTCGGTTATCCATAGCAACACAACCACTGCGCCAACTACCGAAACCATTGAAGATACGACCGGAGCACACACAACACCAACAAATACCACTGATGAGACCAGCCTTGGAGCCACAATAGCCTCAAATACTACAGGTAAGATCACCACCGGACAGTTGTCATCTATTAGTCGCTCGTCTACCGACAGTGACACGACTCTCGCCCAACCCACTCAATCCACAACACTAGCAAACAAAGAGAGTGCTGCCAGCGAAGCCCCAACTGCAACAAACACGACCAGCAAGCCAACTCCTCAAGACGATGCCCAGAACTCATCGACCTTCCCCCGAATGGTTAAGGCATTTTCCGCTAGGAATGACCAGATCAAAGACCAGTTTAATAACACCATCAGCAAAACCTCTGAACAGGCTCTGGCGCATATCCAGCAGCTAACTACCGCCAATAAGGAACAAAAGAGTATCCAGACCCGCGTGATACTGGGAGAGACCCTCAATACCTTGAATGATGTGTTCGATAAGGGATTCCTGAGTACTTATAAACATGCTCACAGGACACTGAAGTCGTTACGCTCTGTGCCGGTGGATAATGACCATAAACGCCCGGCAGCTCGAACGATCATCACCGATACCGTGACCAGCACATTTCAGCAAATGTATACCATACTGAGCCAGCAGCGGCTCCAGCTGTTTATTGATGTAGGCTATGTTGACCCCAGTAAACTGAGTCGGGACGAAATGCTGAAACTCCGAGCCGCTACGTCCAGTCAGGAGGGAGAAGAAACCTTAAAGCCAGTCAATTTGCTCAAGGTAATCGCCGATATCCAGCGAGGCGCATCATCTGATACTCCCAATCAATTTGACCGATTTCTTGCTGATCTCTCGATGTTTCTGCAAGGCACCAGCAAAGTTGACGAATTGGAACAGCAGGAAAGAGAGTCCGGTACTACAAGCCCGATTTTGCAACAACGCAAAGATCTTTGGTCGTCTATTGCGAAATTGGGCAGCAAAATGGCCAGTGGCGACGTCGTTGCCTCACAGTCTCCTCCCCATAACCAGCAATTGCTGGCATCGGTAATGAAGCAGGAGAAAGAGCTGTTTATTGACGATGTTCAGGCTCTGCATCTGCGAGATGAGGGTCACTTTAAAGATGAAGTTTCCCTGAGTGAGGCACAAGGTTCTGTGCTCTTCGACCCGCGAACATTTCTGGATGTCATTAAAGAACCGCAGGACTACCGCATAGTTCTGGAGGCCTATGACTCAGCGCCAGTCCAAAACCGTACGGAGTCTGAACCCGCTGAAACCACCACGCATCACGGCAGAAAACGCAGGAATATCGAGACGGGCGCTACGCGCCCACAAGCCTCTTCAGCTACTCGGCAAACAGGCATACTGAACGACATTAAAAAAGGGCTTGGCAGGCTGTTTGGATCCATGGGGCCGATGATGTCACCACAATCCGTGATGGCTCCCCCTGCACTGGCAGAAATTGCTGATCAGGAGACATTCCATAATAGTAATCACCGCCCCAATCAGGCACCTGGAAAAGCGCATAGCTCACAATACACCGCCAATTCCAGCCTGCTTTTGGCAACCCTGTTTGCCTCCAAATACAATGGGCGCAAGTTACTGTCCGACAAAGACACAATGCCCCCTACTGGTCAGCAAGAGCTGTTGAGTCGGTCACCGGGTATGCAACTATTAAACGATGGTCTGGCGATCACTCCGCAGCTGCACAGTGAAGTGACTGCTTTTATCCAACATCTGAAAAGTCCTGCCAGCCCTGTTACCAGCCAGTGGAACCGCAATGATCTGGTCAATATGGCCATCTTGCTCTCGACACCGGCAACACCCGGCAAAATACCGGCCAAACTGACCGAAACCTTTTTGCAGCAAGCCCTCACGTCATCTGCCATTGGTGTACACCAGGAGCAGTCGGATGGTATTTTCAGTGCCGCTGAGCTGATTCAGGGGACAGCAAACGCCAGGGAAGAGGCACAGCCTATTTTCCATAATCCGCCAACGGGTCAAACAACTACCAAGGAGTCGCCCATGGGGCTGGCACAAGTCATGTTACAAGCCATGGCCATTAATCGTCTGGCCAGTTATTCGGCGAATCATAACCTGCCCGACTCCCTGCACAAGCAAATTATCCGTCAGGCAGTTCAGTTGCAGAATCGTCAGCAGCAAAATAACGCCACCCAATCTGGAGCACTGAGCGACAATGGCAACAATAACGATGCCGTCCCTGACATGATTGAGATGCTTGACCAGCGATTAATGCCTGCGCCTGTCCTGCAACCGGAAAAATCCCTGCATAATCCATTGATTAATGCCCTCACCATGGGGCAGTACGAAGCCAGCAGAAAACTGTTTATGCAACAGTCCCTGCAACATCAACTGGCAATGGTGGATGAACTGGCTGAGCTGCCAGACTATCTGGGCGTGGATTATTCCGCCGAGCCGCTGGCACAACTAAAGTCTGACCTGCAAAAAGCAACCAGTAGCCAAACCGCAGGCAACGACGAGATAACGGATCTGCAATCATTTGCTCTTAGCCAAAGAGCCTGGCAGCTGTTCAACAACTTGTACGATGCCAAGATTGCGGTACCTAAAGAAGCGATGAATCGAGTAAAAATTCAGGCCATGATCAACCGCCGAGGTCTTATTGAACCTCGGGAAACCGGTCTGCTTCAGGAGCTGGTGGTGGATTTGCTACCCCGCCAGGCCAGTGCCAGTGATCACGCCAAACTGACTCTCAAGACGGATCAAACCATGCCGTCGCCGGCAACGCTCCATCATTATTCTCCCGAACGGATTGCCAGCATCATTAGTAGCTACGAAACGCTGAAGTCATTTGTTGCCGAACAGTTTCCTCAGGTATTTGACAATATCTCCGTTGACCCTGAGTTGAAAAATGAGCTGATCAGCCACGTTGCACTGATTAGTCTGGATGCATTAAAAGGGAAGGTCGCCGACAACCGTTGGCAGCAAACCGCCATGGAAACACTAAAGCAAGAGTACAAAGAATTTAAGGAGCAAGACGGGGAAGTAACAGCTCAAGCGTCACCAGCAAAAACTGCCATGTCGCACTTACAACCCGGAAAAACCACAGGGAAAACATCCAAGTCTCGTTTTTTTGCGTCAAATAAAGCCATTCCTTGACATCCTCCCGCTCCTGAAGGAGCGGGATTCCTGTTAGTCACCCAACAGGCTTCCTGTTTCACAGCTCGATGCCGCCAGTGATTAACACCTTTGGTCTTACTCAAGCTCCACAGGCTAACACCGCTAGCCCAGCGGCTTTGATATTAACAGCAGCATTGGTATCCCGATCATGCACAGTTCGACATTCAGGGCACTCCCAGCTACGCACAGAAAGGTCGAGGCTTTTCAGTGTGTAGCCACAATGGGAGCACCGTTTGGACGACGGATACCATTTGTCGATGCTGACCAGCGTTCGACCATACCAGTCTGCCTTGTACTGAAGCTGTCTTATACACTCCCCCCAGCCAACGTCGCTTATGGCTTTGGCCAGTTTGGGGTTTTTGACCATGTTCTTGACCTGAAGCGACTCGGCACTGATTACTTGGTTTTCGTGGATCAATGTGGTTGTCAGCTTATGCAGAAAGTCCTTGCGACTGTCTGCAATTTTGGCGTGAACTCTGGCCACCTTCAGTTTTGCTTTCTGGAAGTTTGCCGAACCTTTTTGTTTCTTGCTCAAACGTCGCTGGTACTTCGCCAGCTTTGCCTGATGCTTGTAGGTATATCTTGGGTTGCCGGATTTCCAGCCGTCAGAGGTAACAACAGCATCCTTGATGCCAAGGTCAATTCCCACCGTGTTCGGAGAAACTGGCAATTTCTCAACATGGGCATCGCAAAGCAGGGAGACAAAGTAACGACCGGCACAATCCCTGGTGACTGTCACAGTAGTTGGCTTGTCTGGAATTTCCCTGCTCCAGCGGATGTTCAACGGTTCCTTGTGTTTTGCCAGTGTCAACTGACCGTTAGCCCACTTGAATGCAGACCGGGTGTATTCCGCAGTCTGAACAGCCCGCTTCTTCTTGAATGTTGGGTATTTTGCCCTGCCATCCCAGAAGTTTTTAAACCCGGTTTGCAGGTGCCGGAGTGTTTGCTGAGTGGGTACGCAAGAGATGTCGTTAAGCCAGAAATACTCTGGATTTTTCTTCAGGGCAGTGAGAGCACTGGACGATTCGTGATAGCCAATGCGCTTTTGCTCGTTGTACCAAGCATCAGACCTGAGTCGCAAAGCCCAGTTATAGACAAAACGTACACAGCCGAACGTGTGAGCAAGTTGTCGCTCTTGTTCGACTGTCGGGTAAAACCTGAACTTGTACGCTTTCTTAATCATCGCCACACAATGCCATTCTTTTGTGTGATTTTAAAGACCACGGCTTGCCTTATCAGGCTGGTCGCTATCCCTCCCAGCACTAAAAGTACTGGGTTTCTCGCGAGGTTTCGATGAAAATGCCTGTCCAGTGCAGGTACCTTTTGTCAGCTTTATTGGAAACTGGCTGAGTGTCGACGACGTGGGCGGTGTTTTCCGGTTGTTGTGCTCGACTCTCTGGCTGCCAGAATGCTGCCTACATCAAGCTCCTGATCAACCCAGCGATGAGCATGATGGCAATCAGCACCATGGCAGTTTTTGCCAGTTTTCCCTGTTGTTCGACGGTAAGCGATTTGCCGTAGCGTTCAGTCAGCTTAACGACCACAAACAGGACAATGAACAGAATGACTAATATCGAGATCAGGTTCATAAGTCAGGCAAAGTGGGCCGTATAACTGCCCACTGTGGTTAAAAGTCCGTTATTTATTTGCTCTTCGGCTTTTGATCGGCTGGGGCTGCCTTGCTGCTGGCTTCTTCTTTTTCTGGCTTCGCAATGTCGAGCAGTTCGACGTCAAAAACCAGTACAGAACCGGCTGGGATCGCGCCCAAATCCTGGTCACCGTAGGCCAGTTCAGCAGGAATGGTCAGGCGATACTGTGAGCCCACGGGCATGAGGGCCAGTCCTTCAGTCCATCCCTGGATAACGTTGGACAGTGGGAAGGTAGTTGGCTGGCCACGCTCTCTGCTGCTGTCAAAAACAGTGCCATCGATCAGGGTGCCCGTGTAGTGCACGGTGACGGTATCTGCCGCAGTGGGCTTGGCGCCATCCCCTTGCTTGATCACTTCATATTGCAGCCCGGAGTCGGTGACTTTCACGCCCTCTTTGGCGGCGTTGGTTTCCAGGTAGGTAGTACCGGCTTTGCGGGTCTCTTCACGCTGCTGCTTGGCCTTTTCCTGAACAATGGTGTTCATTTTTTGCTCGTGCGTTCTGAGGGCGGCACCCAGCTCTTCTTCATTCATTTGTACTTGTTCGAGCAGAGCGTCGAGTAAGCCAGCTTGCACTAAATCGCGATTAAGGGCGACACCGAGTTCTTCCTGTTGCTTCAGAGTCTGGCTGGCAAAGCTGCCGATGGACGCACCAATAGCATAGGCTGCTTTTTGGTCATCAGTGTTCATTTCAACCTGAGCCACCGCAACCGGAGCCTCGGTAGCTTTCTCCTGACAACCGGCGGCCAACATTACGGCCGCAGCCAGTGCGGAAATTTGAATAACCTTCTTCATATCGGTAACGGTTTCCGTGGTTTTCTGGCCAAAAGATCATCTGGCCAAGATGGATCCTGCTTGTAACAGGTTTGAAGTAAAAAAACCCTACAATAATGGCACAGCCTTCACGACAGTTGAACTAAAGAGCGATATTTTTTCAAAAAAATCACGTTGTTACTTTGTCGTTTATATCTGTTAGGAAAATTGCGGCAGTAGCCGACGATATGTCAGGCAAAGCAGCCTGTGTAGCGAACAGTGGCAGCATAAATAGCTGAGCCGGGACGAGGCGGCTGATACCGGATGAGAGCATCACTTTGGACGATGTGTCGAATGCTGTTATTTCCAGGTGAAACGTGTCTGAAGTATTGATGGCAAGAATGGCTGGATTGCCGCCAATGCCGATTTTACAGACAGTTGTCTTTTAATTGCTTCAAGGAGCGTATTATTCACCGGATTCAGGGCTTTTGCCTGTAGTATTTTGGCATGCTTGCGAAACTCACCGTTCGGGTCCGTTGCGCTGAGCAAATAATCAGCAATGATGGTAACGCTCTCATTATGCAAGTAGGTAATGTATTGTTTGAGCAGCGAGTCATCAGCAAGCAGACGATCGATGTAATCCGTTCTTTGTGCTGGTGTCAGCTCGATGAATTCTATAGCTACATCAGTACATTGGAAAAAGTGGTGCAGAAACGTGGATGCAATGCAGTCTTTGTTCCGTGGTTCCGTTATAGTGCCCGGTTTGGAATCAAACCAATTCTCAAGGATGCACCGCTTATCGACATCACTCGACTCTTTGAAGAGTTCAATAACCTCATGTAGGGCAGACATCTGAAATTCAAAGACACAGTTGATGAACCACCAGCGCTGGGCAGTAGCGCTATCACCGGCGGTGGTGATTTCATGACCGTGCTTCCCGAGATACGGTATGCCCAGGCACTCAAAAAGATTGGCTGTACTGGCCCCGGGTCCGAAACCGGGCAAAGTGGAAAACAGCCCGATTAGCTCAACCACCCGCTTGGGCAACATGTCAGTGTTAATCACTGTTACCTGGTTATTTTTTTGTAGGTTAATCACTGTTCCGGCACTGAGCACTGTCGTGTCGATAAATTCAACGTTTACATCAGTGGCCAGTATTTTTTGGCCCTTGGCAGATAAATAGGTCGGTTGCAGAGGAAGACAAACGTTGGGGACAATAAAAATAATGGGTTTTTCGCCAAAGCACTTCAATGCTGCCTGTATATACAAGCGGTATTGCTGATAGGTCATACCATCACTGTGGTAACAGAAGGCGAGATGAATTTTGTCTGCAGCTGCCTGGCTGAGAATATTTCCTAATAACGAGGCTACCGCTGGCGGCGACGTGTATAAATGGTATTTGCTGTTAGCGCTGAGTTCTTCAAAACTTTGCACCATCACTGTGTGTAGTTCGTTTATTGAGGTGATTCCGGCTGTGATTTCACAGGGATAGACCGGTAGATGGTTTTCCTGGTTAAGAACAATCCCATCTTCGCGAAAATTGTAGGTTCTGAACCAGCGATAGTTCACGATCTGGATTGACTGACAATTGGGTGGCAGCTTGTTTTCGGAGTCGTTAACCGTATAAACATATAAAGCATCAGCGCCGACGTCGGTGGTTTTATCGGTAACGATATAATCAATTCCGAATATTTTGCCGCAGCCTGATGGCTTTGCCGGGTCTGTGTCGTTTTGCGAAAAACCCGAGATTAGCGGGGCAAGCTTCGTCTCCAGCATCCAGCTATCACCGGTAAATTCAATCCGTTGGATGGTGTTCGGTGAGAGACGCTTGAAGCAGCGAATGCACTCAATGTAAAGATTCAAATCACCAAATCCCAGAGAAGGTTCAACAACAAATATCAGTTGTCCAAAGGGCATCACCCGCTCTCTGGCGACCTCAACCATCGCCAATGTTGTTGGTGAAACCGGGATTGTTGATGATTGCAGATACTGCAACCAACTGTCATGGTCCATGACCAACCCGGTTGATGACATCGCTCTTGTGCTACCAGTATTGGCGAGGCAATTACCAAGAAGTGGGTCAGCCAGATGTGCAAATGCTATGGATCTCTGAACTAACGGGGGAGGAAGCTGCTTGTCAATTTGCGCTCTGTCCGTCTTCAGCCCTGTGGTTGGCAATGGCTGGCTGGGGAGTTGGTAAGTTGCTGGATCTCTCTTTGTCGGCAGTGTATGGCGGTAGTCTGCCTGCCATTCGCTAGAAGTAATGTCCATATTGATTTCCCTTGGTGATCGGACCACTTCTGACTAGCCGGATCGTTAGATCCGACGATTTAGAGTCAGGTACGTTGCAAGTGGTCGTGATTGTATTTATTTAAGGAGTTGGATTGAGTTGGCAACCAGTCAAACTGGTTGGACTTCAGTATAAGGAAATAGTTTCAAGTTGATATTTTGCCAACAGGGTTACGACCAGTATTGCCTGCTATCCTGATGGCAAAATCGGCAAGAGGTCACTTTGGGTAGTAGATGTTCAGATTCAGCTGGTTGGCCACATGACGTATCATCTGCATGGCCCGCACACTGTTGCCTACTTCATCAAGCGGCGGTGAAAAGCCAGCGATGGCCATTTTTCCTGGCACCACCGACACCACCCCGCCCCCAACACCACTTTTGCTTGGCAGCCCTACCAGAAAAGCCCAGTCACCAGAAAACTGATACATCCCTTCCATGGTCATTTCAGCCAGGGAGGGTGCGATATTTTCAGGACTAATAACTCGTTTGCCGGTAATGGGGTTGACGCCATTATTGGCCAATGTTCCTCCCAGAGTGGCTAAGTCGTCGCAAGTGACCAGCGTCGAGCACTGGCGTGTATAGACTTCGCAAGCCTCCATCGGATCGCTGAAGCAGTTACCGGCAGCGTAGAGCAACCAGGCAATGGCACGGTTATGGAAGTTGGTATCCTGTTCCGACTGATTGACCTCGGCTGAAAGCGTGACGTTTTCGGACATCATTTGCTGCTGGAATTTGAGAATCATGCGCCAGCGGGACTCTTTGTCCGGCGCATCAAGAAAACTGACCGTAGCTATAGCACCAGCGTTGACCAGCGGCGTCAGGGGTTTGTCATGGTGCGTGGTCAGCGCCATAACTGAGTTAAAGGGCAGCCCGGTAGGTTCGGCACCGATTTTTTCCCGCACCATTTCCAGTCCTTTTTGCTCCATGGCCAACACCATGGAACAGACTTTGCTGATGGACTCCAGGGCAAAACCATAATCGCAGTCGCCGCTGTGAATCAGTGTGCCATCGCAGCAGAGGATAGATAAGCCGCACAAATCTGAAGGTACGCTAGCCAGAAATGGGATGTAATTGGCATTGGCGCCGTCATGACACTTACGGCCCAGGGCCACTGCTTCGTCGGCCAGAGTCTGTAACTGGTCGTTGGAGTAAGTCATTTTTTGGCTCCATCACGTTCGGTTTTACTCTGCCCTTTGAAATGTTTTTCCGTTAGATGCGAAGTATGGGTACCAGAGTCACTGGGGATGCCCGGATGAGTGCCCTCTATTTCCCAGGTGAATGGCGCGAAGTCAGAATTTGGATCCTTCCAGTGTGGTTTGCGAGCGAAGTAGATCAAAAAGGGCAGTACGACAAAGAAGATCGTGGTCAAAACCAGAATCAGCACGTAAGTGGTTGGGCTACCAATGGCAATCTGGTCTGGTGGGATAAAACTGAACAGGAAGGCAATCAATGAACCAATAAAACCGATACTGCCCACCACACACATCCCCACCTTGCCTCCGGGAATGGAGTAGGGGCGAGGGCGGTTCGGTTGGGAGAAACGCAGATAGATACCGGCGGCAAACATCAGCAGGTACATGATCAGATAGAGAATCACTGTTAGCTGGCTAAGTATCTGGTAGGTCGCCTGCACCGAAGGCATCACTACAAACAGGATGGACAGCACAGTCACCAGTATGCCCTGAAACAACATGATGTGGGTTGCCATATCATGGCCGTTGGTGTGTTGCCAAAAGCGTGGCAGGTAACCCGCTTTGGCCACCGTCAGCAAACCGGAAGAGGGACCAGCTACCCACGTGACGATGCCAGCCAGTACGCCTATGGCCAGACAGATCGCCATGATCGGTGCCAGAAAGCCAATCCCCGCCCACTTGAACATATCGTAGTAAGCCACCAGTAACGATTGGGTTAAATTGATTTCCGCTTGCGGGATAACAAAACCAATGGCCAGCGTGCCGAGAACAAAAATGGCCACCGTGCCAATGGAGGCAATGGCAATAGCTACCGGGTAGGATTTTGCCGCGTCGTCCAGGTCTTTGACGTGGATGGCGTTCATCTCCATACCGGCATAAAACAGGAAGATACTGGCCGCCAGAACCACATTACTGAAGTTGGAAAAGTTCGGTATCACATCACTCCATTTCAGTTCGATATGCACGGGTTGGTCACTGCCCAGGTAACTAAAGCCAAGCACCACCAGGATAGCTGCCGGAATGATTGTGCCGATTATGCCGCCCCACTTGGAGACGGTGGAAAATGCCTCCACGCCACGAAAGGCAATAAAGGTGGCGAGCCAGTAGATAGCCAGCACTATCGTTAATACAAAGAATTTGTTGGCTGACAACATCTGATCCCAGGTCTGGTCCGGCCCGATAAAGGCCAGGGAAACAGCACCAAAGGTTAGTGCGGTGGGAAACCAGACGCTGACCTCAACAAATAGCATAAACATGGCCAAAAAAGCCCATTTTGGCCCGAAGGCCTCACCAACCCAGCGAAAAACGCCGCCTTTTTCTGGCCAGCCCGTGGCCAATTCCGCCGCCACCAGAGAAACCGGGATCAGAAAGAAAATAGCGGCAAAGATGTAGTAGAACACGGAACTGAGTCCATACTCTGCTTCCGCCGGCAGCCCACGAAGGCTGACTACGGCGACAATGTTCATTACCGCCAGGGTAAAGACAGTCAGCTTGGTGGAGTTGGCTTTTGCGGGGGATGTGTCAGCCATGGATGCACACCTCATACTGCGGGTTAGAAAGAGAGAGGACAGCGGGACGACGATGAATTTGGCAAGCTCAAGGGTCGAAGCGACGGAAGATCGGTTTAAGCTTGGTCGGAGATGGGCAATTTTTCAAATATACGGCAGATGAACTTTAATAACATGAGGGCAGGGCGATGCAGAGAATGCTCCCACATCCGTAGCGACAGGGGCTCACCATCGATAATCACCATAGATAAAGCAGGGCAATAAGCAAAAAGCCGGGAATGAAAAAGCCAGCCAGTGCGCCAGTCTCCCGGTCTCCCCAGCGCTTTTCGGTAACCACGCCGGCAAAATGGATACTTGCCACCCATAACAGCAAACACGCTACAGCCAGAGCCCAGTAGGTGGGGGTCATTCCTGCAATGATGCTGGTCAGATTGAACATGTCCGGCCGCCCCTCTTTACTTATTTTCGACAAGCAAGCATAGGTGAAAGTTCGGACAGTTAATGAAGAAAAATTGCGCCAGATCAGTATTTCATCGAATTTTTCTCGTCATCGAGCGGGGCTTTGCGTACATTGGCGGCTTTTCACATGGGCTTTCTGGATGTTTTTTGATCGGCGATTAACAGCCGATGGATGGTTCGGATTTTTTGAATGAGTGAATGATTATGCTGGAATTGTTGATTGGTTTAGTGGTAACCATTGCTGTTGGTTTTTTTATCATTAAGGAGTACCGGCCCACCGGCGTATTGTTTACCGCTGGCATTTTGTTGTTGCTGATCGCGGGCGCCATGGGGAGGACATTGTTGCCTGAGTCCGTCCCTTCGACCGGAAATTTTGCCACTGATGCCCTTGAGTTTATCTCCTATAACCTGCGCAAAAATGGCGGTGGTCTGGGCATGCAGATCATGTTGTTGTGTGGTTTTGCCACTTATATGACCCACATTGGCGCTAATAATATGGTGGTCAAGCAGTTCTCGCGACCGCTGTCGGGTATTAACTCTCCGTACGTTTTGCTGGTGGCCGCTTATCTGGTAGCTTGCTTGATGTCGCTGGCGGTGAGTTCTGCTGCCGGGCTTGGTGTGTTGCTGATGGCAACCTTGTATCCCATGATGACAGCCATGGGCATTTCCCGTCCGGCAGCAGCCGCGGTGTGTGCTTCGCCGGCAGCGATCATTCTTTCCCCTACCTCTGGTGACGTGGTGCTGGCGGCAGAAAAATCGGGTATGGCCCTGGATGTTTTTGCCGTGCAAACCGTGTTGCCGGTTTCCATATGCGCCATCATTGTCATGGCGGCAACTGCTTATTTCTGGAACAAGTATCTGGATAAAAAGCAAAACACACCCATGGAGCGTGTGGATATCTCGCAGATTGAAGCCAATGCGCCAGCGTTCTATGCTTTACTGCCATTTTTGCCCATTATTGGCGTATTCATCTTTAATGGTCGTACCATCCCTGGCCTGAAACTGAATATCTACACCATCGTGGTCTTCTCCATCGTCATCGGTGCGCTGGTGGATTTTGTGGTTAGCCGTTTTGATGGTCGCAAGGCTCTGATCAATCTGGAAAGCTGCTATCAGGGTATGGCCGATGCTTTTAAAAGCGTGGTAATGCTGTTGGTGGCTGCGGGTACTTTTGCTCAAGGGCTACTGGCTGTAGGAGCGATTGATGCGTTGCTGAGTATGGCCGATGCAGCCGGTGCCGGCGGTATTGCCCTGATGCTATTGCTCGCGGCGCTGACTGTGGCTGCTGCCATTGCTACTGGTTCCGGTAATGCACCATTTTATGCCTTTGTGGAACTGGCTCCGGCATTGGCTGCCAAGATGGGATTGAATCCGGCGTTTCTGATTATCCCGATGCTGCAAGCATCCAACCTTGGACGCACCATGTCGCCAGTGTCTGGCGTTGTGGTGGCAACTTCTGGTATGGCCAGACTGAGTCCCTTGGAAGTGGTTAAGCGGACAGCTGTTCCCGTTGTTGCGGGGTTGGTTACGGTTATTATTGGTACTATTGTTTTGGTGCCAGTTACAGTCTGATCAACAAGCTGATAAGAAGTTGCACTTGATGCATAAAGAAGTTGATGTATAAAAGTTGATATATAAAAAAGGGGCGTTGGCCCCTTTTTTGTGGATCAGAATTTCTCAGGAAATCGGATAGGTGTAAGTCGACTGCAAGCCCAATGGCAGACCCAGCGCCCAGTAAGCCAGCAAAAAGATACTCCAGCCAACCAGCAGAGCCAAGGAGTAGGGCATCATCATGGAGCACAGGGAACCAATGCCGGTATCCTTGATATAGCGCTGACAGTAAACCACCACCAGTGGGAAGAAGACCATCAGCGGTGTGATGATATTGGCTGTGGAATCACCTACACGGTAAGCCGCCTGGGACAGCTCAGGTGAGATGCCAACGGCCATCAGCATGGGCACCAGGATCGGGCCGATCAGCGCCCACTTGGCTGACGCCGAGCCAATCACCAGGTTGATGACCGCAGTCAACAGAATCATGCCAATGATAGTGATCTCACCGGGCAGATTCATAGTGTGAAGTACCTCAGCGCCACTTAATGCCAGCACGGTCCCCAGGTTGGACTGAGAGAAAGCGTACAGGAACTGAGCACAAAAAAACGACATTACCATGTAAGACGCCATGGTGGTCATGGTGTCACTCATGGCATGGACGGTGTCTTTCGGTGATTTGAACGTACCGGCCACTTTGCCGTAGACAATGCCGGGGATCACAAACAACAAGAAAATAAGTGGCACGATGGACTGCATCAACGGCGCATTAAATGCCGTAACCTCGCCGTTTGGCGAGCGCAGCGGCGAGTCCTCAGGCCACACGACAGCAACCAACAGAACCAGGCCAGCCAGCATGGTCAGACCGGCAATGTTAAATGCCTTGCTTTCTTCCGGGGTAAAGGAGCCCAAGTCTGGGGCATGCTCAACATCGTCGTCCAGTTTTGCCGTGCGTTGCAGCCGTGGTTCGATCACTTTGTCAGTGATGTACCAGACAATGGCGATAACGATGATGCTGGATGCGCCAGTAAAGTACAGGTTAGCCAGAGGGTTCACCTGGTAGGCTGGATCAAGAATCTGCGCGGCGGACTGAGTGAAGCCCTGCAATAACGGATCAACACTGGATGGAATAAAGTTGGCCGAGAAACCACCGGAAACACCAGCAAAAGCTGCGGCAATACCTGCCAGCGGATGACGCCCGGCAGCATGGAAGATAATGCCACCCAGAGGAATAACCAGTACATAACCGGCATCAGCCGCTGTATGGCTAACAATAGCCACCAGAACCAGCATGGGAGTCAGCAATGCCGCCGGAGTGACGCTAAGCATTTTTTTCAGGCCAGTATTGATGAAGCCGGATTTCTCCGCAACG